>CAWESG010000021.1:0-128017 GCA_963811555.1 uncultured Alphaproteobacteria bacterium | reverse complement strand
GGTACGATCATGGGCGCGAACCAACAGGCTAGCGCTTATGAAGCGCAACGCCCGATCGATATTATAAATGGCATTTATCGCTCGCAGGCATTGAAATATGCCGCCGATGAGAGCCGCGCGGCGAGTCAGCGTTCTGCTATCGGACAGACGACGCAGAAAGACCTGGCTCTCTCGAAAGCACAGTCTGTCGCGGCGGCGAGCGGTGGCGGGGCAAGTGATCCGACAGTCGTTAACTTGGAAGCCGGAATCGAGCGGCAAGGGGAATATTACAAGCTGATGGACCTTTATGGGGGAGAGAACCGGGCGCGGGGCCTTGAGACCGAGGCGCAGAACGCGCTGATCGGCGGCTATAACAAGGGAAACGCTGACCAATATGAGGCCGATACGCTGCGTCGCAATGCGCCGTGGCAGGCGGCAGGAACGCTGCTCTCGGGGGCCAGCACAATGTTCGACAGGTTCGGCAAGAATGCCCAGAGAGGCGACACTGGTGGCGGCGCGCCGGCTATCTCGACTGACTCTCCGCCGTCGCGAGGGTTAAATGCTTTTTGGAGCAATTGGACCTGTCCGAGCCCGAGCTATTTCTAAAGGAAGGCTGCCGGTAGATGAATTTCGATCCCCACGCCGCGCCCACGCCGGATCCGTTCCATAGCGACGACGCCCGCGACAATTTCAAACTGGCCTACGTCTGCGCCGTTCGCACCGGATCAAAGCTCATGACATTCCTGAATGCTTTGGGGAACGCCGAAGGCGATCCGTCTGCCGCTCTCGCTGCAATCCGCGAAGTCGTCGTCGAGGCTGAGAAGACCGAAGCGGCGTTTTCCTTGTTCGCGCGGCTCTCAGCGCGTGAGGACGATTGCGAGACGACGTTGAACTAAGACCATTATGCGCGCGACAGTGACTTCGACGCGCTGGCGAAGATGGAGTTCGTCAACCCCTTGCCCTCGAAAACATGCCTCCCTACCATTCCGAGCGCTGCTAGAGGAGGCTACCAATGCTTATAGATAATTACACGAAAATCGTCCTCACCATAATTGCCGCCGCGTTGGTTTCGATAGCATTCCAGGGCACTATTCGTCCGGCATCTGCGCAAATGGGCGATGGATGCGGTAGCAGTAGCCGATCTCCCTGCTATGTAGAGGTGTCGCAAAGCCCATTGGGAAGGGCCTTCAAGGTCGAAGTCCAAGGTCGCTGACGACCCTCACGTTTAGGCATGACGGCTCTTGGGATGTCGCTGAAGCCACTCAAGCGATTCTAGCTTGATCCATTGATCGGCCTCGACCTTGGATTTAAAACCGGGGACCTGTTGTTCAACTCCGTCCGACCATTTGACAAGCACGTACCACCCCAATCCTATTTTTTCTTCTCGGGAGTAAATTCCGGAATTTCCAGTTCGCTCGGCATGGATTTCAATATGGCATGCCCGACGGTCAGTTTCTATGGCGCGTCAACCGCCACAATCAAACTGGCCCACTACCAAACAGACTTGTCTCTCGCGCGGATTGGCGCTTCAATGAAGCTTGGGCTCGCGTCCCCCGGTAGGTGCCTGCACATGGCTCCCGAGGAGTATTGCCGAGCCAGCCGATGCGTTGGGCAAGAAACTCCAGCCTGGGGGCCGCCCAAACGTCGGCCATCGCGGCGTATGTTCGATGGCGCGATCACGCGAGCCCCTCGCGCATACGCCGCGTCATCTATTTCGATCTCGTAGTCGCTCCGCCGCAACTTCAACCATGAAAAGTGGACGCCATTTTCGCCGACGCCCATGACTTGGCCCCGGCTGGCGTCGTCTGAGCGGCCCGATGCGTCAACGTATTGACGACAATCTGACAAAAAAGACCCGGATCGAGTGGATGATCCGGGTCGAATATAGAGCCGCAAGGTTGGGCGGATGCTGGCTCGTGATGTCGTCTGATCTTCAGACGCTGATCGACGCTCATCGCGCTGCCAACAAAAACTTTGAAGCCCACCTCGATCAATTGGCAAACGCCGAAGACGCCCATGAGTTTATTCACCGCAACGAGCTTTACCTAGCTCCAAACCTTCTAAACGGTGGTGGTTATGAGATAGGCAAGTTTGATTGTGACGAGTGCAGAGAAATGGTTTCTCGGGATTATGACGCCCAATGCCATCGGCTTAGCACTCTCGCCCGCGTAGCCCCTGATATTGCTGAGCAATCAAGGGCCGCCCTCGACGCTGCGAAGGCCAAGAACATGGCGTTGATCGATAAAGCCTTCAAGGAAGAAGAAGCGCGCAAGGAAGCTAGCGGGCTGGCGCAAGTTCAACGAGATTGCGATCGAGCAAACGATGCCGAAGACGCCGCCGCCATGGCGCTGTGCTCATATCTATGCAAGACCAACGAAGAGGCTCGTATCAGAGCTCAATACATTCTCGAAACGCCAATCATTCGTGATCGTTTTATGCAGGGAGAATATGTCCGCGCGTTTCTTCGCTCATGTGTTGGAGATGCAGCAGTAGTCGAACGCGGAACGCACCGCTTCCAAGCCGGAAGCGGTGGGCGTTGAAGCCATCGGCCTCACGCACAAGACCATCCACGACGCGCGCCAAGTGCGCGACGTGGAAGATGCGCCAGAGCTACGGCTGTCAGCGGTGCGATTTCCGCGGCTTTATGGGAACCTCTGATAACTTTGGAAGTTTACCCCGTTGCTGGTGTCTCGTGGAGCGTGTCGATCGTTAACTAGTCTTCCCTTATTTCTCCATTAAAGCGCCATTAACCAATTCGTTTTTGTGATTCGCATTTATCTATGAGCGTCTCAATGATAACGGCGATCGTCCTCAGTTCGCTCCTCGGTGCGGTGCTTGGCCTGTTCTTCAGGTATCCTGTGCTTATTCCGGCGTTGGCGGCCGTTCTTACTGTTACTTGCGTGAATGGAATTGTGGACGGGCGCTCGCTCTGGTTTGTCGTCCTTTCGATGCTGCTCAGTGTAACGGCGCTTGAGGCGGGCTATGTCGGAGGCGCGGCAATTCAATCTTTTACGATGCGCCGCGAGAGCCGTAACCGCAAGACGGAGACGCAACCTCGCCACCGTTCATGCTGGCGCTACGTGAAATAGAAAGCGGCCCGGACCGCGCGTTTGACCCGGGCCGACAATTGGAGCCTGTTGCTGGGGGACGAGCAGGCTTCAGGTGAAGTGAGCCGCATAGAGTTTGATAAAGGCTTTCAGTTGGCGTCGTAAAATTGGTTGATGGCAGTAAATTAGCAGGACATTGCAAAGACATAGCTGGTCAGCGCCAGGCCGCCGCGGACGTGGGTTAATTATATGACGTAAAACACAATCGCTGTGTTGGGTTCGTGATAGATTTAACGCATCCGAATGTCAGTCAGCGCGACCCGGAGATAGGCCCCATGGAAGAACTCAAGAAATCGAAACGCGGCTTTGCTTCCATGGATCCCGAAAAGCAACGGGAGATCGCCCGAAAAGGCGGTCAGAACGTTCCCGACAAGAAGCGCAGCTTTTCGCTAAACCCTGATCTCGCCGCCGAAGCGGGGCGCAAGGGCGGGCAATGCGTTGATCCTCGCAAGCGTAGTTTTGCTCGCGATCACATGCTTGCTTCAGAGGCCGGCCGTAAGGGCGGCCATGCGTCGCATAGTGCTCGTAAGCCCGAAACTGCCTAGTTACCACCAAGGAGGGCGGCTCGCACTCGTGCCATGGCTTCGACCCGCTGCACCCCCCAATGACGCTTGCCAATATGCGCGAGATCGGCGACGAAGCATTCCAAGATCGACCATGAGCGATTTTGAAGAGGCCATCGAGCGGGCGGCGATTGCGTTTTTGTGGGCGCTGACGCCCTCAGCGGACGAAAAAGCTTCGTCGGAAGCGTCTCGGGCGATGATCGCCGCCGTCGGAATTCGCGCCCGCAGAACCGGCGGCGTATTTACAGCAGACAACGTGGATGCGACGGCGGCGGCGATTGCGGCCTTAGCGCGGGAAAAATTCCGATCGTGGATCATGCGCCCCGGTGGTCCGCTACCAGAGTCCGCGCACTCTGCGGCCGTGTCCAGGTTCGACCGCATGCTCGACGAGGCCCTCGAAGCTAGGGTCTTGGCGCTTGTTGAGGGCCGTCGTTAAGTCGTGCGACCCCGCGCGCGCGCATCGTGCTGCGTCAGGGCGTGCGGGTTTTGTCGGATCATCCTGCGCGCGAGCCCGTCGCGGCTCCGACGGAGGAGTGAGGGCCGAAGACGTCCGGCCGAATTGGCTCGAGTATCGGGTGCCGGAGTGGGGCGGTAATGCTCCTGGAGAAAGTCGGATGCGCGCCCCTCGCCTCAACGTTCACCCGACGCGAGGATCACGTCTAATCGAGCCAATGCCTTGAGCATGCGATCGCCAAATGGCAACCCTCATTGCGGCGGCTAGATTTCCCCTACGCGCGCTTGTGAACAGCTATTCGGCTGCCGCTGTCTATTTAGGGCGAATTCCCCGGCGAGTCACGCATGGGCTCGAGGGATCGCCCGGGATAGAAATGGCGTGTCACCGCATGGCAATAGTTGGTAGCGGCGAGTCAATTGAACCGCAATATGCTGGGCGGGGCGCATTAGGAGCGTCATTGCCCAGTCACGGCTGCGCCCTATAACCAACTTGCCGACGAACGCTCATTCAACTCGGGTTCATGCGCATATCGGCAAATTGCTTGCTGTTAAGACACTTCAACCGAAGAGGATTTTCGCCATGAACATATCCCTTCCAAAAATGACACTTGTGGCCGGCCTTATGCTGAGCGCGTTGACTCTGGGAGCGAGCGGCGCGTCGGCCATGCCGGCCGTTGATCCGAGCGTTGCGGTCGCGGCCGGGGCGACGGGCAACATAGAGCAAGTGTATTGGCGTCGGCACTATGGATATCATTATTACCGTCCATATTATCGACACCATTATTATCACCCCTATCGTCGCTACCATTATTACCATCGTCGCTATTGGTGATAACCTCCGTCGGGAGCAGCAACGCGTCCCCTCGGTCACGCTATTCGAGCCCGACCTTCATGGCCGGGCTTTTCTTTCTGAGCCTCACGCCCGCCCCGCCGCCATTCTCGGCGATGAACTCGACGCCGGCCGGGACCGTCTCTATTGCTTTGCGGTTTTCATCAAGCCTAGAAGCATCTGGATCAATTGCTGAGGCCTGTAGGGCTTGGTAAGCACTGCTCGGTCTCGGTATCCTTCTTTTATACTCCGAACGTTGTTGCCGGTCGTGAAGATAAACGGCACATTGCGCGCATCCAGTTCGTCGGCGATAGAGTAGCTATTGCCGTCCTTCAAGTTGATATCCAGCAAGGCGGCGTCGAAGGCTTGCTCTTTAATAAGGTCAATGGCCAGCTCGGCAGTGGCCGTAGTGCTCACGGAATCACATCCCGCGTCAGCTAGGGTGTCTTCAATTAATAAAAGAATCACCATCTCATCCTCGACAACAAGGATGCGCCACCCACAGAGCGATTTATCCGACACGAGAACCGAGGGGAATTTCTATCGAACAGTCTATGCCTTCGGACCGATAATCGAGATTAACCGTGCCTCCCAATTCGTGAGGCAAGCCGCGTTCGAGCATGCGCGAGCCAAACCCCTTTCGTAATGGAGGCGTTACGGGCGGGCCGTTCTTCTCCTGCCAGTGCAGGATTAGCCGGTCGCCATCGGGCGTCGGCTTGATCTTGGACTCGATCAAAACTGATCCCGTTCGGTTCGAAAGCGCGCCATACTTAAAGGCATTGGTTGCAAGTTCATTAAATGCAATTCCTAGGGCCAAGGCCGTTCTTGGCGGCAAACGAACGTTCTCCCCAGCAATTACGATACGCTCTGCGTGCTCATCAGCGACTCTGAATGGCTCCAAGGCGTCCATTACCACATCGCGCAGCCCCGCACTTTTCCAATTTTCCCGGGTTAACAGGTCGTGAGACCGCGAGAGCGCAAACAGCCTAGATTGAATGGCCTCCTCTATCACCTTACGCTCAGAAGTTGTTCGCAAAGCCAGCAAGACAATTGATTGAACCGTTGAAAGGATGTTCTTCACGCGATGATTTAACTCGTCGACGAGCATCCCGGCCTGCGCTTCGTCATCCTTATGTTTGGTAAGATCAACAAATGAGGCAAAATACTGAAAAACATCACCGCGCTCGTCCCGGACCGGGCTGATGAACAGGGCGGCCCAGAACTCGGAGCCATCCTTGCGGCGATAGAGTATTTCGGATCCGCCATTCGTTTTCCCCTCAAACTCAGCTTGAATGAGCGCCAGCGCGTCGGCATCCGCGGCGTGTGCCATCAGGAATTTGAAGCTTTGGCCGAGTACCTCTTCTCGGGTGTAACCCGTGAGTGAAAGAAAGGCGTCGTTCGCGAAAATTATTGGATTGTCGGGTTCTTTTGCGTTGGTGAACACCATGGCCATTCGTGTTGCCTCCGCGGCGACGACGAAGGGCCCACGGTGTTCTCGGAAGCTCTCGACATCGGCTTCGGCATGCTTCTGTTCGTCGGACTTTTTGGTTATTTTCTGCATATCACGGCATAGTTCGGTTGCTCGTTGGCAAAGGTGCATCATGCCAACCGTTTACCAGAAGTCGACTCGCGCATCTACTTGGGGACCACGGATCAAATGCTGTCGCGCGATCATAGCAGCGGCGCGCCACCATCAAATCGGACGTGTGCATTCGTTAGCTGACAATTCCGCCGAATTTCCGATTTCTGCTTCCCCTATGCTTCCCCGACGGGAAGGCTTAATAGAGCTTAATCGATAATTCATTGATTTGATTGGTGGGCGGTGACGGGCTCGAACCGCCGACCCTCTCGGTGTAAACGAGATGCTCTACCAACTGAGCTAACCGCCCGCTCTTATGCGACGCGCGGCATCTTTTTAGGGACGACGCTTCCCTGAAGCAAGCCGCGCCGCAAAGATGAAAAAGCCGCCGGCTGCGCTTTCGCGGCAAACCGACGGCTTTTTGATGAGTTACGAACGGCTTCCGGACCCGCCAAGCGCCCCGCAATTCGCGTATCGATGACCTACTTCGGCTTGTTGAGCGCGGCCTTCAATGTGGCGCCTGCCTTGAAACGAGCGCTTTTCGAAGCCGGAATCTTGATCTCTTCGCCGGTCGCCGGGTTGCGGCCTTTGCCGGCCGCGCGCTTCTTGACCGAGAATGTGCCGAAGCCCACGAGCCGCACCTCTTCGCCCTTTTTGAGAGCTTTGGTGATGCCGTCGATCACAGCGTCGATCGCCGCCGCCGCCGCCGCCTTCGAACTGTCGGTCGCCTCCGCGACATGTTCGACCAATTCCAATTTATTGACCATGGCCTGTCCCTTCTCCTTCGCACCGGGCGTCGTTCCGCCGTGTCGCGCCATTCGCCTTGGGAAGTCCGGCGCAAAGTCGAATCGACAACATCCGATGTCGCGAAGTGTTGGGCTGGAATTGCATGAAAGGCAAGGCTTAGAAGGCGCCGCTCGCTGAAAATCCCCCCAAAACAGGGCTAGACAAGCGATGAATCATAAAAAAGGCGGCAAATGAAGGCGTTTTTCGCGTCTCGCGCGCGCAATGCAGCGTTCTCTCGGCGTTCCGCCACAATTGAAAAACCCCGACGCATGTTGCGCCGGGGCTGTTCATTTCACTGCGAGTTGTCGCGCCTTAGTGAGCGCGGACTCCCGATCCGTCATCATCTGCGATGGCGTGCGAGCCTAGCGTCGCGGGGCTTTCCTCCCAGACGATCGGCGTCGGCTGGCGCAGGAGGGCGTGGGTCAGCACCTCCTCCATCCGCGCAACGGGAACGATTTCGAGCCCGTTCTTCACAGAGTTCGGGGATTTCCGCCAAGTCCTTGGCGTTCTCTTCCGGGATCAGCACCTTCTTCAAGCCGCCTCGCAATGCGGCAAGCAGCTTCTCTTTCAGCCCGCCGATCGGCAAGACGCGTCCGCGCAACGTAATCTCGCCCGTCATGGCGAGATCGCGATGAATCGGAATCCCCGTCATGACCGATACGATCGCAGTCGCCATGGCGACGCCCGCGGACGGACCGTCTTTCGGCGTCGCGCCTTCAGGCACGTGAACGTGGATGTCTCGGCGATCGAACAGCGGCGGCTCGATGCCGAAGTCGACGGCGCGCGAGCGCACATAGGACGCTGCGGCGGAGATCGACTCCTTCATCACGTCGCGAAGATTGCCGGTCACCGTCATCTTGCCTTTGCCGGGCATCATCACGCCTTCGATGGTGAGCAACTCGCCGCCGACTTCCGTCCAGGCGAGTCCGGTCACGACGCCGACCTGATCCTCGAGCTCCGCCTGGCCGTAACGATATTTCGGCACGCCCAGATAGTCGGAGATGTTCTCCGAGGTGACGACGACGCTCTTGCCCTTCTTACCGAGCAGGATTTCCTTCACCGCCTTGCGCGCGAGATTGGAGATTTCACGCTCCAGATTACGCACGCCAGCTTCGCGCGTGTAGCGGCGAATGAGCGTCATCAGCGCGTCGTCTTCGATCTTCCACTCATCTCCGGTCAGACCATGCTTTTTGAAGGCGTTGGGGATGAGATGCGCGCGCGCGATCTCAGCCTTTTCGTCCTCAGTGTAGCCAGCGATGCGGATGATCTCCATGCGGTCCATCAAAGGCGCAGGGATGTTCAGCGTATTCGCCGTCGTCACGAACATCACATTCGAAAGATCGTAGTCGACTTCGAGGTAATGGTCGTTGAACGATGAGTTCTGTTCCGGGTCGAGCACTTCGAGCAGAGCCGACGACGGGTCGCCGCGGAAGTCCATGCCCATCTTGTCGATCTCGTCGAGCAGGAAGAGCGGATTGGCGGTCTTCGCCTTGCGCATCGATTGGATGATCTTGCCGGGCATCGAACCGATGTAGGTGCGGCGATGGCCTCTGATCTCGGCCTCGTCGCGCACGCCGCCGAGCGACATGCGCACGAACTCGCGGCCCGTGGCCTTGGCGATCGACTTGCCAAGCGACGTCTTGCCGACGCCGGGCGGACCGACGAGACAGAGAATGGGACCGGACAATTTATTGGCCCGGCTCTGCACGGCGAGATATTCGAGGATGCGCTCTTTCACCTTGTCGAGTCCGAAGTGATCGGCGTCGAGCACGGCTTCAGCCTGTTCGAGATCGCGCTTGATCTTCGATTTCTTGCCCCATGGAATCGAGAGCAGCCAATCGAGATAGTTGCGCACCACAGTCGCTTCCGCAGACATCGGCGACATCTGGCGCAGCTTCTTGAATTCGACGACGGCCTTGTCGCGCGCTTCCTTCGAGAGCTTCGTATTCTTGATGCGCTCTTCGAGCTCGGCGAGATCGTCCTTCCCGTCCTCGTCGCCCAGCTCCTTCTGGATCGCCTTCATCTGCTCGTTGAGATAATATTCGCGCTGCGTCTTCTCCATCTGCCGCTTGACGCGCGTGCGAATGCGCTTCTCGACCTGCAGCACGGAAATTTCGCTCTCCATCAGCGACAGGCATTTTTCCAGGCGCTTGGCGACGGAGGCCGTCTCCAGCACGTCCTGCTTGTCGGAAATTTTCACGGAGAGATGCGATGCGACCGTATCGGCGAGTTTGGAGTAGTCGTCGATCTGCGTCACCGCAGCGACCACCTCGGACGACACGCGCTTGTTCAGTTTGACGTAGCTCTCGAATTCGGAGACGACCGAGCGGCCGAGCGCTTCGACTTCGACCGGCGAATCGAGTTCATCGCCGAGCGCTTCGCTGTCGGCCTCGTAATAATCGTCTGAACGCGTGTAGTTGCGCACTTTCGCGCGCGCGATTCCTTCGACGAGCACCTTCACGGTGCCGTCGGGCAACTTCAGCAATTGCAGCACAGAGGCGAGAGTGCCGATGGAATAGATCGCATCGGTCGCAGGATCGTCGTCGCTGGCGTTCTTCTGCGTGACGAGCAGAATCATGCGGTCCGATTTCGTAACTTCTTCGAGCGCGCGGATCGATTTCTCGCGCGCCACGAACAACGGCACGATCATGTGCGGAAACACAACGATATCGCGCAGCGGCAGCACCGGGTAACTCTCGACCGCGCCGGGCGTAATGGAATTGCGCTTTTCGTTTGTCATTTCTGTTTCCTGTTGCGACCGCAAGACGGTTAGGCGTCCTACGATAGTGCCTGCGAGGCGATTGTGTCGCCTCTCAACTTGATCGCCTGTCAATTACGCGACAGGCAATGTTCGTTCCGACCGAGGCTGTTACGCATGAAATGGGATTACGCAGGAATTGTTTCAAGACAGTCGCGCACCGCTTAATGCGCGGCGCAAGCGCGAGCCGAACTCCGACTCGCTAGTGTTTTCAGTCATTGCGCTGCGTCTGGAGACGACGCAAGTCGTCGTCAGGCGCTGGCGCCGCTCTTTTCGCTGCGCTCTGCATAAATGTAGAGCGGTCGCGCTTTTCCTTCGACGACCTCGGGACCAATCACGACCTGCTCGACGCCTTCGAGACCGGGCAGGTCGAACATTGTGTCTAGCAAGATTCCTTCCATGATCGAGCGCAGGCCTCTCGCGCCGGTATGGCGCTCGATCGCTTTGCGGGCGACCGCCGAAAGAGCCTCGTCCTGGAAGGTGAGTTCGGTATTTTCCATCTCGAACAGCCGCTGATACTGCTTGACCAGCGCGTTCTTGGGCTCGGTCAGGATGCGTTTCAGGGCGTCCTCGTCGAGGTCCTCAAGCGTTGCGATGACCGGCAGACGTCCGACGAACTCGGGGATCAGCCCAAACTTCAGCAGATCCTCGGGCTGGACATGACGGAAGATGTCTCCGGTGCGGCGGTCGTCCGGCGACTGGACGGTGGCGCTGAACCCGATCGAGGTGTTGCGCCCGCGCGACGATATGATCTTTTCCAGTCCCGCGAACGCGCCGCCGCAGATGAACAGGATATTGGTCGTGTCCACCTGCAGGAACTCCTGCTGGGGATGCTTGCGGCCGCCCTGCGGAGGCACGGAGGCGACCGTGCCTTCCATGATTTTGAGCAGCGCCTGCTGCACGCCTTCGCCGGAGACGTCGCGCGTAATCGAGGGATTGTCCGATTTGCGCGAAATCTTGTCGATTTCGTCCACATAGACGATGCCGCGCTGAGCGCGCTCGACATTATAGTCGGACGCCTGCAGCAGCTTCAAAATAATGTTCTCGACATCCTCGCCGACATAGCCGGCTTCCGTGAGCGTCGTGGCGTCCGCCATTGTGAACGGCACGTCGAGAATGCGCGCGAGCGTCTGCGCCAGCATGGTCTTGCCGACGCCTGTCGGGCCGATCAGCAGAATGTTGGACTTCGCGAGTTCGACGTCGCCATGCTTCGTCGCGTGGTTGAGCCGCTTGTAGTGATTATGGACAGCGACCGACAGCACGCGCTTGGCGTTCGCCTGACCGATCACGTAATCGTCGAGAACCTTGCAAATCTCGCGCGGCGTGGGAATGCCGTCCCGCTGCTTGACGAGCGAGGATTTGTTCTCCTCGCGAATGATGTCCATGCAGAGTTCGACGCATTCGTCACAAATGAAGACAGTCGGCCCGGCAATGAGCTTGCGCACCTCATGCTGGCTCTTTCCGCAGAAGGAGCAGTAAAGCGTATTTTTGGAATCGCTGCCGCCGACCTTGCTCATTCGTGATCTCCTGACCGACCGGCCCGCGGGACGAATCGAAACAAACTCATTTGATATCGGTAAGGGCCTAACAAAAGGTGGAGCGGCGCCTTTTGTATGGAACCCCAGCCGGGCGGAGCACCGCCATCAGCCTTGAGACTTACTCTATAAGCCCACGCACATTATGCAACTCGCGCACAAGCAATTGTCAACGCAAAAATCGCGCCAAGATTGGGATGGCCGCCATCAGGCCTTCAAAATTTTGGGAACGCGGTTGAGCCGTAACCGATAGGCGTCGGGCATTCCGCTCCCCAGCAGCGGGCGAAGGTAAAGCCGGAAGGCGTCGGTGACGTCCGTGCCATTTTCGCTGATAAACTCCTTAGGCATCACCTTGGTCTTGCCGGCGACCTCTTCAAGCGGCGACAGGCGATAGTCGACGGAATAAAAGCCGGTACGGTGAATGGTCACCGACCCGTCCTTGTCTCCCCACAGCGCGAACTGCACCGCTTTTTCGCCGACCTCGCGAGCCTCGCGCTGGTCGACGTCCGAGACGCAGCCGACGAAGCTACGCTGCACATAGCCAAAGGTGTCGGCGCGCACGCGCTTGAAGCCGAGCTTTTCCTTTACGAGTTCGGTAAGCATGTCGGCAAGCGCGCCGCCGCCGAGATGCAGATTGCCGTGATCGTCGCGCTCGACCTGTTTCGCCAGTTTTTCCGCGATCGGAACATGCTTGTCGTCCGCAATCCCTTCCGAAACCGCGACGACGCAACGGCCATAACGATCCATCGTGGCCTTCACGTCTTTCAGGAAGGTCTCGATCACAAAGGCGCGTTCCGGGACATAGATCAAATGAGGGCCGTCGTCGGGGAATTTCTTGCCGAGCGCCGACGCCGCCGTGAGGAAACCCGCATGCCGGCCCATCACGACTGCAATATAGACGCCCGGCAGCGCCCAATTGTCGAGGTTGGCGCCCGCGAAGGCCTGGGCGACCCATCGCGCAGCCGAAGGGAAGCCAGGCGTATGATCGTTCACCATCAGATCATTATCGATGGTCTTGGGAATGTGCACGGCGCGTAAGGGATAGCCCGCCGCCTTCGCTTCCTGCGAGACGATCCGCACCGTATCGGAGCTGTCGTTGCCGCCGATGTAGAAGAAGCAGCCGATCTTGTGGGCCCGAAGGACCTTGAAGATTTCCTGGCAATATTTGAGGTCAGGCTTGTCGCGCGTCGAACCCAAAGCCGAGGAGGGGGTGCCCGCCACAAGCTCCAGATTATGCGTGGTTTCCTGGGTCAGATCGACGAAGTCCTCATGGATGATGCCGCGAACGCCGTGAAAAGCCCCATAAACCCGCTCGACCTCGCGAAATTTGCGGGATTCAAGGACGGCGCCCACCATGGACTGATTGATGACGGCGGTCGGGCCTCCGCCCTGGGCGACGAGAACCTTGGAAAAATCGATCTGTGTCACAAAGGACCTCCGTCTGGATGTATGCTCCAAAAAGACACGGCGGAGTTGTTTCCTGTTGAGCCAAATTAAAGCGGCCCTCTCAAGAAATCCTGAAACGCATTGAGAGCGGAATTGAGCCGCGCCGTCGTCTCGGCGGCTCGGCTCAACCCCACATCCCGCGCCATAGGGAGATCAAGAACGACAGGCTAAACCAGCGCGCCGTGGCAATGCTTGTATTTCTTGCCGGACCCACAGGGGCACGCCTCATTGCGGCCGATCTTGCCCCAGGTTGCGGGATTTTGCGGGTCGCGCTGGAGCGCTCCGGCCGCCGGCGCAAGGGCCCGCGCAGAGAAATCATTCGAGGCCAGACGGGTGTTGAGGTCGTCGAGCACCGACTGATCGGCGCCGCCCATGCCCTCCGGAGCAGGGTGGATCATGTTCATCGGAGGCAATTCGGCCGGCGCCGCCGGAGGCGCTTCGAAGGAGACCTCGACGCGCATCAATTGCCCCGTGACGGCCTCGTCCCATCGCTCCATCAGATGCTTGAACAGCTCCAGCGCCTCGGACTTATATTCGTTGAGCGGATCGCGCTGCGCCATGCCGCGCCAACCGACCACCTGCCGAAGATGATCGAGCACGACAAGATGCTCGCGCCACAAATGATCGAGCGACTGCAGAACCACCTGCTTCTCGATCATATGCGACAGCGAGGGTGTGTTGCGCTCGACGCGCTCGGCGTAGGCGTTATTCGCCGCATCGCGCAGACGTTCCTTGATTTCCTCGTCGGCGATGCCTTCCTCTTGAGCCCAGTCGGCGACCGGCAGATCAAGATTGAGGATCGACTTCACGTCTTCCGCAAGCCCCGCAATGTCCCAGGCTTCCGCATAAGCGTCGTGAGGAATGCGACGCGACACGATTATGTCGAGGACATCCTCGCGCATATCGTTGACGGTCTCTTCGACGCTCTCTTCCGCCATGATTTCGCGCCGGCGCTCGAAGATCACCTTGCGCTGGTCGTTCATGACGTTGTCGAATTTCAATATGTTCTTGCGGATGTCGAAGTTGCGCGCCTCGACCTTGTGTTGCGCCTTCTCCAGCGCCTTGTTGATCCAGGGATGGACGATCGCCTCGCCTTCCTGAAGGCCGAGCTTCACAAGCATCGAGTCCATGCGCTCCGACCCGAAGATGCGCATCAAATCGTCCTGCAGAGACAAGAAGAACTTGGAGCGGCCGGGGTCGCCCTGACGGCCGGAGCGGCCACGCAGCTGATTGTCGATGCGGCGACTTTCGTGGCGTTCGGTGCCGACGATGTAGAGGCCGCCGGCGGCGATCGCCTTCTCCTTGAAGTCCCCGACTTCCTCTCGAATTTCGGCTTCCTTGGCCGCGCGCGCGTCGCCCTCGAGCGTGGCGCATTCCTGCGCGACGCGCATTTCGACATTGCCGCCGAGCTGAATGTCGGTGCCGCGACCGGCCATATTGGTGGCGATCGTGATGGCGCCCGGAACGCCGGCTTCAGCGACGATATACGCTTCCTGCTCATGGAAGCGCGCATTGAGCACGGCGAACTGGCGCGACGGCTTGCCGGAGCGCGCAGCCTCGTAAAGCTTTGCGAGCGCCTTGTTGGGATCGGAAAAGTCGATCTGGCGATAGCCCTGCGACAGCGAGGAACGCAGCGAGTTGCTCCGACTTCTCGATCGAGGTCGTGCCGACGAGCATGGGCTGCATATTGGCGTTCGCCGCCTTGATCTCTTCGGCGATGGCGGCAAGCTTCTCCTTGCCGGTGCGATAGACTTCGTCGTCTTCGTCGAGACGACAGATCGGACGATTGGTCGGAATTTCGACGACGTCGAGCTTGTAGATTTCGGCGAATTCGTCCGCTTCCGTCGAGGCCGTGCCGGTCATGCCGGCGAGTTTCTCGTAAAGGCGGAAATAATTCTGGAAGGTGATAGAGGCGAGCGTGACGTTCTCCGGCTGCACCTGAACGCGCTCTTTGGCCTCAAGCGCCTGATGCAGGCCCTCGGAATAACGGCGTCCCGGCATCATGCGGCCGGTGAATTCGTCGATGATGACGATCTCGCCCTTGCGGACGATGTAGTCCTTGTCGAGCTGAAAGAGCTTATGCGCGCGCAACGCCTGATTGACGTGATGCACGAGAGTGACGTTGTGCGCCTCGTATAGAGCGCCCTCCGTCAAAACCCCAGCTTCCACGAGCAACTGTTCCATGTGCTCATTGCCGAGATCCGTGAGATTGATCGTGCGCTGCTTCTCGTCGAGTTCGTAATCTTCCGGCTCGAGCTTTGGAAGCAGCTTGTCGATGGAATTGTAGAGATCCGATTTGTCATCGGAAGGGCCGGAGATGATGAGCGGAGTTCGCGCTTCGTCGATGAGAATGGAGTCGACTTCGTCGACGATGGCGAAAGCGTGGCCGCGCTGCACCATTTGCGCCAACTCATACTTCATATTGTCGCGCAGATAGTCGAAGCCGAATTCGTTGTTCGTTCCATAAGTGATGTCGCTGGCGTAGGCCGTGGCGCGCTCTTCATCGGAGAGGTCATGCAGAATGACGCCGACCGTCATGCCGAGGAACTTATAGATCTCGCCCATCCACTCCGAGTCGCGCCTTGCGAGATAGTCGTTGACCGTGACGACGTGGACGCCGCGCCCAGCGAGCGCATTGAGGTAGACGGCGAGCGTCGCGACGAGCGTCTTGCCTTCGCCCGTTCGCATTTCGGCGATCGCGCCTTCATGAAGAACCATGCCGCCGATGAGCTGCACGTCGAAATGTCGCTGACCGAGGGTGCGCTTCGCGGCTTCGCGCACGGTGGCGAAGGCTGGGACCAAAAGATCGTCTAGCGTCTTGCCGGCGGCCAGCTCCTCGCGGAACTGCTGGGTGCGGGCTCGCAGCTCGTCGTCTGACAGGACGGCGATCTCGGGCTCCAGGTCGTTGATCGCTTTGACGTTCGGCGCATAGGTCTTCAGGCGACGATCATTGGCCGAGCCGAAAATTTTCTTGGCGAGAGCGCCCAACATGCGCGAACCTTTCCAGATGAATTTCAAAGGCCGCCAGCAGTTGCCGAAGACCGAAGCTGCGATGGGGTCGTCCCATCGTAAAGGCTTGTATTCCCGATAAATCGCCTGAGTGGGGAGCAAGCCGCGTGCGAGACCGCCTCCCCGAGCCGGGGCCGGCGCAAGATCGAACCGGAGAGATAAGAGGCGCTCCAACCCTTGTCAATGTAAGGAAATCGTCGCCCTTTTCGAGCGGAAATCCTATCCCGCCGGGCTTTTTGGGGCTAATTGCGCCGATCATGGGGCGTCGGCGATGGGGCGAAAGGGTTGCGGCATTTTCCCCTCCCGCAACAGCTTGGAAAACAGCCGTAATCCCTCCGGCTCATTGCCGTTCGGATGCACGAGGAGGATCGACCCAGCCCGGGGCGCCGGAAACAGCGCCAGCCAATTGTCGGCTCCGAGCGCAATCAGATGATAGCGCGTCAGCTTCTCCATCAGCGACGCGTCGGACATCAGGCCAGGGAATCGGAAAAAGGCCGAGGGAGTCGCGCCGTGCTGGATCAGCAGCCGCTCGGTGTCGAAGATTTCCCGGTCCATATCCACGCCGGGCGTCAGCAGATAGGTTCGCGACTCAGGCCCTCCGCGAACATAGGGGTGTCGGTAGGAGTGATTGACCCAGGTGATGTCGAGCGCGCCGCTGCGCGCTTTGTCCTGAAGCCAATCGAATTCCGCGCCATGGCGGGCGATCCACTCGCCTGAGACGGCAAGAGCGACCGGCGTCTTGGAGCCCCCCGCGGTGAGCCGATCGAAAAAGGCTCGATCGATCGGCCGCCGGCTGGGGCAGAGATCGCCCGTGAGAAAGGCGCCGTCGCCTGCGCCATGAGTGAGGCCGGCGTTGAACAGAGCGCCGTTTCTCGGCGAAACGGCCTCAGCGTCGGCGGCTCGGAGCGCGCGAATGTAACGCGTGTCCTTCTGCGCCTCGTCGCTCGTCTCTTGGCAGGTCCAGCATGCGGCGCGCTCGATGCTCGTTGCGAGCGTCGAGGGGTCGGCCGCGAGCAGCATGGCGACGCCCTCGACGTTCATCTCGCGAATGGCGAGCTTCACGGAGCCCGCGCCATTGCGACATTCACGAAAGATCGGTCGATAATCAGTGAGGCGCGCGAACAAGCCGCCCTTGCGCTCCAACTTTACAGGCGCTGCGCAAATGTCGTCGGCTCGCGCCGAGGGCGCGATTGCGAAGACTAGGGCGATTGCGCAGAATAGGCGGCCGGCCAAAACGGATTTCTTCATTTCAGGAAGATCATGGAGAGCAACCGCCCATTTGCAAAGCCTGCGATCTTCGAAATTTTTGATCAGGGACATCCGGCGGGCGCCGAAACTGTCGCCGAGGCTCTTGGCGCCGAGGTCGCGTCTCGGTTTGGACCGCGCGATGAAACGCCGCTCTCGATTCTCGCGAAGGACGAGGACGGCGCGCTGCTGGGAGGACTCGTGGGCGCCTCGCATTGGCGTTGGCTTTACGTGCAGCGCCTTTGGGTCGCCAAGCCATGGCGAGGGCTGGGGCTCGGGCGGCGGCTCTTGAAAGAGGCCGAGGCGCAGGCGCAGTTGCGCAGGTGCGTCGGCTTATATCTCGATACGTTCGATGAGGCCGCGGCGACGTTCTATGAGCGAAATGGCTTCGAACGCTGCGGCCGTATCGACGAATTTCCGCCCGGCGCGAGCCGGATATATTTGATGAAGCGGTTAACAAGTTGAGCGTCGCTACGTCGAAGCGTCGCGAGGAACAACCACAATGCCAGAAGGCGCAAAGGGCGCGATCATGCGGGCGATGGTCTTGCGCCGGCCGGGCGAGCCGCTCGTCCTTGAAGAACGTCCGGCGCCGGAGCCGGGGCCGCATGACTTGCGCCTTCGCGTTGAAGCCTGCGGCGTGTGCCGCACGGATTTGCATGTGGTCGACGGCGAGCTTCCGCATCCCAAATTGCCCATCGTGCCGGGCCACGAAATCGTCGGCCGCGTCGAGGCGATCGGGCGCGCCGCGCAAGGGTTTTCGCTCGGCGAAAGGGTCGGCGTTCCCTGGCTCGGCAAGACGTGCGGGTGCTGTTCTTATTGCGTCGGCGGCCACGAGAATCTTTGCGACGATCCATTGTTCACCGGCTACACCCGCGACGGCGGTTACGCCTCGCATGTCGTTGCTGACGCCTCCTATTGCTTCCCGCTGCCGGAGCAGGCCGATGCAGCCTCGCTGGCGCCTTTGCTTTGCGCGGGCCTCATTGGCTGGCGCTCGCTGAAAATGGCGGGCGATGCGCATGCGCTTGGGATTTACGGCTTCGGCGCGGCCGCGCATATCATTGCGCAAGTCGCGAAGGCGCAAGGCCGGCGCATCTTTGCTTTCGTGCGGCCGGGAGATGACGCCGCGCGCGAATTCGCTTTGTCTCTCGGCGCCGTTTGGGCGGGCGGGTCGGACGAAGACCCGCCTGAAAAGCTCGACGCCGCAATCATCTTCGCGCCCGTTGGCGCGCTTGTTCCCCGCGCGCTTTCAGTCTTGCGTAAGGGCGGCGTCGTTGTGTGCGGCGGAATTCACATGAGCGATATTCCGTCTTTTCCTTATGCGGCTTTATGGGAGGAGCGCAAAATCGTCTCCGTCGCCAATCTCACGCGCGAAGACGCCCGCGAATTTCTTGCGCTCGCGCCGAAGGTCGGCGTCGACACGCATGTCGTGCGTTATCCGCTCGAGAAGGCGAATGAGGCGCTCGCGGATTTGCGCGAAGGCCGCTTGCAAGGCGCAGCCGTTCTTATTCCGTGACCGCGGAGAGAGCCAGGCGAGCCGCGATGTCCGCAACGATGGAGTCCAGCTCGCGTGCGGCGTCAATGCGCGTCCAGGCGATCTCGCCACAATCGTGGTGAAGTTGAGCCATCAGAACCTCGCGCGTTGCGTCGGAGACGTCATGGCTGCGCGCGCCGACGCGCTCCATTCGACATTCGATGTCGGCGTCGAGCCAGAGGCCGTGAAAATCGACCTTCGCGGCGCGCGCGATGTTTTCAATCGCCACGCGATCCTCCGGCCTGTCGAATAAAGCGTCGACGATGACGGGCCATCCAATCGTCGCAACGCGTTTGGCCTCATCGCGCATCGAAGCGTAGACGCTTTCCGAAATCTCGGGCGTGTAGGCCGAGGGAGGCAGCCGCTGCGTCGGCTCCACGCCGAACAGTTTCTTCCTGATCCGGTCGCTGTTCACGACTCGCGAACCCGGCGCCGGGACGACGAGTGGGGCCAGTCGCGCCGCGACGCTCGATTTGCCGGAGCCGCTCAAGCCGCCAATGGCGATGATGCGCCCTTTGCTTGGCGCCAACAATGTTGAGGCGAGCTTGAAATAGACCCGCGCCTCTTCCTTCGCCTCTTCGTCGGCTCCATCGGTTTGGAGGACGCGCGTCGCCGCCACTTCGGCGCGGATCGCGGCGCGCAAGGCCATGAAATAGGGCAACAGCGGCAAGCCGTCGGTTTCGTCGCGGTGATCGAGATAGCGGTTGAGCGCGACATTCGCCAGGCGAAATTGGGAGCGCCGCCAGAGATCCATCAGAAGAAATGCGAGATCGTACAGAACGTCGATCGTTGCGAGGTCGTCCGAAAATTCGAGACAGTCGAACGGCGTCGGTTCGCCGTCGAGAAGACAGATATTGCGAAGCGTCAGATCGCCATGGCAGCGACGCACCTTGCCGCTGTCGCGACGATGATCCAGCAGCGCGCCATGGCGCAATCCCGTTTCTTCGAGTTTCGCGGCGAGGGCCGCGAGTTCTTCCGGCGCGATCAGTTTCGATCTCGCCAGGGCGGACGCCTCGCCCAAATCGAGCAGGCCGGTCATGGCCGCGGCCCCGCCGCGCGTGCGGTCGACGGGCGCGAGATCGTGGAATTGCACGATGCGCTCCGCCAATGTCTCGACCATTGGCGTGGTCAGAGCGCCGGCCGCCGCGAGTTGGTCGAAGAGTTCGTCCTGCTCGAAGCGGCGCATCTCAACGACCGCTTCGACAAGCTCCCCGACGCCGTCGAAAACGACGCCGCCGTCCGCTTCGCGCGTCACGCGGCGAACGCCGAGATAAAGAGAGGGCGCGGTGCGGCGATTGAGCGCGTATTCGCGTTCGCACATTTCGAGCCGCTTCTCCGGCGTCGAAAAATCGAGGTAGGAAAAGACGACCGCGCGTTTGATCTTATAGGCGCGCGTCTTGCTCAAGACGACGAAGGAAATATGCGTCGATTGAATCTCGCTCGATCCGCCATCGAGGTTTGAGAGAAAACCGATGACCTCTCGTTGCGCGCTATCTGTCACATTGGCCGTCCGTACAGACCGATCATTTCACATTCCCCAGTGTCGCACGAAATAGATTTTCGCAATATGCGCAAGCACGGCGTAGGCGAGCAGGAAACAGGCGACGGCGGGCCAATAAAGGAAAGGCAGCGGAGTAAAGCCAAACACCGGAGCGAGCGGCGAGTAGGGAAGGGCCGCGCCGACCATGCAAACGATCAGAGTGGTCGCCAGCAACGCCCCGCTGGCGCGACTCTCGATGAAGGGAATGCGATTGGTGCGGATGATGTGAATGATCAGCGTTTGCGTGAGGAGCGATTCGACGAACCATCCCGTTTGGAAGAGCGCCGGCTTGTCCCAGGCGTCGAACGCGACCAGCATCAGAATGAATGTGGCGTAATCGAAGATCGAGCTGACGGGGCCGACGTAAATCATGAATTTCGCGACATTGCCAACGTCCCATTTGCGTGGGCTTACGAGAAATTCCTCGTCGACATTGTCGGTCGGTATGGCGGTTTGCGAGAAGTCGTAAAGGAGATTGTTGGTGAGAATCTGAATGGGCGTCATGGGCAGGAAGGGCAGGGCGGCGCTGGCGCCAAGCACGCTGAACATATTTCCGAAATTCGAACTCGCGCCCATCCGGATGTATTTCAAAATATTGGCGAAGACCTTTCGGCCTTCGATCACTCCGTCGCCCAGGACGCTGAGACTTTTTTCGAGCAGAATAATATCAGCGCTCTCTCGCGCAATATCGACGGCGGTGTCCACCGACACGCCAACGTCCGCGGCCTTCAACGCCGGCCCGTCATTGATGCCGTCGCCGAGATAGCCGACGACATGCCCCTTAACCCGCAGCGCCTCGATCACGCGCGCCTTTTGCGGCGGCGATAATTTGGCGAATACGGTCGCCGTTGCGGAAATATCGGAAAGCTGCTCCTGGCTCATATGCTCGATTTCGGAGCCGAGCACGATGTGATCGGTCTTAAGGCCGACGTCGCGGCAGACTTTCCTGGTGACGATGTCGTTGTCGCCGGTCAGAATCTTCACGCTCACGCCGGCCTTGGCGAGAGCGGCGATGGCGCCGGCGGCGCTCTCCTTCGGCGGATCGAGAAAGGCGATGTAGCCGAGCAACGTCAGGCCGCTTTCATCGGCGATGCTGTAAGTCGCCTGCTCGGGCGGAATTTCCTTGTATGCGACGGCGACAACGCGAAACCCGTCGGCGTTGAGTTCCGCAGTCTCTTGCTTTGCGGTTTCGAAGTGGGATGCGTCCAGCCGTCCACATTCATCCGCGGTCTCGTAAGTTTCAGAAATCTGGAAGATCTCTTCGACCGCGCCTTTGCAAATCAAAAGATGCGGACCATCGTCGCGTTGGACGACGACAGAAAGACGGCGACGTTCGAAATCGAAGGGTATTTCGTCGATCTTTGTAAACTGGTGGTTGGGTTGCAGTTTTTCTTCGAGCTCGGCGTGCTCAAGAACGGCGTTGTCGAGGAGATTGCGCAAACCAGATTGGAAATGGCTGTTGAGATAGGCGTATTCCAAAACGCGGTCGGAGGTTTCTCCGTAAATGTCGAGATGGCGTTTGAGGATGATGCGGTCTTGCGTGAGCGTTCCGGTCTTATCGGTGCACAACACATCCATGGCCCCGAAATTTTGAATGGCGTCGAGCCGTTTGACGATGACCTTCTTCTTGGAAATCGCAATCGCGCCCTTGGCCAGATTGACCGTGATGATCATGGGCAGCATTTCCGGCGTCAGCCCCACAGCCACCGACACCGCAAACAACAACGCCTCGCCCCAGTCGCCTTTGGTCAGTCCATTGATGATGAAGACGGCGGGCGCCATCGCCGCCATGAATTTGATCATCAACCAGGTAAAGTTCGCGACGCCCGCGTCGAAACTGGTCGACCCCTTTTGACCGGAGATCTGGTCCGCGATGGCGCCGAAGCAGGTTTGCGCTCCTGTCTCGAGCACGATGGCGCGCGCATAGCCGCTGACGACATTTGCTCCCATGAATGCGAGATTGGGCGCGGTCAGCGGATCGGTCGCGGTGGGATCGGGATGGCAGGATTTTTCCACCGGCATGGATTCGCCGGTCAGCGCCGACTGGTTAATGAAGAGGTCTTTGGCTTCGAGCAGCCTCACGTCGGCGGGGATCATGTCGCCGGCCGAGAGCCGAACGATATCACCCGGAACCAGGCGCTCCATGGGCGCTTCGATGAAGCCTTCCTGATCCTTGGGTCCGTCCGGCCGCCGAACGCTGGCGTGGGTTTGCACCATCGCTTGCAGTTTGGCGGCGGCCTGGTTGGAGCGATGCTCCTGCACGAAGGCCAAGGTGACGGAAAGCACCACCATGGCGGAAATGACGATCGCTGCGCGAATGTCGCTTAGCGCCCAGGATATCGCCGCAAGCGCCAGCAAAAGCCCGTTCAGCGGGTTGAGCGCATGGCGGATGATCTCATTCATCAACGACGGGCGGCCGTCGCGGGCGACGCGATTGAGGCCAAAGGTCTCAAGGCGCGAGGAAGCGTCCTCTTCGCTCAGGCCTTCGGGCGAACTCGACATATGCTGCAGGATGTCGGCAGGCTCGCTCGCCGCAGCCCAGACGAGCAGCTCCGAAATGCCGGGCCGGGGCTCGAAACTTTTGCGCGAGGAAATGCGATTCATCCGGAGCCCGATCGGTTAGCGCCCTTCGCAGCTATATCAAACAATCGTCGATAGAGCCGCAATGGTTCTTAAGGTCACGTTTGCCCCGTCTGGGTGACGGTTTTTTAACTGCGCAAAGCCTAGCTACGATGGGCGTTTTCGCTCTTGCATCGCTTGAGCGCCATGCGTGGATCATGCAGTATGGGCGTCTTCGGAGCCAATGTATCGATGACCGAGGCGTCTGCGAACGTCGCGCCTGTTGAGCGGCCCCTTGGCCGAACGCTGAGCTATGAGCGCATTCTCAATTCTATTTTCTGGGTCACCTCTTTCAGCGGCTCCATCGTCTTCATCGAGCCCTCGCCCTACGACGGCCTCATCCTTCTGACGATCATCGTCTGGTTCCTCGGCGGGATTCGCATTCTTCGCGGCGTCGTTCCCGGCCTCATCCTTCTGACGATGTGGACCCTGGGCGGCTATCTCTCGCTCATTCCCTATTGGAACGAAGCCGACCCCGTCGATTTCATGACGCACACGCTGTTCATTTCCACGACAGGCGTGTTCTATATGCTGTTCTTTTCCGAGAACACGTCGAAGCGAATTGATATCCTGATGAGCGGCTATGCGGCGAGCTGCATTTTGGCCGCGCTCATCGCCATCGGTTCGTGGTCGGGGCTCTTCGGCGATCCGATGACCTGGACGGACTGGGGGCGAGCCAAGGCGCCATTCAAGGACCCGAATGTGCTCGGCTCCTATATGGTCCCGGGCATTCTCTACTTCGCACAACGATTGATGTTGGCGCGATTTCGATTTCTCCTCGTCACGATCGTCGGCCTGCTGCTGTGTTCGACCGCATTGTTTGTCTCCTTTTCGCGAGGAGCCTGGGCGGCCGCGGCGTTCGCGCTTGCGCTGCTGGCGGTTTTCTCGATTGCGACAGCGGATTCGCATCGGATGCGGTTTCGCATCATGCTTTCGTCGATCATCATGGTCTTTGCGATCGGCGTCGGCGTTTTAGGCGTGCTTTCCGACGAAACCGTGCGCGAGTTCTTTTTGAAGCGCGCCTCCGCAACGCAGGAATACGACGAAGGCCCAACGGGCCGTTTCGGGAATCAGTTGCGTTCGATCCCGATGCTGGTCGAGAGACCGAACGGATTTGGTCCCTTGCGTTTTCGGTTGATTTTCGGGATCGAACCGCACAATAGCTATGTCAACGCGTTTGCGTCGAATGGATGGCTTGGCGGCTTCGCCTTCCTGGGACTGACGCTTGCGACGATCTTCGTCGGCGTCAGGCAATGCCTCAAGCAAAATCCCTACATCCGACACTCGCAACTCATCGCGCCGGCGCTGTTCTCGTATTTCCTGCAAGGAATGCAGATCGATCTGGACCACTGGCGCTTTTTCTGGATTTTTTATGGCGCGGCATGGGGACTTGAGGCTGCGCGCAAGAAATGGGTGCTTTCGCAAGCCAATGCGCCGACGCGGGAAGCGCCGAGCTGATGCGCCCGCGGCGCGTTCGCTGTCGTTTAAAGCTGGAATCTCAGCCCAATGAGCCAGACGTTCGCGGAGTAGTCCGCGTCCGGCGTGGTGCTGGACAATTTTTCATGGGAATAGCTGGCGCGAAGCCAGATCGAGCGAGTCATCTTGTAATCGAGCTTGACGCCGCCGGTGAAGCCGCGCTCGAAGATATTCGCGCCCACATAATTGTTCTCGTAATAAGTTAGCTGCGCGGTCGCGGTAAAATTGCGGAAGAAGTCGTGCGATATCTCCGCCGTGAACGCTCGATTCAACACGCCTGCGGCATTGGCTGCAGTCGTTTCGTAAAAATTTGTCGCAGCGCGCAGCGTCACCGTGGTGAGCGGCCGTCGGCGTATAGACGAGCGATCCGTCGATCGTCGTTCCCGGCAATTTGGGAAGCCGAAAATCAACATATTTGCGCTCGGCGTAACCGATCGCCGCTTCGCCTTTTAAAAAATCGCTGATCCTGAATTCGGCGCCGCCCTTTATGGCCATGCCATGGCTATCGCGGTAAAAGCCGAACACGTCGACGGGCGTGTCATGTATGCGGACGTTAACCTTGGATTCGATGAACGGCTTGAGGTCCGGGCTGATCTCGTAAGACGCGCGCACTATGCCGCCGTAGCCGTTGTAATCGGTGCTCGAGAGATCGAGCGTCGTCCCATCCGACAGCAACGCGTCTTGATACATGGCCCGTTCGAAGAAACCGCGCAGCGTGACTTCCAGACGATTGAATTTTTGCCGCAGCCCGAGCGTGCTTTCCATCGTGAGAACGAAAGGCCTGTTGACGGCGACGACATTGTTTCCCAAATTGAACGTAAGGTTTGGCGACCCTGGATTCTGAGTGGCGAAATCGAATTTCGCAGTCGAAGACGACCGCTGTGTCGCGCGTGATGTCGTAGCGAGCTTTCACATTGGCGGAGCCGTCCGGACGGCTGGCGCTCTCATAATCGAAGTAGTTCGAATAGCCAAAGCGTAGATCGCCGACGAGGCTGTGTCGCGACCACTCGGAGGCGAGGCCAAGTCCTCGCGTCGCCGCGGACATATCTCGATCCACGCGCATCCCCCGCCGCCGTCGTCAGGCGATTGGGATTGTCGTCATAGCCATATGAAGTTTCGAGGAACGGCCTGAAGCGCAGCGATCCGATTCCAATGCCGAGCGGATCGTACGGGCGATCCTCGATTTTGGGCTTCGGTTTTACGGGAAGCGTCGGAATGACGGCGACGGTCGACGGCGGTTGCTGCGTCGTCGGAAGCGTCGCCCGTACGGGCTGCTTAGACCTTGCGCGTCCCGCAGACTTCGCCTGCGGCGACGTGCGATAGGGCTCGAGCGGAGGCAAGGGATTTTGCGGCGAAAAGGGCGGCGGGAACAGTTGTCGGGGCGGCGGATAAGGCTTTGGCAGGGGAATGGGCTTTTTCGGCCTGCCGTAGTTGGCGGTTCCAGGGGCGAGCGGCGTCTTTGGCGACGCCGCGCCGGAGGGGGGCGTATTCGGGTTGGGATTTGTCGGCGTCGCGCCGCCGTCTTGAGGCGCTGGCGCAGCCTGGGTCCCTGCTGAAGCTCCGTCCGTCGACTGCGGTTCGAGGCCAGGCAATGGCGAAATTTCTCTCGGCGATTGCGCCTTTGCGGCAAGCGGCAGCAATACCGCCGCCAAGCACGAGACGGTGACAAGGACCGGCAGTGCGGCGCGGTTCTCGAAGCTGGACGGCAATTGATCCCTCGCGCGGGCGCAGACCCGCGCATGGGGCGCGGCTCCGTGTCCAGCGATAAGGGGTTTATGGTTAACGAGCGCTTACCAGCGCCTTAACCATGGCTGTTCGGAACGCTAATCGACCATTCCCAGCGCCGAGAGATAGAGATCGAGAATCTCCTCTTCTTCCTGGCGCTTGCTCTTGTCCTGGCGCCGCAACGAGATGACCTTGCGCATCACTTTGATGTCGAAGCCGGTTCCCTTGGCCTCGCCATAGACATCCTTGATGTCGTCGGCGATGGCGCGCTTCTCCTCTTCGAGCTTTTCGATGCGCTCGATGAATGAACGAAGATGACCGCCATTGACGGCATTGCTTTTCATGGGTTCGATCCTGAGAAGTGTGCGTTTCTGAGCCGCGAGCGCTGAGGCGAGCAGGAGGCTCCACCGGTTTCGTTCGAGCCATGCAGCATGGGTGACGAAGCCGTCAAGGCGAACTCCGGCTCAATCCCCGCTATCCTTAGGCCGGGTCTAAAAGATTACTCAAAGAAGGCGAACCCGCCGTCGCCAATGAGACCTAATTTGCGCCGGCGGACCGCTCGGCGTCTTGAAACAACCCACTGCGCAACCGACTTTCGGTGTTCGGCGAGAACGCCAAAGATTCGAAAGAGAGCGATCATGAGCTATGTCGGCGGCCCCGGCGGCTATTTCCCTTCAACGGGCCAACCAAGACCGTTGGTGCCGCGCGAAGCGCTCGATGGCGTTCGCACGCGGCGCATCGTCGCGGTTTTTCTCGACCTCATCCTGGTGACGTTCCTCTCCGCGTTTTTGTGGTTTGCGTTGCTGGTGCTGACCTTTGGCGTCTCGGCGTTTCTGTTGCCCCCATTCTTCCCGCTCGTCGCGTTCTTTTATAACGGGCTGACGGTCTCGGGTTGGCGCATGGCGACGCCTGGCATGAGAACCATGGACCTCGAAATGCGAATGATGTCGGGACAACCGGTCCCTTTCATCAACGCCGCCGTCCATGCTGTGCTGTTTTATGTGACCTGGATGTTGCCGCCGCTGCTGCTGGTGTCGCTTTTCACGAGCGATAAGCGCTGCCTGCACGATATCCTCGCGGATGTCATCGTCATCAGGCGCTCCAATTAAAGATTTCGACGAAAACTCTTGGCGTAGGGCGCGAGTAGGTTTTAACCTCATGCCCTCGACAGGAATTAAGCAAAAGTGACGAGAGAGCTTCGGGACTCCCCGCAATTCTACCTCACGTCTCCCGCGCCGTGCCCCTATTTGCCCGGTCGCGAGGAGCGCAAGGTCTTTACGCATCTGATCGGTCGCCGGGCGCCGGGTCTGAACGACACGCTCACCCAATCCGGATTTCGTCGTTCACAGACGATCGCCTACCGCCCCGCCTGCGAGGCTTGCCGCGCCTGCGTCTCCGTACGCGTCAAGGTCGCCGATTTCGCTTTGACGCGGGGATTGCGCCGAATCGCCAAGCGCAATGTCTGCATCGATTGCCAATCGTTGCGCCCTCAGGCCACAAGCGAACAATATTCTCTGTTTCGCCAATATGTCGGCGCACGGCATCACGATGGCGGCATGGCCGATATGACGATGATCGACTATCAGATGATGGTCGAGGACAGCCATGTGGAGACGCGTCTTTTCGAATATCGCCTGCGGGACGCGACGGAGAGCGAGAGCGAGGGGCGACTCGTCGCTTGCTGCCTCACCGACGTTCTCGCCGATGGATTGTCGATGGTTTACTCATTCTACGATCCGACCCTCATCGATCGCTCCCTCGGAGCCTTCATGATTCTCGATCATGTCGAGCGGGTGCGTCGCATGAATCTTGAACATCTCTATCTCGGCTATTGGGTCGACGGTTCGCGTAAAATGGACTATAAGGCCCGCTTTCTACCCCAGGAACGGCTGGGGATGGATGGCTGGAAGCGGGTGGAATAGCAGGACTGCGACGCGGCCGAATTATGGCCACATTTCGTCGCGTCACAAATTCGCCGGACTATTGTCGCCATGTTAACCATAAGATGCAAATCACACTGTGGGCGCGGCGTCATACGGCGCCGTCCAATGATTGGAGTGGAAAACAATCTGGAGAACTAAGTGCGGAAAAATTTCCCATTTTTTCCTCTTCATGCTGTATCCGCCCGCTACGTGCTCGCCGCGACGCTGGTCTGTGCGGCCGCTCCGGCGGCGTTTGCGACCGTGGACGACGGGCAGGCCGAATGGGCGCAGCGATATGACGCCGACGCCAAACTGACCGTCGAGCGCTCGACGACTCCGATCCTGTCGAGCCAGACTGTGGCGGCGACCGAAGCCGCCATTCAGCAATATCAGGACATTGCGGCGCGCGGCGGCTGGACGACGGTGCCTTCCAACGCGATGCTGCGTCTGGGGTCGAACTCGTCGGCCGTGTCCGCATTGCGGCAGCGGCTCATCGCTTCCGGCGACATCGGCGCCGAAGCCGGAACAAGTCCGGTGTTCGATTCCTATGTCGAGGCGGCGGTGCGGCGCTTTCAGGCGCGTCACGGCATCAATGATACAGGCGTCGTCAATCAGCAGACCTTCGCCGCGCTGAATGTGCCGGCGGCGATGCGGCTACGGCAGCTCGAGACCAATCTCGTGCGGTTGCGCAGCTTCTCGCGCGATCTCGGCGGTCGTTATGTGACAGCCAATATTCCCGCGGCCTCCGTCGAGACGGTGGAAAACGGCGCTGTCGTCACCCATCACATCGCCGGCGTCGGCAAGATCGATCGCCAGTCGCCGGTCATGCAGACCAAGGCGATTCAGATCAACTTCAATCCGTTCTGGACCGTTCCAGCCTCCGTGATCCGAAAGGATCTCATCCCCAAAATGCAGGCGGATTCGAACTACCTGCATGACAATCACATTCGCGTCTACAACAAGGACAATCAGGAGCTTCAGCCCGAGCAGATCAATTGGAGTTCGCTCGAGGCGATCAATTACAGGTTCCGGCAGGATACGGGCGGAGATTTCAATTCGCTGGGCGTCGTTCGCATCGACATCGCCAATTCTTACGGCGTTTACATGCACGATACTCCCGCAAAGGGCATTTTCGGCGATGATTTCCGCTTTGTGTCGTCTGGCTGCATTCGACTGCAGAATGTGCGCGACTATGTGGCCTGGCTCCTGAAGGAAACGCCCGGTTGGGACCGCGATCATATCGATGAGGTCATACGTTCGGGCGAGCGCGTGGACGTGAAGATCTCGCCGCCCGTGCCGGTCTATTGGGTTTACGTCACCGCCTGGGGCACGCCGAGCGGCGTGGTGCAGTTCCGCGACGACATCTATCAGCGCGACGGCTTGGGGATCGCCTCTCAGGCGCCGCCGCCGGCGCAGCCCGTCGCGCAAAGCGCGCGGGCGCCAGTTCAGCGCCTGCAGCCGATGAACGACGACGACGAAAATTGATCGGGAGTGGGCTGCTTCAATCGCCCCGATAGACGCAGCCTTCGAAGCAACTGTCGCGGAACACGCCGACCTCGCTGATATTGGGCAGGGAGGCGGCGAGTTCGCGCCAGATATAGACGCATAGATTTTCGAGCGTCGGTTTGCCCAAGCCGTCCAGATCGTTCAAAAACGAGTGATCGAGCTTTTCGCGCAAATCGGCGAGACGCAGGCCGAGCTTGCCGAGATCCATCACCCACTGCTCATCCGCGTGGCGCTCGCCGCGCAATGTCACGCGAACGCGGAAGGAATGACCGTGAAGATTGCGGTATTTGCCGCCTGTGGGATGATCCGGGTCGTAGAGCGCATGCGCCGCCTCGAAATAAAACTCCCGGAACACGTCGAACGTCGCCACGTCTATTTCACCCCGATCGTCTTGTGCGTCTGAAGCGAGAACCGCCAGCGCGGATGCGAAAGGCAATAGTCGATCGCCGCCTTCGTATTGCGCAGAATTTCCGGCCCGTCCATGGGCTGCAGAAGGAAATGCCCGAAATCGAGACCTTCGTAAATTTCCGGCTCCGCTCCCTCTTGCGGATAGACGAGCTTCAATTCGCAGCCCGAGGTTTGCGCCAGCGGCGCGCCGGCCTTGGGGCTGACGCAGATCCAGTCGATCGTGCTTGGAACGGCAAGAGTTCCGTTGGTTTCGATGGCGATTTCGAAACCTTGCGCATGCAGCGCGTCGATCAAAGGCGCGTCGACCTGCAGCATCGGCTCGCCGCCGGTGAGGACCACAAAGCGGCGCGCGCGCTCCGGTCCCCACAGCTCAGCAAGGCGAGCCGCCAAAGAAGCCGCGTCCTCGAATTTGCCGCCGTTCTCGCCGTCGACGCCAACAAAATCCGTGTCGCAGAAGCGGCAGGCAGCGTCAGCGCGATCCTGTTCGCGTCCCGTCCATAGATTGCAGCCGGCGAAACGGCAGAAGACCGCGACGCGACCTGCCTGAAGACCTTCGCCTTGCAGGGTTTTGAACGCTTCCTTGACGCTATAGGCCATATGCGGCGTCTTACTCCTTACGCAGGCCGCCTGTTTACTAGGGGTCTGTAGCAGGGTCCAGCAGGGACTGGGGCTTTGGTCTCGCCTTCACCTTATTGCGATAGCGGCGATGGCGGCGGGCTCGACGATTGTCTAAACTTCATAGAACCGCCATTTAGCCGAGACAGCTTCCTTTTTGTTTGGAGACTGCATGAACGATCCTGCGCGCGAGCGCATCAAAGACGACGACGCGGCGACAACCACAAGCGGAGAGGGATCGACGCTGCTGGAGAGGCGCCTGCGCGAATCCTTCGCGGCGCTTCTTTTTGAGCGCGCGTGGCGGATTGTCGCCTCTTTATTCACGGTTGCGCTGATTTTCATCGCCGTCTCATGGGCTGGATTGTGGCTTGAGGTCGGCCGCAACGGACGCATGATCGGCGTGGCCATTTTCGCCGCCGCCGCGATTGCGCTTGTCGCACGCTCTACTTTTAGGCGGCTCGTTCAATCGTAAACGCGCGCTTGCGCGCATCGACGCGGAAGCGCCGGCGCAACTGCGTCCAGCCTCGTCTCTCGACGACACGCTTGCGGGCGCCGATCACGATCCTGCAACGGCTGCGCTATGGACCTTGCACAAGCGCCGCCTCGAAGAGGCTTTGCGCGCGACGCCCGTCGCGCCGCCAAGGCCAAGACTCGTCGAGCATGATCCTTTCGCGTTCCGCGCCGTTGCGCTGGTTGCTGTCATTGCGGCGGGCTTTGCGGCGGGCGCCGACCGGGGCGCGCGTCTTCGCTCGGCGTTCGACTGGCGCTTTGCGAGCGGCTCCGGCGAAGCGGCGCGTCTCGACGCATGGCTCGATCCGCCGTCTTACACAGCTCTGCCGCCGATCGTGTTGTCTGGACTTGGCGCCCGCAATGAACGCTCGCTGGCGATTGTTGCGCCAGTCAGCTCCATTCTTCATGTGCGATGGTCGGGCGATAGCGCCGCGGACATCGAAACGAGCGGCGGCCTTGAAGCGCTTGCCGCGCCGCAGGCGACGAAGACCCGCGCGTCATCCGCCGAGAATGAACGCACGTTCAAATTGACCGGCACACGCGCGTCTCACGCTCGGCGGGCAGGATTTCGATCTTGCCGCAACGCCGGACCATCCGCCGAGCATCACCCTGACGGAAGAACCGCGCAACAATTCGCGCGGCTCCATGACGATCGCCTATCGCACGAATGACGATTACGGCGTGATCGGCGCGGAAGCGACATTTTCGCCTCCTCTCATCGATGGGAAACCGTCGAGCCGCCGCACATTGATCGATCCGCCGAAGCTGCCTTTGAGTTTACCCAGCGCGCGCGCAGGCATCGGCGATTCTCAGTCGACGCTCGATCTTGCCGATCATCCCTTCGCGGGCGCTCGCACCCTCATGACATTGGTGGCGCGCGACGAAGCCGGCAATGAAGGATTCTCGGCGCCGGTCGAAGTGACTTTACCGCAGCGTCGCTTCCTCAAGCCGCTGGCGCGGGCTCTTGTCGAGCAGCGCCGTAATCTCATGCTCGATCCGGAACAGAGCGTGAGGGTGCACACCGCGCTTGAAGGCTTGTCGCTGGCGCCTGACGTGTTCGGTCTTCCTTCGTCGCTTTACCTTGGATTGCGCGTTGCAAGACAAGGCCTCGAAGGCAAGCGCAGCGACGACGAGTTGCGGACGGTGGCCGATATGTTGTGGGCGATGGCGCTCAGCCTGGAAGACGGCGATATCTCTCAAGCCGAGCGCGATTTGCGCGCAGCCGAGCGAAATCTTCGTGAAGCCCTGTCGCGCGGCGCCGGCGAGGAGGAAATCGCGCGGCTGTCCGAAGAGCTGCGCAGTGCTCTCGATGGGTTCCTGAAGGCCATGACGGAACAGGCCATGCGCGACGGCGCGAAGCGCGCCCCGCCGGACAACGCCGGCGCCGGCCGCACATTGAGCGAGCAGGACATCAAGTCGATGCTCGATCAAATGGAGAAGGCCGGCAAATCGGGCGATCTCGCGCAGGCGCAGCAATTGCTCGACGATCTGCAAGACATGCTTGAGAATCTTCAGCCATCGCAAGGCGGCTCGAGTGCGCAATCGCGCGAGATGGCGCGTTCTCTCAGCGAAATCGATCGGTTGTCCCGGGAAGAACAGCAGTTGCGCGACGATACGCATCGTGGCGGAATGCGGTCCGGCGACGACGCAGCCGACGCCCGCGCCATGCGCGAACGTCAGCGCGCCTTGCGCGATCGATTGGAGAAACAGCAAGACCGACTTCGCCAATTGGGCGAGGAAGCGCCGCGCGATCTGAACGACGCCAACTCGGCGATGAAAGAAGCGGAGGACGCTCTCAACAAGAGCGGCGACGCCGCGCGGGATAAGGCGATCGATGCGCAAGGACGCGCCGTGCAGGCCTTGCGGCGAGGAGCCGATCAACTCGCATCGCGCATGAAGGGCGAGGGCGAAGACGGCGACGAAGGCCAAGGGCAGGGCCGTCGTCCAGGCCGAATGGGGCGCCAAGGTCAGGGCGACGATCCGCTGGGTCGTTCGGCGGGACGTCGCGGCGGCAACAATGATCGGTCGCGTTATGATCCGCTCGGCCTGCCGCCGGCGCTGCGCGCGCATCGCGTGCAGGAGGAGTTGAGACGCCGGCTCGGCGAACCGCAGCGGCCCGCGGAGGAGTTGGACTATCTGGAGCGTTTGTTGCGCAGATGACCGCGCTTGTCGGACGGCGGCGTGTTCTATACTGAAAAATGTTCAGCTAAGTCGATGCGGAGAGCGCGATGACGCAATGGTCGAATATTGTTCTTGCCGTCGCGGTCGGGCTCGTCGCGCTGACTGTCGTGCTTGGCGTCGTGAATATGATGCGCGGGGGCGATCCGGCGCGGTCGCAAATCTTGATGCGGTGGCGCGTCGGCTTGCAGTTCGTCGCCATATTGATCATTTTCGCTATTCTCTATTCCCGTAGTTAAGAGAGCGGCGCCGCATGGTTCGTCTCGACAAAATATACACGCGTGGCGGCGACAAGGGCGCGACCTCGCTCGCCGACGGCGCACGCCGCCGCAAGGACGACATTCGGGTCGAAGCCTATGGCGCCATAGACGAGGCCAATGCGGCCATTGGCGTGGCGCGCGTCGCGCTTGAAGCGCGGGACAATAATCTCGATGAAATGCTGGCGCGCATCCAAAACGATCTTTTCGATCTCGGCGCTGAACTCGCCACTCCCGTCGCGCGTAACGCGAAGGCCGACGCTTCGTCGCGCCTTGTCATTCTGCAAGCGCAAGTCGAGCGGTTGGAGCGCGAGATCGATGCGCTCAACGCCGATCTGGCGCCGCTGAAATCATTCGTTCTGCCCGGAGGAACTGCGGGGGCCGCGCATCTTCATGTCGCGCGCACGATCAGCCGCCGCGCCGAGCGAGTCATCGTGACGCTCGCCAACACCGAAGGCGAGCATGTCGAAGAGACGGCGCTGCGCTACGTCAATCGTCTTTCGGATTTTCTCTTCGTCGCCGCGCGCTATGTGAATCGCGACCGCGGCGACGTGCTCTGGACGCCGGGCGGAACGCGGTGAGGCTCCGGGCTCTTTAAGGCGGAGCATTCCAAACTGATCGCGGACAACGCGCTTTACCGCGAAGGCGCTTCGTCGCCTTTCTTGATCCATTTCGCGATCAGCGGATCGTCGATCGGCCCGGTTACGGTCACGAGGCCGCCGTCTGCGCCAATGAGCGCCGTGAAAGGCAGTTCGCCGCGCCAATAATGATCGACTTCGAAGTAGAGGCTATCGACGAACTCGTCGGCGAATCCATAATGCGCCGCCTCCTTGAGGCCCGCCTTCTCGAGTCGGCTTTCGGCGCGACCATGATCGTTTTCACGGTCGGCGTTCACGAAGACGATGTCGACGCCTTTCTTTTCACGCGCGATCTTCGCCCAGTCCGGCAGTTCTGCGAGACATGGCGGACAGGTCACCGACCAGAAATGCACGAGCAGGGGCCGTCCAGCATGGGCTTTTCGCAGTTCCGCGAATGAGCCGCGCGCATAGGGCTTGAATTCGAAAGCTGACGCCGGAGTGGCCACGCAAAGCGCAACGGCATGAAGCGCAAGCGCGAACGCCTTTGAGGTGAACCGCATCACTTGGCGACCGCCGCCTCCTTCGGAGGATTTGTTGCGTCCGCCTGTGAGCGCGTGAGGGGTATCAGTCGATAGCCGTCCTTGCGCGTGAGCCAGGAGAGATAGACCGTTCCGCTATTTGCAATGAGGAATGGATGATCGGAGGCGTCTTGCGTCGAGGCGATAAGGCGCGGCGCGCTCCAGCTCTTGCCGCCGTTCGTCGAGCCCTGCAACATGATGCTGGTCGTCGTTCCATCGAACTCTTTCCAGGCTCGGTAAACTTCGCCTTTGGTGGCGAGAAGAAAAGCGTGAGACGGCGCGCGCTCGTCGTCGCCGAATTTCTCCGGCTCGCTGAAACTTTTTCCGCCGTCGCGACTTTGCGCGTAGAACAGGCCCTTGCGCTTCTTTCCGTTTGCGAACCAGACGATGTGCCATTGGCCGGCGGCGTCGATCGCGAGCGAAGGCCCATGGTGCGGACAGGTCGTCGTCCACTCGTCTTCGCTCACGCGTCCGCCGTTCAGCGCCGATCCGTCTTCGGAGAGCTTTGCGGCGTAGTGATCGCGATGATTGTCTTCAAACACATGTCGCCAAGCGAAGACCGGCAAGCCGTCCCGGTCGAAAGCGGCGGCGACGCGGCAGCATTCGCACGAGTGATCGATCAGAATTTTCTTGCCTTTGAAGGTGACGCCGCCGTCGTCGGACCAAGCGACCGCAGCGCCGCTGCCTTCAAACTCGCGTCCTTCGGATTTCGCCTTTTCGGCATTTCTTTTGTCGAGCCACGCGACATAGAGCCGACCTTTCGGCGACAGCGCGAAGATCTCGAAGCGTTGGCCGGCGCCTTCGACGAGCGGCTGAGGATTTGAGAAACTCTTGCCGCCATCGGTCGAGCGCGTGACGAAGATCGTGCCGTTGTAACTCTTGGCTGGACGGGTGGTGAAGCTCGCAACGAGCGACCCATTATCGAGCACGACAAGCTTAGGGCGCGCTTCGCCATTGTCGTCAATTGTCGCGCCGTCGATCTTTGCGATCGTGATCGGCGGCGCGAAGCTTTTTCCATTGTCCTGCGACCATGTTGCGTAAACAGTGTCGCCGACCGAGAAGGACAGCCACAAGCGTCCGTCCTTGGCGAAGACGGGCGATGCGGTCGGCGCGCATTCGAGCTTCGGCTCCGCGCAGGCGGCCGGAGCCGCATGGCCCATATGCGACGCGTGATCCATCGAGGACGGCCGGCGCGCTTTGCGCAGGCGCGTTTTCAGCAAGCGCAGCGCTCGCTGCAAGTGAGCAGATCAGGGCGAGCGTGAAGCGCATCGTGACGACCTCCCCTCAGGACTCGCGGTCAGTGAAATTTGAAATTCTGCGAGACATCGAACGAGCCGGTGGGCGGCGGCGGCGCCTTCACGCTGGCCAATATTTTCTTGACCACCTCCGCATGCGCGGCGCTCGTCGAATTTTTGATGGAAACGTTTTCGATCTTGCCGGACGCGTTGACGCGGAAACTCGCCGCGACGACCCCTGGACCAGCCTTATTGTCTTTCGGAGTATGTCTCGCAATTTCGCTGTAAAGCGCGCCCAGGAATTTGCTCTGCGACATGGCCGGCGCCGCCGCAACTTGTTTCGGCTTCGACGGGGTTGTCGCATGCGCCGATGGTTTTGGCTTTTCGGCCGGCGCCGCGGCCTGCGGCTTCGCTTCGGGCGCGGGCGCGTGGGCGATTGTGATTGCTGCTCGGGGGCGGCGGGCTTGGCGTCTTCGGCGAAGGCGCTTGTGGCCAGAAGAGAGAGAAGGAGAGTGAGAATTGCGCGCATCATGACGATTCTTCCTGCATTGAAGTTCAAGTCTGAAAGGATGCTTGGCGACCGCTCGAGCGTGTCTAAATGCGCCGCTCGGGCGTTGGCGAAACGTAAACCTCCGCAACGAATGTCACCGCGAAGGCTATTGTCTGGCTAATGGAAATTGAACGTCTGGCATCCGTAATAACCCTGTCCGGTGGGGTCCGGAATCGGGTGAATTGACGCGACTGCGCGTCGCGCCGCAGCAGCATTGGCGCCAGAGGCCGAACCCACGCTGACCGAGCCGCTCGCGCTAACTTTGAAGCACACGCTCGCAGCTCCCGGCTCGCCGTTCGCAGGCCGATGAATCATCAACTGAGTCTTGATCGACCTCAGGAAAGATGCGCGCGCCGACGCCGATTGCACGCCGCCCGCGCCGTGACTGCGAACCGCGCCGCCGCGCGTCGTCGCGCGCTGATCGACGGAGTTATGCTTCGCGACGCTTTCTTCAACGCGCTTTTTCGCAACCACATCCGGCTTGCGCTGAACGGGTAGCGGCGGCGCTTCGGGAGACATCACAACAGGAGGCGGCATGGCGAGTTCTTCGTCAGGCGTCTCCATATGCTGCACGTCTTCCTGCTTTTCCTGCTCCTCCTGCGTGACGTCGGCGTCTCCTTGTTCAAGGTCGACGCCAATGCCTTCAAGCGACTCCGGAACCGGCACGGGCTGCCAAATGAACATCAAGGCGACGGCGACATGAAACGCGACGGCGGCGACGAACGCCGTCGGCCGTAGCCACTTGGGCTGGATCGGCGCCGAGTTCGATCTGGTCTTCGATCGAACTCGACAGGAAGAAGAGCCGCGTCGGTCATTTCGACGTTCCTCCTCCGCCGGGCGCGCCGCTCAAGGGCGCCGCCGGCAAAGGAGCTGCGCCGTTCGAGGGCGACGCGGCTGGGCCGCCTTTTTTGCCGCCCTTGGGGTCAGTCAATATGGCGATATGGGTGATGCCATTGGCCGCCAATTTGTCCATGACGCTGACCACGTCGCCGTAAGAAGCCTCCTTGTCGCCGCGCACATGCACGACGCGGGAGAGGTCTTCGCCGAGCACCGAGCGCACCGCGTCCGCCACCCCGTCGGCCTTGATTTCATCGGAGCCGAGGAAAATCTTGCCGTCTTTGCCGACAGCGACGACGATAGGCTCTTTGGGATTGAGCGGCTGCGCCGCTTTCGCCTGGGGCAGATTGACCTTCACGCCTTTGGCGAGCAGGGGCGCCGTCACCATGAAGATGATCAACAGCACCAACATGACGTCGACAAGCGGCGTCACATTGATGTCGGCGAGCGGTTGATAGAGGTCGTTGCCGTTTTTGAACCGCGTCGGGAGAGCCATTACGCCGCCTCCCTATGACGTGACTGCGCCGCCTGACTGGTGGTGAGCGCAAGCGCCTCGTCTTCGATGTAATGCGCAACCTGCTGGCCGGTCCGAGCGAAAGCGGCGCCGATGCGGTTATAGCCGACGGATGCGGGGATGGCGGCGGCGAGTCCGTAGGCCGTCGCGGCCAGCGCTTCGGCGATGCCCGGCGCGACGACGGCGAGACTTGTGTCTTGCGACTGCGCGATGCCGGCGAAGCTGGTCATGATGCCCCACACCGTTCCAAACAGACCGATAAACGGCGCCACGGAAGAAATGACCGCGAGGTTTGGCAGGCCGCCCTCCGCGCGCGTCAGATATTCACGGGCGGCGCGGCTCATGAATTCGGCGATCCGTTCGCGTTTCTCGCCGATGGATTCGCCGGGCAGATCGAGCGCGAAGGCTTGCTGTCCGGCCGCGGCGATCGGCGTCAAGAGACCCGTGGGTCCACCCGCCCGAGCGCTGCGAGCGGCTTTGGAGATGCGTACGATGGAGACGACGCCTTCGATAATAAGGACCCAGGTCCAGACCGAGGCGATCAAGAGGATCGCCATGACGGCCTTGCCGACGGGGCCTGCGTTCATGAACATGCCGATTGGCGAAAGGGTGGTATATTCCATGGTGCAAACTCATCCTTGGGGTTACGCGAGCGCGCGACGCGGCGATGCGTTATTTTTTTTATTTTATCATATCGCGATTTTTTGACGAGCGCAGCACGGTTCTGTGGCGTGATTTCGCTCGGTCGACGCCGTGCGACAGTCGGCGCGACTTAGGAAATTGGATGTTGGCTCGGTGGAGCGCGCGCGCCATTGACGGCGGCGGATGAAGGCGCCTCCAACTCTGTTGTCGCGAAAGCGACATATGAGATTGGCGCAGCGGCCCTTATGACGCGAGCGAGCGTCGCGACGCGATCCGGCAGAACGGCGGAGACGACGAGCGCGGCCAAGCAGCAGTCGGGGCAAGTCTTGTGATCGACCGGGCCGTTCTTGGACGGCGTCGACGGATCAAATGCGGAAACGCGATCATGACACATGACCGCATGCGTTTTGCCTCGAAGCGCAATTTTTCCCGTCGCTCCATCGTGCATGCGATGAGCAGCGCCGGCGATGAGGAGGCTGAAGACGAGGGCGCAAACGGCGATGACTGCGACCATCGCACGCAACTCGAAACGCATGGCCCGCATCTGTGACATAATTGTCTCTTAACGGATTTTTTAATTTTTGACAATGAACAGAATCCCGGAATGACGCGCGCTTGGCGGCTAGGCTGAAGTTCGATTGAAGACGGTTAACGTCCGCGCCTCTCACCAAGACAAAAAGACGCCCGGGCTCTCCATTCAAGGAAAGCCCGGACGAGCAGCGTCCCTTTCAACAGTGTCAGTGCGCGAGCGACTTGACGATCAACTCCACGGTCTTCTTGGCGTCGCCGAACAACATCATGGTGTTGTTGCGGAAGAAGAGTTCGTTCTCGACGCCCGCATAGCCGGATCCCATGCCGCGTTTCAAGAACAGCACCGTCTTCGCCTTCTCGACGTCGAGGATCGGCATGCCGTAAATCGCCGATGAGGGATCGGTCTTGGCGGCGGGGTTGGTCACGTCGTTCGCGCCGATGACGAAGGCGACGTCGGCTTGTCCGAATTCCGAGTTGATGTCTTCGAGTTCGAACACTTCGTCATAAGGCACATTCGCTTCCGCGAGCAGAACGTTCATGTGACCCGGCATGCGTCCGGCGACCGGATGGATCGCATATTTGACCTCGACGCCTTCTTTCTTGAGAAGGTCCGCCATCTCGCGCAACGCATGCTGAGCCTGCGCCACCGCCATGCCGTAACCCGGCACGACGATGACCTTGCCGGCGTTTTGCATAATGTATGCGGCGTCGTCCGCCGAGCCCTGCTTGACCGGGCGTTTTTCGACGGCGCCCGCGGGGCCTGCAGTCTCTCCACCGAAACCGCCGAGAATGACGGAGACGAAGGAGCGATTCATGCCCTTGCACATGATGTAGGAAAGGATCGCGCCCGATGAGCCGACCAGCGCGCCGGTGATGATCAGCGCGAGATTGCCGAGCGTGAAGCCGATGCCCGCCGCCGCCCAACCCGAATAGGAGTTGAGCATAGAAACGACGACCGGCATGTCGGCGCCGCCAATCGGGATGATCAGCGTGACGCCGAGCGTGAAGGAGGCGAGGACCAGCAGGAACAGCCAGACGCCGCTTTCCGTCGTCGCGAACAACAGGATCAGCGCGAAGAGCGCAACGCCCAGCACGATGTTGATCGTGTGTCGTTCCGGCAGCAGGATCGGCTTCCCGGTCATGCGCTCGTCGAGCTTCAGGAATGCGATGACGGAGCCCGTGAAGGTGATCGCGCCGATCGCCGCGCCGAGCGACATCTCGATGAGGCTGCCCGCTTCGATATTGCCGCGAGAGCCGATGCCGAAGGCTTGCGGGGCGAAAAACGCGCTGGCCGCCACGAGCACGGCGGCGAGACCGACGAGCGAGTGGAAGAAGGCGACGAGCTGCGGCATCTTCGTCATTTCGATGCGCTTCGCCACGAAGGCGCCGACGCTGCCGCCAAGTCCGGCGCCGATGACGACAAGGATCAAACCCGTGACGGTTGGCAGCCGCAGCAGCAGGGTCGTGGCGACCGCGATCGCCATGCCGATCATGCCGTATTGATTGCCCTTGCGGGACGTGGCCGGTGAGGAGAGTCCGCGCAGCGCGAGGATGAAAAGAACGCCCGCTACAAGATAGAGCAGGGCCGCGAAATTGCCGCTCATGGCGTCAGCCCTTCTTCTTGTACATGGACAACATTCGTTCGGTGACGAGGAAGCCGCCGAAGATGTTCACGCTGGCGAGGGCAAGCGCGATGAATCCGAGCCAGCGCGCCCAGCCCGCTCCGCTGTCAGTCGAGGAAGCGCTTTCAACCCCGACCGAGAGAAGCGCGCCCACGACGATGACCGATGAAATGGCGTTGGTGACGGACATGAGCGGCGTATGCAACGCCGGAGTGACCGACCAAACGACGTAATATCCGACGAAGACCGCCAGCGCGAAAATCGCAAGGCGGAAGACGAAAGGATCGATCGCGCCGCCGCCCAGGCCATGGGCCGCAGCCGCCGCGGCGGTTTGAGCGAGTTGATCGGCGTAAGTCTGCGCCGTGTCGGCGAGGTGCCGCGTGGCTTCGGCCGCGGCTCGAGCCTTGTCGAGCAATTGCTGCGTGGAGTCGGTTGCCATTTGAGAGCGCCCTTTCTCGTTGAACCAATAGGACTGGCTCGAAGCTTATTTCTGAAAGCGTGGATCGATGACGGCGCCGCCGCGCGTCAGGCATGTCGCCTTCACAAGCTCGTCGTCCCAGTTGATTGCGAGCGACTTCGTGTCTTTCGAAATCAGCGTTTCGACGAAAGCGAGCAGGTTTTTGGCGTAGAGACTGGAGGCGGTGGACGGCAGTCGGCCCGCAAGATTGAGCGCGCCGACGATTTTGACGCCATCGACGACGACGGTTTCGCCGGGCTTCGTCAATTCGCAATTGCCGCCGCGCTCCGCCGCAAGATCGATGATGACCGAACCCGCGCGCATGGAGCGCGCCATCTGCGCCGAGATGAGTTTTGGCGCCGGCCGTCCGGGGATCAACGCGGTCGTGATGACGATATCCTGCTTGGAAATGTGAGCCGCGACCAGTTCCGCCTGCGCGGCCTGATATTCCTGCGACATTTCCTTGGCGTATCCGCCAGAGGTCTCCGCCTGTTTGAATTCCTCGTTCTCGACCGCGATGAATTTCGCGCCGAGCGATTCAACTTGCTCTTTCGTCGCCGGGCGCACGTCGGTCGCCGACACGATGGCGCCCAGACGGCGCGCCGTGGCGATCGCCTGCAAGCCGGCGACGCCGACGCCCATGATGAAAATTTTCGCCGCGGGCACGGTGCCGGCGGCGGTCATCATCATCGGAATGGCGCGGCAATATTCAGCCGCCGCGTCGATCACGGCGCGATAGCCGGCGATATTCGCCTGCGAGGACAGAACGTCCATTGTCTGCGCGCGGGTGATGCGCGGCATGAACTCCATTGCGAAGGCGGTGGCTCCAGCCTTTGCGAGATCGGCAAGCGCCCGTTCATTGCCGAACGGATCGAGGATGGAGATGACCGCGACGCCGGGGTTCGCGCCGGCGATTTCGTTCGGCGAGGGACGACGGACGCGCAGCGCGATGTCGGCGCCGGCCAGCACTTCGCCCGGTTTCGCGCCAATTTTGGCGCCGGCTTTGGAGTAGTCCTCGTCCGAAAATCCGGAGGCCAGTCCGGCTCCGGACTGGATCGCCACTTCGGCGCCGAGCGCCATGAGTTTCTTCACCGTTTCGGGAGTCGCTGCGACACGGGGCTCTGTTTTATCGGTCTCGGCTAGAACAGCGATGCGCATTGACGATCTCCGGTTGCGCGGGCGCGCGCTTCCGTCGCAACTGCATTCGCGACGTTATCTTGCTGGCGCCTTTGTCTCGGTCAGTCAGGAAGGAGGATCAGCGGGCGAGGAAAAAATACATGAGAATGAGCGTCACCGCCGTCACGGCGCCCGAGAGTTTGAGCGTCAGCAAAAAACCGCGGTATGTGCGTTCATGCTCCGCCATATCGGCGTCCATTCCCGCGGACGCTGTGTCGTAATCGCTGCTGGCCATTTCGTCTCCCCTTAATTTTTCGACGGTGGCTCTTCGAGGAGCCCTTTTGCGATGGTAGACGAGCTATGGCGACACTGCAACGGGGCGCAGGGTCGCATTTCACAAATGACGGGACCGCGATGGGCTCGCAACGATCGGGCGTCGAATCTTCGCACAACGCTGCCGTGTATGAGCAGCCTTCACGGAGCCGTTCATCCATAGATGATCGAGGCAACGAAAAAATGAAGCTGGAAATTTCGCAACAAAAAGCCCCGGGTTTCCCCGGGGCCAATTGTATTATCTCGATGCAGGAGGTCTGGCTTAGAAGTCCATGCCGCCCATGCCGCCGCCGCCGGGCATCGGAGGAGCGTCTTTCTTCGGCTGCTCCGTGATCGTGGCCTCGGTGGTGACGATCAGACCGGCGATGGACGCCGCGTCCTGAAGCGCCGTGCGCACCACCTTGGTCGGATCGATAATGCCGCACTTCACGAGATCGCCGAATACTGGCCCGTCTGCGCGTCATAGCCGTAGCTGTACTCTTTGGAATCGAGCAGCTTGCCCACGACGACGGCGCCGTCGGCGCCCGCATTGTCGACGATCTGTCGGGCCGGCGCCTGGATCGCCTTGCGGACGATATCGACGCCAGTCTTCTGATCGGCATTCAAGGTCTTGACGTGATCGAGGACCACGATTGCGCGCAGCAGGGCGACGCCGCCGCCGGGCGAGATGCCTTCTTCGACGGCCGCGCGGGTCGCGTTGAGCGCATCGTCGACGCGGTCCTTCTTCTCCTTGACCTCGACTTCCGTCGCGCCGCCGACGCGGATCACCGCGACGCCGCCCGCGAGTTTGGCGAGACGCTCCTGCAGCTTTTCGCGGTCGTAGTCCGAGGTGGTCTCCTCGATCTGCGCCTTGATCTGCGAAATGCGGGCTTCGATGTCCTTCTTGTCGCCGGCGCCGTCGATAAGCGTCGTGTGCTCCTTCTCGATGCGCACGCGCTTGGCGCGGCCGAGCTGGGGAAGCGTGACGTTCTCGAGCTTGATGCCGAGGTCTTCCGCGATCATCTGGCCGCCGGTGAGGATAGCGATATCCTCCAGCATGGCCTTGCGGCGATCGCCGAAGCCCGGAGCCTTGACGGCCGCGATCTTCAGGCCGCCGCGCAGCTTGTTGACGACGAGTGTGGCGAGCGCCTCACCCTCGACATCCTCGGCCACGATGAGCAGAGGCTTGCCGGTCTGAACGACCGCCTCGAGGATCGGCAGCAAGGGCTGCAGAGTCGAGAGCTTCTTCTCATGGATGAGGATATACGGTTCGTCGAGTTCGGCGACCATCTTCTCGGCGTTGGTGATGAAATACGGCGACAGATAGCCGCGATCGAACTGCATGCCCTCGACGATGTCGGTCTCGGTTTCGAGGCTCTTCGCCTCTTCGACCGTGATCACGCCCTCATTGCCGACCTTCTCCATCGCCTTGGCGATTTCCTGGCCGATGAACTCGTCGCCATTGGCCGAAATCTTGCCGACCTGCGCGATTTCATCGTTCGACGTGACCTTCTTCGAATGCTTCTTGAGGTCGGCCACGATCGCCTCGACGGCCAGGTCGATGCCGCGCTTCAGATCCATCGGGTTGAGGCCAGCGGCGACGGCCTTGACGCCCTCGCGGGCGATGGAGGCCGCGAGCACAGTCGCGGTGGTGGTGCCGTCGCCGGCGGCGTCGTTCTGCTTGGAGGCGACTTCGCGCACGAGCTGGGCGCCGAGGTTCTCGAACTTATCCGAAAGTTCGATTTCCTTGGCGACGGTCACACCGTCCTTGGTGATGCGCGGCGCGCCGAAGGATTTTTCCATGACCACGTTGCGGCCTTTCGGACCCAACGTAATCTTCACAGCATTGTTGAGAATTTCGACGCCGCGCATGATGCGGTCGCGCGCGTCGGTGGAGAAACGGACGTCTTTAGCAGCCATTGTCATTCAACTCCGTAAGGGGAGACGCTCTTCTTAAGGTTTGTCGACCACTCAGCTGATGATGCCGAGGATGTCGCTCTCCTTCATGATCAGCAGGTCATCGCCGTCGATCTTGACCTCGGTGCCGGACCACTTGCCAAACAGCACGCGATCGCCGTCTTTCACATCGAGGGGGGTAAGCTTGCCGTTTTCGTCGCGGCCGCCGGGGCCAACCGCGATGATCTTGCCTTCCTGGGGCTTCTCCTTGGCGGTGTCAGGAATGATGATGCCGCCCTTGGTCTTTTCTTCGCCCTCAAGGCGCTTGACCACGACCCGATCATGCAGGGGACGAAATGCCATGTTGTTCTCTTCCTTTTCTGCGCCGGGCAGCCCCTTAGAGCTGCGGCAAAGGGATAAGCGAAAGACCTATTAGCACTCATTGGAAGGGAGTGCTAATAGGCTGCCCGTGAGATAAGGACCGCCCCAGAGCTTGTCAAGGCTGCGGCGGGCGTTTCACCGCCCTCAAGGGATTGCCTTACGAGAGCTGGAAGACGCGGCTCGTTTCGACGCCTTCCCCCTGGAAGCCGCGATCCTTTCGAAATCGACATCGGCCATTGCCGCCTTCTGGCGCGGGACGCTATGAGGACAAACGAGTGCCACCTCAGAAGGAAAGGCCCGTCGCCTGAATGTCCGATCTGCGTCCATCATCTCTGTCGCCGCGCCGCTGGGGCTTCGCCTCCGCGGCGGGCGCCTTCACGCTCGATCAGGCGCACAAGTTTTTCATGCTCTACGTTTTGGACATCGGCCAGCGCCAACCGATCCGCGCGACGCCCTTCCTCGACATTGTCCTGTCGTGGAATTTCGGCATCTCCTATTCACTGCTGTCCGCCCATGATCAGGCCGCGCGATACATTCTGCTGGCCGCGCAATTGGGCATCGTCGCCGGATTGACCCTGTGGTTGTGGCGGGCGCGCCGGCCCCTGGTCGCAATCGCTCTCGGACTGATCATCGGCGGAGCGCTTGGCAATGTCGCCGACCGGCTGACGCATGGGGCTGTCGCTGATTTCTTCTTTCTCCATACCGACTTGCCCGTCGGTCCCCTCGCCAACTATGTTTTCAATCTCGCCGACGTCTCGATCTTTTGCGGGGTGGCTCTCCTTTTTCTGGAGAGTTTCGCGCCCAGCAAAAGCGCGCCGTCCACGCCTTCGACCGCTTAGAGGCGGGTTGCCCGCGGCAAAGGCCTCGCCGTGGCCGCCTTTTTAGGCTAGAACGCCCCGGCCGCCTCCAAAACGCCAAGAATTCGTCATTGCTTAGCGCAACGGCCGGAGGCTGAACCAATATCGGATCGTTGGGAGTGACCTGATGAAGCGCATGGGGATTTCGCAATATCGCGCCATCGCGGCGGTTGTCGTTGCGGCCTCCGCCTTCGGCGGATTTGGCGCGGCGCGGCCGGCGCTGGCCTATGACGATCAGTCGACATTCACTTCGGTTATGGGCGTTGTCGGCGTGCCGATCGAAGAAAACAACGATAAAATCGATTATCGCGAGCGCCCCAAGCTGGTGCTTCCGCCGAATCGCGGAGACCTGCCGGCGCCGCAGGCGCGTGGCGACACAAGGCCTGGCGACTGGCCGTCGGATCAGGAGGTCGTGCGCCGCCGCAACGCCGCAGCGGCGGCCAGAGAACCCGCTCCGCAGCCGGGCCTCAACCAAAATCCAACGCTTTCGGCGCGTGAGATGATCCACGGCCGCGGCGAAGCCGGCGAGCGCAAGGCGGGAGACAGTGAATGTCTCAACAGCAACCGTCGCGAGTGCCTTCTCATGACGCCGGAACAGGCGAAAGCTGGAATTTCCGAAAACAGGTTTTCCGCCAAGGCAGGCGAGGAGCCGGATCGCAAATTTCTCACCGAGCCGCCGCGCGGGTATCGCCACGCCACGAAAGACGTGAAGGCGACGTTCGATCCCCAGGAAAAGGAAGACTGGTCCAACCCGCTCGCCTATATCCGCCAGCAGGCGGGCAAGGTGATCGGAAACTAGGTCTTCTCTTTTCTCATCAGCAACGCGCGTCGTCGCTTTCTCCAGGCCTGACATCGCGAAAGTTCCAGCCTATATAGGCTGGAGCTATTCGATTTAAGCGGCAGGGCTGCGGGAAAGGCGATCAATGTCCAAACATACGCCGGCGACGGCATCAGTCACGCTCACCTCGGGCGCAGCGGCCTCTGGCGCGCGCGGATCGTCGAATATTACGCATTTGCGATTGGACAATGGCATGGAGATTGTCGTCATTCCCGACAATCGCACGCCGGTCGTCACTCACATGATTTGGTACAAGAACGGCGCCGCGGACGATCCACAGGGCAAGTCCGGCATTGCGCATTTCCTCGAACATCTGATGTTCAAGGGAACGACGCAGCATCCGCAGGGCGAATTCTCAAATCTCGTCTCCGATCTTGGCGGACAGGAGAACGCCTTTACGAGTTACGATTTCACCGCCTACTTTCAGCGCATCGGCAAAGAGCATCTCCGCACATTGATGGAGTTCGAAGCCGATCGGATGACGAATCTCGTCCTGACAGACGAGGTGGTGACGCCCGAGCGCGATGTGGTGCTCGAGGAGCGCCGCATGCGCACCGACAACGATCCCGCCGCGCAACTCGACGAAGCCGTGCAGGCGGCGCTCTTTTCACACCACCCGTATGGAACTCCGATCATCGGCTGGCATCACGAGATCGAAGACCTGCATCGTGAAGATGCGCTCAATTACTATCAGCGCTTTTATACGCCCGAAAACGCAATCCTGATCGTTGCGGGCGACGTCGATGCGGAGACCGTGGAGCGTCTTGCAAAGGAAACCTATGGTCGCATTCCCGCGCGCGCGGAAGCGCCGCGCCGCCGACGTCCGCAGGAGCCGCAACCGCGTGCGCATCGTCTCGTGACGCTTGCGGACGAGCGAGTCGAACAGCCCGCGCATGAACGCGTGTTTCTAACGCCGTCGTACAAGACCGCTGCGCCGGGAGAGGCGGAAGCGCTTGAGGTTCTGGCGCATGTGCTTGGGGGCGGCCCGGCGAGCGTTCTTTATGAAACGCTCGTCGTCGAGGACAAGCTCGCCGTCGCGGCCGGCGCCTATTACATGGGTTCGGCGCTCGACGATACGCGTTTCTGGGTTTACGCGACGCCGGCCCCGGGCGTTGATCTCGCCGAACTCGATGCGGAAATTGAACGCGTGATCGAACGCTTTACGGCGACGAAGCTCAATCCGGAAGCGCTCCAGCGAGCCAAGACACGGCTCATTGCGGATGCCGTCTATGCGCAGGATAGTCAGGTCTCGCTCGCGCGCTGGTATGGCGAGTCCCTTGCAACCGGCCTCAGCGTGGAGGACGTCGCCGCGTGGCCTGATCGCATCGACGCCGTCACGGCGGAACAAGTGCAGGCCGCCGCGCGCAAATGGCTCGACGGCCGTCGCGCGGTGACGGGATTCCTCGTTCCCAAAGAGCCCGTTGAGCAGCAGGCGGCGGAATAACTTCAAAATTCCCGTCGTGAACGCTCGCCTCTAAGATTGGATTTTCGATGACTCTTCATACGACCGCCCAGCCCGTTCGCTCTCGCGCCGAGAATGTCCAGCGCTTGACGACGCCCGGAGGGATAAACGTCTGGCTCGTCGAGAGCTACGCAGTGCCGCTCGTCGCTCTGGAATTCGCCGTGCGCGGCGGAGCGGCGAACGACCCGGCGGGAAAAGCCGGACTGAGCACGATGCTGGCCGGATTGCTGGACGAGGGCGCCGGTCCTTATGACGCCCGCGCCTTCCATCGAGTCATCGACGATCTCGCCCTGCATATTGGATTTTCCGCCGATCGCGATTCGATCTCGGGTCATTTGCAGACGCTTGCGCGCAATACGGACAAGGCGTTCGAACTGTTGAAGCTTGCAGTCAATGACGCTCGATTGGATCAAGAGTTCGATCGAACGCGTGCGTTCGCAACTGGCGGCTGGGTTGAAGCGGGACGCAAACGATCCCGACGCCATGGTGGCGAAGGCTTTTCGCGAGGCGGCTTTTCCGGACCATCCTTATGGCCGCCCCGTGCGAGGCGAACTCAACACGATCGAAGCGCTGACGCGCGATGATCTGGACGCCATACGCAGCCAATTGTTCGCTCGCAGCGATTTGAAAATAGCCGTCGTCGGCGCGATCGACGCGGCAAGCTTGTCGGCGCACCTTGACGAGGTTTTTGCCGGATGGCCTGCGCAAAGCAGGCGCGAACCCGTACCGCCCATATCGATCCACGGTCTTGGCGCGCGCAAGATTGTCGATCTCGATGTTCCCCAAACGACCATGCGCTTCGGGCGCAATGGCGTTGCGCGCAAGGACCCCGATCATTTTGCGGCAATGGTGGTGAATCATATTCTCGGCGGCGGCATCTTCACGGCGCGGTTGTTTCGCGAAGTGCGCGAGAAGCGGGGGCTGGCGTATTCGGTGTATTCGCAACTCAACGAATATGACCAATGTCCGATGTTGCTTGGCGGCACGTCGACAAAGAATGAGCGCGCGGTCGAATCCTTGGAAGTGATCGAGCAGCAGTTCAAGGAACTCGCGCATGAGGGTCCGACTGAAGACGAACTCGATAAGGCGAAGAAGTATCTGACGGGCTCTTATGCGTTGCGTTTCGACACCTCGACCAAAATCGCGAGCCAGCTCGTCAATATGCAGCTCGATGAGTTGGACCCAAGCTATCTCGACGAGCGCAATTCTAAAATTGACGCCGTGACGATGGCGGACGCCAAGCGCGTCGGAAAGCGACTGTTGGGCGAGGGTGAGCTTCTCGTCGCAATGGCGGGGCGACCAGTCGGCGTATGAGGCCGAGGTGGAAACGCTCGAACTGTTCCAACGGCTTTCGGTCGCACTCGCAATTGGCCTGCTGATCGGCATTGAACGCGGTTGGCAGTCGCGCGGCGAGCCTGAGGGCGAGCGCGCCGCCGGCCTCAGAACACATGCATTGTCTGCGCTTTTGGGGGCCATGTGGGGCGCCATTGCGCAGCGATTTGGCGGCGAAGGCTCGATCGCGCTGGGGCTCGCTTTCGTTATCTTCGGCGCCGCCGTCATTCTCTTTCGCTTCCGTGAAATTTCCCATGACGAGACGTTTGGCGCCACCACCGTCGTGGCGGCGATGCTGACTTTCGCGCTCGGCGCATATGCAATGATCGGAGACATTGAAGTTGCGGCTGCGGTCGGCGTAACGGCGACAGGCCTGCTCGCGTTGAAGGTTTTCCTTCACACATGGGTGGCGCGTCTGACGTGGCCAGAATTGCGCTCGGGCATTGTGCTGCTCGCGATGGCTTTCATTTTGCCGCCATTGCTTCCTCATCGTACGATCGATCCGTGGCAGGCCATCGACCCTTTCGAGATCTGGCTCTTCACGATTCTCATCGCGGCTATTTCCTTCTTCGGCTATGTCGCCGTCAAAGTAGCAGGCGATAAAAGCGGCATCGCCATCGCCGGACTGATCGGAGGGCTTACGTCTTCGACGGCGGCGACGGTGACCATGTCCAATCTGGCGCGCGAACATCCGCAACAGACGCGATTGCTCACGGCGGGGGTGCTGTTCTCCAATGCGACGATGATGTTGCGAGTCCTCGTCATTGTTGCGCTGATCGATTTTGCTTTGTTCAGCCCCTTGCTGGCGCCGCTTATATCCGCGACGCCTCGTGCTGGCGGGCGCGGGACTCTTCTGGATGTTTCGAGCGATTTCCGAGACGAAGGGCGGCGAGAGCCTACAACTCAAAAATCCGCTTGATCTCGTCACGGTGTTGAAATTCGGACTCTTGCTGACAATTGTGATGGTGGTCGCAAAGATCGCGACAAATCTTTCCGGCGACGCAGGATTATATGGGCTTGCGGCGATGTCGGGCGTCGCCGACGTCGACGCCATAACGCTCTCGACGGCGCGGCTCGCGCGCGAAGGGCTGAACGCGGAGGTCGGCGCAAGAACGATCGCCATCGCAGTCGCGGTGAATACCGCGTCGAAGGCCGCGCTTGGATGGTATGGCGGCGGCGCGGCGTTCGGACGGCGGCTTGCTCTGGTCTCGGCTTTGGCGATCATAACCGGACTCGCCGCAATGATGCTGGCGCCCTCGCCGCAGTTTTGAGCGCTACGCTTTTTTGCGGCGAGAGAGCGCAGTCGTCGTCATTTCTCCTGCGGCAGAAGCGCCAGCAGGTCGGCCATTTTTGGCGCGGCCGAGGGATTCATCATGCCGACGACATGATAGCCCGCGTCGACGTGCAAAATCTCGCCCGAGACCCCGCGCGCCATCGGCGACAACAGATAGACGGCTGTCTCTCCAACTTCCTCGATCGTCACGACGCGACGCAGCGGCGAATTATATTCGTTCCAGCGCAGAATGTAGCGGAAGTCGCCAATGCCGGAGGCGGCCAAAGTCTTGATGGGTCCGGCGGAAATCGCATTCACGCGGATGTTCTTCACGCCGAGATCGGCCGCGAGATAGCGCACGGAGGCTTCGAGAGCGGCTTTGGCGACGCCCATCACATTGTAATGCGGCATCCATTTTTCGGCGCCGTAATAGGTGAGCGTCAGCAGCGAACCGCCGTCGGTCATCAGTTTTTCCGCGCGCTGGGCGAGGGCCGTAAAGGAATAACAGGAGATATCGAGCGACTGCCGGAAGTTCTCCACAGTCGTGTCGACATAGCGCCCGGTCAGTTGATCTTTGTCCGAGAAGGCGAGGCAATGCACGACGAAATCGATCTTGCCCCAAAGCTTTTCGACCGCCGCGAATACGGCGTCGACTGAGGCCGTGTCGGTGACGTCGCATTGGCCGACGACATGGGCGCCGAGCTCCTGAGCCAGGGGACGCACCCGTTTTTCAAGCGCTTCGACCTGATAGGTGAGGGCGAGTTCGGCGCCGGCGTCGGCGCAGGCCTTGGCGATGCCCCATGCGATCGACTTGTTGTTCGCCACGCCGAAAACAAGGCCGCGTTTGCCCTTGAGAACGTTGCTGAGATGCGAGCGGTTAGACGTCGATCCTTGGTCCGTCATGTAATGAATATCCGTATGATGGCGCGGATGCGGCCAGTCGCCCCGGCGCTCTGCGTGAAAGCGCCGTTTAAGGGCTGCGCAACTATGTTGCAATAGCGAAGACCGAGGCGCGCAAGGGGCGAAACGGGCGTTTCGCGGCGCGCTCCCATGCTCCGAGCGAAAAAGACATAAATCGCAGGGAGCGGAGATAGTCAATCGCACGCAACTGTCCTACAATTCATCGAGGAAACTAGCGAGGCCGGCAAAAAAATCAGACGCCGGCGGGCGACCGGGCCGAACATGGCGCAACTAAAGGATTTTCGCGGAACGCTCGAAGCGTTGGCGCCGGGACTACGGCGTTACGCGCGTGCGCTTTCGGCCGGGGAAACGCCGAGCGTCGCCGATGACCTTGTGCTGGAGGCGCTGCAGTCGGTGCGCGCGACGCATGAATCCGAGAACTCGGACGCGGAATTTTCGACAGAGCCCGCGCATCTTCGGATGCGTCTCTACGCCGCCTTAACCCGCGTCGCCGAGCGGAAATTGCGCGCGGCGACCTCTGTTGGGCCGTCGCTGCGTCACCCCGTTATTGTCCATGGCCTCGCTGATTTGCGGTTCGAGGACAGGGAGGCCTTGTTGCTGGTCGTGCTCGAAGGGTTCGATTATGACGCGGCCGCACGAGTTCTTGGCGTCGATCGCGACATCCTCGTGAGCCGATTGATGCGGGCGCGCGCCAGATTGGCGGCCTTCGACAATCAGCCGTCCGCGCCCTCAGATGGAGCGCGCCGAGCGCCGCTCCATCTGCGCGTCATCAAATAGGCTGCGCCAAATGGCGAACGGCGCGAATGGCGACGATTTTGACCTTCACGCCTTCGTCGACGGCGAGCTCGAACTCAGAGCGGCGTAGAGCGGTCGAGGACCGACTGGTCCAGCATCCCGAGAAAGCCTCTCTCGTCGAAGGCTGGCGGCGGCAGAATGCGGCGTTGCGCGCGGCTTTCGCGCATGTCGCGCAGGAGCCTTTGCCCGCAGTGATGCGCTCCGGCGGCGCCCAAGGCGCGCGTTCGAATGCGCCGCCCGCGCCCGGACACGGGGCCATTGAGACGGGCGTCATTCATTGGGGCCGGCCGAGCGGCGCGACGCGCGCGACCCGCCGCCTGGACGGACTGCGCAGAAATCGCCAAAGAACAATTCTGTCCTGGCTGATGACCGGCCTTGTCGGGCTGTTCGTCGCGGCGGCGGCCTTTGTCGTTTTCAATGGGTCCGCGACCCAGCCGCAGAGGGCCGAGGTGATCGTGCCCTCCGCGGGCTTCGTCATGCGCGCGGATTTGACTTATCTCACCTACGCTCGCGACGCGCGGCCGGTGGAAATCGGCTCCGACCGATTGAGCGAGCTTGGCGTGTGGCTCCGCGACCGCACCGGATTGGCGCGAATTCCCGATCTTTCGTCCAGTGGTCTGCGGCTCTTGGGGGGACGATTGACGCCCGGCGCCGCCTCCGCCGCGGGTTTCCTGCTGTATGAGACGGCTGCAGGCGCGCGCGTCGCCCTCTATTTTGAACCGATCGGCATGGCCGGATCGCCATCGGCGCCGCCTCGCGCCACGGCCGGGCTCACGGCGATCGAATGGCGGGCCGCCGGCCTCGATTTCGTTTTGATCGGGCCGTTGCAGTCGGAGGAAATGCAAACGGCGGCTGAGCGCGCCGCCGGAGAGGTTCTCGTGCCGCAACGCCCAGCTTCAGGCGTCGATCAACGCCGTTGAGGCTTAGGTCATCCCCTTGCGGGGATCATACGGGCGCGTCTTGCTCCACTTTTCCATGAGCTCGCGAAACTCCGGATCTCCGCTGTCGGGCAGCACGATCTTCAACGTGGCGTAGAGATCGCCGGCGGGCTTGCCGTCGGAGGCGGGCAGACCTTTGCCGCGCAGGCGAAGGACCCGCCCGGAGTTCGAGCCCGCGGGAATCGACAGTTCGACCTTACCCTCGAGCGTCGGCGCGGGGATTTTGGCGCCGAGCGTCGCCTCATAGAGCGTGACCGGAAGGTCAAGCTTCAGGTCGCGCCCCGCCACCTGAAAAAAAGGGTGAGGGGCGATCTTTATGGTGATCAGCGCATCGCCGGGTTCGCCGCCTATCGGCCCGGATTGGCCCTGACCGCGTAGTCTGATCTGTTTGCCTTCTTCGACGCCCGGCGGAATGTTGACATCCAGCGCGCGCCCCGTGGGCAGGAAGACCCGCGCGTGGCCGCCGCGCACGATGGTCTCAAGTGGCACCGTCGCGGTGGCGACCACATCCTCGCCATGCTTTGGAGCCGCGCTCGCGCGGCCTCGCTTCGCGCCAGAGAACAGGTCGGCGAAGATATCGGACGGATCAATTCCCCCAGGGCCGCCGCCTCCGAAATGAAACTCGAAATGCTCGGCTCCGCCGGGACCGCGGTTCGCGCGCGTAAAGCCTCCCGGGCCGCCGGCTCCGGCGCCAAATCCCTCGAAGCCCGTAAAGCGGGGCTTTCCGTCGGCGCCAATCTCGCCTCGGTCGAATTGCGCTTTTTTCTCTGCGTCGCCGACGATCTCATAGGCCGAGTTGACCTCGGCGAATTTCTCTTTGGCCTTCGGGTCGGTTTTATTGTGATCTGGATGGTATTTCTTGGCGAGGTGGCGAAACGCCTTTTTGATCTCCCCCGCAGACGCCGATTTAGCGACGCCTAGAACCTCATATGGATCGCGCATGTGTTCCTAAAGCCCATCGGCGAATCCGCCCGAAACGGCGCGGAGGCGCATGTCTGTCACCCTATTTGGGAAAAGAGAAGGCGCAGCGCAAGCGGGACGCGCCGAACGAAATCTGCGTCCCTTGCGGCAAACTTATCCGCGATCAGCTCTTTTTCCAGGGTTTAACGTCCAAAAGAGCCCACTCGGCGGCTTTTTCCCGACAGGCTGTTCCTTGAAGACTTTCGTGCGAATCCTTCGTCCCTATTTCGGCGACGAAGGCGCGGCAGACTTTCCCGTTATTAGGATAGGCTTGGCCGACGGGGGTGAAGGACCCTTTGGCGTTGGTTTGCGGATTGTCCCAATTCACCGTAGAGCCGTCGCCTTGCGGATCGAGGGCTGTGCCCATGGCGGCGTTCGCGCGGCGCCAGTCTTCCTGATCGAGAGTGTGCGAGAGCTGGGCGCGGGGGATGACGTTGGTGACGTCCTCTTTCGCACTGCCGCCCCACAACGCCGGCGACGTCGCCGAAGGAGGAAGCGCCATCGAGCATCCTCCAAGCCAAACTGCGACCCCCGCCGTCGACAAAACTTTGGCGAGCGGAAGCGAAGTTTGAGGATTTGCGTCGGCGGCGTTATGTCTCAGTAACCAAAAACGCAAGGCGCTGCCCTGATAACGTTAAGCCAGGCCGCCATCGACGGCCGAAGGATTGTCTCGTGAATGCGTTAACACCCGGTGACTTCGACCAGGCGCTTGAACCCTTTACGCTGTTTGGCGAATGGTTCGATCAGGCGCAGGCCAAAGAGCCGAACGACCCGGAGGCGATGGCGGTCGCGACTGTCGACGCCGACGGCCTGCCAGACGTTAGAATGGTCCTCTTAAAAAACTGGGACGAAAACGGTTTCGTGTTCTACAGCAATGGCGAAAGCGCGAAGGGACGTCAACTGGCGCAAAATATGAAGGCTGCGGCGTTGTTCCATTGGAAGTCGCTACGTCGGCAAGTGCGGGTGCGGGGCTTGGTCGAATTGGTGAGCGACGCGGAGTCCGACGCTTACTTCGCCAGCCGGCCGCGAGACAGCCGTATTGGCGCCTGGGCCAGTAAACAGTCACGGCCGCTGGAAAGTCGATTTGCGTTGGAGAAGGCGGCGGCGCAATTTGCGCTGAAATTCGGGGTTGGCGAAATCCCGAGACCCGAGTATTGGCGGGGCTATCGCATCATTCCATTAGCCTTTGAATTCTGGGCCGACCGCGCATTTCGCCTGCATGATCGCGTCAAATTTTCGCGCGCCGGCGCGAGAGACCCATGGACCAGGGAGCGGCTGTATCCATGACAATCGATCCACGCCAAACGACGAAGCGTGTTGCGAAAGCCGTCGCGGCGATCCTTTCTTTTATGGTGGGCGTCGACGCCGCCTCGCCCGCATGGGCGCAATGGCCGTTCGATCTGTTTGGGCCTGGGCCCGAGCTACGACGCGCGCCGGTCATGCGCGAGCGAGCGCCCCCCAGGCCGAGACCAAAACGCGACGACGCGAAACGAAACCGCGATGCGCACAAGGGCCAACAGCCGGCGAAACCCGGCGAACCGGATGCAGCGGAGGCGCCGCCGCCTCCGTATGAGCCGCAAATGACGCGGCTCGCCGAGATTCTTCGGCGCCTTGTCCTTTCTTCGCGACCTTTGTGGGGACAATGACGGAAATGAATGGCGCACGAAAATGTCGACTCTGCTCGAAGCGGAGGCAAAATCAGGGTCGCGGCGTCAAAGACTGACAAGCGCATTCAACCGCGGATTTCGCGGTTACGAGATGACCTATCACGAGTGCACGCCCAATGCGCGCCTGGCGATATCGCGCTATCTCGACGAAGGATCGCATCTTACGCACGACATCACCTACCGATACGGAAATCCGTAAAGGTCTCATGCGTGGCTGTTAACCTTTCGGCAAGAGCCGCCTCGCGCGAGGCGGTCCGGTTGTCTAATGTAACGGAATGATGCAATTCCCGTCCCACTCACTCGACGACGACTCCATCGCCGCCGAACAACGTCAGGCGGCCCTCGCCTTCGTGACCGAAGCCTTCGCGGAGGCGATCCTCGCCGGGATTGAGAGCGATTCCTTCGCCCATGCGGCCTTGTTCGCGGCGCTGCGCGAACTCGTCGCGAGCTATGGCGAAGAATGTGTCGCGAATTTCGCCGAACAATTGCCTGCCCGCCTGCGAGCCGGGGAATTTTCGACTGGCGCCAAGCATTGACGGTTATCCGATAACGCTTGCCGCGCTAAAGCAAACGAGCCATATCCAACTCGATGACAGTTGCTTTGCGTCTCATCGCGAGCGCGAGAATTGCAAGAATTGAATGACGCCGGATATGAAGCGCACGCGCATATGTCTTGTTCGCCACGGCGAAACCAATTGGAACCTCGAGCAGCGCTTTCAGGGCCAGTTGGACATTTCACTCAACGCTCGAGGGCGATCGCAGGCCGCCACTCTCACGCGGGAACTCGCAGCAGAGCGATTCGATCACATCTACAGCAGCGATTTGAAGCGCGCGCTGCAAACGGCCGAGCCTCTTGCGAAAGCGCGCGGCTTGCCGATCGAAATCAATCCGCTTCTGCGAGAAAAACGCGACGGCGCCTGGGAGGGATTCACGCATAGGGAGATCAAGGCGGCCTATCCGCGTGAGCATGGACAATATCGTTCGCGTCGACTTGATTTCGTCATTCCCGAAGGCGAAGGCCTGACGGCTTTCGCCGAACGCGTGACATCCGTGCTGACGCAGATCGCACAGGCTCACGAAGGCGAAACGTTGCTCATCGTCGCGCATGCCGGCGTGCTCGACATCGCTTATCGTCTCGCGACCGGCAAGCCGCTCGATGCGCATCGTGAGGAGCCCATCATCAACGCTGCGCCCAATTGGATCGCCTATGAAGGCGGCGCTTGGTCGATTCTGAATTGGGCTCACGACACACGGTCGGCGCCGACGCCCTATGATGGCGCGCCCATGTCGCGTCGCGAAGCATCTCGCCTGCTGCTCCTGAACGAGCGCGATGAGGTGTTGCTATTTCGATATTCGAGCCGTCTCGCGCCGCATTTCGAAACGCTCGGACATTCGCATTTTTGGGCGACTCCGGGTGGCGCATTAAAAAACGGAGAAACTTTCGAACAGGCTGCTCGCCGCGAACTTCAGGAGGAGACCGGGCTTAAGAACGTCGATCTCGGCGAGGTTGTGGCGACACGCGAATATCCGATGCAATTACGTGACGCCTGGGTCCACTCCGTGGAGCGTTACTATCTCATTCGCGTCGCAGATTTCACGCTGACGCCCGATGGCTTAAGCGTTCTTGAACAACGCGACATCGTGGAATGGAGATGGTGGAGTGAAGACGACATCACCGCTTCGCATGAATTGATTTTTCCGGAAGGACTTGCGCCCCTGCTGCGCCGTATCCTGTCGCGCGACGTAAAACTGTAATCTTCGTTCATCAGAAGCGGCTCGCAGGCCAAAGAGATGCTATGTCCGCTCATAATTCGAGCGCCAATCTGACTAGCGGTCCGCCGTCTAAGGCTTATCTTACGACATTGCGGGCCATTCGCGTCCGATGGTAGACAATCCATTAGCCTTCGATCGGAGCCGCCCTTTGCAGACCTCCGCCGCGCCACAAGCGTCGCAGCCTTTCGTTCCCGGGAGCGGGGACCTGCGCGCGTCCATTCATGTGCCGGCGGGCGGCGCGTTTTTCCGGCGTCTGTTCATTTTTTTGGGTCCCGGCTATCTCGTCGCGACCGGATATATGGACCCCGGCAATTGGGCGACTGCGCTCGCGGGCGGCTCGAAATTCGGAACTGCGCTGCTGTTTGTCGCAGTGCTTTCGAGCCTTATGGCCATCGTTCTTCAATCGCTCGCAGCGCGTCTGGGCCTTGGCTCGGGTTTCGACCTCGCGCAGGCCTGCCGAGAGCGGTTCTCGCGTCCGGTTGTCTTCGGGCTTTGGATTTTGGCGGAAGCCGGCATTTTCGCCACCGATCTCGCCGAAGTCATCGGCACGGCGATCGGCCTGCAACTGCTCTTTAAGCTACCGCTGACGATTGGCGTCGTCGTCACTCTGCTCGATACGTTTCTAGTGCTCGCATTCGAACGCGCGGGCTTCCGCAAGATCGAACTTTTCGTCATCGCGCTGCTCGGGATCATCGCCTTTTCCTTCACGGCGCAGCTCGTGATGGCCCATCCCGACATGGCCGAGGTCGTGCGCGGACTCGTGCCGACGAGCCAATTCGTGAGCGATCCCGAGATGTTGTATCTGGGATTGGGCATTCTCGGCGCGACCGTGATGCCGCATAATTTGTTTCTGCATTCTTATGTCGTGCAGACTCGCGCCATTGGCTCATCGCTCGAGAATAAACGCGAAGCGATTCGTTTCGCCGTGATCGACAGCACGCTGGCTCTTTTCTTCGCTTTGCTCATCAACGGCGCCATTCTCGTATTGGCCGCCGCTGCGTTCCACACAACCGGACATACGGAAGTCGCCGAGCTTGGCGAAGCGCATCGCTTGATCGCTCCACTGCTTGGCCAGCCGATGGCTGCGACTTTGTTTGCGGTCGCCCTGATCGCGTGCGGTTTGAACTCGACCGTGACGGCGACTCTCGCCGGCCAGATTGTGATGGAGGGATTCGTCCATATCCGCATGAGGCCGACATTGCGCCGGCTGCTGACGCGTTCGATCGCGATCATTCCGGCGGTCGTCGTGACGCTTTACGCCGGCGAACAGGCGACGAGTCAGTTGCTTGTCGCGAGTCAGGTGGTGCTCAGCATCACGCTTCCCTTTGCGATCGTTCCTCTCGTCGCCTTCACGGCTTCGCGTCAATTCATGGGAGAGCTCGTCGCCCCTCGACGCACGACGATTATCGCCGCGGTGATCGCCGTGGTCATCATCGCGCTGAACATGAAGCTGCTCGCTGACGCGGTAACGTCGGGCTGATCAGAACTCGATTCCTTCCTGCGCCTTAACGCCCGCCGCGAAATGATGCTTGACGAGCGTCATCTCCGTGACGAGATCGGCGGCTTCGATCATTTCGGGTTTTGCGTTGCGGCCGGTCACGACGACATGAAGATCAGGCCTGCGCTCTCTCAACGTCGCGACGACTTCAGCGAGCGGCAAATGCTCGTAACGCAATGCGATGTTGAGTTCATCGAGCACGACAAGGCGCGTTTCCGGATCGTTCATCAGCTCGACCGCCTTCTCCCAGGCGCGGCGAGCCGCGGCTTCATCGCGCGCCCGATCCTGCGTCTCCCAGGTGAAACCCTCGCCGAGCGTATGCCATGAGATGAGTCCGCCCTCAGTGGCGAGCTTTTCAAGCATATTTCGCTCGCCCGTTCGCCATCCGCCTTTGCCGAACTGCACAACGCCGACTTTCCATCCCGCGCCAAGGGCGCGCAAAGCCAAGCCGAAGGCCGCCGTGGACTTGCCCTTGCCCGCGCCCGTGTGGACCATCAGCAGGCCCTTTTGCGCGATGGTTTTGCCCGCAACTTCGGCGTCCTGGACGGCCTTTCGCTTTTCCATCTTCTCGCGATGCCGGCGAGCGGCTTCATCCGCGGAGGGCAGGGTGCTTTCATTCGCCATGGACTGAGCCGTTTCTCTTTGCCGCCCGTTTGACGGAGCCTGAAGGGGAGCTTATGACTGCAGGCGACGGTCCTTCGCAAGAAGGCGAAAAGGGAACGCGGTGAGGTTTTTTTCCAATCCCGCGGCTGCCCCCGCAACTGTAAACGGCAAGATTGCGCCAAGAGCCACTGGGCTGAGCCTGGGAAGGCGGCGTGACCGTTAGAGCCGGAAGCCAGGAGACCTGCCGTCAAAAGAGCGACGTGTGTCGCCGTTTTGGAGCGTATCGCCGCCGGTGGGGCGGCAGGGAGACGATCATGACCGCACGATTCCTTTCCGCCAACCCGCAGACGAAACCCCTCGCGCTGTCCCGCAGCGAGGCGCTGAAGGCTTCGCTCGTGACCTTCACACTGGGCGCATTGCTCGTGTTTCTCGCGGGCTTCGCCTATCCCGAGGCGGTGCATAACGCCGCGCACGACACCCGCCACACGCTTTCTTTCCCGTGCCATTAAGCGCGCAGTGACCGAGCGCGTGCTTTCGCGCGTCTTGATGGTCGGTCTCCTGGCCGGGCTGATCGCGGGGCTTGCGATAGCGGCTCTGCAACATGTCACGACGACGCCGCTCATACGCGCGGCGGAGGTTTACGAGACAGCGCAGCATAATCATGAAACCGCAGCGGCGCCCGAGGCTCCGGCCTGGGAGCCGGCCGAGGGATTCGAGCGCACGGCGGCGACAAGCATTGCGACCGTGGCGACGACAGTCGGCTACGCCTTCATCCTGCTTGCCCTGCTTCTCGCCGCGAATGAGCCGATCGAGCCCAAGCGCGCGATGAGTTGGGGCGTTTGCGCCTTTCTGGCGACCGGGCTCGCGACGGGGCTGGGCCTCGCTCCGCAATTGCCGGGCGCCGCCGAGACGGATCTCGTCGGGCGCCAACTCTGGTGGCTTTCCACCGCCGCTCTGACGGGCGGGGGGCTCTACGCCTTACTTCGTCTCGAACCGCTGTTCGCAAAGCTTGCGGGCCTCGTGATGATCGTCGCGCCGCATATCGTCGGCGCTCCTCAACCGGCGACGCCCGAAAGCACGGTTCCGGCGGAACTTGCCGCGCGCTTCGCCGCCGCGTCTCTTACGCTGCATGCGCTGACCTGGATTTTGGCGGCGCTGCTTGTCGGCGTTCTGTGGCGCCTTTTCGCCGAGCGCGATTTGGCCGCCGCCCAACCGAATGTGAATTGAATGAGCGTGACGACGAAAATTCCCGCGACCATCGTCACCGGCTTCCTTGGCGCCGGCAAGACGACGCTCATCCGCGGCATTCTCGAAAATGTGCGCGACAGGCGCCTTGCTCTCATCATCAATGAGTTTGGCGACGTCGGCGTCGACGGGGACATTCTGCGGGCCTGCGGCGTCGACAATTGCCCTGACGAAAACATCGTCGAACTCGCCAATGGCTGCTTGTGCTGCACGGTGGCCGAGGATTTCGCGCCGGCCATCGAGGCTCTTCTGGCGCATGAAAATCCGCCCGAACACATCATCATCGAAACGTCGGGCCTCGCTTTGCCGAAGCCTCTGGTCAAAGCCTTCGACTGGCCGGCGATCCGCTCACGTCTGACAGTGGATGGCGTTATCGCCGTGATCGACGGCAAGGCCGTATCGGAAGGGCGCTTCGCGGATGATCTCGACGCGATTGCGCAAGAGCGCGCCGAGACGCTGACGATCGATCACGACAATCCTTTGGAGGAAGTGTTCGAGGACCAGATCGCCTGCGCGGACCTCATTATTTTGAACAAGACCGATCTCTTGAGCGAAATCGAAGAGGCGCAAGTCTCCGCGCAAATCAGATCCGCGGCGTCGCGGGCCGTGAAAATCGTGCGCGCGCGCAATGGCGGCGTCGATGCGCGCATCCTGCTCGGTCTTGCGTCTGCGGCGGAGAACGATCTCCATAATCGTCCGTCGCATCACGATACGGAAGAAGAGCACGACCACGAAGACTTCGAAAGTTTCGTTGTCGAACTTACGCCGGAGCAGGACCCTTCCGCGCTCGTCGAGAAGCTCGCGCAGGTCGCCTCAAAGCACGACGTGTTGCGAATGAAAGGCTTCGTGGAAATCATAGACAAGCCGATGCGTCTTCTCGTGCAGGGAGTGGGTACCCGTTTTCAGCATCAGTACGACCGGCCGTGGAAGCCAGGCGAAGCGCGCGCCAGCCGCCTTGTGGTGATCGGCGAGAAAGGCCTCAATCGCGAAAGCGTGACCGCCATGCTGAGAAGTCCTTAGGCGCGCTCATGCATCTGCTCGCCCGCGATCTTCATGGTCTCGACGACGCCGGCGCGGCGGTGGACCTGCGGCAAACGCCTGCCGACATCGTTTTTCTGTCTTTCTCCGACTCTGAATTGAGCCTTGTCTCGCGCCTGCATGAGCAGGCAGGCGCCAGCGGCCCAAGCCTTCGTTGCGCGTCGCTCGCGCAATTGAAGCATCCCTATTCAGTCGATCTCTATATTGAGCAGGTCGCGCGTCATGCGCGCCTCGTCGTCGTTCGCCTGCTCGGCGGCAAGGATTATTGGGCCTATGGCGTCGAGCAGCTGGAGGCCGCCGCAAGGCGTGACGGATTTTCGCTGGCGATTGTTCCGGGCGACGTTCATGGCGATGCGCGGCTCGATCAGGCGTCGACGCTTAATGAGCCGGAGTTGCGTCGGATCTGGTCGTTCTTTCAGGACGGCGGACCGGACAATATCAAATCCTTTTTGGGTTTTGCCGCGACGCTCGCGGGCTCGCCTTCGCCCTGGCGTGAAAGTTCGCCCGTCGCGAGCGCAGGACGCTGCGCGGACGCTTGCCGCGCCGCGAGCGAAAAGGCGCTGCGGGCCTTCATCGTCTTTTACCGCTCGGCGTGGCTTGCAGCCGATATTGCGCCGGTCGTCGCGCTCGCCGACGCTCTCGCCGAACGCGGCTTTGCGGTGGAGGCGATGTTTGTCGCAAGCCTGAAAGAGCCAAAAAGCGAAGAGGCGATCAGTTTGGCGTTGGATGAGTTTCATCCGGACGTCATCATCAATGCGACATCTTTTTCCGCGCGCGGCGCCAATGGTTGCGTGCTGGATCGCGCTGACGCTCCTGTGTTGCAGGTTGCGCTCGCGACCGTGACCCGCGAAGCCTGGGCGTCTTCTATGCGCGGCGCCAATGGCGCCGATCTCGCGATGAACGTCGTGCTGCCCGAGGTCGATGGGCGCATCTTCACGCGCGCGATTTCGTTTAAGGCCGAAGCCTCGCAAAGGCGAGCGAGCGAATTCTGCGAAATGCGTCATGCGCCGGAGCAATCGCGTATCGATTTCGTCGCCGATCTCGCAGCCGGTTGGGCGCGTTTGCGGCGCAAGGACAATAAAGAAAAGAAACTCGCGCTCGTTCTATCCGACTATCCCGCGCGACGCGGGCGTGGCGGCTACGCCATAGGGCTCGATACGCAAGCGAGCGTTTTTACAATCGCCGATGCGCTACGCGACGCTGGCTACGATCTCGGCGACGAGCAATTGTCGGCGCAATTGATGCGTGCGCTGGAAGAAGGCGCGCATAAAGTAAGCGTCTTGCTTGACGACTACCTCGTATGGCTCAACGCCGCGCCTGCGGAATTTCGCGCGCGCATCGACGCTGCATGGGGCGAGCCTTCGCAAGATCCGGCTTTCCGTGACGGCGCCTTTCGCTTTTCCTGCTTTGAGGGCGGCAAGCTTATCGTCGCTTTGCAGCCCGATCGCGGCGCGCGCGCAGAGCGAAGAGAAACCTATCACGACGTTGAGCTTGCGCCGCGTCACTCATACGCCGCCTTCTACTTTTGGCTGCGACATCGTCGGCGCATTGACGCGCTCGTGCATCTTGGCACGCATGGCACGCTTGAGTGGCTGCCAGGCAAGTCCGTGATGCTTGCGGCGGATTGCGCGCCGGAGGCCGTGCTCGGCGCGACGCCTGTCATTTATCCTTTTATCGTCAACGACCCCGGCGAGGCGGCGCAAGCCAAGCGCCGCATCGGGGCCGTCACGATCGGTCATCTCACGCCGCCTCTGGTTGAGGCCGGGCTATATGACGCCGCGAGCGCCGTCGAAGGTCTGCTCGACGAATACGCCAATGCGGCCGCGCTCGATCCGCGTCGCGCCAAGCTGATCGCTGGCGCCATTATTGACGAGGCCGAGCGCAGCGGCCTCGCCGTTGAATGCGGCGTCTCACGCGACGACGACATCGCCCGAACGCTCGCGCGGCTCGACGCCTGGCTCTGCGACGTGAAGGAAATGCGCATCGGCGACGGGCTGCACATATTTGGTTGCGCCAATGGCGACGACGCTTTGCGAACCGAATGCGCACGCGCCGAAATGAATGCGCTGCTGCATGCGCTGGAAGGACGCTTCATCGCGCCGGGACCCGCCGGCGCCCCGTCGCGTGGGCGTGTCGACGTTCTGCCGACGGGCCGCAATCTCTTCTGCATCGATCCACGTCACGTTCCGACACGCACGGCTTATGACATTGGCCGTCGCGCTGCGAAAGAAGTGATGACGCGCCATGCGCAAGAGCATGGAGAATGGCCACGCAGCATCGTGCTCGACCTTTGGGGAAGCGCGACGATCCGCACGGGCGGTGAAGATTTTGCTCAAGCGCTTGCCCTGATCGGCGTCGCGCCGGTTTGGGATCATGCGAGCGCGCGAGTCAGTGGGTTCGAAATCGAACCGCTCGCAAAGAGAGAGTTCCCGCGCGTGGATGTGACGCTGCATATCTCGGGGCTCTTCAGGGATATGTTTCCCGGACTTATTTCGCTGTTTCACGACGCTGTGCAGGCAGTCGCCGCACTTGATGAAGACGAGGAGTCAAATCCCGTTGCAAGCGCCGCGCGCGCGGGCGAAGGCCTGACGCGCATCTTCGGAGCTGCGCAGGGCGCTTATGGGCTTGGCGTGAGTGAGATCATTTCGCGCGGAGAATGGGCGACGCGCGATGATCTGGCGAACGCCTATCTTGCTGCCGCAGGACATGGGTATGATCGCGACGGAGAGAGCGCGCCTGCGCGGGACTTGTTCGCAGCGAGGGTCGGCGGCGCCGACGCGCTCGTGCATGTTCAGGACATGGCGGAAGCCGATATTCTGACAGGCTCCGCTTTCGCAGACTTCGAGGGTGGTTTCGCGGCCGCAAATCAAGCGCTCGGCGGCGACGCGGCGTTCCTGCATCTCGACGCGACGCACGCGGATCGCGTGACGGTTCGCTCGCTTGAGGCGGAAATCGCCCGCGTCGTTCGCGCGCGCGCGGCCAATCCTCGCTGGATCGAAGGGCAGATGCGCCATGGGCACAGAGGCGCAGCGGAGATCGCCGAGACAATCGACAATCTTTTCGCCTTCGCGGCGACGAGCGGCCTTGTGCAGGAAGCGCAATTCGATCTCGTCTTTTCCGCAACGCTTGGAACGGAGGCGGTGCGCGAGTTTCTGCTGCGCGAAAATCCGCGAGCGGCGCAAGCGATTGCGCATGTGTTCGAAGAGGCGATCCGACGCGAACTGTGGCGCACGCGACGTAACAGCGTATCGGCGACGATCAATGCGATGAAGGAGCGGCTTGATGAACGCTGCGCCTGAAATCAAAGGCTGGTGTCCCGGCGCGTTGCGGCCGATGCAGAGCGGCGACGGCTTGTTGCTGCGCGCAAAAACGGTCGGGCCACGGCTGACGGCGCTGCAGGCCTTGGAGCTTGCCGCAATTGCTCTGACATGCGGCAATGGCCTTCTTGATCTTTCGCAACGCGCGCAATTGCAACTGCGCGGCGTGAGCGAGGCGACGCTGGACGAAGCGCTGCGCCGCTTGGCCGGCATCGGCTTGCTGGCGGAAGACGCTGGGATCGAAAGCGTGCTCAATATTCTTGCGCCGCCGCTTGCCGGGTTCGAGGCGATGGCGTTCGACGCTCGTCAACTTGCCTCGGAACTTGCAGCGGCGATTGCGAGCGATCTTGTCCTTCGGGGCCTGCCGGGAAAGTTCTTGTTTCTCATCGATGATGGCGCCGATCCCGGGTTGGCGGATTCCGAGCGCGGACATTCGGTTGGAGGCGGCCTCGCATGAGCGGCGAGCCTCGCATCGCAATCGTCCTCGATGGCGAGCCCGACAAGGCGATTGTTGTTCCTGCGAATGAAGCAGTCGAAACCGCCCTCGCCATGGCGCGCGCCTATCTCGTCTTGCGCAGGGGCCGGGAGTTCGAGCTGCGGCGGATGCGGTTTCTCGTGGAGGCTTACGGCGCCGATGCGCTTGCGCAGGAAGCGGGCCTCAAACTGACGCTTTATCACTCGATGTGTCGTGCTGCGCGATCGCGCGACGTTTTTGGCGTCCATGCGCTGGGTTCGCATTGGTATGTGGGCGTCGCCGCGCCCTTCGGCCGCTGGAGCGCACAAGACCTTATGTTCCTCGCGGAGCGTGCAATCCATGGCGAACTGCGTCTTTCGCCATGGCGCGCGATTCTCATTCCCGCTTCGACGCGCACTCAGGCAGATGATCTTCTCAAGGCCGCGGCTGAACGCGATCTTATCGTCGATGGCGCCGATCCGCGGCTTTCCATCATCGCTTGTCCCGGCGCGCCGGAATGTCCGCAGGCCCAGGGCGTGACGCGCAGCGGGTTTGAAAATCTTGCGCCGCTCGCCAGGGCGCTGCAACGAAATGAGCTCGGCGCAAGCCTGCATATCTCGGGATGCGCCAAAGGCTGTGCGAAATCGAGCGCCAGCCGCGCGACTGTCATACCGAATGGGACGAGGTTCGACCTGATCGTTGACGGGCGCGCGAGCGACCCGCCAACGAAGACGGCGCTCTCGCTCGACGAAATCGAAGCGGCGTTGCGCGAGCTTGTCTCACCTGCGGTAAACGCTCCCGCGCCAGTTATGAAGGAGCCGCAATGTCCGGCGCATTGAATTACATCCGCGATGGCGCCGCGATCTATGAGCGATCCTTCGCCATCATTCGCAGTGAAGCGCGCCTTGCAGCGATTCACGCCGCAGGAAGAACGCGTCGCGGTCCGCATCATTCACGCCTGCGGCATGGTTGATGTCGCGGACGAGATTGTCTTTTCGCCCGGCCTCGTCGAAGCGGCGCGCGCCGCACTGCAGGCCGGGGCGCCGATTCTGTGCGACTCCAATATGGTCGCGCATGGCGTCACTCGCTCGCGGCTGCCCGCAAACAATCAGGTCGTCTGCACATTGACGGACCCGACCGTCGCCGCAATCGCTGCGGAGATCGGCAACACGCGTAGCGCCGCGGCGCTCGAATTGTGGCGTAACCGCTTGGCGGGAGCGGTCGTCGCGATCGGCAATGCGCCGACTGCATTGTTTCGCCTGTTGGAGATTCTCGAAGAAGGCGCTGCGCCGCCTGCCGCCATCATCGGCATGCCGGTCGGATTTGTGGGAGCGGCGGAATCGAAGGAGGCGCTGAAGGATTTCGGTCGCGTTCCTTTCGTGATTGTGCGCGGCCGCAGGGGCGGCAGCGCCATGGCGGCCGCGGCGATCAACGCTATTGCGAGCGATAAGGAATGAACCTGTTCGATCCGCAAATTGCTCGACGCAACGCCGCAGCGCTTGGCGTGTTGCACGGCGTTGGGCTGGGGCCGGGCGATCCCGAACTCGTGACGGTGAAGGCGGCGCGCGTCATTGGCGAAGCCAAGGTGATCGCCTACTTCAGCAAACGCGGGCGACCGAGCCATGCGCGCCAGATCGCCGAGCGCTATTTCGCCAAAGGCTGCGAAGAGTTGCCCTTGGCCTATCCGGTGACGACGGAGCTTCCATTCGACTCACCCGAGTATGTTGGTGCGCTTTCTTCGTTTTACGAGGATTGCGCCCAGCATATCGCCGATCATTTGACGCGAGGGGATGACGTCGCGCTTCTGTGTGAAGGCGATCCGCTGTTTTACGGCTCCTTCATGCACATGTTTACGCGCCTTGACGGGCGTTTCCGCGTTGAAATCTGCGCGGGCGTTTCCGGCATGTCCGGTTGCTTCGCCGCCGCGCGCCAGCCGATGACCTGGGGCGACGATGTGCTGACGGTTTTGCCGGCGACCTTGCCGGAGGCCGCTCTGCTCGAACGTCTCGTTGCGACCGACGCTGCGGTCGTGATGAAACTTGGCGGCAATTTCGCCAAGTTGCGCCGAGCGCTCACGCAAGCAGGTCTGCTCGATCGAGCGATTTACATCGAACGCGGCACCATGGCGGGCGAAATCGTGTCGCCACTGATCGATAAGCGCGACGACGACGCGCCTTATTTCGCGATGGTGCTTGTGCCCGGGCGAGGCCGGCGCCCATGACTCTCAATCCAGGGTCCGGGAGGCTGTGGATTGTCGGTCTCGGACCCGCAGGTCCAGAATGGCTGACGGCGCAGGCGCAAAGCGCCTTGGAGCAGGCGCAAGACATCATCGGCTACGCGCCCTATGTCGCGCGTGTTCCTGAGCGGGTAGGACAAACGCGACTTCGCAAGCGACAATCGCGTGGAGATTGACCGTGCGACTGGAGGCGTTGCGGCGCGCAGCGTCGGGGCGAAAAGTGGCGATCGTCTCCGGCGGCGATCCTGGCGTTTTCGCCATGGCGGCGGCGGTGTTCGAAGCCATTGAGCATGGCGACGAAAATTGGCGCGAACTCGAAATCGAAGTCGCGCCTGGAATTTCCGCGATGCAGGCCGCGGCGGCGCGGCTTGGCGCTCCGCTCGGTCATGATTTTTGCGTGATCTCGCTTTCCGACAATCTCAAGCCTTGGGAGCTGATCGCCAAGCGTTTGGAATATGCCGCGCGCGGCGATTTCGTCATTGCGCTCTACAATCCCGCCTCGCGCGCGCGCCCTGACCGCATTCATGACGCCTTCTCAATCCTGCGCGCGCATCAGTCGCCACAGACGCCCGTTGTTTTCGCAAAATCGATCGGGCGCGCAGACGAAAACATCGTCATCTCCCAATTGGACGACGCCGATCCATCGATCGTCGATATGTCGACGCTGGTGATCATCGGTTCCAGCGGGACGCGATTGGTGAGGCGCGGCGACGCGCGACCATGGGTCTACACCTCGCGGAGCGCGCCATGAGCGTCGTCGCGCCTGAAAGCGTTGCGATGAAGCGTTGGTTGTCGATCATCGGGATCGGGGAGGGCGGCGTCGAGGAATTGACGCCAGCTGCGCGCGCGCTCATCGCTCAAGCGTCATTCGTCGTCGGCGGCGAGCGGCATCTGAGTTTGGTTGGGACGGTCGATGGAGAGCGTCTCGCCTGGCCTTCGCCTCTCACCGATGCGATCGAAAAAATCATTGCTCGGCGCGGCCAGCCGGTCGTCGTGCTCGCGAGCGGCGATCCGTTTTTTTATGGCGTTGGAGATCTGCTGGCGCGGCATATCGCGATCGATGAAATTCAGGCGATCCCCAGCCCGTCGGCCTTCGCTTTGGCGGCGTCGCGTCTGTGCTGGAGTCAGCAGGATTGCGCATTGCTGTCGCTGCATGGGCGAACCTTCGAAAGAATTACGCCGCATCTGCAGCCAGGGCGGCGGATAATTGCGCTGTCTTGGGATCAGACGACGCCTTCGCGTATCGCCGTGCATCTGAGCAAACTGGGTTTTGGCTCTTCGCGCATCCATGTGCTTGAACATCTCGGCGGGGCTCGCGAGCGCATGCGCAGCACGACGGCGCAGGAATTTGCGATGGATGACGTCGCCGCACTCAATACAGTGGGGATTGAGATCGAGGCGAAGCCAGATGCGCGCGTCATCGCTCTCACGCCCGGATTGCCAGACGATTATTTCGAGCATGACGGGCAGATCACGAAGCGCGAGATTCGCGCCGTCACGCTCGCCGCGCTTGCTCCGAGACAAGGCGAGTTGCTGTGGGATATCGGCGCCGGCTCAGGATCGGTCTCCATTGAATGGATGCTGGCTGATCCCGCCAATCGGGCCATTGCAATTGAAGCCGATGCGGCGCGCGCCGAGCGCATCGCACGGAACGCGTTGTCGCTTGGCGTTCCGGGGCTTGAGATTGTAACGGCGCGTGCGCCGGAAGCGCTCGCAACTCTTTCAACGCCCGATGCAATCTTCATCGGCGGCGGCGCCGACGCAGGAATGATCGCCGCGGCATGGGACGCTCTGCCGCGTTTCGGGCGTCTCGTGGTCAATGCTGTGACCATCGAAACGCAAGCGCTCCTCGCGCAGGCTTTTGACGAGAAGGGCGGCGAACTCATAAATATTCAGATATCCAAGGCGCGTCCCATTGGGCGGTTTAACGCGCTCGAGCCGGCGATGCCGGTGATGCAATGGCGGGCGAGGAAGGCATGAGCGCTCGTTTCGCAATTGGTTTCGGCGCGCGGCGCGGCGTCGATGCGCAGGCGCTCGCCGCTTTGGTCGTAAGCGTCGCGGAGCGCGCAGGCGTTGCGCCGCAATCCTGCGGTCTGTTTACGCTTGAGAGCAAGCGCGGGGAGGCGGGCGTGGACGAGGCGTCGAGGCTGCTGCAGGTGAACGTCGTATTTTTGCCGCTTGCTGCGCTGCTTGCGCGCAAGGATGAGGTTTTGACGAAGTCGCCTCGCGTGGAGGCTATGACAGGCGTCGGCAGCGTGGCGGAGGCCGCAGCGCTCGCGGGGGCCGGACCGGGCAGCGTGCTGCTCGCGCCGCGCGCCACGACGCGGAGTCTTACCTGCGCAATAGCGCGCAGCGTTTGCGAAGGCGCGTCGACATGACCGTGCATTTCATCGGCGCCGGCCCCGGCGCGGCGGATCTTCTGACCCTTCGCGGGCGCGATCTCATCGCGCGCTGTCCTGTCTGTCTCTATGCGGGTTCGCTCGTGCCAAAGGGCGTTCTTGAGCATTGCCCGCAAGGCGCGCTCATTGTCGATACGGCGCCATTGTCGCTCGACGATATCATCGCGAAAATGCAAGAGGCGCATCAAGCCGGCCAGGATGTGGCGCGCCTGCATTCGGGCGATCTCTCCATTTGGAGCGCGGTCGGCGAACAGACGCGACGCCTCGAAGCGCTCGGAATTCCCTTCACCATGACGCCGGGAGTTCCCTCCTTTGCGGCGGCGAGCGCGGCGCTTAAACGCGAGCTGACTTTGCCGGAAGTTGCGCAGTCACTTGTGTTGACGCGCACGTCCGGGCGCGCGTCGGCCATGCCGTCGACGGAAACGCTCGCGATATTCGCGCGCGCGAAAACGACCATGGCGATTCATCTTTCGATTCACACTCTGGCGCAGGTCGTGAGGGAACTCGAACCGTTTTATGGCGCCGATTGTCCAATCGCGCTTGTCTATCGAGCGTCATGGCCCGACGAACGGATCGTCACCGGAACCCTGCGCACGATTGAAGCGAAGGCGAGCGAAGCCGCAATGGAGCGCACGGCGCTTATCCTCGTCGGGCCCGCCCTTTCGAGTCATGATTTTCGAGAAAGCGCGCTGTATGACGCAGCTTACGATCGGCGCTTTCGTCCGCGCGGAGACGCGGATTGAACGCGCCCGGACTTCTCATCGCCGCCGTGCGCTCTGGCGCCGGAAAAACGACGCTGTCGCTCGGCCTTATGCGCGCTCTGACGCGACAGGAAATCAAGGTCGGCGCCGTCAAATGCGGTCCCGATTATATCGATCCCGCTTTTCACGCTGCGGCGACGGGACGCGAGAGCCTCAATCTCGATAGCTGGGCGATGACGCAGGAACTCGTCATGCAGCTCGCCGCGAGCGCCGGCGAGCAGGCCGACATCGTCATCGCCGAAGGCGCGATGGGCCTTTTCGACGGCGCGCCGGGAGATTTATTGCGTAACGGCTCATCCGCCGGCGTTGCGGCGACGACGGGCTGGCCTGTGCTCCTCGTGCACGACATATCCGGGCAAGGGCAGTCCGCGGCGGCGATCGTGCAGGGTGTCGCGGCTTTCGATGCGCGCGTGTCGCTCGCAGGCGTCGTGCTCAATCGCGTCGCGTCCGAACGCCATCGCAAATTGGCGACGGAGGCCATACGAGGCGTTGGGAGTTCGCGTGTTGGGCGCGTTGCCCCGTAAGGATGCGCTCGCGCTGCCGGAGCGCCATCTGGGCCTCGTGCAGGCGAGCGAAACCTCGAACCTCGATGCGACGCTCGATTTGCTCGCGGACCATGTCGAGAACCATGCGGATATCGCCGCCATCCAAGCGCTCGCGCGGCCTATGGTTTGCGTCTCGCCTTCCGAGGCGCCTTCTTTGAAGCCGCCGGGCCAGCGCATTGCTGTGGCGCGCGACGAGGCGTTCTCGTTCTTCTACCCGCATGTCGCGCGCGGCTGGCGCGCAGCGGGAGCCGAACTGGTGCATTTTTCGCCGCTCGCGGACGAGGCGCCGCCGCAAGATTGCGATGTCTGCTGGCTGCCGGGCGGCTATCCGGAATTGCATGCAGGCCGAATTGCTGGCGCGGGGAATTTTCTTGCGGGATTGAGACGCTTCGCAGCCTCTCGTCCCGTGCATGGCGAATGCGGAGGCTACATGACCCTTGGTCAGTCGCTCGTGGACGCCGAAGGCTCAGTCCACGCTATGGCTGGTTTGCTTGATTTGCAGACGAGTTTTTCGCAGCGCAAACTGCATCTCGGCTACCGTCGCGCGACTCTGAATATGGATAGTTGTCTAGGGGCCGCCGACACAACCGTTTTTGGGCATGAGTTTCATTACGCCACGATCGTTCGCGAGAACGGCCAATGTTTGGCGCACGTTAGCGACGCCTATACCGACGAATCTCACCCCGCAGGGTTGCGTTCGGGCAATGTTTCGGGGTCTTTTTTTCACGCTATTGCATGAAAAAAGGGCCGCCGGGGATGCCAGCGGCCCAAGTCAAGGGAGGAAACGCCCAAGGAGGGCTACGAAGCGAGACAGCTCTCGCTGCGTTGCATTGTTATATTGCTGCGTCGCACAACGGTCAAGAAAAAAATTCAGCTCGACCTTTACCGTTGTGGACGCTTGGCGAAGGAATTGATTTAGCTCAATAAATTAACCGGCAAAACGTCGTTAAAAATGTCTGACTTGGCTGTTCCATCATAAGACGCATCGATTTTTTTGAGCCGCTCCGGCTGAATTTTCCTCGAGAAGGTAAGCATGATTCGAAGACGATTTGCGCTTGGGCGCACGCCGCAAGCGCTAACCGACTTTCTGGCCCAACCTTAATTGGCGGATTTATCTTTCGAGGATTGTTGCAGCGCGCCTTGGACCTTCAAGGTCTTGTCGTTCTTATTCCGAGGCGATGGAGTTCGCGATCGACGAGGTCGATTCACCAACTGCGGCAGGCGGGACCGGCGGCGCTTCCTTATGCAGTCCGAGCCAACCGCCGATGGCGTCGCGCGACTGCGAGGCCAGCGCGCTGATTTTGGACTTTTCGGGAGCAGGCTCCGCAGGCGTCGTCCGCGGCGGCGAGGGTTTGTGGCGCCGTCGCGCTGCTTGATTTCGATTGCGCCGCCGCTTTGGCGGCCGCGACCGTCACGACCGGCGATTTCGCTGCGATCTTCGTCGCCTTTGCGCTCACCTTGTTGGCCTTGTCTTCGAGCGCAATTTCGACAGGCCCCGCGGCCAGAGCTTCCGGGCGGCTGACTTCGCCGACGCGAGCGTAGAAATCCGGATGCTGGCCGCCGTCCTGATAAACGACTTTCACCGCCGGTATCTTCGAAGCAAGCTCCGCGATTTTGGCGTCGTCGCTTGCCGTCTTTTCAGCAACAAGCGCCTTGATTTCCGCATTCTCCTTCAAAGGAGGGCAGGCGGCGTTGGGATCCAGACCCGCTCCACTGGCGGACTCGACATCGAAAACATAACGCTTGCCGCAGACGCCGACGCTCGGCTCCTGCTGCGTGACTTCGAAATGGTCGGAGCCTTCCTTCAGCTGCTTCCAAAAGCCGATGTTTGGATCGAGCCTATGCTTGGTGAGATTTTCCGCGGTCATTTTGAAAGGGAAGGCTTGCATCTGAATGGCGCGTTGGCCGCCGTAGAGCGAAGAACGCGCAATCGCGTAAATCTCGGCAATCTGCTTGTCCGTCATGGAGTAGCAGCCGGCCGAAGAGCAAGCGCCATGCACCATGATCGCGCCGCCGCCATGTCCCCAGGCGCGGTCATAGGCGTTGGGATAGCCGACGTTGAACGAAAGGTAATAGCTGGAGTTCGGATTGAGCTGTCCGGGGCCGATCGAATAGAAGCCCTCCGGCGCCTGTCGATCGCCCTCGCGAACCTTGGGACCAAGCTGCCCCGACCATCGGCACATGGGGTAGGTCTTCAAATGGACGTAACGCCCATCGGAGCGCATCTTCCAAATTTCGAACTCCGCTTCCTTCTTATAGGTGCGGATGAGAACGGGAGCCTCTTTGGTCGTGCCGACCTGCTCCATCAAAGCGACCGTCTCGCGCGGGATAGGCTGGAGAGAGCGTTGCGAAAAAGACGTGTCTTCGCAGCCGGAAAGCAAAGCGGCGGCGCCAAGGAGCGCGGCGGCTTTCGCGGTGGACTCGAAATGTCGAGGAAAACGCATGTCTTCTCCGCGATCTGCTTGCGCCGGGCCATCTGCGCCGGTCCAGCAATTGGACGCCCAAGCCACGAGAACGCCAAGATTTACACGGCCGAGCGTAACAAATTCCTTACCGTCAGCCATGATCTCGCCTCTATAAGGTAACTGGAAGATTGAGACGAGAACGTGTCCTTTTTCCCAAAATGGATCGAAATCCCGCCCAATCTTTTCGCTTAACCGCCGTGTCGTCGCGTCAAATTTTGCGGCCAATCGCGAGGAATTTCTCCTCCCGCGCCTGCACGATCTGCTCGCGCGACAAATTACCCAATCCGAGCAAGGCGTGAGAGATCGCGTCGCCAACGGATTTGATCGCTGCGGCGGGGTCGCGATGGGCGCCGCCCGTCGGCTCGGTGACGATCACGTCGATAATGCCGAATTTCAGAAGATCCTGGGCGGTGATCTTCATGCTTGTCGCAGCGTCCTGCGCCTTGCTCGAGTCGCGCCACAAAATCGAGGCCGAGGCTTCGGGCGAGGCGACCGTATAGACCGCATGCTCCAGCATCAGCACCTTGTTGCAACTCGCGATTGCGACGGCGCCGCCGGAGCCGCCTTCGCCGACAACCACCGCGACATTGGGAACGCCAAGGCCGAGAGAGACCTCGGTCGAACGGGCGATCGCCTCGGCCTGGCCGCGTTCTTCCGCATCAATGCCGGGAAAAGCGCCCGCCGTGTCGACGAGCGACACGACCGGGAGGCCGAAGCGGTCGGCAAGCTCCATCAACCGCGCCGCCTTGCGGTAACCCTCGGGACGGGCCATGCCGAAATTATGATGAAGACGGCTCGTCGTATCGGAGCCTTTCTCCTGTCCCATCACACAAATCGGCTCGCCTCTGAAGCGTCCGAAGCCCCCGACGATCGCGAAATCCTCTCCGAAGGCGCGGTCGCCCGCAAGCGGCGTGAACTCGCTGATCAGCTGCTGGATGTAGTCGGATAGATGCGGCCGCTGCGGATGACGCGCGACCTGTATCTTTTGCCATGGCGTCAGCGAGGCGTAGAGATCGGCGAGAGCCTTGGCGGCCTTCGCCTCGAGCTTCGCCAGTTCTTCGCCGATGGAGACGCCTGAATCTTTGTCCGTGACGGCGCGCAGCTCCTCGACCTTGGTCTCCAAAGCGGCGACCGGCTTTTCGAAGTCGAGATAAGTTCGCATGGAGAAGGCGTTTTCCTGTGGCGCGCCAGAAGGGACGGCGTCCCGGATCAAGCGCGCGGAAACTGGCCGCAACCCGAGGCGAAGTCAAGAACGGAACATTCGGCCGTGAACGCGATTTGAAGTTGGCGAGGCCCCGGCCTTTGTCATCCAATGAGACAAAGGGCTGTCTGGCTTGCCGGACCGGAAATTCCCGGTTCCTGTCGCCAGCGAGGCTGATTTTTACATTTTTGAGCCAGGATCATAAAATTGCTTCGCCCGAACGACGTGACAAACGCGCACAAAATGAATCAAACGGTTTTTCCAGGCGCCAAACCGACCAGCGGCGAGCGACAGAGTCTGTTCGTCTCCGCGAGCGACGGCCTGACCCTCCATTATTGCGATTACCCTTCCGCCTCTCGGCGCTCGCCGGTTGTGTGTCTGCCGGGACTTGCGCGCTCGGCGGCGGATTTCGATCCCCTCGCTCAAGCGCTCGTCGAACATGAGCGACGGGTCGTGGCGCTCGATTATCGCGGACGCGGCGAGTCGCAATGGGACCCCGACTGGACGCACTACAATCTCGATGTCGAAGAGAGCGACATATTCGCTGTGCTCGCGCATGCTCGAGTGGAGAGCGCCATTTTCATCGGCACATCGCGCGGCGGAATCCATACGATGCGACTCGCAAAGGCGCGGCCCGATTTGCTGCAGGCGGCGGTGTTGAACGATATTGGGCCGACGGTCGAAGTTGCGGGGCTTGTGCGCATAAAGCGATATGTCGGCAAATTGCCGCCGCTCGCCAATATGTCAGACGCCGTCGCGCTGATGCGCATAACGGCCGGGGCGCTCTTTTCAAACGTCAGCATGGAAGAATGGGAAATCTACGCGCGGCAAACTTTCGTCGAGAAGGATGGGAAGGTCGTGCTGCGTTACGATCCGGCGCTTTCGCATCTTGCTCGACACCGTCGAGCCAAATATGGAGGCGCCTAATTTCTGGCCCGAATTCGAGGCGCTCGCAAACGTTCCACTATGGGAATTCGCGGCGCCAATTCGGATATTTTATCGCCTCGAGGTCTTTCACCGAAATGGCGCGCGCCATCCGAATTTTATTTCGCTCACTGTCGAGGGGCAGGGCCACGCCCCGCTGCTGCTGGATCAGTCGACGATTGATGCGATCGTCGAGTTTATTGGACGTTGTCCTTAAGGTCGCGGCTTTAGGTCTTTGCGCTGTCCGATAACGGATGCAAATCCCTCACCATGGCGCGCATGCGCTCGTCGAGCACATGCGTATAGATTTGCGTCGTGGAAATATCGGCGTGTCCGAGCAGTTCCTGCACCACGCGCAAATCGGCGCCGTTTTGCAGCAGATGGCTCGCGAATGCGTGGCGCAGCGCATGCGGGCTGATTTCGCTGGCGTTGATCTGCGCCGCTGCGGCGACGGTCTTCAAGTCTCGCGCAAACGCCTGACGCGTCAAATGGCCGCTGTCGCTGTCCGCTGGAAACAGAAACGGCGTTGCGGCGAGCGCGGGCGACTTCGTCTCCAACAGCGAGCGATAGGCGCCAAGCGCCTCCTTGGCGCGCTTCGTCAGCGGCACGAGGCGTTCGCGCCCGCCTTTGCCCTTGATGGCGATAAATGGATCACGCGCCCGCGCGGCGCTCTTTGGCAGCGAGACAAGCTCCGAAACGCGAAGGCCTGTTGCATAAAGAGTCTCAAGCAGGGCGTAGAGGCGGGCCGTCCGCATCCTTTCCGCAAGCGGGCGTTTCTCGTCGGAAATCCCCTCGCGCGCGGTTGCGATAAGGCGATCCACTTCTCCGATCGACAATACTCCCGGCGCGCTCTTATGGCGGCGCGGCCCTTCAAGCGCAGCGGCGGGATCATCTCCCCGATGACGGTCGACATAGAGGAATTTGTGAAATTGGCGTAGGGCGGAAATACGCCGGGCGATCGTCGAGCCAGTCAAGTCTCGGGCCCCAAGCGTCGCAAGATAAGCGCGAAGCGTCTCGGTCGCGACGGAGAGGGGGGCCTGGCCCGCGCGGTGGAGATAGTCGATATAATCCGTCAGATCGCGCCGATAGGCTTCCTGCGTGTTGCGCGCCGCGCCGCGTTCAGCCGCGAGCATATCGATAAAGGCGGAGAGGAGCCGATGCGCGCGCGGATCGGCGCTCATCTTCGTCTCACTTATTAAGGCGCGAAGGGTTGATCGTCTGCGTCATTTCGCGGGGCTTGGGCTCCACGAGAGTGACGAGCGCGAACATTGCGCCATACGCGATGGCGATCAGCGCGGCGATGATAACCAAAAATCTGATCAGGCTTGGCACGGAATCAGCCCCAGTGCAGGACGCTCCCGCCTGCTATGGCGCGAAGCGGCTGCGATTGCAACTATCTGTTTACCAGAGGCCGCCTCCGCAAGGCGGAAGACGGCTTTCCGGTTCAACGAGCGGCTATCAGCGCACCACGACGCGCGTGCCGATTCGGGCCCTGTTGTAAAGGTCGACGACATCCTCGTTCATCATGCGGATGCAGCCTGAGGAAACGTTCTGGCCAATGGTATAGGGCTCGTTCGTTCCGTGGATCCGGTAGAGCGACGATCCAAGGTAAAGGGCGCGAGCGCCGAGCGGATTGGCCGGTCCCCCTTCCATGTGCGTCGGAAGATCGGGACGGCGCGCCAGCATTTCCCGCGGCGGCGTCCAGTCGGGCCATTCCGCCTTGCGGCTGATGGTTTTCACGCCTGACCAGACAAAGCCCGGGCGCCCGACGCCGATGCCATAACGAATCGCGCGCCCGTCGCCCTTGACGAAATATAGAAATTTGTTCGTCGTATCGACGACGATGGAGCCCGAACGCTCACCGCCTTGGTAATCGATCTCGGTGCGCTGATACATCGGATCGATCTGTCGCTGAACGTCCAAGGACTGACCGGGAGCATAGGAGACGATCTGCCGCGCGCGCGGTTGCGGCGCATAATCGGCGCTTGGTTCGGATTGGCCGCCGGTCATCAGCATTTCAATGAAGCCGCCGCCATACTGCCCGTGAGAGGTCGCAGCGACTGGCGTCGCGATCTGACCCGAAAGGGCGGTGGCGTCTTGAGCCAAATAAGGGCCCGCGAATGCGGCGCCGGACAGGAACGAGAAGGCGGCGAGAGCCGCGCTAGCGGCGACGAAGCGAATTGAAAACCGATTGAACATGGACGCAAACCATTTTCTTGCGCCCTCGCGATGGATTTTCGCGAGAGGCGCAAACCCCCGACGCGAAGGATGATAATTGCATTGTTAAAATGGTAAATCCAAAGTCCGTTACATAGTTATCGATTTGAAAACCTTACCATTCTTGGTGAATGAATGGCGACCAATCATGGTGAATTTTTCTTTGCTTTCGCAGTCAGAAATGCGCCTCCGGATCGTCCTGCTCGGCCTGAATCTCGTGCCGCATGATGAGCGGCAATTGCGTCATGGCGAACAGGAAGGTCAACGGCAAAATGCCAAACACTTTGAAGTTCACCCAGGCGTCGGTGGTGGCGACTCGCCGCACGACTTCGTTGAGACCGGCGAGAAAGAAGAAGAAGAAGCCCCAACGCCAAGTCAGTTTGCGCCAGCCGGCGTCGTCAATATGGAAAGCCATGTCGAAAACGATCGGCAGCAGCAATTTGTCGAACCAGAGCGCGCCGATGAGTCCGGCGCCAAATAGTATGTAAAGGATGGTGACCTTGAGCTTGATGAAGGTTTCATCCTGCAAATAATAGGTCAGCGAGCCAAATATCAGGATGAGAATGGCCGTCGCGACCGGCATGGCTGGAAGATGACGCGTCACGATCCATGAGACGCCGAGCGTGATGACGACCCCTCCCATCAAGACAGCGGTCGCCGTGTAAATTCCGAATTGGTGGTTGGCCAAAAAGAAGAGAATGAGCGGTCCGAGTTCGAGCGCAAACTTCAGGCCGGGATTGAGACGCTTTTTCTTTTTCGGTCCCCCAGTCATGTTTTGACTAACGATATCATTCCCACTCATTGCGCCGCCTCACGTTCATTCTCGTTTTCCGGCTCCAGGCCGGCGATCGCCCGCGCAAAATCGCGTGCGGTAAAAGGTTCAAGATCGTCCGAACTCTCGCCCACGCCGATGAAGTGAATGGGGAGATCGTATTTTTCCGCGATGGCGACGAGGATGCCGCCGCGCGCCGTGCCATCGAGCTTGGTCATGACAAGGCCGGTGACGCCGGCGGTCCTGCCGAAGGCTTCGACCTGCGATACGGCGTTCTGGCCGACAGTCGCGTCGAGAACCAGCAGCACTGCATGCGGCGCGTCCGTATCCGCCTTTTTCATCACGCGCACGATCTTTTCCAGCTCTGCCATAAGCTCGGCGCGATTTTGCAATCTGCCTGCAGTGTCCATGAGCAAGACATCGATGTTCTGCTCGCGGGCGGCTTTGATTGCGTCAAAGGCGAGGCCTGCCGCGTCCGCTCCGTCATTGCCCGCAACGACGGGCGTCTTGAGCCGCGCGCCCCAAACGCGCAACTGCTCGACAGCCGCCGCGCGGAACGTGTCGCCCGCCGCGAGCATGACGCTTTTGCCTTCGCTCGTCCATTTTGCGGCAAGTTTGGCGATGGTCGTCGTCTTGCCGGAGCCGTTGACTCCAACGACGAGAACGATGAAGGGCCGTTTGGCGTCGTCGATATCGAGCGGAAGCGCCACGGGCGTGAGAATACGCTCGACCTCCTCCGCAAGAATGGCGCGGACCTGCTCCGGCTCGATGTCTTTCTCATAGCGCGCGCCGCCTACCGCCTTTGTGATCCGGGTCGCTGCGCCAACGCCCAAATCCGCTCGCACGAGAACGTCTTCCAATTCGTCAAGCGTTAACGCATCGAGCTTGCGTTTGGTGAAGACGTCGGAGATGCCCTGCGATATGGCTTGCGACGAACGCGAAAGGCCCCCGGAAAGTCGCTGCCACCAGGAGCGCTGTTGGTTCTGCTGTTTTTCTGCGGGCTGTTGCGTCGGCGCGTCAGCCCCGCGTCCAAAGAAGCGCGAAAATACCCCCCGCTTTTCAGTAGCTGCGTCCTCGTCCTTGCTCATCCGGGTCCTGATCCTCAATCGGCGCACTGCCTACACGAGTTGATGGGCGGACGCCAGCGGGACGGGCGAGGGGGCGCCTTCATTGCCGGCGCGACCGCGACCGTTATATAAGGCCAATATGACATAGTTTTTCGAAATCATATGGTTGGTGCAGGTTTATGGACAGGCGCGAGAGGCCCTATGACCCCTTCATTGAAAGGATGCGAGCCAAGCGTCTGCTCGATCTGGGCGCTCCGCCGCCGTCAGACAAGAATACGGGTTCAAAGACCGAAAAGGCGCCCGCCGACTGGTGGGGCTGGACGACGCAGTTTTGGAAGGGCGTCGCAATCGTCTATTTGAACATCGTCATTATCGGGATCATCGCTTACAGTCTGAATGATTTGATAACGGAGTTTTCGAGTAAGAGAATTGCAGTCGAACCGATTGTTGTTCCAAAAGCGCTCGCCGACAAAGGCTACACCTCCGAAACGGCGGCCAACGAGCTGCGCGACGCGCTGATTGAGTTTCGGCCCAATCGGAGCAAGACGTCAGAAGACGTGTATGTCGAGACGCAAAGCGACGACGCCTTGCCTAATATCACAGTGCCGGGGATCGGCGTCCCTTTGGAGACCGTCGCCGCGCTCATCAGAACGATCAAGCGCCTCGGACCAAATCCCAGTCTCTCGGGCGAGATCATACTCATCGACAATAAGCTTCAGCTGAGTTTGATCCAGGATGGATCGGACAAATTTCGCTCGGTCGCCACGGGCGAGGTTGAGCATCCGGAAAAGCTCTTCAAAACGGCGGCGACGAATTTTCTGAAGAAATCGGATCCCGCAGCCCTTCTTGCATATCTTTCCTCCACCAAGCCTGATCAGGCTGCGGCGTTGGCGCGCGAGATTATCGATCAGCGCCCTGAAACTGATCCTGCCGTTCCGAGAGCTCACGAAATCCTGGGCAACCTGCTGCAAAGATATCAGCGCAAGGAGTGCAAAGGCCCAGATCAGACGGAATATGCCGCGCGATTGAAAGAGGCGGAGAAGGAATATTCAAAAGCGATCGAACTGGCCCCTCATCTCGCCGATCCATACAACGGTCTCGGCCTCGCCTTGGCGGCGCAAAATAAAATAGACGATGCGCTGGCGTTGTTCGAGACGGCGATCAAGCTCAACCCACGTTACGCCGCGCCGTATAATAATCTCGGAGTGTTTCGTCGCAGAACGAGTTTCGGCGACGATCCTCAACTCATCCAAGACGTAACGTCGAAATACAAGAAAGCGATTGAAATCGAGCCTAAAAACCCAATCCATCATTACAATCTCGGACTGGTTCTCTATCAGGAAAAACAGTCCGACGAAGCGATCAAGGAATTCAAAAAGGCGGTCGAACTCAAGGTTCATTATGCGAGTCCGCATATTTCTTTGGGAATAGCGCTGAGAGACGCGAAGCAGCGGCCAGATGCCGCCATCGAAGAGTTCGACAAAGCGATCAGGTCCGATGGATGCCTTGCCTTGGCTCGATATCAAAAAGGCGCGACGCTTCACGATCTGAAAAAATTCGACGAGGCCGTCATCGAGTACGAGCAAGCGATGAAGATCGACGAAAAATACGCTGCGCCAAACTACGGTCGCGGCCACGTGCTCTACTGCAATCGTCGCGACGTGGACTCGGCGATTGTGTCGTTCGTGAGCGCGTCCGACCTGGATAGGAAAAATGCGTTATACGCCTTCAGTTCCGGCGTCGCCTTATTCGAAAATGGTCGATTGGACGAAGCCTTGACCAAGCTCACTCAGGCGGTCTCGCTCGATCGAGGCAACGCCGATTTTCGCGATGTCCTGGGCGAAGCTTTACTTGCCCAACACAGGATCGAAGAGGCGCAAAGGGCGTTTGCACACGCGATCGCCTTGAACCCGCGAGACGCCGGCGCGCATGATCGGTTGGGGAGAATCCTTCGCGCCCAGGGAAAACGCCACGAGGCTGTCGAAAATTTCAGAGCGGCGGTGGGTCTTGCGCCGGACAATTGGGAGTATCACGCCGATCTGGGCAATTTGTTCTCAGATATCGGCGAAGAGACGGAGGCCGACTGGCAGTTTGAAGCAGCGCGGACTCTTGCTAAAGGAGAGTCGTCTGAAGCGAAAGCCTATAGCCCACCCGGCCGGAACATTGTTTGCTCCTCTTTGCCACGCAAGTGATGGCTGACATATTGAACGTCATGCCGGCTCCCGACATTCTCTCGCGCCTTCTTTATCGCGACGGGCTCATGCTCGTCGTCGACAAGCCCGCCGGTCTGCCTGTGCATCGTGGGCCAAAGGGCGGCGCCTCGCTGGAGGATCAATTCGACGCGCTGCGCTTCGGATTGCCCCGAGCGCCCGCGCTCGCGCATCGGCTCGACAAGGATACGTCCGGCTGCCTGGTGCTTGGGCGTCATCGGAAAGCGCTGGAAAGACTCGGCAAATTGTTCAAACATGGCCGCATCCAAAAAACTTATTGGGCGGTTGTCGAGGACGGGCCGGAAGCAGACGAAGGCCATATTGATATGGCGCTCGGCCGCCTCGATGCGGCCCGCGGTTGGTGGATGCGGCCTGACGCGCTTGGGCTGCCGGCGAAGACCGATTGGCGCGTGCGTGGGCGAGGGCGCACGAACGAAGGCGAGCCAATCGCTTTTCTGGAGCTTACTCCCCACACGGGCCGCACGCATCAATTGCGCGTGCATTGTCAAGCAATGGGCTGGCCGATCCTTGGCGATCCGATCTATGGGAGCGGACGCAAACCGGGCGCGCCGCCATTGCATCTTCATGCGCGAGCGGTGATCGTGCCGCTCCAGGAAAATAAAGACAAGATTGCGGTCAGCGCGCCTGCGCCAGAGCATATGCGCGCGATGCTAGGGGCCTGCGGATGGCGCGACGAAAACGAAACGCCATAGGCGCGAAGCCGCTTGAATTTGCCAAATCTCCCCGTCAGCGCGAACATGCGCCAACAGCGCCATGTGCGCGGCGACGCGAGGGAGATTGGCCTCCCAGGAGGTTTTATTGGCGATGCGTTCTGGCGATCCGGTCGGAGAGTCCAATGGCAGGTTTCATCTCGATCGCGCGCGCCTGCTTGATCTTGCCGATCTCGCTTTGACACTGGCGCGACGCGGCGGCGCCAGCTATGCGGATATTCGCATCGGCGAAACCAAACGCGAATTCGCTCAAGCGCGAGAGGATCGCCTGGAAAACTTTTCCGAATCGTCGAAACGCGGGTTTGGTCTGCGTGTGATGGTCGACGGTTGTTGGGGATTTTGCGGGGCGGCGAAGCTCGATGAAGGCGAGATTAGAAACGCCGCGCAAAAAGCGCTCGACAATGCGCGCGCGGTGAAATCCATTCAGCCCCAGCCGATCCTGATTGAAGATCTGCAAGCCGTAGAGAGCGAATGGATCATGCCCATGGGCGTAGATCCGCTCGAAATTGCAGTCGGCGTGAAAGCCGACTGGTTGCTCGGCGTCAACGCCGCGGCGCTCGACGCCGGCGCCAATTATGCGGTTTCTTCTCTGTCCTTTGCGCGAGAGGAGCGGCTATTTGCGAACAGTCGCGGAAGCCGGATCTTCCAGTCGCGAACCCGAACGCATCCCGAGCTCACCGTCACTGCGGTCGACAAGGCTTCAGGGCGTTTCGCAACCAGAGACAGTCTGGCGCCGGCGCGCGGGGCAGGCTGGGATTATGTTTTGTCTTGCGGTTTGCGAGAAGAAGCTTCGCGCGCCGCTGAAGATGCGCGACGAAAGCTTCACGCGAAACCCGTGACTGCGGGGCAACGCGACTTGGTGATCGATCCCACAAATCTATGGCTGACGATTCATGAAACCGTCGGACATTCCACGGAGCTCGATCGTGCGCTGGGGTGGGAGGCGAATTTCGCGGGCACATCTTTCGTCAAGCCGAATATGCTCGACAAACTGCAATTTGGCTCCGAGCTGATGACGATCGTCGCCGATCGCTCGCAGGAGGGAGGCCTTTCAACTCTTGGCTTCGACGACGATGGCGCGCCGAGCGAACTGGCGACGTTTCCGATCGTCGAACATGGCGTCTTTCGCAATTACCAGATGGCGTTGGGGCAAGCGCATCTTATCGGTCTGCCGCGCTCGAACGGCTGCGCCTATGCGGACAGTCCTGCGTCTTTTCCTATCCAGCGCATGCCGAACATTTCCTTGCAGCCGAATCCCGCGCCCACGTCATTGCAGGACCTTGTCGCCGACGTGGAGGATGGAATCTATGTCGTTGGCGCCGGCAGTTGGAGCATTGATCAACAGCGTGACAATTTTCAATTCGGCGGACAGTTATTTTATGAGATCAAGAATGGCCAGATTGGCGAACTCGTTCGTGATGCTGCTTATCAGGGCCGCACCGTGTCGTTTTGGAACGGACTTGACGGAGTGGGCGACTCATCAACTTATCATCTTGCGGGCACGTTCGGTTGCGGCAAAGGAGAACCAGTCCAATCCGCTCCGGTTTCGCATGGCGCCGCGCCCGCTCGATTTCGAAATGTTGCAATATTGAACACTGGGCGCGAGGACGTTTGAATGTTCCTCTCCGCGAATGACGTCAAAAGCATCACCGACCGTCTTTTGTCCCGCTCCAAGGCTGACGCATGCGTCATAGAGGCCGATGGAGGCGACGAGCGCAGTCTGCGTTTCGCGCGTGGCGGCGCCACGACAAATATGGCGACGTCGCAAATCAATCTGCGCGTGACGTCGTATATGGACGGCCGGAAAGGGACGGTCGCGGCTGCGAGCATCGATGACGAAGAGCTCGATCTCGCTCTCGCGCGTTCGGAAGAGATCGCGCGGCTTCTGCCGGTCGATCCCGAATATATTTCGCCGCTCGGGCCACAAAATTATGCTGCGACCCTGCGTTACGATGAATCGACTGGCGAGCAGGGACTGGATGGCTTGGCGCGCGCCGCAGCGACCGTTATCGCGGAAAGCGCCAAGCGCGACGTCGACGCCTTCGGCTGCGGCTCGAGCGGGCGCCGTTTTGAGGCGCTCGCCACAAGCGCGGGATTGTTCGCCTATGATCGGCGCAGCGATATCGAAATCTCGGTTACGGCTCGCAATCGCGCAGACAGTTGGTCGGGATGGGCCGGCGCCAACGAGTTTTGCTCGTCCAATCTCGATGTCGCCAGCGTCGCGCGGCGTGCGACCGAAAAGGCCGCGCATGAGACGCCGCCGCTCGACATCGAGCCCGGCCGCTACACGGTGATTTTCGAGCCAGCCGCCACCGCGGAGTTGGCGCGTTGGCTCATGTGGATGATGAACGCCCGCGCCGCCGATGAAGGGCGCAGCTTCTTTTCGAAAGTTGGCGGCGGCGCCAAGCAGGGTGAAGCGCTGTTCGACGCGAAGCTCACCATTCGTTCCGACCCGCAGGACGATCTTGCGCCGGAGTGCTGTTTTGGGTGCGAAGGCGCTCCGCAAGTCAAGCGAGCATGGATCGACAAGGGCGTCGTCGCGTCGCTCCATCGCTCGCGTTACTGGGCGCAGAAGACCGGCGCCGAGGCGGTTCCGTTTGCGCGTGATTTCACGATCGATGGCGGAGACGTTTCTCTTGAAGAGATGATCCGAGAGACAAAGCGCGGCCTGTTGGTCACAAGGCTCTGGTATACGAATATGGTCGATCCGCGCAGTCTTCTGCTGACGGGCCTGACTCGCGACGGAAATTTCCTGATCGAGAATGGCAGGGTGACGGCGCCGGCGCGCAATATGCGCTTCAACGATAGCCTGGCGGCGCTCTTTTCGAACATAGAAGCGATCGGGCGAACCGAACGCACATGGCGCGCCATGAGCGGCGGGGTCGTCGCCGCGCCTCCAATGTTGGTGGCGGGCTTCAACTTCTCGTCGAAATCCAGCGGGATTTAAGCCGCGCCTGCCGGACCTCACAAGTAGGCGACGATGGAAACGGATATCGGGTAGCCGACTCCGACGCCAAGAAGCGCGCCTGCGACGACGTCGGTGGGATAATGATGAGCCGTTGCGACTCGCGACCACGCCATGCAGCAGGCCATCACCACTGCCGAGATCGCCATCGCCGGCCAAAGCATGACGATGGGCGCAAGGACGCCGGTCAAGGTCATTGCATGGCCGCTTGGAAAAGAGTGCTCGTCGAGCGTATCGAGTAAGGATGACAACGCGGGGTCGACTTTGAACGGGCGCAAGCGGCGAAAGCGGCGTTTAATGATCGGATAAAGGCAATGCATCAGCGCCGCATTCGCCGCAGCAAGGAGAATGATGCGGTAACCCGCAAGTCCCCAGGCGGCGAAGACGACCGTCGCGAGGATGGGGTAAATCCAGCCATTGCCCAGTTTGCTGATAGCGATGGCGAAAGCGCGCCCAAATTCGGATCGCGAAGAATTGGAGATTTTACGCACCGCTTCAAGATCTGCTGCAATGAGTCGATCAATGAAGCGAGAAAACGCCGGAGGGAGTCTTCCGAGGGCGTTGTGCGGCCGCGCCGCGTGATTCGGCATGAACGTCATGCCGAAACTCAATACGCGCCGGTCGCGACGCCTTCGTGCAGCTTTTGCAACGCAGCAACGACGATAATTATTCGAATTTGTGACAGCGCGACCGTTCTGTTCGTATGCTTGTCTGTTCGTCGCGCGTTGTAAGACGTTCGTGACTGGCGTAATATGTCGCTAATTGGGTCAGCGACTTCCTTTGAAAAAAGATATCTGTTGATGGAGATATTTCATGGCTTCGAAGATTGATAAAACGCGAGTCGATTTAACTGTTTATCAAACTCCCGACACTGATTTCGCGCACTTGTCGTTGCGTGATCTCATGGATGCGCGCGATCTCTATCATATACAGCTGATGCGCTACGAAAACGTTGTCGCAACGGCCGTCGGCCGCTACCGCATTCGTCACTCAGATAGCTGGCCAAATGAGCGTCCCGCGCGGCACAGCACAGGCGTTCGCACCCTGACGAACTCGGAAGTGCGGCCCTATTCATGGCCGGCGATCCTTGTCTTCGTCTCACAATGGGAAAGCCGCGAAAGTCTGACGACGAACTCCGATGAGCTTGTTCCGACCACATTGTATCTGCCGGATGGTCGTCGCGTGCCCGTCTGCGTGATCGAGGCTCCTCGCGAGAGCAAGACGGAGATCGCAGCTCCCGACGTGAAACTGCCGGTCAACAACATCGGTCCCGGCTATCCGGTCGTGGCCCGGGTGCAAGGCCAAACCTATCTGGCGACGGTTGGTTGCCTTGTCAGCGACGGGCACAAGATTTTCGCGTTGACCAACAAACATGTGACTGGCGATTCTCAGGAAGAGATTTTTGCGCGAAGCGGCGCGAGCGACAGGCGCGTCGGCGTGAGCGTCGCAAAACAGCTCGGACGTTTGCCTTTTACGACGGTTTATCCCTCCTTCGCCGGTCGCGACACATTCGTCAATCTCGATTTCGGTCTGATCGAGATCGACGAGATCGACCAATGGACCACGAAGGTTCGTGGGATTGGCGTCGTCGGCCAAATGGCGGATTTTTCGGACGTCAATCTGACGCTGTCTCTCATTGGTTGCCGCCTCCGCGCAGTCGGAGCGGCGAGCGGCGACATGCGAGGCGAGATCGCCGGGCTTTTTTACCGATACAAGAAATCCGGCGGATTCGAATATGTGGCGGACCTCCTTATTGGTCCGCGATCCACGGGGCGCGCCGAAAGGGGCAAATCAAATCAGCCAGCGCCGGACTTCAGGACATTGCCGGGCGATTCCGGCGCCATGTGGATGCTCGAGCCCGCTGAGGAACATTCGAACGGCGGCAAAAAAACACAGGGGTCAAACGAAGGCGACTTCGCAGGATCTTCGCCCGCTCGCCATCCAATGGGGGCGCCAAATGCTGCGCTCAGCAGGGCGCGCCGAGCCGCAAGGATTCGCTTTGGCGACTTTGATGTCGCGAGCTTGCGCGCTGCTCGACGTCGATCCCGTGCGCGACTGGAATTTGGATCAAACCGACACCTGGGGAGCGATCGGTCACTTCTCGATCGCAGCGCGCAGTCAGGTCGCGCTGTCCAGCCGTCTTCCCAAGCTGGTCAAATTGATGAAGGACAACGCCGACATTATCAGCCGCAGCGACGCTGACATCGCGCAAGGCGATTTCGTGGGAATGGGGAGCGACGAATTTGTGCCGATGGCCGACGTGCCCGATTTTTTCTGGAAGGAGCGCGTCGCCAAGCAAGGACACGCCCGACACTGGGAAGGGCCCAATCATTTTGCGGACATGGATCAAGAAAATCCGGACGGAAAGACGCTTCTCGATCTCACGAAAGACGATAGCTTTATTGATCCCGATCGATGGGAAGGCTTCTACGATACGGTGGTCGATTTGCTGAAAGGCGATCCGATCGCGCCCCAGCATCGTGGACTTCTGCCTTTTCGGGTGTGGCAGATTTTCGATGAAATGGTCGATCTCGCCGCCGACGGCGATGCGGCGCGATTCGTCTGCGCCGGGGGCGTGCTTACCCATTATATCGGGGACGCCTGTCAACCGTTGCACATTTCATACCTTCACGACGGCGACCCGACGCAGCCCCAGGAGCATGTTTTCTCGACGGGCAAAAAGGCTGGTCAGACAGAATTGCGGCCCCTGGGGGAGGGAGTTCACTCCGCCTATGAAGACGCAATGGTTTTCGCGAATCGGGAAACAATACTCGACGGGCTGAAGCAGACGCCAAAGGTCGCGCGCGACGAGCTGATCTCAACCGGATTCGAGGCGGCGCGGCTGACGATTGAAATGATGCGGACGACTTTCGAGACCGTTCCGCCGGCCGACATCGTTGACGCCTTCCTTAAGGGCGGCGCCAAGAACAATCGCGCAATGGCGCAGGCTCTCTGGAAAGCCTTTGGAAAGAAAACCGTCAAGGTCATGCAGAGCGGCGCCCATCTCGTCGCCGTGCTTTGGGAAAGCGCTTGGGCGAAAGGAGAGGGCGAGAGGAAAGTGCTGGACTCGGATATCGCCGCTCTGACAGAGCAGCGGGCGATGGAAATCGTCTCGGATCCAGCCTTCCTTCCGTCGATGACGATCGGAAAAATCGGCGCGGTGCTGAAGGGACGGCAGAATAAGGCTGGCGTGACGCGGCGGCCATTGACAGAGTTGGCCGAACCACGTTAGGAAAAAGCCGCTTCGGCGCGGCGGTTTCGCCGCGTTTTTCTTTTGTCGCGCCTTGTCGCGGTCGGAAAAATCGAAGCGCAACCTGGTCTACTGCAAAAAAGCCGGACGGCGGGTCTCCGTCAGAGCCGGAACGAACACAGGACAAGAAAGATGTTCGCAGTCATCAAGACCGGCGGGAAGCAATATAGCGTCGCCGCCGGAGATACGATTACCGTCATGGCGCTTGAGGGCGCCCCGGGCGATAAGGTGAAGTTCGACGAGGTGCTGCTGGTTTCGGGCGAAGGGTCGCCCAAGATCGGAGCGCCGACAGTCGCCGGAGCCAGCGTCGCCGGCGAAATCGCCGCGCAGGAGCGTTCGGCGAAGTCGATCGCCTTTAAAAAGCGCCGCCGCCAGAACTCCAAGCGGAAGCGTGGCCATCGCCAGGACTTGACCCTGGTCAAGATCACGGGAATTGAGGCGGGCGCCTGAATCGGATTTTCGTCATAGCAAGCGTGGCGAAACGCCACGGGATGCGCTATAGGTGAAACTCAGTCGCGTTCGGCGCGACACTGGAATTTTCAGCGGCGTTATGCGCGTCGCTTAGCGAGACAGTTGGAGCAGATACAATGGCTCACAAAAAAGCGGGCGGCTCGTCGCGGAACGGTCGCGACTCCGACGGCCGGCGCCTCGGAGTGAAGAAATTTGGCGGAGAATCCGTTCTCTGTGGGAATATTATCGTGCGCCAACGTGGGACCAAATGGCATCCCGGGCGCAATGTGGGCCTCGGCAAGGACCATACTCTCTTTGCGCTCATCGACGGAAAGGTCGAATTCAAGTGTTCGAATGGCCGAGCTAGCGTATCAGTAGCGCCAGTAGCTGTAGCCGCCGAGTAGAGCGGAGGATCGACGAAGACCCTCCGCCCGGCGCTAGCACCCCCGGTGGATTTGGTCTTCGCCTACGCGAACGCCACGCCAGCCTCAAAACAGGAGGCTTCGGCGAAAAGTCCGGAAAAGGCCCGAAATGGCCGATAGGGGGAGCGGGCGCCGCTTCCCCTTCGTCATTTTTATCGGTCGGTTTGGACCTTCGTCTGGAGCCATAAATGTTTCCCGAAGTCACCCGCGACGATATTTTCCGCTTGGAGACCGAGCGGCTGTGGCTGCGCTGGCCGCGGGCCTCGGACGCCCCGGCTTTCGTGCGGCTCGCAGGCGATCCGGAGATCGCGCTGAAGACGGCGACCATTCCGTTTCCTTACGAAAAGCGCCATGCCGACGAGGCGATCCTGGGCATGCGCGAGCAAAATGCGCGTGGGGACGGGCTGGACCTCGTGATCACGCTCAAACGCCAGCAGAACGAAGCGATCGGCATGGTCGGATTGCGAGGCGCGCGCGATCGCCGCGAAGCGAGTTTCGGATGCTGGCTGGGCCGACCCTTTTGGGGGCAGGGGCTCACAGGGGAGGCGGCCGGCGCTTTTCTCGACCTCGTTTTCGGCTTCACGAGTCTGGATCGCGTCATTTCCCATGTGATGTCGACGAATGACACCTCTTTGCGTCTACACGAGAAACTCGGGTTCGAGCGCGTGGGCAGTCATAGCTGCGCGGCGCCCGCGAGAGGCGGAGAAGTGCCGGCCGAACTATTTGAATTGCGGCGCGGCGCGACCCACACGGTTTTCGGCGCGCGGCGGCCGAAACTGACGTCTCCATGAGCCGACGCGGATGAAATTTCTCGATCAAGCTAAAGTCTACGTCCGCTCGGGCGACGGGGGGGCGGGCTGCGTCTCGTTCCGACGTGAGAAATTCATCGAATTCGGCGGGCCGGATGGCGGCGACGGCGGGCGCGGCGGCGATGTGGTGGCGCTTTGCGTCGATGGGCTCAACACGCTTATCGACTATCGTTATCAGCAGCACTTCAAAGCCAAGACCGGCATGCATGGCATGGGCAAGAACCGCGCGGGAGGCAAAGGCGCCGACGCGATTCTGAAGGTTCCCGCCGGCACCCAGATCTTCGAGGAGGATGAAGAGACCCTGATCGCCGATCTGACAGAGGTCGGCCAAAGGGTCGTCATCGCGCGCGGCGGCAATGGCGGCTTCGGCAATGCGCATTTCACGACCTCCACCAATCGCGCGCCGCGCCGCGCCAATCCGGGACAAGCCGGAATTGAGCGCACCATCGTTCTTCGCCTGAAGCTGATTGCCGATGCGGGTCTTCTCGGCTTGCCGAACGCCGGCAAGTCGACCTTTCTTGCGAGCGTCAGCGCGGCCAAGCCGAAAATCGCCGACTATCCCTTCACGACTCTTCACCCCGGCCTTGGGGTCGTGCAGCAGGATGGCCGCGAATTCGTGCTTGCCGATATCCCGGGGCTGATCGAAGGAGCCCACGAGGGCCACGGGCTGGGCGATCGATTTCTCGGCCATCTTGAGCGCTGTCGTGCGCTCCTCCATCTCGTGGACGCGACCGGCGAGCACGCGGGCCGCGACTATAAGATCGCGCGCCGCGAGCTTGCCGCATATGGCGAGGGTCTTGATGAGAAATCCGAGATCGTCGCACTGTCGAAGATAGACGCGGTCGACGCAGAACACCTCAAAAAGCAGCGAGAACGCCTCAAGCGGGCGATTGTCTCCGCAGGCCCCCAAACAGAGGCCAAACCGAGGGCTCTGCTCGAGCTTTCATCTGCAACCGGAAAGGGCGTCAAGGAGGCGCTGCGCGCTTTACTTGCCGTTATCGACGATTTGCGTCAAAAAGAGCGCGAGGCCGAACCCGCCGCCGAATGGCGGCCGTAATCCATCTTTGCCGATTGACCCGGTTAGGGTTGATCACTACCTTTAACGAGTTGTGAAACGCACCGCTCCAAAAACGTGGCAGTTCAACACGGCGCCGGCTACGCTGCTCGCCGCCTATCTGCTCGTCTTGCAGGGACTGGCGGTCGGCTTTGCAATTGGCGTTGCGCCTGGCTCGGCGGGCCTGTTTGCGGGATCGATCTGTTTTTCAAAGACTGGCGGATTGGCGGAGGCCAACCCCGCGACGCCTGCGCGACCCGCGCATCAATCTGACGTTTGCTGCACTCTTCATTGCTCGGGACTTGGCGACGCGACTGTCGCCGGCTTTGTTTCGCCTGCGCCGCCAGTCTTGGCCGTCGCGGAAACGCTTACTCCATTTTCAGCCCAGGACGGTCTAACTCGGCCGTCAACACTTCCGCTCGGTTCGCGGGCGCCTCCTATTTCAATCGCGTAGGGCGCCTCGCGCCGGATTCGCGTTGCGTCTTGCGTCGCTCGATCGAGTCGACGCAGCGCAATTTTCCCTGAACCTGTGAATCGAAGCTTCCGCAACGCGCATGGGGCGCGGACGAAGCGAAACCAGCCAGATCGATTCTCAGAACGTCTCAGAGGCCAAGACAATTATGAATTACCCGATTTTCTCGACAGGCGGCGGCGCAAAGCCTGCGTCCGCGCTCCCGTCAACTGCCAAAAGTCCATCCGAAACGCCTACGCCCACTGCGCCGGCCGCCGCTAGAGTCTCCAAAGACGCGCGCGCCGCGCCGACGCGTGGAAGTGGTCGAAACCTACTTCGGCGCGGACGGACGACCAGCAAAACGCAAGGGGTTGGGCGCTGCGCGCGTGGCGCGGCGCTATGACGAAAGCGGCAACAAGGTGGAAGAAGCCTATTTCAACGCCGAGGGTAAGCCGACCTTGCGAAAAGACATGGGCGTCGCCCGAATTGCCTGGCGCTACGACGAGCGCGGCAAGCGGGTCGAGGCGGAGTTTTTCGCAGCCGATGGCACGCCGATCGAAGGCGAGAACACCGAACTCGCGGAAAAAGCCCTGTCCGAAGAGGGTTGATCGCGCCGTCCGCGCTCAGTCCTCTTTAACGATGGCGACGGCGAAACCATCCCAGCCTTTCGCGCCGACAGTCTGAATCGCTGTGGCGGAGACGCGCGTCTCCGCCGCCAGAGCGGCGAACAACGCGCGCGTTCCCTCGATCATTGGCCCATGGTTTGACGGATCGACGATGGCCCCATCGCGCACGACATTGTCGATGATAATCATTGCGCCCGGCCGCGCCAGCTTTAGCGCCCATGCGAAGTAACTGGCGTTGTTTTCCTTGTCGGCGTCGATGAAGGCGAGATCGAAGGGACCGGCGCCTTCCTTTTCGAGTTTCGGCAATGTGTCGAGCGCAGGGCCGACCCGAATATCGACGAGATGGCTTAAGCCTTCGCGGGAAATATTTTGACGGGCGACATCCGCGTGCCTTGCGTCGTATTCCAGCGTGATGATGCGCCCGCCCGGCGAAAGCGCGCGGGCGAGCCAGATCGTCGAATAGCCACCGAGCGTGCCGATTTCCAGGATCTTTCTGGCGCCTATGGAGCGCGCCAGGAGATTGAGGAGCTTTCCCTGTGGCGCCGAGACGTCGATCGCCGGAAGTTTAGCGGCGGCGTTGGCGGAAAGCGTATCGGCTTGAGCTTCCTCAGGCTTGATCAGATGATCGGAAATATAACGATCGACGGCGGTCCAGGATTCATCGGTCATGGCGATTTCTTTCGCTCCAACTCAAGCATGTCCCGTTCAAGGCGCGCGGCGGCGTCCCGCACGGCTTCAACTCGCTCCGGTCGCCGGGTTTCCAACTTGGATTTCACGGAATGAAATATTTCGGGCGGGGCGGTCTCCGGACGGCCGGAGTTAAATGGCGGCGCAGGCGCATATTCCTGACAGAGCTGGATTTCCTGCGCGGTTTTTTCTCCCGCGAGCTCGGCGGCGAGAACAAAAGCGAAGTCGATACCCGCCGTGACGCCGCCGCCCGTAATGACATTGCCGTCCCTCGACAATGCGCGCCTCATCGGCGATCGCGCCAAATGAGGTGAGCAAATCGCGCCATGCCCAATGGCAAGCCGCGCGTTTTCCCTTCAGCAGTCCTGCTGCGCCGAGGATCAGCGATCCGGTGCATACGGAAGTGATATATCGCGCACCAAGACCGAGGCGCCGTACCTCCGCAATGAACGTCTCGTTTCGAAGCGCGGCAGAGAGACCGTTTCCGCCGAGAGTGCAAATGACGTCGCAGCGATCGATGTCGCCCAATCTCGCCAGATGTGAAAACGTCAGACCCGCATCCGAAGACGCCTCCCCGCCTTCGAGGCTCGCGACGACGATTTTCGCGCCGGGAATTTGCGAGAGAATTTGATGGGGGCCGCAAAGATCGAGATGGTTAAAGTCTGGATACACCGCGAAGACGATTGTGAGTGGTTCGGACATGTTCGTCTCCCGGAGCCCTAGTTCTCCATCGCCTCCAACTCCGCGATCAATCCCTCGATCATTTCGAGTCCGATATGCCAGAAAGAAGGGATCGCGCGCGTCCAATCCGAAAGGCTTGAGCAATTCATTGTAAGGTTTTGCGCCGCCAGCTTCCAACAATGTGAAGTAACGTTCGGCGAATCCTTCGGGCGCTTTTTGATAGACGCCATAGAGCGAATTCACGAGACAGTCGCCAAATGCGTAAGCGTAGACATAGAAGGGCGAGTGAATGAAATGGGGGATATAGGACCAGAAGGTTTCGTATCCCGGACCAAGGCGAATGGACGGGCCGAGGCTCGAGCTCTGAACGCTCATCCACAAATCGCAGATCGTGTCCGCCGTGAGTTCACCCTTGCGCCGCTCGATGTGAACCTTGCGTTCGAAGGAATAGAAAGCGATCTGCCGCACCACCGTGTTCAGCATGTCCTCGACTTTGGAGGCCAGCATTGCGCGTCGTTGTGTTTTGTCGGTCGCGCCATTCAACAGGGCGCGGAAGGTCAGCATCTCGCCAAAAACCGAAGCGGTTTCGGCGAGAGTGAGCGGCGTCGGCGCCATGAGTGCGCCTTGCCGCGCCGCGAGCACCTGATGCACGCCGTGGCCCAGCTCATGCGCGAGCGTCATGACGTCCCGCGTCTTCCCCTGAAAGTTCAGCAGCACATAAGGGTGAGCGGAGGGAACCGTCGGATGAGAGAAAGCGCCCGGCGCTTTGCCCGGACGCACAGGCGCGTCGATCCAGTTCTTTTCGAAGAAGCGTCCGGCGATCTCGGCCATCTTGGGCGCGAATTCGCCATAGGCCTCCAGCACAATGTCGCGCGCCTGCGTCCATGAGTATTGTTGCGTCGGCGACATCGGCAGAGGCGCGCTACGATCCCAATAATCGAGGGCGTCCTTGCCGAACCATTTGGCTTTGAGTTTGTAGTAGCGATGCGACAGACGCGGATGCGCGGCCTCCACCGCGGCGACCAATGCGTCGACGACTTCGGGCTCCACTCTGTTCGCGAGATGGCGCGCGTCTGCGACGTCCTTGAAGCCGCGCCAGCGATCGGAAATCTCCTTATCCTTGGCGAGCGTATTCGTGATGAGCGAGAAAATGCGCAGATTGTCCTTTAGCGTCACGCCAATGGCTTGCGCAGCCTCTCGCCGGACCTCTTCGCGTGGGTCCTGCATGAGATTGAAGACAGGCTCGAGCGTCAGCTCCTTGCCGCCGACGTTGAAACGCAACGCGGCGATGGTCTCATCGAAAAGGCGATTCCAGGCCGCGGAGCCACTGATCGATTTTTCGTGAAAAAGTTCTTCGAGCTTATTCTCAAGTTCAAAGGGCTTTTCCTTGCGGATGTCTTCGAGCCAGGGCTTCCAATGCGACAGGGGCGGGTTCGAGGCGATAGCGTCGAGAACGGCGTCATCGATGCGATTGAGCTCAAGCTGAAAAAATAAAAGCTGCGTCGAGGCGTTGGTGATTTTTTCCTGCGTGTCTCCCAAAAATTTTGCGCGCGCAGGATCGGTGGTGTCGCCGCTATAAAGCAGTCCTGCATAGGACATGATACGCCCAAGAAGGTCCTGAAGCGCCTCGTAACGCGCGAGCGCCTCGCCGAGCTTGGCGCTCGCATCCGCGCTCCGGGCCAATGTGTCGAGCTGACCGCGATAATCCTTTGCGAAGCCGGCGGATTCGTCGGCGGCCTTGGCGAAATCGGCGGAGAGCTTTGGCGAATCGATACTCTCGTAAAGGTCCGACAGGTTCCATTCCGGCAAGCGGCCTGATGGCGACGCGCCTGCCTCGGCCGCGGCGTCTCTATAAAAGATTGGCTTTTTTTGCATGTGGAAACTGCCGGGTGAGGCGCGCGAAGCGCGGACAAATCTTCATATGGGCAAAAGCTAAAGCGGATCAACCGATTTACGGCCTTTGAAGCCACGCTTATGCCGGAGAGGCTTTTCAACGACCCACATATTTGTCATTATCGATGCCGGATTTGCGACGACGCCGTTTTTTCGCCTCCATGTCCTCATATCTAGACGTGCATGCGGTGAATATTAACACCGCCTTTACCATGATCTCCGACGATGGGCCTGGACCAGGCTGGGGCAGAGCGCGTCGTCTAATTTATACTAACTGTCGACTCTTATTCGCGTCGAAAAGACAGAGGATCAATGACCTCCATCATTCTCATTGCCGATGACGATCCGGTACAGCGCCGTTTGCTCGAGGCCACCACCAAGCGGTTCGGTTATGAAGTTGAGACCGTAGAAGGCGGTGAGCAAGCCTTGGCGCGCTTGACGCAGACAGGCGCTCCGCCCATCGCGCTGGTTATTCTCGATCTCGTCATGCCTGACCTTGACGGCATGGGCGTGTTGACGCGGATGCATGATCTCAAAATCACCACGCCCGTTATTGTCCAAACCGCGCATGGCTCCATTGAAACGGTGATCTCGGCGATGCGCGCTGGCGCGCATGATTTCGTCGTCAAGCCTGTGGGCGTGGAACGTCTGCAAATCTCCATCCAGAACGCGCTGTCGGCCGACGCGCTCGCTGGAGAGATTCGCCGCATCAGCCGGCGCGCGCAAGGCGTTCTGACCTTCAAGGACCTCGTGTCGAGAAGCGAGGAAATGGGGCGCGTGATCAGGCTTGGCGACCGCGCCGCGCATTCGAGCATCCCCGTTTTGATCGAGGGAGAATCAGGCGTCGGCAAGGAGCTTGTGGCGAGAGCCATCCAAGGCGCGTCGGACCGCAAGGGCAAGCCATTCGTGACCGTCAATTGTGGAGCATTGCCCGCCAATCTCGTCGAATCAATTCTGTTTGGTCATGAGAAGGGCGCCTTCACTGGCGCTAGCGAGAAGCACACCGGCAAATTTCTGGAGGCGAATGGCGGCACGCTGTTTCTCGACGAGATCGGCGAGCTTCCGTTGGAGACGCAAGTCAAGCTGTTGCGCGCCCTGCAAGAAGGCGAAATCGATCCAGTCGGGTCAAAGCGGCCTGTGCGCATAGACATTCGGCTCATTTCCGCGACCAATCAGAACCTCATCGATCTCGTGAAGCGGGGACTTTTCCGCGAGGATCTGTTCTATCGGCTCAATGTTTTCCCGATCGGCATTCCGCCATTGCGCGCGAGACGCGAGGACATCGCCGATCTTACGAAGCGTTTCGTCACCCGTTTCGCAGCGGAAGAAGGGCCGCAATGTGCGCGGCGTTTCAGCCGAGGCGCTGTCTTTGCTGACGAGCTATGATTGGCCCGGCAATGTGCGCCAGCTTGAAAACGCGGTGTTTCGCGCAGTTGTGCTTGCGGACGCCGACGAGTTGACGGTCGCGGAGTTTCCGCAGATCGCCGCGCAGGTGCAGGGCTATGACGTTCAGGTGCCGCCCGCGCCAAGCCTTTCAAAGCAGGGCGGCGAAAAAGAACGCGAAATCGTGCGCGTTGAAATTCGAGATCCAAACGTCTTGCGGCTTCTCGGTCAGCACGGAGAGATGCGTCGCCTGGACGATCTCGAGGCCGAGACCATTCGGTTTGCGCTCGCGCATTATCGCGGACAAATGTCGGAGATTGCTCGTCGGCTCGGCATCGGACGCTCGACCCTTTATCGCAAGATGAAGGAATATGGATTGGGTGACGACGGCGACGCGGCGAGCGAGGGCGGCGAAAGCAATGGGGAGGGCGGCGGCGGGAATAAAGCCTCGCTGGTCGCTTAAAAGCCTCTTCGTGACGACGCTTTACGACATCGCGGTGGAAACGATTGACGGCAAGACGCAAAAGCTCGCGGACTATGCGGGCAAGGTCTTGCTGATCGTCAATGTCGCCAGCAAATGCGGATTCACGCCTCAATATGAGGGTCTCGAGGCGCTCTATCGAAAATTCGGCAAAGACGATTTCGCCGTTCTCGCTTTCCCGTGCAATCAATTCGGACATCAGGAACCCGGTTCGGAGCCGGAAATTGCCGATTTCTGCAAGACGAATTACGACGTGAGTTTCCCGCTTTTTTCAAAAGTGGACGTGAATGGCGACGCCGCGCATCCGCTCTATCGCTTGTTGAAGAAGGAAGCGCCCGGCGCGCTCGGCACCGAAGCCATAAAATGGAATTTCACGAAATTTCTCGTTGATCGCGACGGGCGCGTCGTGAAGCGATACGCTTCGGTCGACAAGCCGGAATCGATTGCGGCCGACATCGAACGGCTCTTGCGGGCTTGAGTTCATGTCGAAGGTTCATGATCCAAGCGCCGGTATCGACGTTCAATGCGTCGGGCGCGAAGACCCGTTGGAGTTCGACGTTTCCGTCCGCGACGACTCCGGGCAAACGCGTCATCGCGTGACGATGGCGCAAAGCGAACTAGGTAGGCTTGCTTCAGGCGGCAGCACGGCTGAAGAGGTTATCGACGCCGCTTTTCGTTTTTTGCTGGATCGCGAACCGAAGGAATCGATTCTCACGCGCTTCGATGTCAGCGTGATCTCTCGTTATTTTTCCGAGTTCGAGCGCGAGTTGCCGAACTATCTCAAGCGCGGACGAGACCGCTAAAATTGCGCGTGCAGCCGCAGCCCGAAAATATTGACCGGACCGCGGTCGAGATTGTGGCCGGGGTTTGCGATAAATTGATAGTCGAGCGTCACGTCGACTCCGTCCATCACGCCATATTTGTAATAGGCTTCCAGAACTTTTTCGCCGCCATAAGAGAGCGCGCCATCGCCGATATAGACACTCGTGCCGCCGCTCGCGAAATAGCGCACGCGCGAACCCGAGAGGCCGCCAAACGCCATCGCGCCGCCAATCTCGTCTTTTGGCCGGTCCCACAGCTTTCCCGAGGCGACGAGGCCGAATGAAAGCGAGCGATCGATGTCGGTGTAATCGACGGTCTCGTAGCGTCCGTCGGCCATGCTGGCGCGCAGGAAAAAGCCGAGATCCGGCGCAAGCTGCTGCTGAATATTGACGCCCCCGCCGATCTTCAATCGCTTCCTACGCAGAGCGTTGTTCGGACGTCCGGCGGGAAATTGCCAGTCAGAATCGGCGAAGTTGACGACCTCGTCGACCTTGTTGAGATAGCCATTGTCGCCATAGGCCAGAAATTTGACGACTCCCGGCTGACCCAGAAGTTCGTAGCGCGCTTCAAATTCGGCGACGCCCATGAACTGGCGCAACAGCACAGGTTCTATCATTGAGGCCGTTTGGAGTGTCGCGAGAGCTGGAAAACTCCGGCGCGGGCCGTCCACCAGTTCTGCTTCCATTCAAGCGCCGCGCCATAAGTGTAGCCCCAAGAGTCGGCGGCGTAATCGAAGGCGCCCATCGTGTTGAAAGCGAAATTCAAAAATCCGGTCGTTGGATCGTGGGCGTATACGTTGTCGTCGAACACGTCGCCGACTGCAAATTTGCCGATCGTCAGGATCATCCGATCCCGATCCACCTTGCCCGCCAGCTGGTTCTGCGTCGATTCAAGCGTTTCGCTGAAGGAGCCGGTGTCGGGATCCTCCTGCTTTCCCGTCGCCGTCGAGACCGATGATCTGACGGAGGAAATAGCGCTGAAAACGCATATAGGGGGCGGCGCGTCCCACCTTGGCGACGGCGCCGTTAGGATAGGCGGCGGCGCCGACCGAATTGGCGAGGCCGAACCCCTCGTCGATCTCGGGATTGAGATAGGCGGCGGCGCCTTCCCACAGGCGAAGGCCGAAGAAAAGATTGGTCGTCGAACCAAACCGCGCTTGTCCATTTGGCGGGAAACTGTTGGGCCCGCTATAGAGCGCGGGGAATTTCGGATAGCCCTGCAGCACGCCCGTGGTCTGGCCGTGCACGCTATACGCTTCGCTTTCCGGTTTGGCGTCCTCGCCTTTTTTATCGTCCTTTTTCGCGCCTTTTTCATCAGCAGCTTCGGCGCTCTTGCCAAAATTGTAGTTCAGGCCGAAGCGCAGAACGTGATTTTCGTTACGGATGCGCGACCCGTACTGAAAACCGGAGCCATTGTCGAAAATTTGCGTGTTCAGAGATTGATTCAGGAAAAAATATTCAAGCCGCGCCGACCAGTGATCGTTGAACGCATATTCCACGCCCGCGCCGAGAATGTATTTCATTCTCGACGACTGCGAGTCGGTTGTCGTGAACGGGTTTCCTGGGCCACCGACGTTTAAATACAGCGCCGCCGGACCGCGCGAACCTCCTGCTGCGACGCCGGCGGTCACATAATACAATGTGCGGTCCACGGCGAAGCCCAGGCGACCGCGAAGACTGGCGAAATACTTCGCGCGGCTGCTGGTATATGAGCGTGTAGGAGGACACTCCGAAGGGTAAGTAGACCGGCGGCGCTGGAAAGGTTCCGTTCGGTCCGCCGCGCCCATCCAAGAAACTGAAATCGGTCTCCACCCCGTAAACCCATGGCCCGGTCTGCCAGTTGTAGCCGGCCTGCGCGCCGAAGGAGACGCCGGGACGTTCTTGGGTTTCGGGGTAAAGATCGAATATGTTCGAGGAAAATCCGCTGCCCGCCTGAAGGCGCTCCCCGCGGTGAAGCGGAACCCCGGCGCCGAGATTGGCTCCGATATAAAATCCTTCCCAGCTGAACAGGGGAGGGGGCGCCTCGCCTAGCCAGAGCCGTCGACGCCATGCTCGCCGCGGCCATGCACAGCGCCGCGGCGCAAGCGATGTGCATGCGGCGCTTCGACCCCAGGCTGTTTTGCTGCTCTGTCGGCGAGGCGAGACATTTGTTCGTGACAACTCGTTGCAGTTGTTGCGTAAAGAAGCACACGACCCACTCTGAAAGCGGACGCAACTCTTAAAGGTCCGTTAGGACCAAAACATGAGGAACAGATGACACCGACGGCGGACACGGCGCGATTCATGTCCATGAAGGGCGCCGGATATTATTCCCGTTCCACTCAGGGCGCCAAGGATGTGATCGATTTGGCGGCTCCGCTTATCATGGAGGCCCTGACGCGAGTCATAGCCGAAAGCGGACCCGGAGGAGCGTTTCGCGCCGCAGATTTCGGCGCTGCCGACGGCGGCACGTCGCTCGACATGTGGAGGCGCGCTTTGGCCGATCTGCGCCGCGCGGAGCCGACGCGGCCTATCGAACTGATTTACACCGATCTTCCGAGCAATGATTTTTCACAGCTCTTTCGAACCGTGCACGGCCAAACCGATCTCAAGACGTATATGGACGAAGTGGAAAAGGTTTTCGTCTATGCCTCAGGAGCGTCGTTCCATGACGCGATCTTTGCAGACAACACGCTCCATTTCGGATTTTCCGCCAACGCTTCTCATTACATCGTCAAGACGCCCTGCGAAATTGCAGACCATGTCCACATGGTTGGCGCAAGCGGCAAAGAGCGCGTCGCCTATGAGGAGCAAGGTCGACGCGACTGGGAGCGTTTCCTTCTCGCGCGCGCCGCCGAATTGGCGCCTGGCGGACGGCTGGCGCTGATCAATTTCGGCATCGACGAGGCGGGGCGTTATCTCGGCTCGACAAGCGGCGTCTCCATGTTCGACACATTCGCCAAACATTGGCGCAACATGGCGAACGAGGGCGTCATCACGCGAAAGGAATTCGCCGCGACGAATTTTCCTCAATGCTATCGCACCCTCGAACAATTCGTCGCTCCGTTCGAAAACCCGTCATCGCCGGTGCGGCGCGCCGGGCTCCGACTGGAATTGGCGGAGACGCGCGTCGTCCCATGCCCTTACGCTCGCGACTTCGCGGCGCATGGCGACGCCGAGGCTTTCGCAAAAGCCTATCTGCCAACGCTGCGTTCATGGAGCGAAGCGGTCTTCATGCGCGGGCTCGACGCGTCGAGAGACGCGGAAGAACGCGCCGCGTTAATCGACGAGTTTTATCATCGCTATTTCGATGACGTCATTGCGTCGCCGGGCGAGCATAGGATGGACTATGTGCACGCCTATCTCGTGTGCGCCAAGGAGACCTGATTTTTCTTTGTCGATCTATCCATTCCGCCGTTCATCTGGCTGGATTCCAGCGTGCTCGTCGGCTGGCGCGCTTCTTGCTGTTTGGAGTGTAAAAGGCCTTATTCCGCAGCGACGGGGGAGCGAAATCGTGCTTTCGAAGGTAGGCCAATTCGACGAGATGAGAGGCCATACGGGAGCGATCCGAGCGCCGTATGAGAAGCTTTCGCAATGGCTCTCAAACGCGGATCCCGATTTCCTGGCCTCCCGCAGGGCTCAAGCGGAGCTTTTGTTTCGGCGCATCGGAATCACTTTCGCCGTTTATGGCGCGCAGGAAGCCGCGGAACGGCTGATACCCTTCGACATTCTGCCGCGCTTGATCTCGCGTTCCGAATGGACCGAATTGGAGAAGGGCCTCTGCCAGCGCGTGAAGGCGATCAATCTTTTTCTCGCGGATCTCTATGGCGCAGGAGAGATTCTGAGAGCAGGCGTCATTCCGCAGGAGTTGATTTATCGTAATCCCGGCTATCGGCCGGAAATGGCGGGCCGGCGGGTCCCTCACGACATTTACGTCCACATCGCTGGCGTCGATGTCATTCGCACCGATGACGACGGATTTTATGTGCTGGAGGACAATGCGCGAACGCCCTCCGGCGTTTCCTATATGCTGGAGAACCGCGAAGTGATGATGCGGCTGTTTCCGGAACTCTTCGCCATGCATCGGGTCGCGCCGATCGAGGATTACCCCGATCAATTGCTCGCCGCTTTACGCTCATCGGCGCCCTATTCCGGAAACTCCGACCCCACGATCGTTCTGCTGACGCCTGGACCCTATAATTCGGCCTTTTACGAGCATTCGTTTCTGGCGGATAAGCTCGGCGTCGAACTTGTCGAAGGCCGCGATCTGTTCGTGAAGGACGATGTGGTCTTCATGCGCACGACGGAAGGTCCGCGCCGGGTCGACGTCATATACCGGCGCATCGACGACGATTTTCTAGACCCGCTGGCCTTTCGGCCCGACTCTGCTCTGGGGGTGGCGGGCCTGTTGGGCGCCTATCAAGCGGGCAATGTGACGCTGGCGAATGCAATCGGGACGGGCGTGGCCGACGACAAGGCGGTCTACACCTACATGCCGGAGATCATCCGGTTCTACCTCGGCGAGGAGCCGCTGCTGAAGAATGTTCCCACATGGCGATGCCGGGAGCCGGACGCGCTCGCTTATGTGCTCGAGCATCTCGCAGAACTGGTCGTGAAGGAGGTCAACGGGTCCGGCGGGTATGGAATGCTGGTCGGCCCTCACGCCACTTACGCGCAGATCGACGAATTCGCTCATAAGCTGAAGCTCAATCCCGCAAATTTCATCGCGCAGCCGACGCTCGCCCTATCGACATGTCCGATCTCCTGCCAGCAGGGCGTCGCGCCGCGGCATGTGGACCTTCGGCCTTTCGTGCTCTATGGCCCGCAGGGCGCCCGCGTGGCGCCGGGAGGTTTGACGCGCGTCGCGATGATTGAAAACTCTCTTGTCGTCAATTCGAGCCAAGGCGGCGGCACCAAGGACACCTGGGTGGTCGACGACCCGTCGCCCACGCATGCGTGATAGACGAGCCTCGCACAGATTGGTTTGACGAGAATAAATTCATGTTGTCACGCACCGCCGACAATCTTTACTGGCTTTCACGCTATATCGAACGCGCCGACTTTCTTGCGCGCATTCTGCAAGCCTCAAGGCGCCTTTCGACTTTGCCAAAGGCTTATGGAGGCGCAGAGACGGAATGGGAAAGCGCGCTGATGTCTTCTGGCGCTGCGCCGGCTTTTCAATCTTCCGGACGGCCAGTCGATCAGACGAACGTTACCGCCTTTCTCGCTTTCGCGCCCGAAAACCCGTGCTCGATCCGCAATTGCATTGAACTTGCACGCACCAACGCGCGCGCCGTGCGCACTGCGCTCACGATCGAAATGTGGGAGGCGATCAACAGCGCTTATCTCGAAATGAAATCGATGGAGCAGTCGCGCATCGATCATAGTGGCGAAGAACTGTCGCGCTTCCTGGATTTCGTGACGAATGTCTCGCTCGCCTATGACGGCGGCGCCTATCGCACAATGCTGCGCAACGACGCTTATTGGTTTTCGCGCGTCGGGTTGTTCATCGAACGCGCCGACAATACCGCTCGTCTGCTGGACGTGAAATATCACGTCCTTTTGCCGCAGTCGGAGGTGGTTGGAGGTTCGCTGGATTATTTTCAATGGTCCGCGGTTTTGCGCGCGGTCTCTGCGCACACCGCCTATCATTGGGTCTATCGCGAGAGCCTCAAGCCGTGGCTTGTCGCCGATCTTCTTATTCTTCGCCCGGAGATGCCGCGCTCGCTCATCTCATGCTATGAAAGCATCGTGCAAAATCTCGATCGGCTGGGCAAGTCGCATGGCCATCAAGGGCAGGCGCAGCGCCACGCGCGCACGATCTTCGCAAAGCTTGGAAATCTCTCGATGGAAAGCGTCTTTCAGAGCGGGCTGCACGAATTCATTCAAGAGTTCATCTACGACAACAATCGTCTTGCGATGCTCGTCTCCGAACAATATCTCTTCTAGGCCGGCGCTTCGTCATGCGAATTCGAGTGAAGCACGAAACAACCTATCGCTATCAATCGCCGGCCAAATCGGCGCTTCAGAAGCTGCTGCTGACGCCGCGCAATCACTGTGGGCAACACCTCCTCGATTGGCGAATCGATATCGACCGCGATGTTCGCCTCCGCTCTGTTGAAGACGCATTTGGCAACATCATGCATAGTTGCAGCGTCGAGGGGCCGATCGACCAGCTCTCGACGGTGATCGAAGGCGAGGTTGAAACATTCGATACGTCTGGCGTGGTCAGCGGCGCCGTCGAGAGATTTCCACCGGCGCTTTATTTGCGCGACACCGCGCTAACCATGGCAGACGAAGCGCTCCGCGACATCGCGCTTGAATCAACTGCGCGCGAAAACACGGCTCTTGCAAAGCTGCACAGCCTGCTCGACGCGCTGTACGCCGTCCTCGTCTTCGATGCGGACGCCACTCATTCGGCCACGACCGCAATCGAGGCGTTCGCGCGCAAACAGGGCGTGTGCCAGGACTTCGCACATGTCTTCATCGCCTGCGCGCGCGCCGTGAATATCCCCGCGCGCTATGTCAGCGGTTATTTTCTACGGTCGGATGGGTGCGACGACCAGACGGCGGGCCACGCTTGGGCGGAGGCCTATGTCGAGGATCTGGGCTGGGTGGGCTTCGATCCCGCGCATGGCGTCTCTCCCAATGAGAATTACGTGCGCGTCGCGATTGCGCTGGACTATCTTGGCGCCGCTCCCGTGCGGGGCGCGCATGTGGGCGGCTCCGGCGAAGAGCTGCAAGTGCATGTGCGCGTCTCGTCAGAACAAAGTCAGATGCAAAGCCAGTCTTGAATTGTTGCTCTTAGAATTGAAACGAGCGAATCCGCCGGTTTGAAATGCGGATTCGCTCGCTCTTTTGACGCCTGAAGGCTTATGCGGCGACGCGGCCCGATTCCCGGTGGACCTCTCGCTGCACATTGGAATGCGCAGAAGGGGCGATCCGGCGGATCGAGGCGCCAATCAGCGCATATTCGCAATCGCCACTTTTTGAGAGGGTCGCGAAGACGCGCATCCAGACGCCCTTTTGCGTCCAACGGCGAAATCGCGCATAGGCCGTGAACCACTTGCCGAATTCCGGCGGCAGGTCGCGCCATGGGCGTCCTGTGCGCGCGACCCAGAGCACGGCTTCGAGGAAGAGGCGATTGTCGCGCGCCGTGCAACCGGGATCGCTCGCCTTGCCAGGCAGTAATGATTCGATGAGCGCCCATTTTTCGTCAGTGAAGTATCTCTCAGTCAATTCAGCCCTCCCGCTTTGCGCAAGACCCCCAAAAAAATCGGCGAGGCGCTTTTGCTCCTCGCGGTCGACGCAATACGCCGCGTCTTCAAACAGGAGCCGCGCAGGCGAAGTCTCGGAGACGTCTGCGCGCGCGACCTGATCACGCAACCAACGACTAATTGCTATCATAGGTTGTATTAATGATCAATACAACCTATTGCCACATCGCGATAAAAAGCTTTGCTGTTTGTGGATAGGTCAGACTTGGGAAAGGCCAGGATCGCTCAATATCATTGCGCGAAGCTCTCTCGCCGCGGCTTGCTCCGTCGCTGGGGCTGTGGCACAAGGCCTTCGTTCCGCACGGCGTGCATTTGTCCTGGCCGGCGCGCAAAGCTGCAGTAGCTCAGTGGTAGAGCACTCCCTTGGTAAGGGAGAGGTCGAGAGTTCAATCCTCTCTTGCAGCACCAGAAATTCAAATTAAATCAATGTATTATAAAATCTGATCGCTTCAGATATAGTTAAGGTTAGGCCGTATTACAATCATATTACGGTGTCATATGGTCCGAGCCAGGGGTAATATCGCCCCATGGCAGCCTCCAGGGTCATCAATCAGCAGTCCTTCCACGACGGTAAACTGGTCCTCTACCAGCTTGAGAATCGTCCCGAAGCAGCTGTGGCTCTGCCGGATCAAAGTCCCCAACGGGACCGGCTACATCTACCGGGGGACGGGAACCTCCGACTTCTACGAGGCGAGGAGGTTCGCCGACGAGCTGCTCGATGAGATCAGGATCAAGACCAAGCTCGGTCAGTCCATCACGGGTCCGAACCTCGCCAAGATGGTCGAGGAGTTCGAGACCTACGCACGGGCGAAGGGCGAGCCGACGAAACGGGACCTCGCCATCATCGCCTTCCTCAAGACCTACGCCGTTCCCTACTTCACCAAGAACAAGATCACCGACATCAACGCCAAGGAGATCGCCAAGTTCTTCGACTGGCGACGTGTGAACTCGAAGAGGAAGGCGCCGAAGGAGACGACGATCCTTCACGAGACCAGTCAGTTCACGACCTTCCTGAGATGGTGCTACCGCAGGGGTCATCTGGATCGAGAGATCCGCATCGAGAGACCGAAGCAGGACGGCGTCCGGCGACCGCACTTCGACGCAGCAGACTGGCGGAGACTGACCCGCTTCCTTCGGGAATGGGTCAAGCAGGGCGAGCACAAGTCGGGTCCGATCTATCGTGACCGAGTGATGCTCACGAGCTACGTGCTGATCATGGCCAACACCGGCGTTCGAGTCGGAGAGGCGAGGGGGCTTCGCTGGAGAGACGTGGAGTCCGAACCGACGAGCGATCCGAACGAGGTCAACATCATCGTTCACGTGACGGGAAAGACGGGATCACGGGAGGTGGTCGCTCGCACGCCGGAGATCCAGACGTATTTCCGGCGGATATGGGACCTTCGCTGCGAGGAGATGGACGGCGAGAAGCCGTCGAAGGACGACTACGTCTTCTGTCACAAGGACGGGACGCCGATCCACTCGTTCAAGAAGGGGTTCATGACCCTGATCACCGAGGCCGGCGTCGAGAGGGACCGAGAGGGGGAGCGGCGGACGATCTACTCGCTGCGGCACACCTACGCCACGTTCCGCCTACACGAGGGAGTCAACCACTTCGTCCTCGCCCGCAACATGGGCACGTCCGTGAAGATGCTGGAGCAGTTCTACGGGCACATGTCGACCCGTGCGATGGCGAGCGAACTCACCAAGAGCCGGGCGAAGGAGAAGAAGACGCTGCCGTGGGAGTGAGCGGCGAGGCGTGGTGGCGGGCAAGAAGCCCGCCCTCCGCCGCGATCATTACCAATAACGCCGGTGATAGCGGCGATGAACACGACGCCAATGACGCCGATGAACGCGATGGACACGACGCCAATGACGCCGATAAACGCGATGATGACGCCGATGAACACGACGCCAATGACCATAGTATGCTTTCTCGACTTTTGCGCGCTCCATGTCTTCCGACGTGGCCACGCCCGGCTGCGGCGCTAAATCCGGATGATGGTCCGGCGCGGCGAGCGGCGCCAATGAGGTGAGAGCCTCCGCGGGTGCGGCAGCGGCCGCCACACCCACTCCTATGCAGAGCAGTTTCAGGAATGCGCGTCGTTCCATCGAAACCTCCCAAAATTTAGCAGAGATGCCCCATGTAAAACTCGAAACGGGTGTGGGGGGTTCCGTGCGAACTCTTAAGCCGACCGGCGATCCTTCGAGCGCATGCGTGACTCGCCGGGGAACTCGCCCCTAGCAGCCGCCAGCATCAGTTCCTCGGAGCGCTCCTCGTAGCGGCGGATCGACCTCACCGTGAACCCCCGATCCGTGAAACAAGAATACGTCCTGCTGAGCGCTACCGGCGACCGACAAAGACAATGTTTTTGGTGATGAAAAAATTTCCTATAAGAAATTTACTACGATATCTATCTGATTCTAATACGCTTTCTTGAGGGGCTTAGGAAGGTCAGAAAAAAATGGAGCAGCAAAATGGGCAAGCAGCCTTCGTCTAAAACCGTCACATTGTTGCTCCGACTGCTCGCAGCGTTCCGACCTCATCCCTATCGGTAGTCAGCGGGCTTCCAGGCCAGCACGCCTATGAAGAGGTGATTTCGCCAGAAGAGCTGCATGTTGTTGGCGACGAAGCCCGCGGCTCGCAGCATCTCGAATATCTTAAATTCGCTCCACAGGTGCATTTGATCACGGATGCTGCGCTCCTTGTCCAATATCTCCTGAGGGGTGAAGGTCTTCTGCTTGTAGTCGTAGTAGGTGAAGGTCAGCATTTCCTGGATCTTAGCGTTCTTTGCGTGCACCTTCTCAGAAAAGATGAACGCGCCTCCCTCGTTCAGCCCTTTATAGATCCTTGTGACGAGGGGAAGCCTGTCCTTCTCGGGAAGAAACTGGAGAGTGAATAGCGAAAACACGAGGGAAAGATTCTCGTACCCTTTGTATGTCCGAGCGTCTGCTTTCTTAAAGCTTAAGTTCCTAGCTCGCTTCGAAAACCACTGGTCCTTGAACTCGCCTTCTGTATCCAGTCCGACGTACTTGACCGAGGCGCAGCGCTTCTGATTACGGTCCCTCACCGCCCTTAAAAACTCTCCGCTGGAACAGCCTATGTCCAGTGCAGTGGACTTCTTCTGAATGAAATACTGTGAGAGAGCGACGCAATCCTCTCGCAGGTTGTAATAGCCCCTGATCGAACCAGCGATGTGGCGGTCAAAATCATCGGCGTAAGCGCTAAAGGAAAAGTCAGCTCCCTTAGTCATGCGTCCTCCAACTGGTCGACCAAGGCTTCAAAGTTACCCATCGTATGAAAGTAAATTTCGCATGGAAAATTGCGAGCACTATATCTTTGCTCATGACGGATTTCTTTTTGAGGAGGAGCAAATGGGCACGAAAGTTCCAACTCACAATGTTGCGCAGCACGTTGCCCGAATCGAAGCGGCTTTCAAACGGGCAAGCGAAGCGTACTTTGAGCTTGTCCTTGCCATCAAGGACGCTCGAGATGATCTAGGGGAGGTGACCTTTCAGAAGCAACTCGCACATCAACTGTCCATCTCCGAGCCGACACTCTCGAAGATTCTCAGGATCGCCGACGACCCCCTCCTGCTCAAGCGGCACGACTCTCTGCCTCCTACAGTGAATACCTTATACACACTGGCGCAGACACACGCTGCATTGGTGCAGGCGCATGGAGCCAAGCAAGGAGATGAGGAATTCAAAGAGCTGCTCGATTCTGTGAACAAAAAAACCGAAGCCGCCGAGGCTGCCGAGTATCTGAAAAAGGCGAGGAAGGAGGCCGCGAGCGCTTCCAAGAAGCAGCGAGAAGAGAAGGTTCTTGCAGTCTCGGGGTCGAGCGCCCCTGAAGGAAAGGGAACTCAAGAACTCACTTCGCTGTCTGCTCTCCTTCAAGCCAAGGAAGTCTACCGAACCATCTTCATCAATCCGCCCGATGACGTTCTAAAATGGGCGGCCGACAACGGGGTCTTTACAGAGGACATAGCTAATCGGTACCCGATCGCCGATCTAAGGGCGCCTTCCCGAACCGAGACGGTGCAGGGCTTTGTGTACTGCGCCGCGAGGCATATCGACGCAGGATTGAAGCTGCTTGCCGCAGCTGGGTTTCAATTCAGGGACGTATTTTCCCCGTCGTCTGGAGTTAAGGGTTTCAATCTTCTTCGAAGCGAGAAGGTGCTCTTGAGAGGGGAAAGGGGAGTACCCAGCCACCCGACGCTAAATGCTCAAGTCGAGGCGAGCGACCAAGGTGCGGTCGCGATCGCACAAGAGTTGGGTGACTCGTCCCGCCTCTACGTCTTTGCGCCTCAAATGATCGATGGTTGGACTTGCTCAGTACCGGACGAGCACTAGACGTTCGAAAAGAGCGGATAAAGACGCACCTCGAGCAGTACATTGTGGATCACTGCCCGGGCGAGAAGGTCGCAGTACTCTCTGTCGGGCGGAGCGGACAGCACGGTCGTTGCTCTCGCCGCTCACCACGTTGGAAAGAAGATCACGGCGTTTTCGTTCGAGGTGCTCGGCTGTCCAAACCCAGACTTCCTGCAAGCAAAGCGCACATGCGAGATCATGGGCTGGAGTTTCGAGCCAGTCGAGGTGTCGACAGAGGACCTTCCAAACCGATTTCTAGACCTCTTCTTCAAATACGGATGCGTCAAAAAGACCGAAGCTGAGTGCCTATTTCCGTTGCTCGACGTCATTCAGAGGGTAAAGGCGAAGGGATTCAAGAAGGCTCTCACGGGGTTTGGATCATTCATCCCCGATGATCGAAAGAGCGCTATCGAGTGCTCGGACGATCCGGCAGGGTATTGGGATTCCTGTCGACGAGAAGCTGGTATCGGAGACAGCAGCGCAACCGTGAAGATCATCGAGAGCGCCGTAGCCCAGGGTCTAGAGATTCTCATGCCGCTCTGTCACGAGAACGTGATCGACTCGCTCGCAGGCTTGGACACCAAGGCCATGATGGGCAAGCCGTACCCAAAGCATCATTACAAGGATCTATATTTCGACGACTTCGAAAGCTCGGGCTGCTGGGAGTGGGAAATCAAAATCTACAGGTCGCCAGCGATATCGAACGCATCTTCACGCCCCTGCTTTCTCACCCTGTGATCGGGGAGCGAAGCGCGAGGAGCGGAGACTCAAAGCGAAGGCTGAGCGCCCTCTGCGTCCGTTGGGGCCGAGCGGCCAAGAACGGAATTTCCGCCCGACCAAGCGCGACTGATCAGGACGTCGCTCGTCCTCCCGCTGCATACAAGCCCTATCTGATGGCGGACGTGATGCGTGCGTCCCGCAAGCGGCTGTTCACTGTCGTCAGCACATTTGCCGGCGCGGGAGGCAGTTCAACGGGCTATCGGCTCGCGGGGGGACAGGTCATCTTTGCAAATGAATTCGTCGACGCCGCCGTCGAAACATATCGGCTGAATTATCCAGACACTCCCGTCATCTCAAAGGACATCAGGGGACTAAACCGGGGCAAGGAAGCCGTCGAGCGCACCTTCGCCGGATTCGGCATCGGCAAAGGGGCCTTGGACGTCCTTGATGGGTCTCCTCCCTGCGCGACTTTTTCTGCAGCGACGGCTGGTCGGGGAAAGGAGAAGATGGCCAAGAAGAACGTGGCGTACTCCGACACGAAGCAGAGCCGAATTGGCTATCTCATCCACGACTACGTGTTTATGGCAAACGTGATGCAGCCGAAGGTCTGCATCATGGAAAACGTGTCCGGGAATCGCGAAGTCTGATGTATTTCATGACGCCCTCGAACGTCTCAGGCGCTGGGGCTATCTCGTCAGCTATAAAAAGCTTACGGCTTCCGACTACGGCGTTCCGCAAAAGCGGGGACGACTCTTCGTGATAGCGGTTCGCCCCGATGTCGCTCGTAAGGCAGGGACTCAAATCAGAGGACGACCTGGTCGACGTCTTTCCTCGTCCGAGTTCGGACGTGATCACGATCAGGCAGGCCCTTTCTGGTCTCACCATCAACAAGAGCGAGCGGGACATGCTGCTAACTGCGGCTCGGCAAAGCGCTAGCTATGAGCTTCTCAAGCTCCTGCCGTTCGATCCGCCAAAGCACATGCGCATGGTGGATGTAGCTGGCGACTGGACCTCGGACTTCAACCTCGTCCGAGCTGCCTGGGACCTCCCCTGCCCCACCATCACCGCGACGGGAGCGCAGGGGCGGGGCGGGATTCATCACCCCGAAGAGAATCGAGCGTTCACGATAGATGAGCTGAAGCGACTAACGGGTCTCCCCGACGACTTTCAGTTGAGCGGCACCTTCGCTCAGAAGGCGGAGCGTATAGGTCGAATGGTCCCGCCGCTTATGACCAAGGCGATTGCCGAGAGCGTCTACAAAAACATTCTCAATGTGAGGCCGGATAAATAAATTTCTGAAAGGGCCGCTTTTTGCGGGGTCGTCGGGGATTCAGTTTTATAAATAGATCCGACAGATCAACAAACATCAGCGTCAAACCTGTCGAGACTGTCCGTGGGCGTGACAACCCAGACCGTCGGATTTCAGTGAGGACGCATCCAAGGCACTTGGATCACATCGATCTGTCAAAAGCGGACGGAGCGGGCTCGCTCCCGAAGCACGATGAGGGCAACGCTGACACTTGCGACCCTCGAGCACTCGGACATCGCCTGATTGGTGCCGATGATGCTGGCGTTGATGAACTGGACAGAAACGGGAGATCGCTCAACCGCCCCGTACTCGAAGAGAGTGTTCCAAATCAGGGTGTGTGACGGGACGCTAGACGCAGGCGAACTCTGAGCACAGCACTTCGGCGGACAGCCGAAGTGTGTTCAAAAACACTACCGCAGATGTTCCTCCTGATAGGATTCCTGATCTCGATTGAATCCTGATCCACCAATTCCATTCCAGACCATTCATCCAACCAAATTTAGAAGTTGCCCGAAGGGCCGTCCCGAGGGAACCGAGGGACGGGAGGCAATGGTCCTCACGAATTCTCCAGATCCAGATAGCCATCAGCGACCGCTAAGTAGCGGCTGGATGGATGATCACGAACTCACGAACTTCATCCTCCGTATCCCGACAAAGCGTTTCGAAAGGGGCAAGACATGGACAATGCAAGGCTAGCGAAGATCATCACTAAGGCGACCATCGAAGCGATCACGATCCCGTCGACGGCGAATAGACAGGAACGAGACCGATTCCTTCGAGACTTCGTCAAGAAGGCTGAGAGGGTTCAGGACGGCGAGGTCGTGCTGGTGATCGTGAGGACCTGACCTCGCACTTCAGTTTTCCTATTCAGTTCGGATAACGGAAATATACTCATTTAGGCCGTGAACCCATGAGAACGCCGAGCGATGTCTGACAGAGCCTACTCATAAGCCGTAAGCGGACGTCAAATGCAGTGGGCGACGCTTCCGGGATGCGCGACAAGCGGCCATTCGCATGAAGTGCATGCGCAGAGGCGTGAAGCTTCGTCAATAAATCTCCGTCGGCTTTCAATCGTTGGAAAGCGTCCACGTCGCTTTAATCGAGGAAGTTGTCATAGGCCGCCCCCAACGTTGCACTCGCCATATATCACCGGACAGGGGGAAGGCGCTCGGAGTCGTCAACTGGGTCAAGCTTCGAAGCGAGACGTGGCCGGATTGCGGCTTCGAAAGTCTATGCCGCATTCATGCACGCCAACGAGGTAGCGTAGCGATGACGGTCTCGTTGGCCAAGTTGGTCAAATCCATGGAATCTCGGCGGCGAATTTGTGGCGTTGCGAACTGCCGGATAATGCGACTGTTTCGTCGATTACACGGCCGATTTCATAGGCAGAGCTGTGGCGGAATTATCACGCTCCGCCAAAAAATGATCGCATATGCGCCCTGCGGCTCGCTGTCCTATTGGATTCATTACATTTGAAGCGCAACGTCTTTATGCACGTCGCAGAGGATCGGAAACGTTTCAATCTTTTGTATACGCAGGCGACTGACGCTTGGCTTGGCCTGGGGGTAGGCAGTCGCGTTCACGAATTTTAGCGTTTAGGAGGCGCATCATGAAAAAAACTCTGCTTTCCGCCACCGCTCTCGCACTGGCGATTTCCGTTGGATCGGCTGTTGCCGCCGATCTTCCCTCAAGAAGGGGCCGCCGGTCTATGTGCCGCCGCCTCCGCCCCCGATGTGGACCGGCTTCTATGTCGGCATCAACCTCGGCGGCGGCTGGAGAGCCAACAGCGATAATCAAAACGACCCCCTCTTGCTCGCCGCCATCTTTCCTGGGTTTAACCCGCTCTTGCTGGGCGCTGCTAACAATAACAACAGCAACAATGGCGGCGTCGTCGGCGGCGGCCAGATCGGCTACAACTACCAGTTCAGCAACTCCTTTGTGGTCGGCTTAGAAACCGACTTCCAGGGTACCAGCCTCGGAGGCCACGGCGGCGGCAACGGCAACACCTTGTTCCCGTTCCTCTCAATCGCCGGTCCGCAGCTCCCGTGGTTCGGCACTGTTCGGCCCCGCCTTGGCTTCCTCGTTACGCCGACCTTGCTCGTTTACGGTACCGGCGGCTTCGCGTATGGCGAAGTGAATTTTCCGAACCTGGGCTTCAGTAACGTCCGCACCGGCTGGACGGCGGGCGGCGGACTCGAATGGATGTTCATCCCGAATTGGTCGGCGAAGCTCGAATATCTGTTCGTCGACCTCAGCAGCGGCGGAACAACAGGCTTGTTCGGCTTTGAGTTCGGCTCCCACCGCCACCCCGAGATCAACGTCGTGCGGGCTGGCGTGAATTATCACTTCAACTGGGGCGCTGCTCCGGTCGTCGCCACATATTGATCGTCTGCGGGCCTGGTTCCCCCGCAGAAACGATCTTGAAGGGAAGCCCGGCCATAACGGCCGGGCTTTTCGTTTGTAGTCGAAGGCCTAGCCAGAAAAGACTCTCGGCCGGCGGCGTCAAAATGAATTCATGAAATATCCGAGTGGCATGAGATCACCACCTTGCACGCAGCGCTGAGATCGGCGCATTACTACGGCGGGGTGATCGGCAGGGCGATCTACGAAGTCTGCTTGGGGTCAAACTCGGAAGAGAATTACGCGTTACGGCATTTCCGTTTGTGCCCGCAAAGCGGACTTATGTCCGATGACGCATGAGGTCGCTGAAGCGCCATGTGCAGACATATGCACCTAACTTATGCACAGGGGAGCCCCTTTCGCCGATGTTCAAGCCGCCTTCTTCTTCGGCGCTGGACGAGTTGTCCTCGCTTGATCGAGCATTGGGTCCAACTCGCCGGCCCGGACGGCCCCGATCAGGACGTCGATGACCTCCGGCAGCTTCTCTGTCGACCCGGCGACGATCCCGGCCTTGCCCCTCTCGAACTCGATCGGCTTCCAACCGAGGCGGACGAAGAACACGACCTTGGCTGAAGCAACGCCAAACAAATGCTTTTTTGGATTTCACCCATCGTGGCCGGAAATGAAAAAGCGGATGCAACAGGTGCATCCGCTTCCTCCCCTGACTTGGGCCGCTTCGGTTCAATCCGTCGTCTAACCCTGTGGGGAGATGACCTATCGCCGTCAATTGTGGCGCATCCGCAACGCATCCATGAAATTAAAATGTCCTCGATCAAAGAACACAATTTTGTCATGTGTGAAGAGGCAAACTGCTTTCATTGCTCTCCTTGGGCAAGCCTCCCTTGACTTCGGCCGCTGGGATTTCTGGCGGCCCTTTTTTATGCGAACATCTCTTCGATCTAAAGAATTGTGGGTCCGCAGCCGAGCTGCGATTCACGCCGCCTTCTTCTTCGGCGCTGGGCGAGCCGTTCTCGCCTGATCGAGCATCGGATCCAGCTCGCCGGCCCGGACAGCCCCGATCAGAACGTCGATGACCTCCGGCAGCTTCTCTGTCGACCCGGCGACGATCCCGGCCTTGCCCCTCTCGAACTCGATCGGCTTCCAGCCGAGGCGGACAAAGAACACGACCTGGCCCTTCTCGTCCGTCCGCCACCATGGGCGATATTCTTCAATCATGCGCGCTATGTCGCCTTCCAGATGGCCGAGGTCGCCATCCCGCGAAATCTGTTCGCCGACATTTTGCGGCTAATTGCGGAGCTGCGACCGCCGCCTGTTACATCGACTGTGTAAGGCGTTCGATTGTCATGCGTTCGCTGCAAACCACGGGAAAGGTGTGTCACGATGACGGGAAAGGCAACGTTCTTTGGTGCTCAGCGAGGCGTTGGCCCGCCCCGACACCCGGGCAGTCTGCGCTGCGCCGTTTCAGGCTTGCCAATAATGCCAAACCGCCGCAGATTTGGGCCGCAAGAGGGGTATCTGGCGAATGCCGGTTAAGCGGGTGATCACCAGAAAATCTGCGGGAGGAAAAATCGTGAAGAAACTGATGGTTGCCCTGACAATAGCGGGGTCCCTTGCGCCTTCGTTATCTCAGGCGCAGGTCAAAATCGACGTGTCGCGCATCACTTGCGGCGAAATGCTTGCTTTGACTCCGGACATGCAGTCCGATTTTGCGGCCTTCATGAGCGGATGGTTCGCCCAGAGGAGCGGCCGCACTTTCATCGATGTGGCCCTATTCCAGAAGAATTCCGCCAGCGTGAAGGAATGGTGCGCTTCCAACCCGTCTCAGTCGGTGCTGGCGGGCCTGACGCGTGCGTTCGATAAGAAGTAAGACGGGGGAAGCACATGAACAGCAAAGTCATTTTCGCTGGCGTCTTTGCCGCCATCGCCCTAGCCGCTCCAGTGAAAGCGCAGGTCACTATCGAAATGTCCGAGATTACCTGCAAGCACTTCTCTGAATATGACCCGGACACCAAAGCTTTTGTAGGCAACTGGATGAGGGGCTATTTCAGCTCGAAAAACAACATCACCGTCATCGACTCGCGCTATGTGAAGCGCAACACGGAAAAAATCGCGCGTTACTGCAAGAAGGCGCCGAAATCATCCCTGATGGACGCGATTCAAAAGAACGCCCGCTAATTCAAATGAGGAGCCTGGCCACGGCGCGGCCGGGCTTCGTTCTTGGAAAGCAGGCTCGAGCGCGACGTCCACAATCATTCGCACGATGTCGGCTAAAGCTGAAATCTCAGACCGATAAGCCATATGTTGGCGGTGTAATCCGCGTTAGGGCCAGACAAGCAGCGGGGCTTCGGGTTCTGGCTCACCGCAAAGGCTAATCAGCGACTTCGTATTTCCTATAGGAAATACAGCCCCCTGACGCCGAGCAGACGGGGACCGACTGGTTATAGAATTGGCCTTCTATCATCAGTCCTCCCACGGACCTGATTTAAAACTCTTTTCCGAAAACCAACTGTGTACTCCGGCACCCAACTGGTTATAATCGGGCACCAGATTGAAAAACCATCATCAGTCTGGAGGCCATCATGGGCCTCGGAAAACAGGCGAAGACCCTGACAAAGGCGCAGGTCGACGCCGCTCTCGTATACCTGTCCATTTCCCGACATCGCCTCCGGAACCGGGTGATCCTGCTGCTGTCGGTTAAGGCTGGGCTCAGGGCGAAGGAGATCGCCAGCCTGACGTGGGACATGGTGACGACCTCGGACGGCGAGATCGGTACCTCCATCCAACTTAGGAACGACGGCGAGCAAGGGCAGGGCGGGCGGTCGGGTCATCCCCCTCAATAGAGAACTGAGGGCAGCCCTTCTGAGCCTGCGTCGGATGCCCTCCCGTGCTCGCCCGTCCCCCTTCGTGATCACGACGGAGCGGTCTACCTCGACCTCTTCCCAAGCAATCGTAAACCTCTTCTCCCGTTGGTACCGAGGCCTCGGCTTCGTCGGGTGCTCGAGTCACAGTGGCCGGCGAACCTTCATCACCAACGCCGCTCGCAAGATCTCGACGGTCGGCGGGTCGCTGCGGGACATACAAATGCTCGCCGGTCACTCTAACCTCTCGACTACCCAGCGCTACATCGAGGCGCACGCCGAGGCTCAGCGGAGGATCGTGGAATTGGTGTAACTGCCCGGACGATATCTCATACGGCCTGCTTATAAGCCGTAAGCCGACGTCAAACGCGGTGGGCGGCTCCGCAGCGGCCAAACAGCGCGATCGGTCACATCGGGCTTTTTGCATTCACAGATCGGGGGTTGGCGCCTGAGGCCGGAGGCCTACTATTCGCCGCTTGCCATCAAGGGGTAAGCAAGTCGAGATCGGGGTTAATGATCAAGCGCCTTTGTCCATTTCGGATCGCAGCAACAACGGCGATTGCGCTCGCACTGGCGGTTGCGCCTGTATTAGGCGCCGACCCCGGCGCGAAGAAAAGTCCGCCGTCCGCGCCGCCTCCCGTGTTTACTTGGACAGGCCTCTATGCGGGCGCCAATTTCGGCCACGCCTGGGGGGCCAACGGCTCGCTTGCGGCCCTCTCGACCAATGTGCTGGACCTGACCGGCGCGGGCTTCGGCGCCGCTTCGGCGCTCGGCGCCTCCGGCGTCGCCGGCACCCGCCTCAATGGCTTATTCGCCGGCGGGCAGATCGGCTATAATTGGCAATTTGCCGAACAGTTTGTCGTGGGCGTCGAGGCCGATATCCAGGGCGCGGGCGTCGATGGTGGCGGCGGCCTCGCCAATGTGACGACGGCCCGCCTCGCGCCGCCGGCCTGGGCGGTGACCGGCGCTTCGCTCCAGCGAAACCTCGAATATATCGCCACACTTCGCGGCCGTCTCGGCTACGCCGTCACGCCAACCCTGCTGCTCTATGCAACGGGCGGCGTCGCCCATGGCCGGGCGCGGGCCGGGATCGAGCTGGAACAAAGCCTGACGCCCTCCGACTTCGACGACGCCGCAATCGAGGGCGAACGCTACCGCAATCTGACGGGCTTCGCCGTCGGCGGGGGACTCGAAGCGGCGCTCGGGACGAACGTCAGCGCGAAATTCGAATATCTCTATTACAATCTCGGGACGCTGCGGCTCAATAACGCCCAGATCAGTCCGCTCGCCTATTTCAACGCCGCCTCCACGATCGAGCTTCTCGCCGCCACGCGCTTGTCGACCCGCTTCAATGGCCATCTGCTACGCGCGGGCGTGAACTACCGCTTCGACTGGAGCCGGCCCCAGACCTACGGTTCGGCGGCGACTCCGCTCTTCGCATTCAATGAAGTCGCCCCGGAGTCGGACGACGCCGAAGACGAAAACCCTCTTCAGGACTCGCCGAACAACGTCGCCCAGCAGCTCGCCGAGGCGAAGGCGCGGCCCGCATCCTTGTTGCCTTTCGGGCCGCTCTCGCCCCTCCATGAGGCGTGGAAATCGCTGGACAAGCGCCTGCAGGAAGAGTTCGGGCTCGACCTCGGGTTCAATTACACCTCGCTATATCAAAACGCCAACCGGACGCTTTCGCTATATCAGAAATATCAGAACGACGACCGGCCGCTCAGGGACGCGCAAAACGAAGCGGCGAGCGGCGATCTCGATTTCTTCGGTAGGCTGCGACTGAACAAGCTTGGGGAGAGCTGGCCGAGAGCAGTCGCTTTCGCCACTGAATGGCGTCATCCCTTCACCCTCGTGCCGCCGGGAAAGCTGGGAGAGGAAATTGGCTCCGTCTGGGGAACCGCAGACGGCTTCAACAAATACTCCTATTCGCTCACCGAGCTGTACTGGGAACAAGGGTCTCGCGAAGATGGGCTGATGTACCGGATCGGGCGCATGAAGCCATCGAATGTCTGGAACAGAGGGCGCTTCGTCAGCTCCAATGACAGCTTCCTGAACACAGCGCTCGCTAATACGCCCGCCATGGCGCTGCCTGGCGCAGGCTTCGGCGCGGCGGTCGCCGTGGCGCTACCAGAAAACGGTTACATTCTCATGGGCCTAAGTGACGCCAACGGCTCCAATTACGAGGTCGGGAATCCCGAGCGCGGCGAGTTCTTCTATGCGCTCAGCCTGGGCATCAAGCGGGGTCAGAGCAAGACTGGCACGGGACATTACTTCGTCACTCTTTGGCGCCGGGATCGCCTGAAACTCGAAGATGTGCCGAGCGGCCAGGGCGTCGCCTTTCATGTCGAGCAGGAAATTGGACCCGAGGGGAGACTTGTCCCCTTCGCGCGATATTCCTATGGCTACGGCGCAGGCCTTCGCGTGCGCCAATCGCTCGCGCTCGGGATGGGTTTCGAAAAGCCTTTCGGCCAGAGCACAGATCGCCTCGGACTGGCCTTCTCCTGGGCCGAGCCCGCGGCGGGGCCGAAGCGTGATCAATATGGGCTCGAAGCCTTTTACCGCCTCGCCCTGACGCCCGATACCCAGCTGACGCCGGACCTACAAGTCATCTTCAATCCTGCGGACAATCCGCAGGCGTCGAGCGTGGTCGTCGGCGGAGTGAGGCTTCGCACGTTGTTTTGATGCGTTTTCAAATGGCGGCTCATTCTTTGTGCCGCGAGCCAGTCGGTTAGAACGCTAAATATCAATATCTTAAAGCAGAGACCGTTGGAACCCAGTTCCTTTCCCTCCGCGGATCTCGCAACTTCTGGCAGGTTTGCCGAAGGCTAAAGATCGGAGCGCAAGCCTTTGCCTTCTTTGCTGTCGCAATTATCGCGGTGATTTCACTTGCTTCAAAGCATCATTCTTCAACTACAATGGCCGCGACCTCATGGGACCCATCCCGCTGAATTTTTGGAAACTCCTCAACCACGGGGCCAACGGCCAGGTAGGTCACTTTTTCATAAATCTGCCACATTCAGCGTCGCTCCTCCTTGGGTGACGTTACCTCCCTTGACTTGGGCCGCTGGCAAAGAGCGGCCCTTTTTTTGGATCTCCTTGAAGAGACATTTCCTGCCTTTAGCCCCATTGGCTCGGTAGCCGCTCATCCATGTGTGCCGGAGTTTTTCGTCGCTTCAGACGAAAAAAGCGGATGCACTGAGTGCATCCGCTTTCGTTCCTCCCCTGACTTGGGCGGCCCGGACCGCGCCGATCAGGACGTCGATGACCTCCGGTCGGGCGAGCAAATGTGGATCGACAGTAAGTAGAAATCGAAAATTCGGGGCGACAACGAGTTCGCCCGCTACTCGACAGCGCCGCCGTCCCATTAAGCAACAAATCGCTTCTTTTCTGAACAGCTTCGCGCTAGGGTATGTTGTCTTTCAAGTTCCAATTTGAGTGTGAGTTCATGCGATACATAGCGAAGTTTGCTGTTGCAGTTTCCGTCAAGAAGACGGACGAACTCCCCGCAATGGAAGTAGAGCTAATCAAGCTCATTTTCGAAAACCCCGATACAACGATCGAAGACGATAGTCAGATCGAGTTTCGGTGGGGCTACGATAGCCGAGACGAAGCTGAGATTGCCGTAAAGCACTTGAATCCGCTCCTCTCTAGTCCCGAAATCATTTCGGTGAAGATGGCAGAGTATGGCGATATGGAATCGTCGATCACCCTCAAAGAGGCGCACGATCTACCCATCGAGACGGAGGTCACGACCTGACTCACGCTGCCTTCTTCTTCGGCGCTGGGCGAGCGGCCCTCGCCTGATCGAGCATCGGATCCAGCTCGCCGGCCCGGACAGCCCCGATCAGAACGTCGATGACCTCCGGCAGCTTCTCCATCGACCCGGCGACGACTCCGGCCTTGCCCTTCTCGAACTCGATCGGCTTCCAGCCGAGGCGGACGAAGAACACGACCTGGCCCTTCTCGTCCGTCCGCCACCACGGGCGAACCGGCAGTCTCCTTTCGACCAGCACCCTCTCGCCGTCCTGCTTCTTCCACCTCCGGACGACCCGGACGTAGGCGGGATCCTTCAGCAGCGACTTTTGGTCCTCCAACTTCTCGATCAGTCTTGATCGGCGGAGCAGCAGGGGCGAGTTTTCGGTCTTCGGCATGGCGGTTAATATGAGGGACTTGAGGCTCGACATGATGGGCTCTCCGGTTTCATGATTATAGGAATATAATCCATTACGCTAAAAGCGTACACCGCTCCCTTCTCTGATCGTGCTTTTTCAATTGTAAAAACAGTCAATTGTTGGAGATCTGGAAGAGGCAAAATTCTGGGCCTTTCGAGGGATGAAAACCCTCTTTTCGGGGTCGGGTTCGTATTAAAATCCTATTACAGAAGAAAAATGCGTCATAAGCTTTTGTTTATAAGATATAAACAGTAGATCTTTTTATTGGTAAGGGAGAGGTCGAGAGTTCAATCCTCTCCTGCAGCACCATAAAGTCAAATAAAATCAAATTATTAAGAAACTCGATCGTTAAGATATAGTTAAGGTTATGCCGTATTACAATCATATTACGATGTCATATGGTCCGAGCCAGGGTTAATATGGCCCCATGGCGGCCTCCAGGGTCATCAATCAGCAGTCCTTCCACGACGGTAAGCTGGTCCTCTATCAGCTTGAGAACCGTCCGAAGCAGCTGTGGCTCTGCCGGATCAAAATCCCCAACGGGACCGGCTACATCTACAGGGGGACGGGAACCTCCGACTTTTACGAGGCGAGGAGGTTCGCCGACGAGCTACTCGATGAGATCAGGATCAAGACCAAGCTCGGTCAATCCATCACGGGTCCGAACCTCGCCAAGATGGTCGAGGAGTTTGAAATATACGCAAAAACGAAGGGCGAGCCGACGAAGCGGGACCAAGCCATCGTCGCTTTTCTGAAGGCGTACACTGTACCCTACTTCAGCAAGAACAAAATCACCGACATCAACGCCAAGGAGGTCGCCAAGTCTTCGACTGGCGACGTGTGAACTCGAAGAGGAAGGCGCCGAAGGAGACGACCATCCTTCACGAGACCAGTCAGTTCACGACCTTTCTGAGATGGTGCTACCGCAGGGGCCATCTCGATCGAGAGATCCGCATCGAGCGGCCGAAGCAAGACGGCGTCCGGCGACCACACTTCGATGCATTAGACTGGAGGAGACTGACCCGCTTCCTTCGGGAATGGGTCAATGTCAACGGCGGCGACAAAATGTGCCAGATGGCGGCGTGAAAGTGTACCGGTCTGGTTGAGAGAAAAGGGCCGCGAAGCCCTTGTGATTTGTGTTGCCGCGCGCATTGAGGCGCGCGGAGCGTAGCGAAGCGCGGCTCAATGCGCGCGGCGGCGATTAGATTCTGCGGTCGGCGTCTCCTTTGGTTTTTGGTTGCGTTCGCGCCCGATGTGCCGGTCCGCCGTTGCGCCTTCTTGGCTGTCGCGAGCCGATAGCTTTCGCCATTCATCTCCAGGATGTGGACATGATGGGTGAGGCGGTCGAGCAGCGCGCCGGTGAGCCGTTCCGATCCGAAGACCGAGGTCCATTCATCGAACGGCAGATTGCTGGTCACCAGCGTGGCGCCGCGTTCGTAACGCTGGCTGAACACCTCGAAGAGCAGTTCCGAACCGACCGCCGTGAACGGCACGTAGCCCAGTTCGTCGACGATCAGCAGTTTGACGGTGTTGAGATGCTTTTGCAGCGCCCGCAGGCGGCGCTCGTCGCGCGCTTCCATGAGTTCGTGCACGAGAGCGGCGGCCGTCGTGAAGGCGACGCTGATAGCCCTTCTGGCAAGCGGCAAGCCCCAGGGCCAGGGCGACGTGGGTCTTGCCGGTTCCGGACGGCCCCAGCGCGATGCAGTTCTGTCGCTTCTCGATCCATTCGCACCGCGCCAGCTCCAGAACCAGCGGCTTGTTGAGCGAGGGCTGGGCGGCGAAGTCGAAGGTGTCGAGGCTCTTGATCTGCGAAAAGCGCGCCAGGCGAATGCGGCGCTCGACGTTGCGCCGCTCGCGATCGATGCGCTCCAGTTCGCACAGGCGCAGCAGATAGCGCGGGTAATCGGCGCGATCCTGCGCCGACTCCATCGCCACCTTCTCATACTCGCGCGCGAAGGTGGGAAGCTTCAGCGCCTTGAGATGATTGCCCAGCAGCACTTGCGGCGCGACGATCGTTGGTGAGTTCGTCTCATGCGACGTGGTCATGCCGAAGCTCCCGCAGTCGCCGGAATGGAGCCGGCGTTGGCGATGAGCCCGAGATAGGCGCGCGGATCCGTCGCGCCGACCGTGGCGGCCGGCAGGTAAGGGTAGAATGTCAGATCGAGCCGGGCCGGCCGGTTCTCCAGTCTGGCGAGCAGCAGCATCTTCACCGCGTCGAAGCTGATCGCGCCAAGACGCAGCGCCTCCGCGACCGCCTGTTCGACCTGATGCTGATGGAAGTCCTCCATCAGTCGCAGCACCTGGATGAACTCGCGGCGTCCGGCATTGCCCATCCGCGCTTCCATCAGCCGGCGCAGACGATGGATGCAATCGGCGAGACGCCAGTCGTCGAGCGGCGCGGCCTGATCGAGCGCCTTGCTCTTGTGTTCCAGCAAGGCGAGATAATGCAGCGGATTGTAGATGAACTCGGCCTTGTCGTAGCTGCGCGCATGCACGGCGATCGTCTCGCCGCGACAGACGATCTCGACCCTGTCGACGTATCCCTTCGCCAGAACCTCTTGATGGCCGTAGCGCGTTGGAACCGAATAATCGTTGTTGCGGTAGCGCACCAGCGACATGGACGAGACGCGGGTGGCGACCTTGTGACAGGCGTCATAGGGCGCCGGCGGCAACGGCATGAACGCGGATATGTCCGCCTGCATGCGCTCGCCGATCGTCGTCGACTGGCCGCGCAAGATCGCCTGACGCCGCTTCACGCAGGCGTCGAGGAACCGCGCGTTGAGCGCGTCGAAACTGTCCGCGACCGGCAGAGGCGTCATGAAGTTGCGCCGGACATATCCGACCAGCCCCTCCACCTTGCCCTTGTCGTTGCCCTTGCCCGGTCTGCCGAAGCGGTCCTCGAACAGGTAATGGCTCTGGAGTTCCGCGAACATTTGCGAGCGCAGGCGCTCGCCGCCCTTCACGATCCTGGCCACCGCGAGCCGGGTGTTGTCGTACAAGATCGATTGCGGCACGCCGCCGAAAAAATCGAACGCCGCCACATGGCCGTCGCAAAAGGCTTCCGCCGTCTCGGCCGGATAGGCCTTGACGAAGCAGCCGTCCGAGTGCGGCAGGTCCATGCAAAAGTAATGAAACCGGACCTTCTTGCCCGCGATATAGGCGTCCGCCTGGCCAAAATCCGCCTGCGCGTGCCCCGGGCGATGGCTCAAGGGAACGAACATCTCGCGCGCGCGCAACATGGCCCGCGCCACATACTCGCGCACGATCGTGTAGCCGCCGGAAAATCCTTCTTCGTCCCGCAGCCGTTCGAAAATCCGATGCGCCGTGTGGCGCTGCTTCTTGTGGACGCTCCGGTCGTCTTCCAGGACCTTGTCGATCCACGCCATATACGGACCAAGCTTCTTCGACGCCGGCCGCTCGCGCCGCCGATAGCCCGGCGGAACCGAAAACTGGAGCATCTTCGTGATCGTGTTGCGATGAACGCCAAAGCGCTTCGCCGCCTCCCGGCGGCTCAGCCCGTCCACCATCACCGCGCGTCGTATCCCGGCATAGAGTTCCACTGTGAACATCCTTTCGGCCTCTCCATGCCAGTCAAAGACATCGAGTCGGCCTAGCAGGACCGGTACACTTTTGCGCCGCCATCAAGGCGGCGATCAAAGCCGGTTCAGTGGTACACTTTGCGCCCGCGATTTATAATCTGTGGCGCGCCGTCGATAGCGAAGGAGAGGTTCTGGATGTCTTGGTCCAGATCAAGCGGAATAAGGCCGCGGCGCTGAAATTGATGCGGAAGTTGCTGAAGAAATATGGCTTCCTGCCGGAGGAACTGGTCACGGGCGATCTGCGATCTTACCACGCCGCGGCGCGTGATCTTGGGATCGAGCGTCGGCATCGCACCGGCCGATGGCGAAACAACGGGGCAGAGAATTCGCATCAACCGACCCGACGACGAGAACGCAAGATACAAGGTTTCAAGAGTGTCGGATCAGCACAGAGATTTCTTTCTTTTCACGCAGCAGCCCACAACACCTTCAACGTCCAACGCCATCTCATTTCAGCAAGGATGCACTGAGCTTTTGGGCCTCAGCCATGGAGACGTGGCGTGCGGCCGCTACTGCGGCATGAGCAAGATCGTCAACGAGATCGTTCGCGTCTATCGTTCGACAATGTGACAATGCCGCGACAAACGCTCAAGAAACCTGCATGATCACCATGGTGATGTCGTCGCTGGGGGGCGAACTTGCCGCAAAAGCCACGCACCTCATTGAACAATTGTCTGATAAGCGCTTCCGGCGCGAGCGTTCGATACGCGCTGAACGCTTCGCACAGGCGATCGAGACCGAGGAAATCTCCCTGCGGATTTTGAGCTTCGGTGACCCCGTCGGTATACAACAACAACTTGTCGCCGATCGACAGTTGGACGCTGCGTTCTTCAAAATCCACGACGCGCACCACACCGAGCACCAACCCCTCCGCATCCAGTGGCGTGCAGGTGTCATCGCCTGATCGCAACAGCAACGCAAAATTGTGACCCGCGTTGGCGTATTTCAAGGTGCGGGTTTCCGGCAGGAAGCTGAAATAAAACATCGTGATGAACAATTCAGCCTCGGTTAAATCGTCACACAATAATTCGTTCAAGTCGCGCAGAACCTGCCCGGACCGGATGGAACCGTCATTGTTTTGCCGAAGTCTCCGCGCGAAGCGTGCTGCGCACTTCGGTCTATCAACGCGGCCCCAACGCTGTGACCAGACACGTCGGCGATAACGCATCGACCGCGACGGCACCGGGATTTTGAAAATAGTCGAAATAGTCCCCGCCGACATGGCTGGCGGGCACACATAAGCCAGCGAATTCCGCGCGCGGCAAACGCAACGGGGCGTTCGGTAAGAGCGAGAGCTGGATATGCTTAGCGAGCTCCAACTCATGCCCGACTCTCCTCGGCTTTGCGCCGTTCGGTCACGTCGGTCTGAACGCCGATATAATGGGTGACTTTGCCCGTGTCGTCGACAACCGGAGACATCAGCAGTTCATTCACAAAAACTGCGCCGCCTTTGCGTAAGTTCTTTCACTAAATTTCAGCTTGATCAGTATTGAGAGCCCGGCGGATTTGTTCGACAGCTGCCGGATCGGTTTCCGGCCCTTGCAACAAACGCATGCTACGGCCAAGCAATTCTTCGCGCGTATAACCGGTGATGCGGCAAAGGGCGGGGTTGACGTAGATGTTGGGATTTCCCGGCGTCTGCGCGTCGCTGATCACAATACCGATATGAACAGATTCAATGGCGCGGTCACGCACGCGCAAAGCATCTACGAAGGCTTTTCGCGCGGTGATGTCATGATCCACGCCGCGCCATTTGATCAGCCGGCCCGTTTCATCGAAGAGCGGCGCGCCAGTTGATTCAGTATAGATTCCTTGTCCGTTCTTATGACGATAATGATTGACGAGGCGATGAAAGGGCTGACAATTTCCGCCTGAAACGCAAGCCAGCGCCGCCATCGACTGTTCGTCAGGCCTCCCGGCCAACAGATCGAGATAATTCTTTCCTACGATATCTTCTGGCGCAAAGCCGAGAATATCTCGAACCGCGCCACTGCTGTATATGTAACGGCCCTGCGGGTCCTGTTCCCATAGCCATTCTCCGGCCATTTCCGCCACGTGACGGAAGCGTTGTTCG
>CAWESG010000020.1:0-25919 GCA_963811555.1 uncultured Alphaproteobacteria bacterium | reverse complement strand
AAAAGAAGCCCAGTCCCTCAATGAAGGCCGGATCGCCGAACTTGAGGACAAGCTCTCGCGCGCCGAGGTCATCGACGTCTCGAAGCTCACCGGCAACACGGTCAAGTTTGGCGCAACCGTCACGGTGCTTGACGAGGATACCGAAGAGGAAAAGCGCTATCAGATCGTCGGCGAACCTGAGGCGGACGTTAAAAGCGGCCGCGTGTCTATCGGATCCCCGATCGCGCGGGCGCTGATCGGAAAGAAGGCCGGAGACACCGTCGAAGTGAAAACGCCCGGCGGCGGCAAAAGCTACGAGATTGTCAAAGTGGCGTTCGTCGCAAGCACCTAGCGGTTCGATCTGATTTGAATCTCTCGCCGGAGGGCGTGACGATTTTGTTTGAAAGAGCTCGGCGTTATTCGCCGAGCGGAACAAGCAGCGCGCACAGGGCGGCTTGTTCGAATGCGATATTCGTCTATGGAGTTTTTAGAACATGATCGGTCGGCATCATCGATTTGTCAGCACGCGCCCGCTGCGCTCCGACATGACGATCGCGCATCTCTCCTTCGGCGCCGGCGCGGCGAGCACAAATGTTTTCTGAGCTCGACAAGCAGATCGCGAGGTCTTGGTATCGTTGTCTCGTCGAGCCGCAGCTCGCTAAACTCACCGGCAAGAACTCGCGAAAAAACGGGCTGCGCATTGCAGTCGTGGGCAATTGCCAGAGTTACGGCGTCGCGCATTCGATGAAGGTGCTCGCTCCGGATGCTCGCGTCGACCTCTATTGGGCGATCGCCAAGTCGCGCGCGGACATCAAGCTTCTCGCCAAGACCCTCGCGACATATGACTATGTCTTCTCGCACGAGTTCCCGGCGGGCAATATTCGCGGAGGCGGCTCCGACGAGCTGCGGAGTCTCCTAGACAAGATGATTCTCTTCCCGGTCGTGACATTCGCGGCCTTTCATCCCGATCTCGTCTATTTGCTCGACTCCACTCATAAGACGATCAATGGACCTGTCGGTCCTTTTCATTCGGCGCTGGCGGTGTTCGCGTTTCGCCGGGGTCTTTCGCTCGAACAGGCGAACGCCCTGTTCAATCGTAATGTCTTTGAGGCCCTCGGTTATTTCGATATGTGGAATCCCGCGAGCGAGGAATTCCTCGGAGTCTCCGAGCGCAAGTTCGGAATTGATTTCAGCGCGGACCTCATGAACTGGGCGCGACGCGGCGTCTTCATGTATTCGAACTTGCATCCGAAGCCGTTCGTGCTTTTCGACGTCGCGAAGAAATTGTTTTCACGAGTAGGCCTCCCGGCTCCCGAGATCGACAGGGACTATTTGACGGTCGATGATTTGTCGCGCGCCGAAATCTTCCCCGTTTATCCGCCGATCGGCAAATTTTACGGGGTGCCTGGAAGCTACACTTTCAAGCTGAAAAATTATCATCTCTCCAGCACCTTCGACTATTTCATGACGCTGCCGGAATATCTCGAGCGATGCTACGACGCTTACCGCAGCGGCGAGATCGATCAACTGTCTCATCCACGCGTCGACGCATGGCTCGCCGACGCCCAGACCTCAAATATGCTATCGGCGCTCGCGAAAGAAAATTCGAAGGCGAGCCTTTATAATTAGAATTGCGGAGCAGCCGTCACAGCCTCTGAAATCAATTGCGACCGCACCAGCCCGCGCACCGAGTTGCCCATGTAAAACTCGGCGCCGCCGGAAAAATCGTCCACATGAAGGACGCTCTCCTCTCGCGCGTCCGATTGCGATCAGATGAGCGCGCAACGTCCCCGGCAATAGCCCACAATCAAGAGGCGGCGTCAGCAAGACGCCGTCTCGCGCAAGAAAAACATTGCAGCGCGCGCCCTCGCAGACTTCGTCGCGTTCATTGAGAAACAAGACTTCATCCGCGCCCATGCGAGCCTGCGCCTCGGCAAGTTCGCTTTCATAGAGTTCGCGGCGCGTCGTCTTATGGCGAAGCAAGGGATCGTCTGAGGAAAAACGCCTATGCGCCAGAGCGACGCGCCACGTCGCTCCCGGTGGGATCGAATCGATCGGCGTGACGCTCGTCTCAATGTCGCCGTCCTGGCTCAACACCAGCCTTACGCGCAAACGCTCCGATTGGGGCGTACTGACCGTCCCCGCCAATGCGCTTTCGACCGCCTGCTTGTCGAATGAAAAGCCCAGCGCGCGCGAGGAGTATTCCAGACGAGCCAAATGCTCGTCGTAGAGGCTGAACCCCTCCGCCCGCGTCCACAAAAGGGTTTCGATCAATTGGAAGTCGATTGCGCGCCCGTGAGGAACTTCGCCTTGATCAGACATTCGTCATACTCTTCGCGCGCGCGTGAATCGGCGACGATCGCCGAACCGACGTTGCAGACCAGTTCATCGCCTTCGAATAGCGTCAAGGTGCGGATCGCAACATTAAACCTGATGTCCCCGTCGGGCGCGATCAAGCCGAGCGAGCCGCAATAGACGCCGCGCGGCGCGCATTCGAGATCACGAATGATTTCCATCGCCCTGATCTTCGGCGCGCCGGTCACCGAACCGCAAGGAAACAATCCTGTGAAGAGATCGCGCAATGATACGCCTTCGCGTAGCCGCGCTTCAATGCCCGACGTCATCTGATGAAGCGTCGGATAAGTCTCCACCGTAAAGAGATCCGTCACTTTCACCGATCCGACTTCTGCAAGTCGCGAGAGGTCGTTGCGCAGAAGATCCACGATCATGAGATTTTCGGCGCGCGATTTCTCATCTTCGACAAGATGCTGCGCGCGCGCCATGTCTTCTGGCGGCATGAAGCCGCGTCGGGCTGTCCCTTTCATCGGCCGAGCGCGAATGTCGCGACCATGCGCCTCAAAAAAAACCTCCGGCGACAGCGACACGATCGTCTCCGCGCCAAGCGCGACAACGCCGCCGAACGCCACCGGCTGACGTTTGCGCAAGGCGCGATAGAGCGCAGTGGGATCGCCAGCGAAGCGCCCATAAAGCGGAAAGGTGAGATTGATCTGATAGACGTCGCCTGCGTAGATATAGTCGACGCATTTCTGAAAACGCTCCGCATATTCGGCGAAAGTCCAGGCGGGCGTCAGCGCGATCTCCACCAATTCTGTCGGCGCGGAGGCGATGTTCCATTTGCGTCGACGCGGCGCGCGAAACGCCCCAAACAGCAGCAAGGGCGTTCGCGATTGAGGCGTTGGCTGGCGCGCGAATTTGGGCTCCAGCGCATAGCCAAGCTCGTAGCTGGCGTAGCCAGCGAGATGAAGGCCGCGCCGCGAGGCCTCCTCCATTCGGGCAAATGTGTCAGCGACCTCGCTCGCCTGCGTCGCGACGAATAGCTCCTCGGGCGCATCGAACAGCAGAACCCCATCTTCGCGCCCGTCCTCGAACAGGACGAAAGGGCGCGTAAGCGGTTCATTCTGCTCGAAAGGCGCTTTTCCGGGACGTTCTGCGATGTCGTGCATGAAGACGCGATGTCCGTTTGTTGACGACATCCTATATCAGCCGTCCTCAGGTATGAAGTCGCGGGCGCCTTGACAATAGCGGCGGCGTAATCGAGCCAAGACAGCGTCCCTCTCCCTCGTGCTTCGAGACGGCGGCTTTGCCGCCTCCTCAGCATGAGGACGAGGGACTTCGCGATGAAGAGTCTCCTCATCCTGAGGAGGCCCCGCAGGGGCCGTCTCGAAGGACGAGGAGACCCCTCAAATTGCGATCCGAGCTCCGGCGCGCTATGGCCTTTCGGCGCGCCGTCCGGCGCCCGAGGCGGGATTTTCATGAGCGAAGCAGTTTCCATTCCAGCCGCGCAGGGCGATTTACGACTGCTTTTCGTCGGAGACGTCGTGGGCCGCGCTGGCCGGGCGGCGGTCGTCGAACGCCTCCCTCGCCTGCGCGAAGCTTGGGCGCTGGACTTCGTGATCGTCAACGGCGAGAACGCCGCAGGCGGTTTTGGCATCACCGAGACGATCTGCGACGAACTTCTGCAGGCGGGCGCCGATTGCGTCACGCTCGGCAATCACGCGTTCGACCAGCGTGAAGCGCTTGTGTTCATCGAGCGGCAGCCGCGCCTTCTGCGGCCGGTGAATTATCCCGCCGGAACGCCCGGCCGCGGCGCAAATGTATTCACCGCCGCGCGGGGCCAGCAAATCCTCGTCGTCAATGCGCAAGGCCGCGTCTTCATGGACGCGCTCGACGATCCTTTTGCGGCGATCGAGCACGAGGTCTCGGCTTGTCCGCTGGGCGTGGGTTGCGATGCGATCATGATCGACATGCATGCTGAGACGTCGAGCGAAAAAATGGCGATGGCGCATTTTGTCGATGGACGCGCATCGCTTGTCGCCGGCACCCATACCCATGCGCCAACCGCCGACCATCAGATTTTTCCGCATGGTCTCGGCTACATCACGGACGTCGGCATGACCGGCGACTATGATTCCGTCATCGGAATGGAAAAGGAGGAGCCGCTGCGCCGCTTCACGCGCAAAGTTCCCGGGGCTCGGTTCGAACCGGCCCAGGGTGAAGCGACGCTTTGCGGCATTGCTGTTGAGATCGGCGCCGACGGGTTCACGCGACGGATAGCGCCCGTGCGGATCGGCGGACGCCTGTCACAAGCCCGGCCAGAGTTTTGGGAGGCTCCCTGATCGGCGAACTTGACCCTTCGCGATTCGGGGTTCCAGAAGTCGAATTTGAACCCTACCTTTAGCCGCCTGGGTCCATTAAATAGGACCTCGATCGGCCGCGGAAAAGCCCGGCAGCGGAGCGCCCAGACAATGAAGTGGGAAGATTTTCAGAGTTCGCAAAACATCGAGGATCGGCGCGGCGAGGATTATGCGGACGCCGGCGCCGGGCCGCGCATGGGCGGCGGCGGCCTTGGACTGGGGACGATCATCATCCTCGGCATCATCGGCTATGCGTTGGGCATCAACCCTGCGGTGCTGATCGGCGGCGCCGAAATGCTGAACAACATGCGCGGCGGGGGCCAGATCGAGCAACAACGCCAGCATGCCCAACGAGAGCCCGGCCTGAGGCAGACCGATCAGATGAGCCAATTCGTTGCGAAGGTCCTCGGCGAGAATGAAGAGGTCTGGTCGCAGGTTCTTCCGGAGCAGAAAAATATCCGCTTCGTTGCGCCAACACTCGTGCTGTTCAACGGCGCCACGGCCTCAGCGTGTGGCGCGGCGCAGTCTGCGATGGGTCCCTTCTACTGTCCCCTCGATCAGAAAATCTATCTCGACACGTCGTTTTTCCGCGATATGAAGCAGCGCTTCGGCGGCGGCGGCGATTTCGCCTACGCTTACGTGATTTCTCATGAAATGGGCCATCACATTCAAAACCTGCTGGGAATTTTGCCGAAAGTGCGTCGGGCCCAGCAGGCGGCGTCGAGCCAAGCGGATGCAAATAATCTTTCGGTGCGAATCGAATTAATGGCGGACTGCCTAGCGGGCGTCTGGGCCGCCAACGGCAACGCCAAACGGCAATTTCTCGAGGAAGGCGATCTCGAAAAAGCCGTCGCGACGGCGCAAGCCATTGGCGACGACCGATTGCAGAGAGCCACCCGCGGCTACATCGTCCCGGATTCCTTTACGCATGGCTCCGCCGCGCAGCGCGTTCAATGGCTTATGAAGGGCGTTCACTCGGGCCAGATCAACTCCTGCAACACGTTGCAGTGACGTTTGCACGCTAAATCGCGCGCCGCGCTCGTGATTTGAGATCGATGGCGCGCGTTCTTCTTGAAAGCGATTTGACGTCGCTTGCTCCGACGGAGGCGGCCTCGGCCCTTCGCACGACGATCCCAACAGGCTCGGCGAGACCGGGAGCCAGCCGCGTCAAGAGAGAGTTGGGCGCAGCGCGCAACAGACGGGCGCGAGTCATATCTCCATAGGCGAACAGATCGCCGACCTCCTCGATGAAGCTGCGCTCCACTGCATGGCCCGCCGTCAACAAGAAGACATGAGGATGGCGCGCGGCTTTGAGCGCGGCGAAAAGACCTTCTTTCGCATCTCTCGTCTCGATCAGAGTGCAACCCGCCTCATCGGCCAGTTTCTCCAAAGAAAGTTCGGCGGGGCCGACAAGAATCGCGTCGGCGACGAGTCCGTGAACGCAAGCCTCCACGAGAGACGAAAGGCTTCGAGATACGCGCTCTCGACGCAAGGGCGCGTCGGATGGGGCGCCAAACGGCGGAAAGGCGAGGACAATTGCGGACAGCATCGTTGCGATTATTAACAAAGATCCGTGCGCGACGAAAAGTGGCGCCCAATAAATGACCGCGAAGCCGGAAAAAACGGCGAAAAGCCGTTGCGAGCCGACGCTGGTTCGGTCACGATCCAATCATGTCGCCGGGACCCTACCCCATTGAACTGCTCACAACGAGCCAGATGGCTCGCGCCGATCGGCTGACGATCGAGCGCGGCGTGCCTGGCATTGTGCTTATGGAGAACGCGGCCACCGCGATCGCCAAAGCGGCGACGAACATACTTAACAAGACCAGCGGGCGCCGCGTATTGGTGCTTTGTGGACCCGGCAATAATGGCGGCGACGGTTACGCGGCGGCGCGTCTTTTACGCAGTCATCGGATAAAAGTCCGCGTCGCTTCGCTGACGCCGCCCGAACAATTGCGCGGCGACGCGAAAGAAGCGGCAAGTCAATGGACCGGTGGGATCGAAGCCGCGGCGGATTGCGATCTGCGCACCGTCGATCTTGTCATTGACGCAATATTCGGCGCGGGTCTCGCGCGCGATCTCGACGCGCCCACCGTTGCGATCGTCGAACGGCTCAATCAATGGCGTCGCGAGACGGGGCAAAAAGTCATCGCCGTCGACATCCCTTCCGGCGTCGACGGCACTACTGGGCGCCATTCGCGGCGCGGCGGTGGAAGCGGACGCCACTGTCACGTTCTTTCGCTTGAAGACCGGACATCTGCTGTTTCCGGGACGCCTGCGCTGCGGAGAATTGATCTGCGCTCATATCGGCATCAGGCCGTGGGTGCTCGACTCCATCGCTCCCGACACATTCGTCAATGAGCCGGCCTTCTGGCAGTCGACTTTGCCCTTGCCCAAGGTCGACGGGCACAAATACTCCCGCGGGCACGCGCTCGTCGTCTCAGGAGGCCGTTCTTTCACGGGCGCGGCGCGGCTGGCCGCGAAAGCCGCCCTTCGCGCGGGCGCTGGACTTGTCACTCTCGCGAGCCCGAGCGACGCGCTGTCGGTCAACGCCGCCGCTCTGACCTCCGTAATGGTGCGCCCATCCGATGGACCGCCGGGCCTCGCGCAATTATTGGCCGATGCGCGCAAGAACGCAGTCGCATTGGGTCCGGGACTTGGCGTTGGCGAAGCGACCTGCGCCCTCGTTGAGACGGCCTTGGCCGAGAGCGCATCTCCACGCGGCGCCGTGCTTGACGCCGATGCGCTGACGAGTTTTGCATCCGCGCCGGAGCGACTTCAACGCGCGATCGCGGCCGCTCCCGGTCCTGTGGTGCTGACCCCGCATGCAGGGGAATTCGCGCGACTGTTTCGCTCCGAACGCGCTCCCAACGAGGACGCCGAGCGGCCGCTTTCCAAACTGGACCGCGCGCGCGCTGCGGCGCGCCAGACCGGCGCCATCGTCTTGTTTAAGGGGCCGGACACTGTGATTGCTGCGCCCGACGGGCGCGCAGTGGTTTCGGCCGGCGCTTCGCCCTGGCTCGCGACCGCTGGCTCCGGCGACGTCCTCACCGGAATGATCGCAGGCTTGCTGGCTCAGGGCATGGCGGGCTTTGCCGCCGCGTGCTGCGCCGACTGGATGCATGCCCGCGCGGCCGGGATTTTCGGCCCCGGCCTGATCGCCGACGACATCATCGACACGCTGCCGGCAGTATGGCGTGAGCTTTCGCGAAAATAGCTCAAGACGCCCCGCAGCAAGCAGCCGCTCTTGCATGTCGGCGAAAATCGGGCGACCCTATTGAAGGCAGTTCAACAGTTTATTTCGCGCCCACTGACGCAGTCATATATTTGGAGGTTTATCGATGACGCGCAAAATTGACTTCGCCTTTCTTGCGCCATTGTGCGTCTCTGCATCGATCGCCCTTCTATGGCCGGCAACCGTTCGAGCGCAATGCGTCCCGAGCCCGATGGCGGGCGACTGGGTCTCGACTCAATGCTGCAACGCGAGGCTTGACGCGCGCGGAGATTCAAGTCGGATGTTGCGATCAGGTTCAAAACGGCGTGCCGGTATGCTCCCCGCCCGACAGCGTGCGCCTCTTTGGACGCTGTCACCCGAGCGATTGCGACTGGGGAACAGTCAGCGGTCATCTACAAAGCGCAAATGGCAGAAGTCTCCAGCTTACCTATAATCAGAGCTTTGCGCGTCGCACGGTTCGCATCGACAATCTTGCGAATGGCAATCTGCGCGTTCGCGTTTTCACAGATTTCACAGACCCGGGGCGTCGCGACTACAATCTGACCGAGATCATGCGCCATCCCTGAGACCGTTTGCGCTCAAGCAGGCCCTGGCGCAAACCCCTCGAACACGATTTGGTCCGACCACTTCAAGGCAAACTCAGCCTGTTCTCTCGAGCGCACCGTCCAAACCGTGACGGGGATTTTGAGCCCCTCACGGCATAGAAGCGGGATCGCGTGCGGAAGGTCGGACACGTTCCACGACAGGAAATCCGGCCGCGTGCGTGGAAAATGCGAAAAGCTTCTGAGCTTCCATGAGCCGGGCGTTTGAAAGATCCGGCCACTCGTCCGCCTCGTAGCGCGCCTGCGCGACAATGCCGAGTGGAACATGCGCCACGCCAAGCGTCGCTCCTTCCGCGCGCAAAAACGCGATTGGGTCGGGATCGAAGCTTTCGATGATGAGCGGCCCATTGTAACGCGCCGCGATTTCCGCAACGCTTTTCGCCAGTCGAAGGTCGCCATCGAAATTACTTTTTATCTCCACGACAAGCGGAGCGCGAGCGTCAATCGCGCTCAGAAATTCGCGCAGCGTTGGAACCATGTCGCTCGTTCCGCAGAGGGAGAGCCCGCCAAGCTCCTCCGCGTCATGAGAACCAACCCGGCCTTTCGCTGAGGTGAGACGCTCCAGCGTATCGTCGTGAAAAACCACAACCTCGCCATCACGCGTCAATTGCACGTCGCATTCGATCGCATAGCCTTTGGCGATGGCCGCTTTGGCGGCCGAAATCGAATTCTCGATCACGCCCGCCGCATCGTCATGCAAGCCGCGATGGGCGATGGGAGTTTCCGACAGCCAGGGAATAGACCGCGTCATGGATCAGGTCAAAACTTGGAAAATGGCCTCGACCTCCACGGCGGCGCTCAATGGAAGCTGCGCCACGCCAACGGCGAAGCGCGCGTGTTTGCCGGCCTCGCCGAGCACATTTGCGAAAAGATCCGAAGCGCCATTCACCACTTGCGGCAGCTTGTCGTAATCCGGCGTCGAATTCACAAAACCTCCGATGCGCACGGCGCGCAACTTGGAAAGATCGCCAATCGCCGCATTTGCTTGCGCCAGAACATTAAGCGCTGCGCGGGCGGCCGCCGCCTGCCCCGCTTCGAGACCAACCGAATCTCCGAGTTTTCCCTGGTGTGCTGGATCGATGACTCCATTCGGACCAATCGGCAATTGCCCGGAGATAAACAACAGATCGCCGGCGCGAACATAGGGAACGTAATTCGCCACGGGCGCCGCAGCGACTGGAAGAGCGAGACCCAAAGCCTCTAGCCGCGCAAGCGGAGTAGCGGATGTTGCGGTCATGACTTCTAAAGCCTTTCCTCGAAAAGATTTGCCGACAGGCGAGGAAGACCCTAGTTTCGTCGCAGTCGCGAAGCAATTGCTTCTCTTTCATTTGACGCTGGTTTGCCCGGCGGCGGGAACTGTTTAAGGAGGGTTGCCCATGGCGGCGAGATATCGGCTTTTGCGCACGCTTTCGGCCGTCAGCGCCATCTCTCTGACGCTCAATTGGTTCGCCATTGCGGAAGTCGGCGCAACGCCAGCAGCGACGCTTGCGGCGCACCGCGCCACTTATGAATTGAGCTTGTTGAAATCCTCCGGCGCGAAGGCCCCTGCGGCCGCGCACGGGCGCATATCTTTCGATTTCGCCGGCTCGTCATGCGACGGATACACGCAGAACTTCCGTCAGGTCACAGAACTGCAGCCGGCCGAGGGCGCAAACCGGGTTTCCGATATGCGCTCTTCGACGTTCGAATCGGGTGACGCGAAAGATTACACTTTCACGATTCAAACAATGGTCGATTCGGCCGCCGCGGAGGACATCGCCGGCAAGGCTCGCAAGACGTCTGAAGAGCAGCTTTCGGTCGATCTCACCAAGCCGAAACATGCGCGCATGGCGCTTTCCGGCGCCGTGTCTGTTTCCGACCGAACATCTCCGCCATATTCTTGCGGCCGCGCATGCGGGCGAAAACATTCTCGAGGCGAAAGTCTTCGACGGCACAGGCGACGGTCAAAAGATTTTCGATACGATGAGCATCATTGGCAAGGCGACCACTGCCCCGCCGAATGAAAAGGCCGCTCAGATTGACGCATTGAAATCGCTGCAACGCTGGCCGGTGGCGATTTCCTATTTCGAACCCGGAAAAAGAGATCAGCAACCAACCTATGTTCTCTCTTTTGATCTTTATGAAAACGGCATTTCGCGAGCCTTGAAGCTCGACTATGGCGATTTTACTCTCGCTGGCGAAATGACTGAATTGACGATTCTGCCGCCGCCGAATTGCAAGAATTGACCGATTGACGACGCGCGAAAAATTGACTCGCCGCCGAACAATAAAAAGCCCGGCTGCGAAGCCGGGCTTTCCGTCCTTAGAAGTCAGTCGTCTCAGTAGCTCGCGACCACCGGAGCGCCCCAGTTGAAGTGATAGTTCAAACCAACTCGAGCGATATGGCCATTGTACTGCGCGCGCGTCTGCACGGCGCTGGAGCCGACCGTGAGGATGTTCAACAGATTGACGTTGAGCGGAGAGGATCCATAGGTCACGCTGCCGAGGTCATAGTACAGATATTCGGCCTTGGCGCTCCAATTCGGCATGAACATCCATTCCAAACCGCCGCCGACCGTCCAGCCGATGCGGTTATCGGAGTAAGAACCCGCGGAACCCGGCGAGCTGAGCAGCGCACCTATTACCGAGCCTATGCCTACCAGCGGAGCCGGCGAGAAGGTCGTCGAAATATTCGTATATGAGCTGACGCCACCGTAAGCGAGACCGCCCGTCGCGTAGGTCAGCAACGTGGGGGTCCAGAGCCAGCCGATGCGGCCGCGCACCGTGCCCAGCCAATCGACGCTTCTGTTGATCGTCGTCGTGCTGGCCACAGAACCACCCTCAAATCCCGGAATAAACGGAACTTGCAGAGCGCCGCCGCCAGCGGAAGCCTGCTTCTTGATGCCTGAGCCCTGGATGTCGGCCTCGAGGCCGATCACGATGCTGTTGCCCCATTGATAGTTGTAACCAATTTGGCCGCCGCCGATGAACCCTTCCGCCGGAACATTGATGTTGCTCGTGGCGCTCGCAGCAGATGCGCCCGTGAAGTTGGTGAGTTGGATCAGCTGGAAAAAGGGGCTCGCGGCCGTGGAGACCGAGTCGGATCCGCTGAAGGCGTAACCCGCGTTCAAGCCAACGTAGATACCAGTCCACAACGGCGGGGGCGGCGGAACATACATCGGCGGCCCCTTGCGGGAAGGGAGATCGGCGCCCATTGCCGATCCGGCGGACAGAACCAACGCAAGCGCCGCGCCGGAAAGATAGGACTTCTTCATGACTGACCTCATTTAATTCAAACAATCAGCGTTTATCGGCGTCGCATTACTTGCAACGCTCGACTTTGAACGAAGAATAGCCATCTAAGGCTTCCTCGTGTCGACAATGGATATGCCAAATTCTCATATTGGCGCAATATATGATTTGATAATTAACCGAGCATTCATAATTTGTTTTTGGCTACGTTGTATTTTTGCCACCATTTCGCCGTTAATACTGTGAAATATGCCTAATATTACTTAATAGCGCATGGATTTATACAATATAATTACGTCTCCGCCCGCTGATATCAGCGAAAAGAGTTGTACGATAGCCAGTTATTATTTGTCGCTTGATGATTCTGCTGAATAGCCAATGATAAATCGGCCCAAGCCAATAATTACGATCGGCCAAAGCGGTTTCGACGAACTCACTTTTGTTCGTCTGATCCGGCCTACGCATGGAGCTGATGGATTAAAACCTTTTCAGCTCCGCTTGGATGTCCGAGAGTTAGCAGCAGGCGCAGTGCAACCTCAACCGCAATTCGTTGTAATTCTTCATTCGGTTAGAGCCCGTGACAATTTCGCCACAATCGAGAATTGCACGCCCAGCTCGGAGGTTCTTGGATAATTTGCTCGATCGGCGCGCGAGCGTCTCGCTTCCGCCGTGTGAAAATCAAGCCTGCTCTGAATGGCTCACAGCTCAGTCCCAATCGGAGGTCATCTCGGTCGCCAGCCAGCGACCTCGGCTTCGATCACCTCATCCGTTTTCGAATTGCGCCACGTGCCTGCAATGCGGCGACAGGCGAATGGTATGAGATAGGTTCCGTTGTGATCCCTGCATAGCAGCTCGACCATCGAGCCTTCCTCCGGAAGTCGATCGGCTATGAAATCGGCAAGTCTGTCGTTGAGAGTCGCCACCTGGCGCCGCCTGTCGCTTGAGAGCAGATTCTACTTATAGCTTTGCCCGGATGTCAACTCCGCGTTCACGGGCGCGTTCAGTATGTGTAATAGATAATACGTCGGTCCGCGCACACAAATCGCGAGCCTGCGCCTTGTAATGCGCAAACTCAGATTAACTCTCTGATTTATCGGATAAATGGTGGGCGCGACAGGGATTGAACCTGTGACCCCTACGATGTCAACGTAGTGCTCTCCCGCTGAGCTACGCGCCCTGGAACCGCCATGAATCCGGTTCGAGTGGGTGCGGGTATAATGGCTGCCGTTACGTCGCGCAAGCGCGTTTCCCGAGCTGGGGCGGCGCGGGATAAGCCGTCCGCACTCACAAAATAATCAACAGATTGTTGAGATTCTCGGGTCCCGTGACAAAATTTCGCGCGCGATAACTCGATTGAACCTCTTGCAGGACAATTTAGTTGTGTCACAATCTTTTCGTGCTCTGCTGAACGCACGCTATGGAAAGGAGGTTTCGCATGTCCTTACAAGGCCATATCGTCGAACTCCAACGCCGCCATGAGGCGCTTGAAAAAGAGATTGAACTAGAGCAGCACCATCCACAGTCCGACGAGTTGAAAATCCACGAGCTCAAGCGCAAGAAATTGCAGATCAAAGACGAGATCACGAAATTGCGGCAGGACGAAACGCTGCACTGAGCGCTCAGCATAGCTGAAAAACTCTCGGAATACGCAACAGGCGGAGAGCGATCTCCGCCTTGTTTTTTGTTCTTGCTAGAAAAATGCGGCGCCCGAATTGCAAAGGGCGAACTCACGCTGCGACGGACCTAACAACTCATGCCCATATCCGAACGCTATCGCGCCGAGACGCATCATGCGAGTCTCGGCGAAGGTTTTTTCGATGAAGTCGCGGCGGCGCACTTCCCCCAACTTGTTTTGCGCTATCGAAACCAGCGTTGGGCGTCGCGCGTCGGCTTGGATACGCTCACGGACGACGAATGGCTCGCGCATTTCGGTCGCTTCGAGCCGCTTCCCGATGGGTTGGAAAAGCCCTTGGCGCTGCGCTACCACGGTCATCAATTCCACGTTTACAACGCCGATCTCGGAGATGGGCGCGGCTTCCTGTTCGCACAATTACGCGACGTGAAGGACGGCCGCCTTCTGGATCTCGGCACAAAGGGGAGCGGCAAGACGCCATGGTCGCGTCAAGGCGACGGGCGTCTAACGCTCAAAGGCGGCGTGCGCGAGATCTTGGCGACGGAAATGCTCGAGGCGTTGCTCGTCGATACGTCGAAGACCTTCAGCCTCATTGAAACCGGCGAAGCGCTGGTGCGTGGCGACGAACCCTCCCCCACTCGTTCGAGCGTTCTGGTTCGACTGTCTCATTCGCACATTCGCATCGGGACATTTCAGCGCCTCGCCTTCATGGAGGACAATGCGGCGATCGAGCGGCTGCTCGACTACACGCTGCATCATTATTATCCCCACATTCTTGACGAGCCGCAGGAGCGTCGCGCTTTGGCGTTTCTCGAGGTCGTCATTCGTCGCGTGGCGCGGCTTGGAGCCCGTTACATGGCCGCTGGATTCGTCCATGGCGTGTTGAACTCCGACAACATCAACGTCACGGGCGAGAGCTTTGACTATGGCCCCTGGCGCTTTGCGCCTTCTTACGATCCTTCATTCACAGCAGCCTATTTCGATCAGACCGGGCTTTACGCATTCGGCCGCCAGCCCAGCGCGCTTGGCTGGAACCTGACTCGTCTCGCTGAATGCCTGCTTCCGCTTACCGGACTTGAGCCTGCCGATAAGGCGCTCGCTGGCTATCAGGACATGATCCAGCAGGAGTTTCGGTCCGCTGTGCTCGATCGACTTGGCCTATCGCCCGTCGATCTCGAAACAGATGCGCGGCTCGCCAAAAATCTTATCGAATTTCTGGCCAAGACTCACGCGCCATTCGAACAGTTTTTCTTCGATTGGCGTTGCGGATCGGCAAGTACGGAGCGCGCGCAGAAGAGTCCTGCCGCGCCGTTCTATCAAAGGGCCGAATTTACGCCGTTGCTTGCCAGTCTCAACGAGCACTTGGCCTTGCCCGGCGTCACTCTCGATCACCCATATTTCCAACGAACCCAGCCTTGCACGATGCTCATCGATGAAGTCGAACACATCTGGGCTGCGATTGCAGAGAGAGACGATTGGAGCGGGCTATACGAGAAGCTCACGCAGATCGACGAAATGCGAGAGGCTTATGTGCAGCCTCTCGCACCATTGAAGTCGGCGTAGCGCAACCGACAACTCGGATTATGGCGTACCGCCGAACTCCAACCCTTCCGGATGCGGCCCCCAGTCCTGACGATCGGAATTGTTCGAGCGTGGGCCGAATTTCATCTCGATATTGGGCCGATGAGTTCCGTTCGCGTAGATTTCATCTCTCTGCGAATGGATCGCATTATAATCATTGGGCGCGCCGGCGAGAGAGAACGCGGCGCCAATCGCGACGATTGCGGCGGAATGTAAGATATGCATGCGCTTCTCCTTGCATCGTTTGTCCATTGAAATGGAGACGATGAGGAGACTCCGCTTTGTCGCGCTTTATTCCCGCGTGAGCAATAATTGCGACGTAATGGCGGTTGGGTCGGTCAAGCCAAATTCGTTACATCGCGCTGTCGCGAAAGTCGCATCCCTCGGGATCGGGCTTGAGATTGAAATCACGGGCGATAGTTTGGAGGCCATCACGACTTTCAAGAAACGCTTCTCACGATATCACTCTTTAATTGGATTAGGGGCTTGCTGGCGAAGCGGATGCGGGGCGATAATTGACATGCGAATCTGCAGCGCCAGCTGAATTTGAACCGCCGCCTTTCGGCGAAACAGCCGATAATGATCCATGGTCGAAGAACTCACCGAATCCGAAAGGGCGGCAATACAGGCCGAGGTGGAGAGGCTTCGTGTGGAGCATCGCGATCTTGAGGCGGCGATCGACGCCCTGCTCACCGTCGGGGCCGTCGATCAGCTTCAAATACAGAGGCTGAAGAAGCGCAAGCTATTGCTGCGAGACCGCGTCAATTTCCTGGAAGACAAGCTCAATCCCGACATCATCGCCTAGCCGGTCAAAACAAGCGGCACGCCGCTTGAAACATGGTTAGAGAAAGATTGTTCTTTGTTCCGTTTCGGGACAAAGGCGGCTCATTCTCTGCCGGAGACGGATATGGCTCGTTTCAATATTCAAATCGATCGGAATTACTCCAGTTCAGCCACTTCCCGCATCGCAAACGAGCGCCGCATTCGGCGTTCGGTCGCGACGGTCGGCGTCAATGACAAGGGACTGAGACCCAATCCTATTTCGCGCGGCCTTGTGAAGATTGCGACCAGCCTTTCGATGCTGATCGCCAGCGCCGCGGCGTTTTTGGCCTGGCGTTTGGATTAAGTCTCGACGCCAGAAGCGCGGAGCTTGACGTTAAGCTCGTAATTTCTTCGGCGACGGTCGCGATCGTCCTTCGTTGGACGGCTTGCATGCCGCAGCGGCTTCGTCTATGCCGCATGGCTTCCCTCACTCAAGACGGCCGGGAAGCATTGTGGCGAAGTCCAAACCGCCAGTCGCAATTATCATGGGCTCCCAATCGGATTGGGAAACCATGCGGCACGCCGCCCAGACTCTCGATGCGCTCTCGATCGCCTATGAGGCGCGCATCGTCTCGGCCCATCGCACGCCCGATCGACTGGTCGCCTTCGCCAAGGGCGCCGAGCAACAGGGCTTCGAAGTCATCATAGCGGGCGCCGGCGGCGCGGCGCATCTGCCGGGCATGACAGCCGCCATGACCGCCCTCCCCGTCCTTGGCGTGCCGATTGAATCCAGCTCCCTCTCGGGACTCGACGCGCTGTTGTCGATTGTGCAAATGCCCGGCGGCGTGCCGGTCGGAACGCTGGCGATCGGAAAATCCGGGGCGATCAACGCTGCGCTGCTCGCCGCCGCCATACTCGCGCGCGCCGACAGTGCGCTCGCCAAACGGCTCGCGCAATGGCGCCAGCGCCAGACCGAGGGCGTCGCCAACTCGCCCGCCGACAAGGCTTGAGAGGCATGCTGGCGCCCGGCGCGACCATCGGAATTTTGGGCGGCGGACAACTTGCGCGCATGCTGGCGCTCGCAGGGGCAAGGCTTGGCCTCAAGTCGCATATATTTTCGCCCTACGAAGACGATCCCGCATTCGACGTCTGCGCGCAAAAAACATTGGCGGAATTTCTTGACGAAGAGGCGTTGGCGCGTTTCGCCGACGCCGTCGACGTCATCACTTATGAATTCGAAAATGTGCCCGCCGCAACGGCGGCATTCCTTTCGGCGCGCAAGCCCGTGCGGCCCAATCCTGATGTTCTCGCGCTGACGCAAGACAGACTGACGGAAAAGCGCTTCCTGCACGACCTCGGGATTGAGACGGCGGAGTTCTCGGACGTGGCGGACGCTGGCGCGCTCGCGAGGGGCGTAGCGAAGATCGGACGCCCGTCGATCTTGAAGACTCGCCGCCTCGGCTATGACGGCAAAGGCCAATTGCTCATTCGGGACGGCGCCGATCTCGCGACGAGCTTTCGTTCGCTCGGACGCGTTCCCTGCATTCTCGAAAGCGTCGTGCCCTTCATCAAGGAAGTGTCGGTTGTCGCGGCGCGTACGACGAACGGCGCCTTTCGGTCTTATGACGTCTGTGAGAATGTGCATGAACATCACATATTGAGCATGACGTCGGCTCCTGCGGACATCAAACCCGAGACCGCAACGGAGGCGATGGAGCTTGCGCGCCGCATCGCTCAGGCCGCCGATTATGTCGGCGTCATCGCAGTCGAAATGTTTGTCGTCGAAACCGACGCGGGCGAAAGGCTCGTCGTCAACGAAATTGCCCCGAGAGTGCACAATTCCGGGCATTGGACGCTGGACGGCGCAGTCACCTCCCAGTTCGAGCAGCATATGCGCGCGGTCGCCGGGTGGCCGCTCGGTTCAACCCGGCGCCACGGGCGCGTCACCATGCATAATCTCATCGGCGACGACGTGAACGCGTGGCCCGACATTCTGCAGGAGGGCGGCGCCAGCCTCCATCTATACGGAAAAAAGGAGGCGCGACCTGGTCGGAAAATGGGCCATGTGACTCGGGTCTCGCCAGAAACGTCTCGTTCATAAGGCGTTGATTGTAGATACGTGTCGCTGTCAATAAATTTTCGCAAAGTTGTATGGGGTCCCTCTTGCAGTACAGTGCTTCATGAGCAATAAGATTCCTTTGAAGTATTCGTTTTGATTCTTTTTCCGCGCGACGAGGGGCCAGTCGATGCGCACTCGGGACTTCGAGGACACAAGCAGAGAAATTGCACGCTGGAGCGAGCCTCTGGTCGCAGATAGAATCCTGATGGTCTACGACCAAAGGCTGGCGGGGGAGGAGAGCGCCTCGCAAGCTCTGGTTTTCCAGCATTGCCGGATGTGGCGAAATCTTCTCGAGGGTCAAACCCTGCGCGCGCTGGAAGCCCGGCGCAATCTCGTCAAACTCGCTCACAGGGCGCGCCTCAGCGACCGCGATCTCGAAGAAATCGACAAATCGATCCTGGACGAATTGCTCGGCGTCATTCTCCGCCGCTGTCAGGGCTCGCATATGGCCGCTCGCCTGCAGGGCATGGCGCTGGTCATGGCGGCTTCGGCTCTGGGCGAAATCCGCAAGGCCGCTTGAGGCTGTCGACGCGCCGCCACAATCCGCATCTATGCTTCTGGGGCGTGACGAAGCGCGTCCCTTCGCTTATAGTTCCCCGCGGACGGATGCGGGTGAGTCCGCAAGCTATACGGGGCGAAGGCCGACGCGGCGGATCCGACGTCAGATCGGCCAAAAACCGGGCAAGAAGCACGGATTTCTGCGATCGTCGCGCAAATCGCCATTTTGACGCCAATGCGTCCATAGGAAGATGCAGGGAGCCGATAAGGATCCGCGCGCGGCGACTTTCGCAATGAAGCAAGATGTGACAACAAGCGTCATCAACTCGCTTCGGCCCGGCTGGCAGGGTCGAACAGTCCGCGCGCTAAGAGAGACGCCAACGCAAGAGGCCATCATATGCCGTCTTATCTCGATCTAGCAGTCCTTGTGATCGTGTTGATTTCAGGATTTCTCGCGCTCATGCGAGGCTTCACTCGCGAAGTGCTGGCGATTTTGTCATGGGTGGCGGCGGCTGCGGCGGCCTATTTTTTCTATCCTGTAGCGATGCCTTATGTGAAGCCCTATGTGCCGAAGGAAAATATCGCGCTCGCCGTCTCGGCCGGAGCGGTGTTTCTGGCCACTTTGGTGGTCGTGTCAATCTTCACCGTAAAACTGTCCGACGTCATTCTCGACTCCAAGATCGGCGCCCTGGATCGCACGCTCGGGTTCGTTTTCGGCGCTTTCCGTGGATTGCTGCTGGCGGTCGTGGCCTTCGTATTTTACAATTGGCTGGTGCCGGAAGGAAATCAGCCGGAGTGGATCAAGACCGCGCGCGCAAAGCCAATCCTACAATCCGCTGGCGATAAGCTGCGCGAATATCTGCCGGACGACATCGACACGATCGTTGCAAAGATCAAGTCGAAGAAAGGCGCGCCGGCGACGAAGAGCTTCCTGTCGAGCCGAGCGACGCCGAGGCGAAGCCCGCCCCGCTTGAGTCGACGCCCGTCGAGGCCACGCCGGAGAAAAAGTCCTGACCGTTGAATCTGCAGGGGTCGAATACAACTTATGCGGCAGACGTCGATTGGGGAATAACTCTTGCAAGGTATCGGGCCGGCGACGAATCCGTGATAGATTTGCGGGAGTCAGTCTCAATTAAGGAACGAGGATGATCGATTCGGAAACGGACGAAGCCGCGGCGCATGAATCGATCGATCATGCCGCCGACGACCTCGACGGCGACCGACTCCGCGAATATTGCGGCGTTTTCGGAATTTTCGATCACCCCGACGCGGCGGTCATCACGGCCCTCGGGCTACATGCGCTTCAACACCGCGGACAGGAGGCGGCGGGAATCGTCTCCTACGACGGCGGCCGCTTCCATGGCGAACGCCGCCTCGGCCTGGTCGGCGACCACTTCTCGCGCGAGAGCACGATCAAGCGCCTGCCCGGCAGTTCGGCGATCGGCCATGTGCGCTACGCCACCACCGGCGAAACAATTCTTCGTAACGTCCAACCCCTGTTCGCCGAACTCAACACCGGCGGCTTCGCCGTCGGCCACAACGGCAATCTTACGAACGCGCAATTCCTGCGTCGCGAACTCATCGAGGAGGGCGCGATCTTCCAGTCCACTTCCGACACGGAAGTCATTCTTCATCTCGTCGCGCGCAGTCGCAGGCATCGGCTTATCGAGCGTTTTATCGAAGCACTGCGACAGATTGAAGGCGCCTATTCGCTTGTTGTCCTGTCCAACAAGAAGCTCATCGGAGCCCGCGATCCGCTTGGCATCCGCCCGCTCGTGATCGGCGAACTCAATGGCAAATATATTCTGGCGTCCGAGACCTGCGCGCTCGATATCATCGGCGCGCGTTTCGTTCGCGACGTCAAAAATGGCGAAGTCGTCGTCATCTCCGAAGATGGCCTCGAAAGCCTGAGCCCCTTCCCGCCGCAAATCATGCGGCCTTGCATCTTCGAATATATCTATTTCGCGCGGCCCGACTCGATCGTGCATGGGCGGCCGGTCTATGACGTTCGCAAGGCGATGGGCATGCAGCTCGCGCGCGAACATAAAGTAGACGCCGATGTCGTCGTCCCCGTGCCGGACTCAGGCGTTCCGGCGGCGTTGGGATATGCGCAGGAGTTCGGGATTCCGTTCGAGCTCGGCATCATCCGCAACCATTACGTCGGCCGGACCTTCATCCAGCCGACGCAAATCGCGCGGGATAGCGGCGTTCGCCTGAAGCACAGCGCGAACCGTTGCGTCGTGACCGGCAAACGCGTCGTGCTGATCGACGATTCCATCGTGCGCGGCACGACATCTGTAAAGATCGTGCAAATGATGCGCGACGCGGGCGCGCGCGAGGTGCATTTCCTCATTTCGTCGCCGCCGATCACGCATCCTGACTATTACGGCATCGACACGCCGCAGCGGGAAAATCTGCTCGCGGCGACTCATTCTCTCGAAGAGATGCGCCGCTACATCGGCTCGGACTCGCTGTCCTTCCTGTCGATCGACGGCATTTACCGCGCCATGGGCGAACCAGGGCGCGACGCTGCTCGACCGCAATTCACCGACCATTGTTTTACCGGCGATTATCCCACCGCGCTCACCGACCTCACCGGCGAAAAAGTGCGCGCGCAATTGTCCCTGCTGGCCGAAGCGAGTTGACGAAGGCTAGCGCCTCAGCGCCAGCAAGAATATCGACGCTTTGAACCCCGCTTCGAGCCGACCTCCATGAGCTCATCCTCCGGCCCTCGAATCGCGCTCGTAACCGGCGCCTCGCGCGGGATTGGTCGCGCGATCGCGCTGGAACTCGCGCGCGCCGGCGCGCATGTCATCGCACTGGCGCGCACGCAGGGGGCGCTTGAATTTCTTGACGACGAGATCCGGGAACTCGGCGGTTCGGCGACAATCGTTCCCTGCGATCTCGCCGACTTCAACGCGATCGATCGCCTCGGCGCGAGTTTATTCGAACGATGGGGCCGGCTCGATGTTCTGGTCGGAGCAGCCGGAGTGCTTGGACCGCTCTCGCCGCTCTCTCATGTCGATCCGAAAGAGTGGGACAAGGTCATGGCGATCAATGTGACCGCGAACTGGCGGCTTATCCGTTCGCTCGATCTGCCTCTTGCGCGCGTCGGACGCCGCACGCGTCGTATTTATCACCTCTGGCGCCGCCCATCGCGCGCAGATGAAGCCCTATTGGGGTCCTTACGCCATCTCTAAGGCGGCGCTCGACGCGCTCGCCCGCACTTACGCGGCAGAATGCGCGAAGACTACGAATATCAAGGTGATGCTGGCTAACCCCGGCCCATTGCGCACTGCGATGCGCGCCGCCGCCATGCCAGGCGAGGATCCCGCCACACTGAGAACCCCGGCGGAATTCGCTGTGAAACTCCTCGCGCTCTGCATGCCTGACTGGCTGGAGAGCGCGAGACTTTATGATTTCCCGACCGATCGGGTGCTTGATTTCGCCACTCCGTCTTAAGGAGCGGCCGTAAAAGCTTCCGGCTCAGTGATGGTGGTGGTGACGCCTGTGCTTCACCGGCGGCGGCGGAGGGGGCGGCGGCGGGGGCACATAGGCGAGGCTCAGACTCTCGATGCCCGCCGTGACGCCCAGACCCGTCCCGGCTTCCACGGTCAAAGGCTGCAGCGAAATCGTATTGTTGGAGCCGCCGACCAGGACCGCTCCACCGCCGCCGACGCCCGCCTTCACAGTCGCCTCAGGTCCGGCGTAGTCGCCGGCCAGCGCGCCGGGTCCGATCTGGCGTGTCGCAGCGGCCACGACCCACAACAGCTGTCCGGGCCCGTTGACGCTCAGATTCGCTCCGACTTTCGTTAGCTTGCCGACGTAATGAGAAGGCGGCAGCCCCGGATCGTCGTCCTTGTAAATGCAGTCGAGCGCCTGGTTCTCGACCAGGATGCTTATGCCATTGCCGGAGACATGACACTCCAAAGCGCCAACCCTGTCGCCCGCATAGGCGGCGAAAGGCGCGGTGGCCGCCAGTGCAACAAAGGCGCCTAGGGCGCGTTTTAGATTAGGCATGCGAGACATCATTCCATCTCCTTTTGGCGTATTGCCGCCTGTTGACCGTCATCGCGGGTGCGCCCGCCAGTCCTTGGACCTGCTCCGCACAAGATGGAAATATACGTTGTGTCCTGAAAAACAACAGGAGCGCGACAATTTGGTCTCGTTATCCCCCGTCGCTAAGGCCTTGCGGCGGCCTCGCCCGCCCTTGCAAGCGACGCCGCTCAGGCCGATCTTAGTCGAGCCCTTAGGGCGAGGATGAGCATATGGTCAACGCCGCATTAATGCCTGCTCCCCGCGAGCCCGAGCTGAGCAACGCTGATCGAGAAGCCTTGCGCTCGGCTGTTTTTGCCTTGGAAAGAAATACGCTCGCGCAGCAGATAGCGGGGATGATGGGCCGTCAGGTAGGATTCGCGGGCCGGATCATTCCTCTGAAATTGCAGGAGACTGCGACAGCCGCTGCGGCCGCGGCGTTGCGGGCGGCATTGCGTACCGCGCTGACGAGTCTGGAAGGTCGCCCCGTTGGACCGACAAATAACGTGCATCGCCGCCTCGCGATGGCTTCGGGCGCGATCGGAGGCGCAGTCGGGCTTGCGAGCTTGCCGCTGGAATTGCCCATTTCCACGACGATCATGCTTCGCTCCATCGCCGACATCGCTCGACGAGAAGGCGAGGATCTAAAGAACCCGGAAACATCGCTCGCCTGCCTGCAGGTGTTCGCGCTTGGGGGTCATGCCAAAGAAGGGAATTTGCTGGAAGGCGGATATTTCGCGATTCGCGGACTCCTCGCGAAATCCGTCAGCGACGCGGCTCGTTTCGTCGCGCAGCGCAGCCTCACCGACGAGGCGGCGCCCGTTCTCGTCAAACTGATCGGACAGATCGCACAACGCTTCGGCGTGACTGTTGCGCAAAAGACGGTCGCACAAGCCATTCCATTGCTCGGCGCGGTAACCGGCGCCGTCGTCAATGTCGCCTTTATCGAACATTTTGAGACCTTGGCGCGCGGTCATTTCGTAATCCGCCGTCTCGAGCGTTTCTATGGAGCGCCGCTGGTGCGCGCGGAATATAAAAAAATTGCGCAAGAATCCGGCGTCGGCGCCAGACCGGCGTAAGACGCGCGCGGTCAGTTCAGAGCTTTGGCGGCCCGAAGCAGGTCGTCCACTTCCACCCTGGTTGAAATCACGCTTTCGTTTTCCTCGAGCACGACAAGCTCCGCGCGTTCGAGGCTTGCGCGGAGTTCTTCATCGCCACCGCCTGGAAAAGGATCGCCTGTGTTCGTTGCGCCCTTCCCTATGCGGAAAAGACGCCTCCGAAGCCCGGATCCATCCGGCGACACATAATACCAATAATCGTCGATCTCGGGCGCGCAGGCGGCTTGCGCGAGCGCGAAGTCGACCTGGAACAAGAAACTTGCGCCAATCGCCAGCATCCGCGGAGGTCGATCGCAGGCCACGCCATTGGCGCGTCCACGAACGATTGCGGTCGGATAATGATCGTCCGGCCACAGGAGATTGAGAAGATCGAGGAGATCGCGATCGGTTTCCTGAGCCTGCGCGATTTCGATCCAATCGAAGTCGAATTGGCCGAGCGGCGAGCGAGGCAGTGCGCGTGTGATCTCCTGAGCCGCGAGCGCGCCTCCAATCAAATTCCAATGCGTGCCGCCGCGCGCAAAAAGCTCGACCGGATATTTAGGCTTGGCGTCGGCGATCAGCGCCGGTCCGTCCACATAGCGCACGCCATGCGCATTAAGCGCCGCGCGAAATACGGAAAGCTTGTCGGTTTCCCCGGCCGCCAAGGCGGGGCACGCCATATGAGCGGGAAGATACTGCGGATAGGTCGCGGCTTTCGTCGGCGTGATCAGATAAACGAAGCCCTTTCCCTTCGCATCGAGCAGGTCCTGCGTCGCACGAATTTGGCCGGCCCAATCGTTTAAACGCGCCTCGCTCGGCGGCGCTGCGCGTTTGCAGAAACTGTCGATCGACGGCTGCTGATAAAGCTCGTCCTGCTTGCCGACAATTGTTCCAGGCGCGCCGGAAACATGGAACAAGGAATAAAGAAACTGATTTTTTGAGCGCACGGAAATGTTGAAGACCGGCAGCGAGCGTCCGAAATTGGCCGAAACCGCCTTTTGCATCGCTCCAGACATAAAATCATATGGCGTGACTGGCGCGGGTGGCGGATCGACCACTCCGATCAGAGGCAGCGCGCTGCGAATTCTCAGCTTTGGATAGTGACTTTCAATCGCCCAATTCCACAATGTCGCAAGAAATAGGAATCCAACGAATCCAGCGACTGCAAAGATCGGACTGCGACGCAGCAAGTGATAGCGTCTGATGAATGAGGTCCGCGCGTAAAATACGCTAGCGATGCTTGCGTCGCGCGGAAGTCTGCCGAAACTCATTTCAGCGCCGCCGTGGCATCGTGTAAATCTCCCACCTGCTTCATCGTGGAGATGTTCGACTCATTTTCCTCGAGCAATACGATGTCCGCGCAACCGACGCTTGCCGGAATATCCGCCGGATTGTCTGGCGCTTGTCGACCCAAGCCGACAGACGTGTCCCCTGACGGTATCTCAAACCGCCAGATTCCAAAACCATCCCCGCGCTTGAAATAGAACCAATGATCCACGGACGGAGCGCAAGCGGCATGCTCCCACAATATATTGATCTCGTGCAAGAAGCTTCCGCCCAATTCGACCAAATGCGGCGGCCGGACGCACGCTGAAGCAGCGCGAGCGATCTCGACGACGGGCGCCGGATAATGCGGATCCGGCCAAAGCAGATTCATGAGATCCAAGAGGTCGCGATCGAATGCGCGCGCCTCCATCGCCACTTCATAATTGAACCCGAGAGGTCCGAACTGGTCGCGTCCCGCTTCGTCGAGCGCGTGGATGATCTTTTGCGTCGCAATAGCGGCCCCAAGCATGTTCCAATGTGTGCCGCCACGTGGAAACAGATCGACGGGGTAATTCGCCTTCGACGAATGGATGAGACCAGCGGCGTCGACGTAACGAATCTTGCGTGCGTCGAGCGCCGAGCGAAAGGGGCCGAGCTTGTCGAGCGCAGGATTGGCCCGGGCGGGACAATTCCATTTCGCCGGCAAATATTCCGGATATTGGGCGGCCTTGGAGGGCGTAATCACATAAATGAACAGTTTTCCGGCTGCATCGAAGCGGTCCTGAATTTCACGAATCATATTCGCCCAGGCCTCGATCCGTTTCATGTCCGGAGGAGCGCCGCGGCTGCAGAACTCATTGACGTAAAAAAGCTCGAAGAGTTCGTCTCCCTTTCCGACGATAAGTCCGTTCGAGCCCGCAGCGCCAAGAACCGAATATAGAAATTGATTCCTGGCGCGAACCGCCAGAGCGAATGGCGGCAATAGGCGTCCATAATTATTCGACACAATCTTTTGAGTCTGTCCGGACCAAAGCGCATCGAAGGACAAAGGAACGGGTTCCGGCTTGGAGATTCCAGCAAGAGAAGCGTCAGCGCTGCGAAGCTTTAATTTTGGGAAAAACGGCTCGACCGCAAAATTCCACAACGTCGCCAGAAAGAAAAAAGCGATCGCGCCGGCGACGAGAAAGATCGGACTGTTGCGCAGAAGACTTCGGCGCTTCATCTTA
>CAWESG010000019.1:0-116455 GCA_963811555.1 uncultured Alphaproteobacteria bacterium | reverse complement strand
GTCGCCGGCGCTATGGGCGCCGCGGGCGGCGTTGGGCCCGCGGCGGCAATGTTGAAAGTCGCGTCACATGGCGACAAATTACTCGACCAGATGGATAAGCTGCAACGCGCCGGCGTCTCCTATAACGATACGCTGCGCTTGCAGGGGCAATATTACGAGAAGATCGCGCGAGAGGTGCCGACGTCGACCGTCGCCGGTTATTTGAAAACCTACAATGAGATGCGGTCTGTCGTCGGCGCCGACAAGGCCGAAAAGATCGCGCCTTGGTCGATGAAGCTTGAGGCGATCATCGCCAACGCCACCGGCAAAGGCGCCGAAGGCGAGGGGTTCAAGATGTGGTGCGCCATGGAAATGCGCGGCACGTCGATGAGCGACCCCGAGGGGACGTCGAAATTCGCCAACGCTCTCGCGCAGAACATCATCGGCTCCGGCGGCAAATTGAACGCTGGAATTTATCAGACGATGGCGAAGCGCGGCGGCGTATCATGGGCGCACGCTGACCCGAAGTTCCTGGCTGGCGCAGGCTCCGTTATCGCGGCCGATTTCTGGGTGGCGATACGGCCGGCACGGCGCTGCAGTCGCTCTATCAGATGACGTCTGGCGCGACAGTTATGTCGAAAACAGCAGGGCCAGGTGCTGAACGACATCGGGATGCTCGACAGTAGCAAAGTCCATCAGATCGCCGGCAGCGATAAGTTAAAGATGGACCCCGGCGCCATGAAGGGCTGGCAGCTTGCCATGCGCGACCCTTATGAGTGGGTCCAGAAAGTCCTCATGCCGCACATGACGGCTGCATACGGCGATGACAAGGAGAAGGTCGCCGCAGCGATGGCGAAGTTCGGGCGGAATCGTAACGTCATCCGTATGCTAACGATGATGTCCGATCCGGGCTTCATCGAACAGATCGAGAAAGACGTCGGGCAATGGTCGCAAGCCTCGGGGATTGACAAGGCCTATGGCGACGCCATGTCGCGCAACCCGGCCATGATTAAAAAGGCGTTCGGCGACCAATATGAATCGATGATGCAATCGATCGGCGCGCCGATGATGCAGGCGGCGATTTCGGTGACGAAAGCGGTCACGGATTTGTTTACGACCATCGGCAAATGGGCAAACACCAAATCCAGAAACGATCAAGTCGCTTGCGATCGGCCTTGGCGCGCTATCGGCCGTCATGGTCGGCGGCGGCGTGGTTGCGCTGCTCGCGGCAATGGGGCCAGCCGGCTGGCTAATTGTTGGCCTAGGCGCGCTTGGAGCGGCCGTCGCAACGATCCCGAAAGGGCATCTGGGACGATCTGGCCAACGGTTTGAAGAAATTCGTTCAGTCCATTGAAAACTTCATGAACTCCCTCGGCTCGGCCATCGCCAATGGCCTATCCGCGATCTGGAACAAGATTAAGGGTCTGTTCGGAGGCGCGTCGCCGATCAATTATGAGGGCGGCGGCGGTGGTTTCGTGAGGGGCACCTAATTCATGCCTCCTACGGAGGCTCTGACAGCTTTGGTGGCTCAACAGAAGGCCGCATGGGCAGCGGGGGTCGTTTTGGTGGTGGCTTGGGGTCAATCGGGACAGGCACCGGATCCGACGTGAGATCCGTGATCGACGCAGCCGCAGCGCGGCATGGCGTCAACCCGCGTTATATGTATTGGGATCATCGCCGGTGAGTCCGCGCACGAGAACCATTACGACTCCAACACCCGAGGCGAATCGTCTTGGTCAATGTTTCAGCTCAATCGTGCCGGTGGTCTGGGGAATGTGTTCGAGCGCCAGACAGGGCTTGATGTCCGCAACCCGAAGTCGATCCCGGCGATTGCGGATTTCGTCGCGCGTCATATCGCCAGCGGGAAGTCATTATACCCATGGCGCGGCTTTCATGGCCCGCGCAATTGGGACAATCATTGGGGGAACATCGGCTACAGCCCGGAGCATAAATCCTTCGCGCCTCCGCCTAAACGTCACGCGCCGATTTCACATCGAGAATGTGCATTACCTCGATGGGCGAGAGATCGCGCGAAACACGGTTCGCCATATCGTTCACGACGCACGACACCCGACGAGCGCGCCTTTTCACGACGGTTCGCGCGAATGGACGCCCCCAGATTCCGGCTTAATGACGACCTAATGCGCAACATCGCGCTCGCCATCCTGTCATTCGCGCGTGGCTTTTGTACTCGCAACATTGGGTCTACGAAGCCGCTGGGCGCGCTTTGATTGATCGCGCTATACGTCTAGCCCGTCTTCGATTTGTGCGGAAGACATGACCAAAGGCCTGAGCATCGCGCCGAAAATATATCCGAATTGCAGAGCCGCTTCATTGAGCAACACAGAGGTTGCAATCGACGAAAAGGCGCTCCCCTGTGAGGTCTCCGCCAAGTAGGTAAACAACAGTATGGCCGGCGCTGCCACGATAAGAATATGCATCCTGAAGAAGACTCCCAGAACTGCGCCTATACTCAAAATTGTATATGTGATGATCATGGCGCCCCTCCGAGCCATCAGTTCATCGAATCAAAGCAGCAAAACCTTAACAAAAATAAGATTTTTTGGTGGACGTGGCGACTGCCTCTTTTTAAAGCGATGTGCGTTGCAACACATCAGCCTCCTTAGTCAGATCGTTATGTTTCAACGCCAAACGCTAATCCCGGTTCTCCATTCTGAGAGACTGATGATTTTGAAAAACTCCGCTTCGACCACGCGTCCTCAACTTTCTAGCCTCGACAAAGTTTGCAAACGGATATTCGACTTCGTCGTATCATTAGCCGGCCTCATTTTGCTTTCGCCAATTTTTCTAATTGTCATGCTAACAATCAAGCTCATATCTCGGGCTCCCGCCCTTTCGCGGGAGCTGCGACACGATTACAGAAACGAAGCAATCTGGATATTTAAATTTCGCTTGAGAAACTCTGAGCAGATTGGCCGCGGAGTTCTTCCAACGCGACCCAAGCGTCTCTAGTCCCCACCGGCATGGATCAAATGCTGCGCCAAACCAACCTTGACGAAATCCCAAAACTCTTGAATTCCGGTACTGATCGGGGAAATGTCGATTGTTGGACCCACACTACACTTGCCGCAACAGGACGAATTGTTTGAGGCCTTGAATTTGCGCGGAGAGGTCAGCCGGCCGGGGCTTATTAGCTGGGCACAGCTAAACGGACATCACGGAGAAACTAACAGTCTCGACGAGACTCGGCGCTGCATCGAATATGATCTTCACTATCTCGACAATTGGTCACTGGTCTTCGATCTGAAGATTATTTTAACGGCAATTTTTAAGAACGCCTTTTACGACTAGTCGGAACAAGTGACGGCTAATGACCCATGTCTCTGCGCCGACGGTTCGCGCGAATGGACGCCGCCGGATTCGGGACTCGTGACGACCTAATGCGCAACATCGCGCTCGCCATCGTGTTGTTCATGCGCGCTGCGTGGGCGCTGGCGAGGTTGCGTCTCCGTCTTGCGATTACGGCTCTCGCGGCGCTTCCTAAAAGATTGAATTATCGCGCCTCCGACATAGCCCGCCTGAAGCGCCGTTACACTGAGCACCATCGAAAGGACGACAAACCAGAGCGAGCGCCCGTCCACAATTCCATTGACGCATGTAACAATAAGAATGGAAACCGACGCCATAATAAGCACAGGATACCTGAAGAACAGGCTCAGTAATCCGCCAAAGAGCACGCTGAGGATGATTTCTATTATCATTTGGGCCACCACGATCACGATGCGTGAACGCCATTACAGACTCGAACCGTTGGCCGCGTTTTGGTCTTTATTGCAGAAAATTGACAAAGGCTAGCACTAGGACGCCCGATTCTAATGCAACGCCTGCCCCAAAATGGGATAGCGCTATTTCCGCGCGCTTTTCTTTCGAAGCCGCACGCCAGGCGAGTTGCTGTTTGTCAATTCGATCCCGGCTTTTTCGAGCGCGGTGCGGATCGCGTATCTAGCGGCGAACGAGTGTCCATTCTGACAATTTGTCAGGAAGGCCGGCTTTCGAAGGATCGAGTCCATTAGATGGCCAAGACGTGTGGCCGCCGACAAGATCGCCTAACGCGGCGCCAGGGGAATGATAGGAGCCAAGGCGTTCGTCATTAAACATGGCTTCAAATCGGCCATCTGTCGGGATGATCGCAAATGTTCCCCATTGAGTTTGGAACTGCCAACTCCCGTTCATAGAAATTCCTCGATGATGAGGCTCTCACTTCCCGCCCAAAGCCTTTTCAATCAGCCTGCGGATGGCCTCAGAACGCGACGGCGCGTCGTCTTGCTTTGCTGCCCATTTATCAATTGCGGTCGCCAATTTGGGCGGCAATCGCAAGGAGGTAACCGGCGTCTTGCCGGTTGGAGCTGGGCCGCGCTTTCTCTGTATTACAGGGATTGACCGCTTCATCTAAACTGTGTATTACACATTGGCGAGCCGGGCAAGAGGCTGCTACCTCAAACCCGGCCCTAACCACAACACGAGAGGGTCTCGTATCATGGCTGATTCCAAAGATACTCGAATTGCGTCTGTAATTCCTCAACACACTCGCCGCTCACTCATAGCCGGCCTCGCCTTGGCGCCAATCGCCGGGCTTCCCGCAGTCGCGGGCGCCATTGTTGGCGGTGACCCGATCATCGCGTCGTTGGCGGAATGGAAGCGCGCAAATTCCGAATCAAAGGCCCTCTCTCAGGCAAGGGACGCTGCCGAGCGCGCCTATGAGCGACTACGTCCTAAAAATCTGAGGATCAGGCTCGGCGACAATAGTTACATCAGATACGATGTGTATAGCCGAGAAGAGATCGATAGGTTCTTCGACAACAGTCCGAATGAATCGCGCAGGAAGGCCGTTCATGCACAGCGCGAAAAGATTCTCGCCGCCACTGATCGAGCCTTTAAGGAATTGTCCAGGCCTCGAGGCGGCCGATGCGGCGGAAGGAGATGCTTTGGTGACCGAGGCAAAGGCAAAAAGAGCCATATTTGATACGCCGCCCACGACGAAAGCCGGCGCGCTCGCCTTGCTTGCGTTTATCGCAGAGGAAGATGACAAAAAGGCCGCGTCCAACGCCATCCGCAACGCCGTCATGGTCCTCGAGCGGGAAACGCTGTCATGAAGTTCGACGGCCTCTCCCGCATCGCCTTCGCGGCGCTCACCGCTCTCTTCCAGCAATGCGGATTTGGCGCGGTTGCTGTTGCGAAGGGCTTCACCCGTTTGCAGCCCGGGCCCACCGGCGCTCCTTGCCGGATAACTTGACATAGGCGAATCAGTCACTCATTCTTCAATGCAAGCCGACGGTTCCTCACAGCCTGACGCAAACAGACGCCCCGACCGTGGATGTAACGGCGGGGCGTTTTGCGTTAGCCACTCAAGCTACAACCCACCCATGACGTCCGTAAACAATGAAAGAATATGATCTGCCGCGGCTTTGGCGTCTTCAGTGGAAATTTGTCTTTCCACATAACCGCGATCTGAACTGAGTGGCGTGCGCAAAAGCGAAGCTTTCAAAGCGTCAAATCTTTCGCGGTATTGTTCTGGAATGTCGCGGTCCTGAAGAGGGACCAAATAGCTTGCGGCGAGTGTCAGCCTTCGATCCAAGTCACCGTCGCCAACCAGTGCGAGAAGCGTCTGATAGAGCTTTTGTTTAAAATAGACGTTCATTTATTGGGGTGTCCGTTGGTTGGAAGAGTTCGAGGAAGGGGTGCCCAAAGCTGACATACGCGCGGCGTAGCGCAAGGGGGGCGCTCTCGAATCGTCAATTGACGCGCTGCGTCATCGATCAGGTGCGTTGAATGCGGGTCTCGCCCCAATGACGTGCGGCCGAACTGGCTTGAGTATCGGCGCCCGGAATGGGGCGGTGAGCAAGCGGCTTCACTTGTGATCGCCGCGGCGACGTCAACGCCGCGCACTCACCAGAATTTGAGGAAACCGAAAAAGCCGCCCTTAGCTGCCTTGCGGTCGAGCTCTTTCAATTCTTCGAACGCGTGCTGAGCTTTCTTTCGCAATTCCAACAATTCATCGTCGGTAACATTGAAATCGGCGACGGCGTCGTGAAGCGCACGACGCGCACCATCAAGTCTCTGCTGTCCATACCCGTGACTGGCAAGAAAGCGCCAGATTATTGCGCGCAAATTTCGTATCGATATTGCATGGGCGTCGATTATCAGAATTAAAGCCTGATGATTTTTATCGCGTGCTGGATGCAATGGTAAATCGTGGAGCATCAATTTCGGCGAACCGATTGCACGTTCAATTGAGCGTTATGTGTCGTTGGGCTGCGTCACGCAAAGTTGGATTGATAGATCGCAATGTGTTTGAAGGCGTTGAAAAGCCATGGCTGCGGCGAAATAGATGTGCAAACGAATGAGGGCGTTCTCTGGCGGGAAAAGGGCCGATAACTATTTTTCTGCCAAGAGTTTGGCCCAAGCCTTGGCGACTTTCTGAGCGCCGGACGCACTAAAATGGCAGTCGTCATAACGGTCAAGTTCGCCGAGTAGTGCATCGGTGTTTATGCCGCCTCGAATTCCTTTCGCGTCATTTGGAAGGCCGACTTGAGCGCGTGTGACAGGGTTGTCCGCCGAGTGAGAACGGGTTCCACCGTTGCTCGCCTCCAAACACTTGGAGGCGACAGACACAAACACTGGAGCTTTAATGTGCAGATCGCGTAATGAATCGACCATCGACAGGAAATTCTCGCGATAAGATTTCTCGCTTGTGCCAATGACGTAGTCGATTTCTCCCTGGTGCCACAACACATGCGTTATGCGGTAATTGTGTTGCTGTAACTGGGCCGTCGTCATGAGCAACATGTCGTTAAGATCGCCGCCGCGCGCCCAGCGCGCAACTTCAGAGCCGCTTAACGTCGCGGGAGCCAAAACGAGCTGATCAAAAGCGCCGGACTCAATTAGCAGATTACCAAGTTGCGTCCAATATTCTCCCTTGCTGCCGCTTGACCCCAAGAGAGGCGACTCAGCAATGAAGCATTGGCCGTCAAAAAAATTTACAACCTGCGCCTGATGTTGCGATTGGATCCGCTGCCCGCTGCTGTTAGCGGCGTTCGACTGTCCGAGCAACAATAATACGGCTGTGCGATCCGTCATCTGAGGACAGGAAAGGCCGGATTTATGATCATCCGAAACAAGCCGATCCATTTGATCAAAAGCAAAGCGGCTCGGCGGAGTTTTGTGAGGAATGATAAGCCGTTTTGCAGCGCGCACAGCGGGAAGCGGGAATAAATTATACACCTCGCTGAACGCGCCAAAAAAATAAGCGACAAGCAGGAGCGCAATGCTCGAAAATAATCCCTTGGGAATAAGAATTCATATTTCTTGCTCCGCGTGGAAATCGCATGTTCGCGAGTTATGCGTGACCTATCTCATAGACGCAAATCTTAGCGCGCATTCGCCAGATGACACACGATTTTCTTGTTACGAATCCCGCGTTTCATGGATAATTTTCAGGACGTTGCGCACCACCGCGCTTGTTCAAACTCTTTGTGCATTTCGCGCATTTCATCGGGCGTCGCTTTGCGGCCCGTCAACATTTCGAACAATTTCGACAGGCCATTGGCGTCGAATTCTTTGATCAGCGTGAGTTGCGGTTTGCTCATGCGCGCTTGCTTTTGGTTTTGTGGCCTTTGCCGCTCTGAAATGCACTGCGTATGGGCGCTGATGTTACATGATGGATCGTATATGTGATCATCTTTCGAATATCGATGAAATTTGTCCTGGATAGTCGCCGCAGATCTTTTGAAAATTGCTTCGCAAAGCCATTGAAAGTGCGGCTAATTACCGTAGTTCCACTGCTCTCTCGTGGCTTTTTGGAATGGGCAGCGGTTCACATGGACGGTGTTCTTTATTTTATCACCGTCACCTGCGGCTGGATTTGGTTTACCAAGAAGCTCACCCTCAGGGGCGCTTAGAGGTAGAGAGTTCGTCGAAGCAACGTTGCTGCTGGTATTTTTTACCGCGACATTGGTCTCCGTTATATGCTGAGAAAACTCATCTTTGCTTGAACGAACCTCCGTCGCAGACTTCTGTTTGTCGGCTGTCGCCGGTTTCGTTATGACGTTCTCCTCTATAGCTGCTGGACGACTTTCTATCTCTCCGAGAGTCGCCCTGAGAGGATATGTGGTTTTTGGCCACATCAGTCGTTTCAACCGCCCCCGCTTGATCGACGGGTCTTGATACTTCATGCGCCCCCGGCATGTTATCTGCTACTGAAGGAAAGGCAGGCGCTGACTTTAATTTTTCAATCGACGCAATCTGCTTTGAAGATATGGAATTTGACGCCATCCCGTCATAGGCAGTTTTCCGATTAGCGCTGCTAGTGCGATGATTAAGGCCGCCATCGCAGAAAATCGTGGCGACTTGCGAACCGGCGTATACGGTCCGACCGTCGTCGAGATAAACTCGCCATCAATACATTCAATTACGATGAGGCTTCGCGTTGCCCCTGCTTCTCCAAATCGATTTTTCCTAAACTCTGGATTATGAGCCTGACTTTTAGCTGGCAAACGATACCGGCTCTTTTCAAACACGCCGGAGCGATATTCAATAGCGCCATTTGCAATAATTTCACCTTCAATCTCTGGCTTAACAATCAAGGTTTTCTTCACACCACGTTTCCAAAACGCCAACCTTTCTGCGGCATAGCGCAATTTCCCGACAACCCCGAAAGGCCCTACTTTAAAAGGATTTTTCATTGATTGTTTCCAGATTCGAAACGGATTATGCGCGGATTTTTCCTGCACGTTCGGCACTGCACCCGATATTCATACCAAAATTTGTTTCGGACAGCAAAACCGCTCGTCATCCGGCGAATGCGGGATCAAACCCCGCGATCTCGATAATGAGCGCGGGGTTTTGTTTTGCGCCTCGCCAACTTTGCACAAGTAGCTTGCTGAAATCCGAGCGGCACGTCGGAGCTTTTCGTGCGTGTCTCCCAAGGTCTGTTCACGATCATAAATTCAAACTGACCCACTATCCCGCCCCCGCCATGATGAACGCCGCTCGCCGACGCCCGCTCACCCTCAATGGCGACGGCATGGGCATTATGGGCTGAGCGGGCCGCAGCCGGGGAGCGCGGCGCGAGAGCGCGTCAATAGGAGAAAAATTCAAACTGAGACACTATCAATGTTTGCCATGCGAATTTTAACGAAAACTGACAAGTGGGGAACATCCGAATACTCACCGGACCTTCATTATCGCTGGTCGCTCGAAGATCGGTGGGGAGAAGGACCATTGCTTTGTTGGATTGGCCTGAACCCCGGCACTGGCGACACAAATAACGGACCCCGCCCGACGCTTCGCAAAGTGAAGGCCTTAGCTCATTCCTTGGGCATGGGTGGGGTGGTCGTGGTCAATCTGTTCGCCTATCGGTCCGCCAGTCTACAGGCGCTACGGCTCGCCGCCGTCGCAGAAGAGAACGTCATCGGCGATCAAAACGATGAAGCTATTCGGAAGGCCGTGCATCGATCAAAGTTGACGCTTGCCGCTTGGGGGGCGGGTGGACGCTTACTTGATCGGGGAGCGACTGTATCGGCGAGGGTGCCTGATATGGTCTGTCTCGGCGTCACTAAGCATGGCGAACCCCGTCATCCGTTGTATCTCCCAACGGGTGGGGCTCTTACGCCATACAGTCGAAACTTGTGTCTTTGAGCCGCGCGGGGGTCGGACTGCAACGGTTAATCGGGCGCGCTCGGGGTCGAAAAGTCAAAGCAAAAGCAAGAGTAAATCCTCGGTCAGACGCCAAACGTGCAAAAATTTGCGTAGTCGCCCTTCGGCGCGGTTCTGGTCATGTATCATGCTCGGATGTGTGGCCGCTTTACCCAAGCATATTCATGGTCTGAGGTTCACGCCTTCCTCGACCTGATCGGACCGGCGCGCAATCTGCGCCCGCGCTACAACATCGCCCCAACGACCACGATTGACGTGGTGCGATCTGGCGAGGGCGGGCGTGAGCTTGTGCCGATGCGTTGGGGCTTGGTTCCCTCATGGTGGAAAAAGCCGCTTAACGAGCTTCCCTCGACATTCAATGCTCGCGCCGAGACGGTCGCCGAAAAGCCAATGTTCCGTTCCGCCTTCAAGTCGCGCCGCTGCATCATCCCGGCGTCGGGTTTCTACGAATGGACGGGACCGAAAGGCGATAAGAACGCCGCACTATTTTTCGTCGCCGTCTGGTGAGCCACTAGCCTTCGCGGGTCTTTGGGAGAGCTGGCGCGATCCAGAAAGCGGAGAAATAATCCTTTCCGCCACGATCATCGTTGGCGCTGCGAACGAATGGATGACGCGCTATCACGATCGTGCGCCGGTCATGATCGAACGAAAAGACTTTGACGCTTGGCTGGTGGGTGAAGACGCAGCGTTGTTGCCCGCGCGAGAAGATTCGTTGCGGGAATGGGTTGTGTCGTCGCGTGTCAATCGGTCGGGTGTTGGCGATGATGATCCGACGCTGATTGAGCCACTGGCGATGGTGTAGGGACGTTGTCTGCATTGCGCCGATATTGTTGCAAAAGTGCCAAAAGGCGCAGCGGCTAAATTTCCGCCAAAGAACGAAACAAGCGACTATCGCCGATCAATAGGGCTTCAAACAGCTGCCAGAATCGTTTGTGAGTTTAGGACTTGGCGACGTGGTCCCCCACATCATTATTCAATCGCTGCACCTGCGGGCCTGAGAATTTGAGTCCCACCTGGCAAAAAGACTTTTGCAACAATATCCGCCAACAGCAAACTCCGGAGTGCATCAACGTGCGCCAGCATACTGACCAGCGTGCTGTGCGGTCGTCGCTTAGATGCGGCGGGCGAGGGGCCCTACTGCGCCTGGACCTGAACGGGGGCGCCCGGATGCTCCGCCGTGCCAGAGACGATGACGAGATAGCGGCGGGGAGCTTTTTCTTCGCCCCGGACCAGTTGCCGAATCGGCCCGACCGCGTTGACGATGGCCGAGCCGGCCGGGTTGGTTGTAAAGGCCGACAAAGGCTCCAGCGCGCCGCCGCCGTCCGGCTTTTGCGCGAGCGCCAGCAGATAGGGCTTCTTCGGCTCGAGCCCTGTGACCGAGGCTTGCAGCACCTGCGTCAAACCTTGCTCGAACAAGGAGATGCTGGTGGGCTTGGTCTTGCCCTCCTCATGGCCTGCCGCGCCCGGCCGGCGCGAGCGCAATATGCTCGGCCTCGCCGGCGACGCCGAGCGGCTGCAGCCCTTCTCTCCCATCGCCCTCCGGCACGGCGTTCGGCACATAGACGACCGCTTGGGCCGCTTGACCTATAGGGATGTTCGCGACCACCTTGTTGGTCAGCGTGTCGATCGCGGTGAGCCGATTTTCGTTCTCAAGCCCGACGTAGACGCGCGTCCCGTCTCCAGATGGCCAGATCCCGTGAGGCAAATAGCCGACCGCGATCGTGGCGACCTGCCCGAAATCGGAGGTGCGAAACACCTTGATCTCGTTCAGCCCGCCGACGGTGACATAGGCGAAAGCGCCGTTGGCGTTTTGCACGATGTTGACATGATTGGTGATCGGGCCGGTGTCGAGCGTCTTCAAAAGCGCGAACGGCGGACGGGCGTCGAAGACCATGACCTTGCCGACGTCCTTTAGGGTGAACCACACCTGCTTTCCGTCAGGCGTGGCGGCGATGTTCGGGCAGAAAGGGCTTTCCTGCTTCACACGTCCGACGATCTGATGGTCCGCCACGGACACCACGACGGTTTCGGGAGTGAAGGAAGAGCAGACGTAACCATATTTGCCGTCGGGCGAGAAAATCTGCATGCCGGGCCCGTTCGGCACGACGATCCGCGTCTTCTCTTCATAGCTGGCGCCGTCGAGCACGGAGACGTAGTTCTCGCCGCGCACGGCCACCCAGACCTCCTTGCCGTCGGGGGTGAAGAAGGCTTCATGCGGCGCACGGCCGACATAGGCGACATGCTTCACCCGATTGGTCGCCGTATCGATGAAAGTCACGGAATTGGAGCCGATCGAGACGACGGCGATGGTGCGATGGTCGGGCGAGAAGCCCATGCCATGCACCAGCAGTTGTCCTCGGTAGAGAGGGCTGAAATTGCCCGGCTGCGGTTCGCCCAGCCGGATGACGCCGAGCAGTTGGTTGCTGGCCGGATCGGTGACAGAGACGGTGTTGGAGAACTGCTCCGCCGCATAGACGCGGTCGCGATGGCTCAAAGGTATGTCGGGGTCGGACGCGGTGCCTGGCGCCTGTCCGGCCCAAGAAAGGCTCCAAAGAGGATTCGCGGCGACGAAGGCCGCAACGACCAGCAGTGTGGTTATCGAGGCACGTTTCAAGTCAGGGCTCCTGCGGCATGTGCGTCAGGCGATGGGATGTCGAGTCTGAGGAGGGCGGCGGTTCGACGATCGCGAGCTGCATGGCGACGATCTCCTGTTGTTGCGTGACAATGATTTCTTGGGCGAGGCGACGTAGCCGTTCATTGCGGCCGTAGCGAAGCTCCGCCTGCGCCATGTCGATGGCGCCTTGGTGATGTGGGGCCATCATCGCCACGAAGTCCCTATCGACGTTTCCGGACGGCTCGATCTTCATCGCCGCCATCATTTTCGTCATCGCCCCCTCGTTGGCGCTGAGAAAGGCGGCTTCCTCGGGACTGGCAACGAGCGACGCCGTCGCGCCGAGGAGAGCGAAAGTGGTCAGCGCACCGCTCCCGTATAGTCGCATACGAAGCGAGAGAAACATTGTGCCTCCGTGAGCCGACGACGTAATCCGTGCTCTTCTTTAGCTGGAGCGCCATGGAATCGGGTCAACCACCTCCGAGATCGCGAACAACTTCAGAGCTGGGTCTCACGTTCGATCTGAAAAAACGCGTGGTTCGATACGGCGCTTTGTGGCACATTGAACCGCAACGCCAAGTTTGCCTGTGACGCTGTGCCTCCGGCAACGGCTTTGAAAGCGTCGCGCCTTTGATGCACCGTAAGTTTCGCCGATCGCCGCATGTGAACGCCAGTGCGCCTTTGCACGCTCGCAGCCTTCGCTCATACGGGTGCGGAGTTCTGCATACTCTACCCTGACGGCAAAGATGACAGCTAAGGGTCAACTTTGCTCGCTGAGGCGAGCTTCAACAAGTCCGCTGCTCCTCGGGAAGCGGCTACAAGGGAACAACGCTCTGCGCTTCGGCTTAGTCGAGGCACGTCGGCGAGACTGCTTCAAGTGGGCTTCGGGCGCATGTCTACTCTCCTCCACGATCCAAGGAGGAGAATCATGCAAACTCAGCAAACCGCAATCTCTGCAGCGTCGGAGCGTGCTCCCTGGAACAAGGGCAGATTGGTCGGAGCGAAACCTCCATTGCGACCTAAACACGTTTGGACAATCCGAACCAAACTCCAAGTCGAGCATCGAACCCGTGATTTGGCTATGTTCAACCTAGCTGTCGACAGCAAATTGCGTGGCTGCGATGTTGTCGCTCTCCGAGTTGAGGATGTCGCCCCACATGGCATTGCTCTTGACCGAGCGACGGTGCGGCAAAGAAAGACCGGCCAGCCGGTTAAATTCGAATTGACCGAGCCCACCCGTGATGCGGTCGACGAATATATCGGACGGGCCGGCAAGAAGCCTGGCGATTTCTTGTTTACGGGTCGTCATGGCCTCGCACGACCGATATCAACTCGGCAATACGCGCGGCTTGTATCGAAGTGGATCGCCAGCATTGGATTGGATCCGAACTTCTTCGGAACACATTCACTCCGGCGAACCAAGGCGACTTTGATCTATCGGCGAACCGGCAATCTCCGGGCGGTGCAGCTTCTCTTAGGACACCGCAAGATCGAAAGCACGGCACGCTATCTTGGCATCGAGGTCGACGACGCGTTGGCGATAGTGGAACAAGTTAACATCTAGTGTTGTGATTCCAACGCTTGTTTCGCACGAGTGACGTTTTTGAGGATTTTGTCGGTTTGGGCGGTCCAGACGAATGGTTTTGGGTCGGTGTTATGCTGTTCGAGATAGTTTTCGATGGCGGCTTCAAGATCAGCGACGCTATGGAAGACGCCGCGTCGGATGCGATCCTCGGTGATCTGGCCGAAGAAGCGTTCGACCTGATTGAGCCATGACGCTGAAGTTGGCGTGAAGTGCAGATGGAAACGCGGGTGGCGCTCCAACCATGCCTTAACCTTTGGATGTTTGTGCGTCGCATAATTGTCAGCGATGAGATGGAGATCGAGGTTCTTTGGCGTGTTGCGATCGATGGTGCGCAGGAAGCGCAGAAACTCCTGATGACGATGCCGGTCCATGCACTCGCCGATGACCTTTCCGCTCGCCACGTCGAGCGCAGCGAACAGCGTCGTCGTGCCGTGCCTCTTGTAATCATGGGTCATGGTTCCGGCTCGGCCCTTTTTCATCGGCAGGCCGGGTTGAGTGCGATCGAGCGCTTGTATCTGGCTCTTCTCGTCGACCGACAGAACCAACGCTTTGTCGGGCGGGTTCAGATAGAGGCCCACGACATCGGCGACTTTCTCGGAGAAATTAGGATCGCGCGACAGCTTGAATGTTCGCACAAGATGCGGTTTGAGCCCGTGCGCTTTCCAGATGCGTTGCACGGAACTGGGCGAGACGCCCGAGGCTTTCGCCATCGAACGCAGGCTCCAATGCGTCGCCTTTGGGGGCTTCTCGTGAAGGGTCAGATTTACGACCTTGTTGATCGTCTGCGCTGAAAGCGGCTTCTTGCGAGCCGGCCGCGTCGCGTCTTTCAGAAGACCCGCGACGCCTTTGTCGCGATAGCGACGTCGCCAGCGGCGCACAGTGAGGACGCTCGCGCCGACTTCGGCCGCGACATCCAGTGCGCCTATTCCATTTCCAGCCAACAACACGATCCGCGCGCGCCAAACCACTTTCTGCGGTGTATTGCGGTCACGCACCAAACGGCGCAATTCCTCCCGATCTTCGGCGGAAATCTCGATGCGTTCGATTTTGCCCATGCTCCGAAGATTCGCATGCGGCACGACTTTTGGGAATCTTCTGTTAGGTGCAGGACACTAGAGACCTTGCAAGGCGTAGGGCAGAGCCACCCACTCTGCCCTATTTGCAGGGTAAGTCCGTTCATCCGTATCCCTCCGCGGTGGGCCGCCTTCTCAAAATCGAGCGAAGTGGGATGCTGCGCAGCTAAGTCGGCTTTATGAGCGAGGCTAGCTGCACAGCATGGGTCGGATGACATTGATCACGGGCGGCGAACGACGCCGGCGGTGGAGCGACGAAGACCGGGTTCGGATTCTGGCGGCGATTGCGGAGCCGGGCGCCGTGGTCGCCGACATTGCGCGCCGCGAGGATGTGTGCACGAGCCTCGTCTATAAATGGCGCCGAGCGGCGCGGCGGGATCAAAGCGGCGACGCTTGCGGATTTTCTCCAGTGATCATCGAGACGGCGCCGTCGGCGTTGCCGGCATTGGCGCCGGCGCAGGGTTCTGTGTCTTGTGTCATCGAAGTGGACCTGAAGGACGTGCGGGTCAGGATCGGCGCCGATGCGCCGTCGGGGGTGATCGCCGCGACCTTGAAGGCGTTGCGATCGTGATCCCGATACCGGCAGGATGTCGGGTCTGGGTTCATCCTCAAGTAGCGGCCACGGCAACCGAAGTTGCTGCGCTGCCGCTTCGCGCCAGAAGCTGCCGTCATGCACCAGGGTCGCGCACCCTGGCAGAGGCAAAATCGCCCTCGGCGTTCTATGGCGAAATCTCATTCCGACGGGCTGCCAGGGAGCGTTTGAGCGAAACGATCGTCTGAAGGTGTTTAAGCCCGGGTCCGCCCGCTTATTGCACCCTGACCGGCATGATCTCCGCGGAAAGCTGCACCGCGTCGCCAAGGCCATAGGCATAATAGGCCGGGCGAGAGATGAGGCGCAGGAACAGAAACAGGCGGAAACGCAGCCTTTTGAACAGGTTCATCCGCTTGGCCGGAAGCAAGTTCTCATGGGAGACATGGACGATCCATTGCCGCGGATGGGTCGGCAGGTCGATCTCCTTATGCTGCGCCATGTCCGCGAGATACCGCTCAACGTTCGGCTCCTCCATGAAGCCAAAGCGCAGCTGAACGCCGATGACGCAGCCGCGATCCTTGTCGCGGTCGAAGACGGTCACGTGATAGCGGTCTTCGTGGATATAGGGGACTTTGGGGTGGATCACTTCGACGAGGATCAAGTTGCGCGGAAGTATGCCGTAGCGCTCCCATAACAGCCCGACGAGCGCTGGCGCGCGATCGGTCGGATGACGCACCTGCAACGGCGACATGATGAGCGCGTTGCGCTCGAGAAACGCCGTGCCCGAGCGGTGCAGCGCGACCACCTCGGCCATGGTTAGGGTCGAGCGCGCGGCATAGGCGCCAAAGGTCGCCTTGCGCCCCCAGCGCCAGGTCGCCATGATGAGGAAAGCCGCGACGCCGACCGAAAGCGGCACGAACCCGCCTTCCAAGAACTTCACCGAACTCGCGACGAGAAAGGCGCCGTTGACCGCCGTCAGCGGACCCCACACAAGAGCTGTTCGCGCCGCGCCCCATCGCCAATAGCGCCGCGCGATCGCGAACATGGCGAGCGACGTGATCAGCATCACGCCCGCCACCGCGAGGCCGTAGGCGGCGGCCAGCGCCGAAGACGAGCCGAACGCGAGCACCAGCGCGACGCAGCCGAGGTACAGCCCCCAATTGGTGATGGGAATGTAGATTTGTCCGGCGTGAGCGCGATGGGTGTGCAGGACGTCGACACGCGGAAAGAGGCCGAGCCCGATCGCCTGCCAGGTCAGCGAAAAAGCGCCGGAAATCAGCGCCTGCGAGGCGACGATCGTCGCCAGCGTCGCGAGCACGACGAGCGGCAGGAGCAGCGACGCCGGCGCGAGGCTGTAGAACAGCTTGCCGCCCGCGACCGGCGCGCCGCTGAGGAGATACGCGCCCTGTCCGAGATAGTTGAGCAGCAACGCGGGAAAGACCACCGCGAACCAGCCGATGCGGATCGGCCGAGCGCCGAAGTGCCCGAGGTCCGCGTACATGGCCTCGCCGCCGGTGATGACCAGAATCAGCGCGCTAAGGATCAGCAGCGCCTCGCGCAGACCTGCGCGCGCAAGGAAGGCGACCCATACGTGGGATTGAATGCCGCCAGGATGGCGGGCTCGCGCGCGATCTCAGCCCAGCCGAGAGCGGCGATCGTAACAAACCAGACGATCAGGAGGGGCCCGAAAACGACGCCAATGCCCGATGCGCCCTTGAACTGGATGGCGAAGAGTCCGGTCAGCAGGGCGACGGTGATCGGCAGGACATAGGGTGCGAAGGCGGGCGTGGCGACGTCGAGCCCTTCGACCGCCGACAAGACGCTGATCGCCGGCGTGATCATACCGTCGCCGAACAGCAGGCCGGCGCCCAGCATCAGCGACCACAGCAGGACCCGTGCGCCCTGGTTCTTGTATCTGTAAAGCAGGCCGTAGAGCGCGAAGACGCCGCCCTCGCCGTCGTTCTCGGCGCGCAGCACCAGCAGCGCGTATTTGACCGCGACGATGAGCGTGATCGTCCATATCGCCAGCGAGATCGCGCCGAGCACATTGTCGGGCGTCGGCGCGACGCCGGCGGGACCGAAAAAAATCTGGTCGATCGCATAGAGCGGCGAGGTGCCGATATCGCCATAGACGACGCCGAGCGCGCCGATCGTCAGCGCCGCAAGGTTCCCGCGCGGGGCGTGCGCAGGCCGCTCGTCCGCGTGCGCGACGGCGGCGCGGGCTTCCCGCCGAAGACTTGGATCGTTCATCAACGAACACCTCAACTACAATCGCCGAATTCCGCGCGCCGCCGCCCGCCCTCGAGGCAAGCGAATCCGCGGCGGCGACGCGCTTTTGACGTTCACGTCCCGCACGCGCCACGGCGTTGAGGTAGATCAACCCCATGCCACCGGACGAAAGAGGATGTGCTAAGCCGGCATTCCCCGGATGAACTCTGGAACGGCGTAGACGATAGCAGACGGCGGGGTTCCCCGGAAGCCACAGGCGAGCTACGCAGTGCTCCCGGCGTTTCGGCCGTCCCCGGCGACCCATCAATGTCCGAGTTGGGTCAAAAGCGCTCCCCGGGCAGCCGGTTGCGCCCATCGCTGTACAGGAACCAAGCGTTAGACTTCAACCACTGGTCAAGTGAAGGGCGGCCAAGTTCCAAACCGCCCCCCTCTTTCTCTTTAACCTTTAAGCGGCCTTTGTTCGCTCGGCATCCGGCGTCTCCATTGCTCTGAGATACAGGTCAAGTAGCGACTCATGCTCGTCGCGCTCATCCTTATCCTGCTTCCGCAGGCGGATGATTTCCTTCAGCACCTTCACATCGAAGCCTTCACCTTTCGCCTCGGCGAAGATTTCCTTCTTCCCTTCGTTGAGCGCCTTAATCTCTTCCTCGATATGCTCAATGCGCTCGATGAATGAGCGGATGCGGTCGCCCGCGACTCCCACAGTATCGGCCATGCATGCGTCTCCCTAATTGATGCAGGGAGACGCTATGGCTACTAGGGTAAGAGAGTGGTTAACTCGCTTATGGTCGCCTTTTTCCTTGCCGTCACGGGGAGCAGGATTATGTGCTGATGGAAAGTGCCCCGCGCCGCGATTTTCCAGTTCAGCTTCGCAGAGCCGCTAGGGCAGGCCTAGTCTACAACTGCCTTACATGACAAGCCGTGCATGCACGCAGTATTGAGGACAAAGCCATGCGCGAAGAATGGCAATATCAAATCCGTTTCAAGCTCGACGAAAAGCGGTCGGAAATCGTCCGCAGCAATCCCGACGATCCCGCCTTCAAACAAATCGCCGACGTATTGGCCAGACACAAAGCGACCGCTCGTAGTCAGTATGACGCATTTGCCGACTATGTTTCCCAAGCGGAGAAAGAGGGTATAGAGCATTATCCACTTTATAAATGGACCAAGGCGATGATTGAAGACCCGGCAAAAAGGGCGAAACATTCGACTTCTTTTGCCGTCCTCGTTGACGGCGCTCCCGTCTACAGCAAGGCTACGGCCGACGCGCTGGAAGCGGATTTGGGTCCACTCGCCGACCTTGGGTTGATCGTCAGCCTGTCGAGACTGGCCGGCCACGTCGTTGAATGGCTGATCTTGGCGCAACGCCGTCAAACTAGGGACGGCATTAAGATAGAAAAAAAGGAATTCGCCGACTGGCTCAAATGCCTCCTAAGTCAGGTGTGGGTCAGGCGTGGTTCGATGCACATTGTTCGAGGGTTCAGCGAAGGTGCAAGCCAACGATCAGATCAGTGTTATCGCGCTGGTCGCCCTGAATCGATCTCGCGTTTGCATTGCGCTCTGTTAAAAGAGAGCTCGAAGCTCTCGCGTTTTTGCTGGGATAGCAAGCAGAATCCTAGAGAGGCGTATCGGGGGTTGAGATCGTCCTCCACATGTGCGCTGACGAGCTATTATCAAACCCCAATCCTTCCTTTGGTTGTTTGAAATGTCGTCCGACAATATCCGTGAATTTCTCAAGATCGACAAAGTGGTTTGGATCGAATGAATAGAGATCGTTCACTGTAATCAGTCGTGCGGACATATACCATTTGTGCTTTCGGCAATGCTCGTAAGCAGCACGAATTTATGGCGGCGGCACATAGTCTTTGCCGAAGACGAAGTTGTACTGTTCGGGATATTCGTAGCCCGCAGATGGCGCGAAAGGCGTCATGCTGGACGGGCCACCGCCTTTGCGCTGGCCGCCGCGGGGCAGGGAGGCGTCGAAAATATGCTTGAGTTTTTCGCTAGTGAAATGCGTGCCGCGATGAGCCTGACCGGCGTCACTTCGATTGCTCGGGTCAATCGGACGATTCTTGCTTGAGCGCCGCTTTGGACAATGAATGTCAACCGATGAGCCGCTCGAAACTTGCGGTGCCCTGCCGGTCGGAAGATGGTTAGGGGACGGCGCTTCTACACTCACTGCCGGCGTCCCAAGGGAGCCCCGCATGATTACTCGCACGCTTAGCGCGAACGGCCCCGTCACTTCAGCCATCGGCCTCGGCTGCATGGGCATGTCTGATCTCTACGGTCCCTCGGACCGCGCGGAAAGCATCGCCACCATTCACGCCGCGCTGGACGCTGGGGTGACGCTGCTCGACACCGGCGATTTTTATGGCATGGGCCACAATGAGATGCTGATCGCAGAGGCGTTGAAGAGCCGCCCGCGCGATGCAGCGATTCTCAGCGTCAAATTTGGAGCGCAGCGCGATCCAGTTGGAAACTGGATCGGCTTTGACGGGCGTCCCTCGGCCGTGAAGACCTCACTCGCCTACACCTTGAGACGACTTGGCGTCGATCACGTGGACATCTACCGCCCGGCGCGGCTCGATCCCACTGTCCCGATCGAGGACACGATTGGCGCCGTCGCCGACATGGTCAAGGCTGGCTATGTCCGTTTCATTGGTCTCTCCGAAGTCGGGTCGGAGACGATCCGCCGCGCGGCGGCCGTGCATCAGATTGTTGATCTGCAGATCGAATATTCCCTGATCTCTCGCGGGATCGAAAGGTCGATCCTTCCGACGTGCCGCGCGCTCGGCGTCGGCGTCACCGCCTATGGCGTGTTGTCGCGCGGACTCATCAGCGGCCATTGGGCTTACGGCAAGGAAACAGCGCCAGGCGATTTCCGCGCAACCGTTCCGCGCTTCCAAGGCGCCAATCTCGAAAAGAATCTCTTGCTCGTCGCCGCGATCAAGTCCGTTGCTGACGCCAAGGGCGCCACTGTCGCGCAGATCGCCATCGCCTGGGTGCTGTCGCGTGGCGACGACATCGTGTCCCTCATTGGCGCGCGACGGCGAGACAGGCTCGCAGAGTCGCTCGGCGCGCTCTCGTTGACGCTTGAAGAGGAGGATCTCTCGACGTTGGAGAAAGCCGCGGCTTCCGTCGCCGGCGCGCGCTACGCAGAGGTGCAAATGGCGCATCTAGACAGCGAACAGGATTGATAGTCGGACAGGCAGATTGGATTTGCGTAATGATTGGTTTGGGATTCGCCGTCCTGAGACTCGTGTGCAACGAGCGGAGTGAGCAGCCCGGCACTGCCGTTGTTGGCGCTTCAGCGACCTCACGCGTCATCGGCCGAGAGTCCGCTGCGCGGGCAGGAACGGAAATGCTGTAACCCGCAATTCTCCTCCGAGTTTGACCCGAAGCGGTCGTTCGACCTTTGCACCTACGTTTAAAGAACTTAAAGTCCGCAATTGACGTGCCAAGTCCCAGCTTCAATATTGGAGGAAAATGGTAGTGGAGAAGCGCTAACGCCTTTCCCCGCGCCGGCCAAATCTACGCTTTCGCGATCATACGCATAATTGACTCGATTGCTTTTGGATACGGGCACAATTCCAAATGATTCGACCAAGACACGACGCCATCTGAGCGAGGTAAAAGACACTTCGCCCTCCAAATGATCGCATATAGTGTGTACGATATCCAATCTGCGCCATTTCATTCCAGTCTCGCTGGCTCTCGTTTCGGGCACACCATCCCATGACGCTATTGTACCAGAGGGCTCGTCGCGCTCTCTAAATCGACGCCGACGAGTTCCGCTGCCCCCGCCAGGATCGAAATATATTGGCGCAATGCGCGCTCTTCGACCCTCGTCTGGAGCCGCGAGATGAGGCGCTCTCGAACCATGTCGAACGGCAAGGTATGGCCGGGGATGCGTCGATCGATTGCGACGATATGAAAGCCATGGCGCGTCTTGACGAGTTCGCGCAGGATTCCCGTCGGACCAAGCCGAAACAAAGCTTGCTCGAACTCCGGCACGGTGTCGCCGCGAGCGATCTGGCCGAGGTTGCCGTCCTGTTGGCCCGAGGGGCAGTTCGACAGCTCGCGCGCCAGCGCCGCGAAACGCTCGGGCTCTCGCAGGAGCTCGGCGAGCGTCTGTTCGGCGCGAGTGCGAATTTTTGGAACGGGCGCCGCAGGCGTCACTTGAAATAGAATATGGCGAGCATGGACGAGATCGCCGCTGCTGAATTCATCGGGATGCGCCTCGTAATACCGGCGGCATTCCGCATCGGTAAGCGTCGGGACACTCACTTCGTCCTCAAGGACGCGGTTAATGGCGACATCAATCGCGCCATCGTTGGCGTTTTCATCCGTTAGCAGCCCGAGCGCGAGCGCTCGCTGACGTAGCAGCTCCCGGATCGTGGCCACCTCGGGATTCGGCCACTTGCCGACGTCGACCGTAACGCCGTTGACGATGACGCTCATGAACGCACAGGCCCCTTCGCTCGCGTCCGTGGCGTGCGCACGATCTGATAAGGCCGGAGCAGATAGGAAAGCGCGCCGGCGCCGCTCCAGATGTGGATCATGCGGGTGAAAGGCGAGATAAGAAAAAGAGTGAAGCCGAGCAGCACATGGAGTTTGTATGGCAGCGGCGCCTCGATCATGAGTACGGCGGCGCCGCCGTCGAACGTGACAATACCTTTGACGTAGCTCGTCAAAGTCTCGAACAAGACGCCGTCCATATGGAAGGCCGATAGCGGCACAGTAAGAAGGCCGAGCGCCAATTGCAGCCACAACATAACGGCGACGACGATGTCCCATTTGCGACTGTTCAGCCGTATTCGAGGATCTGCCAAGCGACGGTACAAGAGAATGCTGAGACCAATTATTGCGACGAGTCCGGCAATGCCGCCGACCACCATGGCGAGGAGCTGATGCGCCACGGGATCAATCGCCCAATCGATCGCCCAATGCGGCGCCAGGAATCCGACGAAATGCCCAAGGATCACGACGATGACGCCATAGTGGAAGAGATTGGACCCGAGACGGAGTTGCCCGCTGCGCAGCATCTGCGAGGAATCGCTTTTCCAGGTGTAGGGCTCGCGATCGAAACGGATCAGGCTCCCAATGAGCAGCACCGCGAGACAGACATAGGGGTAGACGCCGAAGAGAAGGGTATTGAGGTCGTATTCGTCGAACCGCATGAGGGGATCTCCCTTTTTAAGGCGTCGAGGCCGACGTTGCCGGCGCTCCTCCAAAAGCTGGCTCTTCGAACCATTCCTTGTCCATGTTCCCGACCGGCTCGCCGACCTTGGTTATCGACGCCGCGTCGAGCGGCGCCTCGCCCGCTATCGCAATGAGAGCCTGTAGGACGGCCGCATAGGCGCTGCCGCGAGCGATGAGCGCCTTCGCGATCGTCTTCAAGATGTGGGCGCAATCGGATAGCATCTCACGCGTCTCAGCAACATCGCGGCAGCTCAGATATTCGAGCACGACCGGCAGGTAGTCCGGCAGTTCGCTGGTCGAAAGTTCAAAGCCGCCGCGTTGATAGAGATGTTTGAGATCGACCATGGCGTCGCCGCGATCTCGACTCTCGCCGTGCAAATGCTCGAACAGATTGAGAGAGGTCGTGCGCCCCCGGTCGAACAGCTCGACATAACGCTCTTCTTTTTCGAGCAATTCACCGTCCACGAGATCGTCGATCAGCGCCAACAATTCGTTGCGCTCGCGCGTTTCAATGAGCGACGAGTGTTGGATCAGGTCCGCAATTTCCGGCAGCGCCTGCCGGAGATCATCGCGCGGATAAGAAAGCAAGGCGCTGAACGCCCTCAACACAATCATTGGCGTCTCCTCAAGTATCGAGCGGCCGCACCGGCGTCAGTTGGCGGCGGCCCATCTTGCCGCCGAACAAAGTGGACTGCGGCGGCCCGAAATCGCAACCATTGCCGAAGGTGAAGCCGCAAGAGCCGCGCAAACCATAGGCGTCCTCCGCCTGCTCGCGATGGCTGGTTGGGATGACGAAACGATCCTCGTAATTGGCGATTGATAGATAGCGATGCATATCCTCGACCATTGCGAGCGTGAGGCCTACCTGTTCCAGCACTTGTCGGCCGTCGTCTTGTCCGAGTTGGCGCTGCCGGTAGTACACGCGCATGGCGATCATACGCTCGAGCGCGGCGACGATTGGCGCCTCCGCGCCCGCCGTCAGCAGATTGGCGAGATAGCGCACCGGAATGCGTAGCGAGCGCACATCCGGTATCTCTCCGTTCGTTTCGATCGCTCCCGCGTTGGCGTGCGACTGGATGGGCGAGAGCGGCGGCACATACCAAACCATCGGCAGCGTGCGGTATTCAGGGTGGAGCGGAAAGGCGATCCTCCAGTCGACCGCCATTTTGTACGTTGGAGAGCGCTTGGCGGCGTCGATCCAGGCGTCCGGCACGCCGTCCGTCCGCGCCTGCGACTCAATCTCAGGGTCATTGGGGTCGAGAAACAGGGAGAGCTGAGCCTCATAGAGATCCTGCGGGTCCTCGGCGCTCGCTGCGCTTTCGACACGGTCCGCGTCGTAAAGCAGCACGCCAAGATAACGGATGCGGCCGACGCAAGTTTCCGAGCAGACGGTTGGCTGTCCAGCCTCGATGCGCGGATAACAGAAGATGCATTTCTCGGCTTTGCCGGAGGTCCAGTTGTAGTAGATCTTCTTGTAAGGGCAGCCGGAGACGCACATCCTCCAGCCGCGGCACTTGTCCTGGTCGATCAGCACGATCCCGTCCTCTTCGCGCTTGTAAATCGAACCGGATGGGCATGAGGCGACGCAGCTCGGATTGAGACAGTGCTCGCAGAGACGCGGCAGATACATCATGAAGGTGTTTTCGAACTGCCCGTAGATGTCCTTCTGCACCGCCTCGAAATTATAGTCCTTCGAACGCTTGTCGAACTCGCCGCCGAGAAGCTCCTCCCAGTTCGGTCCCCATTCGATCTTTTCCATAGGGCGACCGCTGATGAGCGAGAGCGGGCGCGCCACGGGCGCTGTCGGCAGCTCGGGCGCGTTATGCAAATGTTCGTAATCGAAGGTGAAAGGCTCGTAATAGTCGTCGATTTCAGGCAGATGCGGATTGGCGAATATCTTTGCCAAAATCGACCAGCGGCCTCCTTGTTTCGGCGTAATCTTTCCATTCTTCCGACGTTCCCAGCCGCCGCGCCAACGCTCTTGGTTTTCCCAATCTTTCGGGTAACCCACACCCGGCTTGGTCTCGACATTGTTGAACCACGCGTATTCCATGCCTTGCCGCGAGGTCCAGACGTTCTTGCAGGTGACCGAGCAGGTGTGGCAACCGATGCACTTGTCGAGATTCATCACCATCGCGATCTGGGCGCGGATCTTCATGGCGCGGCCTCCTCGGTTGCCCGATCGACGGGGTTGGAATGATCGAGCCAATCGATGTTGGTGAGCTTGCGAACGACGACGAATTCGTCGCGGTTGGATCCGACCGTACCGTAATAGTTGAAACCGTAAGAGAGCTGAGCGTAACCGCCAACCATATGGGTCGGTTTCATCACTGTGCGGGTCACCGAATTGTGAATGCCGCCGCGCTGGCCGGTGATCTGCGAACCTGGCACGTTGATGATTTTTTCCTGCGCATGGTACATGAGGCACATGCCCTCCTGCACCCGCTGACTGACGACTGCTCTAGCGGCGATCGCGCCATTTAGATTGAAGAGTTCGATCCAATCATTGTCGATGATCCCGGCGCTTTTTGCATCTTTCTCCGACAGCCACACGATCGGCCCGCCGCGCGACAGAGTGAGCATCAGGAGATTGTCGGTGTAGGTCGAGTGGATGCCCCATTTCTGATGCGGAGTGATGAAATTGAGGACGATTTCCCGCTCGCCATTGCTATGCTTGCCCAGCATGTCGCCAATGTTGCGCGTATCGATCGGCGGCCGATAGACGGCGAAGCCCTCTCCGAAGTCCCGCAGCCAGCGATGATCCTGATAGAATTGCTGACGGCCCGTGAGCGTGCGCCACGGAATAAGTTCATTGATGTTGACGTAGCCAGCCGTGTAGCTGACATGTTCGCTTTCAATGCCTGACCAAGTCGGCGAGGAAATAATCTTGCGAGGTTGCGCCAGTAGGTCACGAAAGCGGATTTTTTCGTCCTCTCGCGTCTTGGCGAGATGGGCATGGTCGCGTCCCGTCACCTTACCGAGCGCCTTCCATGCTTTCACTGCAACCTGGCCATTGGTCTCCGGCGCAAGATAAAGAATGACTTCGGCCGCATCGATATCGCTTTCGATGCGTGGCCGGCCATGTGTGGGACCGCCATCACTGACCCGATAGTTCAACTCGCCGAGGCCGAGCACCTCCTCCTCAGTGTTCCATGCGATGCCTTTGCCGCCATTGCCGAGCGTATCGGCCAGCGGACCGAGAGCTGTAAAGCGGCGGTAGGTATTCGGATAATCGCGTTCGACGACGGCGATCTGCGGCGCGGTGACGCCTGGTACGAGATCGCATTCGCCTTTTTTCCAATCCTTCACCTCGAAAGGTTGCGCCAGCTCCGCTGGCGTGTCGTGCTGGATCGGCGTCAACACGACGTCGCGTTCGAGGCCGAGATGGCCGACCGCGAGTTCGGAAAAGCGTCTCGCGATGGTCTTGTAGATTTCCCAGTCGCTGCGCGACTCCCATACGGGGTCCACCGCTGTCGAGAGCGGATGAATGAACGGGTGCATGTCGGACGTATTGAGATCGTTCTTCTCGTACCAGGTCGCCGTCGGCAACACGACGTCGGAATAAAGACAACTCGTCGACATGCGGAAATCGAGAGTGACGACCAGATCGAGCTTGCCCTCTGGCGCGGGATCTCGCCAGATCACTTCCTCGGGCTTTTGGCCATCCATCTCGCCGAGATCTTTGCCCTGCAAACCATGGCGCGTGCCGAGGAAGTGGCGCAAAAAATATTCGTGGCCCTTGCCCGACGAGCCGAACAGGTTCGATCGCCAGATGAACAGATTGCGCGGGAAGTTCTTTGGATCGTCGGGGTCTTCGCAGGCCATGCGCAGGCGCCCCTCCTTCAGGCCCGCGACGACATGGTCCTTTACCGCGACGCCGGCCTTCTCCGCCTCCGCCGCTAGCGTCAACGGATTAATGGCGAGCTGCGGCGCCGACGGTAGCCAACCCATTCGCTCCGCGCGCACATTGAGGTCGATCATGCTGCCGCGATAGGGAGTTGGATCGGCTAGCGGCGAGAGGAATTCAGAGACGTCGAGCTTCTCGTAGCGCCATTGATCGCTGTGAGCATAGAAGAATGAGGTGCTGTTCATCTGGCGCGGCGGCCGCAGCCAGTCGAGCGCAAAAGCGAGCATGGTCCAGCCTGTTTGTGGCCGGAGCTTCTCCTGGCCCACATAATGCGCCCAGCCTCCGCCGGAGACGCCGACCGTGCCGCACATCATCAGAAAATTGATGATGCTGCGGTAGTTCATGTCCTGGTGGTACCAGTGATTCATGCCGGCGCCGATGATCACCATCGAACGGCCGTGCGTCTTCTCGGCGTTCTCGGCAAAGCCGCGCGCGACGGCAATCGCTTTCTCGCTCGCAACGCCGGTGATCTGCGCCTGCCATGCTGGAGTGTAAGGAATATTGTCGTCGTAGCTTTTCGCGCATGCGCCGCCGAGACCGCGGTCTAACCCGTAATTCGCGCAGAGCAGATCGAACACGGTGGCGACAAGAGCCTCGCCATCGGCGAGCTGCACGCGACGGACCGGCGCGTTACGCAACAGCACGTCGCCGCCTTGATCGTTTTCCTGGAAATGCTCGTGGAGGCGTCCCCCGAAATAAGGGAAGGCGACTGTGGCGATCTCGTCGCGGCGATCAATGACGCTGAGCGCCAGCCGCACATCTTCGCCCGTCTCGCCATCCTTCGCTTCGAGATTCCATCGTCCTTTTACGTCGCCTTCGTTCGGCCAGCGATAGCCGATCGAGCCCTGTGGCGCGACGAGATCGCCGGTCTCTTCGGCAGCCGCGACAGTTTTCCACGCAGCGCGGCTAGAAACCTGCGCATCGGGCAGATCGCTTTGGCGCAGATAGCGGTCGGGCACGTACCGCTCGCCGTCGCATCGCAGCCGCACCAGCATCGGCATGTCGGTGTAACGGCGGCAATAATCTTGAAAATAGGGAATCGCGCGATCGAGGAAGAACTCGCGCAGGATGACATGGCCCATCGCCATGGCGAGGGCCGCATCGGTTCCTTGTTTGGGATGCAGCCAAAGGTCCGAGAGCTTGGCGACCTCCGCATAATCGGGCGTGATCGCTACGACTTTGGTTCCGTTGTAGCGCGCCTCCACGAAAAAATGGGCGTCTGGCGTGCGCGTCTGCGGCACGTTCGAGCCCCATGCGATGATGTAGCCCGAGTTGTACCAGTCGGCCGACTCTGGAACATCGGTCTGCTCGCCCCATGTCTGCGGGCTCGAAGGCGGCAGGTCGCAGTACCAATCGTAGAAGGAGAGCAGCGTGCCGCCGATGAGACTGAGGTAACGGGCGCCTGCCGCATAGGAGACCATCGACATGGCGGGAATGGGCGAGAAGCCAATGACGCGATCCGGCCCCCATGTTTTGATGGTGTGAACATTGGCGGCGGCGATGATTTCGCTCACCTCCTCCCAGGTCGAACGAACGAAGCCTCCGCGTCCACGCAACGCTTTGTACGATTTTGCAGCGTCGGGATTACTGACAATGTTCGCCCAGGCCTCGATGGGGGCAAGCGTTTTGCGAGCTTCGCGCCAAGCCTTGACCAGCCGTCCCCTGACCATCGGATATTTGATGCGGCTGGCGCTATAAAGATACCAGCTATAAGAGGCGCCGCGCGAGCAGCCGCGCGGTTCATGGTTAGGCATGCCAGGTCTCGTGCGTGGGTAATCCGTTTGCTGCGTTTCCCACGTCACTACGCCGCTCTTGACGTAAATTTTCCAGCTGCACGAACCGGTGCAGTTCACTCCATGCGTCGAGCGCACGATCTTGTCATGCTGCCAGCGTTGTCGGTAGCCTTCCTCCCACGTGCGATCCTCGTCGCGTAGTTCACCGTGATCGTCGGCAAAAGCCTCACGCCGACGAGAAAGATAGGTGAGGCGTTCGAGAAAGTGGCTCATTGTTTCCCTCCCGTCTCCGTGATCGCCGGAGGCGTCGAAGCTAACGCTGACACGCGCTCGCCCATGACCGGCAAACGTCGAACTTCCGTGATGTAATTCAGAATCAGCGAAACCCACACGACGCCATAGAGGAACATGAAGCAGCTAGAGCTGACCGCCAGCCATTCGAGGATTGCGCCGAACAGAACCGGCAGCAGGAAACCGCCGAGGCCGCCCGCGAGTCCGACAATGCCGGTCACGACGCCCATATTTTCCTGAAAATCGTCGCCGACATATTTGAATGTCGACGCCATGCCGCATGCAAAGGAGACGCCGAGCGCGAAAAGCAGGGCCGTAAACGGGATGAGCGTCAGTTCGATGTGAAACTCTGCCGGACCCCGCAGCGTATGGATGAACAAATCGCTTCGCGGATAAGACAGAAGGAACAGGCTGATCCACGCCGCCCACAGCACCCACCATGTGACATTATGCGCGCCGAATCGATCCGCGAGCCAGCCGCCGGCGGCGCGCAGCACGCCAGCGGGAAGAGAAAAGCAGGCGGCCAGCAGCGACGCCTGCGCGATGTTCAATCCATACTCCTGCACAAAGTAATTCGGCATCCAAACTGAGAGCGCGGTAAAGCCGCCAAACACGATGGAATAATACTGGCAGTATTTCCAGACTCGCACGTCCTTGAGAACGGCCAGCTGCTGTCGCAAGGACACGCCGCTCTTGCCTGGCGCCGACACGTCGGGCGCAGACAATAGCCAGAAAATGGCGGCTGTGACGACCATCGCTACGGCGTAGAATTTGGGAACGCTCTGCCAACCGAATCTCTCGATGAGCGCCGGAGCAATGAACATGTTGATTGCGGCGCCCGTGGTGCCGGCGCCGAACACGCCCATGGCGAAGCCGCGTCGTTCCTTCGGAAAAAAACGAGCGACGTAAGGCGTTCCGACGGCGAAAGAAGCGCCGACGAGTCCGAGCGCCAGTCCGAGCAACAGGAATTGCCAAAGTTGGGTGGCGTAGCTTGCGAGCCATATAGGCGCAGCGCAGAAGAGCAGTAGCAGGAACATCACGATCCGTCCGCCGAATTGATCCGTCCATATGCCAAGTGGCAGACGAAACAGTGCGCCTGTCAGGACCGGAGTTGACGTGAGCAAGCCAAATTCAAGCGCGTTCAGGCTTAACTCACGCCGAATGGGAATGCCGATGACGCCGAACATCAGCCAGACAGCAAAGCAAACGACAAACGCCCAAGTGGATACAGCTAGAACAATGATGCTTCGCGAACTCGGCATGGAGCCTCCAGCTTCTTAGCGCCTCGGTGAAGCGCCGCCACATGGTTTCAAGCTATTTGTCGTAATCAGACAATTGATGACATATAAAAAACGGAATGAATCTTGTCGAACCCATGAGATTCATGATGACCGAATCTCAATGGTATTGTGCAATGAACAAAACGGCTGCTCAAGCAGCATATTGCCGCAGGACGGCGTCAATTATTCGAATAGCAAGAGGCCATGGCTGCCGGCGACGGCGCCAAGGACGGTGGCCAGACTCAATATCAGTAGAATGAGATGCAGCCTCTCGATTATCGTGAATGTTGCTTCGGGGTCAGTCTTTGCTCGCGCCTGCAACCATCGATGCAAGATCAACGGCTCGGCGACGAACAGCATCACTGTGAAAATAAGCCACACAATAACCATGGCGTGCATCCACCAATAGTTCACTGACAGAAAGCGGTCCCATAGGTCGAGCCGCATCAGCATGTAAAATCCAGTCAATCCGGCAAGCAGCGTGGTGATCCGAGCCTGCCACGCAAATCGTCGTTCGATGGCGTCGAAAAAAGTCAATCGCGCTTCGGGAGACTTGAGGCGACGAACTGCGGGAAGCAACACGGTCGTCACAAAACTCACGCCGCCGATCCAGAGGATGACAGCAAATACATGCAGTGCGCGAGCAATCGCAATTTCATCCATAATTGCTTCTCCGGATCAAGCCCTCAATAAATGTTTCCGCAGCTCATAGCATGAGCGCTCTCGACTCGACATTTTGGATGCGGGGACCTAGGCAGTCGCCAGCAAGAAAATACGCCGTGGGAGGTCGAACGACATCATGGCCGCAATTCCTCGTTATAGCCTCCCGTCAGGCCCTGCCGTCCTTTCGGCTGGATTTCGTCCGTTCTTTCTCTTTGCGGCGCTCTGGGCCTGCATCGACATCCCGGCCTCCATCGCTTTTTTCGCGGGTCTGCGACCCTACGTTGATCCGCGAGCGCTAATAGCAAAACGCGTTGGACAGGACGCGTCCACGCCCTTCATTCCTTATGGGCTGGTCTATTATCTTACCGTCAGCGACGCGCCAAAAGGGTCGACCTATTTTAAGCCCAAAAAGACCGGCGCGATGGAAGTGACGAGTCGCGGAGACTTTTTCCTCTATGCTCTATTTGCAGGCGCCGTTGATCCTTGCGCTTGCGCTGCTTGCATGGAAGCTTGGCCCTTCTGGCCTTAAACTCCTTTCGTCCAGCACGACGAACGTCGTATACACGGGACTCGCCACTCTTTACGCTTATCAGATTTTCGACACTTGGCGCATCAACGCGTCCGTGATGCGCGGCGAGCGCGTTTCTTCGATACATCGCTATAAATTCCGGCAAGTGGCGGTCCTCAGCCTCGCCTATTTTGTCACCTTTGGATCGGAACTCGCTGTGGTGTCGATCCTGCCGCTTCTATTCAAGGACACTTTTGGTCTGTCTTTAGCGACCGCCGGCTTTGTCGGCGCGAGTTTCGGGTCCACGACCTTTTTCGCTCGTCCAGCGGGTGGCTGGCTGAGCGACCGTTACGGCCGCCGCCCGGTGATGCTGATCTGCATGGTTGGAGCGGCGGCGGGTTATTTGGCGATGAGCTTCATGGGACAAGCCATGGGCGTCGTTTTCGCGGTGTTGGCGACCTTCGGTTGCTCGCTCTTTGTCAACGCCGGCAATGGGGCGGTCTATGCCATGCTGCCGCTCATCAAGCGGCGGCTGACGGGACAGATCGCCGGCATCGTCGGCGCCTTCGGCAATGTCGGCGGCGTGCTGTTTTTGACGCTCTATTCTTTTGTGACGCCGCAGATGTTCTTTCACGCCGCCTCAGGCGCGGCGGCGTTTGGGTTTGCGCTGATCTATCTTTTCGTGGAAGAGCCGAAGGGGCAGATTGCGGAAACCATGCCAGACGGATCGATCGTCATGATCGACGTAACGTGAGCCACAGCGGAATCGCCATGGCGAGAAACGACCCAGTAATTTCGATTGGCCAGCATTCGACGGCGGGGCGCAAGCCGCGCAACGATAATTCATACGGGGTGGTCGTTCCCAACTCCGCTCTGCTTGAAACTAAGGGCGTCGCCATGGCGATCGCCGATGGCATGAGTTCGAGCGAGGCCGCTAAGGAGGCGAGCGAGACCTGCGTCAAGAGCTTCCTCCAGGATTATTACTCGACTCATCAGTCCTGGACCGTGAAGACGTCGGCTGGACGCGTTCTGAGCGCGATCAATCGTTGGCTGCACGGCCAGAGCAACGCCGACTACATGTCCGAGCGGGCCATGGTCAGCACCTTCTCCGGCGTCGTAATTAAAGCTTCGGTCGCCTATGTGTTCCACGCCGGCGACACACGGATTTATCTTTTGCGGGGCAGCGACATCGAGCAGCTCACGTGCGATCATCGCGTGCGTGTCTCGCGCGAACAGGAATATCTCTCGCGCGCGGTCGGTATCAATGCGGAGCTTGAGATCGACTATCGTACCGTGCCGCTCGAGGCCGGCGATTTTCTGATCTTCACGACGGACGGCGTGCATGACTTCCTGAGAGACAATCAGATCAAGAACATTCTCCGCGCCGCTTCCAACGATCTCGATGGCGCCGCAGCGCGTATCGTCGAAACAGCTTTCGCGAACGGCAGTGGAGATAATCTCACCTGTCAAATCGTGCGCATCGACAATCCTGGCGGATTGGACGAAGAAAGCCATCTAAAAAGACTTTCCGCACTGCCATTTCCTCCCGAGCTTTCGCCCGGTCAGCTCTTTGAAGGCTACAAGATCTTGCGCGAAATGCATCTCTCCAAGCGCACACAAATCTATCTCGCCACGGACATGGACAGCGCAAACACCGTGGTCCTCAAGACGCCTTCGCGAAATTTCGAGGACGACGCGGCCTATATCGAAATGTTCACTCACGAGGAATGGGTCGGACAACTCGTCGCTAGCCCCCATGTCTTGAAAGTAGAACCTTCAGTGCGTGTGCGTCGCTCGCTCTATTACGTCACTGAACATCTCGAAGGTCGCACGCTGCGGCAGTGGATGGTCGACAACCCCAAGCCGCACCTGGAAACCGTGCGGGTCATCGTCGAGCAGATCGCCAAGGGCCTGCGCGCCTTCCATCGCAAGGAGATCGTCCATCAGGATTTGAAACCGGAGAACATTTTGGTCGATAACGCCGGCGTCGTGAAAATCATCGACTTCGGCTCGGTGCGCATCGCGGGGCTCGATGAGGCCGCAAATTCTGTCGACAAACCGTCTCTCGTCGGAACGCTCGATTACACCGCTCCTGAATGCCATATTGGCGAGCGTGCGACGGAGCTCTCTGACCTTTATTCTTTAGGCGTCATCGCCTATGAGCTGTTGACGCGAAAATTGCCCTATGGCCGCGGTTTCGCGAGTCGCCGCGACGTCGGTCGATTACGCTACATCCCCGCCGTCTCCCTCGACGATTCGCTGCCGCTATGGATCGACTCTGCCTTGGAGAGAGCTGTGCATTACGATCCGACGAAGCGCACGGAGGCGCTTTCGGCATTCACTGAGGATTTGCGCCGACCCAATCCGAATTATTCGTACAACCGAGTCCGCCCGCTGCTGGAGCGCAATCCAGCCGCCGTGTGGCGTGGTCTGGCAATGGCGATGGCGATCGTCACCCTTGTGCTGCTTTATCGACTATCACGCTGTTGAGAAGGCGCCGTCAAATTAACGGATCTATCGGCGCACTGATCGGATATTGGTTTGGACTTGCTTCATGCGTCAATCGAAGCGTTCGCGATCTCAGCCCAGGTCGAAAATGCCTGCGTGCGTCAAATCGCTCGCCAAAAGTTAACCTGACGGTGCCGTTCAACGTTCAACGACACCTGATCTGCCGACCAACGCACGGCGGTTTCGAGCCGAGGCTCACAACGTTTTGGAGCGACGCGACCGCTGCCGCGGCCTGAGACGAGAACTAAATGATGATTTCGGGCGAACTCGGCGTGTTAACGTGTCAATGCCGGCCAGTTGTTTCCGGCCCGAAATGTGACAACGCCTGTCAAGGGCAAAGTGTTCAAAACGGACCGTCGACCGCTTGACACCCGTTCGAGGCTATTGTTCTCTGAGCCGCCTCGCGAGATAACGCCTGCGCCTCCTCACCTCGTATTGGGATTCTTGTTGTCGGCCGAAAACTAAAAATCGCGCCTCACGAAAATGCTCGTTGGGCCAAAATTGTATCGCTGATCTTTCTGACTTCTCGATCCAAGCGTCGCTGAGCTCTTAGGGAGAGATGGATGTCTACCGATCAAAACTCCCAGTCGCAAAACGGCGGACATCATGCGCTATCGGAGACTGCCGCGCCGCATGTGACGCGCCTTCTCAATCAGCGCGGGCGCGTCGACCGTCGCAAAGTGTTGCGCGCCGCCACGACCGGAATCATCGGGACCATTCTAGGTGGCAAATCCCCCAACGCGGCAGGGCTGTTTTCACATCTGATGGGACAATCAGCGTCGGCGGCAGAGGCGAATGCGCCGCGTCTTGCGACGCTCGGCGACTACGTCTGGCTCACCCCAACGAAGCTCGGCGGGGGCGCTCAGGTGCAGGATCTTGCGACCGGCAAGACAATGGCCTGGATCGAATATTGGAATTACGGCGACAGCTGTCCCATCGCCCATCATCTCGCGGCCTTTCCTTCGGCAGACCCGCGCAAGGGTTTCGAGTTCGTAAACTCGACCCAGGGTGGGCAGAACGTGCTGATTTATGGCATTCCCACTCAGATCCGGGAACACGGAATGCTCGATCCTCTGTGGGGCCAGGGCAATCAGATCTATCGCGTCGGCTTCGACGGACAGCAGATGAATTTGCTTGAGAATGTCGCCGAGACCACAGGGATCGGACTTGGCGTGCACACCGTGATCTTCCCGGATGCGTCTGGCTTCTCGGTTTCGGATGGACAAAAGGATGTGGTCGCCTTCTTCAATCGCGCGACCGGAAATCAGAAGACAACGGTGATCGAAGCATTCCGTTTCGACTGGCGTGGAAACGAGCCAGATGGCGTGCTCGAAGACAATTGGTTCAAGGGGGGAACCGTTCGCGTTTCCCGTCTCATAAAAGCGCCTGAAACGGGGCTCTATGATTATCGCGGCGTCAAGGGAAACAAGCTCGATTGGGAGATGGTGCCTATGGGCGAGTATCTCGCCTATACGGGACAGCTTCCGGGCGACTCGGTGAAGACGCTGACCGGCGCCGATAATTGCGTCCACCATCCGATCCATCCGCTCTCGCTGGTGACGCTTCGCATGTTCGCCGTCGGCGTCGTCATCGACCGCACCACCATGGAGCCGGTTGCTTGCATCTCTTCCCCCGAGGGCACGACGAGGGAAAGCATTTCCGTCAAAAAAATCGCCGACGGGATTTGGGACATCAAGCTGGACAATGTCGTAACGTCAGGACACGAATGCGGCTTTGGCCCACACGGCAAATGGTTCACCATGACGAACAACACCCGGCAAAGCAGCATGGGCGTGTTTGATTGTTCGGACCGCGATCCGAGCACTTGGAAGCGGGTCACTGAGTTCAAGGACTCGCACTGGGTCGGCTCGACGCCCAGCCCGTTCCATATCACCTATTCGATGGACGGCTCAAAGATGTTTGTCTCCGAGCTGCACCAGAAGCCGGCGAAAAGCGCCATCGTCGTCGTTGACACCAATACGTGGACGACAATCAAGCGCTTCGAGAATGTGGGCGTTGACCTGCAGACGATGCATGTCACCTATGACGGCAAATATGTGCTCGCAATATTCAGCGGATTTCAGCGGCTCGAAGGAGGAACCTTCATCTTCACTCAGGATACTCTGGAGCCCGTTGGTTATATTCCGAACTTTGGCGGTCACCACGACTGCGTTATTGTTCCACGGAACAATCAGGAACTGATCCACAGCCGCTGCACCACGGTTTGACGTGATCAGCGAACCCGCAAAGCGATCGGTTCATCTCGCTTGCTTCAGGGGCGACTAGCGTCCTCAAGCGATTGCGGCTACTCAACGAAGCGGCCCGGCCTCACGAGCCAAGCCGCATCTAACTGCAGATAACGGTTCCTACGATGACGAAACGCCATCGAGCGCGGTTCCTGCTCATGCGGCTCGGCGCTCAGAACGTCGGCCGCCGGCCGCTGCGGAGCCTGTTGCTCGGCATGGCGGTGATGATCGCCGTCGGCGTTGGCTTTTCCGGCTTCGTCACCGGCTGGGCGCTGCGTGAAGGAATCTTGACGACCTTTTCGCGAATGGGCGCTGATCTCGTCGTCGTGCCACACGGCGCTTTGGTGAATATCACCAGCACACTGCTCACAATACAGCCGACGGATCTTGATTTGGATGTCGCTCTGGGTGACAAGCTCCGCGCAGTTCCCGGCGTGGCGAAAGTCGCCGCGCAGCGGCTCATTCGCGCGAGCGTTGAGGGGCGCGCGATCAATCTGATTGCCTATGATCCCGCGACGGATTTCACCGTCGAGTCTTGGCTTCCCGTGGGGGAGAAACCCGTAGCCGCCTCGGGAGGCTTGCTTGTTGGCGAGCGGGTCGCGCTGAAGACTGGCGAAGCCCTGATGATTTGTGGCCGGTCGCTGATCGTGATGGGCCGATTGGGTCGAACGGGCGTCGGCCCCTTTGACAAATCCTATTTCATTGCCTTTTCTGCACTCGACGAACTTGTCGCCGCCGCGATACGGGTGCGCCCTGCAAGCGTCCTTGCTCATCACGCCGCGGGACGTGCCGAATGCCTTCCATCAAATGCTCCAGATCGTGTCTCCGCATTTCTCTTGCAACTGTCGCCCGGCGTTTCGGCGGAGCAAGCGCGTTTTGCCATTGGACAGATTCCAGAAATTAAAATCGTGACTGGCAATCCGATCTTCACGGCGGCGCGCCAATCGCTGGGTAGTCTATTCTGGGGCGTGGCAGTTTTCGCAAGCTTGCTGATGTTGGCGATGTTCTTTCTCGTCTCGTTGTTGTTTTCCGCCATCGTCCAAGAGCGCTATCGCGAAATCGGAGTGCTTCGGGCTATGGGCGCAACGCCAGCGCAGATCATATTGATCACCCTGATCGAGGCGGGGCTCATAACAGGGTTTGGCGGTTTGTTAGGCATCGGCGCGGGCTTCTCGCTGATCTTCGTTTTTGCCCGCTCTGTCGGCTTTTATTTCTCGTCCCTTGGCGTGCCCTTCGACAACCCGCCTGTCGGGGTCACATGGATTGCCGCGGGCATCGCTGCGCTCTGCGGCGTCGCGATCGGCGTCGGCGGCGCTTTTGTCGCCGCTTGGCGGACACGTCGTCTCGAACCCTACGCGATGATCCAGATGGAAAGCGCGCGATGATCCTCTCCGCCAAGGGGCTGCGCAAACGCTACGGCGGCGATCCAGGCGTGGACGCGGTGATCCGCGCTGATTTAACAGTTGGCGCGGGTGAGTTTGTTTCGATCGTCGGACGATCTGGCTCCGGTAAATCGACGCTGCTCGCCATGGTCGGCGCGCTGACGCCACCGACGGAGGGCAGGGTTCAGCTGACGGGCGACGAGATCTGGAATCTTCCCGAGGCGCAGCTTGCCGATGTGAGGCGGGAGCGCATCGGCTTCGTCTTTCAATTCGCTAGCCTTCTCCCAAATCTCCGGGCCGTCGACAACGTCGCCTTGCCGGCCCTACTGGGCGACAACGTGACGCCGGAATGCGCCTATGAGCGCGCGCAGGGCCTCCTCACCCGCGTCGGCCTGACCGATCGGATGACAACCTTTCCAGGACAGATGTCAGGTGGCGAACAGCGTCGCGTCGTCATCGCTCGGGCATTGATCAATGAGCCCCGGGTGCTCCTCGGGGACGAACCGACAAGCGATCTCGACGAGGAGACAGAAGAAGAGATCTTCGCGCTGCTCAATGATTTGCGACGAGAAGAAGATTTCGGAATGGTGCTGGTCACGCATAACCATGCGCTCGCTCAACGCGCCGATCGAATGTTCGAGATGCGGCAAGGGATTCTCTTTCCTAGCGATGAGCCGCGCGCCTTTGTCGCTGCGCCACTCCGGAGCACCGAACCGACCACGGAAAGAGCGTCCACGCCGGTTGGCGCCAATGTAGACGGCGCTCGCATTTTCGAAAAACTTGGCAAAACGTTATGGACGACAGCGGGACGCATCTCGGCCGCCGCGGCGCTGGTCTTCGCCCTAGCGTCTTCGGCAAACTACGGCGTGGCGCGCTACCAGCAGCATAAACTCGACGCCCGTCAACAGCGACTCGCCGCTCTCGAAGAACTTGCGACTTCCACATTGCGGAGCGACATCGCGTCGATTTCGCGGCTCGGGGACAACCGTTATGAGGTGACGATTTATCTCGAGAACATGAAGAGCGAACAACCGATTTATGTGATGTCACCGAGCGTGCAGGGTTTCATCCAGGTCGGAACCGGATGGCAGGAAACGTCGCTCACGCCGATCGACGACGCGACCGCCTCGGTGCTGAAAGTAACAGGTCGGCAACTCTACCGCTTCGTTTTGGAGGCCCGCCTCACAAAATTCACCGAATTATTGCCCCACTATATGCATGTTCGCTTCAGCAACAACATGCTCGTGAGTCCCGAGAGCACACCCACGAATGAGTTATTTCAGCGCGACGACAATTATTTTGTGTATCTGAAGCCGGATAATGTTGACGACGCCACGATCACAAAAGATGTCCGATTTCCCGGGCCGCCGCCGCTCTGGATTTGGATGCCGCCACACTGAAGTTGTATAAGCCATGGTGCCATCGCTCCGGTCTAATGACACTGTCACATTAACGGAAGAGGGAAGAATTTTGCGCTTTCGGCCTTCGCGCCATGAACCGCGAGGGCATCGTCAACTTAACGGGCTCAATCGCGCAACAAGCGGCATGAGTGTTGTCTCGCCCGCGCGACTGCCATTGGCGTCATAGGTCGCCAGTGGCTTTATCGTGTCACTGGTCAAATAACCTATGCAGTGACCAGCACTTCGCCGCCAATCGGCCGATTGCAAGCGCAGAGCGCTTTCGTCTGCAGCGCGTCGAGAACGCGCAGCGTATCCTCGGGGGATCGGCCTACATCGAGATTTGTCGCATACACATGCTGTATGACGTTGTCCGGGTCGACGACAAAGGTGACGCGATAGGCGACGCCCGACGGCGCGCGCACGCCGAGGCCGTCGACGAGATCGCCCCTTACGTCGGCGAACTGCCAGATCGCCAGTCTGTCCTTCCTGCGAGCGGCGTGGGCGCTGGCTACATTCAAGCTACGAAGGCGCTGGGCGCGTTTTCGTTGATTGCGCTATAGAGGTGTAGCGGGACATCTAAAAAGCCCGCACCTGGGCCGCCGCTCTCTCGACGAGGACGATCAAAAAAGACCCGGATCGGGGGGATGATCCGGGTCGAATATCGAGCCGCGAGGTTGGGCGGATGCGGGCTCGTGATTCAGTGGAGGCCCTATTCTTTAACAAAGCCCTAATGTCGGCTCACGCCTTCCCACTCATCTACGCCCCCTTATTAGCTTCACGCCTTGCGCATCGCCGTTCGTGAACTCGATGCCCGCAGATTTCAGTGCGTCGATGCTTCAGGCTTGCCAGTAAAGCGGCGTCGTCGCAGAATTACGTAGACAAAGCGTGCAACACCTATTCAACTGTGTCCAGTCTTAGGATCTAGCTTTTTACAGAATGGCTCGCCGAAAACCGAAGGTTTGGGGGATATCCATGGGACTTCGATTTCGTAGTTTTGCACAATGGATTCTGTGGGGAGCGGCATTGAACTTTGCTTTACTGGGCACTACGGCATTTGCGTTGGCAGGTGGAGACGATCTCAAACTTACCTGCGCCGGGAATAGTTACTGGAAAGGCGATCCGTTCCCAACTCCTGAGACGTTCTTTCTCGACGTCGCTGGAACGAAACCGGTCAAGGTCATGATCAAACAGCTTGGATCGGAGAAGGCTGACAAAGCCGGGACGGTGGCAAATAACTCGTTACAATTGAAGTTCGCTACTTCCAAATTCGTCGGCGAATATTTTTACTTCACTGGCGACCTGTTCCTCATCACTACTGACGGACATCTTATAAGGCTCGTGTGCAAGCCATCCTGACTGATGCTCTTGCCTTCGGTTCCGGAATTTTTCACTTCCCGCTTAGCGTCTTTTCAATCAGTCTGCGTATTGCCTCGGAACGCGACGGCGCGTCGCCTTGCTTCATCTCTCTCACATGGAGCAGGGGAAGCACAACTTTCCCTTTGTCAAAAACGGAAAGCAACACTTTCGTTGAATGAAAGCAGCATTTTTCGCAGACTGTTCGTCCTCAGGGTCGCACAAAGAGGACGCCATGACGAAGCCACCATCGAAATTCCCAAGCCCCGCTTGTCTTTCCTTCGTCAGCTACCCGCCGCCGACGCCTAAGGGCGAACCGCGGCCGCCTTGTTTTTGGAATATTCGATCGACGGGTGATCGCTATCGCGACGAGGTGATCGGACAGCATCTCGCTCTTGAGTATCTGGATTATGAAGTGCGCCTGGAGGATGGCCCAGGCTTTATGCCGATGATCGTTCGTTCAATGCCGCGCAAGCTAACCGGAATTGAAATCGGATTCCTGACTTTGATCTCCTACGCGGCGAAGGCCGGCGCTTTCGAAGCCCGGCGGGTTGCAGCTTACTGGGCCGATTGCGGGAAGGACCGTGAGTTGGCCGCAGCGAGAGGGCCCGAGCCCGGCGCGCGTGACTTGCATTCGCCAAATCGGTCGCCTACTTTTATCGTAAGCCGACGGTTTTTCCCGAACCAGAGGCACACAGACGCCCCGCACGGATGTACTGCGGGGCGTTTTGCGTTTGCGGTGACGCTTGCTTTTGCTTTGCATGTCCCCACGTGGGTGACCGACAGTTGACGCATGGTGCGTCAATGATCTCCCAGGTAAAAACGCAAAGCTCGCTCGGCCGGAGACAGTCGGGCTCTTTTTTGTGGCAAATCCACCGCGCGCTCGTCACCTCAACGTTCACCCGACGCGATAATCACGTCTAATTGAGCCAATGTCTTGAGGAGGCGATCGCCGTATGGCAAACGCCCAACAACCTCCTCGGTGCGCGAATGAGGCGTCGCTCAGAGTGAATGGCGCACGGTTGGCAAGGCGTGACGCATATGGCACGGGCCGAAGAAAAGCGTGTCGGGCCACCAATGCGGCCGAAAAACGGAACCATTATCGCCTGTTGGGCGTTTATGGCGAGAATCCTGCCTCATATCCGTTGGAGCAGAAAATCGGTCAAGCCGGCCGGACTTCACCTGATTGTGAGAAGTTGGCGCTGAATAATTTGTTACGCCGTATCAGTTCGTCGGGGTGCTGAAGCGCTCCGGCAAGTTGGTTTGCCTGCAGTCTCGTAGGCGAACAAGGAGTGAGACGTGCGCAAAGAATATAAACGGAGCGTTAGGGGTGCGCTGTGCATCGCTTGGACCGCTACGACTTTGGCGGGCAGCACCTCAGCGGGGCCGATCGATAGAACGAGTTTACGGGTCATCGAAGCATCGTCGCTCACGGAGCACATCTACTATCGCCGATATAACGGCGGTCACTATCGATACTATTATATCTACCCTAGATACACCTACCCGGATGCTGGATACGCCTCCCCGAGGTACATCGAGCCGAGTTACGCCTACCCGAATTACGCCGAGCCGAGTTATGGCTACCAACGCTACGACCCGACATACTGGCATCGCTATCCTTGGCGCTACGGACCATGAACTGATAGCGGCGAGTTTCGGCGTTCCATCTATCGTGCTATTCTCGACGATCGTTGCCGCTCAGGCGCGCCCATGCGCCAGGGTGATCAGAATTCGCAGATGTGAGCTCCATTCGCGTGCGCTCGATCGAAGCTGGCTGCGAATGTGGGCGGCGAGCGGTTGTCGACGTCTCGACGGTGCCGGGCGCCACTGAAGTACCCGCCCTGCGCCATCGGCTGCGTGTGTGTAATGCGGCGATCGCCCCAACGACATCCGGCCGAACTGGCTGGAGTATCGCGCGCCGGGAATGGGGCGGTAGCGTTGCCCAATGCGAGACTTTTGCGAACCGTTATTGGGTCTTAATCTGCAGGCTTATTTTTTGGCTTCGCCTTTTTGGCGTGAGGCTTTGCGTGACTTCCAGGTGCAGCCGCACTGCTCTCGGCCCCGGAGGGCGCCGCGGGCGAAGCAGTCGCAGCGGCGCCCGACATGGGCATGGTCTGACTGGCTCCAGCTTCAGCCGCGTTGTGATCGGGAGCATCTTTCGAATTCACCGCGGCTGCGGGAGGCGTCTCTGTTCCTGCCGGAGCCTCCGCTTGCGGCAACGTTGGAGACGGAAGCGGCTTCCTGCCGGGCTCGGTATAAGGCGACAACCGCACTCCATATGGCCTCATTTGCTAAACAATGTTTTGGCCTTATCGGCGCAACCCACAGAGAGGCGTCCGGATACGACCCGGCCAAATTTTTGAAAGGGAACCTCAATATAGCGAAAACTCAGAGCCGAAACACTTATCACAACGACAAACGTCATTACGGAAAGAACGACACTATAAAAAGCTGGAGAATCAACGATAAGTTGATGCCCCACTAGTATTGTCAATGTGTAAAGTAATGCGTACAGTATAGGGAAGTGTAATATATATATGCTGTACGATATTTCGCCGAGATAAAAAAGCACCCGGTTTCGAAGAAATTCGACAGCTATGAGTTTGTGGAAAATTGGATATATTACTGCAAATGATGCAAGCATATCTATAATATCGTGCGTTTTTCTATCAAAATTAAACGGCAGAAGGAGCTGGCGAGAGAAAACCAAGACAATTAATGCCAGCAAGGAAACAATCCAAAACGGAATGTTTGTTTTGATTTTTAGCAGGGGGATAGACGACCCCAAGGCGAATGCCAGAAAAAACCACGCGTCTGGAACTGGAAGCACCGCCAATGCTACAAGTAATATAAACGATTTTACCTGTATTTTTTTATTCCTCAAACAAATAAAAATCGCTGGAAAGAAAAATGAACATACAAGTTCAACACGAAGCGACCACATTGGTCCGTTTAAGCCTGTGAAAATCCCCACAAAAGACAAAACAATGTTTTTTATACTGAAGTCCTCTTGATACTGCAGTCCTAGATGACTCGTGCATAAGCCTGACGAGCAGGCATTTCGTTCCAACTGCAGTAAGGTCAATGCAAGCAGCAATGAAACCCATAAAGCAGGGTAAATACGGAAAATACGCCGGATATAAAATGATGAGGTCCATTGTAATGGGTCATCAGATCGACGCTCTAGTGATAGAGACAATACCAACCCGCTAAGAACGAAAAACATTTGTACGGCTGCTGGTCCGTTGAATGCCTTTCCAAGAAAATCAAAAAACTGACTTTGGAAGCTATCTTCGGCGCTAGCGTGCCGATCAATTAAGTTAAAAGAGTGCCCGAACATTACAATAATTGCTGCAATTCCCCTAATTGAAGACAGTTCGCGTATATGCATGTTGCATCTTTCCGATTCGCAAAATGGTTATCGGAGTCGAAGCGGATAGCCCTCTCGGCAAACATGCTTATGGCAGCCGCGTCCGCTCAATTTTGCCCTAGAAACCAAACTGTCGCGCCGCTGAAACAGTCGACGACTGTCCCAACGAGCAAGGCCACGCCGCGCAGTCGAAGACGACACCCGCAGACGTCAGAGCTGCACTCTCCACTTGGTTCCGGCTTTTCAGGCCACACCTTCGATCTTACATATTCCGTGGAAGTTGCCGGCTCCGAAGTGACATCAGTAGCTCCCTATCCTTCCATGGGAATAGCCCTCTCTAGACCTTCAATTATCCTGGCACAATGTTGGGACAATAAGGCAAATAAACGACACCCGAAGAAGCCAAACAAAACTCAGGTCTAGGCAGATGAACTGACATTTAGTCAGCGAGCACTGCGCGGAAACGATCAAAGCAAACGCAAAGGTATGCTGCTACTGTGGCCGTGAAGTCGCCCCGCCTATCGCACCTGTCGGGTGAAGCAGCATCCCTTGGTTTCGCCTTGGTTCATCGTATCCTCGCGGTACCTCTATAGATATATCTGTAGCTGCGTCATTGGAACTTCGACGGGCACGCGCTCAAGCCTTCCTAATTTCGCGCAAAGCCTTAAAAGCCGAGCTTTTCGCGAGCGCATCGGAAATCTTGCTCGGGCGGCTTTCCGCCGTCTGCGCGTCCCTCTCGAGAGACTGTCTTGTCCCTTCAGTGAAACTGTTCAGTCTCATGGGAGGGACAGCCTTGTCCCTCTGGTGAGACTGCGGCCCACGCTGAACGCGCAAGGATTCTCCCGGCAAATTTTCGAATGAATTGCTCGACGGTTCGCCGGAGACGTCGTCCTTGAACATCGCCAGCAAATAAGTTGCGGGCTTTGCCCGTCCGCCAAAGCCCGCAACCCTCGTGACGGAAAGCCAACCATTTCGCTCCAATTCGATCAAAGCGCGCGCCGCCGTCGCCTTGGAGACGCCGAGCACCGTCGCCGCCTTGCGCACGGGCCATTCGAGACGACCGTTTTCTAACGGGCGATAGCGGGCGAGAATTTCGACCAACGCCAACGCAAATCAGCTTGCCCAGGACGATCTTCTACGATGGAAGGCGTCGTTGATTAAAAACGGCCTGCGGACGAAGACGATTTGTGATTCCAAGGTCGCGCCACTCCGGGCCATTCTTCAATGGGGCGTAGACAATGGGAAGCTTGCAGCAAATCCCGCGTCACGAATTATCGTCGATTCCGCGCGAAGGTGAGCGAGCGGATCCGTGGTTTCACGGATGAAGAAGCCGCGCTGATCCTCGGGCAAGCAGAAAAAGAGCAAGACCCCGTAAAGCGTTGGGTGCCATTGCTCTGCGCCTATTCTGGCGCACGCATTTCGGAAGTATGCCAACTTCGGGGCGAAGATATTTTTCAACGAGCCGGGCTTTGGTGCATGAAATTCGATCCAGAGGCGGGGTCGCTCAAGAATGAAAACTCGGAGCGTGCGTTGCCGCTCCATCCTCTCCGAAAAATCGTCTCTATTTTTCTTGGCCACGTGGTGGATGCTCGAACGTTCTTTTCCTATGTGACCTTGATGCTATTCGAATTGTGCCGCAAATGGGATTTCGACTTTTACACAGCAACGACATCGTCAAATGAAGCGAGGCGATGAGTAACACCCGCTGTTAAGTCCTGACAGTTGCTTGTGCGGCAATCGGTGGTGATTTACGTGCCCAGAGATATACTGGAGTAGTGAACGTTATGGCGGAGTGGCAAGGATTCGAACTATGGGCAGCGGTCCATGATCAGCATGTAATACCACCAGATGCGGAAAAATAATGTCCCATCATGTGGTTATTGGAATCTGAAAATTACGTTGTTTCGTCGTTTCCTTTGAACCGCGCTTCCTCCGACATCTCATTCACCAACCGTTGCCCCTTCGCCAAGCGTCGCCCTAAAACCTCGATGAAACTTTCGTAGCGCTCGCGCCCCTTTACCTGTGCCGCCGCTTGCGCGCCCTCCGGCAATGGCGGCGTAGCGGTGAGCCAGGCGCGGATATAGAGCGCGAGCGCCTCGACGGAGAATTCCAGATCGCGCTCCACGCGGTCGACGGAACGTGACAGTCGATCGAGCCGCCGCGTCATCGCTGCCTCCCAACGATCGGCATCGTCTGCGGTGAGGAAGGATATGATCGCGGCTTCCGCGATCGCAGATTTCGCTGCACGCTCTTCGTTCGCGAGCTTTTCGAGCCGCTGCATCATCTCGGCGTCGAGATAGACGGATAGGCGTTGCTTAGCCGTCATTAGGTGGCCTCACAATGCAATGCCGTCATCCGGGTCCATGGCGGCTTGCCCCGCAAGCGAGCGAGTTCTGGCTGCGGAGAATGCGAGCTTTGATCGCCTCTTCGTCATCCACTTCGTCACCGAGGAAGGCTTCGGGTGTCGACACGAGGTTCGATTCCAGCGGCGCGATTTCCTCGTGCTCGAGGAGCTCCGGTTCTCGGCGAATCCCGCCGTTGGCAGGGTCTTCGTCGGTTGCGGTCTTTCCCATCGGCGGCGGCAAGGCGCTCCAATCGTCATTTGTCGCGCAAACTACTCGAACCGCCAGCGGCGAATTTTCATCGATCTGCTCAATGCGCGGAGGCGGTAATATTCGCGCCGTCAATCGCCGATCTTGGTAATAGCGCGCCTTTTTGACTCGGATTGGGGGAAACCCGGAAACGAGAACGATCTCATCAGTGAGTGGGAGCTGCATCACCTCGCCAGGCGTCAGTAATGCCCGCGCGGTTTCCTGACGCGAGACCATCAAATGTCCGAGCCAGGGACTCAAACGATGGCCGGCGTAGTTCTTCATGGCGCGCATTTCGGTCGCGGTTCCAATGATCGATCGCCACCCAATCGATCTTGGTTCCAAGGTCGCGAGCCATCTCGCCCATGAGGTCGCGCGTGAAGGCGCGAAGGTCGGTAAGCTGAACAGCATCATCGGGCGAGACGATGAAGCGAAAGTGATGGCGGTCGCCCTGGCATCGTTCTGCGAATCCGCGCGCATTCGCCTCGTCGCCGGCCCCGTCAAACATTTTCCCCGACGAGCCGTCGCGGGTGACGCCGTCGCGGCGCAGATAAGAAAGATGCGCTGAGAGCGACGTGGCCTTCGCCCGATGTCGAACGACGCGCGCCTTGACCAACACGCTTCGCGATCGGGACGTGAGGCCTCGCAGCGCGGAGAGGCTCGCAGCGCGCCCGCGCCCAAACGCGCCGCGCCCCTTTCCGCGAGCGCCCGGACGATGCAAGCCGCCGGCCTTCTGCGTCGCCGCCAGCACGCGCGAAATGAAGCTCTTCGCCCTTCCCGGATTCGTCGAGCGAATGCGACCGGGAAGGATGCGGATGTCATCATCGCGAGACATGACGAAAAGCAGACGAGGTGAAAATTGGCGAGGCTTTGCAAAGGCATGTTGACAATGACAGGCTGCGCACCAATGACGCAGCCTGTTTGAATGCATTGAAGCGCCACGACAAACCGACCGCTGGACAAGCCCATAGGCTGTCCCTTTTATCTTGCCCTAAGTCGGTCGCTTGCGCTCCCTCCCCTGTGCTCGCGCGTAAAGGCGCGAGAGCCTGCGCTATAATGCTATAAAGCGAGAAAGCGGTCATCGAGAGTTTTCTGAGACTTGGCGAGCGACGAAAAGCTCGGCGCTCTGCTGAGCGGCGACATATAACGCTGAACTTGAAACACCATTCCAGAGCGAACCGTGTGCGAACATTTGGTCATCACGCAGCGCCCGAAAGAGAGAATGAGTGGCGGCTTTTTGGCTCCTCGTTGCGCCGTTGGCGCGGCTGTCATCCGTCGTCTCTTGCTTTCGTTTCGCTGTCGTCAAAGCGACAAAGATTGACGCATAGTGCATGTCGGAAGACGCACGAACTTGCAGCGCGGGAACGTGCTCGAGACCGAGCTTGGGCGCCAGCCGCGCAATATATTCAGCGGTTTCGTTCGGCAATCGGCGTCCGTGAAGATATTCTTCATACCGCTGCGGACCCGCATTATAGGCGGCAAGAAAGCCGCTGCCGCCGTAGCGCTCAAACAGTTCGGAGAGATAGGCGGCGCCCGCAAGAATGTTGTCTCGCGGATTGAAAGGGTCAGGGCCGAGGTCGTGCGCTATGCGGACCTCTTCGTAAGTCGCCGGCATGATTTGCATCAGACCGATCGCGCCTTTTTCGGAAACGGCTCTCGCGTCGCCGTGGCTTTCGGCGCGCATGACGGCGCAAATCCATGCGGATGGTACACGAAAGCGACGCGACGCCTCATCAATCGCTTTCGAGATGATTTCCGGTGATGCCTGAGACGCAGGGATCGCGCGGTTCGCGGCCTCGGCGGCAGTTGCTCGCGTATGTGGGATCGCGCCGAAAAATGCGCAAGGGGCTAGAGTTATCGTCAGCACGATTGATCGACGGCAGCGCGCGGCGGCGTTGAGAAGTCGAACTGAGGTTGGCGTCATTCGCGCGACTCCCATGTCCAAAGCGGCGAAGCGCGCCCGATCAATCGGTCGGATGGAATCACGCCGAAATATCGCCCGTCGAGGGACAACGGCTCGTCCCAGTTGAGGAGAAAGATCTGGCCAGGTAGGACCACAGGACAGCCGCTCCACACCGGCAGCAATCGTCCGGCGTGGTCCCTTTCCTGCGCCTCGGCCATCTCAATGCCGTCGACCATTATGGCGCGCCCGTTGCGGCAAACTTTCTGCCCAGGCAATGCGGCGACACGCTTGATCAGCAATGCGCCGAGAGGGAGATAGCGCCGCTCTGCAAGCCAGCTGGCGAGCGGTTCCGGCGGGCGGGCGACAACAAGATCGGCTGTCGAGAGCCTGTCGATCGGCTGCACGGCATAGAGGCCTATCGGGACGCTTTCGGAAGCGTTCCAGACCAGCAGCGGATCGTGATGTGTCACGAGCGTCGAAGCCATTGCGCAGAACGCGAGTAGCGTGAGGGTAAGCGTCTATCGTTTCTGGGCATCGAGATACGCGCCGTCCACGAGGGCGTGGTCAATACGGTTCTGGTTGGTCTCCGTGGTCTCGTTGGTCAACTTTATCGTGAAGACAACGCTCATAAAGTGCGAAGAGGGCAAGCTGGTCGCGTCGGTCAGGGACTCAACGCGGGCGGACTAACATACGGTTACGCGCCTGTCTCGGGGGACCCAGGAAAACGTGTGATCGTCGAGACGGAGGCCGAGATCGTGTGTCGGATCTTTCGAGAATATGTCGACGGACGCACGCCCCGTGATATTGCTTATGACCTAAACGCAGACCAAATTTCGCCTCCTCGGGGAAGAGCGTGGAACGCCTCCACGATCAACGGAAATTCGCAGCGCGGGACTGGGCTTCTAAACAACGAGCTCTATGCCGGAAAGCTAACTTGGAACAAGGTCCGCATGGTCAAGGATCCGGACACGGGAAGGCGCATTTCGCGCCCGAACCCGGACAGCGAGTGGCAATCCGCCGATGTTCGTGAGCTTGCCATTGTCACTCGCGAACTTTTCGACGCGGCGCAGAAGCGCAAAAAAGCGCGGAGCGTAACGCATCCAAATCAGCAACGGCGGCCCCGTCACATGTTGTCGGGGCTGTTAAAATGTGGGACCTGCGGCGCTGGAATGTCGAGCAATGGCAAGGATCCGTCAGGACGCATTCGCATTCGTTGCTCGGCGGCGACGGAGAGCGGTACGTGCCGCGATCCGAAGACCTTCTACCTCGATACCGTCGAGGCGGCTGTCCTCAATGGCCTCACGGCTGAATTGCGTCACCCCGACGTGATCGCGGAATACGTCCGGACCTACCATGAGGAGCGCAAACGTCTCGCCGCGGACGCCGATAAGAAACGCACACGGCTCGAGCGTCGCCTCGGTGAACTCAACCGCGAGATCGACAGATTGGTCGATGCCATCGGTAAAGGCCATGGCGATCCTGCTGTTCTCGGACCGAGATCGACGACTTTGCACGAAGAGCGCCAAAAGGTTTCAGCAGACCTAGCGTCAGCTCCACCGGCCACCGAGGTCGTCGCGCTGCATCCGGCAATGCTGGCCCGCTACGAGGAACAGCTGACGCGTCTTCAGACCGCCCTGGCCAGTGGGATTAGAGCTGGTGATTCCGAATGTTCAGAAGCGATTCGGGATTTGGTCGAGACCGTGACCGTGTTTCGCGACCCTGCCCGGGCCGGAGGTGTCCAAGTCGAGATCGCCGGACGCTTGACCGCCCTTCTTGGAGAGCGGGCCTACCCCAATAGGGTCAAGGGAGTGTGGGGAAAGATGGTAGCGGAGGAGGGACTCGAACCCCCGACACAAGGATTATGATTCCTCTGCTCTAGCCGACTGAGCTACTCCGCCTCGGCGCAGCCTGTAGACCACCCCAATGAGCGGAGCGATATAGGGCGCGAGCCCAATTAGTGTCAAGGCTCGCAAGCGTTTACCGCGCTTCCTCGGGAGTCTTGGCGCTGATGGCGAGAGCGTGCACCCGACTGCTCAATTCTTCCGCCAAAAGCGAATTGACGATGCGATGGCGTTCGACCAAGCTCTTGCCTGCGAAAGCCTCGCTCACCACCTCTACTTTGAAATGACTTTCCCCTTCTGGATGATGCCCGCCGTGTCCGGCGTGTCGATGTGATTCATCGATAACGTCGAGCGCCAAAGGCGAAAGGGCGTGGGTAAGTTTTTTGGTTATGCGCTCCTTGACGACGCCTTTACCGCTAACGGACATGACCGAACTCCCACATTGAGGCGACAAGTTGCAAGGCATTTGCAATTTGCCCGCCAATTAACTTGCAGCCGACGCCAGCGCCATCATAATGGAAACCCATGGATTTGAATTCCCCCATCTTTGACCGGATTCGCGTCAAGCGCGAACCGAGCCAAGAGCGTCGCGCGACAACAATTCGTTGCGATTTTCCAGGCTGCGAAGCTCCCGGCGAGCACCGCGCGCCCATGGGGCGGCTGCGGGAAGGACAATATTTTTGCTTTTGTCTTGAACATGTCCGAGACTACAACAATTCTTATAATTATTTCAATGGGATGAGCGACACGGACGTCGCCCGCTACATGAAGGACGCGACAACCGGCCACCGACCGACCTGGTCGATGGGGGTCAAGCGTGGAACAGGCGCTTTCCGCGAAGACGGGGTGACGCCCGAGGAGGTCGTCGATCCGCTCGGCCTTTATCGCCAACGCTTCCATCGCGCGCCGCGCGCCGCCCGCGAGCCTCGTTACTCGCCTGTCACCATGCGGGCTCTACATGCCCTTGGATTAGACGAAACGGCCAGTGCGGATGCGATCAAGACGCGCTATAAAGACCTCGTCAAACGTCACCATCCGGACGCCAATGGCGGAGACCGTTCCTGCGAGGAAAAATTGCGGGAGATCATCCACGCCTATAAGACGCTGAGAGCCGCTCAACTCGTCTGATGGTTTCGCGCACAAGCTTCAGGCGCGCGGGAATTGCGCCGCCGGCGGAACGGAGGACGAGTTTTGTTCGCAAGCGAGAAAGCCCCCCAGACGGCTGGGCTGCCGGACCTTAAAGTGTCCGTGCGCCAATTGTTCGGGATCGACACGGACCTTGAAGTTCCAGCCTATTCCACGCCCGACGAGCATGTTCCGGATACGGACCCCGATTATTTGTTCGATCGCGAGACCACGCTCGCGATTCTCGCCGGCTTCGCGCGCAATCGCCGCGTGATGGTCACGGGCTACCATGGAACCGGAAAATCGACCCACATCGAGCAGGTGGCGGCGCGGCTCAATTGGCCATGCGTGCGCGTCAATCTCGACAGCCATATTTCGCGCATCGATCTCGTCGGCAAGGACGCCATTGTTTTGAAAGAGGGCAAGCAGGTCACGGAGTTTCGCGACGGCATCCTCCCCTGGGCGCTTCAGCACAACATCGCGCTTTGCTTCGACGAGTATGACGCAGGCCGCCCGGACGTGATGTTCGTCATTCAGCGCGTGCTGGAAGTCTCGGGTAGATTGACGCTGCTCGACCAAAATCGCGTTATTCGCCCGCACCCGGCCTTTCGCCTGTTTTCGACCGCCAATACGGTCGGACTGGGCGACACCTCCGGCCTCTATCATGGCACGCAGCAGATCAATCAGGGCCAGATGGACCGCTGGTCCATCGTGACGACGCTCAATTACCTGCCGCACGACGCCGAAACGAATATCGTTCTGGCGAAAGTGAAGAGCTTTCAAAAGACCAAGGAAGGCAAGGACGTCGTCAACAAAATGGTCCGCGTCGCCGATCTCACCCGCAACGCCTTCATGGCGGGCGATTTGTCGACAGTTATGAGCCCGCGCACGGTCATCACATGGGCGGAAAACGCCGAGATCTTCGGCGACGTCGGTTTCGCGTTCCGTCTGACGTTCCTCAACAAATGCGATGAACTGGAGCGGCCCCTCGTTGCGGAGTTCTATCAGCGCTGCTTCGGCAAGGAATTGCCGGAAAGCGCCGTGAATGTGGTGATGACCTAAGAACCTCCGCGCGAGCGGCCGGAAAAATGAGTACAAATCGCAAACCCGCCCAGCAAAAGGAAGCGCCGCAGGAGCCGTTCAAGCGCGCGGTGGCGGGCGCGATGCGAGCGATGGCGAAAACGCCAAAGCTCGAAGTGACCTTCGCGCCCGAGCGCCCTTCCCTCATCGGCTCGGCGGACGGCGCGAAGGCGCGCCTGCCCGAACCGCCTCGCAAGCTCTCGCTCAAAGAGGCGTCGATCGTGCGCGGGCATGCGGATTCGATCGCGCTGCGCCTCGCCTGCCACGACGACGCCGTGCATCGGCGGCTCGCGCCTGCGACGACCCAAGCGCGGGCGGCGTTCGACGCCCTGGAGCAGGCGCGGGTCGAATGTATCGGATCGCGGCGGATGGCTGGCGTCGCCGACAATATTTCCGCCATGCTGGACGACCGCTATCAGCGGGGCCAATACGCCGACATCACGAGCCGGGACGAGGCGCCGCTCGAAGATGCGCTCGCTCTTCTCGCGCGCCAGCGATTGACCGGCCTTCCTCCCCCGCCGCACGCCGCGAAGCTGGTTGAATTCTGGCGACAGTGGATCGAGGAACGGGCGGGCTCAGACCTCGACAAGCTTTCGGGAACGATCGAAAATCAGCGCGGTTTCGGGCAGCTCGTGCAAAAGTTGCTCGCGCATCTCGAAATGATGAGCGACGAAGCGCAAAAGGATGAAGACTCCGACGAGTCGGCCGAGGAAGCGCCGCAAAATCCGGATGAGTCCGAAGGCGAGGATCAGGACGATCAGGAATCGTCGAGCGCCGCCGACTTAGAGACGGCGGCCGCGACGGAAGACGCGATGCAGGAAGGCGAAAGCGATTCCGCTGACGCTCCCTATGGCGAATCGCAGGACGAGTCTGACGCCGGCGATTCCGAGGAAGCCTCCGACGCTCGCCGTCCATCCCTCCCCTCGCATGATCGCGCGGGCGCCGATTACAAAGCCTATACGACGAAATTCGACGAGATCGTCCGTGCGGAAGAACTCTGCGACGTTGAAGAGCTCGATCGACTTCGCGCCTATCTCGACAAGCAATTGCTGCATCTCTCTTCCGTGGTGGGGCGTCTCGCCAACCGGTTGCAGCGGCGACTCATGGCGCAGCAAAGCCGCTCTTGGGAGTTCGACCTCGAAGAAGGAATGCTTGATCCCGCGCGATTGCCGCGCGTCATTGCCGATCCGCATCAACCGCTTTCATTCAAGCGCGAGAAGGACACGGATTTTCGCGATACGGTGGTGACCCTGCTCCTCGACAATTCAGGCTCCATGCGCGGCCGGCCCATCACGGTTGCGGCGACATGCGCCGACATTCTCGCGCGAACGCTGGAGCGCTGCGGCGTGAAGGTGGAGATATTGGGATTCACGACAAAGGCCTGGAAAGGCGGTCAATCCCGTGAAGCCTGGATCAGCGAGGGGAAGAAGCCCAATCCCGGCCGCCTGAACGACGTTCGCCACATCATCTATAAGGCTGCAGATGCGCCCTGGCGGCGCGCCCGCCGCAATCTCGGGCTGATGATGCGCGAAGGATTGCTGAAGGAAAATATCGACGGCGAAGCGCTCGATTGGGCGCATCGGCGACTATTGGTCCGCCCGGAGCAGCGACGTATCCTGATGATGATCTCCGACGGCGCTCCGGTCGACGACTCGACGCTTTCAGTCAATCCCGGAAACTATCTCGAACGCCATTTGCGACAGGTGATCCACGACATTGAGACGAAGTCGCCGGTGGAGTTGATCGCCATTGGCATTGGTCATGACGTGACCCGATATTACCGCCGCGCCGTAACAATCGTGGACGCCGAAGAGCTGGGTGGCGCAATGACCGAGAAACTCGCCGAATTGTTCAGCGAGAATGCGCCTGCGGGCCAGACGCCGGGACCAATCCGCGCGAGAGCGATCGCCCGACCTGCGACGCTGCATTAACGTATTTCGACGCAGGTTTCGGCTAACTTTAGCCTCAGGCGCGGCTGATAACTTTCGCTAAACCATTCGGTCCCGGTTGCGCCCGATCGTTAAAATGGAACGTTTTGCCCCTCATCCGCATTAAGATATTTGCGCAACCTTCGCGGGATGTGACGAAGGGAAAAAAAGGGGTCGAAGATGTCTCTCGGAAGTTTCAGTAAGAATTCACATGAGCAATCGCTCGAATCCGCTCGGATCGCTTATGCGGCGGCCGTTTGCGCCGTAGCTTCGCTGCCGTTCGTCCTGACGATCGCACTCGTCGTTATGTGGGGAGCCTGAGGGTATCCGCGTTAGCGTCTAGCCCGCGCCGACTGGTGTGGCGCGCGTCAGGTTGCGTCGGCGATCGGCCACTCTCCGCGAAAAACATTGCCGAGATTGTCCCGAGCCATAACCTTGATGGTTTTTGCGCCGTTCGGCGCATAGGTGAAACGGAAGTTCGGATCCTCCGAGAGCGAAATCCCCCCCTCCATTGAGAAGATGAGGTCGTCGCCCTGGCGAACCTCGACATATTCGACGAAATGCGCGGCAATATAGGTCCGCGAAATCGGGTCCATTTGCAAACCGGAATTATTCGGGTGGCGGATCATGATCTGCGCTTCGCGCTTGCCCGCTTCCGCGCTCTTGAATTCGCGATACTTCATCTTGCCGAGATTGGCGTTGGCCTCGTCTTGATCCTTGACGGCCGGCGCCGAGCAGCCTCCCGAAGCCTTTACGAACTTAACCGTCGATACAAGCGCGCCATCCTGCATTTCGGCGACCGCGTGAACATTGGTGTATGAGTTTACGCGAACGCGCGTCGACATGAAGCCGAGACCCGAACGTTCGCCGACGGTGAATGTGGCGGCCATCGGCATTGGGTTTTGATCGATCACCAATGTCGCCTTGCGTAAGCCCGGCGCATTGAAGCGCAAAGTCATCGGGACGATCGCTGCGTCCTCCGCGCGCACCGGAGCTTCGAGCGAGATGACGCCTTCGCGCTCCGAGATCGCTCGATTGTTGAAGATATCCGTGACCAAACCGGGCCAGGGGTCGGGCGCCGTCGGCGCCTGCGCAAGAGCGCCACGCGTTCCAACGAACTGCGCCAAGAGCAGTAAAGAAAGCGCCGCCACGCGACGCCGGCCGATCGATTTCATCTGCGTGGTCCTAACCTTTTCGAAAGTGTAAACCCGGCCCCGAGCCGCCTCAAGGATTCTCCCACTCAAGCTCGGCGAAGCCCGCGGTCGCGTTGCGCGGGTTATAATCGTCAAAGAGGCTCCAGTCCTTGCGCTCGCTGGCGGCGGCGGAGCGCGCAGCGACGTCGACGCCTTCGCCCTTTTTGATCGCGGCGCGCAAATCTCGGGTGAGACGTTCGAGATAGCTTCGTTCGTCTTCCAGCGCTTTTGGGAAAGGCGCGATCACGGGCCCATGTCCCGCAACAACGCGCACAGCCTCCACTTTAGCGAGCTTGTCGGCGACGTCCAAAAAGCCCAGCAGACTGCCGTCGACCACCGGCACGTGCCGCATGAACAATAAATCGCCTGCGAACAGCGTGCCCGTCTTCTTGTCGAGCACCGTTAGATCGCAGTCGCTGTGGGACGTTCGCCACGCTTGCAGCACAATCGGGCGGCCGCCGAGATCCAGCGTCAGGATATCGTCGACCACGACTGTGGGCGCGACGATCTTTACGCCCTCCAGGGCGTCTCCCATCGATCCGCGAAAGGACGAAAGATAATATTCTCCGCGCGCCGCAAGCGACCTTGGCAGGTTCTTATGACCGACGAAAACAGCCCCAGTCGAGACGAACGCTCCATTCCCGAACACATGATCCGGATGAGCATGCGTGTTGATCACATATCGGATTGGCTTGGACGTTTTCTGTTGCAGCGCAGCAAGAAACTCCTTGCCTTCGATCAAACTTCCCCCCGTATCGATGACCGCCACGGCTTCATCGCCGACGATAAATCCGATGTTCGCGATTGCGCCCTTATTTTCTCGCGACATGAGAGCCGTCTCGCCTTGATGCGCGTATACGCCCTGAGCGACTTCGACGAGCGAAAACCCTCCTTCGTCTGCTTGCGCGACACAGGATATTATCATCGACAACGCAAAAATTCCGCATCGCAGCATTGGTTGCCATTTCCCTCTTCGTAGGAGGCCGCGAGTGTAATCCTCCTTATCATTTTACAGTCTTTTTCCGATTGCGCTTCCAACTTCAGCGACATATTATCCGCCCGTTTCCGACTTAAAAGATGTCCTTCGGACGGGAACCGGAGGCGATCTTCTCGGATGATGATGCGAAGCGCCAAGCGGCGTTTTGCGTGTTTGACGAGAGATGGAAGACGGAAAACGCCTTCCCAATGTCGAAAGGCGCCTAACATGGCGCAATGTCGGCGGCTCCGGCGCGATTTTAGATGCGCGACGATGTCGTCAGGAGGAAAAGCTCATGTATAAGCTGTTGTTGTCGACCTCGGTGGGGGTTCTCGCGCTGTTTTCGGCCGGCGCGGCGAGCGCCGCGGATGAATTGCTGACCCTGCAAAAGGATCCCAAGCAATGGGTCCTGCCTACTGGCGACTACGCCAATACTTCGTTATTCGACGCTGAAGCAGATCACCGCGGACAATGTCGGCAAGCTGTCTCCCGCCTGGAGTTTCTCCACGGGCGTTCTTCGCGGACACGAGGGCGCGCCGCTCGTCATCGGCGACGTCATGTATTTGCATACGCCATTCCCCAATATTGTTTATGCGCTCGATCTCAATAAGGACGGCAAGATCCTCTGGAAGTATGAGCCCAAGCAAGACCCGTCCGTCGTTCCGGTGATGTGCTGCGACACTGTGAATCGCGGCCTCGCCTATGGCGATGGCAAGATTTTCCTCGCGCAGGCCGACACCACGCTGGTCGCGCTCGACGCCAAGACCGGCAAGCTGGTTTGGTCCGTCAAGAACGGCGACCCCTCCAAGGGTCAGACCTCCACCGCCGCTCCGCATGTCTTCAAGGACAAGGTGTTCGTCGGCATCGCCGGCGGCGAATTCGGCGTGCGCGGCCATATCACCGCTTACAACGTCGCCGATGGCAAGCAGGTTTGGCGCGGCTACTCGATGGGTCCGGACTCCGACACGCTCATCGATCCCGACAAGACCACTCATCTCGGCAAGCCGGTCGGCAAGGATTCCAGCACCAGCACCTGGGAAGGCGATCAGTGGCAGATCGGCGGCGGCACCACTTGGGGCTGGTACAGCTATGATCCGGAACTGAACACGGTCTACTATGGCTCGGGCAATCCCTCGACCTGGAATCCGAAGCAGCGCCCGGGCGACAACCGCTGGTCCATGACCATTTGGGCGCGCGACCTCGACACCGGCAAGGTGAAGTGGCTCTATCAGATGACGCCGCATGACGAATGGGATTACGACGGCATCAACGAAATGATCCTCGCCGATCAGGACTTCGGCACGGGCACGAAGCGCAAGACGCTGGTTCACTTCGACCGCAACGGCTTCGCCTACACGCTCGACCGCGTCACCGGCGAGCTGCTGGTCGCGGAGAAGTATGACCCCGCAGTGAACTGGGCGACGAAGGTCGACATGGACAAATCGTCCAAGACCTACGGCCGTCCGTTGGTCGTCGACAAATATTCGACCGACAAGAACGGTGAAGACGTCAACACCAAGGGCGTCTGCCCGGCGGCTCTCGGCTCCAAGGACGAGCAGCCGGCGTCGTTCGACCCGGACACCGGCCTCTTCTACGTTCCGACGAACCACGTCTGCATGGACTATGAGCCGTTCCGCGTGAGCTACACGGCGGGTCAGCCTTACGTCGGCGCGACGCTGGAAATGTATCCGCCGGCGCCCGACACGCACACCGGCAACTTCATCGCGTGGGATGCGCGCACCGGCAAGATCGTTTGGTCCAACAAGGAGCAATTCTCGGTTTGGTCGGGAACGGTCACGACGGCTGGCGGCGTCGCCTTCTACGGCACGCTCGAAGGCTATCTCAAGGCTGTTGACGTGAAGACCGGCAAGGAGCTCTACAAATACAAGACTCCGTCGGGAATCATCGGCAACGTCATGACCTATGAGCATGGCGGCAAGCAGTATGTCGCAGTGCTTTCCGGCGTTGGCGGCTGGGCCGGCATCGGTCTCGCGGCAGGCCTTTCGAAGAGCAACGAAGGCCTCGGCGCGGTCGGCAACTATCGCGCCTTGTCCGACTACACCGCGCTCGGCGGCGTGCTGACGGTCTTCGCTCTTCCGAACTGAGCGAAACTTCAAGGCTGAAAAATCGCGGCGCTCGGCGAAGCTCGCCGAGCGCCAACTTTTATGGATGTGAAAAGAAAAGTCGGGGAGACAGAGTTATGAGACGGTCGATCTCCGGGGCCATGGCCCTGGCAGTGTTCATGTGCGTTGGGACGGTCGCCAAAGCGGAGCCGCCCGGGGATCCGAAATCCGTGAAGGCGGTTGACGGCAAACATGTCGACGCAAAGGGCGACCCGACCTACAATGTCAAACCCGACGGCACTGTCGATTGGTACACTTTCTCCGGCTATCGCCGTTATCACGCTGAATGCCACGTCTGTCACGGACCCAACGCAGAAGGCTCGACCTATGCGCCGGCGTTGAAAGACTCCGTGAAGCGCTTCAACTACGCGGAATTCGCGGGCATCGTCATTGGCGGTCGTGAAAACAAACAGGCAGGCAATGACAGCGTCATGCCGGCTTTCGCCGACAATAAGAACGTCATGTGCTATCTGGACGACCTCTACATCTATCTGCGCGCGCGCTCGACCAACGCCATAGAGCGTGGCCGTCCCGAGAAGAAGGACGAGAAGCCCGAAGCTTTCGCCAAGGCCGAGGCCGAATGCATGAGCAAGAAATAAGGCTTCACGAAACGAGGTTGATCGCTTGACCCTTTCCCTTCGAAAGCGGAGCAGCGACGCTGCGTTAAAATTGGTTTTCGTAGCCGTCGCGAGTCTCCTTGCGACGGCTGTTTGCTTCGCGCAGGCGCTCGGCCCGGATTTTGGCGCGCGGGGCGACGATAACAAAGGCTCGATCGAACTCGTCGATCCGAAAGTCCTGCGCGCTTGCGCCGACCCCAACAATCTGCCTTTTTCAAATCAGGCCGGCGAAGGATTCGAGAATAAGATCGCCGAACTCATGGCGAAAAAGCTCGGCAAGGAGCTTGCCTATACCTACTATCCCGGCGCCACAGGCTTTGTGCGCAATACGCTCAATGCGCATCTGTGCGACGTCGTCCTCGGCGCCCCACAGGGCAATGATCTGGTCCAGCCGACAAATCCCTATTACCGCACGAGCTACGCAGCGGTCATCCGAACCGGATCTGATCTTGATGGGCTTAAGACGCTCGCAGACCCGCGCCTTAAGGAAAAGGGACGCCGCATTGGCCTCGTCGCCAATACCCCGCCGGGAAACATATTGGCGATGAACGGCCTATTGGGCTCATTGAAATCCTATCCTTTGATGGTCGACACGCGCTTCGACTCGTCCAGCGCAGCGATGATCAAGGATCTCGAAAACAAAACGATCGACGTCGCACTCCTCTGGGGTCCGATCGCCGGCTATTACGCCAAGAAATCTTCCATTCCTTTGACGGTGACGCCATTGGCGGACGAGAGCGGCGCGCGCATGAGCTTCCGGATCGGTTTCGGCGTGCGGCACTCCGATCAGAACTGGAAGCGCGAACTCAATCAGTTCATCGCTCAGAATAAGAGCGAGATTGACAAGATCCTGATCGACGCCGGGGTTCCCATGCTCGAAGAGGGAGGCAATCCTCCCGCGAGTCCGAAATGAGCAGTATGAGAGCGACGCTCATCTTCGCCGCGCTGGCCTTGATGGGATGTTGCCCGGCAAGCTTTGCGCAAGGCGCTCCGCCAGAGCCACAAAGCTATCGCCTCGACGATTATCGATCCAAAACGCCAAAGACGCTTGCCGGCGCGACGGTCATCGATACGCAGCGCGCCTTTGAGATGTGGAGCGCCAAGCAAGCGGCCTTTGTGGACGCCTTGCCGCATCCGCCCAAACCTGCCGGACTTCCGAAAAACGCAGTGTGGCGAGAGACGCCGCGACTCGACATTCCCGGAAGCCTATGGCTGCCAGACACAGGCTATGGCGAACTCTCGCCGTCGACGTTGCGCTATTTCGAGGTCGGGACTCGCGAAGGCGACTGCAAACGACAAGACAAAACCGATCGTCTTTTATTGCCTCGCCGACTGCTGGATGTCTTGGAACGCCGCGAAACGCGCCTTGACGCTCGGCTATAAAAACGTGTTTTGGTATCCGGAGGGCACGGATGGCTGGGCCACGGCGGGCCATCCGCAAGAGAATCGCCAACCGCTGCCGCGCGAGTAGCAGCGCGAGATGCGATTACATCGCCGCGAGGATTGCTCTCGCCAGGGCGCCAAGACGTTGTTCGATCAGCGCGGGCGTCTCGCACACATAAGTGAGCGCCTGTCGCCTCTCGTCAAAAATGCGCATATTCCATTGCAACGATTCGCTTAATTCTTTCAGCTTCTCAGGGTCCGAACCGGCCTTGTCCTGTTCGGCGCGCATATCTTGCGTCGCCTTTCTGAGCTGTTCGGCCAGATCCTTCTGCTTACGCCCGAATCGATCGAGTCCGGCGATCACCTCGCGCCGCTCGGATTCGAGCCGCTCGTAAACGCCGGCGAACAGCATTGTCAGCCGCTCCTGTCGCTTCTCGCCAGCTGATTTGGCGAAGTCCCGCACCATCGCTTCCGCGGCTTCGAGCGGCGTTTTCCGCACGCTGATGCGCGCGACGAGATCGGAAATGACGGGGTCCTCGCGCCATGTCTTCAGGGCTTCTTCGATGGACGGCCCCGTCCAAACGCTCGCGATCGCAACGCTCGGCACTTTGACTTGCCGACACGGCCAATCGGATTGATCCTGCCCTCGCTGTTGCGCCGAAGCCGCATTTGCGCACAGCAGGCTTAACGCCACCACCGCCGCGACCAATTTCATTGCCTGTCCCTCATTGGCCGCACAAAAGCCGCCGCGATTTTGCCCGTCAATTCGCACGAAATTCCGGCGCCAGACAAGCATGGTCTATATAGTTACGCGATGCAGATTATTCCGGTGATCGATCTGAAGAGCGGCCGCGTCATGCGCGCCGTCAAAGGCGAGCGTGAAGCCTATCGCCCGATCGTGTCCCCTCTTTCGAAATCCAGCGAGCCGGCGGATATCATTGACGGCTATCTACGTCTTTATCCATTTCGATCGATCTATATCGCCGACATCGACGCGATCGAGGGGAGAGGGGAAAACCGAGCCGTGATCGCGGCGCTTATGCAGGCCTTCCCCAAGCTGGAATTTTGGGTCGACGACGGCGTCCGTTCCGAAACCGATCTTCTTGAGCGATCGTCCTTGCATATGAACGTGATCATCGGCAGCGAAACGCTGTCGTCTGTAAACGAACTGCGCCGCTTCTCTCACGACCCTCGCATCCTCCTCTCGCTCGATTTCCGGAACGAGAGTTTCCTTGGCTCGCAAGACCTTCTCGCGCATCCGGAAGTCTGGCCGAATAGAGTGATCGTCATGACGCTGGCGCGCGTCGGCGCAGATTTGGGCCCGGACATTGAGGCCATCACAAACATCAAGGCGCGAGCTGGCGGGAGAGAGATTTTCGCCGCCGGCGGAGTGCGCGACGTTTTGGATCTTCAGGCCTTGGCTAAAATCGGCGTGTCCGGCGCGCTGATGGCGTCGGCGCTCCACAATGGAACAATATCCGCCTCCGACATCCGTGAGTTTTCTACAAAATAAAAAAGGGAGCCACGAGGGCTCCCTTCAATTCCGCTGCGGTCGCGGATCAATTGGGGGCGAAGGGATGTTTCGCCGTCACGCGCGCCGACAGCACGCTCTGCGCCGTCGGGTCGCCCTTCATCGCGCGGGCGATAGCTTCCTTCGTCGCTTTGTAATTGAAGTCCTGGATCTTCTTGTCGTCATTGGCTTCCCAATGGATGAAGACGCCGACGCAGATGAACAGGTCTTCCGCCTTATCGATCGGAATCACGCCTTCGGCGACGCTGTCGGCGACGGCCATGGCGACGCCATGCTGAGCCGGACCAAACATCTGAACCGCCTGCTTGGCGTTCTTGATCGTCACCTTGTTGAAGAGAACCGTGGGCGGTTTGACGAGCAGGTTGGGCGCAACCACCGCCAGAAGGGTCGTGAAGCCGTCTTTATTGTTTACGAGCGCGTTTGCGAAAGCCTTTTCGGCGGCGCTGCCGCGCGGGCCAAGGATCAGATCGATATGCGCGACCTCGTTGCCTTCGCCGACCAGCGACTCGCCGACACCCATCGTTCCCTTGCTCGCCGCGAAAGACGCGGGAGCGGATTTCGGGAAAAGCGCACCCAAAATCGTGTCCAAAATCGAGGCCATGTTCGATCCCTTTCGGTATGTTTCGCATCCCAGCGGCGCGCTGCCTATATTTCGCCGCGAGAGCCTCCCCCAAATTCTCTCTGCCTTCGTCCACACTCTCAGCATTTTCTGCAAACCGAGCGTCGGGCTCGCCACGCTCGTGGAGCTTTGGACACGGCTGCTACAGAACCGACTCGATCACCTTTGACGCCATATGACAAGACGGCAAACTGAGCGCCTGGCGCATGCAGCTTCCAGCTACCGCGCAACTTCAGACGAAGGGGAGCCGCTTGCGGCTCCCCGGATGTTTTGAACTTCGCTCAGTCTCAATTGGGGGCGAAGGGATGCTTGGCGGTGTTGCGCTGAGCCACGACCTCGGAGGCCTTCGGCTCGCCCTTCACCGCGCGGGCGATCGCTTCCTTCGTCGCCTGATAGTTATAGTCCTGGATCTTCTTGTCGTCGTTGGCGTCCCAGTGAATGAACACGCCAACCGAAATGAACAGATCGTCGGCCTCGGCCACGGGGATCACGCCCTCCGCAACGCTGTCGGCCACAGCCTTGGCGACGCCATGCTGCGCCGGGCCAAACATCTGGACCGCCTGCTTGGCGCCCTTGATCGTGACCTTGTTGAAAAGGATCGTCGCCGGCTTGCACAGAAGGTTCGGAGCCACGACCGCCAAAAGCGTCGTGAAGCCGTCCTTGTTGTTGACGAGCGCATTCGCGAAGGCCAGCTCCGCAGCCGAGCCGCGCGGTCCGATGATCAGATCGATGTGAGCGACTTCGTTGCCCTCGCCGACGAGCGACTTGCCGACCATCATTTTGTTAATCAAGGCCATGTCGTTTCCTTTCCAAAAAAACTGAATGTGCCGCCCGCCCGCAATCTTGCGGCAGGCGCCCCCTCCTCAAGAGGTCGTTGCGGCGTCCGGCCTCCCCAGACCGCCGACCCGATCGCTGCGAGATCCTCTCGCGCGGCGCGGACTCAACCATTTTTGTCCGCGTTTGCCAAGATGCGGGCGGCATAATCGGCAAAAAGAGTTGCAACCGTCAAATCTGCGCTAGTGCCTGGATTTAACGCTCGTTCCTTGAGAGAACGATCCCATTGCAGCGCCGCCTTCGTAATTGCGCCTTGGTCGGGTTCGCCCTCGATCGCGGCCTTAAATTCTTGCGCCTCCTGCATAACATCCGCGGCGACGGCGTCCCCGAACTTCCTGACGATATGGGTATCGGGAAAGGCGCTCAAAAACGCGGCATAAACCCTCAAGGTCCTGATGTTTTCATCACAATCCGACGCGCGCGCCCGAGCAAGCGCGATAAACCCTGTCTCAAAAATGTCCTCGAAATCGCTCGCATATTGATAAGCGATCCGATCGCGATGCGCCGCGGACCGCATTGCGTCCAACAAGCTGACTCGCGGCGGCTCGAAAACGTCGTGCTGCGGCGCAGCGCCGAGGCCTCCCGGTGAAGCTCGGACGATGGCGCGAAACGCCCACTCGGCGTCCTCGCGGTCGAGAGTTTGGAGCGCTTTTTTGACACGCTCTCGCAAGTTCACGCCGTATTGCCGGAGAACGGCGTGCGCGATGGGAGCGCATAAAAGAAGAATTCCAAGATTGGTGTTCATCCCGACGCGCGCCCAAGTGGCCTCGACGGCGCGGAAGATTCGTTGGCCGACGCTTGCGTCGGGCGCAGTGAGAGCCGGAGCCGCGGCGCTGGCGCTCGCGAGAAAATGCTCCGCCTCCATCCCATGGCCGGACGCAAAGACGTGGACGTTGCCGGGCTTTGGCGACCTGAGTTCGTCTTCGCAGGCCATAACGAAAGCGCGAGCCAGTTGATCTGAGAGAAGAGGCGCTCCGTTCATGAGCGAGAGCGGGATGCATCGATTGCCGCAAGAACGTCTGAGGCCAGCCGTTCGGCAATTGAAAAAGGAGTGACGCTTTGCAAACCGCTCCAGCCCGCCATGCTGTTCACCTCCAAGACGAGCGGGGCGCCATCGCTCTCGGCGATCAGGTCCACGCCCGCGAAGTCGGCGCCAAGAGTTTCTGCGGCCCGCAGAGCGACGGCTTCTTCTTGAAGGGTCGGTTCAATGGCGATGGGTTTGGCGCCCTGTCTCACATTGGTGATCCAATAGTTGGAGCGTCGCAACATTGCGGCCACTATTTTTCCACGTGAGATAAGAATCCGCTTGTCTTCGAAAGGCTTCATGCTCGGCGCAACGAATCTCTGCAAATAATAGACGCCGCCGATGTCTTCGGGCGCGGGCAAGGATCGTTCGTCGCGGATCAATCGCAGTCCCCATCCCTGTGCGCCAAACAATGGTTTCAACACAAGCGGACCTTTGCGACATTCGCGGCGCACGATCGAGCGAGCCTGAGCGAGCGATTGCGTTACGAACGTTGTCGGAGTCGGAACGCCGGCGCGCTGCAGGAGAAAACTCGCCATTGCCTTATCCGTGCAGCGCTCGATTGCGCGCGCGTCGTTGACAAGCGGAACGCCAAGCGACGCGAGCGCATGCAAAACGCCAAGCCGCATGGTGATCATTTCCAGCGTTCCATCGCCGATGGCGCGCACGACGCCCCCATCCGGCGGGGCGGCGCGAAAGCCGGGAATAGCGAGGCCGAAGGGACGCGTCGCATCGATCCTGCATGCGGCCAATCGAACCGGAATGGCGAGTGCGCCGAGTTTTTTGAAAGCGCGCGCCGTTTCCTCGACATGCCAATCGAGCTTGTCGGTGAAAACGGCGATGCGCAGCGTTCTATGCTCTTCGTTCGACCGCGCCTCAGCCGAAAGAGGCATCGAGCAGTTTTTCGTTGATCGCTCCGGCGCGGAAAGTTTCGCCTGTCTCGACCGCCGTCACCAACGCTTCGGCCGGCGAGAACAGGCTTCCATCGATCTTGTAGAAATCGCCCTTGTAAGCCTTGAAGATCTCGGCGAAGGGGCGGCCATAGTCGCGCGAATTGCTGCTCGGCAATTTCTCGGCGAGTTCACGCGCGGCGGCGGCCGAGCCCTTGACGAACAGATGCGCGCGACCCGCGTAAATGATCGCGTCATTCGTTCGCCCCATCGCCTGCACGAAGTCCGGATGCGGCGGCGACAAGGGCGCCGTTGCAATTCCATCGACGATGTCTTCGAGCGGAAAATGCAATTCATGCGCCTTATGCAGCGCAACTTCCAGCACGCGGCCAACGACTTGGACGCTGCCCGCGAGACTTTGCGTCGGCGCATAAATGAAGGCGACGTTTTTAGGATCGACGCCGGCCGCGGTCGCGACTTTGGTCACGACTTCCGGCGGCGGCGGCGAGCCGCTTTCGAGCACGATCGTCACGCGATTTGCCTTGTCGGCATAGGACAACTCTTTGAACAGCGGCTCGACGCGAGCTTGCGCACGTCCCGGCCCAGAGCCTAACGCAAAGAATTTTTCGTGGCTCAAACTCCAACCGGCGTATTGGCTTGCGAGACAAGCGACCACCGGGTCATTGCTGGAGACGGTGAGCCAGAACGGCCATTTTGGGACGCCCGGCGCCGGAGAGATCGTGACGCGGCCCAATCCGCCCATGCAAATTTCGGTGAGTAGAAGACCTGCGTCGACGCCTCCCGCCGTCTTGGCCCCGGCGTCGATCAGCAATTCGCCTAGGCTCCCGCGCGATACGGCGACGCGATAACGGTCTGCTCCCGCGGCGAGACGATCCACAATTTCGCCCGCCAGAAGGTTGACGCTCGCCGTCGACCGCCCGGTTGTATCCAATGCTCCAGTCACTTGATGTCGCTCCCTATTGATTCGTCAGGTCTTTGCGCCGGTTTGGCGCGCCTGTTTCAATGGCGGCGCAACTTATATGGCTTTTGCGCGAAGCGAAAGCGACGCCTCAGGCCGCTACTTTCCCCGAGCCCGCGCCCATGTGCGGTAGGCGCCCGGCGTCATTCCCGAATACCGATGGAATGCGCGCCGAAAGCTCGTTTCGTCGGAATAGCCGGAACTCGCCGCCAATTGCTTCACGGAATGCGCGGTCGTCTCCAAAAGGATTCTGGCGCCTTCGAAGCGAACGCGATCAATGAACGCCTTGGGGGTTTCGCCCGACGCCTCCTTAAGGCGGCGGTGCAGAGTTCGTTCCGATGCGCCCAGCGCGCGCGCGAGAGCCCGAGCTGTCAACGACTCGTCGCCGGCGTTGCGCACGGCGTGCTCGGCCACGAGCAGAAAGGGATTTGAAGCCGCCAGATGTCCCGGCGGAACATAGATGGTTTGCGTCGAAGGGACCGTATCGACGACCGTGAAATCCGCGGCTGTCTTGGCGGCCGCAACGCCGCACAAGGCGCGTATGACATGCAGCGACAGATCGATCCACGACAATGGCCCGCCGGCGGTCACGACATTGCGGTCTTCGATCAACGGCGCTCCCCAGGCCGCATCGGCGCGGGGATAGCGATTCTTGAGTTCGTCGTGCCGCCACCACGTCGTGGTGCAGCGGCGCCCGTCCAGTAACCCCGCTTCCCCAATCAAGAAGACGCCATTGCAGGACCCGCAGACGATCGCGCCAAGCGCATGTTGATGTCTTATCCAAGCGGCTGCGGCCCCGATCTCCGGCGTCACCGGAAGCGACTGATCGCCCTCGCATACAAAACCGGGAACGATAATCGCGCTGCATGAAGCAATTTCGCCGAAGCTTGCATCGACCTGCAGCCTGCGCCCATTGCCGTCTTCGATCGGACGGCCATCGAAGCTCGCGGTCAGAACCCGGTATGGTTGCGGCTGTCCCTTCTTCGAAATCATGCGCCGGCTGAGCGTCAACATATCGACCGCGCCGAAAAGTCCGGAACCCAGGCAACCGTTGAAGGCAAGTACGACAATGTCCATTTTTGCATGTCCGTGGCAGACTTTGCATTGTTAGCGGCAAAGCTGCTGGCTAACTTTGCCATAATATTGGCAAACCGGCCACGCTGCAATGATTTCTGACGGCGCTCACTCTCAGCGCACCGGAACCATCCCGGTTCACTGGAGGAAATAAAAATGAGCTTGAGCACAGAAACGGCCGCCGGCGCAGTCGGACGGCCAGACGTCATAGTCGACCTGAAGCCTTTGTGGTTCGGATTGGCGGGACTGAACTGCTTCTATCTGATTGTGCGCATTTACGAGCAGATTTTCGGCTGGCGCGCGGGTCTCGACTCCTTTGCGCCCGAATTCCAGACCTATTGGCTGTCGATCCTGTGGACGGAAATTCCGCTGGAACTGGTCGCGGGTCTGGGCCTCGCGGGCTATTTGTGGAAAACGCGCGTGCGGGACATGTCGGCCGTAACGCCGCGTCAGGAAATGAAGGCGATCGTCGACAACGCCAAATGGCTGGTGCTCTACGCAGTCGCCATTTACTGGGGCGCGAGCTTCTTCACGGAGCAGGACGGCACCTGGCACATGACGGTGATTCGCGACACGGACTTCACGCCGTCGCACATCATCGAGTTCTACATGAGCTATCCGATCTATTCGATCTTCGCCGTCGGCTGCTTTTTCCACGCCAAGACGCGCATACCCTATTTCTCCAAGGGCTATTCGCTTGCTTATCTCATTGTCGCCATCGGCCCGTTCATGATCATCCCGAACGTTGGTCTGAACGAGTGGGGCCACACCTTCTGGTTCATGGAAGAACTGTTCGTCGCTCCGCTGCATTGGGGCTTCGTGTTCTTCGGCTGGATGGCGCTCGGCGTGTTCGGCGTCGTGTTGCAGCTCTTGCTTAACGTCCACAGGCTGCTCGGCAAGGAAGGCTCAGAGCTGCTTATGAGCTGATGACGCTTGGTCGCGCCGCGCAAATAGGCCGCGACATCAATCTCCTAATCTCTCCCGCTCCCTGGGAAGGCAAACCCCTCGGTCGCTTCGACCGGGGGGTTTGCGCGGGCGCTGTCGGCAAAACGTCGAGAACCTCTCATCGGACCTTCAAAATACTCTCACGATCTCTTCATGGAACCCTCATCAACCCCTCACATGAGGCTGCTACAAGGCCAGCGTGATGAGGCGATTGCCAATCAATCACGGAGAGACGCGATGTCCAACAACGTCACGAAAAGCGGCGGCGACGCCGTCTCGGAAAAGCAAGAAAAGTACACCGGAAAACTGATCGGCGGCGGCGTTGCGGCCGTTATCGGCGGCATCATTGGCGCCTTGTTGATCGGCGGCCATGCGATCCTGCCCGCGGCCATCGTCGTCGGCCTCCTTGGCGCGGCTCTCGGCGCCGTTTTCGATTGATTTTGTAAGCGTTGCGTAAAGCGGTTTTCAGGCGTCGGCGCTAGATCCATAACGCGACAAATCAGCGTCAGTCTTTTCACAAGCCTCTTTCAGCCGGATTGGCGGCCTCGTTCGGATTTCCGAGCGAGGCCGTTTTTTGCGTCTCCCCGAATTTTGCGCTCTCGCATGAAGCGGTTATGTAACACCCGGATGCGGCAGGAGAAAAAACGGGGTGATCGAGCGGCGTCTTTCCCTGATCGGCGACTATCGCGCTGCGGCGGCGATCTTTCTCGTCTGCGCAATGGCGCTCGCCTATCCGTGGCTTTCCGGCGCGGTCACGATTCCCTGGGACGCCAAGGCGCATTTTCAGCCGCAATTCGCTTTCCTCGCCCATGCCTTGCATAGCGGGCAGTCGCCATTCTGGACGCCGAATGTTTTCGCCGGCTCTCCGCAAATCGCCGATCCTCAATCGCTGATTTTCTCGCCGTTTTTTCTGATCGCCGCCGCAATCGTTCCCGAACCTTCGTTTCAGCTCGAAGACGGAATCATATTCGCCATGCTGATGATGGGCGGACTTGCGCTCATTTTCTATTTTCGCGACCGCGGTTGGGGCGCCGCCGGAGCGCTCGTCGCGGCATTGGCCTTCGCCTTCGGCGGGTCCGCCGCTTGGCGCATTCAGCACACCGGCCAAGTGATGAGCCTTTCCTGGTTTCCAGTCACGCTTGTTTTTCCTCGCTCGCGCGTTGGATCGGCGCTCCGTTGCCTACGGCGCCGCGGCTGGCGTTGCAGCCGCATTCCTTGTGCTGGGACGCGATCAGATTGCATTGCTGTCGGTTTTCATTCTCTCGGCCTATGCGCTGTTTCGCGTTGCGGCTGACAGAGAAAAAGCCGTCACGGCGATTGCGCCGCTCGCCGCCGGCGCTTTTTGCGGCGTCGCGATCATCGCCTTGCCGCTTCTGTGGACGCTGGATCTCGCCGCAAACTCCAATCGCCCGGCCATCGACCTTGACGGCGCGTTCAAGGGCTCCTTGCCGCCCGGCTCTTTCCTGACGTTGATAAGCGCAAATCTGTTTGGAACAGACGGTCCCTTGAAGGACTTTTGGGGCCCGCCCTCGGCCGCCTTCGGGACGACCGACATCTATCTTGCCCGCAATATGACCGACATTTACATCGGCGCCCTGCCGTTGCTGGCGCTGCTCGCAGCCTTTCGGCGCGGATTTCTCGCAAATAAAGAGATACGATTTTTTGCTGTCGCCGCATTGCTGCTGACGTTTTATGCGCTCGGCCGCTACACGCCCGTTTTCGAATTCATGTTCCATATTCCCGGCGTCGACCTTTTCCGCCGGCCAGCGGACGCAACCTTCCCGCTCTGCGCCATTCTCGCGATTTTGGCTGGCTATAGCGTCAACCTCATCGTCGACGGAGAGGAAAAACTTCGCCTTGCATGGTTGGCGGCGGGCGCCATTGCGCTATTGGGCGCCGCTTGTCTCATCGCAATATTGAAAGATCGCATGGCCGCCGCGGCTGCTCCGCTTGCGGAAAGCGCCGCGTTCCTCACGATCGCCTTCGCGGTAATCGCTTTCGCGAAAGACATTGCGCGAAAGAGCGGCTTGGCGCTGCTTCTGCTCATTGGCGCGGTGATGACGCTCGATCTCGCGATCAGCAATAAGCCGAATGAATCGACGGCGCTGCCTCCTGCGCAATTCGACGTTCTTCGCGCCGACAGCAAGAACGACACGATTGCATTGCTGCGCGAACGTCTCCGAGCGAACACGGAGCCAGATCGACGTGATCGCGTCGAACTCGCCGCGATCGACTTCCATTGGCCGAACGCGAGCCTCGTCCATAATCTCGATCATGACCTCGGCTACAATCCAATCCGCCTGAAACTCTTCGAAGACGCGACCGGCGCCGGCGACCATGTCGCCCTGCCGGAGCAACGCGTATTTTCAAAGCTCGCGCCGTCCTATCGCTCGCCGCTCTATGACCTTTTGGGTCTTCGCTATATCGCGACAGGCGTTCCCGTCGAACAGATCGACAAGAATTTGAAGCCCGGCGATCTGAATTTCATCGCGCGCACGAAGGACGCCTATGTCTACGAGAATCCGCGCGCTCTGCCGCGCGTGTTATTGCCCACATGCGCCTTGCGCGCCGATTTCGAGAAAATGATGCGAGACGGCGTTTGGCCGGAAGTCGATTTTCGCGAGACGGTCCTGCTGGAAGAAACGCCCATTTGCCACAAGCGCACCAATGGCGAAGAACCGCGAGCGCGCATCCTCTCCTATGAAAACACGCAGATCGTGATCGACGCCAGTGCGCCGCCGGGCGGCGGCTATGTGGTGTTGAACGACGTATGGCATCCTTATTGGATCGCCGAGGTCGACGGCCGGGAGACGCCGATCCTTCGCGCAAATGTGATGTTCCGGGCCGTCGCGGTGCCGGAAGGGCGCCATGAGGTGAGGTTTCGCTTCGAGCCTTTGAGGGGCGTGATGAAACGCTTTTCCGAGCGGTGAGGCGTCTGAACGAGCGACTCACACCCAGCCCGAAAGCTCGCGACGCGCGATAGCCTCTATGACGCGCATGCCCGCGTCGCTATCGTTGAGACATGAGATGCGCGCAAACTTCTCGCCCCCGTGGCCAAGAAACACGTCTCGTATTTCAACGCCGATCTCCTCAATCGTTTCGAGACAATCCGCGGAAAAACCCGGCGTCACGATTGCGATGCGCTTCACGCCATTCCTGGCGAGATCGGCGACGACTTCCGCCGTGTAGGGTTGGATCCATTTCGCAGGTCCGAAACGCGACTGAAAAGTCAGCAGAAATTTCTCTTGCGCCAGGCCGAGCGCCTCGCGCAAGAGACGCCAAGTGGTCTCGCAGTGGATTTGATAAGGATCGCCTCGATCGATCTGCGCCCGGGGCAGTCCATGAAACGACGTCAATATGACTTCCGGTTCGAAATCGAGCGCCGCCAGCGCAGTGCGAATACTATCTGCGAGCGCTTCTATGTAGACGGGGTCGTCGTAATAAGGCGGCGTAAAGCGCAGCGTCGGCTGAAGCCGCATCCGCTTCAGCGTCGCCGCGACGGCGTCGAAGACGGTCGCAGTGGTCGAGGCCGCATATTGCGGATAGAGCGGCATGACAAGAATACGCTCGCATCCCTTGGCGCGAAGCGAGTCAATCTGAGCGTCGATGGCCGGCGTCCCATAGCGCATGGCAAAATCGACAATGACCCGGACGCCTGCGCCAAAGGCGCCCTGCGCGGCCCTCGCGGCGAGCTTTTCGGTCTGTGCGCGCGTAACGACTTTCAGCGGCCCTTCATTTTTCTCCTTGTCCCAGATGGCGTCATAGGCCCGTGCGGAACGCGCTGGACGCGTATTGAGAATGACGCCGTAAAGGGCCGGCAGCCATAGAAGTCGCGGAATCTCGACGACACGCGGATCCGAGAGGAATTGACCAAGGAACCGCCGCACGGACGCGACATCTGCGCCATCTGGCGTGCCAAGATTGACGAGCAACAGGCCAATGGGCGTTTCGAGGGACGATTTAGCGGCGCTCATGGACGGCCTTGTATTACAAAAACGCCCCGACTTGCATCCTCGAAAACTTTTGTCGCCGAGGACAGCCGACGCCGCATCGTCTCATTTGCCGCCGTTTCGTCGCACGTAGATTCCATTGAATCTGACGTTCATTCCGCCGCACTGCATGTTATCCTCCGCAACAAGATAACGTCCTAGTAAACGAAGCCGCGCTTCACATCCGAAATCGGACCCTTCTCTTGGCGGCTGCGATCCGTCGTAGTTTTCGCCGACGCCGATCATTCCGTTCTTCGGGACATAGACGCCGCTGAGGTTTCCCATATTGACGGCGCCGCGGCGAACTCGTTCGGGATCGCTCGCGCCATAAGTGGCGTCGCCCGATACCTCCAGTTTATCGGCTCCGCGCGAAGATATTTTGATTCTCGTTTCCGCATCGGCGCGCCATGCGCCGACCCATTCGCCAGGGCTCCTGGGAGGATCCGTAATAAGCGTTACGGCGCCTCTTGGAAGCCATCCAATGGTCTCGTCCCCCTTAGCTGGTTTATAGGCGGCGCAGAGGTAGTCGCCTGGGGCGGGCGCGACGAGAACTTCGTCGTTGTTGACCAGATAAGACTTGGTTTCGCACATCTTGTCCGACGATGGACACGAGGCTTTCTGCTTCGATGGGCCGGCGAGGAAGAACACTTTGCCGCTTTGGCTAATGCGGCCAAGGCTCAATTCATTCAGTTTTTCACTGAAGCTCGACTGTTGGCATTCGAAGCCAGCGGCGTTCGCTCCAGCGGGCGAAATTGCCCAAAGCGAGCAAAGCGACAGATATAGGATCGTCTTTGGCATGGGTCGTCCCTCCAATGGGACCTTAAATGGTGCGCCACAAGAAATGGCGCGCACACAAGCTGGCTTTGTTTTTTGCTGCGATCGGCGCTTCGCCGAAGTGAGCGTTATTTGCGCTCAAAGGCGGCGCGCTCATCTTCCGCCATTTTGAAGGCGTGCTCCGCGCCGGGAAAGCGTCCCGCGCGCACATCGTGGACGTAACCGCCGATCGCTTCGCGCAAATTCTTGGCGATCTCCGCATAACGACGATTGTGCTTGAACTCGCGCGCATTGAGTCCAACGAGATCGTTGACGACAAGCACTTGCCCGTCGGTCGCGGCTCCGGCGCCGATGCCAATCGTCGCGGCCTCTTATGCTTTGCGTGATGCGCGCGGCGAGTTCCTGCGGCACGAGCTCCAGCACCAGAAACGTCAGCCCTGCGGCATCGAGCGCCAGCGCGTCGTTGAGCAGTTTGCGCGCCGCCTCCGCGGTTTTGCCTTGGCGGCGCTTCTCCGCCTGATGCTGCAATTCGAGGCCGATATGGCCGCAGACCGCAAAGCCTTGCGCGGCAAGCGCTCGCACGAGTTCGGGGCGCGCGCCCTCGAATTTCACGCAGTCCGCGCCGGCATGGCGCAACGCTCTTGCGCTTTCCAGCGCCTGCGCGGGCGTGACATAGGTCGCGTAAGGAAAATCACCGATGATGTAAGCCGAAGGCGCCCCGCGCCGCACGGCGGCGATGTGATGGGTCATGTCGGCGAGCGTCACCTCGCGCTCATGCGAATAGCCCAGCACATTTGTGCCGACGCTGTCGCCGACGAGAATAATGTCGACGCCCGCCTCGGCCTCGATCCGTGCGGTCGGCGCGTCATAAGCGGTGAGCACGACGATTTTCTCGCCGCGCCGCTTCATCTCGAAGAAATGGGAGGCTCGTGACATCGCCCTGCGTCGGAGGTGCGCGGCTCAAGGAAAGATATAAATATGGCTTTGCGCGGGGCCCTCAACGCGCCTTCTCGTCGGAGCAGACCTTCGGTCCGCCGGGATAGCGCAGCTCTTGCAGGCCACCGCATTTGTCACAGGCGGAGAGCAAGACGCAGGCCGCCAATACGACCGCCAGGACGCTGCATTTTCGCCGCATGTCACGCATTTCACCGTCCTCCGATCGCGTGGCGACCATACATGGCCAAGCCTTCCAACTGCAAGACGGCCAGCGCCCCTTGCGCTGTGCGCAAATGCGGCTATAAAGCGCGCTTCGCGACGTTCCCGGCCGGGGGCTGAACGGAAGGCTTTGGGGCTCGTCCCAAAGAGGGTTCAATCGCCCGTCTTCCGGTGTCTCCGCCTTCGAACTTCCCTGTTCGAGCCTTTCCTGAGGCTCGAAGGGCTCTGCGCCAGGACGGCTCGCGGCAAAAGGAAAGGCAAGAGACAATGGCTCTTTACGAGCATGTTTACCTTGCCCGACAGGATATTTCGCCGCAACAGGTGGAAGCTCTGACCGGGCAATTCAAGACGATCGTCACCTCGCTCGGCGGCACGGTCGGCAAGGCCGAATATTGGGGCGTCAAGTCCCTCGCCTATCGGATCAAGAAGAACCGCAAGGCGCATTTCACCCTCCTCAACATCGACGCGCCGCCAGCGGCGATCACCGAACTGGAGCGCCAGCAAGGCCTCAGCGAGGACATTCTGCGCTTCATCACCCTGCGCGTGAATGAGCTCGAAGAAGGCCCGTCGGCGCAGCTGCGCAAGCGCGACGACGATGATCGCGGCGACCGTCGCGGCCCGCGTCCCGACCGTGGCGACAGAGGCGATCGTGGCGACCGTCCGGAGCGCCGCCCGCGCCGCGACGACGCCAAGGCTGAAGGGGAGGAATTCTGATGACCACAGCGCCTCGCCGTCCCTTCTTCCGTCGCCGCAAGTCCTGCCCTTTCTCGGGCGCCAACGCGCCCAAGATCGACTATAAGGACACGCGCCTGCTCTCGCGTTACATCTCCGAGCGCGGCAAGATCGTTCCTTCACGCATCACCGCCGTCTCGGCGAAAAAGCAGCGCGAATTGGCCCAGGCCATCAAGCGCGCGCGCTTTTTGGGGCTGCTGCCTTACGTGATCCGCTGAAGGTCGCGGCCTTCGGCCGCTTCACGCAGATTTCCCCAGCCGCGCCGCAAAGCGCGGCTGTTTTTTTGCGGCGCTCTTCCCGGCGCTGTCCAAGAGCCCGCCGATATGCGCTCGGCTTGACATACTAGACGACTGGTCGTATCCAGCTTCTATGTCTGACCGCCGCTCCATCGATTCCACCAAACGCCACATCCTCGATCATGGCGTCGCGCTGATCCTGAAACAGGGCTATCACGGCACGGGGCTCAACGAGGTGCTCGCCGCAGCGAAAGTGCCGAAGGGCTCTTTCTATTACTATTTTGCGAGCAAAGAAGATTTCGGCGTCCAGGCCGTCGAGCATTATATCGAGCCCTTCATCAAGGAACTGAATGCGCATCTTGAGGCGAAAGCCGACGGCCTTTCGGCGATTGAGGCCTATTTCAAAACTTTGATCACAAATCTCGAAAGCGGCGATTTCGCGGGCGGATGCCTGCTTGGCAATCTCATGGGCGAAATCGGCGACACCAGCGAGGCGGCGCGCACTGCTCTGAAAAAGGCCGTCGATCGCTATCGCGACCTTCTCGAATCCGGACTTGTCCGCGCACAAAAAGAAGGAAGCGTGCGCAGCGACCGCAGCGCGCGCGCCATGGCGGATATTTTGACGAACGCGTGGCAGGGCGCGTTGCTGCGCATGAAGGTCGAGCGGTCCGCCGCGCCGCTTCGCGCCTTCCTCGACGAAGTTTTGCTCGGCTACTGCAAGAAATAGCGCTGCATCACGCGCGAAACGCAGAGACGCGCGTTATGCAGCGAGCACTAATAGACTGGTCTAACGAATAGCCAACCGCGACGCCGCGGCGCAAAGGGAGTTCCGCCATGAACATCGGACATCGTTGGATCAAACAGCAGGCTCTGCCATCGCTCCTCACCCTAAGCCTTTTGGCGCCCGGGGTCGCGCGATGCGAAATGCTCGCCGCGATGAATTACGAGAGCAAGGCGACCGAGCAAAATCGCCGCGAGGGCATCGCCATCATAGACGTCGATCCCGCATCGGCGACCTTCAACACAATCGTCAAGGATGTCGCGCTGCCCCCCGACTTCATCGCCCATCACATTTATTACAACAAGGCCGTCACCAAGGCTTATGTGACGTCGCTCGGACACAGCGAGTTATACGTCTACGATCTCGCGAAATTCCCCGACGCCCCGACAATCGTCTCCGTTCCCGATTGCAAGGTCGGCGAAGACGTCGCCTTCTCGCATGATCGCAAACGCTGGTATCTGAGCTGCATGGGCTCCAGCAACATCATCGTCGGAGATGCGCAGACGGATAAACCCCTCAGCGTTATCTCCGCGCCCGGTCCGGATGCGCCTTTCATCAGGAATCCCCACGGCGTTACGCTAAATGACGGGCTCGATCGGCTTTTCGTGACGAGCACGATCAGCCCGACAAATATGAAAGACGCCGGAGAAACGGTCACCGTCATCGAAGCGAGCACGCAGAAAGTTTTATCGACGCACAAGCTGTCGGCAAAACCTTCGCCCTCCGGCGAAGCGCCGGTCGAGGTCGCATTCATTCCCAAGCGCGAACCGCAAACCGCCTTCATCACAAATATGTTCGGCGGCGTCATCTGGACCGCAACCTGGCGGCCGGAAAGCAAGGATTTCGATTTCAGACAGGTCTTCGATTTCGCGCCGCAAAAGCAAGGCGTGCCGCTCGAAATGGACTTCAACGACAAGGGGGATCGTCTTTACGTGACGACGGCGAAGCCCGGCGCCTTGAATATCTTCGACATTGCGAATCCGTATAGCCCCAAACTCCTCGCCGAAATTCCCACGGCCGCAGGCGCGCATCACTTCGTGTTTTCGCCCGATGGCCGCTATGTCTTCGTGCAGAACAGCCTCCTCAATCTTCCCGATATGAGCGACGGCTCCGTATCCGTGATCGATCTTCAGCAAAACAAAGTTGTTGCGGTGGTGGACGTATTGAAGAAGGCTGGCTTCAATCCAAATTGCATCATTATGATGCCGAAGTGGTATCGCGACGCCGAATAGCCGCAAGCCAGCGCCCCGATCTGGAAAATTAAATAATGTTGCGGGGAGACAGCTCTCTAATCGAGCCTTTTCCCCAGCCGCCCGGCCAGATCGAGAATGAATTGCCATGCGACGCGGCCGGACCGCGCGCCGCGCGTGATCGACCATTCGAGCGCCTGCGCGCGGATCGTCTCCTCCGGCGCATCGAGCGCGTAACGGCGAACGTAGCCGAACACCATTTCGAGATATTCGTCCTGAGTGCAGTTATGGAATCCGAGCCACAGACCGAAACGGTCCGAGAGCGAGACCTTCTCTTCGACCGCCTCGCCTGGATGGATTGCGGAGGAGCGCTCGTTCTCCATCATGTCGCGCGGTAGCAAATGGCGACGATTCGAGGTCGCGTAGAACACGACGTTTTTCGGACGTCCCTCGACCCCGCCCTCCAGCGCGGACTTCAAGGATTTGTAACTCGTCTCGGTCCCATCGAAAGTGAGGTCGTCGCAAAAGACGATAAACCGATAAGGCGCGTCACGCAGCAGCCCCAAAAGAACCGGCAGACTTTCAATGTCTTCGCGATGGATTTCGATGAGCTTCAATGACCCCTGCTCGGCGAGCGCCGCATGTACGGCCTTCACAAGCGAGGATTTGCCCATGCCTCGCGCGCCCCACAGCAGCGCATTGTTGGCGGGCAGCCCTTGCGCGAAACGTTCGGTATTCGAGAACAGCTGGTCGCGTTGGCGATCGACGCCCGCAAGGAGGCCCATCTCCACACGATTGATCTCGCCAACGCCGGCGAATTCGCTCCGCGCCGCGCGCCAGACAAAGGCCTCGGCAGCCGCGAAATCCGGCGCGGGGGACGGTGGCGGGGCAAGGCGCTCGAGCGCCAGCGCAATTCTCTCCAATAATGCGGCGGCGTCCTTGTCCGGCATGGGTGACCTTCGACCTCGGGGGATGCGTTGAAAACGGGAGCGGACTATACCTCGATCAGGCGCGCCCTCATCTGAATTTTCGCGTCTTAGGGAATGCCGGCTTGTCGCTCGAAACCGCCATAAACGAGAAAAGCCTTCTGGCTCGCGCGCAAACGATCATCGAGCCGCTCGATCCCGAGGCGGCGCGCAATGCGCTGGCGCGTATTCTCGAAAAAGATGCGGACTTGGCGGATAGGCCCCTGACGACGTTAATCGCCGAGCGCCCCGACGCTCGGGCTCTGCTCGAAGGCGTTTTCGCGTCGTCCCCTTACCTCGCCGATCTCGCTGCGCGCGACCCCGCTCGGCTCGCAAATATATTACGAAGCGACCCCTCCTCTCGCATCGAGACATTGATCGAAGAAACGCGCGCGCAAACGCTTTCAAACGAAGCGGAATTGATGCGTTTTCTACGACAGGTCAAGCAGGAGGCGGCGCTTCTCATCGCTCTCGCGGACCTCTCGAAGACGTGGGAAACGCTGGAAGCAACAGCCGCCCTCACCCGCGTCGCAGATGCGACGCTTTCCGCGGCCGTGGCTTTCACCCTGCGCGAAGCCGCGCTCGCCGGCAAACTCGAACTCGCGGATCAGCGCAATCCTGAACGAGGCAGCGGTTGGATTTTCCTCGGGATGGGGAAGCAAGGGGCGTTCGAACTCAATTATTCGTCCGACATCGATCTCATCGTATTCTTCGACCGCAGCCGCGCGCGGCTCACGTCGCCCGAAGAGGACATCGACCTCTTCGTAAAACTGACAAAGCGCGTCGTGAAGATCATGAGTGAGCGCACGCCGGATGGCTATGTGTTTCGCGTCGACTTGCGACTGCGGCCGGACCCTGGCGCGACGCCCATCGCCATCCCGCTTGAAGCCGCGTTCAGCTATTACGAAAGCATGGGACAAAACTGGGAGCGCGCGGCCTATATCAAGGCGCGCGCCGTCGCGGGCGACATAGAGGCTGGCGAGCGATTTCTGACGGAACTCGCGCCTTTCGTTTGGCGCAAATACTTCGACTTCGCCGCCATCGCCGACGTGCATTCGATCAAGCGGCAGATTCACGCGCATAAGGGCCACGGCAGCGTGGCCGTGCTCGGACATAACATCAAACTCGGACGCGGAGGCATTCGCGAAATTGAGTTTTTCGTGCAGACGCAGCAACTCATCACCGGCGGACGCGATCCTCGCCTGCGAGGACGCGCGACGCTCGAAATGCTCGATCAACTCGTCGCGAGCGGCTGGGTCCAGCCAGACGCACGCGACGATCTCGCCGCCGCCTATGTTTTCCTTCGTGACGTCGAACATCGCATTCAGATGGTCGCGGACGAGCAGACGCATACGCTGCCCGCAAGCGAAAGCGGCGTCGCCGTCATCGGGCGGATGATGGGCTACGCCTCGCTCGCTGAGTTTTCCGAAACGCTGCTCCAGCATTTGCAAAATGTGCAGGCGCATTATTCGAAGCTGTTCGAAAGCGCTCATGAACTTTCATCGGGCGGCGGCAACCTCGTTTTCACCGGCGACGACGACGATCCCGACACAGTCGAAACGCTCGCGCGGATGGGCTTCGCTAACCCGAAGACAGTCACCGCAACCATCCGGGGCTGGCATTTTGGGCGCTATCCGGCGACGCGTTCGACCGTCGCCAGAGAGCGGCTGACTGAGCTTACGCCGGCGCTTCTCGAAGCGCTGGCTGCAACCGATAACGCCGACCAGGCTTTCCTCGGCTTCGATCGGTTGATCTCGAAACTCCCCGCGGGCGTGCAACTTTTCTCACTCCTTGTTTCGCAACCGCGCCTGCTTCACCTGATCACCGCCATCCTGGGCGCCGCGCCCAAACTCGCGGAAACGATTGCACGCCGGCCCCGCGTGCTGGACGCGGTTCTGGAGCCAGCGTTTTTCGAACATGTTCCCTGAACCGGGAGAGATTGAGGCGCGACTGGAAACGCAGCTTCGCGACGCCCGTTCCTATGAAGACGTTCTCGAACTGGCGCGCATATTCGGACAGGAACAAAAATTTCTGATTGGCGTGCGCATCCTGACTGGGACGCTGTCCGTCGGTCAGGCGGGGCTTGCCTATGCGAGACTTGCCGAAGTGCTGATTTCGAGCCTCCTCGAACGCGTCGTGATTGAGTTCACCAAGGCGCACGGACGCATTGCGGGAGGCAGACTTGTCGTGGTCGCCATGGGCAAACTCGGCGGGCGCGAGATGACGGCCGCGTCAGACCTCGATCTCATGTTGCTTTATGACGCCGATCCCAACGCCGAGTCGATCGGCGAGGGGCGTCCCCTCGCTTGTGCGCAATATTACGCGCGACTGACGCAAAGGCTGATCGCCGCGCTTTCGGCGCCGACCGCTCAAGGGCTCCTGTACGAGGTCGATTTCCGCCTGCGTCCTTCGGGCAATAAGGGCCCGATCGCGGTCAGCCTGCAAGCGTTCAAAAATTACCAGGAAAGCGAAGCCTGGACGTGGGAGCTCATGGCGCTGACGCGCGCCCGCGTTGTGGCGGGCGAACCGGCGTTCGCCGCAAGAAGTCGAAGCAGCGATTCGCCAATCTTTGAAGCGCGCGCGCGACGAGGAGAAGCTGCGCGCCGACGTGCTGTCGATGCGCCGACTGCTTGAGAAGGAGAAGGGCTCCAAAAACCCTTGGGAAATCAAGCAAGTCGCCGGCGGCCTCATCGACGTTGAGTTTCTCGCGCAATTCCTTCTTCTGCGCCACGCCCATGAGCATGAGGAGATTCTTGTCACCACTGTCTCTGCTGCGTTGGAGCGCCTCAAAAATGCGGGACTACTGGATCAAACCGCGGCCGAAACGCTGATCGCCGCGGTGCGCCTTTATCAGGGGCTGACGCAATTGTTGCGTCTTTCCATCGATGACGAGTTTCGACCGAAGGACGCGCCGCGCGGGCTTGTGGAGCTGTTGCTTCGGGCGAGCGACGCGCCCGACTTGGCGCGGCTCGAGGCTCACCTTGTGGAGACGCAGCGCGCGGTGCGAGAGCTATTCGTCGCCATTATCGGTGAAGTCGCGATTTCTTAGAGCCATTCCGGCCTTTTCTGGTTGTCAGGATGCTTGGCTCGGGCATAGATACGCCCGATTCGTCTCTCACGACCGCAGGGCCGTGATCGCGGCGGCTTTGGCCCCCGGGCCTATCTGTGGAGAAAATCATGCGTCACGTACTCGACAACGCGCGTTCCGGTCGTAAAGTTCTAGGAATTATCAGCGTTTGCGCTCTCATGGCGCTAGCCTCGGCCGCGACCTCCGCGCAGGCCAAAGTGCTCGCCAAGGTTAACGGCGTCGAGATCACGGACGAAGACGTAAGGCTGGCGCTCGAGGATCTCGGGCCAGGCCTTCCACGGCAATTGGAGGGCAAAGCGCGCGAGACTTACATTCTCGATTTTCTAGTCGACGAGCAACTTGTCGTGCAAAAGGCGCAAGCCGACAAAATGGCGGAAACGCCGGAGTTCGCCAAGAAATTGGCCTATATGCGCGACAAGGCGCTCATGGAGTCGCTGCTCGGCAAGATCGCCAAGGAGGCGACGACCGAGGCCGCCATAAAGCAAACTTACGATGAGGCCGCGAAAAATCAGAAGGCCGAAACGGAGATTCACGCTCACCACATCCTCGTCGCGACCGAGGACGAGGCCAAGGCGGCGCTCAAGCGCATCAAGGCCGGAGAGGATTTCTCCAAGGTCGCAACCGAGCTGTCGAAGGATCCGGGCTCCAAGGGTGGCGATCTCGGCTGGTTCACCAAGGACCGAATGGTGCCCGAATTTGGCGAGGCCGCTTTCAAACTCGAACCGGGCCAGATCTCAGAGCCTGTGAAAACGCAGTTCGGGTGGCATATCATCAAGCTCGACGAGAAGCGCGCGAAGCAGTTCCCGCCTCTCGAGCAGGTCCGCGATCAGGTGGCGCGCTATGTCGCGCAGAAGGCGCAGACCGAAGTCATCAACAAGCTGCGCGAAGGCTCCAAGATCGAGAGAAGCGACGCTCCTGCGGCTGACGCCAGCAAGGGCGACGCCGCCAAGGCCCCGAAGCCCGAAGAAAAGAAGAAGTAATCGAAGAAAAGAGAAGCGGTGCGCGCCTCGGACTTTTTGGTCCGAGGCGTCTTTGCGTACGGCGTCCCTACGCAAAGGCTTGCGGCGCCTTCCGCGCTTAAGGGAAAAAGGCCTCCCTTACGTTGTTAATCGCATCGGCTATGGCCTGCTTCGCCTTGCCAGTCGCGACATCGGTTCCGAGACGGATCGCTCCCCAGCGTTTGAACACTCCTAACATGCCGTCCGTCAGTTCGCTGAAATCGACCTCGACAAGCGTGCGCACGACTTTCTCGGCTCTCGCTTCGATCCGATCGGTCAGATCGGCCCAGGCTCCTCCCTCATCGAAATAATTTGGGTTGGGAAGATATCTCGCGTCGATCACGATTTCTTTCGTCATCGCAGGCGTCAAAGGAATGATCGGGAGGCCGAGTTTATCGCCGTCGGCGGTCGCATATTTCTTCGGCTGGCCGGTGACGGGATCGCGCACATACCATTTGTCGCGTCCCGTCTCGAAGTCCCTGAAGCGTTCATTGTTTTCAGGAAGCGTGAAATTCCACCGCAGAAAGGCCTGCGCGTTTCTCCGGCCGAGCAGATAATCGTGTCGCCGGAAGGATTCGTGCAGGAAACCGCCAAAGCCGCCCAGAACGCCGCAGGCGATCGGATATTTCTTCGACTCCGGATTGGGATTCGTCGTCCGCTCCGGCGAAATAATGTAGCGGGAATAGACGTTCTCATCCACAGCCAAAGCCAATTCATCCGGCTTGAACCGCGCCTGATCGATCAGCGACGAAAAAAGCCTCGGAACGACGTCGATGATCCGGTCCTTCTTCCCCTCTGTAGGAGTCTGCTGGAAGTTGGGAAAGGGCGCGATCAGGACAATCGCCTTGTTCGCTCTCTCGCCACTGCGTTCATTGCGACCCGCAGCGCCAGCGAGATAGCGGCGCGCCAGCTCCAGCGGCTCATTGTCGATCGTGCCGCCGTCGACGGATACAAAGTCGTATGGATCGACGCGCATGATCGAATCATCCGGCCACACCGGTTCGAATCCCGACGAAGTCTCGTGGCCGATGCGAAGGGTAAATTTATAGTCCAGCGGCGTCCTTGCGATCAGACGCGGCTTCAGACCGACTGGAAACGCGCCGGTCGCTTTCGCAGCGGTGCGATAAAGCTCCCAGCCGCCTTCGGCAGTGTCGCGGATATCGAGGGCGTGCGACCCGTCGGCCGGCGCCGGCGCGACCCCGATCTTAAATTCGAGATAGTCGCCATGATTCAGCATGCCATAACGGCGGGGATCGTTGGTTCCAAAGAGCTGAAACGAATAGGGCACGCCACGCAGATTGGTGAGCGTCATGAAAACGCGAAGCGACCGATCGTCGCCGCATCCAATCCAATTGGGCTCCCTCACCGGCCCGGTAATCTTGAAAGCGTCTTCGACGATCTGATCGATGACGTCGCAACACAGCGCCGACTTCACCCCATCCTTGGCCTTGTCGCCGTCGAGATCGCTCGTCGCCAAAAGAGGCTTGATGTCAATGTCTTTCACCCAGCTTGAGTAAAGTCTGTTGCGCGTTCTGTCCGGCTCACGTCCTTCGGGGTTCGGCCAGAAGTGGTCCAATCCCCGGAAGGCGTGCAGCGCTGAGATCGCCGAAGTCATGCCGCCGGCGGAAGCGCCGGCCAGCACGGGAATGCGAACGTCATGCGTCGGCCCGTCCCAGTCCGGCTGTTTCTTCGCTTCCTCGTAGGCGTCGAGCGCCTCCATAATGAAGTCCATGACGCCAGCCGAGTAAGCCCCGGCGGAGATCGCGCCGGCCATTACAATTCCGATTTCGAATTCGGGTTTTGTCATATCGCCTTCCCAAATTTGTTTTCCGCTACAAGACGGAGAAATTCATTCTTCTGCCTAATGACGCCGTCTGACAGTATTTTGACGACGGCGGTCGGCCAAGACCAAAACAATGAGATCGACGGTTGCGTTTAAAACTTTTCGCGTCTCCAGCCACACCCTCTTGACGAGCGAACCATGCGCAGTCACACCCCACGGAGCAACCCTCCTTAAAAGGACTTCTTCCGTCATGGCCCACGCCGCCTCTCTCTCGCCGCTCGCGCCGACCGCCTACCCCGAGATGCCGCCGATTGACGGCGTGCGCTTTGCGACAGGCGCGGCCGGCGTGCGTTATCCTGGGCGGACCGACGTGCTGCTCGCGCTTTTCGACGAAGGGACGCAAGTTGCAGGCGTCTTCACGAAATCGAAATGCCCCTCCGCGCCGGTCGATTGGTGCAAGTCCCGCGTCGGCGGCGGTAAAGCGCGCGCGCTGCTCGTAAATTCCGGAAACGCGAACGCCTTTACCGGGAAGACCGGCAAAGAGGCCGCGAAGTTCTCGGCCAAACTCGTCGCCGCGGCGACAGGAGCGCCCGAACGTCGGATTTTCCTCGCCTCGACGGGCGTCATCGGAGAACCGCTCGACGCGTCGAAGTTCGATGGCTTGCTGGACACGCTGGCGAAAAATGCGCGCCCGGACGCATGGATGGACGCCGCGCGCGCGATCATGACGACGGACACTTATCCGAAGCTCGCAACGCGCAGCGCGACGATCGACGGCGTCGAGGTGCGCCTCGGCGGCATCGCCAAGGGCGCGGGCATGATCGCGCCGGATATGGCGACGATGCTGTCTTTCGTTTTCACCGACGCGGCGATCGCAGCGCCGGCGCTTCAGAAACTTCTTTCGAAATCGGTCGAAGGTTCGTTCAATTCGATTACGATCGACAGCGACACCTCGACCTCCGATACGCTGCTTTTGTTTGCGACCGGGAAAGCCGCGCAGCGTGGCGCGCCAAAAATTGACGCGGCTGGCGATCGCAGACTTAAGGATTTCAAGCGCGCACTCGACGAACTCTTACTCGATCTTGCGCATCAGGTCGTCAGAGATGGCGAAGGCGCGCGGAAGTTCGTCAAGATCACAGTCGAGGGCGCAGTAAGCACGAAAGCCGCAAAGCGCATCGCGCTATCGATCGCCAATTCGCCTTTGGTGAAGACCGCCATTGCGGGTGAAGACGCCAACTGGGGCCGCATCGTCATGGCGGTCGGCAAGGCTGGCGAAGAAGCTGATCGAGACCGGCTCGCCATCTGGTTTGGCGACGTGCGCGTTGCGCACAAAGGTCATCGCGATCCCGCCTATGATGAAGCGCAGGTTTCGACAATCATGAAGCGCGATGACATCGTCGTGCGCGTGGACATCGGACTTGGCGATGGGGCGGCGACAGTCTGGACTTGCGACCTCACCAAAGAATATGTCGCGATCAATGGGGATTATCGGAGCTAAACAGGCTAAACCGCCGATTTTTCAGAGTCGGCGTCCACCAACAATTTGATGGCCGTCTTTGTAAATGGAGAAGCCCTTCATGCGTGCGTTCGTGTTCTTCGTTATGTCGCCCTTGCTGCTTTCTGCCTGCAACAGCGCTGCTCCCGACGCCTCGGCGCCACGTTTCGATCCAGCGGAAGCGGCTTACATCAACGCCCCAGGCAAGGGCGTGATCGATGGACATGCGTTTCTGCGAGACAAGCACGGTCAAATCAATGTGCGTTATGCAGCGGGCGAAATCGTTCGCCTTGTGCCTGCGACGGCCTATGCGCAAGCCCGCTTTGCGCATTTCTATGGCGGTTCGAAATTCGTTCCGGCGTCGTCGCTTACGAAATTCGATCAGAACCCCGATTATGTCGCTCTCACCCGCACCACAAAATCGGAATCGACCGGTCGCTTCACTTTCGAGAATGTCGCTCCGGGCCGCTATTACGTCACGACTCAACTCACCTGGAAGCCGAAAGATTCTTTTATGACCGAAGGCGGCGCCATGTATGAAGAGGTCACTGTGACCGGCAAGGAAACCGACCCTATCAAAGTCGTATTGTCTGGAAGCTGATCGCCCGAAGAGGATCAATCATTGAAACTGCTCCTCGTCGCCGCCGCAGCGCTCATCGACACGAACGACTGCGTTTTGATCGCACAGCGCCCGGAGGGTAAGCAGCTTGCCGGACTTTGGGAATTTCCCGGCGGTAAGCTGCATCCCGGTGAAAGTCTCGAGAACGCTCTCGTCAGAGAATTGGCCGAGGAACTCGGGATTTCGGTCGAACCTTCACAGCTTGAGCCACTCACCTTCGCAAGTCACGCATATCCAGATTTTCATCTCCTGATGCCGCTCTTTGTGTGCCGTAGCTGGCGGGGCGACGTCACGCCTCAGGAAGGACAAGCGCTCGCATGGGTGCGGCCGAGCGACCTTCGTAATTACGAGATGCCGCCGGCGGACGGCCCGTTGATTGATCCGTTGATCAGACTTTTGGGGTAATGCCTCTCAACCAATGCTCAGCACAAGTTTTTGCTCCTGCTGGGCAACCGGTTTTTGTTTTCACTAATAACTTGAAATGTAATCGTAAATTGACGTCGCCGTCCGAGACGCCCGGGATCGCGTCTTGACAGCCATGCTGCACCGCACAACATACAAACCAGTACTGAAACGCAAGCGTTACGGGCGCGCCGATAGGGAGCCCCAAGTGACCGAACAGACATCTCAAAACCAAAATAGTCGAAGCCCGCAAATTCGGCGGCTGACATGGCGCGACCAACCTTTGTTTCGCGAACATCTTCTGCGGCTCGACCCGGTCAGCCGCTACGATCGCTTCGGCATGTCGGTAAATGATGCGTTTCTTGCCGAATACGCTGCTCATTGCTTCGATGAGGGCGATCTGGTGTTTGGCTATTTCGCAGACGGGGCGCTCCGCGGGGCCGGCGAGTTGCGCGGTCTTGGTCAACGCAATGTCGAAGAGGCGGCTGAAGCAGCCTTCAGTGTCGAAAAAAATTGGCGGGGCCTAGGCGTCGGCTCCGCCCTGCTCGCGCGTATCGTCGAGACGGCGCGCAACATCGGCGCGACAACGCTTTACCTCACTTGCCGCGCGCAAAACCGCGCAATGCAAAAGATCGTTCGCAAATCGCATCCGGGGCTTCGATTGGAAGCGGACCGCGCGACCGGGCGGCTTGTCGCGCGAGAGCGAACGCTCGCCTCCGATCCGCCGTCAAACGCCGATTGGCTGGAAAGCTTCAGCGATAACAACTATAGCGCCGTGCTTAACCTTTCTGGCGACCCGTCCGTTCAAGCTCCGTGACAGCGTCTCGCTCCTGCGCCACTATGCGTCGCTTCGCCGCCTCATGATTTTGCGGCCGTCGCGGGAGGTTTTAATGACCGAGACAATAGCTGCTTATAATTATTCCACCCACGCCAAACGTTACGCGACGGGCAAGTCCCTGCGTAAAGCCGCCGCGCGAGAGTCCCTCGGCAAGTTCGAGCCGATCGATCGCGATCCTCTCGTAATTCTCAACGAAACGAATGAGGGTCGGCTCACTTCGCTGCTTCCGGTTCGACGCAAACGGATGTCTCAATCGGCCTTCGCGTTTATGCGAGGCGCCGCCGCCGTCATGGCGAACGACGTTGCGCCTCTTCCGACAGCGGGCGTCAAAGTGCAAGCCTGTGGCGATTGTCACTTGTTGAATTTTGGAGCCTTCGAATCGCCGGAAGGCAATATCCTGTTTGACATAAACGACTTCGACGAAACGCTTCCGGACGTCGACTTCACCGTGGACTTGCGGCGTCTGGCGGCGAGTTTCGCCATCGCGGCAATTGACGCCGGCGACACTCAAAAGAGCGCGCGGCGCATCGCCAAAATCGTTGTCAGCGCCTATCGCCAACGCATGCGGCAATTGGCCCGCTGCTCGCCGCTCAAGGTGTGGCAATCGCGCATCCTGATGGAGCATGAAGCGACTGGCCTTTTTGTGGGGAGTCTCGCTCAAAAATTGCGCCGCTCGCTCACGAAGCCCGAAGACGACGAAATGCAGCGACATATTTTTCCGCAGCTCTGCTTGCGTCCGAATGGACAATGGGGGATCGTGGACAATCCGCCCTATATTTTTCACGTCGAACAGAGCAGCGATCCTGCGGCGCATGTCGATATCCCAGCGATCTTCAACGCGTTGCGCGCCACGCTCTCTCCGGAGGTCGGCGCCCTGCTGCGTCGCTATCAATTGCGAGACACGGCATTCAAGGTCGTGGGCGTAGGGAGCGTCGGCACTTATTGCGCCATCGGCTTGTTCATGACCGAGGACGACGAGCCTCTCATTCTACAAATCAAGGAGGCGCGCTCGTCCGCGTTGGAGCGCATAGGCGCGCCGGCGTGGACTCGCGCGCAAGGCGAACGGGTCGTCGCCGGCCAGCGCATCATGCAGGGCGCGACCGATCTTTTTCTCGGGTGGACGACAGACGCCGCCTCGGGCCGACAATTTTACGTGCGCCAGCTGAAAAGCCGGCGCCTCGGCTCAATTGCCGAGCTGTTGGAGGATAAAGCTTTGCCGCAATATGCGACGCTCTGCGGGCGCACTCTGGCGCGCGCGCATGCGCGTTCTGCAGATCCCGCGCTGATGGCCGGCTATATGGGCGCGAGCGACACGTTCGACGAAGCCCTTGCGTCGTTCGCCATGCTGTACGCGAAGCAGAATGCGAAAGATTATTCGCATTTCAAGGCGAATGTGACCTGGTCGTGATATTCGCAACTCCGGCCAGGCGATCTGCGCTGACGGGCGAAGATTTATACGGCGACGACCAGCACATGCACTTGCGGCTTCTTGCCCCACACGGATTGCACCGCCCCGCGCACGGCGCGCTCTATCGCGGTTGACGCGGCATCGGGGTCGCGCCGCTTGGGGCGCGGCAGATTGTCGAACGTCTTGAAGACAGCGTCATCCACAATGTCGCCCATATCCTCTCCAGCCTTTGCCGTGCTTCGGCAGGCCCGAAAACATGATGTCCGGATCGCCAACCAGCTCGCCGCGCTTATCGATCGCCAAAGCGACCGTCACGACGCCGGCGAAGCCAAGTCTTAATCGTTCGCGCACGGCGCCGTCATCTTCCCCGATGAGAACGTCGCCATCCTTGTAGAGCCGGCCGCTCGGAATCTTGCCGATGATCGCGAGATCTCCGGGCGCAAGGCGGACAACGTCGCCATTGCGGGCGCTGACGACATGTTCGACGCCCTGCGCCTTGGCGAACTTCACATGCTGACTGAGGTGGTGCCCTTCGCCATGCGCCGGCACGGCGGCGCGCGGCCGCACCCACTCGTAAAGTTGCGCGACTTCGCCGCGTCGCGGATGGCCCGAACAATGAACGAGATGATCGTGATCGGTGATGACTTCCACGCCCTGATCGCACAGCTTGTTGACGACGCGATGCACTTCGCGCGCATTTCCGGGAATGGTGCGCGAAGAAAAAATCACGCGATCTCCGGCGACCAGCTTGATGGCGGGATGCTCGTTTTCAGACGCTCGCGACATGGCGGCGCGCGGCTCGCCCTGACTTCCGGTCGCGATCACGACAATCTTTTCACGCGGCAATGAGGCATAGGAGTCCGGCCCATAAAAGGGCGGAACTCCGTCAAGATAGCCGCATTCGCGCGCGACCTGAATGGCGCGGTCCATGGCGCGCCCCGCAACCACGACCGTACGTCCGCACGCCGAAGCAGCTTCCGCGATTGCGCGAATGCGGGCGATATTGGAGGCGAAGGTCGTCACCAGAACGCGAGCCGGCGCCTCGGCGATGAGGATTTTGAGCGTTTTTGCGACATCGCTCTCCGAAAAACTTTCGCCTTCGCGGAGAATATTTGTCGAGTCGCAAATGAGAGCTGCGACGCCCTCGTCGCCAAGCTGGCGCAACCGCGCTTCGTCAATGCGGGTTCCGACGCCTGGATCGGGATCGATCTTCCAATCGCCGGTATGCAAAACGAGACCGGCCGGCGTTCGAATGGCGAGCGCGCAGGCTTCCGGGATCGAATGCGCGACAGCGACAAGCTCCACCTGAAACGGCGCCAAGTCGATGCTCATGCCCGCCGCCACTTGAGTGATCGCGACGTTGGGCGCGCCCGGTTCGCCGAGGCGGCGCATTTCGAGAAGTCCAGACGCGAATTTCGTGGCGAAGACCTTGCAGCGGAGTCGCGGCCACAAAGAGGCCAGCGCGCCGACGTGATCCTCATGGGCGTGAGTAATGACAAGCCCGACAAGATCGCGGCTGATTTTTTCGACGAAGGAAACATCCGGCATGATCAGATCGACGCCCGGAAGCTCCGGTCCCGGAAACGCAAGGCCGCAATCCACCATCATCCATTTGCGCGAGCGCGGCGGGCCAAAGCCATACAGCGCGGCGTTCATGCCGATTTCGCCTAGTCCTCCGAGGGGAGCGAATACGAAATCGCTTGCTTCTTGCGTCATCTTTTAGCGTCCATGCGTTCTGGAACGAACGCGTTGGCGCCGCCCGAGGCTTCTTCCTTTTGAGGCAGAAAAACATCGCCGGCCTCAATGAGGCGTTCCCCTTGATCGGTCGCCAACACCAATCGACCAATGGCGTCAATTGTCTCGAATCGCCCCTCGATCGTTTCCTGCGCGAGCGCCACGCGAATGTTGCGCCCGATGCCCCCGGCGTTCGACAGCCATTGCGCGCGAACCAAATGGAAGCCCGCGCCACATGCCCAAAGATCCAGATATTGAATCATGGCGTCGGACAGATGCGAGAGCACCGACGCAGCCGAAGGCGGATTTTCTCGAAGAGCTGTGAGCGCAATCGCCGGATAGGGCAAGCCGACGGGCGCCTCGGCGCAATTCACTCCGACGCCGATGATCGCAGTCATCTCGGTAGAACCGGCGACCGGCGGCGGCGCAGACTCGAGTAAAATCCCCGCCAGTTTGGCTCCGTCGAACAAAACGTCATTTGGCCATTTCAAGCTGAAGCGATCGGCGACTCCCGTGGCCGCTTTCAACGCCTCGATCGACGCAAGTCCGGCGACAAAACCAAGCTGCGGCGCGTTCCGCAATGTCGCGACATCGCTCAAAATGAGACTTGCATAAAGATTGCCTGGGGGCGACTCCCATCTTCGCCCCAATCGCCCTCGCCCACTGGATTGCTGTTTGGCGACGATCCACAATGGTCCGCGCTCGCCAGAAAGCACCAGCCGTTTTGCTTCTTCATTGGTGGAATCGATCCGGTCGTGGACGACAAGCCGCACGCCGCGCGTCTGTGCGATGCGTCCAAGCTCCACGATCAGGCTTTCCTGCTCAAAAGAGCGATTTGGCGGCGGCGGAGGCCGCGTCGATCATCGGCGCCGGATAAAGCCAGAAGGTTAAGAGCAGCACTGTCGAAGTCGCAAGGATGGCCCGCAGCGTCAGAGGAGCCTTGTCGAAAGCTGGCGCCGGATCGTCGAAATACATCACCTTTACGACGCGAAGATAATAGAACGCGCCGATTGCGCTGGCGATGACGCCGATCACAGCCAGCGGATAGAGCCCCGCATTCACGGCGGCCATGAACACATAATATTTCGCGAAGAAGCCTGCGAGTGGAGGAATGCCCGCGAGCGAAAACATGAGCATCGCCAGAAAAAACGCGGCGACGCCATTATTGCGCGACAGGCCCGAGAGATCGGCGATGGTCTCGACCGAGCGGCCCGAAACGCGCATCGTCAGGATGGCGGCGAATGTTCCGAGCGTCATCACGAGATAAATCGCAAGATAAATGACGACGCCTCTGATGCCGGCTTCATCGCCGGCGGCGAGGCCGATCAGCGCGAAGCCGATATGACCGATCGAGGAATAGGCCATCAGTCGCTTAATGTTGCTTTGTCCGATCGCCGCAAAGGACCCAAGCAACATCGACGCGATGGCGAGAAACACCACAATCTGGCGCCATTGACTGGTGACATTCGGAAATGCGGTGATGACCACCCGTGCGGTGATCGCCACCGCCGCCATCTTAACAGCCGATGCGAAAAAGGCGGTGACGGGCGTCGGCGCTCCTTCATAGACATCTGGCGTCCACATATGGAAAGGGGCCGCAGACATTTTGAAGGCGAGGCCAGCCAGCAGGAAGACGAGACCGAAAATCACGCCAATCGGCGGTGAGGATGCGACGACGTTCGCAATGCCTGCGAAAGACACGGTTCCTGCAAAGCCGTAAAGCAACGACGCGCCATAGAGCATCATGCCGGACGACAGCGCGCCAAGAACAAAATATTTCAAACCCGCCTCGGAAGCGCGGGCGTTGCCGCGTTCGAACGCAGCCAAAACGTAAAGCGCAAGCGACATGAGTTCGAGCCCGAGATAGAGCGCGATCAGATTGTCGGCGGAAATCAGCAACATCATTCCCAGCGTGGAAAGAAGAATCAGCACGGGGAATTCGAATTTCGCGCTTCGCGTGCGGCGAAGATAGTCGACGGACAGCAAGACGGATACGAGCGAACCCGACAAGGGCCAAGACCTTCATGAAACGCGCGAATGCGTCGTCGATAAAGGCGCCGTCGAACAGGCTGGCGTCCGATTTCGTCGAGAGCACGATGGCGAGGATCGCGAGGCCGAGCAAGCCGACTGTGAGTTCCGTGATCAGCGAAAAGGCTCGCGCGCCGCGCCACGCTCCAAGGAGGATGAGCGCCATTACGCCTACGGCCAAAATGACCTCCGGCAGAAAGTGATGCGTAAGCTCGGTTGAAAACGACATCGTCATTGACCCGTCAATGGCCCAAGGTCGCGACTTTCAGCGCGTCCAGCAAGGCCGTGTGCGTTTGAAGAAGATTGGTGACCGAGGCGGCCGAAGCCTCAAGAACGGGACCGGGCCGCACGCCATAGTAAATCGTCAGCGCAATCAGCGGCGCGAACAGCGCAATCTCGCGCGGCGTCAGATCCGCGATCTTCGCGAGGCTCGGCTTGTCGAGGACGCCGAAGATCACGCGACGATACAGATAAAGCGCATAGGCCGCCGACAGGATGACGCCCGTAGTCGCGAACAACGCAACCCAGGAATTCGCATTGAAGGCGCCGGCGAGCGTCAGGAACTCGCCTACGAATCCCGACGTGCCTGGCAGTCCGACATTCGCCAGGGTGAAGATCATGAAAGTGATGGCGTAAAGCGGCATTCTGTTCACGAGTCCGCCATAAGCGGCGATCTCGCGCGTATGGATACGGTCGTAAATGACGCCGACGCAAAGAAACAGCGCGCCCGAGACGAAGCCATGCGAAATCATGAGGAACATGGCGCCCTGCAGGCCCTGCGGAGTCAGGGTGAACAGGCCCATGGTGACAAAGCCCATATGCGCAACCGACGAATAGGCGATGAGCTTCTTGATGTCTTCCTGAACCAAAGCGACGAGCGACGTGTAGACGATGGCGATCACGGAGAGCGCGTAAATGAGCGGCGCGAAATAGACCGAGGCGTCCGGGAACATCGGCAGCGAAAAGCGGATAAAACCGTAGCCGCCCATCTTCAACAGAATTGCGGCCAGAATGACCGAGCCTGCGGTCGGCGCTTCGACGTGAGCGTCGGGCAACCACGTATGCACAGGCCACATCGGCATCTTCACGGCGAAGGACGCAAAGAAAGCGAGCCACAACCATGTCTGCATATGCGGATCGAAATGCGTCTTCAGCAGCGTCATAATATCGGTCGTTCCCGCCTGATTATACATGGCGAGAATGGCGATCAGCATGAGCAGCGATCCGGCGAGCGTGTAGAGGAAGAATTTGAAGCTCGCATAGACGCGCCGCTTGCCGCCCCAGATGCCGATGATGAGGAACATCGGAATAAGGCCGCCTTCGAAGAAAAGATAAAACAGAAGAAGATCGAGCGCGGTGAAAACGCCGATCATCAGCGTCTCCAACACAAGAAAGGCGATCATATATTCCTTGACGCGGAAAGTGACGGACGTCCACGAGGCGAGAATGGCGAAGGGCATCAGGAACGTCGTCAACAGCACAAACGGCATGGAGAAGCCGTCGACGCCGAGCTTGTAGACGAGTCCCGAGCCAAACCAGCTTTTCTCCTCGACGAGCTGAAACGCCGCGCTCGTCGGATCGAAGCGCTGCCATGCGACGAGCGACAGGACAAAAACGATGACCGTCGTCAACAAGGTCGCCCAGCGAACGTTTCGCAGCGTCGCTTCGTCTTCGCCGCGCTGCGTGAGGATGAAAGCCGCGCCGACCAGCGGCAGGAAGGTCAGACCGGAAAGAATGCCGAAACCCAACATCAGCGCAGACCTCCGGCGATGAACCATGTGACGACCGCCGCGACGCCGATGAGCATGGCGAAGGCGTAGTGATAGACGTAGCCCGTTTGCAGGCGCACGGCGAGCTTGGCGCCGTCGGCGACGCGCGCCGCAATTCCGTCAGGCCCCAATCCGTCGATGATGCGGCCGTCGCCCTCCTTCCAGAACAGGCGTCCGATTGCGAAAGCAGGCTTCACGAACAGGAAGTCATACAACTCGTCGAAATACCATTTGTTGAGCAGGAATTGATACAGGCGCGGGAAGGCGCCGGCGAGCCGATGCGCCGTGCCGGGCTTCAATACATAGAAATACAGTGAGATAAGGAATCCCAGCACCATCATGGCGCTGGGCAGGAAGCCCACCCAGCCCGGGATATCGTGCATTTCGTGCAGAATGTGATTCTCGTCGCCGGTGAAGAGAGACTCTTTCCAGAACTCTTCGTAGGAGTGTCCCGCAAAAGACGGCTCGAAAAGATAGCCCGCCACAACAGCGCCCGTCGCCAGCACCGCGAGCGGAATGAGCATCACGAGCGGCGATTCATGCGGCGCATGGTGGTGGTCGTCGCCGTCGTGAAGCGAGGCCGGTTCGTCATGGGCATGGTCTTCATGCCCATGCGCGCCGTGATGGAGACGGCCGAAGAAGGTCATAAAGACCAGACGCCATGAATAAAACGACGTCAGCCCCGCCGCGACGACGGTGGCGATAAAGCCAAACATTGCTGAACTGTGATGCTGGCCTGCCGCAAAGGCGGCTTCGATGATGGCGTCCTTGGAGAAGAAGCCGGCAAAGCCGAGTTCCGTGTGAGGAATGCCAAACCCCGTCAGCGCCAAAGTGCCGATCAGCATCATGGCGAAAGTGAAAGGTATGTCTTTGCGCAAGCCGCCCATGTTGCGCATGTCCTGTTCGTGATGCATGGCGTGGATCACGGAGCCGGCGCCGAGGAACAACAACGCCTTGAAAAAGGCGTGCGTGAAGAGATGGAACATGCCGAGCGAGTACGCGCCCACGCCCTCGGCGACGAACATGTAGCCGAGCTGGCTACAGGTTGAGTAAGCGATGACGCGTTTGATGTCGTTTTGCACGAGACCGATCGTCGCCGCGAAGAAGGCGGTGATGGCTCCAATAATGGTCACGAAAGCGAGCGCCGCCGGCGCATATTCGAAGATGGGCGAAAGCCGCGCCACCATGAAGACGCCGGCGGTGACCATGGTCGCCGCATGAATGAGGGCGGAGACAGGCGTTGGACCTTCCATCGCGTCCGGCAACCAGGTGTGCAGCAGAAACTGCGCAGACTTGCCCATGGCGCCGGTGAAAAGCAGAAAGGCTGCAATCGTCAGCGCATCGACGTCGAGTCCGAAAATATGAATCGGCTTGTCGGCGAGCCCCGGAACGGCTGCGAACACTTCGTCGAACGAAACGGACTTGGTGAGCTGGAAGACGAGAAAAATGCCAAGCGCAAAACCGAAATCGCCGACGCGGTTCACAACGAACGCCTTGATGGCGGCGGCGTTGGCGGAGGGTTTTTGATACCAGAAACCGATCAGCAGATAAGAGGCGAGGCCGACGCCTTCCCAGCCGAAAAACATCTGAACGAGATTATCCGCCGTCACCAGCATGAGCATGGCGAAGGTGAAAAGCGACAGATAGGCGAAGAAGCGAGGCCGATCCGGATCCTCATGCATGTAGCCGATCGAATAAAGATGCACGAGGCTCGATACCGTCGTCACGACGATCAGCATCACGGCGGTGAGCGAATCGACGCGCAGCGCCCAGTCGACTTTCAGAGAGCCAGAGGTGAACCAATTGGCGAGAACGGGCGCGCTCGCGTGGCCATGGCCCATGGCGACGTCAAAAAATATCGTCCAGGAGAGCGCCGCGGCGACAAACAGCAGGCTCGTGGTGACAAGCTCCGACGCGCGCGCGCCGATCTTGCCTCCAAGAATCCCCGCGATCAGAAAGCCGGCGAGCGGGAGAAAGACGACCAGTTGAATCATCGCGGGTTCAGCCCTTCAAAGCATTGATGTCTTCAACCGCGATGGTGCCGCGATTGCGATAGTAGACGACGAGAATAGCAAGGCCGATCGCAGCTTCTGCGGCGGCCACCGTCAGGACGAACAGCGCGAACACCTGCCCCGTCAAATCTCCGAGGGACGTCGAGAAAGCGATGAGGTTGAGGTTGACGGAAAGCAGGATCAACTCGACCGACATGAGGATCACGATAATGTTCTTGCGGTTGAGGATGATGCCGGCGACGCCGAGCGTAAATAGGATCGCCGCGACGACGAGATAATGCGTGAGGCCTATGGTCATGGGCGTATCCTTGTCTCTCGTCGTTAGACGCCGGCCCGCGAGGGCACTTTCTTGATCTCGATAACATTTTCACGCGTGCGCGCGTTTTGCTCGGCGATCTTTTGACGCTTGACGCCCGGCTTGTGGTGCAGCGTCAGCACGATTGCGCCGATCATGGCGGTAAGAAGCACCAGCGCCGACGCCTGAAAGAAGATCACATATTTCGTGTAAAGCACTTGCCCGAGAGCCGCGGTGTTCGTGACTTGCGCGAGGATCGGCGAGGCCGCCGCCTCATGAGCGGAAGGAGCCGATTTCCAGCCAACCGCAACGAAGCCGAGTTCGGCGAGAACCACGAAGCCCACGGCGGCGCCGGCCGGCAGATATTTCTGGAAGCCCTGCTTGAGTTCGGCGAAATCGACGTCAAGCATCATGACGACGAAAAGGAACAGAACCGCCACGGCGCCGACATAGACGACCACAAGGATCATCGCCAAAAACTCTGCGCCTGCGAGCAAGAACAGACCCGCGCCGTTGCAAAAGGCGAGGATCAGAAACAACACCGAATGAACGGGATTGCGCGCAAAGATCACCACAAAGGCCGAGGCGATCATGACGCTCGAGAAGAGGTAGAAAAATACGGCGGCCAATTTAGTCGTCCTCTCTGGCTCGCTCGTCGCTTGCGCGACGCGCGATGCAATGTCTCATCCCAGGCGTCTCATCGATACGGCGCATCAAGCTCGATGTTGCGCGCGATCTCGCGCTCCCAACGGGCCCCATTTTCGAGCAGGCGCTCCTTATTGTAGTAAAGCTCTTCGCGCGTCTCGACCGCGAATTCCGAATTCGGACCTTCGACGATGGCGTCTACCGGACAGGCTTCCTGACAGTAACCGCAATAGATGCACTTCACCATGTCGATGTCGTAGCGCGTCGTGCGCCGCACGCCGTCATTCCGGCGCGGGCCCGCTTCGATGGTGATCGCCTGCGCCGGACAAATCGCTTCGCAAAGTTTGCAGGCGATGCAACGCTCTTCGCCGTTCGGATAGCGGCGCAACGCGTGCTCGCCGCGATAGCGCGGCGACTGAGGATTTTTCTCGTGCGGATAGTTGATCGTCGCCTTCGGCTTGAAGAAATAGCGCATCGACAAGAAGAAGGCTGCGATGAACTCGCTGAGGAAGAGAGACTTGGCCGCCGAATCCAACCGCATGACGTCACTCCTCAATTCGCAAATCCGACCGAGCCGCCAAACTGCAGCACGGCCGCGACGACGATGACCATGACGAGCGATATGGGCAGGAAGACCTTCCAGCCCAGGCGCATCAGCTGATCGTAGCGATAGCGCGGCACGAACGCCTTGACCATGGCGAAGAAGAAGAAAAAGAAGCTCACCTTCAGCGTAAACCAGATGACGCCCGGAATCCATGTGAAGGGCGCCATGTTCACGGGCGGCAGCCAGCCGCCGAAGAAGAGAATTGTAAGCAGCGCGCACATGGTCACGATGGCCACATATTCAGCCAGCATGAACAGAACGTAAGGCGTCGCCGAATATTCGATCATGAAGCCAGCGACGAGTTCCGACTCGGCTTCAACAAGATCGAAGGGAGGGCGGTTCGTCTCGGCAAGCGCGGAAACGAAAAAGATGACGAACATCGGCAACAGACGCAGCCAATACCAACCGAGCATGCCGTATTTCGTGTCTTGCGCTCGGACGATCTCGGTGAGATCGAGCGAGCCGGCGCAAAGCAGCACAGTGATCATGACGAACCCGATCGAGACTTCGTATGACACCATTTGTGCGGCTGACCGCAGCGCCGAAAGGAAGGGATATTTGGAGTTCGACGCCCAGCCGCCCATGATGACGCCGTAAACGCCAAGCGAGGACAACGCAAAAATATAGAGCACGCCGACATTGATGTTGGCGACCGCCCAGCCGTCTGACGTCGGAATCACGGCCCAGGCCGCAATCGAAAGCGTCGCCATCACAAAGGGCGCGAACAAGAAGACGCCTTTATTAGCGGTGTCCGGGATGACTGGCTCTTTCAACGCGAATTTGAAGAAGTCCGCAAAGCTCTGCCACAGCCCCCAAGGACCGACGACATTCGGCCCGCGTCGCAGCTGCACCGCCGCCCAAATCTTGCGATCAGCGAGAATCACATAAGCGACGAAGATCAGCAAAGCGACGAGCAAAACGGCGCTTTTGAGAACGATGATGAGGAGAGTGAGCAGCCAGCCGTCGATCACGTCTTTGCTCCTATTCCGCCGCGTGTTGCAGCCGGCCCTTAGCCAGCGCCGAACATTCGGCCATGACGGCCGAAGCTCTTGCGATCGGATTGGTGAGATAGAAATCGGAGATGATGGGGACGAACGCCTCTTTCACCGCAACGGCAGGAGCCGCCGCGAGGTTGCGCAACTGCTCCACAACGCCCGCCTCGATTTGATCGATGCGAGCAAAATGCGGATGCGCCTCGAAGAGCTTCGCCCGCAGAGCGCCCAGCGAATTGAAGGGCAAGGGCTGGCCGAGCGCGCCGGACAGCGCGCGCAGGATGGCCCAATCCTCTCGGGCGTCGCCCGGCGGGAATGTGGCGCGCAACGCGGCCTGCACCCGACCTTCGGTATTGACGAAAAGTCCGGCCTTTTCCGTATAGGTCGCGCCGGGCAAAATCACATCCGCGCGATGCGCGCCGCGATCGCCATGCGTGCCGATGTAAACGACGAAGGCGCCCGGCGCGATGTCGAGTTCATCTGCGCCGAGATTGAAGATCAGATCGAGCTCGCCCGCCTTGGTCATGGTTTGCGCGTCGAGTCCTCCGGGTCCGGGGACAAATCCGACGTCGAGCGCTCCGGCGCGCGCCGCTGCCGTGTGCAATACCCCCAAGGCGGTCCAGCCATCCGTTTGACCGCCATGCTTCAACGCGGCCTGCGCGGCGAGCGCGAGGACTGCGGCGCCGTCGGCGCGCGCGAGAGCTCCCTGCCCCACCAGCACGATGCGCTTCCTGGCGTCCGCTCGATTGGTTTCCACAAAATGCAGGAGCGAATCCGGGCCGGCGCCGAGATAATCGTAATCGTAAGTGAGATCGGCCTTTTCGCCGATCAGGCCGATATTGAATCCGCCCTTGAGCCAACGTTTGCGAATGCGCGCATTGAGAACGGGCGACTCTCTGCGAGGATTGGAGCCGATGATGAGCAGTGCGTCGGCGTCGTCTATCCCCGCGACGGTCGGATTGAAAATATACGAGGCGCGGCCAAATTTCGGATCGAGCTTGGCGCCATCCTGGCGACAGTCGAGATGGTCGCTCCCGAGATTCGCCATAAGCTGTTTGAGAGCGAAAATTTCTTCGACCGCAGCGAGATCGCCGACCAGCGCGCCGATCTTCGACGGAGACGTCGATTTTGTCTTGGCCGCGACGGCGTCAAGCGCTTCCTGCCAAGACGCCGCACGCAAGCGGCCATTCTCGCGAACGAAAGGTCGATCGAGACGCTGCGTCTTCATTCCATCGACAATCTGGCGCGTCTTGTCGGAAATCCATTCTTCGTTCAAAGCGTCGTTTGCGCGAGGAAGAATACGAATGACTTCGCGACCGCGCGCATCGACGCGAATGGCGGAGCCAAGCGCATCCATAACGTCAATCGTCTCGGTCTTCTGGTATTCCCAGGGGCGAGCGCGGAAATTCTGGGGCTTGGGCAACAGTGCGCCGACGGGGCAGAGATCAGTGACATTGCCCTGCAATTCCGAGGTCATCGCGCTTTCAAGATAGGTCGTGATCTCCATATCTTCGCCGCGGCCGATCGCCCCCATCTCGCCGGTGCCTGCGACTTCCGCGGTGAAGCGGACGCAGCGGGTGCAATGAATGCAACGGTTCATCGAGGTTTTGACGAGCGGGCCGATATATTTGTCGTCGACCGCCCGCTTATTCTCGATATAGCGCGAGGTATCGGCGCCGAAGGCCAGCGCCTGATCCTGCAAATCGCATTCGCCGCCTTGATCGCAGATCGGGCAGTCGAGCGGATGATTGATGAGCAAAAACTCCATCACGCCTTCGCGCGCTTTTTTCACCATCGGCGATTTGGTGAAAACTTCAGGCGGCGCGCCGTTCGGCCCGGGCCGCAAGTCCTTCACCGCCATGGCGCAAGAAGCCTGCGGCTTGGGCGGCCCGCCTTTCACTTCCACCAGGCACATGCGGCAATTGCCGGCGATCGAAAGACGATCGTGAAAACAAAAGCGTGGAATCTCGGCGCCGGCCTGCTCACACGCCTGCAACAAGGTATATTCGGCCGGAACGTCCACCTCGACGCCATCGACGAGAATCTTCGTCACTTCGTCTTCTCCAAAGTCTCGACGCTTTCGCAAACAATGGCCATTGCGTTCACTCCGCCGCTGCCTGCAAGGGCTCGGGATGCGGATTGGCCGCATATTGATCGATGCGTTGTTCTATCACGTCACGGAAATGAGTGATCAGTCCCTGAATAGGCCAGGCCGCTGCGTCGCCAAGCGCACAAATGGTATGGCCTTCGATCTGCTTCGACACGTCGAACAGAAGATCGATTTCCTTCTTATGCGCGCGGCCCTCGACCATTCGCTGCACGACGCGCCACATCCAGCCCGTGCCTTCGCGGCATGGCGTGCATTGGCCGCAGCTCTCATGCTTGTAGAAATATGAGAGACGCGCGATGGCGCGGATGATGTCCGTGGATTTGTCCATCACGATCACCGCCGCCGTGCCGAGACCCGAACCGAGCTTCGCAAGGCTGTCGAAATCCATCGGACAATCGATGATCTGATGCGCCGGCACGCAGCGAACGGACGAACCGCCCGGAATGACGGCAAGGAGATTGTCCCAGCCGCCGCGAACGCCGCCGGCATGCGTCTCGATCAATTCACGGAAAGTGATCGACATCGCCTCTTCGACATTGCAGGGACGATCGACGTGGCCCGATATGCTGAAAAGCTTCGTGCCGGCGTTGTTGGGTCTGCCGATGCCGGCAAACCACGCGGCGCCGCGTCGCAAAATGGTCGGGGCGACCGCGATCGACTCGACATTGTTGACCGTCGTCGGGCAGCCATAAAGACCGACATTGGCGGGAAACGGCGGCTTCAGCCGCGGCATTCCCTTTTTGCCCTCGAGACTTTCGAGTAGCGCGGTCTCTTCGCCGCAGATATATGCGCCCGCGCCGTGATGAATATAGAGTTCGAACGGATAGCCGTGGATGTTGTTCTGGCCGATGAGTTTCGCCTCATAGGCTTCATCCACCGCATGCTGCAGCGCCTCGCGCTCGGCGATGAACTCCCCGCGTATATAGATGTAGCAGGCGTGCGCGCCCATGGCGAAACTTGCGATCAAGGCGCCTTCGACCAGCGTATGCGGATCGTTGCGCATGATCTCGCGATCCTTGCAGGTGCCGGGCTCCGATTCATCGGCGTTGATGACGAGATAATGCGGCCGCGCCGGATCGATTTCCTTCGGCATGAAAGACCACTTCATGCCTGTCGAAAAGCCAGCGCCGCCACGCCCGCGAAGGCCCGAATCCTTTATTTCGGCGATGATCTTGTCGCGTCCGAGCGCCAGCAGCGCCTTTGTGTTGTCCCACTGGCCGCGCTTCCTGGCGCCCGCCAGCGAACGGTCGCCGAGGCCGTAGAGATTGGTGAAGATGCGATCCGCGTCAGAGAGCATGTTTCGTCCTATCTCACTTCGCCTGCGAAGAACCGTCGCCATAAAGCGACGTCAAGCTCGTCAGTTTCCCGGCTGGCTCGGATGAAACGCGGCCCGTTTGCGATCCGGTCTTGACCGGCCGTCCGGCGGCGAGATCGTCGAGCAGCTTCTCGAAATTCTCAGCGTTCAGGTCCTCGTAGTAATCGTCGTTGATTTGCACCATCGGAGCATTGCAGCAGGCGCCAAGGCACTCGACCTCGATCCATGAGAAGAACCCATCCGCTGAAACTTTTTTCTGCGGACCCACGCGCCGTTCCAGCACTTTGATGAGATCGTCGGAGCCGGCCAGCAAGCAAGGCGTCGTGCCGCAAAGCTGAATGTAGAAGGTTCCGACAGGCTCAAGATTGAACATGCTGTAGAAGGTGGCGATTTCGAGCACGCGAATGTCGGGCATTCCGAGCGTCTCGGCGACTTTTTCAAGCGCGGCGCGCGGTAGCCAATTGTAATTTTGCTTTTGCGCCTGCCAGAGCGCGGGAACGACCACGGACGCCTGGCGCCCGTCCGGATATTTGGCGATCTGGCGCTCAAGCCACGCTTTGTTTTCCTGCGTGAACTCGAAGCCCTGAGGCTGCTTGTCGGCGAGACGACGGACAGACATTAGCGATCGACCTCCCCGAAGACGATATCGAGCGAACCCAGGATCGCCGACACGTCGGCGAGCATGTGATCGCGGCACATGAAATCCATTGCGGAAAGATGCGCAAATCCCGGCGCCCTGATCTTGCAGCGATATGGTTTGTCGGTGCCGTCGGACACGAGATAGACGCCGAATTCGCCCTTCGGCGCCTCGACGGCGGCATAGACTTCGCCTGCCGGCACGTGGAACCCTTCCGTGAAAAGCTTGAAGTGATGAATCAAAGCTTCCATCGAACGTTTCATCTCGCCGCGCGACGGAGGCGAGACCTTATTGTTCACCACCGAAACGGGACCGCGATTTTCGGCCTTCAGAAGCTTCTCAACGCATTGTTTCATGATGGACGTCGACTGGCGCATCTCTTCCATGCGGATCACAGCGCGGTCGTAACAATCGCCGTGCTTTCCGACAGGGATGTCGAATTCCATTTCTTCGTAGCACTCGTACGGTTGGGCTTTGCGCAAATCCCATGCGGCTCCCGAGCCGCGCACCATCACGCCCGAAAATCCCCATTTCCAGGCGTCTTCCAGCGAGATCACGCCAATGTCGACATTGCGCTGCTTGAAGATGCGATTGCCGATGAAGAGTTCGTCGAGATCTTCCACGACTTTCAGGAACGGATCGCAGAAAGCGCCAATGTCCTCGATGAGTTGGTCGGGCAAGATCGCGCGCGACGCCGCCCGGCCGAAAATAATTGGCGTGCATGCGCGCGCCGCTCGCGCGCTCATAAAACACCATCAGCTTTTCGCGTTCTTCATAGCCCCAAAGAGGCGGCGTCAAAGCGCCGACGTCCATCGCCTGCGAGGTGACGTTGAGAAGATGCGACAGCAAACGGCCGATCTCAGCGTAAAGCACACGAATGAGCTGGCCGCGGCGCGGAACCTCAACTCCGACCAGGCGCTCAATTGCGAGGCAGAAGGCGTGCTCCTGATTCATCGGGGCGCAATAGTCGAGCCGATCGAAATAAGGCACGTTCTGGAGATAGGTGCGCGCTTCCATCAGCTTCTCGGTGCCGCGGTGCAGGAAGCCGACATGCGGATCGACGCGCTCGACCACTTCGCCGTCGAGTTCGAGAATGAGACGCAACACGCCATGCGCCGCCGGATGCTGCGGGCCAAAGTTGATGGAGAAGTTGCGGAGCTGTTCGTCAGTCATTTCGGGTCCTTCGGCCGCGGGGCGACCGTTTCATGGCGTCGCGGCGCATTGCGTCCCTGCCTACTTACTCGCCTTCTCATCTCCAGGAAGGATGGACGGCACAGTTTCCCACGGAGAGAGGAAATCGAACTGGCGATATTCCTGGGTCAACTGCACCGGCTCGCGGACGACTCGCTTTTGCTCGTCGTCGTAACGCACCTCCACGAAGCCAGTCATCGGGAAGTCTTTGCGCAACGGATGACCGTCGAAACCATAATCGGTCATGATTCGACGCAGATCGGGATGGCCCGAGAAAACCACGCCGAAAAGGTCGTACGTTTCGCGTTCGAACCAGTCGGCGCCTGGATAGAGCGCCGTCAGCGAAGCGACCGGCGTGTCCTCGTCCGTCTCTGTCTTGATGCGAATGCGTCGATTGTGCTTCGGCGACTGCAGATGCGCGACCACGTCAAAACGCTTTTCGCGCTCCGGGTAGTCCGCCGCCGTCACATCAATGAAATTGACGAAGAGGCACGTCGGGTCGTCGCGCAGATGTCTGGCGACGTCGAGCCACCGAACGCGGGAGACATTCAATGTCAGCTCCCCGAAGGCGACCTTCCACTCAACGATCGCATCGGACAAGGCCGCGCCGATTTGCGCGCCGAGATCTTCCAGCGCCTTGATTTCCCCGTTCATTCGCCACCCTCGCAGCGGCGGCCAAGCGGCGCGCGCGCTCTACTTTGATGCGCCGCTCAGGCGCTTCGCCTCACCGTTCGATCGTGCCGGTGCGGCGGATTTTCTTTTGCAGCAGCAGCACGCCGTAGACGAGCGCCTCCGCCGACGGCGGACATCCCGGCACATAGATATCCACGGGAATGATGCGGTCGCAGCCGCGCACCACCGAATAGGAATAATGATAGTAGCCGCCGCCATTGGCGCAGGAGCCCATGGAAATGACGTATCGCGGCTCCGGCATCTGGTCGTAAACCTTGCGCAGCGCCGGCGCCATTTTGTTCGTCAGCGTGCCGGCGATGATGATCACGTCGGACTGGCGCGGACTGGCGCGCGGCGCAAAGCCGAACCGCTCGAGGTCATATCTCGGCATCGCCGCCTGAATCATTTCCACGGCGCAGCATGCGAGGCCGAAGGTCATCCACATGAGCGAACCAGTGCGCGCCCAATTGATGATGTCGTCGGTCGCGGTGACGAGGAACCCCTTATCGGCAAGCTCGTCGTTTATGTTGAGAAAGAACGGATCGTCCGACCCCACCGGCTTGCCGGTGCGCGGATCGATGAGGCCCTTGGCCGCAGGCGCGACAAGCGTCTGCTTGTGATCGCCAATCAATCCCATTCGAGCGCTCCCTTGCGCCATTCGTAGATGAAGCCAACCGTCAGCACGCCGAGGAAGACCATCATAGACCAAAAGCCGAATGATCCGGCCTCTTTGAAAGCAACCGCCCAGGGAAACAGAAAGGCCACTTCGAGATCGAAGACGATGAAAAGGAGCGACACCAGGTAGAAGCGAACGTCGAATTTCATGCGCGCGTCGCCGAACGGATTGAATCCGCACTCATAAGCCGAGAGCTTTTCCGGATCGGGCGCCTTGAACGCCAGAAGGAAGGGGGCGACGAGCAGCGCGCCGGCAATGACCGCCGAGAGAGCCGCGAAAATCACAAGCGGCAGATATTGATCGAGAAGGCTCGGCATATGTTCACGTCCCAAATCGGGCTGACCGATGGTTTGCGGCGGGAGGGCGGCGCGCGCGAGCGAGAACTGGTCCGCCTAGCGCCGCCAAGCCGCGCGTTCCGTAACAAAGCGCATGTTGCAAAGCAAGAGACAACCGCGCCATTTGGCTGCAAGAATGGAAATTCGGCTGGACGAAGGCCTCTCAGCAACAAGGCCCGCGGCGCCTTAAAATTGGTCTATTGCGCAAAGGCGCGAGACAGAAGCGCGGCGGCGCGCATTTCCGCGAAGCGCGCCTCTCGCCGGGCCAACGCCTCCTGGTCTGCGCCCCAGGCGGCGATTTCAAAATCTTCGTCGACATTGGCGGCGGCCCAAGCCGCATCTACGCTGACGTCGCCAAGGGCGACCGCCAAAGCGATGACGCAAGAGCCGGTCAGGGTCGTCATCGCATGTAGCGCCGCCAGTCGGAAAGGCGACCCGGCGCCAGCGCCGACATAATGGCGGACCGCCTTAACTATCGCGGAAATGGCTTGGGGCGATTGCGGAACATACATAACGCCTTCCGCCAGCGTGAAACGCGCGTCCAGCTTTTCTCGGGCAAAAGTCACGAGAGGATCCCATTTGGCGGCTTGTTCCCGCGCCAGAGTCAGCGGTTCGGCTGCGCGATAGCAGACGAGATCCGAGGCCGCGTATTTGACGACCTCGGCCTCGACCTCCGCGAGACGATCGGCGACGCCGTCGATCGCTGAATTTAGAAGCCTCGTCAGCGGCATGGTCGCTGGATCGATCCGCTCGCCCTGCCGAGACCACTCCTCCGCGAGCGCCTGCGCCAGCGTCTTCGTCGGCGCCAGGAGGGGCCTGCGCGCAGGCGTGCGCACGCTTTTGCCGTCAAGCAGGATGGCGAAGCCTCCCTCAACGGGCTCGACGGAGACTTTTTCGTAAAAGCGCTTGGGCAATTGGGGGCGCGCATCTCTCGCCGCCGCGCGCATGGGATCGCGCTCTTGCGGCTCAATGAAGAAGTCGCCGGCGAGGCCTTGAGGCTCCTTCTTCGCGCTGGTCTTTTTCGACCGATCGTCACTCATCCGGCGCATCCTCGATCGGGTCGTATTGCTTGGCGTCGAAACCGAAGAAATCCCAGCTTTTGCGCATGTGCTCCGGCAATGGGGCGGTGACGTCCAGCATTCCGCCCTTGGGATGGGGCAGAACCAGCCGTCTGGCGAGAAGATGAAGCTTCGGCTCAAGCTCGGAAGGGATGGCGCGAAGCGGATCGCGCCGGCGCACTTCATCCTCGGGCCGATGGCCGTATTTAGGATCGCCGAAAATCGGATGGCCGATCGCCTCGGCATGTGCGCGCAATTGATGCGTGCGGCCGGTGAGCGGCTTCATGGACAGCCAGGCGCACCGGGGCGCCGCCTTGTCGACGATGGCGTAATAGGTCAGCGAATGCTGGGCGTCGGCGTCGCCATGGCGGGCGACCCGCATTTTCTCGAGATCGCGCGGGGCGGCCCCCTGCCTGCGGGCCGGCCGTTCGTCACCCATTCCGACGCCCTTGGCGAGGTAAAGAGAGATGCGGCCTTGCGCGGGCTTCGGCACGCCCTCGACCAGCGCCCAGTAGATTTTTTTCGCTTGGCGCGAGCGAAAGACCTCGCCGAGCTCCGCGGCGGTGCGCCGATTTTTGGCGATCAGCAACACGCCGCTCGTGTCGCGATCCAGTCGATGGACCAGCACCGGACGCGAATCGCCCTTGGCGAGGGATTCCAGCATCCCGTCTATATGGCGCGTCATTCCCGAGCCGCCCTGAACCGCAAGGCCAAAGGGCTTATTCAGGACCAGTATGTCTTTATCTTCAAAAAGGGTCAGCCGCGCGAGTTCCTGCGCGTCCGCCGGATCGCTGCGCTTGACCGCGGGCGCCGCCGGGGCGGCAAGCTTGAGAGGCGGCACGCGGACTTTCTGACCTTCAGCCAATCTCGTAGACGTTTCGACCCGTTTGCCATCGACGCGCACCTCGCCTTTGCGGCAAATTTTCGCGAGATGCGACAAGGCGAGCGCCGGAAAACGCCGCTTAAACCAGCGGTCGAGCCGCATTCCGGCCTCGTCCTCTTTGACCGTTTCGTTTGAAACGCCCAAGTTTTCCAATAGCTTCTGCTCACGTTAGCGCCCTCACGAGCGACATGCCCAGAAAGAGACCGGCGATCGCAAGCACAACGGACGCCGCCACATAGGCTGAGGCTCCCCAGAAGTCGCCGCGCTCAGCGAGCAGCACGGCGTCGAGCGAAAAGGCGGAAAAGGTCGTGTATCCGCCAAGCACGCCCGTGGTGAGGAAAAGCCTTGCGTGCTGCGACCAGTTTTCTCCGGCGCGAAAGGCGAAATAGCCCGCAGCAAGTCCCATGACGAACGATCCCGAAATGTTGATGATCAACACGCCCCAGGGAAACTGCGTGCCCAGCCAACGGGTGCAGAAAAGATTTACAAAATGGCGCAGCACCCCGCCGACGCCTGCGCCAAAAAAGACAAGTAAAGACGATTGCATCGCGCTTTCTAGCTCAGCCCATGGCCGCCGTCACCGTCGATCGCCTCGCCGACTCGGACGGCAAGGAAATATCGAGATCCTAATTACAATCTTATAATTGTATATTATATATTTATACAATTTAAGAGAGTATTTATCGATGGCGCCGCATTTTGCGAGAAACGGCCGCTAAGCGCCAAGGTGAAGGTTTGGAGAATTGCGGGAATGAAGGGGCGAAGCATCTTGAAACGCGAAGATTTGGCGCGGCTTCTCGGGGAGGAGATGCGCCCGTGCACTCTGTTTCACGGACGCCTCATGAATCTCGACGGGCGCGAACATCCTTGCCACACAATTGGAATGTCTCCCCATTTCATTGCAGTCCGAAGCTCCTTCCCGCCACGATCGGCGAACGAATCGTCATTTATCTTGAAGGTTGGGATCGCTTCGCCGGCAATGTTGCGCGGCTTCTTCCTGGCGGATTTGCGATCGAGTTTGAAGCGACGCATCGTCGCCGCGCAAAAATCGCGGCTGTTCTCGATTGGTTTTCGCAAGAGCCCTCCCGAATCGATTTGGCGCTGCCAAAAACGCACATTAAAAACAACGCATTCTGTGGAGCCTTCATGCTTTTAGGGGATGAGGCATTGTGGCCGGGGCAGCACCGGGGCAGCACGCTTAAAAAATTTGCGTCTAAGCCGATAGCTTCTGCTTGATGTGTTCCAAGTCGGCGAAAAGCGACTGAAGGTCCGGCTCCTTACTCGATCGCATGCCGGCCCTGCGAATCAATTCGCCCTGCCGTTCGGGTCGAAACGACGCCGTAGCTTCTGAACGTTGTCATCACGTTTTCATGCGCCATGTTCTGCGACCACGATTTGAACTCTTCCGGCGTCCGGCACATTCGCTCGCCAAGCTGCGTCAATGTATCCCTGAAGGAATGCGGGTTGAAATAGGGAAGGCCCGCCAGCGCAAAGGCGTCACGGAATATCTTCCGGATAGGCGACGCGTTGTCCAGCCCTTCCGGTCGAGGCCAACGGCTTCGAATTGCCTGTCCTTCCCGAGAGAAATTAGAGTTGCCGGAAAGAGCGGATCGTCGAGGCTCCATAGCCGATCGCTCCGCAGAGACGTGACCCAATCGGTTAGGACTGCCAAGGCCTCGCCGCCGACCGGAAAAAGTATGTCGGAAAGGTCTTCGGAAAATTTCGTGCGCACCTGCCGGGCGTCCTGAACAACCCGACCGGCGTCTAGGTCCACGTGCTTTAGCCGAATTGATGCAATAGCTTCTATACGCGCGCAAGTTAGAAGCGCGAATGCGATCACAGCGCGGTTGCGTCTTTCGATTTCAGTCCCGCGCGGCATCGCGGCCATGACGTGGTGGATTTGCTCCAGCGTCGGCACCCGCTTTTCGTGAACGGCTTTGGCTATGGCTGTGTCCTTCAGGGACAGGCCGAAATAAGCGGCGTCAGGAAACTTGACTTGTGACTTGTAGCTGGGCTGGTATGAAAGCCATTCAAAGAAGGCCTTCAGGGCGGCGAGCGTCTGGCGGAGCGTGGCCTTGCTCAACGGCTCGCCGGAGCGTTTCCCGACTTGAGCTGCCAGATGGCGCTTGAAGCCGCTCGCCTGTTCGAAATGGAAGACCTTGAAGTTCTTCCAGCGCGTGTATGTCTCGAAGCGCGCGATTGCGCTTAAGGCGAGATCTATAGACTTTTCACTCAGCCCCTTCGCTTCTCTCATAAAGATGACGTATTGACGCTTGATTCGCTCGTTTTCAGGGTCGTGAGTTTTCATTTCGCACCTTGTAGTTCGAAGTCACTGTTCAAGGAGGGCGCGGCTGTATCCCCTATGCGTGGTGAGGCTTCCGTGACCGTGACATCGAGTTGACCGGCAATCACGGCGAGGTTCGCGCGATTGACGCGCCGATGGATAAGCCGTTCGCACGTCGGACACAGGCCGCGCAGATTGCCGCCGGTCGCGGTAATCGCCGCATACTCCGCCATGCCAAGGGCTGGCTCCTTCGCTTCACGGCAGGCCACGCAATAGATTTGACCGCGCAAAAGCGGGCGTTTTGCTTTTGCGCGGCGCGCCCGAAGAAAGTCCGCCAGCGTCCGTCCCAGAAACAACGCATGCCGCCGACAGTCGATGGGTTCAAGCCCGGCCGCCCGCCATGCCCGAACAGTGTTTTTGTGTACACCTAAAAGCTTGGCAATTTCCCCCACCGAATAGGTTCGCAGGCTTTTAACAAGGCGGTAATTCGGGTGGCGCTTTCCCATGGGACGGTCTTACGCCTTGGTCGAAGTCGATTTTTGCGGCACGCCGATGCGAGACTGCGCCCAAGCGTCCAGATCGGCCGGCGCATAGAGCGGCGTCTTGCCTGCCTTTCTGAAAACAGGGCCGCCGCCAACCACGGCGAGTTTGGCAAGCCAGCGTGGCGAGCAAGGCAAGCCCCAAGTCTCGCGGACGTAGCAAGCAGCCTGGTTGCGAACAAAGTATTTCGGAGTAGCAGTCATCTCTCGGCCCCTAATCGCTGCACCGCGCAGCATTCGAGGATGACTTTGGGCGCTTTTGAGCGATTTAGGCGGAAGATTAACTTTCCTCCGCCGCCGAGTTAGCCTTCCGTTTTGCGCGCCGCTTACGGCGGGCCGCGGCAATCGCTTCGGCTATCGCCATGTCGCTTGCGGTGTGGCGGCGGCATTCCCTGGGAAACGTGTTTTGCAACTCTCGAACGAGGCCAATGAACGGCGAGGTCTTCTCCTTCGCGGATTTATTAGCGCCTTTGGACGCTCCAGCGGGATAACCTCTTTGCTCGGCAAAATCAGTGAGGCTGCAAACGAGACCGTCCCACATTTGACCTTCGACGAAACCGGCGATCGCTTCCTTTGGCAATTCGCGCTTGGCATTGTCGAAAGCGGCAACAACATGCGTCATAATTCCCAAGAGGCTAGACCACTCAGCACCTCTCCGGAAGCGCGGGATGTCGAATATTCCGCTGCATAAGACCCTGGGCATAGTGCGCCGCCATTTCCTTGTCGTCCGTGCCGGGCCGCTCGTTCCCTGCGGCCCAGAATATATTTGCCGCCCTCCCCGTATTCTCCAACCACAGGATCGCATCGTCGAGAAAGGGGCGCGCGAATCGAAAGGTGCGAACATGAGGTAGTTGGTCGCAATTCGCGAGATTTCGTCGCGGTCGCCTGGCGTCAAATAGGGATACGCGATTTCGATTCGTTGCCAATCCTGTTCGGAAGGCTCGAAGTCGAAACTTCCTCGCATGAACGCGCTGGGCAGGCGCGCGCGACGACTTTTACGAGGCGGACCGCGCTTTGCGGTTCCGCGGTGATGGCGACTTCATCGCGGCAATCCCCTTTATTGCCCGAATTGGGTTAAGACAGGTCCGATTTTCGCGGAAGTCTCTTTCCGAGTAGGGCGTCAGCGCAACGGGGGTATTGAGTGCCGATGTTGGATTGGATTGGAAAAAAGGCGGTGGTGAACCCTCATCGCGAGGTCCCTTATCGGCTCATTCATTGCGACAAGGATAAGAGCGTCGGCGATCCAGAAGCGGGCAATCTCTTAGGTGAGGCCGACAACTTAGAGGCGTTGAAGGCGCTGCTGCCAATTACACCGGCAAGGTGAAGTGCATCTATATCGACTTGCCGCGCTCGAAATTGGCCCAGCTGGCAATCCTGTGCCATCCCTCGCCAATGTGCTTCGATTGCGCCGTCCAATGGATCTAGTCGGTTCGCGTTTGAAGCGAATAACGGCCTACCTAAAGTGGAGGTCCTGTTGTCCACATATTGGCTCACATATCGCGCGCCCCCGCGCGAAATCGACGTTAGCGAACACAGTTGGGTCACTCTGGGGGCCGGCCAACTCATTCAACGGGCTACCAATTCGCCATGGATTTGATTAGCTTTCAAAGTTTGTTGAACAAGGACCAGTTAGGCCATGGAGGCCAAAATGAATGACTTGTGGGGGTTCATTCGCCAAAAGGAAAATCGAGAATTGCTCGGGTGGCTCGGGAGGTGGCGCCGTCGCCGTCATCGCTGGTCTTTGGGCTGCGTTCGTCTATTTTTTCCGCCCCGACATGCGGACAATAAGCCTTCATCGGACGCTGTATCGGCGGATTGCGGCAGCGTCGCCAATACGGGGAGCTTATTCGGATCGAGGATTTCGACGGGCGGGGCCGGGTCGACGACCAATTGTCCGCCGAAGGCAAAGTGAGCGAGTTTTTCGCCATGAAAGCAATTGCGCATTTATTGTTTTTTCTGGGAGGTTTCACGTGCGTCGCCTCGTTTGACGCCCGGGCCGACGCGCAAGTCAAAGCCGACAATTGTTCGAGCGCCTCGAGCGGGACGATGATCGGCTCGAGCGTCACGATCCATTGTCTGAGCAAGGAAGACATTGTTCGCGTCGTCGACGAACTTGTTCATCAGGGCGTAGTGCGTCGGGCTGAGGATGTTGGCATCGAGACTTCAGTCATCGTCAGTCTGGCGGCGCGGTTGAAGCCGACGCAGAAACTGGATTTTGCGCAGGCTGTCGTCGAGGTCAGCCACGGGTCCACATTGCGGTGAAGATCGTCGAGGAAGGGTCGCGCACTTCCAGCGATCAACTGGTCGACGAAGTGCAGAAGCGCATCGCCGAGCGCACGAAGGCGAACGACCCCGCGGGAGCGACCCGCGCGGCCGAGAAGGCATTCGCTCAGTGGGAGAAGCAGAGGCGGAGCGTCGCGCCAGCGCGCTGGCTCCGGGGGTCGCCTTGCTTGAAGCGGCCCTGCAGACGGATTTGTTGCGCTTCGACGCGGCCGGCGCTGCGGCGCGGGCGGAGAAGATCGTCTCGCTGCAGCATGAGAACGATCCGCAGGCGCTGTTTGCCGCTCTTCGCGCTCGGCAGGATCAATTCTATGTGGAGGGGCGCGACAAGGGCGTCAATTTTTCGCTTGAAGTGGCGATAGCGATCGCCCGGCGGGGAGGCGGCGTTGGCGCGTGGGGCGGATGAGCATGGCGTCGCTCTAATTGATTTGGGCATCGCGCTCTGGAGTTTCGGGGAGCGCGAGAGCGGGACGAAGAAGCTCGAAGAGGCGGTTTCGGCCTATCGCGAGGCGCTGAAGGAAAATACGCGCGAGCGCTGCCACTCGGCGATGACGCAGATCAATTTCGGCAATGCGCTGACGAGGCTCGGCGAGCGCGAGACCGGGACGAAGAAGCTCGAGGAGGCGGTTTTGGCCTATCGCGAGGCGCTGAAGGAACGAACGCGCGAACGCGTTCCGCTCGACTGGGCGATGACGCAAATGAATTCGGCAATGCGCTTTGGAGCCTCGGCGAGCGCGAGAGCGGGACGGGCAAGCTCGAGGAGGCGGTTTCGGCCTATCGCGAGGCGCTGAAGGAACGAACGCGCGAGCGCGTTCCGCTCGAATGGGCGATGACGCAGATGAATTCCTCGGCAATGCGCTCTTCGGTTCCCTCGGCGAGCGCGAGAGCGGGACGAAGAAGCTCGAGGAGGCGGTTTCGGCCTTTCGCGAGGCGCTGAAGGAAGATACGCGCGAACGCGTTCCGCTCGACTGGGCGACGACGCAGATGGATCTCGGCAACGCGCTCGGGACGCTCGGTGAGCGCGAGAGCGGGACGAAGAAGCTCGAGGAGGCGGTTTTGGCCTATCGCGAGGCGCTGAAGGAAGATACGCGCGAACGCGTCCCGCTCGACTGGGCGATGACGCAGAATGGTCTCGTCGGCAACGCGCTCTGGAGTTCGGGAAGCGCGAGAGCGGAACGAAGAAGCTCGAGGAGGCGGTTTCGGCCTTTCGCGAGGCGCTGAAGGAACGAACGCGCGAACGCGTTCCGCTCGACTGAGCGATGACGCAGATGAATTCGGCAACGCGCTTTGGAGTCTCGGCGAGCGCGAGAGCGGGACGAAGAAGCTCGAGGAGGCGGTTTCGGCCTTTCGCGAGGCGCTGAAGGAACGAACGCGCGAACGGGTTCCGCTCAAATGGGCGATGACGCAGATGAATCTGCAATGCGCCTGGCCACGCTGGCGAAGCGCCAGAAGAGCACCCCGCGCATGAAGGAAGCGCTTACCTATATGCAAGGCGCCGCCGAAGCCTATGGGGAAAGCGGAGAAAACTATTGGCTCCCAGATCACCCAGAAACGCGTCTTGAAGATTAAGGCCGAACTGATTGAACTACAGCAGTAGCCGCGCTTACCGGTCAAGAGCCGGAGCCCCATTTTCTCTAACGTCGAGGCGTTGGAACGAAATGTCTGATCTCATTAAAATTGCAGACTGGGCGGGCACTCCGCAAGCAAATGTCATCTTCGTTCATGGATTAGGCGGTGACGCCTATAGCACATGGCGAAGTGCCCCTGACGATAACTCGTTCTGGCCGCTCTGGTTGGCCCGAAGACGTCGAAGGAATTGCTGTGTATACGCTCGCCTACGCCGCGCCTGCGTCCAATTGGCTAGGAACCGCCATGCCTTTACAGGATCGCGTTGGCAATATTCGCGCGCGCCTTTTCGCTACGCTAGACCTTAATGACGCTCCGATCGTTTTCATTTGTCACAGCCTCGGCGGCTTGATTGTCAAGCAACTTATGCTCGATCTCCATCAGCAAAAAGACCGTGACCCCGAAGCCGCCGCGCTACTCAACAATGTTAGGCAGGTGGTGTTCATGGCCACTCCTCATACGGGGTCGTGGCAAGGAACATTACTCGACAAACTGAGGTTCTTGACATGGCCAAGCCCGATCGCCAGGACACTGGTAGCCAATGATCCAACATTGCGTAGCATCAACGTTTCCTATCGAGGCTTGGCGGACGAGCGTAGAGACGTCCTTCGCCACCTGGTGTTCTATGAGACGCAAGGCACAGCTGCGGGCACTATTGTCGATGAAGCAAGCGCCGATCCGGGATTGCCAGGCGATCTACCGATAGCGATCGATGCGGATCATATCAATATCGTCAAGCCGTTGGACCGATCTGCGCTCCAATATGTGAGCACGCGGAATTTCGTATCGAAAAATCCCAAGCGAGAAGGATCGGAGTTGAGCTTTAGAACTTATCCTCTTCAGCCCATCAAGTTCGAGCAACCGATGAACATCATGCCAAAGCTGGCGCGCATTGCACTGCTCATTGTTGTGGCTGTTGTCTTTGCCAAAGGGCTGCAAATGCTTACGACGAAGCCTTCGTCGGACGCTGTATCTGCGGATTGCGGCAGCGTCGCCAATACGGGGAGCTTATTCGGATCGAGTATTTCGACGGGCGGGGCCGGGTCGACGACCAATTGTCCGCCGAAGTCGAAGTGAGCGAGTTTTTCGCCATGAAATCAATTGCCCATTTATTGTTTTTCCTGGGAGGTTTCATGTGCGTCGCTTCGTTTGGCGCACGGGCCGATTCGCAAGTCAAAGCCGACAATTGTTCGAGCGCGTCGAGCGGGACGATGATCGGCTCGAGCGTCACGATCGATTGTCTGAGCAAGGAAGACATCGCTCGCGTCATCGACGAACTTGTTCATCAGGGCGTAGTGCGTCGGGCTGAGGATGTTGGCATCGAACACTTCGTCATCGTCAGTCTGGCGGCGCGGTTGAAGCCGACGCAGAAACTGGGATTTGCGCAGGCTGTAGTCGAGGTCAGCCACGCGATCGACATTGCGGTGAAGATCGTCGAGGAGGGGTCGCGCACTTCCAGCGATCAACTGGTTGACGAAGTGCAGAAGCGCATCGCCGAGCGCACGAAGGCGAACGACCCGGCCGGGGCGACCCGTGCGGCCGAGCAAGGATTTGCCGAGTGGAGCGGCAAGAGGCGGAGCATCGCGCCAAGGCGCTGGCTTCGGGGGTCGCCTTGCTTGAATTGGCCCTGCAGACGGATTTGTTGCGCTTCGACGTGGCTGGCGCTGCGGCGCGGGTGGAGAAGATCGTCTCGCTGCAGCATGAGAACGATCCGAAGGCGTTGTTTGCCGCTTCGTGCCCCGGCAGGAGCAATTCTATGTGGAGGGGCGCGACAAGGGCGTCAATTTTTCGCTTGAAGTGGCGATAGCGATCGCCCGGCGGGAGGTAGCGTTGGCGCGTGGGGCGGACGAGCATGGCGTCGCTCTGAATGATTTGGGCTCTGCGCTCTGGACGCTCGGGAGCGCGAGAGCGGGACGAAGAAGCTCGAGAGGCGGTTTGGCCTATCGCGAGGCGCTGAAGGAACGAACGCGCGAACGCGTTCCGCTCGACTGGGCAAGGACGCAGATGAGTTCGGCGTTGCGCTCTGGAGCCTTGGGGAGCGCGAGAGCGGGACGAGAAGCTCGAAAGAGGCGGTTTTGGCCTATCGCGAGGCGCTGAAGGAATATACGCGCGAGCGCGTCCCGCTCGACTG
>CAWESG010000018.1:0-90578 GCA_963811555.1 uncultured Alphaproteobacteria bacterium | reverse complement strand
GCGCCAGGATAGTCTCGCGAACTGGCGGGGCGCTTTGTCAGATGGCGGTTTCGACTGGGTGACTCCTCCGGTTTTAAACCCCTACACACGTCTCGCCGTGACGATGTGTCCGGCGCGTTCGATTCTGCGCGTCGTCGGCTATGATAATGTCGAAGCCGAGCTGCCGGAACCAGTGACGCAAATCTGCGAGGCGCCGGCCATGGGCGACGCCCAATGGGCGAGCGCCCGCCCAGCCTGACGACCGTCAGTGCGAGCCCAAATCCGTCACTTGCGCATCGGAAAGCTGATCGATCGCCGATTGCAGGGGCTGCGTCGAAATCGTGATGAGGCCTTCATAGGGCGTATCCATCTCGAGCATGAGAAAGACCGCTCCCGCCAAAGCGGTCGAAGACACGAGCAGCCCGCCGGTTGCGATCAGATTGTTGGGCGCTACGAGTCCGAGGCTGAAAAAAATGCCGACGAGCCAGAATACGAGCATGTAGACGAGCGGCCATTGAATGCTGCTGGATAGTTCTTCGTACACGCGCCATCGCGACGCCAGTATGTCCTGCCCAAGAGTCAGCGCGGTCGTTTTCAACCAAGCGTCATGTTGGCTTCCCTGGCCCAATTTCAGAAGCTCGGGACGAAGTCCTTCCATGCTTGCCCCGCCGATTTGTTTTCTGACGTCGACGCCGGGCAGCGCGGCTTGATCAATTCGCTTGATTTCATTGAGCAGGACCTCGCGAAGCTCCGCCTTCGCGGGGTTCGCCCTGGCGCCGAAGTCGGTGAGAACGCGATCGAGCAAAATGGCGTTCGTCGCCTGAGTCTTCAGCTCCTTCGCTTTCGTCTCGAAAGAGGAGTGAGACGACGCCACGAGCAATCCGAGCGTGAGGGCGGTGAGGCCCACGACGATGCCTCTCGCAGCCTTCAATATGTCTTTTGAATTGTCGGTGAGATGATAGTCCCGAAGAAACGGCCGCAGCAGCATGCCGGCTATGGCGGCTCCAAAAATGCAGCCGAAAATCGCAACGCTCACTTGAAGGTCTGTGAAATCGTTCCCCACGCTCTTGAACTCCCTCGTAGTTCAACCAGTGGATCGAATCTAATCCAATTCCATTTTAGAAACTCGAGAATTCCTCGAAACGCTCGCATGCTGGTCGTGGCAATATTGTTCAGTCCGCGAGCTTCCCGAGCGGCGGCCAGCCATAGATGGCGGCGGCGCGACGGATGAGCGCTGTTGCGAGCGTCGTTCCATTGTCAGAGTCCGTCATCACGACAATGCCCTGGCCCGTCTTCGGAAAGATCAGCATATATGATTGATAACCTATGTTTTGTCCGCGCTTCATAAGAACGAGGCTGCGCCCAGACCCTGCCACCGCGCCGCCAAGTCCATAGGGGCCGCCATATTGAGGAGACATCATTTCTATCGCTGTCTTTTGACCCATAAGCGCCCCACCTTCCCCGTGATAGGACCGCGCGAGTTGAATCAAAAGTCTGGCGAGATCCGTCGGCGTTGACCACAGGCCGCCTGCAGCAAGTTCCGGGATGATGCGCGAACCGCCGGGCAAAGTGCGGCCATCGGCATAATGTCCGGGCGCCGCACCGCGCGGCGAGCGGCGTCGGGAGGGGCTGAAGGAAGAAGCTGTTTGTCATGCCGACAGGGCGAAAGACGAGGTCGTGCAGCGTCTCCTCGAAAGGCTTTTTCGTCTTGGCTTCGATCAACGCCTGAACGACCTCATAGCCGCCGCCCGAATAGGCGTAATGGCTTCCTGGAGTCTCAACCACTCGAACCGGCGGCGAATTCGCGGGCGGCGCTCCGTTTAAAATCTGCGCGAGGTTGGGAAGCGGGGCGCCGGGCTCATAGCCTGGATAACCGGGAACGTTGACGCCGGCCCTCATGCTCAAAAGCCCGCGTAGCGTCACGGGATGACCAGCCGTCAAATCATTCTCCGGCGCGCGCCAGATGGTCAGATCGTCATTGACGTTGCGATCGAGATTGAGCTGTCCTTGTTCGACGAGCCGCAACGCCGCGACGGCGGTGACCAGTTTCGATAATGACGCCGCCTGATAGAGCGTTTGTAACGACGCCTCGCCCCAGGCCCGCGCCCATAACAAACGTTCCCTATCGATTAGCGCAATACTCACCGAATGAATTTTGAGCGACGCGAGGGCCTGGGAAAGATCGAGCCGCGTCGAGGCGCCGCCGCGATGCGGAACGATCTCGAGCCCGCGCTCAATCTGGGACGGCTCAAGCGCATCGCGCGCTTCGACCGCGCTTATGGAAGGAAGCGTTAGAACGATGGCGACTAGGATCGATACCCACATCATTCGAGCAGCCTCAAGCGAACTCGATAACGCATTGCCGACAAGAGTTGCTGTTATGGCGCGGCGAAGCATCGCATTCCGAGTATCACGAGCCTAAGATTGGAGCGCTTATGCGTCCGCCATAAGATCCCCTGCGAAGTCCGATCGCCTACTGCGCACTGAAGAAATTGACGAACCGTGAAAACGGGTTGCCCGAAGGCGGCGGAGCATCCGCTGCCGGAGCGCCAGGCGCAAGCGCGCCATAGATCGTCTGCTCCCCATTTGGCGTCGCATAGCTTGGCGGATCTTTCGGTATTTCGCCCCGACCGCCAAGAAAGAAATCGACGTCGTTGGCGGCAAGCGTGCCATCGAGCGGCGTCTTGAGCTGCGGGTCTTTAGCGCCGGGCGGGACCGGCTTGACGATGTGCGGCGTCACCAGCGCAACGAGCTCGGTCTCATTCGCGAGAAAATCCGAACTGCGGAACAGCGCGCCGAGCACGGGAACCGTGCCGAGCCAAGGCACCTGCTCGATCTGTCGATCGGATCTTGCCTGAATGAGGCCGGCGATCGCGAAAGTCTGGCCGTCGCGCAATTCGACTGTCGTGTGTGCGCGCCGTATCGTCAGGCCTGGCACCGAAACCCCGCCGACGCTCACGCCGATCGCATAATCGAGGTCGCTGACCTCGGGCTCGAGTTTTAGGCTGATAACGTCTTGCGCGAGAACGGTCGGCATGAAACGCAACCTCACGCCATATTCTTTGTAAACAATCGTGACCTGCGGCACGGAGCCAAGCCCGCCGCCTGAAACGACCGGAATCGGATATTCGCCGCCCGCGAGGAATTCTGCAGTCTCGCCAGAAAGCGCAACCAGATTGGGCTCGGCGAGGCGACGCACCAGTCCCTGATCCTCGAGAGCGCTCAACACCACATCAAGACTTCCTTTTTTGGAATTGATGAGCTGAGCAATGATTGTTGCGACCGGGCTGCCCCCTGAGAGCGTATTGCTCAAAACGTCAAAGACGGCGCCGGAAGCGGCTGCGCCCGGCACAGCCGGCCCTCCCGGTCGCGTCGACGATCCGGGGAACATGCCTGCAGCTGCAAGATTGCTGCTTCCCGCCTGGGCTCCGATGACGCCTGCCGCGCGGTTGTTCAATATCCCTTGCCAGCGCACGCCAATGGCCCGTGACGCGGCGCGCGAGGCCTCAACGAAGCGCACTTTGAGCATCACCTGCTGATTTGATTTGAGCTTGAGCGCATTGACGGGCTCGCTGCCGAGACTTTTCGCAACGCTCATCGCGCGTTCGATCGTCTGGGCGTCTCCGCCGTTGCCGCTGAGAACGAGTTTGCCGTCAACGTCGTCAACGGAAATGCCGCCGCCGCCGGAAGCGTCGCGGATCTTCGCCTCCAACCTGTTGGTGTCCAATTTCACCTCGACGTCCACGACGCCGATCAGTTGTTTGGCCGTGTTGTAGAGAAGAACATTCGTCGTGCCGTTCTTCTTGCCGAGGATGTAGAGTTGATGATCGCTGACAGGAACGATTTCGGCAATGTCCGTGGACCCGACTGCAGCATCCGCGAAGGGCACGTCGAGTCTGATATTCCTCGATTTGTTCTTGATGATCGTGACGCGGGATAAGACTTCGAGAGCATGGGGCGGCGCGTCCACGCGCTCCGCTCGGACGACGTCGACGATTGGCGTTTGCGCGGCGATGACGAGCGCCAAGACCGCAGCCTTCCCCATCCTGAATTTTCTGCGACGCGGCGCGCGTATAGAGTCGCCATGCGATGCCAGCTTCATCAACGTCATCCCCCTGATCGACAATTCTTTGCGTTAATTCGCGTTGAGAACCTGGCGCGGACTAAAGTTATGCTTCTGATGTATTCCTGCTTCCGACTTGTCGGCGTTTCCGGTTTCCTTGGGCATGGTCAATCGTCCGCCCAAGACGCCGAAAGCTCCGAACAGAGGACCTGATGCGGGCACGGGTTGAAGACTTTCATCGTCTGAGCTCCAATCGGCCATGGCCAGCAGAGAGAGCGTTAGCTGTCCGGTTCGCTGCCCGAGAACAACCAGCTCCGTTTGACGTGGATCCAATTCCAACGTGGCTGTAACGCTCGTAATGACGGGCTCGACACCCTTCGTTTCGACGGTCTGACCCATCGCGAGAACGCGCACGTTCTTGGCGATCGTCTCGGAACCGACGATCTCGTTTCCGCGCACTTGGCCACGAAAGGTGCGAATGACGTCGACGTGATCATTTGGAAGAATGAATCCGCCGGCCGCATTCGCCGCCTGAGCGCTGATGTCGACAGCCACCGCGCGACGACCCGGCAACAGTACGGTTGACATCAGTTTTGTGGTCGGCGCTTCGATCAGACGCTCACGACGCAAGGGTTCGCCGTTTGCGATTGGAATGCGCACGAAGCGGCCTTTGATCTCATCTTTGACGTTGGGACTCTCACTCTTGCGCACCACGCCGTTCGGCACGGACGCCTTCGGCCATTCAACCCAATCCGTGTCGCCGTCACGGAGCGCCGCGCCATAGGCGAGATCGCGGGTCACGATAAGCACATGCTCGGTCGCGATCGGAGGCGGAGGCGGTGGAGGGGGCGGAGGCGGGCTTTTGGAATTTGCAATCCAAAATGCCGCGCCGCCGGACGCGAGAGCGACGCCGAAAACGGCCATTCGCGCCACGCGTGCTCTGCTCATCTGTCGACCTAAGGCCGCTCGTGTTCTGTTCATCACTCGAACCGGGCCGTAGGGCCCCCCGGCCCAAAAGCGCACCGAATGTCAAGTGTCCGGATCAAGTCTGAGTTAAGCGACGTGGTAGCGTTTTGGTTAACTTCGTTCTCGGTTAATCAAATCTGTAAGCGTCTTGATCGCAGGAAACATCGCGAAGAACTGATTTGAGTTGCGCGCAAAGTTGCGCAATGACGCTCTCGAAGGCGGCGCGAATATTTTATTTATTGTTTCGTCGTAATCTAGCCTTGATTGTAAATCGGCCCGGTAGTGAACCAGCATTCCAACTGAGCCACGCAAATGGCTTATTGGTCGAGCGGTTGCTCGGTATCGTCAGCGTCCTGCGAGACGATGCGCCACATCAATGAGGCATGCGATGAAACCGCTTCATATGAGTCTTCTATCAATCGCCTGTCTCGCCCTCAGCGCGTGCAATCAATATTTGGAGCGCAAGGAGACGATAACGATGGGCGCTGGAGACGCTGTCGCGTCAAACGAAGCGATACAGACCGCCGATCCATGGCCACGTTATTCGCAGAACAACAATATCCCGATGGATGGCGTGAAGGCTCAACGCGCGATCCAGCGATATCGAAGCAACGGCGAAAACGGACCGCCTCCGGGCGGCGGCGCAGCCGCCAGCAATGGCGGGGCGCCCAAATTAAGCGACGACGCAAGCGCATTCGCGCGCGGTCCGCCTCGATGGGATCGAAACGCTCCGGCATGGGCGAACGAAAGATGAGAATTGGCCAACTCGGCCGTGATATTGGAGACGCCGCGCGCGTTATGGGAGGGCAGCTTGCCTAAAAGATTCAGGCCCACAACATTCGCTTTCCTTGCCGTCATCGCCGTCTTGTCGAGCGTCTGCTTGGCGATCGGAAAAGCCGCCGCGGACCCATGGCCTTACATAGAACGCGAGTATGGTCCGCGCTTTTATCTTGGAGACGAAGACACCCGGATCGGTCGTGCGCAGTTCTTACGTGGGAACTACGGGCTGGCCGAGGTTCACTTTCGCCGCGCCGTTGAAGTGACTCCTCACAATGGAGCAGCCTGGGTGGGATTGGCGGCCTCCTATGACCGATTGGGTCGATTTGATCTGGCCGAGCGCGCATATCGTCGGGCCGCTGCATTGATCGGGCCGAGCTATGTGATCTTAAACAATCACGGATATTCCTATCTTTTGAGAGGCCGTATTCAGCAAGCCAAAAAGCTTTTGTATCGCGCGGCGGAACTTGCCCCTCAAGATCCGACAATCGCAAATAATATTGCGGTTATGGAAAGCGGTCAGGCGTATTTCTGGGGAGATGGTCCGTATATTTGGGGCTGGCCTCCCGGCGGAGGCTATTGAATTGCGGCGCAGAGCGTTCTTCTGATATCGACGCCCCGAAGTCATCCTGGGAGATTGTTTTGCGTCCTTTGACCGAGCCGCGACAAGCGTCGACGATGCTCGCCGCGTTTGCCCGGTTTCAAGTTCCTAGCGCGATCCTTCTTGCAGTCCTTCTCGGCGTCAAGCTGACATGGCCGCTCGCCGAACTGGTCTGGACCACTGGCGCTTTCATCGATCCCGACGACGCGATGCGCGCGGTGCAAGTGCGCGACCTGCTCAATGGCCAGTCATGGTTCGATATGACCTCCGTGCGGCTCGACCCGCCGCATGGAATGTTCTCTCACTGGTCGCGCGTTGTCGACGCGCCGCTCGCCGCGCTCGAAGCGTTCTTTCGCATCTTCTTTTCAGCCGAGACGGCTGAACGCATAACGCGGCTTGTCTTTCCTCTCGCCCTGCTTGCGACGCTCTACGCGCTCGCGGCGCGCAATGCGCGCATTCTCGGCGGCGAAGCTGCGCGTTTGCCGGCGATCCTGCTGACGTTCCTGTCGGGCGCCATGTTCGGACAGTTCCAGCCCGGCCGCATCGATCACCACGCGCCGCAGATCATATTGCTGATGACGACTGTCGGCTTTTTCCTGCAAGGCCTCGATCCCTTGCGCGCGCGAGCCATGGCCATGGCTGCCGCAAGCATGGGGCTCTCATTCGCCATCAGTCTTGAAAACGTGCCGTTTTTCATTGTGCTTCTGGCGTTCCTCACTGCGCTGTTCGCGCGCGAAGGCGTGACGATCGGCCCGCAGCTGCGCTGGTTCGCGGCGGGAGTCTTCATCGCCTTTCCGCTGTGTTTCGTCGCGACGGTCGGCCCTTCTCGTTATTTCATGTCGACATGCGACGCCTATTCGACTGTGCATATATTGGCGGCGATGATCGGCGCTCTCGGCTTCATTGCGTTAGCGACAGCGTCGGATCGTCTGGAGAGTTTTAGCCGACGCCTGATCGCCATTGCTCTCGTCGGCGCAGCGACGCTCGCAAGCGTCGTCATCGTTGCGCCGCATTGCATCGGCGATCCGCTCGGCGAACTTGATCCGCTGCTTCGCGATCTGTGGCTGTCGCATAATAGCGAGGTCCAGCCGGTGTCCGCGCTCTCGAAGACAACCGCCAATGGCGTTATCGCCGTCACGGTCCCTGTCGCACTGGGGCTGCTCGCCGCGCTGATCGGCGCTTCGAAAGACCGAGGAGTTCAGCAGTCGCGCTGGTTGGCGCTGGCGTGCGTCATCGCGATCGGCTTTCTTCTTGGTCTCTGGAAGGTGCGCGTTTTCACCTCGGTCACGCCGCTCGCGATGACGCCGCTCGCTGTCGCCGTCGTCATCGTAACCATGCGTCTCGCATCTTCCTTAACGATGGCGGCGGCGCGCGCGAGCGTCGCGATATTGCTTTGCCTCGGCGTGTCGCCGATGGGGCTGGCGCTCGCGCCCGTCTCCGGTTCGAGCGACAAAAACGGTCCCGAAACGGCGGCGAACGCCTGCCAGACTCCGCAAGCTCTGACGCCGCTTACGGGGCTGCCTCCCTCACGGATCGTCGCCTCAATTTATATGGGCGCACATATCATGGCCCACACGCAGCACTCCGTATTCGCCGCGCCCTACCATCGCGACAATCACGGCAATCGCCTTGCAGTCGACGCCTTTCTTGCGCAGCCTGCGGAGGCGGAAGAAATCCTTCGTGCTGCTGGCGCCAATCTGGTGCTGTGGTGCCCGAATGACGAATTCGACGCGCTGCTCGCAAAACGCTCGCCGCACGGATTGGCCGCGTCTCTGGCGCAAGGCTCCATCCCGGCGTGGCTGGAAGCGGCGCCGATCGAAGGAACGCCGTACCGGATTTTCGTTCTTCGTCGGACAAAATAAAACGAGAGTCGGAAAACGAAACGTAAATTTATTCGATCGTTATCGGCGAATAGCCGTCCACCGATCTTCTCCTTTTGGCAATCGTTCTAAGGCAAAATATCGAAGCCTGAATAAAAGCCGCCGTGTCTGAATTGCATTGGGTGCTTGCAATGTCACAACAAATTCGCTTCGTGAACTTGGACATTGCTCGTGGGACCGCGATCATTCTCGTGCTATTTGCCCATGCGCTGGAAGTGCGATTCATGTGGAAAGCCGAGGCTTATACCGGCATCAGCTTCGCACTATGGAAATTCATCTATAGTTTTCACATGCCGTTATTTTTTGTGATCTCGGGCATGACGTTTCGTCCGCGCCCTATGCGGGAAACTCTGGCGAGCTCGCTTGGTCTCATCCTCCTCGCTTACGGCACACATTTGATCGGATGGATCCTCATCTTCGGTTTTTGGTTTGTCTCCGGAGTCCATCCTGTGAATCTCGAGAGTGCGAATTTGGTGCTGAAACCGCTCCTCACGAACAGAGATTTCTGCCTCGGTGTGGTGTGGTTCCTAGTGTCGCTGGCGTTCGTGCAAATCGCCTATCGAGTAATGTGGTCCGCCAGACCCGCATGGCGGATCGTCATAGCCACGGGTTTGATCGTCGCGTTCGCGATCGCACAGGCCGTACGGGCTACAGCTATTGGCAAAGCGGCTCGCTGCTTCCAGGCGTGATCTTTTATGCCATTGGACACGCCTTGACGCGTTTCAATTGGACGAAGCTAGGGTTTCCTTTGGGAGTCGTCTGCCTGGCGAGCGCCGCCTTGCTGGCGCCGCTTAACCATGGGTGCTTGTTCAGCGCAACTGATCGATGCAATTCGGCTTTTCACAACGGAATTTGGGATGCGCTTGATTGAAGGCTACGTCGGTTTCCTTCCCGCATTCCTCATTACGGCGATCCTCGGCAGCTTGGGCGTCATCTGGTGCGCGGGCGCCTTGGACGATCGCTTGAAAAAGGTGAGCGAACCGGCTCGCAAAGTTGGGCGTCGTGACGCTCGATCTCCTGCTCTTGAATGGGTTCATCCACGTCTACGTTCAGCCATTCGTGGAATATGAGTTTTTCTTAAGAGACGCCGCGAACGATTATGTCGCCATTGCCTGGGCCATCGGAGCGACGGTCCTGCAAATCGCGCTCTTGCCCACCGTGATGAAGATCACTCGGCCTCTGATCGCGGTGACGCGCAATCTCGCGCAAAGCGCGTTAAAGGTATCGGCAACTATATCCGAACCTTCCGTGTCTTTTTCCGAGCGCAGCTAAAGTTATAGATAATAGGGACGTCACAATTGGCCCCTTGCCGGCGCCTCGCAGCGCCGGCCCCATGGTGCGAAACGAAATCCCGGACCACAACTTCTGTCGCGCGTGTGTTACGCCACCACCGCCGCCTTGCTGCTCTTTTCCGCGCGCTTTCTCTCATTGGGGTCGAGGAACGTCTTGCGCAGGCGGATCGACTTCGGCGTCACCTCGACGCGCTCGTCGTCCTGAATATAGGCGAGCGCCTTTTCCAGCGTCATCTGGATCGGCGGCGTCAGACGCACCGCCTCGTCCTTGGACTGCGTGCGGATGTTGGTGAGCTGCTTGCCCTTCAGCACGTTGATTTCGAGATCGTTGTCGCGCGTATGCTCGCCGACGATCATGCCCTTATAGACCTTGCAGCCTGGCTCGATCATCATCGGGCCGCGATCTTCCAGCTTCCACATGGCGTAAGCGACGGCCTCGCCCTGGTCGTTGGAGATCAGCACGCCGTTGCGGCGGCCCTGAATCTCGCCCTTATGTGGCGCATATTCGTAGAACAGGCGGTTCATGATCGCGGTGCCGCGCGTGTCGGTGAGCAATTCGCCCTGATAGCCGATGAGGCCGCGCGTCGGCGCATGGAACACGAGCCGTAGGCGATTGCCGCCGGACGGGCGCATCTCGATCATCTCGGCCTTGCGCTCGTTCATCTTCTGCACGACGACGCCAGAATGCTCTTCGTCGACGTCGATGACGACTTCCTCGATGGGCTCCAGTATCTCGTCGCCTTCACCCTTCTTGAAGACGACCTTTGGACGCGAGACGCTGAGTTCGAAGCCTTCGCGGCGCATGGTTTCGATGAGAATGCCGAGCTGCAATTCGCCGCGCCCGGAGACGATATAGGCGTCGGCGCCGGGGGTGTCCTCGATCTTCAGCGCCACATTGCCCTCGGCCTCCTTGAAGAGGCGGGCGCGGATCATGCGGCTCGTCACCTTGTCGCCCTCGGTTCCGGCGAGCGGCGAGTCGTTGACGAGGAAGGTCATGGACAAGGTCGGCGGGTCGATCGGCTGCGCCTGCAGCGGCTCATTGACCTCGAGCGCGCACAGCGTGTCGGCGACGTTGAATTTTTCGAGACCGGCGATGGCGACGATGTCGCCGGCTTCCGCCTCGTCGATCGGCTGGCGCTCGATGCCGCGGAAGGCGAGAATCTTCGAGACGCGGCCCTGCTCGACGATCTTGCCCTCGCGGTCGAGCACCTTGACCGCCTGATTGGGCTTCACGCTCCCCGCAAAGACGCGTCCGGTGATGATGCGGCCGAGATAGGGATTGGCTTCGAGCAGCGTTCCGAGCATGCGGAAACCGCCTACTTCGATCGTCGGCTCGGGCACATGTTTGACAACGAGATCGAAAAGCGGGCCCATGCCGTCCTTGGGTCCCTCCGGCTCCTCGGCCATCCAGCCCTGCTTGGCCGAGCCGTAAATGATCGGGAAATCGAGTTGCTCGTCGGTGGCGTCGAGGGCGGCGAAGAGATCGAAGACTTCGTTGACGACCTCGGTGACGCGCGCATCGGGCTTGTCGACCTTATTGATGCAGACGATCGGCTTCAGTCCGATCTTGAGGGCCTTGCCCACGACGAATTTCGTCTGCGGCATCGGCCCTTCGGCCGCGTCCACCAGCACAATCGCGCCATCGACCATGGAGAGAATGCGCTCAACCTCGCCGCCGAAATCGGCGTGGCCGGGCGTATCGACGATATTGATGCGCACGTCTTTCCAGGCGATGGAGGTCGCCTTGGCCATGATCGTAATTCCGCGCTCTTTTTCGAGATCGTTCGAATCCATGACGCGCTCGACGACGCGTTGATTCTCGCGGAACGCCCCCGATTGCTGCAGCAGACGGTCGACGAGCGTGGTCTTGCCGTGGTCGACATGGGCGATAATGGCGATATTGCGCAGTTTCATGATGAGCCGATGGTTAAGGCGAAATAGGCGCGGCCTCTGGCCGGACGCTCGTTACGAGCGAAGCATGCCGCGCGTGCTGCGGCGCCGCATCTCTATAACAGACCGGATGGCTTGAAAACCCGCCGCGAGGTGAAATTACTCAGCGGCGGTGATGTTTCTCGGGCTCGGGAAGCTGACGACGCGTCCTTCGGCCGAAAGCTGCCGCCTGCGATCCTGAATCGCGCGACGCGCTTGATCAAGCGCCAGCGCCACCATATGGACGCCAGCGACCTCGACGTTTCTGAGTTTCTTATCGGCCATGGTTTGGATGAGAATGTCGTCGACCTCACGCTCATACTCATCGAGTTCCTGCATATACAAGGCGCCCCGCGCCGCCTGCAGTATCTCGAGCAGCCGCTCCGTCAAATGCTCCGTCTGTTCATGCGTTCGCAGATTGAACCGGCTTGCAAGCGCCGCCGCGCCAGAGCCGATGAGCGAGAGCATCATCGCGCCGATATAGATCAGATCGCTGTATTTATCGAAAAAGCTGCGCTCGTTTCCGTCGAGATAATCGGCGGCGCCTTGATGCACGGGCATGGCGGCGCCCTTATCGGTGGAGGGAGCCTCGATCGCGTTGGCGAGAGGCGCGGCGAGCGCGATAGAAGCGCGATAGGCGAAGAAGAGACGCGTAACCTCTCCGGCGACGGCGTCTTTCAACGAGCTGCGGGCGGCAAGCAAGACGCTCACGCTCGAGCTGTCGATCGGCGCCGCCGGACGGGGCGGATCGCCCCCAAAAGCGCCCTGCAAGATTTCCAGCGGCTCAAGCGCGGGAAAACGCTTGGCCAGCGCCTTCGCCTCGCTGATGGGAATGAAGGTCGGAGCCTTTCCGCTCGCGGACGCGATTGCGCTCACGACCTCATTGATGAGCAGGCTCTGAGGAGCGGCCGCCGCAAAAATCGCGTCAATCTTGCCCGTCTCGAGCGAAGATTTGACTTCACCGGCGGTCATGGGAACAAGCGTGACGCTTTTGGCCGCAACGTCATATTGCGCGAGAACGACTTCCAGAAGCTTCGAATTGGCCTCTGCGCCAGCTGATTCGCCGACGACGCCGACCCTCTTTCCACGAAGATCCGCAATGCGCTTCAGCTTGGAGCCGCCAGGAGCTATGAGCAGAACGGCGTTGCGATGGAGGATGACAAGCGTCTGAGTGCTGGGGTTCAGCGCGACGTCGCCGCGCACGACCGCAAGATCTACCGCCTCCGATTCGAGAGCCGCAGCGCTGGCCGCAGCGTCCACGACAGGAACGAGCCGAAGGCGAACCGATTCTCTTTGATGGGCGAAAACATGCGACGCGGCGGAGAGAACCCGGAAATCTTCCGCGCCCTGAACGACCGCGACCCGCAAGACTGTGGGTCGGCTATAAAGATAAAGCGCCGCCGAAGCGCCGCCGATTGCGACGAGAGCCGCCGCGAGAACCGCAAGGACCGTTTTCCACATCGCCGCCCAGATTCCCTCCGAAGACGGAATATAGTGCGGCCGATTCGCGGTTTCTCTGTGGCAAAAGAGACGGAATCAGTTTTTCTTCGCGCCCCGAGCTGCGCGCTTCGCCAGCGTTCGCAGCCGCAGCGCGTTCAGCTTGATGAATCCTTCGGCGTCGCGCTGATCATAGGCGACGGCGCCTTCTTCGAAAGTCACAAGGTCCTGATCGTAAAGAGAATATGGACTCTCGCGACCAACGAGAATGGCGTTGCCCTTATAGAGCTTGAGGCGCACGCGGCCGGTCACGAACTCCTGGCTTCGGTCGATCGCCGCCTGCAGCATCTCGCGCTCCGGCGAAAACCAGAAGCCGTTATAGATCAGCTCGGCGTAGCGGGGCATCAGTTCGTCCTTCAGATGAGCGGCCCCCCGATCGAGCGTGACGCTCTCGATCCCGCGATGGGCGACGAGAAGTATGGCGCCGCCCGGGGTCTCGTACATGCCGCGCGACTTCATGCCGACGAAACGGTTCTCGACGAGGTCGAGCCGCCCGATCCCATGCAGACGCCCCAGCTCATTCAGCCTGGCGAGCAACGCCGCAGGCGACAGTTTTTCGCCATCGACCGCCGTGGCGTCGCCACGCTCGAAATCGATCGTCACATATTGCGGGGCGTCCGGCGCATCCTCGGGATTGCCGGTGCGCGAATAGACATAGTCGGGGGTTTCCTGCGCGGGGTCTTCGAGGACTTTGCCCTCGGAGGACGTGTGCAGGAGATTGGCGTCGGTCGAAAATGGAGCCTCGCCGCGCTTGTCGCGGGCAATCGGAATTTGATTTTGCTCGGCGAAGGCGATGAGATCGCTGCGTGAGGCGAAACTCCATTCGCGCCAGGGCGCGATCACATGGATGTCGGGCTCCAGCGCATAATAGCCGAGTTCGAAGCGCACCTGATCGTTTCCCTTGCCGGTCGCGCCATGGCACACGGCGTCGGCGCCGACCTTGCGCGCGATTTCGATCTGCTTCTTGGCGATGAGCGGCCGCGCGATGGACGTGCCGAGAAGATAGAGCCCCTCATATTGGGCGTTGGCGCGAAACATCGGGAAGACATAGTCGCGCACGAATTCCTCGCGCAGGTCCTCGATGAAAATATGCTCCGGCTTGACGCCGAGCATCAGCGCCTTCGCGCGCGCAGGCTCCAGCTCCTCGCCCTGCCCGAGATCGGCCGTGAAGGTCACGACCTCGCAGCCATATTCGTTTTGCAGCCATTTGAGGATGATCGACGTGTCGAGACCGCCGGAATAGGCGAGGACGACGCGTTTGACGTCTTTCTTGGAGGGGGTCATTTTCGGCTCTGACTTGAGGGCTGCGATTGCGCGCACTTATAGTGAGGCGCGAGGCAGGCGCAAGCCAATGAGCCGCAAACGAAGAAGACTCCCCTCTCAGGCCGCCTGTTTTTCGATCAGCGCCAGAAGGCTTGGGGGCATCGACGGGGCTTCCGCCTTCAGGAAAGAGAGCAGGCTTCGCTCCGCAGAGGTCAGCGCCCCTTCACGGGTGAGATGGGCGAGCAGCCAATCGGTCTCGGTCGGGTCGATTTCGCTGGCCATCGCCATCTCTCTCGCATCGGCTTCATTCGCCAATCGGATGCGGGCCTCCTCGATTTCGCCGACGCTCGCCATCATGTCGATATCATCGTCCGACCGATCGCCGCGCAGCATGGCGCTCAAGAAGCCTTCCACGCCTTCGGGTTTCGCTTCGAGCCATTTTTCCTTGCGCAGCTCGTCGTCGGCGCTTGGCGTCCAATGGAAGGCGATGCCCATCAGATAATTGCCGACCGCCTTGGCGAAGAAATCGTCAAACCCCGGATCGTTAGCGGCGCCCGCCGTGCTCTGCGCGATGCGAAACAGGGCTTCGGCGGAATCGCGGGAAACATGAAGGGCGCTGCCTTCGGCCCCTGCGAACACCGCCGTGCGCAGGACGTCGAGATCATCCTTCGTCACTTTGCCGATGGGGTGATCCGCGCCATGCCCCTTCACAATTCTTGCTTCGACGTCGCGAACGATGAAGGCGACGAGCGCCGGCGGCGCGCTGACCGCATAGCGAAGCATTTCCGCCAGCATCTTATATTCGGCTCGGCAGCTGAGGCTGTCGCCGCGCCCGAGTTCGGCGATGAGCCAATCGGCGTCGGCGCGATTGATGTATTTTGGCGGATCGACCTGACGCACCATGAGATCGGTTGCGACTTCGGCGAGAAGGTCGGCGAATTGCGCAGACGCAGCCACCCCGGCGGCGCGGCCAAGCGTCAGGAGCCTTGTCAGATCGGCGCGCGAAACCGTAGGGTTGGCGTAGATTTCGCGCCGAAGGGTCAACACGTCGGCGGGTTCGACCCCTGCGTCCGTCGATGCAGTCATGAAAAAGGGCTCCGTAAATTAGCGCCAGTGCTTACAAAATTACCCCGCCGCGCTTTATTTTTGATGAATTCAATGCTGTCCGGCTCCTCGTCTTCCGGGCGGGTCCGGGCTAATATGAATTGATGAAATCGCATCCAAAGCACGGCGCTACGGAAAAAGCGGCGAAAGACCTCACCCCCGCGCGACGCGCGGCGCTCGACGTCCTCACCAAGGCGAACCGCCCTATCGGCGCTTATGAGATGATCGACCTGCTGGTCGACGCCAAGGGCAAGCGCCCCGCGCCCATCTCCGTTTACCGGGCGCTGGCCTATCTTCTGGACCATGGGCTCGCGCATCGGCTGGCGTCGAAAAACGCCTTCGTCGTCTGCGGCCATTCGCATGGCGCCGAGGAGCCGGTGATTTTCCTGATCTGCGAGCAATGCGGGGACGTGACCGAGGCGACCTCTACGGCGCTCACCGGCGAACTCGCTGCGCTCGCCGCGAAATCGGGCTTTCGCCCGCGCACCCGCGTCGTCGAAATCGCCGGCCGCTGCGAGCGCTGCGCCGAGAAGTGAAAGAGAGGTTTCCTCATCCTGAGGAGCCCGCGAAGTGGGCGTCTCGAAGGACGAGGAAAACCTCTCAGCAAAAGTTAGCGCCTGCCTTCATGCTTCGAGACAGCTCCTGCGGAGCCTCCTCAGCATGAGGGCAAGTATTGCGAACCACTGTCCAATGTCCCGTTGTGAGCAGGGGCTGGCTTGCAACTGCCCCCGAAGCAGCTTATCCTGCGTCATGCTTCGGCCTAATGGCCTTTTGATCGAGGACCGGATTGTGGCGATACGAGCCACCAACGCTGCAAGATTGTCGACGCGCCTTGGCGCGAACGACATTGCATGCGCCTCCGCCCTCCTTCTGCTGCTTCGTCGCCCCTGAGGCCCGACGGGCGTTTGCCCAGGCTTGCAGGGGAGCGACCTCAAACTTTTCGAGTGTGAGTCCAGCTTGACGCGGGCTCGGCAGTTCAGGATCAAAAGCCCAGGATCGTAAGCCAATGACGAAATCCATTTCCCCAGCCCCTTCCCACGCCGGATCGAACGCCGACCGCGTTTTGATCTTCGACACGACTTTGCGCGACGGCGAACAATGCCCCGGCGCCTCCATGACCTTCGAGGAAAAGCTCGAAGTCGCCGATCTTCTGGATCATCTGGGCGTCGACATCATCGAAGCCGGATTTCCCATCGCCAGCCAGGGCGATTTCGAAAGCGTCTTCGAGGTCGCCAAGCGCGTGAAAAACGCGACCGTCGCCGGCCTCGCCCGCGCCAATGAGAAAGACATCGACCGCTGCGCGGAAGCGGTGCGCGGCGCAAAACATGCGCGCATCCACACCTTCATCTCCACCTCGCCGGTGCATATGAAATATAAGCTCCAGATGGAGCCGGAACGCGTGCTGGAGAAGATCGCGGCCTCCGTCACGCGGGCGCGCAATCATGTCGAGGACGTTGAGTGGTCCGCCGAGGACGGCACGCGCACCGAGCATGATTTCCTGTGCCGCTGCGTCGAAATCGCGATCAATGCGGGCGCGACGACGATCAACATTCCCGACACCGTCGGCTACAGCACGCCGCAGGAATATGAAGCGCTCTTCCGCATGGTGCGCGAGCGCGTGCCCAATTCCGACAAGGCGATTTTCTCCGTCCATTGCCATGACGATCTGGGAATGGCGGTCGCGAACTCCCTCGCCGGCGTGCGCGGCGGCGCGCGCCAGATCGAATGCACGATCAACGGAATCGGCGAACGCGCCGGCAACGCCTCGCTCGAAGAAGTGGTGATGGCGATGCGCACGCGCGCCGACGCGCTGCCTTATGAAACCGGGATCGACGCGAAATTGCTCACGCGCGCGTCGAAGCTCGTTTCGGCGGTCACGTCCTTTCCGGTGCAATACAATAAGGCGATCGTCGGCCGAAACGCCTTCGCCCATGAAAGCGGCATCCATCAGGACGGGATGCTCAAGAATGCGCATACCTACGAGATCATGACGCCTGAAAGCGTCGGCGTGTCCAAGACGTCGCTCGTCATGGGCAAGCATTCGGGACGCCACGCCTTCAAGGAGAAGCTGAAGGAATTGGGCTATGATCTCGGCGACAATGCGCTGGAAGACGCCTTCAAACGCTTCAAGGACCTCGCCGACCGCAAGAAGCTCGTCTATGACGAAGACATCGCCGCTCTGGTGGACGACGAGATCGTCAACGCTCACGATCACATCAAGGTCGCGGCCTTGACGGTCATCGCCGGCACCAGTGGGCCGCAGTCGGCGGCGCTGACGCTCGACGTCGACGGCGAGAAAAAGACGCATCAGGCCACGGGGAACGGCCCCGTGGACGCGATCTTCAACGCCATCAAGGCGCTCGCCCCCCATGACGCCGAACTCGAGCTGTTCCAGGTTCACGCCGTGACGGGCGGCACCGACGCGCAGGCTGAAGTCTCGGTGCGCCTGATCGAGGACGGCAAGACCGTCACCGGAAGAGGCGCGGACCCCGACACTCTCGTCGCTTCGGCCCGGGCCTATGTCTCCGCGCTGAACAAATTGATCGCCAAACGGGCAAAATCGGCGACTTCCGCGATCCGGGCCGGGTAAACGCCGTATCGTCGCAAAGATTTGCGCTAAATAAGCGGGACGCGATCATCGCGTTCCGCTTTTTCGTATGGCCGCGCGGTACGGAATTTTCTACAAGATCGAAGCGTTGCCCGCCACCCGCGAGTAGGGACGACATCAAATGACATCTCTCGATAGTTTCAAATCCTTCAAGAAGCTCAATGTCGGAACCAAGAGCTATCGCTATTTCTCGCTGAAGGCCGCCGAAAAGAACGGCCTTCCCGACGTCTCCCGCCTTCCCTATTCGCTGAAAGTCCTGCTTGAGAATCTCCTGCGTCACGAAGACGGCCGCACGGTCAAGAAAGAGGATATTGAGAATTTCGCGAAATGGCTTGTCGAGAAAGGCAAGACCGAGCGCGAGATCGCCTTCCGACCGGCGCGCGTTCTGATGCAGGATTTCACTGGCGTTCCCGCTGTCGTCGATCTCGCGGCGATGCGCGACGCCATGGTCGCTCTGGGCGGCGATCCGCAAAAGATTAATCCGCTCGTCCCCGTCGATCTCGTCATCGATCACTCGGTGATCGTCGATCAGTTCGGCACGCCGCGCGCGTTCAAGCAAAATGTCGACCTCGAATATGAGCGCAATGGCGAGCGCTATCGCTTCTTGAAATGGGGCCAGTCCTCTTTCGACAATTTTCGAGTCGTGCCGCCTGGCACCGGCATCTGCCATCAGGTCAATCTCGAATATTTGGGGCAGACGATCTGGACGAAAAAAGAAAAGGTGAAATCGAACGGCAAAACCGAGACGTTCGAAATCGCCTTTCCGGACACGCTCGTCGGCACGGACTCGCACACGACCATGGTCAATGGTCTCTCCGTGCTCGGCTGGGGAGTCGGCGGCATCGAGGCCGAAGCGGCGATGCTCGGCCAGCCGCTGTCGATGCTTGCTCCGGAAGTCGTCGGTTTCCGGCTGACCGGGCGGCCCAAAGAGGGCGTAACGGCGACCGATGTCGTGCTGACCGTTACGCAGATGCTGCGAAAAAAAGGAGTGGTCGGCAAATTCGTCGAATTCTACGGCGAGGGGCTCGATCATCTGGCTCTCGCCGATCGCGCGACGATCGCCAATATGGCGCCGGAATATGGCGCAACCTGCGGATTCTTTCCGATCGACGCGGAGACGATCGAATATCTGCGCGCATCGGGACGCTCTGCGCAACGCATCGCGCTTGTCGAAAAATACGCCGCTGCGCAGGGTCTGTTGCGGAAAAAGAATTCGCCGGATCCCGAATTCACCGATTCGATCTCGCTGGATCTTGCAGAAGTCGTTCCGTCGCTTGCCGGTCCGAAGCGCCCCGAGGGCCGCGTTCCGCTGGAACAGGTGGGATCGGCGTTCAAGACTGCGCTCGCCGAGGAATATAAGAAGACCGGCGACGTCGAGCGCCGTTACCCCGTTGAGGGAGCGAATTACGATCTCGGCCATGGCGACGTTGTTATCGCCGCCATCACATCCTGCACCAATACGTCGAACCCGACAGTGCTGATCGGCGCCGGCCTGCTGGCGCGAAACGCCTTGGAGCTCGGCCTCAGAGTGAAACCCTGGGTGAAAACGTCTCTTGCGCCCGGCAGCCAGGTCGTCGCGCAATATCTGGAAAAATCCGGTCTGCAAAAACCGCTCGACAAGCTCGGCTTCAATCTTGTGGGCTTTGGCTGCACCACCTGCATCGGTAATTCCGGCCCGCTGGCGGCGCCGATTTCGAAGGTCATCAACGACAATGATATTGTGGTTGCGTCCGTACTTTCGGGAAATCGAAATTTCGAAGGACGCGTCAATCCGGACGTGCAGGCGAATTACCTAGCCTCGCCGCCGCTCGTCGTCGCTTTCGCGCTCGCTGGAACGGTCGCGATCGATCTGGATACGCAGCCGCTCGGCCACGATAAGAAGGGGCGCCCTGTCTTTCTGCGCGACATCTGGCCCTCGAATGAAGAGATCGCGCGCTTCATCCGCAAGAACGTCACGCGTTCGATGTTTCGCGACACCTACGCCAATGTGTTCGACGGCGATGCGCATTGGCGCAAGGTCAAGGCGCCGGAAGGCGAAACCTATGTCTGGGACGGCCAATCAACCTATGTGCGCAATCCGCCCTATTTCCTGGGTCTGACCAAGACGCCGCAGCCGCTTTCAGACATCGAGAATGCGCGCATCCTCGCGCTGTTTGGCGATAAGATCACGACGGATCACATTTCGCCCGCGGGCTCCATCAAACAGGCGTCGCCCGCCGGCAAATGGCTTATGGAGCAGGGCGTCGCGCCGGCGGATTTCAATCAATATGGAACGCGGCGCGGCAATCACGAAGTCATGATGCGCGGCACTTTCGCAAATATTCGCATCAAGAATTTCATGATGAAGGATGCAGCCGGCAATGTTCCGGAAGGTGGACTGACCAAACACTATCCCGACGGGGAGACTCTCTCCATTTACGATGCGGCGATGAAATATGCGCAGGAGGGCAAGCCTCTCGTCGTATTTGCGGGCGCCGAATATGGCAATGGTTCGTCACGCGACTGGGCGGCCAAGGGAACGATGCTGCTCGGCGTGCGCGCCGTCATCGCGCAGAGCTTCGAGCGCATCCATCGCTCCAATTTGGTCGGAATGGGCGTGCTGCCCCTCACCTTCGAGCCTGGAACGAGCTGGGAGTCGCTCGGGCTGACGGGGGCGGAAATCGTCAATATTCATGGCCTTGGAGACACATTGGTCCCCCGCCAAACGCTGATGGCGCAAATTGCGTTTCCGGACGGTTCCGTCAAAACCGCGCCGCTGCTCGTTCGCATCGATACGCTGGATGAGCTCGAATATTTCAAGAATGGCGGCATTCTTCCCTATGTGTTGCGACAACTTGCCTCATGAGACGGTCGCGGGAGCCGGCTCGCAAATTCCGCCCTCTCGATTGACACGACAATCGTCCTACGACATCGTTGCGGCGCTTAGCGTCGAAATTCTGCCCGTTACCTGGGGTGACAGCGCATATTCGAGCGTTACGCAAGCATCAAGAAGCATAAAGCTCAGAATCGAAGAAGAGGAAACGACAAGATGAAGACTTACGCCATTGTGACGGCCGTCGCGTTGTTTGCGGGAATGGCGGCGCCGTCATTCGCATTCGATGGGAACGCCGCTCGTCGCGCGCAGAGCGACGTGACGCGCATCAGCTGCGATACGCGCCAGGAAGACGAACAGGCGGTATGCGCAAGCAAATGCGAAGACGCCTTTCTTAAGGATCAGATGAGTTTCACGGCGAACATGGACAAGATCAAAGAGTCCAAAAAAGCGTGCGATGAAAAATGCGGATGCCCGCAGAACACAAAGCAGTAAACTTTCAGGCGCCGCCGCGCGTCGCCGCTTTCGATTGACCGCGCTCCCCCTACAGAGGGGAGCGCGTCTTTATTTCCGAGCGTGCGAATTTTCCTCGGCGCCGCGGCGCGCGCTCAAGCTTCTCCGCGACAATACGCGGTTTGACTCGACCATCTTGATCCTTCATCGTGATTCGTGGCCAACGCGACGAGCACGCGACCCACTAATCAAAACGCTCATAACGATAAGAGTGGAGTCGACAAGATGAAAACACGAGTTTTTTTGATGGCCGGCGTGATGATCGCGCAATTTGCATCACCGTCTTTTGCGATTGAAAGTCAGCTGTCGAAGCTTCGCAGCGGATACATTCAGACCGTCAGCTGCAACGTCAATGATAGCGACAAGCAGGCAATGTGCATGCAAGGCTGCGACGACGAATGGATCAAGGCGACGCAGGCCTATAACAGCAACATTGATCAGGCCAAGGTCACGAAGAAAGCCTGCGAAGCGAAATGCGGCTGCTGATCGAGCAGGGATAGAATTCAACCGAATCGAGACGAGAGAAGCCGCGTCCCTTTACAGGAGCGCGGCTCTTTCACTTATTCAGGCATGTAGACGTTTCCGTCCGGCCCTTTCCAGCCCTTGCCCGCCTCGTAGAATCGATATTCTTCGTCAAATGCGATTTTTGCGCCTGGCGCGACATATTGCATTCCCTTGGGATCGGCGCTGCGCGGCGCTGTGACGTAATGTTTGCTCGGAGAGCAGCCCTCTTTAAACTGTCCGGCGTCGTCGGGCTTGCAATCGAGATTCGCGCCCTCCGGAAACTCCACTTCCGCGTTGAAGAAGATTTCGTACCCTTTTTCGCCCGTCGCATGCATCTCGAGGCGTTCCGCCATTGTCTGCTTGAAGGAGAGGACCTTTCCGGGCTTGTCGAACCTTTGCTTCAGGAGATTTTCGAAAATCGTCTTGGCCTGAGCTTCTGTTGGATCGCAACCGCCGAAAAGGCAAAAGGCCGCCGCGCGGTCGATGGTGAGCGGCGCCGCAAGCAAAGCGACGCCAAGGACTTTCGCAATCGTTCCGCGCATGTCGTTCCCTACCCTGTTATTTTCGTTTAGATTGTTTTCCTCGAAGCAACCTACCCGATCTTTAGGCCAAAATGAACCGACGAGAATATGGCGACCCGCGCGCCATTGCGATTTGCGCCGCAGCGACTAGCATCCCGGCATGAAGTCGAATCACGCTTCGATCTTGATCGCGGCGCTTTTGCTGGCGGCGACGCCTGCTCGCGCCGATTTCGCATCGTGCCTTTCCGGCTTGCGACACGCCGCCGCCGCATCGGGTGTGTCATCGGCGACGATATCGGCCGCGACCGATAATCTGGAGCCCAATGACGCCGTCAGCTTCATGGGCCAGCAGCCTGAGTTCACGACCCCGGTGTGGGATTATGTCGCCGGCCTTGTCGATGAAGAGCGGGTCGAGGAAGGCCGCGCCATGCTGCGTCGCTACGCCAGCGCCGTACAGGCGGCGGAAAGCCGCTACGGCGTCGACGGACCGACGATCGTCGCCGTGTGGGGCGTCGAGTCGGATTTCGGCAAAAGCTTCGGCAAGCGCCCGGTGGTGCAGTCCCTGGCGACGCTCGCCTGCCAGGCGCCGCGCCGCAATGACTATTTCAAGAAGGAATTCATCTCCGCATTGAAAATCCTTCAAAGCGGAGACATCAAGCCCGAGGAATTCATCGGCTCATGGGCGGGGGCCTTCGGCCATACGCAATTCATGCCCTCGACCTTTCTGACAACCGCCGTCGATCTTGACGGCGACGGACGCCGCAACATCGCTAGCTCTCCCGCCGACGCGCTCGGCAGCACTGCGAATTATTTGCGCAAGAGCGGCTGGCGGCAAGGGATGCGCTGGGGTTTTGAGGTGCGCCTTCCGGACGGCTATTCCGGTCCTTCCGGGCGCGGCGCCAAGCAATCCATGTCGAGTTGGGCCGCTCGCGGCGTCACGCGCATCGACGGTTCATCGCTCGGCGACGGCGCCGCCGCATTGCTTCTCCCTGCCGGGCGCAATGGCCCCGCCTTTCTTGTGACGCGTAACTTCGACGCGATATACGCCTATAACGCCGCAGAATCTTATGCGCTGGCGATCTGCGTTTTGTCCGACCGGCTGCGCGGTCGACCGGGCATTCAAACGCCCTGGCCGACGGACGACCCGGGTCTGTCGCGCGCTGAAAGGCGAGAATTGCAGGCGCTGCTCACGCGCCATGGTTATGAAGTCGGCGAGCCCGATGGCGTGATCGGAACGAAAACGAAAGAAGCCATCGCCGATTTCCAGGGCCGCGCCGGACTGGCGCGCAATGGCCGCGCCAGTAAGAAGACCCTGGACGCGCTGCGCGGCCGTTAACGCTCAAATTCGGATTGACGGCAGGAGCAAAAGCGCCTTCCGCGCAGTCCAATCATCATTGTGCCCCGAGAGAATTCATGAGCGCCGCCCCTCACGCTGAAAAACATTTCCTTGGCTCCGAGTCCGTGCGCGACGTCGTGATCGGCATGGCGGACGGATTGACGGTGCCATTTGCATTGGCTGCGGGAATTTCAGCCGCCGTCGCCTCGACGCATATCGTCGTCACCGCCGGCCTTGCGGAAATCGTCGCCGGAGCGACGGCCATGGGTCTTGGAGGCTATCTCGCCGCGCGAACCGATCAGGAGCATTTTAGCTCAGAAGAACGACGCGAATATTTTGAGGTGGATCGACTGCCGGAACAGGAGCGCATGGAATTGCGGGAGATCTTCTCCAGCTACGGGTTGCAAAGCCCTGAGCTCGACGCCGTCGTCAAGGCGCTCTCCACGGATAAAAAGCGCTGGGTGGACTTCATGATGCGCTTCGAGCTCGGACTTGAGCGGCCGGATCCGAAACGCGCGCCCCTCAGCGCCTTCACCATCGCGGCCTCTTATTTCATCGGCGGCTTGATTCCTCTCGCGCCTTACATGATCGAAACCGACATCAAGCGCGCGCTGATGTTTTCCGTGGCGTTCACCGGCGTGGCGCTAGCGGTATTCGGCGCCGTCAAGGGAAGACTTACGGGCGTCAATACGTTCAAGTCCGGCCTGCAAACCCTGCTGGTTGGAGGTCTCGCGGCGGGGGCGGCCTATTACCTAGCCTCAATGTTCGCCTGAAGCAGAAATGACGCGTCCCGCGCTGCTTTGAGATAATATGCGACGGGGAGAGCAGCTGGGGACCACTCGAATGCGCGTCAACAACGACTTAAGCATCATGAGCAAATCGCGCATCGAATCGTTCAGCGATGGCGTCTTTGCAATCGTCCTCACTTTGCTCGTGTTCAACTTTCATGTTCCGGATCTTACCGGACCTAATTTCAATGATGAGCTTTATGAAAAACTATTCGCGATGCACAATTACGTCGTAACCTATGTTCTCAGCTTCGTCCTGATCGGCACATTCTGGATCGCGCATCACGCCTTTTTCCGCGAACTGATACGCGCCAACTCCGGACTGCTGTGGATCAATAATTTGTTCCTTCTGATTTTGGCCTTTATGCCATTTCCGACGCAGGTCCTGGGGGCTTATCCGGAAACCGAATCCGCGGCGATATTCTTTGGAACGGTGATGGTCCTGCTCTCATTGAGCTTTTCGCTCTTGATGTATTATTGTTATTTCATCGGCAAGCTGACCAGTCGCAATGTTTCGCATCAGTTCATGCAAAAGAGTTTGCGGAGGGGCTTCACTGGGGCGGCGTTCTATAGCTTTGCGCTCGCGCTCTCGGCCTACAGCCCCGATATCACATTGAGCATGTATGCGCTTATACCGTTTTTGTTTTTCATCCCGGCACGGTCCACGACCGCCGATGCGTCAGCAAACAAAAACATATAGGACGTCGCGTCGAGTCAATGCGAATGGCTTCTGATCAGCCCTCACATCGGCCTTCGGCGGTGTTGTTTCCTTCATCGTCCTCGTCAACTGCGCGATCCGAGTCGACCGTAATGACAAAATAGCATCCGCCGCTCCAGCAGGTGTTTGGAATAGCGACCTTAAGGTCGACAGACCCTCTCGTCGGCACAGGCGGCGTGGGTAAGGAAAATGAGCCGCCAGGAATGAATTCGACTTTCGTCGTCGTAGCTGGCGCGGCGCCCGCTCCGTTGTTTTTAACAGTGACAATCAATTTCCCTTTCTCCGGACCCTCCTTCAGGACTTTGCAAAAGCTTGCAGGGCCAGAAACATTGGGATCGCCGACCGGAGCTAAGTCAGTATGTGGCGCGCAGCCGCTCAAGACTATCGCGGCTAGCAAATGAATTGGCGCTGACGTCTTGAGGCGAGGAGACATGGCGTGTTGCTCTTGCTTTATGTTCGCCCCCATCATTCTGGAAAGCCGCCAATTCGATTCTGCTCGTACCGAAATGCGCGCGTTTACATTACATAGACCTTGTCGGGCAATTCATTGCCGCCGCCCGGCGGAATATGCCTCGACAAGATTTTCGCGCATTCGTCGATCGCCTCGATGAATCCATCCGCAATGCGCTTTTCCTGCAAATGACCGCGCAGCAGATCGAGCGCCGTTCGCCATTCCTCGTCAGGGACTTTGGCGGCGACGCCCTCATCGGCGAGAATATGGGAGTAGCGTTCGGCCAGCGACACGAAAATCAGCACGCCGGCGCGGTCCTTTGTGTTGGCCACGCCGCGCGTAAAGAATTGATCGACGGCGGCGCGACGCGCGCGTTCGCGCTTGATTTTGCGCGGCGTCAAAGCAAAGCGCAGCGGCTCCCACGCCAGGATGGTCAAGCAGACGACGAAGACGGCGATTTGGGACGCATAAATGGCGCGCACCGAAAGCGCGGTGAAGACAATCAGAGGCCAGGGCGCAATGAGCGCCGCGATCGCAGACCAAAGCGCCGGAACGTAAGCGTAGCTCGATGAGCGCCGCGCCAGCACGCAGACGATTTCCGCCGCTGTCCTGGTTTCCGCCGCTTTGATCGCAGCCGCAATGCGCCTGTGATCGGATCTCGAAATCGGCATCACCAATCTCCCGAGGCGCCGCCGCCTCCAAAGGAGCCGCCCCCGCCTGAAAACCCACCGCTGTCGCCGCCCCAGGAGGAGCCTTCGCTCGAAGATCCCCCGCCCCAGGAATTGCCGCCCGGCGGAAAGAAAGATGACGGGCGCGCCGCCGCGTCGATAACCCCTACCGCCGCGCGCGCTCCATGACATCCAAATGAAGGCGAAAAAAATCAGAGCGAAAATGATCATCGGGAGGAGTTGATCGAATGGGTCTTCCTGGCCATCGGATCGCAATTTGGCTTTCTTTTGCCATTCGCCGCTGTCCGTCGTCAGAACGTCAATGATTGCGTCGACGCCGCGTTCGATTCCCGCGTCGAAATCGCCTGCTTTGAACTTCGGCGCCACCGCTGTCGCTATGATGACCTTCGAGAGCGCATCGGTCAGCGTTCCTTCGAGGCCATAGCCCACATCGATGCGCACCTTGCGTTGATTGGGCGCGACGAGAAACAAGACGCCGTTGTTTTTCTTCGCCTCTCCGAGCTTCCAGAAACGACCCAGCTGATAACCGAACGTCTCTATATCCGTATCCTGAAGCGATGGAACAGTCGCGACGACAAGCTGGATGCCGGATTTCTCCTCGAGCTCTTTCTCCTTGGCCTCGATTCTGGCGCGCGCCGCAGGCGTCAGCACGCCCGCCTCATCCACGACGCGCCCGGTGAGCGCCGGGAACTTTAGCGCGGCGAGCGCAACCAAGGAGGTAAGCGCGACTGCGACGACAATCGCCGCGCTCACGAAAGCTGAAGCGCCGCGGCGATGACGAGAGATTTCCATCGTGTCGCGAAACTGACTCACGGGGGAGAGCTCCGAAGGCGGGTTGCAAAAACCCTTTTCTCTTTCTATCAAAGTCGCCGGACCCGCGACAGCGGCGTCTTTGCGACTTACGCCGATTCGCAGCGGCGAGTGAGCGCTTGAGGAGAAGAATATGGTCGCCGTCACCTTCCCTGACGGGGCGTCCCGTCAGTTCGATCCGGGCATATCCGGACTGGACATCGCGAAAAGCATTTCCCCTTCGCTTGCAAAGCGCAGCGTCGCCATGACGATCGACGGCGCGCTTGTAGATCTCGCAAGCCCCATCGAACACGACGCGAAAATCGAATTCGTCTCGCGCGACGACCCGAGGGCGTTGGAGCTCATCCGGCACGACGCCGCGCATGTTCTGGCGGAGGCCGTACAGGAGCTTTATCCGGGCACGCAGGTCACCATCGGCCCCGTGATAGAAAACGGCTTTTATTACGATTTTTATCGCTCCGAGCCGTTCACGCTCGAGGACCTTCCGGTCATCGAAAAGAAAATGCGCGAAATCATCGCGCGCGACGCTGCGATCGTCAAAGAGGTGTGGTCGCGCGATCACGCCAAAAGCTGGTTCATCGCCAAGGGCGAGACCTTCAAAGGCGAACTCATCGACGCGATCAAGTCCGACGAGCCCCTAAATATCTATAAGCAGGGTCAGTGGCTCGATCTGTGTCGCGGTCCGCATATGACGTCGACGGGCAAGATCGGAACCGCATTCAAGCTGATGAAGGTCGCTGGCGCCTATTGGCGCGGCGATCACAACAACCCCATGCTCAGCCGCATCTACGGCACGGCCTGGGCGAAGCAGGAAGATCTGGACGCTTATCTCCACCGGCTGGAGGAGGCGGAGCGGCGCGATCATCGCCGGCTCGGACGCGAGATGGACCTCTTTCACTTTCAGGAAGAGGGACCAGGCGCGATCTTTTGGCATCCCAAAGGATGGACGCTGTTTCAAAAAATTATCGCCTATATGCGTCGGCGTCTGAAGGACGACTATCAGGAGGTCAATGCGCCGCAACTGCTCGATAAGACCCTTTGGGAGACGTCAGGCCATTGGGAGTGGTTCCGCGAGAACATGTTCGTTTCCGCGCCGGCGCGCGAACAGACGGACGAAGACCGCGTCTATGCGATCAAGCCGATGAACTGTCCGGGCCATATCCAGATTTTCAAGCATGGCCTGAAATCCTATCGTGATCTGCCGCTTCGCCTCTCTGAATTTGGCGTCGTCCACCGCTACGAGCCGTCGGGCGCCCTGCACGGGCTGTTGCGCGTGCGAGCGTTTACGCAAGACGATGCGCATATTTTCTGCACGGACGAGCAGATGGCCGACGAGTGCCTCAAGATCAACGAGCTCATTCTCTCGACCTACGCGGACTTTGGCTTCGATGAGGTTGTCGTGAAGCTTTCGACGCGCCCTGAGAAGCGTGTTGGCGCCGATGAGATGTGGGATCGCGCCGAAGCCATCATGACGCGCGTGCTTGGAGAGATCGCCGAGCGCTCTGGCGGACGCATCAAGACGGGAATCAATCCCGGCGAAGGCGCCTTCTATGGCCCGAAATTCGAATATACGCTGCGCGACGCCATCGGGCGCGAATGGCAATGCGGCACCACGCAGGTCGACTTCAATCTGCCGTCGCGTTTTGGCGCCTATTACATCGGGCCCGACAGCGAGAAGAAGACGCCGGTCATGATCCATCGCGCGATTTTCGGCTCGTTGGAGCGTTTCACCGGCATTTTGATCGAGCATTACGCAGGTCATCTGCCGTTGTGGCTGTCGCCGCTTCAGGCCGTCATCTGCACGATTACGCAGGATGCGGACGACTACGCTTTCGAGATCGCGGCGAAGGCCCGAAAGCTCGGCCTATTGGTCGAAGCCGACACGCGCAACGAGAAGATCACCTATAAGGTGCGCGAACATTCGCTCGCGAAGGTTCCCGTGCTGCTCGTCGCCGGCAAGAAAGAGGCGGCCGACGGCACGATCTCGATCCGCAGATTGGGTTCGCAGGCGCAGACCTCGCTGCCGCTCGACGAGGCTCTGGCGCAACTCGCCGCCGAGGCGACGCCGCCGGATATGAAGATGAAGAACTGAGCGACGGCGAAATCCTTCGCATATGAAAAACCCGACGCTAAGCGCGTCGGGTCCAAGTCGTCAGTCCATCGTCGCGACGTTACGCGACCTCACGGCCTCAGGCGCTCTTCGCCTCAGCCTTCTTTTCGATTTCGCGCTTCAGAGCGCGAGCGTTCTGCGACAATTCCTCGACCTTCGCCTTGGCGAGAAACGCGTCCAGACCGCCGCGATGCTCGACGGAGCGAAGAGCGGCCGCCGAAATGCGCAGTCGCACGGACCGCGCAAGGGCGTCCGAGGCGAGGGTCACATTGACGAGATTCGGCAGGAAACGCGTGCGGGTCTTGTGGTTGGAGTGGCTGACGAGATTGCCCGACTGCACTCCCTTACCGGTCAATTCGCAACGGCGGGACATGGGTTTTCCTTTCGATCCGCGACAACTCCAAAGACGGCGCCACGCCTACGGGCGCTTCGCTCTCCGCCATTTGGAGGAAAATTCCGAAAAAGCCGTCCGCTCTTTGAAGAGAGGCGGAGGCCGCGCGGTTTATAAGGTCAAAAGCCGCAAAGCGTCAACCGGTCTTCGCCGGCCAGAAAAGCAAAGGGACGCGACCATTAAGAGACTGGACATCGGCCGCGTTCTGGGTTCTATGCCGTCTCGTCCGTCCGGGGCGCCTGGGTTCGCCCTTTTGATTGCGTTTTCCCGGGCCTTGAGACGCCGCATCGCCGGCGCTTCACGCGGCCATTGGCCGTTGCGCGCGTCCTCAACGCTCGATTGGACATAGACAGAAAGGGTTGGGAATCCAATGGCCGCTAAAGCAATTCTGCACATGTTGAGCACGTTGAAGCATATGAGCCCCTTCGACGTAAATATGGCGCTCGATGCGGGCTATGACGCGGCGGTTCCCTACACAAATGTGACGCTTGACGAAGTGCCGGCGCTTGTCCAGGACGCCATGTTCTCGCGCGCCCCCTCCGCCGCCCTGCGCACGGGCATCTTTTTCGCCGGGCGCGACGCGGTGCTGGCGCTCGACATGATGGACGCCGCCAAGAAAGCGCTGCTGAAGCCTTTCGAAGTCTCGCTGTTCGCCGATCCCTACGGCTCCTTCACCACCGCCGGCGCCATGGTGGCCTGCGTTGAAAAGATTTTGAAGGATAAAAAGCAACGCGAGCTCAAGGGCGCTCGCATCGTGATTTACGGCGCGACGGGCGTCGTCGGCTACTCCGCCGCGGTGATCTCCGCCCTTGAAGGCGCCGACGTGACGGTCGTCGGCTATAGCGGGCTTGAGCGCGTCGCCAAATTGGCCGACGAAATGAACAAGCGGTTCAAGATCAACGTCAAGCCTGCCGACGGCAGCACGCCGGAACAGGTGCGTTCGCTCCTGATCGAAAATGAAATCGCGCTCTGCGCGGCGCGCGCCGGCGTTCAGGTCCTGTCGAAGGACGATCTCGCAGCAGCCAAGAATTTGTTGATCGCCGCCGACGTCAACGCGGTTCCTCCGCTTGGCGTCGAGGGTTGCGGGCTGCACGACAATGGCGTCGTCGTCTCGCCCTCGGGCGCGCTCGGCATTGGAGCGCTTGCGATCGGCAACGTCAAATACGGCGCCGAAGCGGGCCTCTTTAAACAAATGGCGGCTTCCGATAAGCCGCTCTGTCTCGATTTCCGCGACGCCTTCGCTCTGGCTCGCAAACTCGTTTAAGCGCGAAGGGAAAGCTTCGCGCCTGTCTTGGCAAACGCGGACAAAAATGGTTGAGTCCGCGCCGCGCGAGAGGATCTCGCAGCGATCGGGTCGGCGGTCTGGGGAGGCCGGACGCCGCAACGACCTCTTGAGGAGGGGGCGCCTGCCGCAAGATTGCGGGCGGGCGGCACATTCAGTTTTTTGGAAAGGAAACGACATGGCCTTGATTAACAAAATGATGGTCGGCGAGTCGCTCGTCGGCGAGGGCAACGAAGTCGCTCACATCGATCTGATCATCGGACCGCGCGGCTCGGCTGCGGAGCTGGCTTTCGCGAATGCGCTCGTCAACAACAAGGACGGCTTCACGACGCTTTTGGCGGTCGTGGCTCCGAACCTTCTGTGCAAGCCGGCGACGATCCTTTTCAACAAGGTCACGATCAAGGGCGCCAAGCAGGCGGTTCAGATGTTTGGCCCGGCGCAGCATGGCGTCGCCAAGGCTGTGGCCGACAGCGTTGCGGAGGGCGTGATCCCCGTGGCCGAGGCCGACGATCTGTTCATTTCGGTTGGCGTGTTCATTCACTGGGACGCCAACGACGACAAGAAGATCCAGGACTATAACTATCAGGCGACGAAGGAAGCGATCGCCCGCGCGGTGAAGGGCGAGCCGAAGGCCTCCGAGGTCGTGGCTCAGCGCAACACCGCCAAGCATCCCTTCGCCCCCAATTGAGACTGAGCGAAGTTTAAAACATCCGGGGAGCCGCAAGCGGCTCCCCTTTTTTGTGCGCTCAGTTACCTTGATAGGTAATCTGGAAATATAGGATGCCGCACGACGGGAAGGGTTCGGGATATCTATGGGGAGCGTGATCGGCTGGGACATTGGCGGCGCGCATCTCAAGGCGGCGCGCGCCGAAGACGGCGTCATCGTCGCCGCCCTGCAGATTGTCTGCACGCCGCATTCCGGTTTGAGCTTTCTGGAAAAAGCGATCGACGAGGCCGCTGCGCGCCATGGGCGGCGCCGATCGTCACGCGATCACTATGACGGCCGAACTCTCCGACGCCTTCGAGACGAGGGAGAAAGGCGTCGCGACCATCGCCGCAATCTGCTCTCAACGAATCAAGACAGGCGACATCATGTTTTACGCGGGAGCGAAGGGTTTTCTTCCGCGCGCGCAAATCTCCGGGTCCGCAAACGCCATTGCTTCAGCGAATTGGCGCGCCAGCGCTTGCTTCGTCGCGCGCTCGTGCGCCGACGCGCTGTTTATCGACATGGGATCGACGACAACGGATCTCATTCCGATCAAAGACGGCGCCGTAAACACAATCGCGGAAAGCGACGCCGAACGCCTTGCGAATGGCGAACTCGTTTATACGGGCCTGACGCGCGGCAATCCGGCGGCAAGCGTTTCTCTTGCGCCGCTCGGCGGGCGCTGGACGTCTCTCGTAAATGAAAATTTCGCGACGATGGCCGATGTTCATCGAATTCTCGGCGACTTACCGGAAGGCGCCGATCTTGCGCCGACAGCCGACGGACGCGCTAAATCGTCTGAGGCTTCGATGGCGCGCCTTGCGCGGCTCGCCGGATGCGACGCAGCGGACGCCAGCCCGCAACAATGGCGGGAATTCGCCGCCTACTTTGCACAAGCGCAAATGCGCCGCATCGAAGATCAAGTCTCGCTGCTTGCGTCACGCGAAGCCTTTGCGCCTCATGCGCCTTACATTGGCGCGGGCGTCGGCCGTCAACTGATCGCTCGACTGGCTCGCGCGCACGAAAAGGACTATCGCGATGTCGCCGAATTCATCCCTGCGACGAATGAAGCCAAGGGCGCTGCGAGCGATTGCGCGCCGGCGGCGGCTGTCGCGCTTCTGATAGACGCTGCCGCTTAACGGAAACGCGCACGGCCCTCAGGCGGCGCCTTTGAGATGCGCCGTGATTTTAGCGAGCACGACATCCCAGGCTTCGCGCTCGGCGGCGCCTGCTGTCTTGTCGATTGCGATCTGAAGATAGGCGATTTCGTTTTCGATTTTCTCGCGCGGCAACATATGGAGTCGCGTTGCAAGGATCGCGGCTTCGACCACAGCCGCCTGGGCGCGGTTGAAGCCGAGAAACGGCCGATGCGATTCGATCTTTCTCACGAGACAAAAAAAACGCGGCCGCGTTTCATCGGGCGTGACGCGCGCAACTTCGAGCTCCGCATGCGAGAGCGCGGCGCTGATGCGCGGCGCTGGCCAATCAGCGACGGCGGTCAGCGGCCAATCCTTCTTGCCGGTGACGCAGCCCGCGAAAATCCGAACATCGTCGATAAAGCTTGCCGTCGCTTTCCCGTTTTCTTCAAGATTGCGCAGCGTCGTGGACGGGCGAAACGGAGCAATGATCCAAAGGTCTCCCTCCTCGATGAGGCCGAGAGGGGCGATATGCGCCTCGCCCTCCGCGCTGACCGTCGTCACGATGCATTCACGTATCATCGGCATCGGCTGCCTGTCCCTCACGTGATTTGCGCAATGTATGGCCGATTTCCTTGAAACGCGTCGCATCTTCCTCGACGACGTCGACCGCAACGCCGAAATCGAGCGGCTCGTCCTGCCGATAACGCTTGCCGAGTCTGAAGGCGATCTCGGCCTTCATCAATTCCGTTCCAAGATAAAAGGCGTGCGCCCCATCGTGCTCAACTCCGAGCCGCGAAAAAAGCGACATGGCGTCCTGCGCCAGCTGATGAAAGCCTCGCGCATAAATGTGAATTCCGTCTTCCGATGTTTCTATGCGGAAATTGGCGTCCCGCAAGTCGCGGGCAAGCTCAGCGATCTCCAAAGGAGTCGCTGAGTAAGGCCGCTTATCGTGAACTTGCAGCAAAGCGTCGGAATAACCTTTGGGGAGAGATCGATCGGCGCGCGCGGCGTACATCATGCGGCGCGCCGCGTCATGTTCCTCCACCGTGCGGCGCGTATGCGGCGACACCTGCACGGTGAGAAGATTGTGGATGGCGAGTTCCGAGCAAAGTCCAAGCAGCGTTGCGGTGACGCCGGATGAATCGGCGTCTGTCAATTCGGTGAGATTTCCGGTGCCCATCATCATCTCGGCGTCCGGCTCGCGCTGACGCAGTTCAACGTAACGGGCGATGGACGCGGCGAAGCCGAAATGAATGGGATCGAGAATCGGATCGAGAATGAAGGAGAGCTTCTTCGCCCGAGCTAAGTTTGCTGCGCGTTGTAAAGAATCGAGATCGCCATGCGGCTTCGCAACCAGAATGGGAACGACCGGCGATCCTTCCGGGAGAATATCAAGCGTCGTTTCATCGAGGCTCAGAAGATAATCCGCGCCGGCGCGCGCGCCCCGCGACAGCTCCTCGGTGAGCGCCGAGTCGACGCTCACCGACAATCCCGCAGTCTTCAAAGCTTTGACGGCGTCTTCAAGATGCGGAAAGGGCGTGTCCGGCAAACAGCCGAGGTCGATGACGTCTGCGCCGGACTTCGCAAGCGATTGCCCACGCGCAACGATTTCGTCGACGCTCATTTTCGATGCGTCGACGATCTCCGCGAAAATGCGCATGTCATGGCGCGAGAGATCGGGCTTGGCGCCGCCTTTTCCGAGATAGACGGGAAGATCGACGATTTCTTCCGGCCCACGCTCGAACGGCACACCGAACTCGCCCGACAGCACGCTGAGATCGGCGCGGCAGCGTCCCGGCAGAATGACGCGATCCGCATCCACCGGGCGCGGCAGGCGTCGAAGGATGATTTCCTGCGTCATCAAGGCCGCGACTTTGACGCCAATGTCGTGAATGCGCCATTGTTTCGCTTCTTCGCCGAAGCTCGCCGCCATCCTCTCCAGGCGAGGCAAGGCGAGATGCCCGGTGAGAAGCAACAGGCGTTCAGACATTCTCGAGGAGCTCCCGGCGCCGGCGCTCCACCGCCTCTTGCAGCGCCGCGAGACTTTCCGACACTTCCGTCGCTTCGAAGGACTTCAACCGATCGGTGTTTTCAAGATCGATGCGACGCGGATAGACCTTGACCATCCCTTTCGGCGCGCGCGTCTCAAGCTCCGGAGCCGTATCGCAAGCGAAGACAATCGTCGGAACACGGCATTTGCCTGCCTGGGCGAACACATTGGTCGCGAGATTGTCCGATATTCCGAAGACGCATTTTGCGACGGTGTTCGACGTCGCCGGCGCGACGACGAGCGTGTGATAGACGCCATAGTAAAAATTGCCGACCGGCGCCGCGCTCGCCGTCGTGTCGCGAAAGATCTCGAATATTGGCCGGAAGCGCGAGATCATGTTTGTACATGCGCACGACTTCGGCAGCCGCCTTGCTCACGAAGAGATCCACATGATCGAGCGTGCGAATCATGTCGAGACATTCTGTGAAGAAATGGCCCGACCCCGTGAGCGCCCATCCCCAACGCGGCGTAACGACTTTTTTCATATTGCGATCTTTCGCCTCAAAGCTCTGGCGTCAATTTCCGTTCCTGGAATATCGCCTCTAGCTAACGTCTGCGCTGCGCTTGCAACATTCGATGGACCTGCGACGACGACCCGCAGACCTTCCGCATAATGCGAGAAATAGGGATCGACGACGCCAAGAGAAGCAAGATCGTCGCCGCTTTCGACATCGACGCTCTTGACGAGAAGAAGCGTCGAGGCCGCCGCCTTCGCTGCGTACCATGCCGCAAGGCTGTCCGAGGTGACGTCCCAGCTTGCCGGCACGTCCCTCGCCTCACAAACCATATCGGATGGGCGCCAAACTGCGGACCGTCCTTTGAGATGCGCGGCGCGCGCCTCCTGAGGCGATGAAACAAGCGCCAAGCGCTGATCGAGATCGACGAGCGCCAGCGCATATTGCTCCATCGCGAGCAACGCCATCTGATGGGCCGCCTCGTTCGAAAACTGCATCTTGTCTTGCGCATCGCGAACGGCGTTCGCAAAAATTCCGCCGCCGGGAACGATCGTGACGTCACATGGCGCACGACGCAGCGCCGCGAGCCAGCGCTCAAGCAATGGCGACGACCATAGGCTCCCGCCAAATTTAACGACGAGATGCGTCGACGCGGCTTCAGATCTTGGGTTTTGCGTCGACGACATCGGAGAGGCCGGGAAAGAGTTGGTGAATCTTCGCGGTCTCGGCGACGCGTTCGCGTCTGATGCGCACGCCCACCGCGCCTGGCGCGACGTCCAGCTTTTCGATCTGAACCGCGACGGCGCGCACTCTTTCATGGAGCAAGACGCTTTCCGCCAAGCGTTCCGCGATGGTTTCGACGAGATCGATGTGCCCCGAAGCGAGGATCATTTTGATCGCGTCGATGACCACGTCATAAGAAAAGATCGAACGCATGTCGTCGGCGCCGGTCGCGCGATAGACATCGGCCTCGACGTTGAAACGAACGCGCTGCACGCGCCCGCGTTCATGCGCATAGGCGCCGATTTCGACGGGAATGACGAGATCGCGAACGAAGACGTGATCGACGTCGCCATCCGATCGGGAATCCGTCGCATATCCGCGCCCAACGAGCGACCAGTCCACATTGTCGGAACCGTTGGACGGCGATGCGCTCGCATCGTTTTCTTTCCATCGGCGCGGAATCAAATCGCGAATGAGCGAGACGGCGTTGGGGTCGATCGACGATCGACGGTCTTGATCCGAACAAAGAGCGCCGCGAAAGCCGAGAACGTCGGGCGACATGACGAGCAGCCGCGGGACGTCCGGCGGCTCCAGCGAGCCGGCGAGGCCGGCCTGGAGACCAAGATCGTGACATCGCGCGACAAAGCTGGAAAGCGCGCCAATGCCCATATTGTCGAGCAGCCTTCCCTTGCTCTTATGCGCCGTGTCGAGCATGACGCCTTTGAAGCCCGCTTGCGCGAGTCTCGGCAATCGATCGAGGTCGGGGCCGAGATCGGCGAACAGAACCGCGACAAGATGCAGATTCGCGCAAAGCGGCGACAAGGCTTCGATGATCGCATCGGCGTCCGGAGTCGCGGGCAAGGCGAATTTGACGAAACGCGCGCCGGTCGCCGCCACGCTCTCGATCGTCCTGCGGGCGAGAGCCGCATCATGCGAAAGTTCGACGACCGCGCTGACAGGCCGCGCTCCGCCGACCGCTGCGACGATATCCGCGACCTGGGCGACCGGCAAAGCGCCAAGCGCGCCATGCGCCGGATTTTTGCAGTCGATGATGTCGGCGCCGCGCGCCAGGGCGATTTCGGCCTCGGCCCGAGACTGCACGCTCGCCAACATAAAAGTCATTGTATGGGCCCCTTACGGCAATCGGCGGGCGGAAGGAAGGTAAAGACGCGATCGCCGCAGCGGCAGCCATACCGCCCGCCCAAGATTATAGAAAGCCCCGCCCTCACGGTAAACCGGACTTATTCGACCAACGTTCCATTCAACGCCAGCGCTCCCGCCGCAAGATACAGCGAACCGGCGATCAGGATCCGCGGCGGAATGTCCCAGGCGCGCGCGGCGATGAGATTCAGCGCCGCCTCGACGCTGTCGGCGCTGCTCGCCTCCATGCCCTCGGCGCGCGCCGCGGCGGCGACATCCGCCGGGGCCCAGCTCTTATGCTCTCCCTCGACCGGCGCCGCTATGACCTCGCGCGCAAGGCCGGCGAAGTGACGCAGCAGAGAGCGCACATCCTTCGTGCTCTGCGCTCCGCAGATGAACACCAGGGGACGCGGCGATTTCTCCTCGAATTCCGCCATGGCCTCGGCGAGGACGCGGCCTCCGTCGTCATTATGCCCGCCGTCGATCCAGACTTCCGCGCCCGGCGGTATCATCGTCTCGACGCGTCCGCGCGCGAGCCGCTGCAGTCGCGCCGGCCATTCGGCGTGCGTCAGCCCCGCTTCGATGAACTCTGCGCCCACGTCGGGCGCGACCTCTCGCAACGCCGCGATGGCGCCGGCGGCGTTTTGATGCTGATGCCGCCCGACAAGCCGCGGCAACGGCAGATCGAGCAGCCCGCGCTCATCTTCATAGACGAGCCGGCCGTTCTCTTCGCGAATATGGAAATCCTCGCCGGCGATAACGGCGCGCGCTCCGACGCGGCGCGCCTCCCGCTCTAAAACGGCGCGCGCCGGATCGGATTGAAAACCGATGATCGCCGGCGCGCCGCGCTTGAAAATGCCGGCCTTCTCATAGGCGATCTTCTCGATCGTGTCGCCGAGGAACTCCGGATGATCGTGCGAGATCGAGGTGATGATCGTCGCTTTCGGCGACGCGATCACATTGGTCGCGTCGTAACGGCCGCCAAGCCCCGTCTCCAGAAGCAGCCAATCGGCTGGCGTGTCCGCGAACAGGCTGAAGGCCGCCGCCGTGGTGATCTCGAAAAATGTAATGGGTTGCGAGCCATTGGCGCGCTCGCAAGCCTCCAGCGCCGCCGTCAGCTGCTCATCGCTCACGAGCTTTCCGCCGCCCGAAGCGCCAAGTCTGATCCGTTCGTTGAAACGCAACAGATGTGGCGAAGTGTAGACATGGACGCGTGCGCCGGAAGCTTCGAGCATCGCGCGCAGAAAGGCGAGCGTCGAGCCTTTCCCATTGGTGCCCGCGACATGGATGATCGGCGGCAGTCGCAGATCCGGCCGCCCCAATTCGACCAGCAGCCGCTCGATTCGGCCGAGCGAAAGGTCGATTTTTTTCGGATGCAGATCGAGCAGCCGCGACAGGATCGCCTCATGCTGATCCATGAATCGCGTTTCTCCCCCTTAGGCGGCGCGGCGCGGCGGCGCCTTCGTCAGCAATCCGCATAAGCGCGCCAAAGTCTCCCGCATCTCCTGGCGTGGAACGACCATGTCCACCATCCCATGGTCTTTCAAATATTCCGCGCGCTGAAATCCCTCGGGCAGTTTTTCGCGGATGGTCTGCTCGATGACGCGCGCGCCCGCGAAGCCGATAATGGCGCCGGGCTCGGCGATATGGACGTCGCCCAGCATCGCGTAGGAAGCGGTGACGCCGCCCGTCGTCGGATTGGTGAGCACGACAATATAGGGCAAGCGCGCCTGACGCAGACGTTGAACGGCGATGGTCGTGCGGGGCATCTGCATCAGCGAGAACATGCCCTCCTGCATGCGCGCGCCGCCCGACGCCGTGAAGATGATGAAGGGCGTTCGCTTCTCCACCGCATGAGTGACGCCGGCGATGATCGTCTCCCCCGCCGCCATGCCGAGCGAACCGCCCATGAATTCGAAATCCTGCACGGCGACAGTGACCGGCGCGCCTTCCAAACGGCCGTAAGCGAGCGTCACGGCGTCCTGATGGCCGGTCTTCGTGCGATATTCCTTGATCTTGTCGACGTAGCGCTTGATGTCGCGAAATTTCAGCGGATCAATCGGCGCTTCCGGAACGGGAAGCAATTCATGTTCGCCATTGTCGAAGAGATTGGCGAGCCGCGCCTCGACCGGAATGCGCATGTGATAGCCGGAGCCGGGAACAACGAAGAGATTGGCTTCAATGTCCTTGTGAAAGACGAGCTGACCGCTCTCGGGGCATTTCACCCAAAGATTTTCCGGCCCCTCGCGCTTCAGAATGGCCTTGATCTTGGGCGGCACGACATTCGAATACCAATTCATCGCCAAAACCTCAGAAACGCGACAAGCCTCGCCCAGAAGGACGATAAAGACGCCGGCCGCGCCTTGCGCACGCCTTGCGCGAGATCGGCGACGAGGGCGCTCACCGTTTCGACGCTATCCGGTCGCGCTCGATCCTGCTCGTCGAGCGAATCCTTCAGCGCATTGACCAGCGCCGTGCCGACGACGACGCCATCGGCATTGGCGGCGATGGCTTCGGCGTTTTCCGCCGTCTTGACGCCAAACCCGACGGCGACCGGCAGCTTTGTGTGTCGCTTGATGCGCGCCACCGCCTCGGCCACGCCAGAATAGTCGGCCAGCGCTGCGCCGGTAATCCCGGTCAACGAGACATAATAGACGAAACCGCTCGTGTTTTCGAGGACCTTGGGCAGACGCTTGTCGTCCGTCGTCGGGGTGGCGAGCCGGATGAAATTCAGCCCCGCTTCACGCGCCGGGATGCAGAGTTCGGCGTCTTCTTCCGGCGGCAGATCGACGACGATCAAACCATCGACGCCCGCCGCTTTCGCCTCAGCGAGAAACGCCGGAACGCCATGAACATAGATCGGGTTGTAATAGCCCATCAGCACGATCGGCGTCGTTTCGTCCGTCTCTCGGAAATCGGCGACGAGCTTTAGGGTCTTCTTGAGCGTCGTTCCGCTTTTCAGCGCGCGTAGCCCCGCCGCCTGGATCGCCGGTCCGTCCGCCATGGGATCGGTGAAGGGCATCCCGACTTCGATCACATCCGCGCCCGCTTTAGGCAGCGCTTTGAGAATCTCGAGGGAGGTCGCGAGATCGGGATCGCCCGCCATCACGAAAGTGATGAGGGCGGCGCGGCGCTGCTCGCGGAGCGCGTCGAAGCGGGCGTCGATGCGTGTGGTCATGGCGGCAGGCGATAGCATAGCGGCGAGGTAAGGGGAATGGCTGCGATGGGCGATGATGCCGTTCGCTGTCGTCATTGCGAGCGAAGCGAAGCAAACCAGTTGCGATGAGGCGACTTCTGGATTGCTTCGTCGCTGCGCTCCGTCGCAGCGACGATCGACAGATTGCATCTCGATCACATTCCGCCCAGAATTTCCGCGACCGTGAAGATATCCTTATCGCCGCGTCCGCAGAGATTCATCACCATAAGGTGATCCTGCGGCTTTTGCGGGGCGAGCTCGATGACCTTGGCGAGCGCATGCGAGGGCTCAAGCGCCGGGATGATGCCCTCAAGCTTCGAGCACAGCTGGAAAGCGTCGAGCGCCTCCTTGTCGGTCGCGTTGAGATAAGTCACGCGGCCCGACTCATACAGCCAGCTATGCTCCGGGCCGATGCCCGGATAATCGAGGCCCGCCGAGATCGAATGGCCTTCGAGAATCTGCCCGTCGTCGTCCATCAGCAGATAGGTGCGGTTGCCATGCAACACGCCCGGCCTTCCGCCGGTGAGCGACGCCGCATGGCCGTTCGGCACATCGACGCCATGGCCTCCCGCCTCGACCCCATAAAGTTCAACAGAAGGGTCGTCGAGGAAGGGGTGGAACAGGCCGATGGCGTTGGAGCCGCCGCCGATGCAGGCGACGAGCGAGTCCGGCAGGCGGCCTTCCGCCTCCTGCATCTGCACGCGCGTCTCATTGCCGATGATCGACTGAAAGTCGCGCACCATGGCGGGATAGGGATGCGGGCCGGCCGCCGTGCCGATGCAATAAAATGTGTCGGCGACATTCGTCACCCAGTCGCGCAGCGCCTCATTCATCGCGTCCTTCAGCGTGCGCGCGCCAGACTGCACGGGACGCACTTCGGCGCCGAGCATCTTCATGCGAAACACATTCGGCTTCTGCCGCTCGACGTCGACCGCGCCCATGTAAACAACGCAGTCGAGGCCAAAGCGCGCGCAGGCGGTCGCGGTGGCGACGCCGTGCTGGCCGGCGCCCGTCTCGGCGATGATGCGCTTCTTTCCCATGCGCCGCGCCAGCAGAATCTGCCCGAGCACATTGTTGATCTTATGCGCGCCGGTGTGATTGAGCTCGTCGCGCTTGAAATAGACTTTGGCGCCGCCTTCGCCGCCTTGCGCGCGGGCGGCCTCGCGCAAATGCTCGGTGATGCGCTCGGCGAAATAAAGCGGGCTCGGCCGGCCGACATAATGCTTGTGCAACCCTTCGAGCTCGCGATGAAACTCGGGATCGGCCTTCGCCTGCGGCATAGGCCTGTTCGAGATCGAGAACGAGCGGCATGAGCGTTTCGGCGACAAAGCGGCCGCCAAAAATGCCGAAGCGGCCGTTTTCGTCCGGGCCGTTGCGGAAAGAATTAGGAGTTTGCGTGTTCAACGCCGCGATCCTCGCCGATCTTTGGAATGCGCCTTCTTAGACGGTCTGCGCCTTCTATGTAAGCGACCGCGCCGCTGCGACAAACGCCTTTATTCGAGCGATGTCTTTGACGCCGCGCGCGCTCTCGACGCCCGATGAGACGTCGACCGCCCGCGCGCCGGTGAGTTTGACCGCCTCAGCGACATTCTCCGGGTCGAGGCCGCCTGAAAGCATCCAATTTGCTGCACTTATGTTGCGCAGCAATTTCCAGTCGAAGGCGACCCCGGCGCCCCCAGGAACTGCGGCGTCAGGCGGGGGTTTGGCGTCGAACAGAAGAATGTCGGCGACGCCTTCGTAGGCGCGAGATGCCTTCGAGGTCCGCCGCCGTTTCCACGCCGATCGCCTTCATCACGGGCAGGCCGAAACGCGCCTTGACCGCCGCGACCCTCGCCGGCGTCTCGCGCCCGTGCAATTGCAGTAGATCGGGCTTCAGGGCCGAGGCGATGGCGTCCAATTCCGCATCGTTGGCGTCGACCGTCAAGGCGACCTTGCGAATGCGGCCCGCCGCGAGGGAGCCGAGACTTTGCGCAGTTTCCAGCGAAAGATGACGCGGGCTTTTCTCGAAAAACACAAAGCCCGCCATGTCGGCGCCGGCGGCGATCGTCGGCTCCAGCGTCTCGGGCGTCGACAGACCGCAGATTTTTACCAGGACCCGCGCGGCGCCGGCCCCGTCACGGCCGCGCTCGTCGCGGCCATCCACGCCAGGTCGTTACGGCCGTCCATCGATCCGCGCTTTACCGACATGGATGGCCGGCTCAAGGCCGGCCATGACGCGGGGAATGCTCAAAGGCCTCACTACCCCCGATTATAGGCGTCCTCGAAGCGCACGATGTCGTCTTCGCCGAGATAGGAGCCGGTCTGCACCTCGATCAGCTCGAGATCGATCTTGCCCGGATTGGAAAGGCGATGCTTGCAGCCGATCGGCAGATAGATCGACTCGTTCTCATGGACGAGATGGATCGCTTCGTCCCGGCCGACCTCCGCCGTGCCCTTGACCACAATCCAATGCTCCGCGCGATGGAAGTGCTTTTGCAAGGATAGCCGCTCGCCGGGCTTCACCACGATGCGCTTCACCTGATAGCGCTGGCCGGCGTCGACCGACTGGTAATAGCCCCACGGCCTGAAGATGCGCTTATGCTCGCCGGCCTCGCGGCGGTTTTCGCGCTTCAATTGATCGACCAGGGTTTTGACCTGATCGCCGTGTTCGTGACTGAGCACGAGCACGGCGTCCTGCGTCGTCACGACGATCACGTCGTCGACGCCAACCACAGTTGTCAGCGTATCGTCCGAACGCACATGCACATTCTTGGCGTCCATCACGACGCCATTGCCCCTGATCGAATTGCCGGAGGCGTCACGATCCGACAATTCCCAGACGGCTCGCCACGTGCCGACGTCGGACCAGCCGATGTCCGCTGGGATGAGGGCGGCTTTTGTCGTTTTCTCCATGACCGCATAGTCGATGGATTTTTTTGGCGCGCGCTGAAAACTCTCCGCGTTCAGAACCAGAAATCCGAGATCAGTCGTCGCGGCGTTGATCGCAGCCTCCGCCGCATCGGCGATCTCCGGCTCGAAATGCGCAATTTCCTGCTGCATCACATCGGCGCGGAAAATGAAATTGCCGCTGTTCCAGAAATAGCCTGCGTCGACATACTCCTGCGCCGTCTCACGATCCGGCTTTTCGACGAAAGCCTCGAGTTTCAACACGTCCGAACCAGGAGAGATCGGCGCGCCGGGACGCAAATAGCCATAGCCGGTCGCAGGAGAATCGGGGCGCACGCCAAGCGTAACGATGAAGCCTTGCGCAGCCGCTTCGGCGGCCTTCTTGCATAATTGGACAAGGCCCGCCTGATCGCGCACGACATGGTCGGCTGCGAAAACCACGACGATTGCGTCGGGCGCGCGACGCGCCGCCAATCCGGCGGCAACCGCCACTGCGGGGCCAGAATCGCGACGCGCCGGCTCAAGAACGATATCGGCTTCGGCGTTGATCTCGCGCAGCTGATCGGCGACGAGAAAGCGATAATCGAAATTCGAGACGACGAGAGGTTTTTCAAACGCCGGGTCCGCAAGCATGGCCATGGTGGTCTGAAAGGTCGAGCGCTCGCCGACGAGCGGGATGAACTGCTTGGGAAGCGTCTCCCTCGACTCCGGCCAAACTCTTGTTCCCGAACCGCCGCACATGATCACGGGTATGATTTTTTTCATTGCTCGCCTTTAAGTCGACAGCCTACGAAAAGCACGTCTCTAATCGATTTCGCCGCGACGCTCGTTCAGCGGCCAAAATGCGCCTCGCGTCCGCTCAGCGGACCGCTCCGCAGGACATTCCCGCTCCTTCATGTCATTCCGAAGGTCGAGCGACCGCCGCGCTTTCGGAGGGCGGAGAAGGCCTGAAAGGAATAGGCCATCGGTAAGGAATTTGGCAAGTTTTTACCCTGCCGATTGGTAAATGCGACGGGCGCCGAAATCAGCTCTTACCCTTTTTTTCCAGCTCGGCTTTGAGCGCGAGCAATTTGGCGAAGGGCGAATCTGGATCGGGCTGGCGTTCGCGTTCGCGTCGTTCGGTCGTTGTGACCGAGCCAGGGCGACGATTCCGACGATCGTCGTCGCGGCCTCCCGCTCGATCGGGGCGCGGCTTGCCGCCGCCCGATCGAAAGCCGGCCTCCTTGCGACCTGCATCCGTGCGCGGACGTCGATCTGCGCCCTCGCCCGCTGCGATCGCTCGCCCTCCTTCCGGCCGCGGCTGACGCGCTTGCGCGGCGTCGGCGTTCTGGCGGTCCCGGGGCTTTCGCGCGCCAGGCTGATGCTGACGGGCGCCCGCATGAGCATGACGTTGTGGCGACCAGACTTCGATTTCAACCGGCGCTTCGGGCTCTGCTTCGGAGGCCGGCGCCGCTTCCGCGGACGGTTGTTCGACCGACGAATTCTCTGCGGCAGGCGGCTCTTCCGAAGCTCCCAAAACCGCTGTCATTTCCTCAATGGGCTCGGCCGCAGCCGCCTCCGGGGTTTGGGGATTGGCGAGCGGTTCGGACTGCGCCTGCGGCGCCGCTTCTGTTTCTGCTGCTGTTTCCGTTGAGGCCTCGCTCGCGCCGCCCACCGACTGGGTCAGGGGCTCCGTGGAGGCTGCCGGAACGAGAGGGACGGTGATCGCCGGACCGGGCCGTTTTATCGCCGTATAGCCCAATGATTTCAATATGGAGGCGAAAGCTTCGCCGGCGCATCCCGTCAGCGACGTCATTGCGACGGTGACGACGAATCCTTCGCCGTCCGCGGCGCCGGCCGGCGGATCGCCGGCAGTCGTTCCGGGCCGATAGGAGCTTGCCGGACGAATGAGATCGGCGAGGCGCTCCAGAATATCGACGCGCACGACCCTTTCGCCGCAAACCCGAAATCCGGCGGCGCGATAGAAGCCTTTCGGGACGTCAGCATTGGCTGCAAAAGAGGTGCGCCCGGAGGACGCCAGATGCGGAACTTCGTCGAGGCCTTTCACATTCTCGAGCCCGCCGTGATGAAGGGCCCATAGAAGCGACGCCAGCGAGCGCGGCGCGGGTTTCAGCAATAGCGGAAGATAAATGTGATAAGCGCCAAAGCGCACGCCGAGTTTGCGCAGAGCGCGCGCGGTCTTCCTGGCTCAGAGCCTTGATTTCCTTGGCGACGCGAGAACGCTCCAAGACGCCGAGTTCTTCGGCCAATTGAAAAGCGACGCCGCGCGGAACGCCTTCCAGACCTTCGCCTTTTTCCAGCTGCTCGAGCGAGCCGAGCAGTTTCTTGACATGCTGCGCCAACCACAGGTCGAGCCGCTGCTTGACCTTGTCCAGGGCCGCGCCGGTCAATTGTTCGTCCGCCAGCAATCGAACCGTCGGGGCGAGCGCGCCCGCTCCCGTCGCGATCTTTGCGACGGGTTCGCCGAGCCAACGAATAGTCCCGTCATTGGCGAGCGTGAATGCGTCGTCGACAGCGTCAAAAACGCGCGTGGCGCGCGCTTCGATCTCTCCGGCGAGCGCCTTCTGCGCGGCTGCGTTCAGGGCCTTGGCCGCTTCTCCAGCCGCTTGGGGGTCGGCGGTAAACCGAAATCCCTGCAGCTGACCTACGTGCTGACCTTCGACCAAAACGTCTCCGGCAGTGGTAATTTCGGCCTCTAGCATTGCATTCTCTCTCAGGCGGCGCATCAGCACGCTGGTGCGCCGATCGACGAACCTCTGCGTGAGGCGTTCATGCAGCGCGTCCGATATATTGTCCTCTACCCGACGCGCGACGCTCTGCCAATGCTCGGGGTCGTCCAACCAGCCGGAACGGTTAGCGATGAATGTCCAGGTTCGCACCTGGGCGAGACGATTGGACAGAACGTCAATATCCCCGTCGACGCGATCCGTAAGAGCAATCTGCTGCGCCATCCAGTCGGCGGGAATATGTCCGCGCCGCAAGACAAAACGATAAACGGACAGCGCAAGCTCGGCATGAGCGGTCGGCGAGGCTTTGCGATAATCGGGAATTTGGCACACCTCCCAGAGTCTGGCGACATCGGCGGCGGCTTTCGCATTGCGTCGCACGAAATCGTCGCGCGCCGCGACTTCGAGCACGAGTTGATCCTCCGCGGCGTGAGCGCGCTGAAGCCTCTCATCTGAGGGCGACGCGTCGAGAGAATGGATCAGTTCGTCGATAGTCGAGAAATCGAGATCGCTGTTGCGCCATTGCAAGGCGAGGACGGGATCGAAGCAATGACTCTCCATCTGCTCGATCAGTTCTTCGTCGAAGGGCGGGCAGCGGCCGGTCGTCCCGAAGGCGCCGTCGCTCATATGGCGGCCCGCCCGGCCCGCGATCTGCCCCATTTCCGCAGGAGTCAAACGGCGAAACGCCGGCCGTCGAATTTTCGATCGGAAGCGAAGGCGATGTGATCGACGTCGAGATTGAGCCCCATTCCGATCGCGTCGGTCGCGACGATGTAATCCACATCGCCGTTTTGATAGAGATCGACTTGCGCGTTCCGCGTTCGCGGACTCAAAGCGCCGAGCACGACCGCCGCTCCGCCCCTTTGGCGCTTGATGAATTCCGCAATCGCGTAAACTTCCTCGGCGGAGAAGGCGACGATCGCGGAGCGCGGCGGCAGGCGCGATATTTTTCGTTCGCCCGCGAAACTCAGTTGCGAAAGTCGCGGTCGCGTGAAGATCGGAGCGCCGGGAAGAAGCTGCTCGATGAGCGGTTTGATCGTCGAGGCGCCAATCAACAAGGTTTCCTGACGCCCGCGCCAATGCAGCAAGCGATCCGTGAAGACATGCCCGCGGTCGAAGTCGGCGGCGAGCTGAACTTCGTCGACGGCGACGAAATCAAGATCGAGATCGCGCGGCATGGCCTCGACCGTCGAGACGAAATAACGCGGCGCGCGCGGTTTGATCTTTTCCTCGCCTGTGATGAGCGCGACCTGCTCTGCGCCAACTCTCTCCACGACGCGGCCATAGACCTCCCGCGCCAGAAGCCGCAACGGCAGTCCGATCATGCCAGACGAATAGGAGAGCATCCGCTCGACGGCGTGATGCGTCTTGCCGGTGTTGGTTGGACCAAGAACCGCGGCGACGCCCGCTGTCCGCGAAAGGGATCGCGCACGCGGCCGCGATGAAATCGCCTGAGACATTGCTGCTTTGATCCCGCCGAAGCCCGCTAGGCTGAAAACGCCCTTTTCGTCTCATAACGGAACTTATCGCGCCATGCGATTTTACGTTCCGAACAGCCGGCGAACGAATTGGGCCCGAATCGCTGACTCGAACGGAATCACGCTCTGTTCGCGGCATATATAGTCGGCGCAAACTGGATCGCTACCAAGACTTGCGTTTGGCGTGATTTTTCCGGAGGTCGCGGAAGCCCATTCGCACAACGCGATGCGGACTCCGCGCGTCGATTTTGTCAAACGGAAAGAGCGGCGACGTTTTAGGTTGGCGCGTTAACGAACGGACTTTTTGGGGAACGCAAGATGGACGAATCACCCGCGCCGGTCGGTTGGCGTCCTGTTCCAGCTAGATATGGGAGCCAAGCTGGAGTTAGGCTCAAAATCTGTTCAAGCGCTCGGCCCGAACATCGGGCCTTGAGAAAGGTCCCCAGCCGGCACATTCATTCTTCTGATCTATTTTGAACCAGAGAGCGACGTCTCAATCGCGACGTCAGCCTTGGCGGAACGGATGGCGGATGGCGTCGTCGCGCGCGAACCCTGCGGTCGGCAATGCGATTCGGGCCAGACATGGTTAACCTGCAGCCCGCTTGGAAAGGCCCGGAAAGCCCCCGCCTTTGACATGCCGTCCGCAGCCGCTAGAACCCCGCCTCTCCATTTCAAAGAAGGCGGCCGCATGTCATCGATCGTTGAACGCATTCGAACGGAACTCTCGGTCCAGCAATGGCAGGTCGAGGCGGCGACAGCGCTGCTCGATTCCGGCTCGACCGTTCCATTCGTGGCGCGTTACCGCAAGGAGGCGACCGGCGGCCTCGACGACATTCAATTGCGTCATCTCGAAGAGCGGCTCCGCTATTTGCGCGAACTCGAGGAGCGGCGAAAGGCAATCCTCGAGTCGATCGAAACGCAAGGTAAGCTCGACGACGCCCTGCGTCAGAGAATTCTCGAGGCCGATAACAAAGCGCGCCTTGAAGACATCTATCTTCCCTTCAAGCCCAAGCGCCGCACCAAGGCGCAGATCGCCATCGAATCAGGCCTCGCGCCGCTCGCCGATCAACTGCTCGCAAATCCGGAGCGCGATCCCAAAGTTCTCGCCGAGACCTTCGTCGACGCGCAAAAAAATGTCGCCAGCGTCGACGCGCGCTTGAGGGCGCGCGCTCCATTCTTGTCGAGCGATTTGCCGAGGACGCCGATCTGATCGGCCGTCTGCGTGAAATCTATTGGGCGCAGGGCGCGCTGAAATCCAAAGTCCGTGAAGGCAAGGAAACGTCGGGAGCGAAGTTCTCGGATTATTTCGACCTCTCGCAGCCCTTTTCGAAATTGCCGTCGCACCGCATTTTGGCGCTGTTTCGCGGCGAGAAGGAGGAGATTCTCGATCTCGAAACGCTCGCCGAAACGACGCCCGGCGCAGGCGGCTATGAAGGCCAGATCGCGCAGCGATATTCGATCGCGGATCGCGGACGCCTAGGCGATCGCTGGCTGCTTGAAACCGTGAGATGGGCTTGGCGCACAAAAATCGAACTGCATCTGTCCGTCGACATTCGCATGCGCCTTTGGCGCTTCGCCGAGGATGAAGCCATTCGCGTCTTCGCCGGCAATCTTCGCGACTTGCTGCTCGCTGCGCCCGCTGGCGCGCGCGCGACGATCGGACTGGACCCGGGATTTCGCACAGGCGTCAAAGTCGCGGTGGTGGATCGAACGGGCAAGATCGTCGCGACGACCGCGATCTATCCCCATGAGCCGCAGCGGCGTTGGGACGAAGCCTTGGCGACGCTCGAAAAACTCGCGCGCGAACATAAGATCGAATTGATCGCCATCGGCAATGGCACGGCGTCGCGCGAAACCGACAAGCTCGCCAGCGAACTCATCGCCAAACATCCTGAATTGAAGCTCGTCAAGATCGTCGTTTCCGAAGCCGGCGCTTCGGTTTATTCGGCCTCTGAATATGCCTCGCGCGAATTGCCGGATCTCGACGTCTCGCTTCGCGGCGCGGCGTCCATCGCTCGCCGTTTGCAGGACCCTCTCGCCGAGCTTGTGAAGATCGATCCGAAATCAATCGGCGTCGGACAATATCAGCACGATATTTCAGAAGCGAAACTATCGCGCTCGTTGGACGCCGTCGTCGAAGACTGCGTCAATGCGGTTGGCGTGGACGTCAACACGGCGTCGACGCCGTTGCTCGCCCGCGTCTCCGGAGTAGGCGATCTTCTCGCGAGCAATATCGTCGCGCACCGCGACCTGAACGGCCCGTTCCGCACACGCGCTGCGTTGAAGGAGGTTCCGCGGCTCGGAGCCAAAGCCTTCGAGCAAAGCGCGGGCTTTTTGCGGATCATCGACGGCGACGATCCGCTCGACCGCTCCGGCGTGCATCCGGAAGCCTATCCGCTCGTGCGTCGTATATTGAGCGCGGCAAAAGCCGATATTCGATCTTTGATCGGCAATTCCAGCGAGTTGCGAAAGCTCAAACCGCAACAATTCGCGGACGCCGACTTCGGCCTTCCCACCGTCACCGACGTCTTGGCGGAATTGGAAAAGCCCGGACGCGATCCGCGTCCCGCCTTCAAGACCGCCACTTTCCAGGAGGGCGTCGAGAAATTATCTGATTTGCAGCCCGGAATGACGCTGGAAGGCGTCGTCACCAATGTCGCAGCCTTTGGCGCCTTCGTCGACATTGGCGTGCATCAGGACGGTCTGGTCCATATTTCGGCGATGTCCAAAAATTTCGTCAAGGACCCTCGCGCCGTCGTCAAGCCGGGCGACGTCGTGCGCGTGAAGGTGCTTGATATTGACGCGCCGCGCAAACGCATCTCTCTTACGATGCGGCTCGATGATCCGCTTGGCTCGCAAGCGTCCGCCTCGGGATCACCGCAGGCCAAGCGGCGCAACGATGAGCCGAAAACCACGGCGGCCCGGACCGGCTCGCTCGGCGAAGCATTGGCTGCCGCCTTGAAGAGCTCCGCGCCCAGCGCCGGAAAATGAGGCGATTGGAGCGGGTGAAGGGAATCGAACCCTCGTATTCAGCTTGGAAGGCTGCTGCTCTACCATTGAGCTACACCCGCGCGACTATCGATATGCCAAGCCACGCGGCTGTTGGCAATGGGCGAAATCCGGGCGCCGACACAAGAGACGCCTAGAATTCGCCAAAAGAAATCGTCATGTGCGTATTTCTCATTTGACAGGCGCGCACGACCAAACTAACCGGAGCGCCCGAAGACACTTTCAGCACGCGGGCGCTCCCACGCTGCTTCATACCGAGGACCAACGGACAGTGGCCAAACCCGAACTCGGCGCCAAGCGCCAATGCCAGTCTTGCGGGGTCAGATTTTTCGACCTGAATAAAGATCCGATTCTTTGCCCGAAATGCGGCGCCGTTTTCCATGTCGCGCCCTTGGCCCGCGCGGCCAGCCGCGCAGCGGAAGGTGACGAAGAAGCGGAAGTCGAAAAGGAAGCCCCCGAGACGATTTCTCTCGACGAGGTCGCCGCGACCGAGGCCAAGGTGGAGGCTGCCGATGTCGATGAGGACGTCGAGATTGAGGATGAAGCCGGCGACGACGACACCTTTCTCGAAGAAGAGGAAGAGGAAGACGACGATGTCACGGGTCTCATCGACGGCGACATAGAGACCGACGAAGAAACCTGAGAATCGGCGGCGCGCGGCGTTGCGCCGATTTATCGGATTGGTCGCAGCCAGTCGGGAATTCGATCCAGCGCGATCAGATCGTCGATCGACGGGCGTTCGCGGATCACCGCCCAGCGCGCTCCGTCGACCAATGTCTCGGGAACAAGCGGCCGGGTGTTGTAGGTGCCGGACTGCACGGCGCCGTAAGCGCCGGCCGTCAATATTGCGAGCAGATCGCCCTGCTGCGGCTCCTCGATCATGCGGCCAAGCGCGATATAGTCGCCCGTCTCACACACAGGCCCAACGACGTCCGCGAGAATTTCATTGCGCCCATGCGACTTTACGACCGGCGCGATCTCATGCCAGGCGTCATAAAGCGTCGGACGAACGAGGTCGTTCATGCCAGCGTCGACGATGACGAATGTCTTGGCTTCGCCTGGCTTCACATAAAGAACGCGCGTCACCAGCACGCCTGCGTTGCCGACGATGAGCCGACCCGGTTCAAAAAGCAGCTTGCAGCCGAGCTTAGCAAAATGCTTGCGCACGATCGCAGCGTATCGCTCGGGATGATAGGACTGCGGATCTTCGCCCTCGTGATAGGGAATCCCCAAGCCGCCGCCAAGATCGACGTGCGAGATGGCGTGTCCGTCGGACCGTAAATCGCTCACCAGTTCCGCAAGCAGAGAAAACGCCTCATTGAAAGGCTCGAGATCTGTGAGTTGCGAGCCGATATGCATGTCGGCGCCGATGACCTTCAGTCCCGGAAGACGCGCGGCGCGCGAATAAATATCGCGAGCGTGCGAGAGCGGAACGCCGAATTTATTTTCGGCGAGGCCCGTCGAAATCTTGGCGTGAGTGCGGGCGTCGACGTCCGGATTGACGCGCAGCGAAATTCCCGCCGGGCGTCCCATTGCGACGGCTATTCTCGAAATCGCTTCGAGCTCCGGCTCCAACTCCACGTTGAAACAAAATATGCCGGCTGAGAGCGCGAGTTCGATCTCGTCATCCGTCTTGCCAATGCCCGAGAAGGTGATCTTGCTTGGCTCGATTCCCGCCGCGAGCGCGCGCCGAAGCTCGCCGCCCGAGACGACGTCCATTCCAGCGCCAAGCGAACCAAGAAGGGCAAGCACCGCCTGGTTCGAATTGGCTTTCATCGCATAGCAGACAAGCGCGTCAAGACCCTCGAAGGCTTGCGCGAAAACGGTGTAATGGCGCCTGATCGTCGCGGCCGAATAGCAATAGAAGGGCGTTTTCACCGCCTCCGCGATCGCCGGCAACGCGATGTCCTCGACGTGAAGAACGCCGCCCCGGTAATCGAAGTGATGCATCGGTCAGCGATCAGAGCAGCGGATCGAGGAGAAACGGATATTCCGCCGGTGGACGGTTTCCGATCGTGCCCGGGATCGGAGGTGGCGGCGCGTTTATCGGTTCACCCAATGGGCCAACCACTGGGGGACGATGCGTTTGCGCCTCGGCCTGCAGCTGCTGACCTCGCGCCTGCACCTCCGGCGGCAATTCGAGCGGCCCGCGCCGTCCGCAAGCGGAGAGCGACGCGGCGAGAAGCGCGATGGACGCGGCGGCTGCGAATGCGCGCGGCGCAAGTCTGAAAGGGCTCAAAACGATCATTCCATTCATCTTCCGGATGGAGCTGCGGCACTATATCGCAATTGCTCGCAATGACGAGAGGCGTTCGCCATTCACTTCATTTCCTTCGCCAATTGCTTCAGCCAGCGACGCGCCTCTCTTCGCACATTGGCGGGCGCAGCGCCCCCGTAACTGCTGCGACTCTTGACCGATTTTTCGACCCCGAGCACGGAAAAGACGTCCTGGGTGATGCGAGGTTCGACCGCCTGCATTTCGGCGAGCGCAAGTTTTTCGAGCGGCTGGCCGCGCTGCGCCGCAATCGCGACGATGCGTCCCGTCGCATGATGCGCTTCGCGGAAAGGCAGCCCGAGCGCCCGCACAAGCCAATCGGCGAGATCCGTGGCCGTGGCGTAGCCAGCGCCCGCCGCTTTCTTCATTCGCGCGCGATCGACGCTCATGTCGCGCGCCATTCCGGCGATGGCGGCGATGCACAGAGAGAGCGAATCGAGAGCGTCGAATGCGCCTTCCTTGTCTTCCTGCATGTCCTTCGAATAGGCGAGCGGCAAGCCCTTCATCACGATGAACAGCGCCTGCAGCGCGCCGATGATGCGCCCCGTCTTGCCGCGAACGAGTTCGGCCGCATCGGGGTTGCGCTTTTGCGGCATGATCGACGAACCCGTCGTGAATTTGTCGGACAGCGCGATGAAGGCGAATTGGGTCGTCGTCCACAACACGATCTCTTCCGCAAAACGCGACAGATGCGTGGCGCAGATGGCGGCGGCGGAAAGCGTTTCGAGCACGAAATCGCGATCGGACACGCTGTCGAGCGAATTGGCGGTTGGCCGCGCGAAGCCAAGCGTCTTTGCGGTGTGCGCGCGATCGATGGGAAAAGAAGTGCCCGCGAGCGCGGCGGCGCCGAGTGGCGATTCGTTCAGTCGTGCGCGCGCATCCTTGAAACGTCCGCGATCGCGCGAAACCATTTCGACATAAGCGAGGAGATGATGACCGAAGGTGACGGGCTGCGCCGATTGCAAATGCGTGAATCCCGGCATGACAGTCGCGGCTTCTTCCAGCGCGCGCTCGCAAAGCGCGAGCTGGAGATCCGCCAGTTGCCGATCGAGCGCGTCGATCGCGTCGCGAATGTAAAGGCGAAAGTCGGTCGCGACTTGATCGTTGCGCGAGCGCGCCGTATGCAGCCGTCCCGCCACCGGCCCGATCAGCTCCGCCAGCCGCGCTTCGACATTCATGTGAATGTCTTCGAGCCCTCGGGAAAAGGCGAAATCTCCCTGCTCGATTTCGCCTCGGATTTGCTGTAATCCTTTCGTAATCAGCTCAGCGTCCTGCCGCGTCAGAATGCCGGCGTCGGCCAGCATCGCGACATGGGCGAGCGATCCCGCAATATCTTGCGGCGCGAGCCGCTTGTCGAAGTCGATGGAGACGTTGATCGCCTCCAGAACGGCGTCGGTTGCGCTCTGAAAGCGGCCGCCCCATATTTTGCTCGTCATATGACCTCACGGACCGCAAACAATGACCGACCGTAGCGACGCCCCTGTAACAGCTCCGCGCAGCTTCAAAGCCGTGGCGCTGCTCGCGCTTCTCGCGGCGGGAGCTGGGCTTCTATACGTGAAGGGGGGCCAGAGCGGCAAGAAAGAGGCTGCCACGGCTTGCCTAACGACCCAAAAAGCTGCTGGGGGGCTCGCGCCGCTGGCGAAGGGCGAAGTCGCAGCCATGTCGATCGCAGCCGAGCCGGAGCTAATGGCGGACCTCGCCTTCCAGGACGCGGACGGCAAGCCCAAAACGCTCGCGGACTTCAAAGGCAAGACCATTCTTTTGAATATATGGGCGACTTGGTGCGTTCCCTGCCGGCAGGAGATGCCGGCGCTCGACCGCCTGCAAAAACAGGCCGGCTCGGATAAATTCGAGGTCGTCACCATCAACGTCGACACCTCACGGCTCGACAGACCGAAGGCGTTTCTCAACGAGATCGGCGTCAAGAGCCTCGCCTATTACGCCGATCCAAAGGCGGACATCTTCTTCCAGCTTAAACAGACGGGAAAGGTCCTGGGGCTTCCGACGACCTTCCTGGTCGATCCGGCAGGCTGTCAGATCGGCCTGATGTCCGGTCCCGCCGCCTGGGATTCCGCGGACGGACAGGCTCTGATCGCAAAAGCCGCCAGCCCCGCGCTTTGAACGACAAAATTCTGCAGCCCTGGAAGGTCCTCGCGACGCGCCACATCCTGCGCAACCGCTGGATCAGCTTACGCGAGGACAGCTGCGTCACGGCGCGCGGCGTGAAGCTCGATTCCTATTATGTGCTCGAATATCCCGATTGGGTTCACGTTGCAGCCTTCGACGACGACGACCGGCTGATTTTCGTTCGCCAATATCGTCACGGCGCTGGCGTCGTTTCGCTCGAACTGCCTGGCGGCATGATGGATGCGCATGAAAGCGATCCGCTCGTCACCGGCGCGCGGGAGTTGCTGGAAGAAACCGGCCATGTCGCGAGCGACTTTCGCCATATCGCACGCCTCTCGCCAAATCCCGCAACGCATTCGAACAGCATTCATATCTTGCTTGCGACACATGCGCGTCAGACGCGAGCGCTCGAACTCGACGCCAGCGAAGACATTGTCGTTGAACATGTGCCGTGGCGGCGCGCGCTCGAAATGGCGCTTGCCGGAGAGATGATCAACGCCCAGCACGTCGCATTTCTATTCCTTGCGCTCGCTCAGGCGAAGGGCGTTTCGTTTGGCGCTGAGCCGCAAAGCCGATAGCGCGTTACGAAATTCGGCGCGTTCGTTTCGAAGCGTTTCACGGTCCCTTGCTACGGAGAGAATATCGAGAGGACGCTTTGAATCGCGTCCGCTCGGACCGCGTGTTGTGTAGCGCGTTACGCCTTCGCAGCTTGTTTGTGCGGAACGCCTTCCTTATCGAACAGCGCAACCAATTCGCCGGACTGAAACATTTCGCGAGTGATATCGCAGCCGCCGATGAATTCATTCTTCACATAGAGCTGCGGAATCGTCGGCCAGTTGGAAAAGGCTTTGATGCCGTCGCGAATCTCCGCATCCGCAAGCACGTTGATCGCCTTGTACGGCGCGCCGACGTGATCGAGAATCTGCACCACCTGCATGGAGAAACCGCATTGCGGCGCCTGCGGCGTTCCCTTCATGAACAGCACCACATCGCTGCTCTCGATTTCAGCCTTGATTTTTGAATTGATGTCGGAGGCCATTGTCTGTCCTTTCATGCGGAGACCAAGCTTCCGCGTCTCGATTGAAAATATCTCACGGCGCGGCGTCTTTGATCAAGGCGCGATGGTCTCGAGCGCCAGCGCATGCAGTTCGCCGCCCAAGCGATCGCCGAAAGCGGCGTTGACGAGCTGATGCTGCTTTACGCGCGACAGTCCGCGGAAGGTTTCAGACGTGACCTTCGCCGCCCAATGATCATTGTCATTCGCAAGAGCCGTGAGTTCGACCGTCGCATCCGGCAAAGCCGCCTTGATCAGCCGTTCAATTTCCTCCGCGGGCATCGGCATGTTTTGTTCATCCTCTGTCGGAAAAAGCACGATCATTCCCGCCCATATAGGCCGGAAGCGGGCTCTCATGGGCTTCGCGCAATTCTTGGAGCAATATTGGCGCCTCGCCGGGAAAGATCAACGCATTCCCGCCGGTCGTTCCCAGCGCAAACCAAGGGATCCCTCTCGCCTCGGCTTCTCGCTGAATTTTCTGCGCCTCGACGTCTTTTACGCTGATGAGATACCGCCCCTGATCCTCGCCGAACAGGGCGGCGTGAACGGGTCCGGGAGGAAGAGCGGCGATTTTCGCGCCAATCCCTCCGCAGAGCGCCATTTCGGCGATCGCGACGGCAAGTCCGCCGTCCGAGACGTCATGCGCGGACGACACACGGCCGGCCAACACCAGTTCGCGAATGAAATCGCCGGATCGTTTTTCTGCCTCGAGATCGACAGGCGGCGGCGCGCCCTCGCTGCGGCCTAAAATGTCGCGCAGATAGATCGACTGGCCCAGCCAGCCGCTATCCATCGCGCCGAGCAGAAGGAGCGTTTCCCCTTCGCTGGCAAAGCCCATCTTCGACGCCTTGCTCACATCTGCGATGACGCCTACCCCGCCGATCGCTGGCGTCGGCAAGATGCCTTTGCCTTGCGTTTCATTGTAAAGCGACACATTGCCGGAGACGATCGGGAAATCCAACGCCCGCGCAGCTTCGCCAATTCCCTCCAGACAACCAACGAGCTGGCCCATGATCTCAGGTCGCTCAGGGTTGCCGAAGTTCAGATTGTCGGTCAGCGCGAGCGGCGTCGCCCCGCGAACGGTGATGTTGCGCCAGGCCTCGGCCACCGCCTGCTTGCCCCCCTCGACAGGATCGGCGGCGCAGTAGCGGGCTGTGACGTCGCTCGTCAAGGCGAGGCCCTTTGGTCCATGGCCGATCCGAATGACCGCTGCGTCGCCACCCGGCGCGCGAATCGTGTTGCCGAGGATGAGATGGTCATATTGCTCCCAGATCCAGCGCTTCGCGCAGAGATCGGGCGTCGACAACAGTCGCAGCAGCGCGTCGCGGTTTGACATCGGCGGCGTTACGCTCTCCGCGTCAATGACGGACGCTTTCGGCGTCGGGGTCCAGGGACGATCATAGAGCGGCGCCTCGTCGCCGAGCTCCTTGATCGGCAAATCGACTTTTACTTCACCCTGATGTTTGACGACGAAACGAAGCGTGTTCGTCGTCTTGCCGACGATCGCGAAATCGAGCCCCCATTTTTTGAAGATCGACTCCGCCTCTTTCTCTTTTTCCGGACGCAGCACCATGAGCATGCGCTCCTGGCTTTCCGACAACATCATTTCATAGGCTGTCATCCCCTGCTCGCGGCATGGGACGGCGTCGAGGTCGAGTTCGATTCCGAGATTGCCCTTCGCTCCCATCTCGACGGCGGACGACGTCAGTCCCGCGGCGCCCATGTCCTGAATGGCGACGACGGCGCCAGAGGCCATGAGTTCGAGACAGGCTTCGAGCAGCAGCTTTTCGGAGAAAGGATCGCCCACTTGCACGGTCGGGCGTTTTTCTTCCGCGTCCGCCTCGAAAGAAGCCGACGCCATCGTCGCGCCGTGAATGCCGTCGCGGCCTGTCTTGGAGCCAAGATAAACGATCGGATTTCCAACGCCGGCGGCGGCGGAATAAAAAATCGAATCGGTTCTCGCGATGCCCACCGCCATGGCGTTGACGAGAATATTGCCGTCGTATGATGAATCGAATTCAGTCGAACCGCCGACCGTCGGAACGCCGAAGGAATTGCCATAGCCGCCGATTCCCGCGACGACTCCAGCGACGAGCTGGCGCGTCTTGGAATGAGCGGGCGAACCGAATCGCAGCAGATTCAGGCAAGCGACCGGTCGCGCGCCCATGGTGAAGACGTCGCGCAGGATGCCGCCCACGCCGGTCGCCGCGCCTTGGTAAGGTTCGATGAAGGAGGGATGGTTATGGCTCTCCATCTTGAAGACGCAGGCGTCGCCGTCGCCGATGTCGATGACGCCGGCGTTTTCGCCCGGGCCCTTGATGACCCAAGGCGCCTTCGTCGGCAATTTCCGCAAATGAATGCGCGACGATTTGTAGGAGCAATGCTCATTCCACATCGCCGAAAATATGCCGAGCTCCGTAAATGTCGGAGCGCGTCCGATGAGCTTGAGAATTCTTTCATATTCATCGGGCTTCAGACCATGGGCGGCGACTAGCTCCGCGTTTATTTCTGGCTCACGAGCGGTCAAATGTCGCACCTCAAGTTTGAATCGACGCAACGCCTTCGACGAGCGCCGCTAGGCCGATAGCCTTTCAGACGGAGCTGATCCCAAAAAACGCAAGGGAATTGATCGTTCCGATTAATCCGCGATTTAGGCCATATCAACCGCTATCCGATCTGTTGCCAAAGAGACACATCTCTCGAGAAACGTCATCTCGACTGCCTAATTTTGATGGATATCAAGTATTTTTTCGTGGAAGCATCGCAAATTGACAGCGACTCGTAAGGCTTGGCCGTCACCGTCACGATTAAACAAATAAAAGGGGTTCCGGATGAGGAAAATATTTTGGGGCGCTTCTGCAGCAGCGCTCGTCGTGGCCGCCGCACTCGGCTCGGCCCAAGCCGCCGATCTTCCGTCGCTGAAAGGTCCGCCGGTATATATCCCGCCGCCGGTCTTCACCTGGACCGGTCTCTATGGCGGCATCAACATCGGCTATGGCTTCGGCGATAACGCTCAGGAAACGGGCGGGCTCGGCTATGTCTTCCAAGGGGTCGCGCCAGCGCTGCCGCTGGGCTCGACCTGGAGCGTCGGGCAGGATCTGCATGGCGTCGTCGGCGGCGGGCAGGTCGGCTATAATTATCAGATGACGCCCTGGCTCGTCCTCGGCCTCGAGGCCGACATCAACGCCACCGACGCGAATTCCCACTCGAACGCCGCGGTTGGCGTCTTCGACGGCAACGGAGCGCATCTGCAGACCGCGCTTTCGACGAAGAGCCTCGACTGGTTCGGCACTGTGCGCGGCCGGGTTGGCTTCACCCTGCCGTCTTACCCTAACCTGATGGTCTACGGCACGGGCGGTTTCGCCTATGGCCAGGTCGTCCACAATGTCGGATTCGGCGACAATTTCTTCGCACCTGGCGCAGCGGTCATTGGCGGTGACGCCCTCGGTCATGGCTATTCCGACAGCACCAAGACCGGCTGGGCGGCCGGCGGCGGCATCGAATGGTCGCCCTCTCAGTTCCCGGCCTGGTCGCTCAAGGCCGAATATCTCTATGTCGATCTCGGCTCGACGAACGCCAACTCCGTTCCGCTGAATGGCGGCGCCGCGGCGCTGATCGGCGGCACGGCTCCGGTTTTCGCCGCGACGCAAAGCTCGCCGACCCGCTTTCATACTGTTCGTGTGGGCGTGAACTGGCACTTCGACCCCTTCGCGCCCACGCTGGTCTCGAGCGCAAGCGGCGGTCTGCCGTCAATCAAGGGGCCGCCGCCGCCGGCTTTCGTGGATAGCTACCAGCCGTTCCAGGTCCGCCTGAAGGTCGCCGGCGTCATACCGTTGGACGGCCATGGCACCGTTTACGATTATGGTGCCGGATACCCTGGCTTGGGCTCCATTGGCAGGCTCACGGGCCTGACCGGCGCGAATGGCGTGATTGCCGGCGCGAGCACGAACACCTCGACGTCGATCATCCCGATGCTCGATGTCGGCCTATTACCTCACCAAGAACTGGGCGATCGAAGCCATTTGCTGCGTCGCGCCGCATCACATCCAGGGCACTGGCACGATCTCCAGCGACTTCGCTCGCGCCTGGCTGTTCCCGCCGTCCATCATGGCGCAATATCACTTCACCAATTTCGGCGCCTTCCAGCCCTACCTCGGCGTCGGCGTCAACTTCACGACCTTCTGGGGAACGCGCGTCAACAACGACACCTGGGGAATTCCCTTCGTCCCGGGCTCGCCGCTGGCCGGTTTGGGCCTCGCTGGCGTCAACAGCTCATTCCAATGGGCGACGGTGGCTCCGTCATGGGGCCCGGTCGGTCAAATCGGCTTCGACTATATGTTCAACGAGCATTGGGGCGTGAACGTCGACTTCAAATATATCGGGCTGCACCCGATGGTTCACTCCACGGTCAACGCTTTTGCGCCGCAGGCGCCCGCACTTGGAGCGATCTTCATCCCGGTTACGGTATCCCTGCCGATCAATCCGATCGTTATCTCGGCGGGCCTCACCTATCGCTTCGGCGGCAGTGTCCTTTCCCCGCTGTTCTGATGATAGGTGGATAGAAACAAAAAGAAACCGGCCCCTGCGGGCCGGTTTTTTTGTGCCGATCGGCGCGAGGTCCGGCCGCCTATTGCGTGAGCCGCTTACACAATCCGTCGAGCTGATCGAGGTTCTTGTAACGGATGCGAAGCTCGCCGCTTTCGCCCTGATGATGGACCGCGACGGCGAGACCGAGCGCATCGCTCAACATTTTCTCTATGGCGCGCGTATCGGCGTCCTTCTCTGGGCGCGGCTTGCGCGCTTTCGCGCCCTCGCCTGACGCCTCGCGTTGCGCAAGACGCTCGACATCGCGCACGGTCCAACCTTCTTCGACGATTCGCCGCGCCGCCGCGTCCGGATCTTTTAGGGCGAGTAGCGCTCGCGCATGGCCCGCGGAGATTGCGCCTTTCCGCAGCAATTGCTGGGACGCTTCCGGCAAGTTCAGCAATCGCAGCATGTTCGCGACATGCGGCCGGCTCTTCCCGATGATTTTTGCGAGGTCGCCCTGCGAATAGCCGAACTCCGCGCCGAGACGCTCATAGCCTTTCGCTTCCTCGATCGGATTGAGATCGGCGCGCTGAACGTTCTCGATGATCGCCAGCTCCAACGCTTCGCGATCATCCGCCTCATGAACGACGACCGGCACGTCGGTCAGTCCGGCTTGCTGCGCCGCGCGCCATCGCCGTTCGCCCGCGATGATTTCATAGGCGTCCGCAACGGCGGGAATCGTTCTGACCACGACAGGTTGAATAATGCCTTTTTCGCGAATCGATGCGGCAAGATCGGCCAGATCGTTTTCCGTGAAAGTCGTGCGTGGATTGCGTGGATTCGGCCGCAGAAATTCAATCGGGATCTTGCGCTGACCGCGCGCGCGGTCAGCAACCGGCGCGTCGTTGTCAGCGTCGCCCAACAAAGCCGCCAAACCGCGACCCAATCGCCTTCGCGATTCTTCAGCCATGTCTTGTCAGCCTCCCGGTGGGCTCCAGAGCGAATTTGATTCGCTCACGTGATTCGCGGCTCGATCGATCACGCAGCGCGCAGCCGCTTTTCGCGTTGAATGATTTCGGATGCGAGCCTGAGATACGCCTGGCTACCGCTGCATTTCAGATCGTACAGCAGCACCGGCTTGCCATGCGACGGCGCCTCGGAAACGCGGACGTTTCTCGGGATCATCGTCTCATAGACCTTATCGCCCAAAAAGCGACGAACGTCGGCGACGACCTGGGTCGCAAGATTATTGCGGGGATCGAACATGGTCAGGACCACCCCATGTATGGACAACCCTGGGTTGAGAGAGCGCCGGACCTGTTCGACCGTCGAGAGAAGCTGCGAGAGACCTTCAAGCGCGAAGAATTCGCACTGCAGAGGCACGAGCACGGCGTCTGCGCTCGCTAAAGCGTTTATTGTCAATAAGTTGAGCGACGGCGGGCAATCTATCAGCACGTAAGTGTAATGCTGCCCATCCTCATGCCGGTCAGCGACCACGAGCTCCGCCATCGCTCGCTTCAGCCTGAAGGCCCGGTCCTTATCGCCCGCGATTTCAAGTTCGACCCCGAGGAGATCCAGCGTCGAGGGAGCGATGCTGAGACGCGGCACGGCCGTCGGGATGATCGCATCGCTGAGGCTGCTCTCGCCAAGCAGGACGTCGTAAGTGGAAATTTTCCGATTCTTGCGATCGACTCCAAGCCCGGTCGAAGCGTTTCCCTGGGGGTCGAGATCGATCACCAAGACGCGCTCGCCGACGGCCGCCAGCGCCGTTCCAAGATTGATCGCCGTCGTCGTTTTTCCGACGCCGCCCTTCTGATTGGCGAGAACCAATATGCGAGGAGCGGTCAAGGGTTCGGACAACTGCTGGCCTCGATCGCTTTGAAATCTCGCGCCGCCAAAATGAGCCGGGCACGCGAATTGGTGCGGCTTGCGATTGATTTGAATTGGAAATTACTTGTCTGTTGCAACAGGGTCAATTCATTCAGCCAGTCTTCGCCCTTTAAAAAAACGCCGAGGGCGTTTTTCAACAGGAGATCGCGAGACCAATCGATTAATTGAGGCAAAGGAGCAAGCGCGCGCGCCGTTATCGCTGAGACGCTGTCGTCGAGCTTGGGCAGTTCCGATTCGATTCGCCCTGAATGCACGATGGCCGGCGCATCTGTTTCACGTGAAACAGCCCGCAAGAATGCAACCTTGCGCTGGTCGCTTTCGATCAGATGGACCTCCGCGCCGGGCTTCCGTTTTAGGCAGATCGCTAAGACCATACCCGGAAATCCCGCTCCCGAACCAAGATCGGCCCATTTATTATGGCCGGGCGCGACATCGAGAATTTGAGCGGAATCCGCGAAATGCCTGGTCCAGATGGTCGGCAACGTCGCCTCGGCGACGAGATTGATTTTGCTTTGCCACTTCCTGAGAAGCGATTCGTAGGCTGAGAACTCCTCCTCGAAAGACCGAAGCTCGGGGCAGAGTTCGAAGGCTTCGTCCTTATCGCTGAGAGCGGATTTGCCGCCAAGCGTCTTCGTCACCGTCGACGCGCCCGCGCCGCCAGCAACGTCAACGCGGCCGGCGTAACGCCTTCAATCCTTTGCGCCTGGCCCAGAGTGCGTGGCCGCAAAAAGCTCAGTTTTGCGCGAAGCTCGGACGAGAGGCCCGAAACGGTCTCGTAATCCAAGCCCTGGGGAAGGGCCAATTGCTCATCCCGCCGGTAAGCGTCAATGTCGGCGCGCTGCCGGTCGAGATAGACAGCGTATTGCGCATCCGTCTGCACGCGTTCCGCGGTCTCTTTGTCCACCTCGCGAAACTCCGGCCAAATCTGCGCCAGTCGTTCGAAATCGATCCCGGGAAAAGACAGCAGCGCATAGGCCGAGCGCCGCTGGCCATCTTGATTGACCGGCAGTCCGTGGCGCGCGGCGGCCGCCGACGTCAGAGTCCGACCCTGCAGAAGCGACCGGGCTTTCTCCAACTTCTCCATACGATCCGCGAAGGCTGCGGCGCGCTCGGGGCCCACGCACCCAATCTCTAGTCCGCGCTTCGTCAAGCGTTCGTCGGCGTTGTCCGATCGAAGCGACAAACGATATTCAGCGCGCGAGGTGAACATGCGGTAGGGTTCGGTCACGCCGCGCGTGACAAGATCGTCGATCATGACGCCCAAATAGGCCTCCGCCCGATCAAAAATGATGGGCGAGCGCCCCGAAACGAAAGCGCCGGCGTTCAGTCCCGCGATCAGGCCCTGGGCCGCCGCCTCCTCATATCCTGTCGTGCCATTGATCTGCCCCGCGAAGAAAAGGCCCTCTATCCGCTTCGTTTCCAGGCTCGCGTGAAGCTCCCTCGGATCGACGTAATCATATTCGATTGCGTAGCCCGGTCGCAAAATGCGCGCATCCTCGAGGCCCTCGATCGCGGCGATGAAGGCGCGCTGCGTCTCCTCCGGTAGAGACGTTGAAATCCCATTCGGGTAGACGGTGTCGTCGTCGAGACCCTCCGGCTCCAGAAATATTTGATGCGCGTCGCGGTCGCCGAAGCGCGTCACCTTATCTTCAATCGACGGGCAATAACGTGGGCCGACGCCGGAAATCGCGCCCGTGCGAAGAGGCGAGGATCCCAGATCGTCAATGATAATTTGATGCGCGCGTGCGTTGGTGCGGGTGATATGACACGCGATCTGTCGGTTTTGGATCGACTTTGTGAGATAGGAAAACGGTTCCGGCTCCGCATCGCCCCATTGCTGCTCGAGACGATTCCAATGGATCGTGCGTCCGTCCAATCTCGGCGGCGTGCCTGTCTTCAGCCTCGAAACCCCGAAGCCCGCACTTTTCAGCGCCGCCCCGAGGCCCGTCGAAGGCGGCTCGCCCATCCGGCCGGCGGGGATTTGCTGGGATCCAATGTGGATCACGCCATTCAGGAACGTTCCTGTCGTGAGCACAACGGCGCCGGCACGGATTTTCCCGCCATCGACATCTGCTCCAATGACTTTGCCATCCTCGATGAGAAGATTTTCCGCAGATCCTTCAACGACAGTGAGTCCCTGCGTCGATGCGATCGCCTCCTGCATCGCCAAACGATAAAGCTTTCGATCGGCCTGGGCGCGCGGCCCTCTGACGGCGGGTCCTTTGGACCGATTGAGAACCCGGAATTGAATGCCGGCCGCATCGGCGACTCGCCCCATCAGCCCATCGAGCGCGTCGATCTCGCGCACCAGCTGCCCCTTCCCGAGGCCCCCGATGGCGGGATTGCAGGACATGGCGCCGATTGTGGCATGGGACTGCGTGACCAGCGCCGTTCGCGCGCCAAGCCGCGCCGCCGCGGCCGCTGCTTCGCAGCCCGCATGGCCTCCGCCAATGACGATGACATCGTAGCTCCGAGGCTCCACGCCGCGCTCCTGTTTCACGTGAAACATAATCTATTTGCCGATGCAAAACTGCCCAAAAATCACGTCGAGAACATTTTCCACGTCGACAGCCCCGGTAATTCGCCCAAGAGCCCGCCCGGCAAGGCGAATATCATCCGCTATTAATTCCAAAGACTTGCCCCCATCAAGAGCCTCCTTGAGCACGGCGGAAGCCTCCCGCACGGCGTCCCGATGCCTCTGACGCAGCAGAAAGGAACTGGATCCGTCTCCCAGCCGCTGCTTTGCGCGAAGCAGGATCGCCTCGAATAATTCTTCGAGCCCCGCGCCGGTCTTGGCCGAAATGGCAAGACAATTCGCCGGCGGGTCAATCAGGTCCGCCTTCGTCGCGACCCGCAAGATTTCGCTCGCGCCTTCCTCTGCTTTAAGGTTCTGCGGCTCCGCCGCCGCGCCCCCTTCCGAGAGCCAGAGCAATAAATCGGCTCGTCGCGCGCGCTCTAATGTCCGCGCGACGCCGATTTTTTCAATCTCGTCGCGGGATTCGCGCAGCCCGGCGGTGTCCACAAAGACGATCGGCATCCCTTTCACGTCAAGATGCGCCTCGATCAGATCGCGGGTCGTCCCCGGAATTTCGGAAACAATCGCGATGTCGCGCCTCGCCAGGGCATTCATCAAAGTGGACTTACCCGCATTGGGCGGCCCCAAAATAAAAACGACGAAGCCATCGCGCATCCGCTCGCTTGCTGGCGCTTCGCGCAGCATTTCGCGCATTTCCGAGAGGACTGGCGCGAGCAAGGGATGTAAGCCCGCATGCGGCGCGGAGCCAACATCCGCCTCATCGGAGAAATCGAGCGAGGCTTCGATCAAGGCTAGCGCTTCGATGATCTTTGCGCGCCAGGCCTCGACGCGCCGGCGCAACTCTCCGCCCATCATTCTCAGGGCCTGACGCCGCTGAAATTCCGTTTGCGATTCAATTAGATCGGCGAGCGCTTCGACCTGCGACAGATCGAGCTTTCCATTGGCGAAGGAGCGGCGCACGAATTCGCCTGGCTCGGCTTCGCGCAACGCCGGCATTTCGTGAAGTATGGTTAAGACGCCGTCAATGACGGCTCGTCCGCCGTGAATTTGAAATTCCGCATAGTCTTCGCCAGTCGCGGATTTCGGACCGGGAAACCAGACAATTAGGCCCTGATCGACGATCTCGCCTGACTTTGGGTCGCGAAAGCGGACCAGTTTCGCTTCGCGCGGTCGAGGCGCAACGCCGGCAATCAGCGCGATCGCATCGCGCGTATGGGGTCCGGAGATGCGGATGACCGCTATCGCAGAGCGACCGGCGCCGGTCGCCAAAGCGTAAATTGTATCCGCCGGCATGATCTGATCCTCGCCGGCGTTAAATTTCGTCGTTCAAGCAAAAGCAAGCGTAATGTTTTGGCGGCCGCGGCGAACTCAGGCCTCGAAGGCGCGCTGGCCGCGCAAGAACCCACCGCCGCGATTGCCGCCGACACATTACGCCCTTTTGAGAAGGCGCGATGTGCTGCGCGCTATGTGTTCATCGATTCAAAGAACGCCGCATTGCCCTTTGGCGTTTCGCGGAGCTTGCCAAGCAAGAACTCGATGGCGTCGACCGTTCCCATTGGATTGAGAATACGTCGCAGCACATACATTTTCTTGAGTATGTCCGCCGGAACCAGAAGTTCTTCCTTGCGCGTTCCAGAACGAGTGATGTCGATCGCCGGAAACACGCGCTTGTCCGCAACCTTGCGGTCGAGAATGATTTCCGAATTGCCCGTGCCCTTGAACTCTTCGAAAATCACTTCGTCCATGCGCGAACCGGTATCGATCAGGGCCGTCGCGATAATGGTCAGCGAACCGCCCTCTTCGATGTTTCGTGCGGCGCCGAAAAATCGCTTCGGACGCTGCAAAGCGTTGGCGTCGACGCCGCCCGTCAAGACCTTTCCGGATGATGGCACGACCGTATTGTAAGCGCGTCCAAGACGCGTGATCGAATTGAGCAGGATCACGACGTCGCGGCCGTGCTCGACAAGGCGCTTGGCCTTTTCGATCACCATTTCCGCGACCTGCACGTGACGCACCGCGGGCTCGTCGAATGTCGAAGAAACGACTTCGCCGCGCACGGAGCGTTGCATGTCGGTCACTTCCTCGGGCCGTTCGTCGATCAGCAGAACGATCAGATAGCATTCCGGATGATTGGTCGTAATCGACTGCGCGACATTTTGCAGGAGCACCGTCTTACCGGTGCGTGGCGGAGCGACGACCAGCGCACGCTGTCCCTTGCCGATTGGCGACACAAGATCGATGACGCGCGACGACAAATCCTTGCGCGTCGGATCGTCGATCTCGAGGCGCAACCGCTCGTCTGGATAGAGCGGCGTCAGATTGTCGAAAGGCACCTTATGGCGGACCTTTTCGGGGTCCTCGAAATTGATCAGATTGACCTTGAGAAGCGCGAAATAACGTTCGCCCTCTTTGGGGCTTCTGATGATTCCTTCAACCGTATCGCCTGTGCGAAGGCCAAATCGGCGAATTTGGGAGGGCGAAACATAGATGTCGTCCGGCCCCGCCAGATAGTTGGCGTCAGGCGAACGCAGAAAGCCAAAACCGTCCTGCAGAACTTCGACGACGCCCTCGCCGACGATTTCCACCTCGCGATTGGCGAATTGTTTGAGAATGGCGAAAAGCAACTCCTGCCTTCGCAAGAGCGAGGCGTTCTCCACCTCATGTTCTTCAGCAAAGGAAAGAAGTTCGGCGGCGGATTTGGATTTCAGGTCCTGTAGTTTGATTTCCCGCATGTGGGACAATCCTTGCAGCGAATGCGTAGCAAAAGAGGGGAGAGATTGGGCAGAGACGGCGGGATTGGGATTCCCGGAGCGCCGGTTAAAATTCGGCGGTCGTCACAACGACAGGTCTGCCTTTTGGGTGAGAACTAAGCACTTAATCGGATTTTGCGGCAAAGGCAAGCGTTTCTAGAAAGCCGCGGCCCGGAGACGGCTAAAATGGTTTCACGATCACAAGGATGACGATCCCAATCATCAGCAAAGTCGGCGCTTCATTGAACATTCGGTAAAAGCGCTGCGAATGGGGATTTTTGTCTCGCGCGAACAATCGCGTCAGATGCGCGAAATAAAAGTGGATTCCAGTCAGCGCGAGGACCAGCGCAAGCTTCGCGTGAAGCCAGCCCTGATGGAGGAGGTTTCCTTCGACGATCAGAATTAGGCCAGCAATCCAGGCGAGCGCCATTGCTGGCGTCATGATGATCCACAGAAGACGACGTTCCATCGTCTTAAAGGTTTCCGATTGCGGACCCGGTCCGACAGCGCTGTGATAGACGAAAAGTCGCGGCAAATAGAGCAATCCCGCCATCCAGGAAATAATGGCGATCACGTGAATCGCTTTGATCCAGAGATACATTGGTCAGCTTCCTTGGGTCAGCTTCCTTGCCGGCGCACGCGCGAGAGCAGACGCTCCACATGCTCGATCGGCGTTTCCGGCAAGATGCCGTGGCCGAGATTGAAAATGTGAGGCGTTCCCTTGAATGCGTCGAGTATCGCGTCAATCTCGCGATCGAGCGCCGCCCCGCCCGCCACCAGGGCGAGAGGATCGAGATTTCCTTGCAGCGCAATCCCGCTTCTCGTCTGGCCGATCGCCCAACGCGGGTCGACGGATGTGTCGAGCCCTAAACATTGTGCGCCAAGCCCGCCGGATAATTGCGTTAGATGCGCGCCAGCATTGCGGATGAAGGCGATGACCGGAATGTCGGGGTGTTTTGCTCGCAAAGCCGAAATGATCTTGCGCACGGGACGCAGCACCCATTTCTCGAACTCGAGCGCCGGCAGCACCCCGGCCCAGCTGTCGAAAATCTGGACCACTTCGACGCCCGCTTCGATCTGACGCGACAAATATTGCGTGGAGGCCTCCACGAGCCGAGCGATCAATTGCTCGAACGCTTCCGGGTGTCGGAACGCAAAAAGACGCGCAGGCGCCTGGTCGCTCGTGCCGCGACCCGCAATCATGTAGCTCGCGACCGTCCATGGCGCGCCACAAAAACCGATGAAAGCGACGTCCCGCGGAAGCTCGCCCTTCACTCGGTCGATCGTTTCGAAAACCGGCGATAGTTTTTCCACGTCGAAAGTTTCATTCAGTCGCGAAAGATCGTCGGGCGCTGAGATCGGCTCCAATCTCGGGCCTTCCCCTGTTTCGAACGAAACTTTTTGTCCCAATGCGTCGGGCACGACGAGGATGTCGCTGAAAAGAATCGCCGCATCGAAGTGAAATCTTCTGATCGGCTGCAAGGTAGCTTCCGCCGCTGTGGACGGCGTGTAGCAAAAATCCAAAAAACTCGATGCTTTGCTGCGAATCTCGCGATATTCCGGAAGATACCGTCCGGCCTGACGCATCAGCCAAATCGGCGGAACGATCTTCGGCTTTCCCTGTTTCAGGACATCAAGCAATGGTTTTTCACTGAGCATGCAACCGCCGAAATCGTTTCGCGAATTCAATCTTCAACCGATTAAACTTGCGACTGGACTGACTTGGTAGCAGCTAACTGAAAAACGCCTAAAAATAAAATTTAATCTCTTAAGGAATTATTTAGATTCTGTAGGACAGCCTCAAAGCGTTTGTTAATCTTTTATTAACCATTTATCCACGGTGAAGCTTATGGGGAAAAGACCCGCCGTCCCGTCTGGAATAGCGTGGAGAATTCTAAAAGGCGGTTATGAATCATGCCGTTAGTTTAGATGTTTCGGTGTATGTGGACAGTTTTGCTTGTGCAAAGCCGATGCTGACGCAAACTCAAGCGAGCATACTGACGAAGTCATGACTGTTGATGATTCGCAGCAGATATGCCCGCTGACGCACAGTGCGGCTCCGATCAGCTCCTTTTGTCCCCGCTATGCTAAACATCGGCGAAGGCGGTTAGGATAAGTTTTGACCTCCATGAGTTCACATTCTCAAAAACCTGGCGATCGCTTTTGGTTGAAGAGGGAGCCTTTGGTCCTCGCCTCGGCGAGCGTTGGCCGCCGCCTGGCTCTTGAACAAACCGGCATTCCATTCACGATCCGCCCCGCGACCATCGACGAACGCGCGATAGAGAAACAGATTCGCGAATCGGGGGGCGACGCCGACGCCATCGCGGCGGAGCTCGCCAAGCAAAAGGCTCTCTCCGTCTCGAAAGAAGAGACAGGACGTCTGGTGCTTGGCGCCGATCAGCTTGCGAGCTGTGAAGATCGTATTTTTGGAAAGCCCGACACTGTTGACTCCGCACGGCGACAACTGGAGTTTCTATCGGGGCGCACGCATCGACTGCACTCCGCCGTCTGCATTGTTTTCGACGGCGCCGTCGTCTTTCAGACGATCGCGCATGCGGATCTGCACATGCGCGCTTTAAGCGACGCATTTATAGAGCGATATTTGAACGAAGCCGGCGAAGCGGTTTTGGGAAGCGTCGGCTGTTATCAGCTCGAAGGATTGGGCGTCCATCTCTTTCAATCGATATCGGGCGATCATTGGACTATTCTCGGTCTTCCGTTGCTTCCCGTGCTCGATGCGTTGCGCCGACAAGGAGCCCTCCTCGCATGAACCATTGCTGCCCATGAATTCCTTTAGAGGCGATCGAAAGACATGTTGCTGATTGGCCTCACAGGCTCGATCGGCATGGGCAAATCGACGACGGCGCAAATGTTTCGCGACGAGGGCGTCGCCGTGAGCGATTCCGACGAGCTCGTGCATGAGATCTACAGCAGTCCGGCGTCCGCTGCGATTGAGAACCGTTTTCCGGGGACCGTCGTCAATGGAGTTGTTGATCGCGAACGGCTGGCGAAACGCGTGCTGGGCGACGCGGACGCCTTGAAGGATCTCGAAGAGATCATCCATCCGCTCGTGCGCGATGCGAGAGCGAAGTTTATCGAAACATGCCGACGCAAAGGCGAGAAATTCGTCGTGCTCGATATCCCTTTACTCTTCGAGACGGGCGGAGACCTTGAGGTCGACGTCATTGTTGTCGTCTCCGCAGCGGCGGACGTCCAACGCGCGCGCGTCTTGGCGCGGCCCAATATGACCGAGGAAAAATTTGCGAAACTGCTCGCCAAACAAATGCCGGACGCCGAAAAGCGTCGCCGCGCCGATTTTATTGTCCACACCGACAGAGGATTTGATTTTGCGCGCGACGAGGTTCGTGCGATTCTAAAGAGCTTGGAATCGCGCGCCAGCGCCCGATCAGGAGACTCTCCCTCTCATGCGTGAAATCGTGCTCGATACGGAAACGACCGGGCTTGATCCGACGAGAGGTCATCGCATCGTCGAGATCGGAGCCCTGGAGATTTCCAATCTCATTCCGACGGGCCGCGTTTTTCATGTCTATATTGATCCGGAGCGCGATATGCCCGAGGACGCTTTTCGCGTTCATGGACTATCGCAGGCCTTTCTGTCGACGCAAAAAAAATTCCTCGAGATCGCTCATGCCTTTCGCGAGTTCATCGAGGATGCTCCGCTCGTCATTCACAATGCGGAATTCGACGTAAAATTTCTCAACGCCGAATTGGCGTTGCTCGATTGGCCGTCGATCGGAATGGAGCGCGTCGTCGACACATTGACGATGGCGCGGCGTCGCCATCCGGGCGCGTCGAATTCGCTCGACGCTCTATGTCAACGTTACGGGATCGACGCCTCGCGTCGCGACAAACACGGAGCCCTTCTCGACGCGGGCCTTCTCGCCGAAGTTTACGCCGAACTGATGGGCGGACGGCAGTCCGCCTTCTCATTGCAGATCAATGGCGCGACGAAGGCGCGACTAAGCGGGAATCTTCTGCTGCGCCGGCCGCAGCCTTTGACGAGCCGCCTCACCGCCGAAGCCAGCGAGGCGCACCGCCAATTCGTAGCGACGCTCGGCAAGGCTCCAATTTGGGCGCGCTATCTCGAAGGCGAATAAGCGCGCGCCGCGCGCCGATCGCAATCGGACGCGAACTCAATTGGCCGAGGCGATGTTCTCGTTGCCGGCCTGCGCCGCTTTTTGCTGATAAAGCGCGACGAAATCGATGGGATCGATATAGAGAGGCGGGAAACCGCCATTCTTGGTCGCGTCGGAGACGATCTGCCGCACGAAGGGAAAGAGCAGGCGCGGACATTCGATCATGACGATCGGATGAATTTGCTCCTGCGGAATGTTCAACAGGCGAAACACCCCAGCGTATTCGACGTCGAGCTTGAAGAGCAGCTCGGCGCCTTCGCCGGCATTCGCCTCGAGCGCGATCGAAACTTCGAAATCCGTCGGCGCCAACTGCTTGGCGTTCACATTGACCTGGATGCCGATGTTGGGATTCTTCTCTTGCGGGCCGAGCGAGCGCGGCGCATTCGGATTTTCGAAGGACAGATCCTTCACATATTGCACCAGCGCATTGAGCGTCGGCGCTTTCGACGGATCGGCTCCGCTACCATTCCCATTGGCGTCCGTCATGCAAATCTCCTTTGAACCCTAACCGCCATCGCAATGGCGCGGCGCATGTCTTGCCCGATTACGCGTGTCCTTGCGAAACCTTTCGGCCGCGAAAACCCTTCGGCGAATTGAAGCGCCCGCCTAACATGTCCGCGTGACCGCCACAAGGCAGGGGCCGCTGTTTATGCTTTTGAACCGCGACCCGCTTGATGAAGACCCGTTGCGGCGATCACGCCGGGTCGATTTGCTGGTCGACCTTCTGGGTCAGGCTTTTCCACTCGTTAGGAGTGAGGTCGATTGTCTGCGGCCCACGCTTGCGACTTTGCTTCCCGTTCAATCGTCCCGCAAGACTCGCTCGAATGGAGGGCGCCTTGAGCGCGAGGCCGACCAGATCGGAGGCGAAACCCGGCAGGATAAGCAAGGTTGCGCCCAACGCCTGCAACGCTCCATCGACGACGGGGGCTCCGCTCTTCACCTTGGAGCGCGGCTGCGAAACGCGCGATCGCAAGTAAACGAGCAGCCGTTTCACGTCGGACAGTCCAAGAAGCGTCGTTCCCACGCCCAAGGCGATCGCCGCGATCATGCCCAAGAATTGAACAACCAGCACGAAAGCCACGACCTCGATGATGATCCAGGCCGTCAGCGCGAAAGCGACGAGTTTGGATTTGTTCACGTCGAGGGCTTTCTGCCGAATGCGGCGATATGTCCTTGAGGGTTGATTCGTGACATGTGGATAGCGACATGATACCCGACAAGCGTCTCTTGCGGGAGTGACATCTGTTGCCCATCAGCGAATCCTTCGACCCGTCAATCCTGATCTTTGCGGCGCTGGCCGTTTTCGTGATCTGGAAATTGCGTTCTGTGCTGGGCGTGAGGGTCGATCGTGAAACGCCGCCGCGTTTCCAGCGGGCAGGTCCGTTGCAGCCCGCGCCTCTGCCGGGGGCGGCTCCTCCTCCCGCCGGAGCCGCCTTCGCGCCCGAACTCTTCCCCGGATCGATGGAAGGGGCTCGCGGAACCAGGCGGTAAGGTCTGGGAAGGTCTGGACGCCATAGCTGCGACCGATCCGGCGTTTTCGGGAAAGGGCTTCGTCGAGGGCGCCCGCAAGGCCTATGAGATGATTGTCACCGCCTTCGCCAAGGGCGATCGCGACACGCTGCATAATCTGCTCTCGAAAGACGTTTTCGACAGTTTCGCGCGCGAAATTGACGGCCGCGAAAAGCGTGGCGAAAAGGCCGAGTCTGCGCTCGTCTCGATTGACGAGGCTGTGATTCAGGATGCGCAGGCCAATCCGGGGACAAATCGCGTCACGATCCGCTTCGTCAGCCAATTGATCTCGGCGCGCCGCAACCGGGCCGGCGAGATCATCGACGGCAGTCTCGATAAGGCGGCGCGCATCGTAGATCTGTGGACCTTCGCCCGCGACCCACGCTCTAAAGATCCCAACTGGAAGCTTGTGGCGACCGAAACCGGTCACTAACGCTCGAGATGCAGGCCGATCTGGAGCCGGCGTCGTTCGAGGCCCTGCCGGACTTCGCATCTGACGATTTCGTGGAGGCGCTCGCCTGCTTCCAGCGCAGCGCAAAACTCATCGCTTCCGATGCGCCCTCGCAGCGGCCCGGCGTGAAGCCCGGCCCAGAGCTTGTGGCGGCCTGTCGGGCCGCGCTTTCGCTTGGCGCTGACGTTTCGCAAGGCAAAGCGCGAATTTTCTTCACCGACAATTTTCAGCCGTTCCGGCTCAAAGGGCCCGGTTTCGTCACCGCCTATTACGAGCCTGAAGTCGAGGCGAAGCTTGAGCCTGACGCCAATTTTGGCGTTCCGGTGCTGTCCCGGCCATCTGATCTCGTAACTTTAAACGACGCTCCCTATCCGCGGACCCGATGGCGAAACCTTGACCAGCGCGCGAGTCTGCGCCGACGGTTCCTTGATCCCCTACCCCGATCGGCGCGCGATTGAAGAGGATTCGTCCAAAATTCCCAGCTGCGCGATTGCTTATGTGCGCGACCGCGTCGAGCTGTTTCTCATGCAGGTTCAGGGCTCGGCTCGCCTGCGCCTTCCAGACGGCCGTCTTGTCGCGCTGACCTATGACGGTCGCAACGGGCTCCCTTATACGTCCGTCGGACGTTTGCTGATCGAGCGTGGGCTTATCGCTCCGCAATCCATGTCTCTTGCCGCACTGAAACGGATTCTTCGCTCTATGGGCCAGAAATCTGGCGATCCTGGCCGTCTGTTGATGCAAGAAAACAGATCTTATGTATTCTTCCGCATGGATGGATCGAGCGAGCGGCGATTGGGCCCGATCGGCGGCGCCGGATGTCGCCCTGACCCCTTTCCGTTCAATTGCCGTCGATCGATCGATCTGGCCCTATGGACTTCCATTCTGGATCGAAACCGGAGCTCCATGGCGCCGCAGGGACGAAGCGAGGCTTAAGCGAATCATGATCGCTCAAGACACAGGTTCGGCAATTCTGGGCGCGGCGCGAGCCGACCTTTTTTACGGTTGCGGCGACGAGGCCGGCGCGCTCGCTGGCGAAGTTCGCCATGAGGCCGATTTTACGGTTCTTTTGCCACGGCGGGGGGCGTCATGACCGAGAGGCCATTGCGGGGTCGCTTCCGGCTCCTTTCCGCCGACGAGTTCGAACTTTGGAGCGCGGTCACTGCGGATGTGCGTCCCGCTCGAGCGCGACCGCAACGGCCCAAAGCCGAGAGCGTTGCGGCGCCAGCCAAGTCTCGGTCTGCTCAGCATCTCGATGCGCCGCGACTGAAACCCGAGCCGGCGGCGCGTCAGCGGCCCGCAGTGAACGACATCGACCATCGGACGCGGGTCAAATTGCGCCGCGGTCGATTGGAGGTCGACGCCAAGCTCGATCTGCACGGCTACCGTCAGGCCGAGGCCCATCGCGCGCTGATCGAGTTTCTGCGTCGGGCGCAGGCGTCGGGCGCGAAAATGGCCATTGTCGTCACGGGGAAGGGTCTGGGCGGAAAAGGTTACGCCAGCGAACAACCTGGCGTATTGCGGCGGATGGCGCCAATGTGGCTGCAAGCGCCCAGTCTGCGCGATGTCGTTGCAAGCTTTGGGGAGGCGTCGCGAACCCATGGCGGCGAGGGGGCTCTCTATGTCCAGATCAGGCGGGCGGATCGCGGCGCCGGTCGAGCGTAGCCGCATGTCTTTCGCGCCGGACTATTCGCTCGCGCGAACATTCCCTTCGCCCAACCATGGCGAGCGGCTGCGGCCGATTTCCGCGTTGATCCTCCACTATACCGGCATGCCCACGCCTGACGGCGCGCTCGAGCTTCTGTGCAGCGATTCAAGCGAAGTCTCCGCGCATTATTTCGTCCAGGAAAACGGCGAAGTCCTTCAGCTCTTGCCGGAGGATCGGCGCGCCTGGCACGCCGGAAAAAGCTATTGGGCAGGCGAAACCGATATGAACTCCGCTTCCATCGGCGTTGAGATCGTCCATCCCGGTCACTCCGATCCGAGACCCTTTCCAGATGCGCAGATGGACGCCGTCGCATCGCTGGCGCGCGATATTTGCGAAAGACGCGCGAATCCTGCCTGAACGCGTTCTGGCTCATTCCGACATCGCCATTTCTCGCAAAATCGATCCCGGCGAGTTCTTCCCGTGGGATCGCCTCGCCCGCCAGGGCGTCGGGCATTTCGTCGAACCAGCGCCTTTTGCGCCCGGCCCCGCCCTCGAACTGGAAGCGCAAGGCGCGGAGGTCGCCGATCTGCAGCGTGCGCTAGCGGATTACGGTTATAAAATTATGGTAACCGGCCTTTACGGTCCCGAGACTGTCAACGCAGTTGCGGCCTTCCAGCGCCATTTTCGGCCGCAATTGATCGATGGGCGCGCCGACGTCTCGACGCTGCGCACATTGCATTCCCTTGCCGCTGCATTGAAGGAGCGCCAATGAACGAAACCGAAAAACAATTTGTCGTCGTCACCGGCGCCTCGACCGGCATCGGCTACGCTTGCGTCGAGGCGCTGCTCGCTTCCGGCCGCTTTGTGTTTGGCGTGGTGCGCAAAAAAGACGACGCGCGGCGTCTCAAGAGCGATTTGGGAGACGATTTCGCGCCGCTTCTTTTCGACGTTACGGACGAGGACGCCATCCGGCGCGCCGTGTCTGTCGTGGAGCAACGTCTCGCCGGGGGACTCTCGAAGGCCTTGTTAACAACGCCGGCGTCGCCCTGCCGGGCCCGCTGCTGTACCAGCCAATTGACGAGTTTCGGCAGCAGTTCGAGATCAATGTGACGGGACAGCTCCGGGTCATCCAGGCCTTCGGGCCGCTGCTCGGCGCGGGCGCAACTCGGCAGGGGCCGCCGGGGCGCATCGTCAATATGAGCTCCGTCGCAGGGACGATGGCCTCGCCCTTCGTTGGAGCTTACGCCGCGTCGAAACATGCGCTGGAGGGGATGTCCGACGCGTTGCGCCGCGAGCTGATGCTCTTTGGCGTCGACGTCATCGTCATAGAGCCGGGCGTCATCAGGACGCCGATCTGGGATAAAGCGCAAGACGCGAATTTCTCGAGATACAACTCGACCCCTTATGGGGCGAGCGCGCGGCGCGTGCAGGAATGGGCCGCCGATCAAAGCCATTCCGGCGCGCCCGTGGAGCTTGTGGCGAAGGCCGTGCTTCGCGCCTTAGACGCGTCCCATCCGCCCACGCGCATTCGCGTCGTGCCGAATTATCTTACCGACTGGATGCTGCCGCGCATGCTTCCCGCGCGACTGCTCGACTGGCTAATCGCCAAACGCCTGGGTCTTCTACCCCGGGGCCGAGACCCGCGACGCTTCGCCTCCGACTTGACGTCGAAGCTGTTCCGGCTCACCAAGGCGCAATTCCATTTCCTAGCATCACGAGCACGATGACCGACGCGATCGAACGCCTCCCCGAACCCATTCTCGCCGAGCCGGCGCCTCGCCGCCGGACGCGATCCGTCACGATTGGCGCGGGTCCAGGCGCTGTGACGCTCGGCGGCGGAGCGCCGATCGTCGTCCAGTCGATGACGAACACCGACACGGCTGACGTGGACTCCACCGTCGCGCAGGTGACGGCCCTGGCGCAGGCGGGTTCGGAGCTCGTGCGAATCACGGTCGACCGTGACGAGGCGGCCGCCGCCGTGCCGCATATCCGCGACCGGCTGGCGAAGAACGGAATCCATGTCCCGCTCATCGGCGACTTTCATTACATCGGCCATAAACTGCTTGCGGATCATCCCGCCTGCGGCGAAGCGCTCGCGAAATATCGCATCAATCCCGGAAACGTCGGTTTCAAGGAAAAGAAGGATCGCCAATTCGCCTCGATCGTCGAACTGGCGATCAAGCACAATAAAGCCGTGCGCATCGGCGCCAATTGGGGTTCGCTCGATCAGGAGCTGCTGACGCATCTGATGGACATCAACGCGGCCTCCGCGCAGCCGATCGACGCGCGCGCGGTGACTCGCGAAGCCCTTGCTCGTTCAGCGCTGCTTTCCGCGCAGCGCGCCGAGGAGATCGGGCTGTCGCGCGATAAGATCGTGATCTCCGCCAAAGTGTCCGCAGTGCAGGATCTCATCGCCGTCTATCGAATGCTCGCAGAGCGCAGCGATTACGCACTGCATCTTGGTCTCACCGAAGCGGGCATGGGAACGAAAGGCGTTGTGGCGTCATCCGCCGCGCTGGGGGTTCTCTTGCAAGACGGCGTCGGCGACACGATCCGCGTTTCGCTCACGCCGGAGCCCGGCGGCGACCGCACAACCGAAGTGCGCGTGGCGCAAGAAATTTTGCAGACCATGGGCTTTCGCACTTTCGTGCCACTGGTTGCGGCCTGTCCCGGCTGCGGGCGCACGACGTCCACCGTGTTTCAAGAACTCGCGCGCGACATTCAGGGGCATATTCGGGAGCGCATGGCGATCTGGCGTCAGCGATATCCGGGCGTCGAGACGCTGAACGTCGCGGTGATGGGCTGCATCGTGAATGGGCCGGGCGAATCGAAACATGCAGATATCGGCATTTCGCTTCCCGGCACGGGCGAAGCGCCGTCGGCGCCTGTCTTTATCGACGGCAAGAAAGCGATGACCTTGCGCGGCGAAGGCATCGCAGAGGAATTCACGCGCATTGTCGACGACTATATCGTCAAGCGTTTCGGACAGGAAGGCGCCGGCCGCGCGGCGGAATAGGCGCGCGTCAGCGTAATGCCTGCGCGACCATGCGCAAATCGCGCCAGATGTTTCGCTTCATCGACGGCGTTTTCAAAACATTGGCGAGGCTCGGAAGAACCACAGTTCGAGTTGTCCTCTCGCCGCACGTGCAGTCGAACCAGCGTCCGCGCAACTGGGCTCCCGAAAGATTGGTCTGCAACATCGCGCGCGCGGTGGGCTCGCCCAGAATGAGCAATATTTCCGGCGCCGCAAGCTCGACATGACGACGCGCGAAGGGCAACAGCGCCGCCTCTTCCGCTGCGCTCGCAGCCTTGTCGCCCGGCGGACGCCACGGCGAGAAATAAGCGAGATAGCTGGTTTCGCGATTGAATCCGATCGCCGCCAACATATTGTGAAGCAGGGTTGCGGAGGCTCCGCTGAAGGCGAGGCCGCTGCGTTCTTCCTCTTCGCCAGGCGCAAAATCGAGCGCCATCAAACGTGCGCCGGGCGCTCCAGCGGAAAACAGAAAATGCGTCGCCATGAATTTGAAGGCGCAGCCCTCAAATGCGGCAAAGCGGGCGGCGAGATCGTCGAGATCGCGAGCCGAAGACGACGCCTCCCCGGCGAGGCGGGCCGCTTCTTCGGGAAAAGGCGGCGCGACGACGCGTCTCTCTCCCTCGAGAGGGGACGACGCGGTTGAGACGGAAGCCGAAGCGGAAAGGTTGAGGGATTCGACCGCCGCCTTTTTCGAGCGTTCTTGCGCGGCGCTGTCGGCGTAACGATCATGAGGGAAAGGATCGAGCGCGATGTCGACGCCGCAGTCAATTTGCCAATTGAGCCAAGCGGCAATCGCGTCTTTGTTTTCTGAGGGCGCGTCGGCGTTCATGTCGACACGTTAACAAGAAAACCGCTCGCTTAGAACCGCTTGCGGGATCCCGCTATTTGGAGGAGGAGTTGGCGCGGCGCTGCAACGGAAAGTCGTCGCTTTCATATAAGCGGCGTATCTCCAAGCCCATATAGACTTCGTCGTCCGCTTCCAGCGAGCAGCCGCGCAACATGTCGGACGGCAATTCCTCGACGGCGAAGAGAATAGCGTCCGCCGCATGTTCGAATTGCCGATAGCCGAGTGATTTCTGTCTGAATTTCGCGCTCTTAGCTGAGAAAAGTCCCGCTCGGCAGTCGTAATCGAATGCGCTCATGGTTCATTCCTTTCGACTAACGCCAGCGACGAAAATATCGATCGCTAAACGCCACGCTCCAATTCGGACTCACTTACGACGCGCTCAATTCCGTCGCGCTCGCCCTTAATTCGATATTGCAAACCAACACCGCCATCGGGCAGCTGGCGGGTAACCCGAAAAGACGCCTTTTCCGATCGCGCTCCGGTGCGATGTAGAACGAAGGCCCCCAGCGCATATTTATGAACCATCGCCGATCGATTGCGCAAAGGCAGGTGCCGAGCCGATTCGCTCTTCGTGATCGTCACAAGTTGGACCTCTCTGTTTCGGCGGAAGCGCGACGCGCCCTGCTCGGCGACAAAAGGCTACTTCTTCTTGCCGAAGCCTTCACGCGCCTTGTCCGCCGTTGACCAAATAGAGCCCGAAGTTGCGGGCGCAATCTTAGGCTTATCTTTCTTAGGCTTTTTGGCTTCGCGATTGCCGCGCTGCTGTCCCTTGGCCATGACCGATCCCCTCAGTTTGTGACATATGTCGCGGAAAGGCGCGGCGCTTTCGTTCTCTTCTCATTTAGAAGAGACGATCGCCGCCCATTTCCGGCCGGCGATCGCAAGGCGGTTGTTAGGAAACCTGCAGCTGATCCGCAGACGTCTTGCCGCTACGGTTGTCGACGACGAGCTCGAAGGACACTTTCTGTCCCTCGGCGAGCCCGCGCAGACCCGCGCGTTCAACCGCACTGATATGAACGAAAACGTCGGCTCCGCCCGTCTCCGGTTGAATGAAGCCGAAGCCTTTTTGCGAATTAAACCACTTTACTGTGCCAGTTTGCATGACATGTCCTTTCGAAGAACAGTGCTTTGGCGTTCACACTGCGTGACGCCGATTAATCGATGTTCTGGAGAGGAAGTCGTGAGCAAACACGTCTAGTGACGTAAGGGCAGAGTTGTTCAACCGAAACTCGATACTCTATAAATAGGGCCCGCCGCCCAGAACGCAAGGAAAGAATTGCCATTGCGGGGAGCGAAAGCCGTGATTTGCCTTACAAAAGCGGCCATTTAAGACCAGTTTGAGCTATCGGCTCCCGATTGTGACGAACTCCTGAGGCTAACAACAGCGAAAGGCGCGTCTCCCGCCTTCACCGAAGCGGCTGGCTTGTCGATCGAGGAAAAACTCCTCGCGCGTCATGATCGGTTGCTCGGAGTGGCGCGCCTCGCGATGGGCGACATAGGCCTCGTAGTCGGGCTGCCCGACCATGAGCTTAGCGCCCTGGCGCAGCTTTGCGGCGAGCCGCCGCAAATCAGGCGCGGGCAATCCGCAGATCGTGCAACTCATCGTCCGTTTCCCTTGTCGTGACTTTGTCGGCGCGTAAGGCGTCGCGAATGGCGATCAGGCCAAAAACCGCCATCGACAGCACCAGCGCAATGAAAATGCCGCATAAGGCCGTATCGACGTAATCGTTGAAGATGATCCGTTGCATTTCGAGCGCCGATTTGGCGGGCGCCAGAATCTGGTCTTTGGCCGCAGCCTCCGAATAGCGCGCGGCATGAGAAAGAAAGCCGATCTTGGGGTTCTCATGCAGGATCTTCTCGAAGCCCGCCGTCAATGTGCAGATATATAACCACGCCGTAGGCGCAAGCGTGATCCACGAATAGGCTTGCAGCTTCATTCGAAACAGCACGACGGTGCAAAGGGTGAGCGCAATCGCCGCGAGCATTTGATTGGCGATGCCAAACAGCGGCCACAGCGTGTTGATGCCTCCCAATGGATCGATCACGCCTTGATAGAGGAAATAGCCCCAGCCGCTGACGGCGAGCGCCGTGGCGAGAAGATTGGGAATAAGCGACCGCGTGCGCTTGAAGGATGGCGCAAATGTCCCGATCGAATCTTGGATCATAAATCGCGCGACGCGCGTGCCGGCGTCGACTGTCGTGAGAATGAACAACGCCTCGAAGAGGATGGCGAAGTGATACCAAAAGGCCATCGCGCCCGTGCCGCCAATAGCGCTCGACAGGATTTTCGCCATTCCCACGGCGAGAGTTGGCGCGCCGCCGGTGCGAGACAGAACGGTCTTTTCGCCCACCTGCTGCGCGACGTCGCGCAACGCGTCGGGCGTCACCGAAAATCCCCAGGATGAAATCGCTTGCGCTGCGGAATTGGGCGAGACGCCGATCAAGGCGGGAGCGCTGTTCATCGCAAAATAGACGCCGGGCTCCAGCACGCAGGCCGCAATCAACGCCATGATCGCGACGAAGGATTCCATCAGCATGGAGCCATAGCCGATAAAGCGCGTCTGCGTTTCGTCGGCGATCATTTTAGGGGTCGTTCCGGACGACACCAGCGAATGAAAACCCGACACGGCGCCGCAAGCGATCGTTATGAACAGGAAGGGAAAGATGGCGCCCGAGAACACGGGGCCTGTCCCATCGATGAAACGCGTGAGCGGAGGCATTTGAAGGGCGGGCAAGACGAAGAGAATGCCAAGAGCGAGCGACAGAATGGTGCCGACCTTCAAAAAGGTTGAGAGATAATCGCGCGGCGCCAGCAACAGCCAGACCGGCAATACGGAAGCGACGAAACCATAGCCGATCAACATGAAGGCCAGAGTTTCGCCCTTGAAAGTGAAGAGCGGCGCAAGCGTCGCGCTTTCCGCGACATTGCGGCCCAGCGCAATGCTGGCGATGAGCAGGACGAAGCCGATCGCAGACATTTCGCCGATGCGTCCGGGGCGAATGTGGCGCCCATAAACTCCCATCAGCACAGCGATCGGCAATGTGGCGAAGACTGTGAAAGCGCCCCAGGGACTGTCGGCGAGCGCTTTGACGACGATGAGCGCCAGCACGGCAAGCAGGATGATCATGATCGTCAAAATGCCGAGCATGGCGACGACGCCCGCGAGGGGTCCGATCTCCGTCTTGATCAGATCGCCAAGCGAGCGGCCGTCGCGTCGCGTCGAAATGAACAGAACGACGAAGTCCTGCACGGCGCCGGCGAAGACGACGCCGGTCAGCAGCCACAGAGTGCCGGGGAGATAACCCATTTGCGCTGCGAGCACGGGGCCGACCAACGGGCCTGCGCCGGCGATCGCCGCGAAGTGATGACCAAACAGCACCCATTTGTCTGTCGGCACATAATCGAGCCCGTCATTATGCCGATGCGCAGGGGTGAGCCGACTTGCGTCGAGCTTCAGCACGCGCTGGGCGATAAAGAGCGAATAGAATCGATAGGCGACCAGATTGACGCAGACGGCCGCCGTGACGAGCCAGATGGCGTTGACCGTCTCGCCGCGCACAGTGGCGAGCGTATAAAGCGCAAAGACGCCGAGAGTAATCACGGTCGCCCAGAGCGCAGCGGAGAGAATCTTGCGGCTTGGGAACGCGAGAGCGATGGACATGATTCCGTGACCTTGAGATACTCTCCCTCTCCCCGCATGCGGGGAGAGGGTTGGGGTGAGGGGCTGGACGTTCTCCGAATTGCGGAGCCATCAGCCTGCTAGAGATATTCTTATGCGTGGATTGCGTCTACACGAAACGGCTCGCAGCCGCGCATTGCGAAAAAACCAGACTTCCGCCGAAAAACGCCTTTGGGAAAGGCTTAGGGGCAGGCGGCTGAAGGGGTTCAAATTTGTCCGGCAGGAGCCTGTTGGGCCGTTCTTTGTGGATTTCGTTTGTCGCGAGCGTGCGCTCGTGGTCGAGGTCGATGGGGCGACTCATTCGACCGAAGAAGAAATCATAAGCGATAAGCGTCGTGAGTGCTTTCTAAAAGCGAAAGGATTTTCGATTGTGAGGATGACGAACGAAGAAGTTTTCACCAATATTGACGGTGTTTGCGAAACGATTCTTGTCGCCATTGAGGGACGGACGACATTGTAATTATGTCGCCCCGCCCCTCACCCCAACCCTCTCCCCGCAAGCGGGGAGAGGGAGCGTGTCGCGCAGGCGCGAAGGTCACAAGCGCTCAATGGTCAAGGGATCCGGGGCGCCGCCGAAATATTTCATAAGCGCTTGCTCGAACAAGCCGTCGTCTGCGGCGTGGGCGAACAGGGTCATCGAGGATCGAAATTTCTTATTGTCTGGCGAACCAAAAATTTCATCGATTGAACGCCCCTCAATTCGATTGACGAGGTTCACGCACTCCCTCAGTCGCGCTCCCAGAACGGGATGCGCCAGATAGGCTTTAGCCTCAGCGAGCGATGAGATTGCATATCTCATCGCCGTCGGGCTCATGCCCAGGCCTGCGATCTGAGGAAAGACGAACCACATCCAATGGCTGTTCTTGCGGCCGGATGCGAGTTCGGCGACCACGCGATCATAGATAGGATCTTGAGCTTCAACGAAACGCTCTAGATGATACGGATCGTCCCCCGAACGCATCATCCTTTCCCCCTGGAGCCTTCGCTCAGCCGGTCAGCTCCACAGCTTTCGCCATGGGCTCATAATTGAGGATAGGCGCGAGCCAGCGCTCCACCTCCTCGACAGACATCCCCTTGCGCTGCGCGTAATCTTCGACCTGATCGCGTTCAATCTTGGCGACGCCGAAATAATGCGCGCTTTCATGGGAGAAGTAGAGTCCGCAGACGGACGCGGCCGGAGTCATGGCGAAACTCTCGGTAAGCTTCACTCCCGTGCGCCTTTGCGCTTCAAGCAGGTCGAAGATCGTCGCCTTCTCCGTATGGTCCGGCTGCGCCGGATAGCCCGGCGCCGGGCGGACGCCGCGGTAGGGCTCGGTTGCAAGCTCCTGCGGAGAAAAGCTTTCGCTCTCCGCATAAGCCCAGAACTCGCGACGCGCGCGCTCATGCATGCGCTCGGCGAAGGCCTCCGCGATTCGGTCGGCCAGCGCCTTCACCATGATCGAACCATAATCGTCATTGGCGCGCGCATAGCGCGCCGAAATCTTCTCTTCTTCCGCGCCTGCGGTGACGATGAAAGCGCCAATATAATCGGCTTTGCCGCTGCTCTTCGGCGCGATGAAATCGGCGAGCGCGAGATTGGGCTTGCCGTCGCGGCGCGGAAGCTGCTGACGAAGCGTATGAAAAACAGCAAGCGTTTCGCTGCGCGATTCGCCCTTATAAAGCGCGATGTCGTCGCCGATCGCATTCGCGGGCCAGAAGCCGATGACCGCTTTGGGCGTGAACCACCGCTCTTCGACGATGCGCTTCAACATTGTTTGCGCGTCCTCGAACAATTGTCGCGCCGCAGGGCCGCGCTCGGGATCGTCGAGCAATTGCGGATAGCGGCCTCTGAATTCCCAGGTCTGGAAGAAAGGCGTCCAGTCGATATAGGGGACAAGCTCCGCGACGTCATAGGTGGCGAAGGTGCGCACGCCCAGGAACTTCGGCTTTGTGGGCTCAAAAGCCGCCCAGTCGAGCTTGAGCGCATTGGCGCGCGCCACGGTCAACGGAACGCGCTGCTTGTCGATTTGCGCGCGCGCATGGGCGTCGGCGACGCGCGCATATTCGCTCCGCGTCTGCGCGATATAATCTCCGCGCGTGCGATCAGACAGGAGCGCTTGGGCCACGCCGACGGCGCGGCTGGCGTCGGTGACATAGACCGCCTGTCCCAGCCGGTAATTTGGATTGATCTTCACCGCCGTATGCACGCGGCTTGTCGTCGCGCCGCCGATCAGCAGCGGCAGGTTGAAGCCTTCGCGTTCAAGTTCGGAAGCCACGAAACACATTTCATCGAGCGAGGGCGTAATCAGTCCCGACAGGCCGATGAGATCGACTTTCTCGCGCTTTGCGGTTTCGAGAATCTTCGCGGCTGGCGTCATGACGCCAAGGTCGATCACCTCGAAATTATTGCAGCCAAGGACGACGCCGACGATGTTCTTGCCAATGTCGTGCACGTCTCCCTTGACCGTCGCGAGGAGAATTTTTCCGGCCGACGAACGTTCGTCCTTGCTCTCTTGCATATAGGGCAGGAGATAGGCGACCGCCTGCTTCATCACGCGCGCGGACTTCACGACTTGCGGCAGGAACATTTTGCCCTGGCCGAAGAGATCGCCGACGACGTTCATGCCCGCCATCAGCGGGCCTTCGATCACGTCGAGCGGCCGCGTGCTTCTCTGACGGGCTTCTTCCACATCTTGTTCGATATAGTCCGCGACGCCGTTGACGAGCGCATATTCGAGGCGCTTCTCGACGGTCGCCTCGCGCCAGGCGACGTCTCGCTCCTGCATTCTGGCGCCCGCGCCCTTATAGGATTCGGCAAGCTCCACGAGATGCTCGGTCGCGCCCTTCTTGCGGTTCAAGACGACGTCTTCGCAGGCCTCGCGCAACTTCGGATCGATCTCCGCATAGACGGCGAGCTGGCCGGCGTTGACGATGCCCATATCCATGCCGGCGGCGATGGCGTGATAGAGGAACACCGAATGCATCGCTTCGCGCACGGATTCATTGCCGCGAAATGAGAAGGACAGATTCGAAACGCCGCCCGAAATATGAACATGCGGCAAATCGTGCTTGATCTGCCGCGCCGCTTCGATGAAATCGACGCCGTAATTGTCGTGTTCGTCGATGCCGGTCGCTACTGCGAAAATATTCGGATCGAAGATGATGTCCTGCGGCGGGAAACCGACCTCTTCCGTGAGAATGCGATAGGCGCGCTTCGATATCTCCACTTTCCGCGCGAGCGTATCGGCCTGGCCCTTTTCGTCAAAAGCCATGACGACGACCGCCGCGCCGTAACGCTTCACCTTCCTGGCGTCTTCGATGAATTTCTCCTCGCCCTCCTTCATCGAAATCGAATTGACGACGCCCTTGCCTTGCAGGCATTTGAGGCCGGCTTCGATCACCTCGAATTTGGAGCTGTCCACCATCACGGGGACGCGCGCGATATCTGGCTCGGCGGCGACGAGATTGAGAAACTCGATCATCGCCTGCTTTGAGTTGAGCAGGCCCTCGTCCATATTCACATCGATGATCTGCGCGCCATTTGCGACCTGATCGCGCGCGACGTCGAGAGCGGCGGCGTAATCGCCCGCGGTGATCAACTTACGAAATTTGGCGGAACCCGTGACATTGGTTCGTTCGCCGACATTGACGAAAGGAATGTCCTTCGTCAGCGTGAAGGGCTCCAACCCAGACAGACGAAGCATCGGCGAAATTTCCGGAATGGCCCTTGGAGCGATCCCCTTCACCGCTTCTGCGATCGCCGCAATATGCGCCGGAGTCGTGCCGCAACAGCCGCCCAGAATGTTGACGAGGCCGGATTTCGCGAACTCGCCGACGAGCTCGGCCATATATTCGGGGCTCTCGTCATAGAGGCCGAATTCATTGGGGAGGCCCGCATTCGGAAAGGCGCAAACGCGCGTATCCGCAATGCGTCCGATGTCTGCGATGTGTTGGCGCATTTCTCTTGCGCCCAGCGCGCAATTGAAGCCGATCGAAAAAGGCTTGGCGTGCGAGAGCGAGTTCCAGAACGCTTGCGAGGTCTGGCCCGAGAGCGTGCGGCCCGAGAGATCCGTGATCGTGCCGGAAATCATGATCGGAAAACGCGTCCCGACTTCCTCGAATGCTTCCTCCAGCGCGTAGATCGCGGCCTTGGCGTTCAGCGTGTCGAACACCGTCTCGACCAGCATGATATCGGCGCCGCCTTCGATGAGGCCCAGCGCCGCTTCGCGATAGGCGATGCGCAAATCGTCGAACGTCACCGCGCGATAGCCCGGATTGGACACATCCGGCGAAATCGAGGCGGTGCGGTTGGTCGGCCCCATGGACCCGGCGACGAAACGCGGCGCGCCCGTCTTTTTCGCGATTTCGTCAGCCGCTTCGCGCGCCAGCCGCGCGCCCTCGCGATTGAGTTCGAACGCGAGATGTTCAAGACCGTAATCGGCCTGCGCAATCGTCGTCGAGGAGAAGGTGTTGGTCTCGATGATATCGGCGCCGGCCTCAAGATAGGCGAGATGAATGTCCTTGATCGCCTTTGGCTGCGTCAGCGTCAGGAGATCATTATTGCCGCGCAAATCCTTCGGATGATCCTTGAAGCGCTCGCCGCGAAAATCGGCCTCTCCAAACTCGTGACGCTGAATCATCGTGCCCATGGCGCCGTCGAGCAACAGAATGCGCTCGCGCGCCAAGCGCTCCAGAGCTTGAAGAATATTGGGACCGTGAGCCTTGTCGAAGGTCATTGAAGCGCTTTCTCGGGCGCCGGGCGCACGCCCAGCAAATGGCAGATCGCGAAGACGAGATCGGCGCGGTTGTTGGTGTAGAAATGAAACTCGCTGACGCCGGCGCGAGCGAGCGCCAAGACTTGATCGGCGGCTGTCGTCGCGGCGACGAGCGAATGCGTTTCAGGATCGCTTTCCAGTCCCTCGAAGCGGTCTGCGAGCCATTGCGGCACGCTCGCGCCCGCCTTTTTGGCGAAGGCCGCGACCTGACGGAAATTACGCACCGGCATGATTCCCGGCACGATCGGAATCATAATGCCGCGCGCCCGCGCCTTGTCGAGAAAGCGGAAATAGACGTCATTTTCGAAAAAGAACTGCGTAATGGCGCGCGTCGCGCCCGCGTCGATCTTCGATTGCAGCGCGTCGAGATCGTCCTCGATCGAAGAGCTTTCGGGATGTCCTTCCGGATAGGTCGAAACCGAAATCTCGAAATCGCCGATGGCGCGAATTCCGCGCACGAGTTCGGTCGACGTCTGATAGCCGTGCGGATGCGGTTCGAAGGCCGCGCCGACGCCCGCCGGCGGATCGCCGCGAAGCGCCACGATGTGGCGCACGCCCGCGTCCCAATAGGCGCGGATGACATTGTCGATTTCATCGCGAGAGGACGAAACGCAGGTCAAATGCGCCGCGGGTTTGATCGATGTGTCCTTCACGATGCGCGCGACGATCGCATGCGTGCGTTCGCGCGTGGAGCCGCCCGCCCCATAGGTCACGGAGACGAAGCCCGGCTGCAGCGCGGCAAGACGATTGATCGTCTCCCAGAGCTGAATTTCCATTTCCGCCGTCTTCGGCGGAAAGAACTCGTAGGATATTTCGAAATGGCCGCGCGGCCAGGATCGATTGTTCGCAAGGTCCAGCATCACGCCGCCTCATAGTTCGAGGAAGGGATCGGATCCGCGACGATGCGCGGGTCTTGCGCGAGCCACAGAGAGACGGTGAGCTTTTCGCCTTCCCGGGCGTGCGGCTCCAGATTGCGATGCAAAGTGGGATTCAATCCCGCCTGAGCGAGCAAGGTCTCGACTTCGTGTTTCGAAAAGCCGAGACGGCGATGCGCGTGTTTGTCTCGCAAAATCTCTTCATTATGTGGCGCGAAATCGACGACGAGCAATCGCCCGCCGGGCGCCAATACGCGCGCCGCCTCGCGCAGCGCGCGAGCGGGGTCGTCGAGATAATGCAGCACCTGATGCAGGATCACGAGATCGCATGAATTGCGTTCGATCGGCAGCGCGTAAATATCGCCCTGGCGCAGCGTCACATTGCGCAAGCCTGTTTCCTCGAGCCTGCCGCGGGCGACCGCAAGCATTGCGGAAGAGAGATCGACGCCGATGGCGCGGTCCGCATGCGGCGCGAAGAGCTCCAGCATACGACCCGTTCCGGCGCCAAGATCGAGCAGGCAGCGAACCGGCTTGTCGCCGACGGCGCTGCGGATCGCCTCTTCGACACGAGCCTCCGGCGCATGCAGCGAGCGTATGGCGTCCCATTCGCCGGCGTGCGCGGCGAAATATCGCGCGGCGTTTTCCGTTCTCGACTGGCGCACCTCCGCGAGCCGCGAACGATCGCCCGTCAATAGGGAGTCGCTTCGATCGAGCCAGGAAACGATGTTGCGCGCCAGTTCGCCCGCCGCGCTCGTCGGAGCGAGCCGAAAGAAGGCCCATGCTCCTTCACGTCGACGCTCCACCAGGCCGGCTTCGACCAGCAATTTGAGATGGCGCGAGACGCGCGGCTGGGATTGGCCAAGGATCGCAACGATTTCACTGACCGTCAGCTCGGACTCCGAGAGAAGTCCGAGGAGTTGCAAACGCGTTTCTTCCCCGGCCGCGTTCATTGCAGCGAGCGCCTGATCGAGCGGTAAAGTCGGAGAAACCAGCATCGCAGCTCCAGAATAGATATAAAGATATCTATATACGTCACTTTATGGGCATGCAAGCGGGAGCGCGCGAAGAATTTCATCGCGGCAAACCTGCTGGCGCTGACGGAGCTGCAGCAGATTGACGCAGCCGCGAAACATTCTTGACGGGTCCAGAAAACGAGCGCAGCATTCATAAATGTCGCAACCTCGGGGCCAAAGCTAAGGCCCAGGGCCAATCGGGCGGGACCTCGGTTTTGGCGCGATTCAAGAGCCGGAGCGCTCCGCCGCGACCGGCGAGATGACAGAAACAGCGAGAGGAGCATGACGCCACCGGGTCACGACCTTTGACCCGACCCTTCAGCGTCGGGTCGCCGCGCAAAGAGGAAACAAGCGCAAGTTTCCACCAAACGCGTCTCTCAATATCGAAGCCATATGCCCGGGAACGGATTCGCGAAGGCCAAGCGATCTCCATTCCCCTCAACTCCTGGACTTTTCCAGCTCAGCTTCGCAAATGACGAAGCATTTGGCCCCGTTCGCTTCGGCGACGGGGCCTTTGATTTGCTCGCGAGCACGGCGACGTTTCACATTGCTTGGCCTCGCGGGCTGTAAATCCATTATGTAGAAACGAATTGTCCGGCGAACTTGTCCTTGATTCAGCGGGCTTTCCGCATCCTACGGCCACCTAGTTATTCAGCGGCGGCTTCAGCCCTCAGTGACCGGCTCGCCGCTTGTATGACGGGAGTTAAGCCATGAAAAACCATCCATTTTCAATCGCAATGGGAGGTCTCGCCATTGCGCTGTTCGCGGCTCCGCAGTTCGTGCTGGCCGCCCAGGGCGACCTTCAGCAGGCGATTTCCGAGACGCAAAAGGCAATCGTCTATGGCGACGACGCTCACCATAGTTCTTCCTTCGTTCAGCATGCCGAAAATGCAATCGACCATGCGATGACGGCTCAGAAGGCGCAGCCCAATGCGCATATCAAGAAGGGCATCAGTTATCTGCGCCGGGGCATCAAGATAAGCTACGACACCCACTGGGTCAGCCGCGAGCGTCGGGGCGCTGCTCAGGCTAAAAAAGCGTTGAAGCAGTTTCAGGCCGCTC
>CAWESG010000017.1:0-111596 GCA_963811555.1 uncultured Alphaproteobacteria bacterium | reverse complement strand
AACCTGAAATAGATGAAAGGCTTGAAGGGCTCGGCCAAACCCTTTGCCAGCGCGCTTATGAACAAGAGAGACAACACGCTGTTTGACGCGAAAGCATATCTTTGCGCGAGGAGCGCCCATTTAAATCCGTCGACAGACAGCGACATGCGCTGAATGACGCAGATCACAACGGAAACGAAGGCGACGATCATATAGTAATTTGGAATATACAACTCCTCGGCGCCCACGGCCCAGGGTCTCGCCATCAGAGAAAGAAACAGGCCCGCCTGCTCCAGTGACGTGGCGCGAAACACCGTCCATCCGACCATTACAATCAGCATTGCTGCAAGATTGGCGACCCAGGCCGGTAGTCGCGCGAGCCATTTGAGCAGAAACATGCGATCCAGCACAAGGAACACGCCATTGTACGCGCCCCAGATCACATAGGTCCACGCAGCGCCGTGCCAAATGCCGGACGCAAGAAAGCAAATCCACAGATTGAACTGAGTGCGCGCCACGCCCTCACGATTGCCGCCCAATGGAAAATACAAATATTCCTTGATCCATCCGGTGAGCGACATGTGCCAACGCCGCCAAAAATCGCTGATGCTCGTCGCGACATAGGGCATGTTGAAGTTTTCGAGCAGGCGAAACCCGAACATGCGCGCCAGTCCGATCGCCATGTCCGAATAGCCGGAGAAATCGAAGTAAATCTGGAACGTGAAGAATGTCACGCCCCACCATGCCTCGGCGAAGCCAAGTCCCGCCGGGTCGTGAGCGAAGACGAGATCGGCGCCGCTTGCAAGCGAGTCGGCGAGAAGGAGCTTCTTTACAACGCCAAGCATGAAGCGAGAAAACCCGACGATGAAGTCGTCGACATCCGCATGCCGACAGGTCTCCATCTGACCGGCGATGTCATGATATTTGATGATCGGACCCGCCAGAAGCTTAGGAAAGAAGAACACATACAGCGCGTAAAGCGATATGCTGCGCGCAGGCTTCGTGATCCCGCGATACACATCGACGAGATAAGTGATTTTTTCGAACACGATGAAAGAGACGCCAATCGGCAATGCGATTTGTGGAATGTTGATCCCGGGCAGCGTCAGCGCACGCAATAAAGCGTCCAAGTTGAGAGCAAGAAATCCCGTGTATTTATAATAGACGAGGATTCCGATATTAAGAACGACGCCGAGGATGAGCCATCGTTTGCCTAGCTGCGACTCGGGCGAAGCATCGTAGATGAGCCTTGCAATGATGAGATCGGCCGCGACGGAGCCGAAGACCACGAAGACGAAGACTGGCTCGCTCCAAGCGTAAAAAATAATGCTCGCCACGAGCAGGATTATGGCGCGCGCGCTCCGCTTCGCGCCAAAGAGCAGGTAGACGAGATAAACCGCCGGCGCGAATAGAAAGAGAAACAGCGGCTCGTAAAAAAGCATTTCCTGCCCGCGCTCGATCGCTAAAGAGGTGACACGCGCCTCTTAACAGAGGGATCAAAAAGGGACAAGAACCTCAGAATTTCAATTATTTACGATAGACAGATCAGTTCGACTTCGATTGATCCTGAGTTTGCGGCTCCTGGCCGAGGTCCATTCGCTCCAACGCCCCGACCGTCGAAGGCGCGGCGATCCGAGCCGGCTCACGGACGGCCGTCGGCGTTTCCTTCGTCTCCCCGAGTCGGGTCAGCAGCGACACGGGCATGCTGAGCGGTATTGCCGTATTCGTGCTGTGATGCGTGAACGGCCGCACCTCCGGATGATTGCCCCATGAGTTGAGCAGCCCCAATTGATCGATCAATCCTAGAAACTGCAGATAAGCGGCGCCGGGCGCGTCCTCCTCGATCGGGCATCCAAATGTCGTGACGCGCAGACGAGCAGTCGTTTTCTCCGGCAAATCATGAATGGCGTTGCCGATTGCAAGAGCGCCTTTGCTATGCCCAAACACGTGATCGATGTTCTCGGATTCCTTCAAGATGGAATGCAGAACGTCCGAAGATCCGCTGCCGCGCCGAAATACGGGAGCGCCCGTATCGGCTGTGGCGTGATCGGGAGCGGTCAGCATCAAGCTCCGACCGATCCGCGCCGTCTCCGGCGCCATGTGAGCGAGCATTTCCTGGGTGACCTTTTTGACCCAAGAGGTTAAGCCGAAGCCGAACCAACCGCCCAGCGACTGCTGAATAACATCCGCGACCCCATAGCCCGGCACGATCGCGGCGACGGGATGGCCGAGCGCGATGGACAAGTTCCAGGCAAAGGCGACGGAGCCGAGAGCGGAGCTGCCGACGCCCGTGATGGACGCTGATTTTACATTTCGGCCCTCAGTGTTGGCGTAGCGCACAAACTTTTGAACGTCGTCGAACCGAGTGACGAAGGGCTCGCGGGTGGCGTCCACGACGAGGATCGAGCCTTCCGGATTGGATAAAGCGCCGAGATCGAGTTTCTCAAACGCCTTTGTCACGTGGGCGGTCGTTTCCGCTGTCGTCACAACTGCGGTCCCGCGAAAAAGAAGCTCGGTCCACAGCACATTGACGTCATAAAAGAGGCTATCCAACGCTGTGTTGCTCATTCTGAAAACGCGGAGCGTGGGTTCGATAAAAGCTCGCGGCGCTTCAAACCATGAGAGGGGAATGGATTCATTCGCAGCCATTGCCGTTCACTCCAAATTGAGTCACGAACTTCACAATAAAAATGAGGTTGCGCCCTGCCCTGCCGCTTAACCTGCCATGCCGTTATATCCGAGAAGTGACAACTCGTCCGCTATCTTGTTCTATGCTGGTCGCTGCGTCGAATTATCGAAGCGGCAACCCTGAGCGGAGCCTTGCCTCCCCGCGCCATAGCCCTTAACAACTCAATCATGGCTAGCGATTTCACCCCGAACTCCGAATTCCTCAGCGTCCTTATCGAGCGCGGATTCGTGCATCAATGCTCCGATTTTGCGGGGCTCGACGAAAAAGCGCGCGCGGGCGGGCTCGCCGCCTATATCGGGTTCGATTGCACGGCGCCCTCGCTGCATGTCGGCTCGCTGCTGCCGATCATGATGCTCGCCTGGCTGCAACGCACGGGCGGCAAACCCTTGCCGCTCGTCGGCGGCGGCACGACGCGCGTCGGCGATCCTTCCGGCAAGGATGAAAGTCGCAAACTGCTCAGCGTCGAGCAGATCAACGCGAATAAAGCGTCGATCAAAACGATATTCGAAAAGTTTCTGACCTTTGGAGGCGGCGCGTCCGACGCCTTGCTGCTCGATAACGCCGATTGGCTCGATGGTCTCAATTACATTGAGTTTCTGCGCGACGTCGGGCGGCATTTTTCGGTCAATCGCATGTTGACGATGGATTCGGTCAAACTGCGATTGGAGCGCGAACACGAACTCTCGTTCATCGAGTTCAATTACATGTGCCTGCAGGCCTATGATTTCGTCGAGATCAATCGACGTTATGGCGCGCAATTGCAAATGGGCGGCTCCGACCAATGGGGCAACATCGTCACTGGACTTGATCTTGGCCGGCGAATGGGAACGCCGCAGCTTTACGCCCTCACTTCGCCGCTGCTGACGACGGCCTCGGGCGCGAAGATGGGCAAGACGGCCGCCGGCGCGGTGTGGCTCAACGCGGATCAACTCTCGCCCTACGACTACTGGCAGTATTGGCGCAACGCCGAGGACGCCGACGTCGAACGATTCCTGAAGCTCTTCACATTTCTGCCGCTCGACGAGATCGCGCGTCTCGCATCGCTGAAAGACGCCGAGATCAACGAGGCGAAGAAAACCCTCGCAACCGAAGCGACTGCGCTCATTCATGGGCGCGAGGCCGCTGACGCCGCCGCCGCCACCGCGCGCAAAACTTTCGAGGAAGGCGCGCTGGCGCTCTCTCTCCCCAAGGTGGCGGTCGAGGCTGCGGAGATCGCTGCGGGGCTCGGGGTGCTTACGGCGTTCGTGAAGGCCGGGCTCGTTCCCTCCACCGGCGAGGCGCGGCGTCAGATCAAGGGCGGCGGCTTGCGCATCAATGATGCGCCCGTGACGGACGAACGCGCAATGATCGGCGAACCGGATTTTGAAAAAGACGGCGTCGTTAAATTATCGCTCGGCAAAAAGAAGCATGTGCTGTTGGAGCGCTGTTAGCGTCCGTAGCCATTGTCTGGCGGACGCGTTGTGCCGTCCATGATGCCCATCACCTTGCGAATGAGTCCTGGTGCGATCGCCGACAGCGGATTGACGGTTAAGGTCGGCGCGCTGAACGCTCCACCCACGCGATAGTTGAGCGCGAACACGCCCTCGTGCTGGCCGCCCGCGAGAACAAGGCCAAGAACCGGGATATTCGAAAGCAGATTGTTGATGCCATAGGCGGGAACATAGGCGCCCGTGACGTCGATGCGATCGTGCGGAAAATCAATATAGCCTTCAGCGGTCAGGCCGATCTCAGGTCCGGAGATCACCGCGTCGCGCACCGACAATCGTCCGCTAGACCATGTGAAGTCCGCTTGCAGCCGGCTGAACCGGACAGAGTCCGGATCAAAACGCATGACGCCCTTGTCGTCGGTTCGCGCCACGCCTTGCGTCATGAGCTGACGCATGGCCGGCTCGTTCTTCAGATAAAAATCCTGAATACGCACCATGCCGTCCGAGCGGCCCTGCCCAAGTTGAACGCCCGCGGTCAAAGCGCCGCTGTCCATCTTGTGGTAGAGATCGAGGAAGGACAGCAGCGAACCTCCATCGCCAGCGGCGATTTCGATTTGTGGAGCGCCCGCCTGATTGCGAACAAGGGTCGCGGTCAAAGGCTCCTTACCCAATCCAGCGCTTAAGGAAAGCACGCGCGGGCGCCCGCCGCGGCGCTCCATTTTCAGATCGACGTTGGCGAGGATTTGCTTGCCATGCCCCGTCACGATCGGCGACTTGAAATCCAGATCGAAATCGTCAAATCCGAGCGCGGACTTCGACGCCGCGGCGCCGGCCGCTGCCGGGCGATCAGGCACTGACGAGCCGTTGAGCAGCGCGCGCAGGATCGGCCGCGCGTCGAGATTTGCCGCACGCACAACAAGTTTCAACGCGTCGCTTGACCGCGTCGCCTCGAGACGCGCATCATCGCCGGGCGACAATTTCACCTGACTCATTTTTGCGCCGCGAAAGGCGCCTTCGCGGGTGAGATCGATCACGCCTGCAAGCTGCGAGCCGCCGGCGTCGAACATGAATTTGTCGAGCGCATAACCCTCGGGGCGCTTCGCCAGCACCATTGACGCCTTGCCTGGACGGCCTGCCGGCTTCACCAGACCAGGCAGCAGATTGTCGATATTCGCCTTTGAAAGATCGAGTTCGATTTGCACATCGGCGTCGTCCATCGGCAATGGCGTTTTGATCGATACATTCACCGGACCGGCAAGGCCCGCGAATGAAAAGCCCGCCTTCGCGCGGGACGCGTCATCGAAGACGAAGTTCAGCTGACCTTGCGCCGGTCCTTTGTCGCCGCGCGCGCGTCGCACATCGAGAGTGGCTGGCGCTCCAAACATTTTGCCCGTGCCGGAGACATGCAAGCCGACTTGATCGGCGACGACGTTCAATGCCCCGTTTTCGAGTCGCTCTTTACCGACGAGCCGCTCGATCGAAAGATTCGACGTCGTGGCGTCGATCAATATGGCCGTCGCTTCAGGACGCGCCGTCGGCCCAATTTCGAAATCGACCCGCAGTCTTCCGTCGATCTGGCCCTTTAACGTCCCGCCGTCGATCGGGAGACTGGCGTGCGCTGCGACGCTTTTTAGAGCCAGCAAATCGGCAACGGCTTCGACATTGCCGGAAAGACGCAGATCCACGACTGCAGGAATTGGGCGAAGCGCATTGTTGGCAATGCGGAAGCTGCCTTCCGTCAAAGTCAGCTTGCGCTGCGGCGCAGTTTCCATCACGCCGCTCGTGATGGTGAAGCTCGACGTGCGGCCGGTGATGTGGGCGTTGCCGGCGACATTGGTGAGCGGCGCCGCGCCCGGCAGCAACTCGACCACCGTGCCGTTGGCGATCTGGCAATCCACGCGCACGGACTCGTCGGACGGCGGCCTTTCGTAACGCATGGCCGTCAGCGCGTCATTATCGAAGTCCGCGCTCAATGTTGCGCTCCGCACGACGCCGGCGGACACATGCTCCAGGAGCCATGTGCGCACGCCCGGAGCCACATGCGTGGGCCACATGCGCAGCATGGCGAGAATGGGCGTATCCGAAACAGAAAGCGTGTAGATCAGACGCGGGCCGTTCATCCAGTCAAACGAGCCGGCGCCGCTGACATTGACCTCCGGGCCATCCAACTCGAATTTTTCAACCGTCACTCTCTTCTCGCGCGACTTGAAATGAGCGCCGAGCGTCACGCGGTCGATGACGAGATTTTTGTCGCCTTCGCGATCCGCGATGAACCGACCCGGCTTGTTCAGCGAGCCCGAGATCGTCCAGCTGTCGCCCTCAACGTCCGCTGCAGGCGGCGTCGCAGCGCCTTTGAACGAAAATTCAGTCCCATGCGCTTTGATCGTCACAGGATCAACGAGCAGCGTTCGCGAGTTTCGATCCCAATGCGCTTCGGCGTTGACGTGATCGATCATGAAAGGCTCGTGGTCAGGATCCTCCAATCGAAGAAATCCTGCGCCCATGTCGAACGCGCCTTTCGCCTCGAGCACGCGATCGCCCGAATCGAGCGCGAAATGCGCCATAAGCGACAAGGGCGAGTCGGTGTCGAATTTCAGGTTGCGGGAGCCGACGACCAGCGCAACTTCATCGAGAGAGAAGTCATGGACTTTCGCATCGAAAATGCGCTTTTCGCCGGGAGACCCGTGAGCCGTCGCTTCCGCCGTCCAGCGCCGCGACGAGCCTGTCGCGGCGAGGCTGAATTTCATGGAGCCCCTGCCCTTTTCGAGATGCAGCGCCAGATCATCGTATCGAATGACGCGGTCGACCGTTTTGTCGTCTATGACCAACCGGCCATGAGATATGCCAATGCGATCGATGGCGCCGATCGCGCTGTCGGGACTGGTGGCGAGATCCAAAAGCTCGCGTAAGGCGCCGGCCGCTTGTCGGAGCAGAGCGGCATGAGGGTGAGCGCTCGAGGCGGCCAAGAGTTGAGCGTCTATTTCGCTCCGAGGCGCAGGCGCGTTGAGTGGGACGGCTTCAGCGGGGTCCGTGCCCGCGGAAATCGCTATCGAGCCATCGGTCATCACCGCAAGTCGCAGTTCAAGGTCGAGGACTTCCACGCGGCGCGGCTTGATCCGGCCAATGAGAAGCGAACGAAAATCCATCGACATTTGCGCGCGAGGCGCCGCGAGAATTGTGCGGTCGCCGCTTTTCACCACCAGACGCTGGACGGAAACGGTCGGACCATTTTCGCCGTTGGCGATGGACGCTCCGCCAAGTTCGAAGCTGTAACGATTTTGGTAGAGGTCATCGAGCGATTGAACGAGAGTGGGCGCCAGCCAGTCGAAAGAAATCGGCCCCCGCATCAGCGCGACGAAAAAGACGCCCAATGCAACGGCAATGACCGCGGCGACCCATGCGCCTGTCGCGACGAGAACGCGCAACCCCGGATGAGTGCGCCAGACGCCAGCGCCGCGCCGAATCACATTTCGGCCTCTTCCCGCTAAATCGACGAAATGTCCGTCCTCAGCGTGGAAGTCGGCATGCTCTCGGTCGGTCAAGCCTGGCCCTTTAAATCGGACGGGGTTCCTGTCTGACGCGGTCGCCACCCGACCGACCGCGCAAAACCAATGAAACAATAGCCGCAGAGATTGGCCTTCCAAGACCTTTTCCAACACTCGCGGCAAAGCTCTTGCTATGCGGTTTGGCCTCTGCATTGATCGGCCTGACTTTAAACCTCTATGCGACGAAAGGAAGGCGCCCATGGCCAAAACGCTCGGATCATCCCTGAAAGAGGGCGATTCCGCTCCCTCTTTCGATCTCCCCGGCTCCGGCGGAAAGCGCATCGCTTTATCCGCCTTCGCCGGCAAAAAAATCGCGCTTTACTTCTACCCTAAGGACGACACCTCCGGCTGCACTCAAGAAGCCATTGAGTTCAATGGCTTAAGGGAAAAATTCGCGAAATCCGGGACCGTTGTCATCGGCATGTCTCCTGATTCAGCGGCGAAGCACGATAAATTCTGCTCGAAATACGAGCTTTCACTGCCTTTGGCCGCCGACGAAACCAAAGAGACGCTGCAAGCCTATGGCGTATGGGTCGAAAAAAGCATGTATGGCCGGAAATACATGGGGGTCGAGCGATCGACTTTCCTCATCGAAAAAAACGGCCGCATCGCCAAAATCTGGCGCAAGGTGAAGGTCCCCGGCCACGCGGAAGAAGTCTTGGCGGCGGCGAAAGCCCTCTGAGGGCTGTCGCTGCTGCGGCGATCAATGAGATTTTGTCGCGCCGCCAGCCTTTTTGGCGAGCAGCTTGTTCACGTCGTCCAACCCTTTTTGCGCGACGGCCAGGCCGGGATTGAGCTTCAGCGCGCCTTCGAGGTCGAGCTTAGCGTGATCCAGTTCATGCTTGGCGCGCCATGCATTGGCGCGATTGAGCAGGGCTTGCGCATATTTGGGGTTCAGCTTGATCGCTTCGGAGAAGTTTGAAACAGCCTTGTCGAAGTCGTGCTTTCCGTAATACGCGAGCCCACGGTCATTCCAGAAGACGGCGTTCTTCGGCTCGTGTTTGATCGCTTCGTCGTAATCCGCAATCGCGCGATCCCATTCGCCTTTGGCCTGAAAGATCAACGCCCGACCAAGATACGCGGGCGGCGATTTCGGGTCGAGGCGCACCGCTTCGTTTGAATCGGAAAGAGCTTTCTCGAGATCGCCCTTCGCCTTTTGAACCCGCGCGCGCCCCACGTAGGCGGCCGCGAATTTGCCGTCGATCCCTATGGCCTTGTCGAAGTCGGCGAGCGCACGATCGAAATCGCTTTTGGCGAGATACGCTCCGGCGCGCCCGGAATAAGCGGAGGCGTCCTTGGGTTGCGCCTCGATCGCGGCGGAATAATCGGCGATCGCCTTCTCGAGATCGCCCTTCGCCCGATAGGCGCTCGCGCGCGCATTCAGGATCAGCGGGTTTTTCGGACTGAGCTCCAGCGCTTTGTCGAAGTCGCTGACGGCGCGATCGAACTCGCCCTTTGCTTGCAGCGCTCCGCCGCGATTGACATAGGCCGCAATCTTGTTGTGCAGCGGCTCTTTCGCAAGATTATCGATGATCTCTGTACAGCCGGCGATGCGCGAATCTGCGTCGGGGCTACGGCAGTCTTTCCAGCCGCCGCCCTTTGCCGCGGCTGCGTCGCATGAAAAGAATGCAACTCCAATAGCCAATAGCGATGCGGCGGCGTAATCGCGCCGCAGGAAAAGGTGCTGCGCCATGTCTTGAACGGCCTCCTGAAAACGAGTGGCGCGCCATGCTAATCATTTTGGCTCCCGCAGCAATAAGGAATCGCTTAAACCAAAGCCTAAGATCGCCAGGACCGCTGACGACCCTGCTGATCTGAGCGTCGCGTCCGCAGTGGCTTGCGTCTACTCAAACGGGGCTCATGACATGATCGTTTCCACGACCAACGACATCGCCGGCTATCGCGTTGTTCGCCATCTCGGGCTGGTGCGCGGCATTACGGTGCGTTCGCGCTCGATCGTCGGCAATTTCTTTGGCGGCATTCAGACAATCTTCGGCGGACGGCTTTCCGTCTATGCCGATCTCGCCGAGAGTTCGCGTCAGGAGGCGTTCGAGCACATGTGCCAGCATGCGGCGCAAGGCGGCGCAAACGCCATTATCGGCATGCGCTATGACGCCAATGAAATCATGGACGGCGTCACCGAAGTGCTCGCTTACGGCACAGCTGTAATGGTCGAGCGAGCTTGAAACATGGTGGGAAACGACGTTTTGGCTGCGGATGACGCCGAATTTTGGCTTCAGGGTCGAGAAAAAATGCTTTAGAACAACTCCAATGACGCTCCTGACTTCCACTGACGAACTCGCCGCAGTCTGCACGCGCTTCGCCCAACACCCATTTGTCACCGTCGATACGGAGTTCCTGCGGGAAACAACGTTCTGGCCGAAGGTTTGCGTTATTCAGATCGCCTCCCCCGAAGAAGCGGTCGCGATCGACGCCCTAGCCGAAGGGTTGGATCTCGCTCCCTTTCTGGAGCTGATGGCGAATCCGGCGGTCGTGAAGGTTTTTCACGCCGCCCGGCAGGATCTCGAGATCGTTTGGCGTCTCGCGCGCCTCATTCCCGCCCCTCTTTTCGATACGCAAGTCGCCGCAACCGTTTGCGGCTTTGGCGATCAGGCCTCCTATGTCGAGCTGGTGAAGGCGATCACTCGCGCCAATCTCGACAAATCCTCGCGATTCACGGACTGGTCGCGCCGGCCGTTGTCACAAGCGCAGATCGAATATGCGATCGCCGACGTGACCCACCTTCGCGACATTTACCTCCATTTGCGCGAGCGTCTCGAACGCACCAATCGACTTCACTGGCTCGCCGACGAGATGGAGACGCTCACCTCTCCCTCGACATATGAACAACATCCGGAGAACGCTTGGGAGCGGCTGCGCCATCGCGCCCGAAAGCCGCGCGATCTGGCGGTCCTGATGGAGCTGGCGGCCTGGCGGGAGACCGAAGCTCAAACGCGCGACGTGCCGCGTTCGCGCGTTCTCAAGGACGACATTTTGATTGAGATCGCGCAGGCGGCGCCGCGCAATCTGGAGACGCTCGCCGGGCTGCGCGCTTTCCCGCGCGGCATGGAGCGTTCGCGCGCCGGGGCCGATATCGTCGCGGCGGTGGAGCGCGGACTTGCGCGGGATCCGGCAAGTCTGCCGCGCATCGCGCGCGAAAAACGTAACAACAATGGCGCGACGGTCGAACTGCTGAAAGTCCTTCTGCGCCAGGTCGCGGAATCCACCGGAGTCGCGACCAAAATGATCGCGACCGTCGAGGATCTCGAAGCGATCGCGAATGACGACGAGGCGGATGTGCCGGCGCTTCAGGGGTGGCGACGCGCCATTTTTGGAGAAAAGGCCTTGCAGTTGAAGCAGGGCCGACTGGCGCTCGCGGTCGACGCGGGCAAAGTCATCACCCTCGAATGGGAAGAGATCGCAGAAGCGATCGCCATGTGATCGAGCCGCCCCTTCGGGCGGGTAAATATATTCGGCGTTCTTCCAACTCGTACCGCCGTTGCCCGCCCTATTAGGTGCAATGCACAATTTTTGATCTTGTGCGACATCACGTCCGCTCAGACGCTCTCTCTTATAATTCAATAATTTAATGAGATTTTTAGCCTTTTTTCTTCTTCGCCCCCTTTTCATTGCGTTGCAATAGCACCATGTTGCATTGCAATACAGGCGACGGCGCGCGCCTGGGTCGATTCGTCCTTTGACGGTTCGCCATACGGGAAGCGGGCGGAAACGCAGGCCAACCCTTCGAACGCGCCATTGAAAAGATACGGAAGGAATAGACACATGAAAGCAGGAGAACGCATCCTCGCCTTGGCGCTCGGCGGAGCGCTAAGTCTTGCGGCAAGCGCCCCCCTCCGCGCCGAGACCTGGTCGCCGCTCACCATGAGGCCGCTGCATGCAGTGAGCCTTGACGCCGGGACAAAACATGTCGTGGGCTATTTCCTCAAAGCCGAAGATCAGTGCAAATTGACAGTCATGATTTCGGACCGGTCCGGAAACGACACAGTGCAAGCGTCGGATCTCGGCGCCCGCGTTCAGGTGGCGGTCGACGCCGGAAAAATCGCCCGCATCGATTCCGCGGAAGGCAAATCGCTGGAGTTCGCCTGCAAGGCCGACGCGCAGGGCATGACGGCCGCGACCATCGATCGCACAGCCCTCTATGGCGTCGCGGAGTAAGCGAAACAGAAAGCGTCGGCGGCTTCTCGGCCGTCGACGCATTTCACTCTCAAGCCGGCGATCTCGATAGGACGCCGGGCTTACAATTTCGTTTCGACCCCAGCCTCGACGCCGACAAGTCGCGCGAGCGCCTTGAGGCGGTTTTGCACGCGTTCATTGACAAGATCGGATAAAGCCGCCGGCGCCTCCAACACAAGGCGGCCCCTGCGAATGCGCATCGGCGTTCGCGCCAGGACGCCAGGCATTGACGCCGACAGGAGATAAGCGACGCGGATCGCCGACGCCAGAACGCGAGCGCGCACAAGCAAGCGCGTCGTCAACAAGCTTCGTAACGACTGAGCTCCTTCGCCCTCGGACCCTTCGTGACGGAGCACCGCGACCAAACCAAGATAAGCGCGGCCGGGATGATCGACCCCAAAGAAGGCGCCATTCGTGACAATGCTTGTCGCCTGCTCGGCCCTATAATCGGGATGCGCGCGCCAGCCCACGTCAGAGAGCAGACAGGCGGCGTGACGCAACCGCCTTTCGTCGGAGGTTTCGTCAATATCTGTCGAGGACAGAAAAACATTGGTCCAGGCGATGAGATCGTCGCCGTACTCCGGCGCCCGTGACAAAATCTGGTTGAGATGTCGCGCGGCCGCGAGCAGCGGGTCCTGCGCTCGTTCCGTTTCGGGCAAGCGCTCATAGAGCAGACCCTCGCGCACGCCAGCCGCCGAAACCACGATTTCTTTCGGCTTGGCCCGGCGAATGATTTCATCGAGCACGATTGCGCCGTAAGCGAGAAGTGGACGTCGCGCCGTCGACACAGAAGCGATATTCGACAACGCTTCGCTGTCCACGCGTTCGACGAGGCTCGCGAATTCAGCCGCTTCGCTGGTTTGAATGCTGTAATTGTGCATGACGTCGAGCGAATAGTTTCGCTGTCGCATATGCAGTCGCGCCAGTGCGCGCCACGCGCCGCCGACTGCGTAGAACGTGCGTCCGCGCAGCGCGTCGAGCGGCTTGGCGTCCGAAAGAGCCTTGCGCGCAATACGAACCGCTTCGCGCATCGAGCGACCGGAAGCGTCCATCAACGCCAGGCCGCCGAGCGGCAAGGTCACGCCCTTGCCGATATGCGTATGCGCAACGTCTATGAGTTCGAGCGAGCCGCCGCCGAGATCGCCGACGACGCCATTTGGCGCATGTACGGCTGAAATAACGCCCAGCGCCGAAAGCTGCGCTTCGCGCTTGCCGGAAAGCAGAGCGATCTCCTGCCCGATCGCTTCCCGAGCCGCGGCGAGAAAGGATGCGCCATTCGCCGCGTCGCGCACCGCCGCCGTGGCGATCACCTCAATGTCGGAAATCTCCATCGTCGCGCAGAGGACCTTGAAACGCCTCAAGGCCGTCAAGGCTTTGGCGACGCTTTCCTTCGGGAGCCGTCCTGTGGTGACGACGCCTTTTCCAAGGCCGCACATGGCTTTTTCATTGAAGATCGGCGTCAGCGAGCGCGACAAGGCTTCGTATGCGACGAGGCGCACAGAATTCGAGCCGATATCGACGATCGCGACGGGCGGGGCGTCTTCCTCGCTCCGATCGACAGATCTTATGCCGGTCGTCACATCAGGCGTCGTCGAGGCGCTTGAGGAGAGAACGCGGACGCCACTCTTTGAGAGACTTACCACGGCCAGACAAACTCGGGTTGGTCATGAAATATTTATGGGCGTTGAACCGCTCTTCGCCCGCCGGCGGAGTTATGCGCAAGGACGAGCCATCCGGCAAGAGGCGATAGCTCTGCTCGTTATCGATGAGATTCGCCATCATGATCTGATCGAGGATCTGCTGATGCACGGTGGAATTTGTGATCGGGCATAACACCTCCACGCGCCGATCGAGATTTCGCGGCATCAGATCGGCGGAGGAAATATAAACAAAGGCGCGCGGATGCGGCAGAGCGTGGCCGCCGCCGAAAGCGTAGATGCGCGCATGTTCAAGGAAGCGGCCGACGATCGATTTCACGCGAATGTTCTCTGAGAGACCCGGCACGCCGGGACGCAGACAACAAATTCCGCGAACGACGAATTCGATTGAAACCCCGGCGCGCGAGGCTTCGTAAAGCGCGTCGATGATCTCCGGATCGACGAGCGCATTGCATTTGCCCCAGATCGTCGCAGGCTTTCCAGCCTTGGCGAAAGCGATCTCCTGCTCGATATGCTCGAGAAGCTTCTTCTTCAGCGAAATCGGCGACACGGCCATCCGCTCGAGCCCGGCCGGCTCCGCATAGCCCGTAATGAAGTTGAAGATGCGCGACACGTCCCGCGCAATTGCCGGATCGGCGGTGAACAATGAGAGATCGGTATAGATGCGCGCCGTCACCGGATGATAATTTCCAGTGCCCACGTGGCAATAGGTGACGAGGCCGGCGCCTTCGCGGCGCACGACCATCGACAGCTTGCCATGCGTCTTCAATTCAATGAAGCCGAACACCACTTGCGCGCCGGCGCGTTCGAGATCGCGCGCCCAGCGAATATTCGCCTCTTCGTCGAATCGCGCCTTCAATTCGACGAGCGCGGTGACGGATTTTCCCGCCTCCGCCGCCTCGACCAAAGCGCGCACGATCGGGCTGTTCGAAGAGGTGCGGTAAAGAGTTTGTTTGATCGCGACGACATTGGGATCGCGCGCCGCCTGCTGAAGGAACTGCACGACGACGTCAAATGATTCATAGGGATGGTGAACGGCGAGATCCTTCTGCTTGATCGCGAGAAAGCAATCGCCGCCATTGTCGCGCACGCGTTCAGGAAAACGCGGGTTATAGGGCTTGAATTTCAAATCGGGCCGATCGAGCGCGACAAGCTCCGACAGATCGTTCAGCCCCAGCATTCCATCTTGGACGAAGATTTCATCTTCTTCGACGCTAAGCTCCTCAGCGACAAGCGCGCGCAAGGTTTCCGGCATGTCGGACGCCACTTCGAGCCGAATGACCGAACCGCGACGCCGCCGCTTCAGCGCGGTTTCGAACAGGCGAACGAGATCTTCCGCCTCTTCTTCGACTTCGAGATCGCTGTCGCGAATGACGCGGAAGAGACCCTGCCCGCGCAGGTGATAGCCGGGAAACAAGCGCGTCGCATTGATCGCGATTAAGGTTTCGAGCGGCATGAAGCGCTCGCGTCCCTGGACTGCGGCCCCCTGCGCGCTCGGAATTTTAACAAAGCGCTCGATCTTCTGCGGCAGACGCACAAGAGCCTGAAGCGTCCTGCGATCGCTCGAGCGGACCAGCTCGAGCGCCAGCGTAATTCCAAGATTTGGAATGAAAGGAAACGGATGCGCCGGATCGACGGCGAGCGGAGTCAGAACGGGGAACACCCGATCGAGAAAATGCTGATCGAGCCATTCGCGATCTCTTTTGGAAAGATTGTCGGGCTCGACGATGATGATGCCGACGTCTGCAATCTCCGAACGCAATTCGCGCCAGCGACGCATCTGTTCGCTTGTGAGAAGCGATGCGCGCTCGTTGATCTTCACCAATTGCTCCGCCGGCGTCAGTCCATCCTGCGAGAGCGCGGTGAGATGCGAGCGGACCTGGCCGCGCAGACCGGCGACGCGCACCATGAAGAACTCGTCGAGATTATTCGCGGAGATCGATAAGAATCGCAGTTGCTCAAGCAGAGGATGGTTCTTGTTGGACGCCTCTTCCAACACGCGCCGATTGAATTCCAGCCAGGACAATTCGCGGTTGATAAATCGTTGCGGAGACGCGGCGAGTTCCTCAGGCCGCTCCAAAATATCGCCCGGGAGATCCATCACAGGGATGTCGGCGCCGGTCCGCTCGGCGTCGAGATTGTCCTGAATATGCCGTGTCATTGCTGCTTCTCTGCGTCGCATGTAGCCATAATGGCATATTCGACGACCGTCATAGAATTTTTTTGACGCGGTTAAGACTCTTTCATCCGCTCCAACAGTTCGCCTGCGAGCGAGCGCGTCACCGGGCGCCCTCGCGCCAAGGCCTCGCGGTCGAGCGCATGAACGAAGCGCTGGGCGGCGTCGAGCGACCTTTCCAGCCGCAAGGCGATATAATCAAGCAAGGACCGGTCGACGCTCAGCTGACGATCGCGGAACAATTTCTCCAAGACGGCGAGGATCAATTCATCGTCCGGCGCGCCGATCTCGATGATTGGCGCGCGGCGAAGGCGTGACAGGAGATCGGGTAGCCGGATATTGCTCGCGCCCGGCGCGCGGCGGGCGGTCATAAGGAGTGAGGCGCCAGCCTCTGTCACAAAATTGAGAAAATGAAACAGGCCGGTTTCATCAACGACAAAGTCGACGCAATCCAGCGCAAAGGCGCGGCGCCCCGTCGAAGCCAATTGCGAAATCGGCGGAACATCGCCCGCCGCCACCGGGAGGGCCTGGGCGCGCTCGGTCCATATTGCGAGGAGATGGGTTTTGCCGGCGCCGGGAGGTCCCAGGAGCAACATGTTCGGGGACGGCCAATCCGGCCACTGCAGGACCACGGAGAAAGCAGCGGAATTTGCGGGCGAGACCAAGAAATCCGACAGGCCGTAGCGCGGTTCGACCGGAAGGTCGAACGGGATTTGCGCTGCTGCTCGACGATCCGATTCTTCGTCGAAGCCGGCCATGCCGCCCTATGCCTTGGTTTGCGGATGCAGGTAAAGCGCGCTGGCGCGATAGCGGCGCGCCAGAAAGCGCAGGATCACTCCGAGCGCCGCCGCGACCGGCACGGCGACGATAAGTCCGGTGAATCCAAACAGCGAGCCGAATGCGAACAGGGCGAACATCAGCCATACCGGATGCAGCCCCACCGCGTCCCCGACAAGGCGCGGCGACAAGACGTTGCCATCCAGAAACAAGCCCGTGCTCACCACGGCGATCGCCTCCAACGGCAGACGCCAATCCGGCCAGGACTGAACCAGAGCCACGATGATCGACAGCACGAATGCGGTCAGCGAGCCGACGTAAGGAATGAAACTCAAAACGCCCGCCAGAACGCCGATCAGAAATCCGAAGTTCAAGCCGATCAACGACAGGCCCAGCGCGTACCATATGCCGAGGAACAGACAGACGAGCGATTGGCCGCGCAAAAAGCCGGCGAGCGCCTTGTCGATGTCGCGCGCGAGAGTGCGGACGTCGGCGCGATTGCGCGGAGGCACCAATTGATCGCACACGGCGACCATCTGATCCCAATCGAGCAACATGTAGAACGCGACGACCGGGGTGACCACGACAAGCGAGACGACGTTGATGAGCGCGACGCCGCGCGTCAGCATCGATTTCAAGAAATCGCCGAGCAGCACCGCGCCTTCGGCCGCAATATCGTTGATGTATTTTTGCGCGTCGAAAGAGGTTCCCGGGGCGCCGAGCCCGAATTTTTGCAGAATGTCGTTGAAATATTGGCTCGTGAACTTCTCGCTCCAATCGCTCAGAAGCCCCTGCAATGTCGTCACATAGCCGGGAAGACTGGTGACGAAGCCGGCGAACTGGCGCGACAGCACCGGGGCGATCAGCAGCAATACCGTCCCCAGCAAGAGAATGAACAAGATAAGAATCAGCAATGCGGCGCCGAGCCGCGACAGCCCGGCGCGTTGGAGGCGATCAGCCACCGGGTCCAACAAATAGCCGAGCGCAGTCCCTGCGACAAATGGCGCCAAAATGGGGCTTAAAAAGTAAAGAACGGCGGCGAGCGCCGCCAACGCGAGCCCCCAGAGCGTCGCCTGTTGCTGGACGCTCAGCCCCGCCCATCGGCTGCGTCCCGGCAACGAGTTCTGGTCCGACATGTCATGGCCCCATATACTTGACCCAGCGCCACAGATAGACGCTGGCCGAAGCTACGGTCAATGCGGTTACGATAAGAATAAGAAAGCCTATCAGCCGACCTATTTCCAGGCCGAAAGCATGCTGACCCAGAACGAGGGCCGCGAGAACCAATTGGAGAAAAGTCGTCGCTTTCGAGATCATCAAGGGCTTCATCTCGACCGGTCGACCGAGAAGCCATGAAATGACGACGGCGCCGACGATCATGAGGTCGCGCGAGACGATCATAATTGCGAGCCACGCGGGCAGCGACCCGATTGCCGCGAGCGTCACGAACATCGACACAATCAACGCCTTGTCCGCCAAGGGGTCGAGAACGGCGCCGAGTTCGCTGCGTAGATTGTAGGTTCGCGCCAACCAGCCATCCACGGCGTCCGAGACGCCCGCGGCGACGAAGACCCAGAAAGCCGATTTCCAGCTTCCTGTCACGATCAAATCGATCGCGATCGGCGTCAGGATCAGGCGCCCGATCGTGATCAAATTGGGAACGAGAGCAAACCAGCGATAATACATGGCCTAATATTTGGTTCGCGCGAACATCCTGCCAATGGCCGAAACCGCGCGCTTTCGAAAATTACGCCGCCTTCGATTGGCGGCCCGTTGCGAGAGCGGCAAAACTCAAAATCAGGGCGACGAAAGCAAGCAACAATGTCGATATTGCGTTCACCTCCGGCGAAACGCCTAGTCGAACCTGTGAGTAGATGCGCATCGGCAGGGTGGTCGCGCCTGGGCCGGTGGCGAAGCTCGCAATGACAAGATCGTCTAACGACAATGTGAAGGCGAGCAGATAGGCGCTCACGACGGAAGGGACAATCAACGGCAATGTCACTTTCGCAAATGCTTCGAACGGCGTCGCGCCAAGATCCATAGCCGCTTCTTCGAGCGTCAAATCGGTTTCGCGCAAAGCCGCGAGGATGACGACAGTGGCGAAGCACATTGTGAAGGTCGCATGAGCGATCACAAGCGTCGTGAAGCCGCGATCGATGTCGAGCGCGACGAAGCAGAGCAGCAGCGATAGGCCGAGAACCACCTCGGGCAGAACGAGCGGAGCGTGAATCGCGGAGAAAAACAAGGCGCGCGTTCGGAAGCGTCCAAATCGCGCCAGAGCAAGCGCGGCGAGCAGGCCGTTGACTGTTGCGATCAATGCTGACAACGCCGCAGCGGCCAAGCTCGTTTTCGTCGCGGTCAACATTTGTTCGTCCGCGAGAAGCGTCGCATACCACTTCGTCGAAAATCCGCCCCAGACGGTGACGAGCCGCGATGCGTTGAAGCTCATGACGACAAGAATGGCGATCGGCCCGTATAAGAACAGAAAACCGAGAGCAAGCGCGCTCCATTGCGCAAGAGCTGCGGTGCGACCGTCTTTCATCGAGCCTCCCCCTCCTGCTTCAGACGCGTCCGCTCGTAAAGGAGGAGCGGAACGATCAGCAGAGCGAGAAGCGCAATGGCGGCGGCGGAAGCGGCGGGCCAATCCCGATTGGCGAAAAAATCATTCCACAAGGTGCGGCCGATCATCAGCGTGTCCGACCCGCCGAGAAGATCGGGAATGACAAATTCGCCGACGGCCGGGATGAACACGAGCAAGCATCCTGCGATGGCGCCTTCACGCGACAACGGCAGAGTGACGCTCCAAAAAACCCGCCATGGCGTGGCGCCGAGATCAGCCGCCGCCTCCCGGAGGGCAGGATCCTGCCCTTCGATCGCAGAATAGAGCGGCAGCAACATGAATGGCAGATAGGAGTAAACGACGCCAACGACGACAGCGCCGCTCGTTGCAAACATCGGCAAGGGGGCGTCGATCAGCCCCAGCGCCATCAAAGCGTGATTGATCAGTCCTTCATCCTTGAGCAATGCGATCCAAGCATAGACGCGGATCAGGAAGCTCGTCCAAAAAGGCGCAACGGCGAAACCGACGAGGATTGGCCTCAACCGGCGCGGCGCGCGCGCCAGGGCGAGAGCGAACGGATAGGCCAGGAGGAGCGTCACGAAGGTGGCGATTCCTGCGATCGTCAGCGAGGAAATATAGGAATCAAGATAGAGACTGTCGCTTGCAAGCCCACGATAGGCGTCGAGACTGAGCGACGAGAGTTTTTCAAGAAAGCCGGAAAATCCTTCGGAAAAATCGAAGACCGGCTCGTAAGGCGGCCGCGCGGTCGCTGGCCGCGAAAGCGAAATTTTCGCAATCAGCGCCATCGGCGCGATAAAAAACAGGATGATCCAGGCGTAAGGCGCAGCGAGCGCAACGCGCTGCGAGAACGATAAACGCTGCTTTCGCGCGAGCGCGCTCATGGCGCCGCCGCAAACAAAGTTCCCGCATCCGGCGGGACGCGGAATGCGACGGTTTGACCCTTCGTGAAGCCGCCTCCATTTGCGCAGGAAATGAGCAACGGTCCATAGGTCGCCATGCGAACGCGCAGGAGCGTCGTTTCGCCGCGAAAGGTCACATCTTCAATAACCGCCGAGAAATCGTCATTAGCAGGCGCGACGCGCCTGACCTCTATGTTTTCCGGGCGCACGGAGAGAGACGCCTTGGCTCCATTGGCAAGATTGCAAGGCGACAGCGCAATGCGTCCGAATGGCGCGACGAGCCAATCCCTTTCACTTTTTTCGATCACGCCGTCGATCATATTGGTCTGGCCAACGAAATTCGCGACAAAACGGCTGCGCGGTCGTCGATAGATTTCCGCAGGCGCGCCGATCTGCTCAATCCTGCCGTCGCGCATGACTGCAATGCGATCCGCGAGCGCCAGCGCCTCGTCCTGATCATGCGTCACGATGACGAAACTTGTTTTCAAGCGGCGCTGAATGTCCTTAAGCTGAAATTGCGTCTCCTCGCGCAGCTGCCGATCAAGCGCGCCGAGCGGTTCATCAAGCAAGAGCAACGCAGGACCGGGCGCGAGGGCGCGTGCGAGCGCGACGCGCTGTTTCTGGCCGCCGGAAAGCTGGTTGATCTTGCGCGCGCCAAGCCCGCTCATTTGCACAATGCGCAACAGCTCTTCGACCCGCGCGGCGATCTCGCCGCGGCTTTTCCCCTGCTGCTTCAAACCGAATGCGATGTTGTCTGCGACGTCGAGATGAGGAAACAACGCATATGATTGAAACATCATATTCACAGGACGCCGATACGGCGGTGTTGCGCCGAGATCTTGTCCTGCAAGAAGGATGCGTCCACGATCCGGCGTCTCGAAGCCGGCGATCGCTCGCATCAGGGTTGTTTTCCCGCAGCCGGATGGCCCGAGAAGCGCGAAAAATTCACCCGCTCCGACATCGAGCGACACGTCGTCGAGCGCCGCAATCGCGCCAAAGCGTTTCGAGACATTGCATATTGAGAGCAGCGCGTCGCCGGTCATCGCCCGCCCGTCGATGCTTCGGATTCTCGGCGATAGACAGCGCGCCAGTGCCGACCGCGATAGGCCTCGGCGGGAATGTCTTCGAGCCTTTCAAGACGCAAGCCATCAACGGCGAGCGCTTCCATGCGCGAATGCGTCAAAGGCCAAGGCGGCCCTTGGACGTCTTGCGCTTCATCTCTCGCGCGAGCGACGACGAGAAGGCGGCCGCCGGGCGCGACGAGCGACGCAAGACAGTTTGCGGCGCGCGCAAGCAGCGCGTCCGGCAAAGCCTGGAGAGTGTAACATTCGTGAACGAGATCGAAGGCGAATCGCCATTCGCTCGGCAAATCGAAAAGATCAGCGACGCGATAGTCGACCGAACTCTCGGGAAATCGTCGCTTCGCCCATGAAATAGCGCCCTCAACGAGATCGAAGGCCGTGACTTTCGCGCCCGCGGCGGCGATCGCCTCGGCGTTATCGCCAAGGCCGCAACCAATATCGATCGCGCAAACTCCAACAAGCGAGCTTTGTTCGGTCAGCCATTCCTGCAACAAAGGATGTGGCGCGAGTTGCGCCCAGGGCACGGCGGCCGCATCGTCATCCGCTTGCAGATAGACGGCCTCGAACCACTCTCGGCGTAAGGGGTCGGCTTCCACGCCGCCGGGCGTCTTGTGCGGATCGATGGCGTCGAGCCGTGCGCGCGCCGCCGCGCGACGCAGTTCGAAATCCTCGTTCACTTCTTCTTTTCCCACTTCCCGCTGTCATCTTGCTGAAAATAAGACAACGTATGTTCCGCCAACAATAACTCCTTCCATTGTTCCCGCGCTGCGAGCAGCGCGGTTTCGTCATTGCCGTCGAACAGAACGATAGCGCGCTCGCGCGGCGCGCAATCGGCGTCAGCAAGAACGGGCGCAGCGAGGGCGCCGTCGATGAAAAATCGCACGTCGGCGGCGTTCGGATTGTCGGCTGCGGCCGTCAGATAAATAGGCTGCGTTTCTGGCTCGCTGTCCTTCGCCGTCCCATGCGGCAGGAAACTCTCCGGCGAATAGGCCCATAATTGATCGTCAAGAGTCGAGACGCCTTTTTCCGTGGTCGCCTGCACGACGACGCGCCAGCCGCGCGCAAGAGAACGCTCCAGCAGCATCGGCAAGGCGCGCGCCAGCGGCTGGCGTTGCAGATGATAGAACCAGACATCGGTCATGACATTGATTCGCAGTTGGATGCCGGCCAAAACGGTCGACAAAGCGATTGATGATCAATCGGCGGCGGGAGCGCAAGCCCCGCGCTTAATTCGTTTCCGTTGCACTGCGGCGACCGACAGCCTATTGGCTTCCCAAGCCGCGAGGAATATTGTTTCGCCTCGGCCCAAACGTTGCTTGATCCTTATCTTTCGAGACTTAGGTTTAGACCGTTCTTCCCTTCTCAAAGAGGTGTCTCCATGGAACGCCGTGAATTCGTAACCGCTCTCGCCGCAGCCGCGGCGGCAGCGTCAGTATCTCCCGCTATCGCCCAAGAGACGGGCAAGATGGCCAGTCCACAGCACATGCATCCGGCCAAATACAAAGCCCTCATGGAATCATCCGCCAAATGCGTGTCCATGGGCAATGAATGCCTGCGCCATTGCTTCGGCATGCTGTCGATGAACGACGCGAGCATGGCGGATTGCACCAAGGCGTCCTACGACCTCGTCGCAGCCTGCGGCGCGTTGGAGGTCCTGTCGGCGGTCAATTCGCCCTTTACGCCGGCCTTTGCGAAGACCGTCGCCGACGTTTGCATGGCGTGCAAGAAAGAATGCGACAAATTTCCGCAATATGTCGAATGCAAAAATTGCGGGGACGCATGCCAGGCATGCGCAGACGAGTGTCGCAAGGTTTAAGACATATCGGCGCGTTCCGCGCTTCGCGATAGTTCTGTTTTCGACGCGCCCTCAAAGGCGCGTCGTTTCTTATTACGATTCGTAATAATCCCGCACGAGGCGGTCGAGCAGCCTTACTCCCCAGCCGGAACCCCAGCTTTGATTGATGTCGGACGACGGCGAACCCATGCCCGTTCCCGCAATGTCGAGATGCGCCCAGGGAGTCTTGTCGACAAAGCGCTCCAGAAATTGCGCCGCGGTGATCGACCCTGCATGGCGCCCGCCCGTGTTTTTCATATCGGCGAATTTCGAATCGATCAGCTTGTCATAAGCGGGTCCCATCGGCAGTCGCCACAGCTTCTCGCCTGTCGCCTTGCCGGCGGCGAGGATGCGATCGGCCAATTCGTCATTATTGGAGAAAAGTCCGGCGTGTTCCTGCCCGAGCGCGACAAGAATTGCGCCGGTCAGCGTCGCAAGATCGATAATGAAGGCGGGCTTATATTTCTCCTTCACGTACCAAATCGCGTCGGCAAGCACGAGACGACCTTCGGCGTCGGTATTGATGATTTCAATCGTCTGGCCCGACATCGATTTCACAATGTCGCCCGGCCGCTGCGCCTTCCCGTCCGGCATATTTTCCACAAGGCCCAGCACGCCGATCACATTTGCTTTCGCCTTGCGCGAGGCGAGCACATGGAGGAGCCCGGTCACCGCGGCGGCGCCCGCCATATCGCCTTTCATGTCCTCCATCGAAGCCGCAGGCTTGATCGAAATCCCGCCTGTATCGAACACGACGCCCTTCCCGACGAAAGCGATCGGCTTGGCGTCCGGCGGGCCGCCGTTCCATCGCAGGATCACGAGCCGGCTTTCATTCTCGGAACCTTGCCCGACGCCGAGAAGCGCGCGTAAGCCAAGCTCCGCCATTTCCGCCTCGTCGAGAATTTCGATCTCGACGCCGAGCTTGGCGAGTTCGGAGGCGCGATGGGCAAACTCCGCCGGCGAGAGGACATTTGCGGGTTCGTTGACGAGCGTTCTCGCCAAATTCACGCCATCGGCGAGATTTGAGGCCGCGGCGACGGACTGGCGCGCCGCGGAAACATCGGCGACAGCCAAGGCGATCTCGCTTTCGCCCTCGCGTTCGGCCTCGTCCTTCTTCTTTTTGGTGCGGTAAAGGTCGAATTTATAGGCTCGCAAAGCGGCGCCGAGCGCAAACTGGCCCGTTGCGGCGACGAGGTCGGAGGGGGTCGAGGGAGGGTCGAATAGAACAAGCGCGCGCGCCGCCTGCCCGATGCGGGCGCTGGCCTGGCCGCCAAGCGCGAGAAAGTCGTCGAAAGCCTTGGCCTTTTCGATGTCCGCCTCACCCTCGCTGGACGAGGCCATGCCGACGCCCAATACGACCAGCCGATCCGCCCCAACCCCATGGGGCGCATATATTTCGAGTGAAGTCCCGGATTTGCCTTTAAATTTGGCAGCCCCTGCGGCGCGGGAAAGCTGGGCTTCCGCGTCTTTCAGGATTTCCTTCGTGCGGGCCCCCAGACGCAAGTCGTCGCTGGCGAAAATCACCAGAGTCAGAGGTTTTTCCGGCGTCCCCGCAGCCGCCAAGCGAGCCTTCGCCTCGTCGAAGGACAGAATCTCGAAATTCACATTAAGGGGCATCTTCAACCTCTTCGGGGGAGCGCGGGCCGCATGGCGATGTGCGGCGGCAATATCATCTTCAAGCCATTGGGGGTCAATTCACAAATAGGGTTCGCCGCCGAAAAGCCGCGAATTGAGCGCAGTTGACGCCCGTGACCAAAAAGCAACGCGAGACGACATAAATGGGCTCGGCCGCCCGAACGCTAAGCGTCCGTCTTGCGCCGGCTCCTGGGACCGTCTAGCCAAAGAAATGAAGATGCAAAAGCGCGCCCGATTCCGAGCCGAGCGCCCGGGGCGCTCCCGCCACGGAGACGACCCGACGCCAATGGCGACATTCAAGTCTTTCTTGAAGGGTTGGCGCCCTCGCGTTGGTGCGCGCCCGTGATCGGCCTCACTCTGACTCGCTATCTCGCGGGCCGCTTTCTGAAGGTGATCCTCGCCATCTTCGGAGCGATCTTCTGCCTGATGTTCGTGATCTACTTTGTGGAGCTGCTGCGGCGTTCCGGGGATGCGCCGCATGTCGGCGCTGGAACCGTCGCTCTGATGACCATCATGCGGGTTCCCGCGACTGCCGAGACGATCCTGCCCTTCGCCGTTTTGTTTGGAGCCATGGCGACCTTCGTCGACTTGACGCGCAAGCTCGAACTCGTCGTGGCGCGCGCCGCCGGCGTGTCTGTTTGGCAGTTCCTCGCGCCGCCTGTTCTCGCCGCCTTCGCTATCGGCGTCGTCTCGGTGACGATCTACAACCCTCTGTCCGCCGTCATGAAACAACGGTCGGACCAGATGGAGCTGGAAATTTTCGGCGTTCCCGGCAGCTTGCGTTACGACCATAGCGTGTGGTTGCGCCAACACAGCGTGGATGGTCTGGCGATCATCCACGCGACCATCGCCGCGGGCGGCGGCTCCGAACTCGCCGGCGTCAGCGTCAATGTTTATTCTCAGGACGGCGCCTTCCTGGAGCGTCTGGAGGCGGCGAAGGCTATCTTGTCTGATGGCGTCTGGACCTTGCAAGACGTTATTGTAAACGCCCCCGGCGAGGAGCCCCGCAAGGTCGGCTCCTATCTCTTGGCGACCGATCTCACGCGGGAGAAGCTGGCGGCGACCGTCACTCCGCCACAGGGAACCCCATTCTGGGACCTGCCGGGGCAGAGCGAAAGCACCAAGGAAGCCGGCCTGGACCCGACCGGTTATCGGCTGCAATTTCAAACGCTGCTCGCGCGTCCGCTGTTACTTGTCGCTATGGTTCTTTTAGCTGCTTCATTTTCGTTAAGATTTTTTCGATTCGGCGGCGTGGCGAAAACCCTTTCAGGTGGCGTCGTCGCCGGCTTCGTGCTTTATATTGCAACGAAAGTTCTCTCCGATCTGGGCAGCGCCGGAATGATCAGCCCTCTCGTCGCCGCCTGGTCGCCTGCGCTCGTCGGGAGCATGTTGGGTACGCTTACATTATTGAATTCGGAGGACGGGTGATGGCGCTCCATCACAATCTCCGGAAGTCCTCCCCGACAGCGGCTCGAAGACCCGCTCGGCGTGAGTTGTCGCGCCTTTTTCCAGGGGTCAAAGGGTGGCTTCGCCTCGGGGCCACGGCTGCAGCAATCGCATTTGCGCCCCTTTCCGCCCTTGCGGCGCCGCCCAGCGATAACGCCCGCATGGTCGTCGAGGCTAAGGAGCTGGTCTACGATCAGGATAAGAACATCGTCACCGCGAGGGGCGACGTCCAAATCTATTATAAGGGCCGGCTTCTTCAGGCTGATCGCGTGTCCTACAATCGAACGACCCAACGCGTCTACGCGGAGGGCCACGCGCGATTGACCGAGAAGGACGGCACGGTCGCTTTCGCGGAGCGCTTCGACCTCACGGACGACTTCAAGAGCGGCTTCATCGAGAGCTTGCAGGTCGAGAGCGCAAACAACACCCATTTCAGCGCCCCCCGCGCGGAGCGGGTCGGCGATGAGACGATCTTCGATCTCGGCTCCTACACCGCCTGCGACGCCTGCCGGGACGACCCGTCGCGGCCGCGCCTATGGAATGTGCGCGCCAAGCGCATCATTCACGACAACGTCGAGAAGATGATCTATTACGAGGACGCCTCGCTCGAATTTCTCGGCGTTCCGGTGGCCTATGTGCCGTTTCTGTCGTCGCCCGATCCGACCGTCAAGCGAAAGTCCGGGCTTCTGTCGCCGCAATTCGTATATCGCTCTCAGCTTGGCGCCGGCTTCGGCATTCCGATCTATTGGGCGCCGGCGCCCGATTACGATCTGACGATCACGCCAACCTATTTCACCCGGCAAGGTCCCTTCGTTACAGCCGAATTTCGCCAGCGTTTCGAAAACGGCGGTTATACGATTCGCGCCGAAGGGACGCATGTCTCCGACCCGAGCGCTTTCGCAGTCCCCCCGCTCGGCGCGCAAAACAGGCGCTGGCGCGGCGCCGTGGAAACGGCAGGCGAGTTCGCGATCAATGATTTCTGGAAGTTTGGTTGGGACATCAACGTGCTGTCCGATCGCTTTTTCTTTCAAGATTACAAGCAATACAACTACTTGCTTCAAAACTATTTTTTCCGTGAGTCGTCCTCCACGGTCTATCTGACGGGGCAAGGACCGAGAAGTTACTTCGATCTGCGCGGCTTCTATTTCCAGGGACTGTCGCCAAATGACGTTCAGGCGCAGCAGCCGATCGTGCATCCGCTGCTCGACTATAATCGAGCCTTCGACATCGATCCCGCCAAGACTTTTGGGATCGGCGGACAGCTGGAGATCGACGCCAGCTTCATCAGCAGTTCGGCCAATGTCGCCAATTTCGAGTTGATCCAGCCGCGCACATTGGATCGGATCTACGGCCTCTACAATGTGTGCCAGATCTACGCGCCTGCCGTCGACCGCAGCCAGAGCAGCTGTTTGCTGCGCGGCATCGGCGGCGACTACGAACATGCGACGGCAAGCGCGGACTGGAAGCGTAAGTTCATCGACCCCATCGGCTCGGTCTGGACCCCATTCGCCTTTGCGCGCTTTACAGGCTCCTACCTGCACTATGACACCGAGGGACAGTTCCCCATCTATAACAATAACTTCCAGCCGATCCCGAACGCCGCTCAGGGGGCATTCCTGAATGGGGCGGACGGCCATGCGCGCGGCCAGGCGTTGCCGGGGGCGGGCTTCGAATGGCGCTATCCGCTACTCGCGCGAAGCGCCGTTGGAGACATTGTCTTCGAACCGATTGCGCAGATCATTGCGCGTCCAAACGAGACATCGATTCCATCGCTCGTGAACATGGACGCGCAAAGCCTTGTCTTTGACGATTCGACCCTGTTTGAATGGAGCAAGTTCTCGGGTTACGACAGGTTTGAAACCGGCGTGCGCGTCAATTACGGCGGTCAGGCGACATTATCGCTGCCTACAGGCGGATTTATCAACGCGATGGCTGGTCAGTCGCGTCAGCTTGCCGGCGCGAACGCCTATGCGACGCCGGACGCCGCCAATGTCGGTCTTGCATCTGGTTTGGATACGCGCACCTCGGATTGGGTGGGTCGCTTCGCTTTCGCTCCCTGGGCGCCGCTTCAGTTCGTCGCGAAGGGTCGCTTTGACAAGGACAGCTTAAGCGCGAGGCGTATCGATCTCGTCGCCTCTCTTAAGCTTGATCCGATCACTTTCGACGTGCAATACGCTAATTACGCTCAACAATTGCCAATTGGATTCGACCATCGCCGGCAAGGAATGTCCGTGAGCGGCAGTTACAAATTAACAAAAAATTACTTTGTGAACAGCTCTGTCACTTTCGACATGAGCCGTTATCTTTATAACTCGCTTACTCCGACGATGATTGGAACCACGAACTTCACCGGCATTAACCTTATCGGCACGGCCCCGGTTTTTTCGGTCGCGGCGCTTGGCGTTGGAGTCGGATATCAGGATGAGTGCACGACCTTCCTCGTGAACTACTCCTCGATTTATCAGCCGCAGTCGACGACCGGTCTGCCGGCGAGAAACCAGACTATTATGGTGTCGCTGCAATTGCGCACCTTGGGCGACGCGAAATTTAACTATGGGTTGGGGTCCGTTCTACTTAAGGACGGCGTTCGATCGACTTACTAAAAGAAGCCGCGAACGACGGCCCGATCCAACAGGAGGAAGTGATGCGTTCAACCAATCGGCTGGCGTCTAGTCGCCCCAGCCATCTCCCGATCGTCCGTTGCGCGCGGCTTAGCGCATATGCGGCGATAGCGGTTCTCGGCGCGAACATCTCGACATCGTCGATCGGCGCGGCCAGGGCGACGGAGGCTCTACCCGCAAATAAGGTCGAAATCGAAAAGATCGTCCACGACTATCTTGTCGCCAATCCAGAGGTGATCCGTGAAGCGATCGAGGAACTCGACCGACGCCAGAAGGTAGCCGAAGCCGAATTGGTCAAATACGTCGTCGCCAAAAGCAGCGACCTGCTGTTCAATTCCAAAAATCAGGCGGTGATCGGCAATCCCTCGGGCGACGTCACGATCGTGGAATTCTTCGACTATAACTGCGGCTATTGTCGTCAATCGCTCGCAAGCATCGGGAAACTGATCGAAACCGATCCGAACCTGCGGGTTGTGCTGAAAGATTTCCCGATCCTGGGAACGCCTTCCACGGAAGCGGCGCAAGTGGCTTCGGCCGTGCGCGAACAATTAAAGGGCGAAAAATTCTTCGAATTCCACCGCAAGCTTTTGTCTTTGCGGGGCGGCGTCGGCAAGACGCAAGCAATGAACGTCGCGCGCGAACTCGGCGTCGATATGGATCGATTGGAAAAAGATATGAAAAGCCCTGCAATTCATCAGGGTCTGGCCGAAGTCGCGGCTCTCGCGGACGATCTACATTTCACCGGCACGCCCTCCTGGGTGATCGGCAAGGAGACGATCCTGGGCGGGGTTCCCATGGCCCAGTTGAAAGCCAAAATCGACAACGTGCGTAAATGCGGAAAGACCGTTTGCTGACGGATCGACGGACGGCGCGAGCCCAACGCTTGGGACTTTCTTTGCGTCGCCAATAAGGCTAAGAAAAAGGCGATGGCGCGGCGCGCGCCCCGAGAGTTGTTTCACGCTGTCGTGATTAGGCTCTAGGTTTTCTATCGACGCATTTCTTCGCTTATCGTCTCTGTGCGGCGAAAAATGCTCCAGCCGCTGGGACATACATGCCCGCCGTCCATGTCATCAACGGCCCAAACCTTAATTTGCTCGGCTCCCGCGAACCGGAGATTTACGGCGCCGCGACGCTGAGCGACATTGAGGCTAAATTGCGCGAAATCTGCAAGACGAAGGGCGTCGATCTCGTCTTTCGCCAATCCAATAGCGAGGGCGATCTTGTCGATTGGATCCAGGAGGCGGGGCGAGCGAGCGCGCCAGTCATACTGAACGCCGGAGCGCTGACCCATACCTCCATCGCGCTCCATGACGCCATCAAGGGCTCGCAGGCGCGGGTCATTGAAGTGCACCTCTCGAATGTTCATTCGAGAGAGAGCTTTCGTCATCACTCGTACATTTCACCGGTAGCGCGCGGCGTCATCGCGGGCTTTGGTCCTTTTTCTTATCAGTTGGCCCTTGAGGCCGCCTTGCAAGACGAAACCAGAAAGATCTGACGATCCATGGCGCGCAAAGCACAAACGTCTCGAACCGTCGCGAAAAAACCGACCGTAAAAGCTGCGACGCAGATCGACGCCGAACTTGTCCGCGCCATCGCGGACCTCTTGGGTGAAAGCGATCTGACCGAGATCGAAGTGCAGAAGGGCGATCTGCGCATTCGAGCGGCTCGTTCGCCATCGCATGCGCATGCAGCCGCAACAATCGCTCTCCCAAGTCACGCCCAGCCCGTCCTCCCGCAGCAACCTTCTTCTTCATATCCGCACGCGGCCTCGACATCTCAGACTCAGCAGTCCGATCTTGCCAACGCGGTAAAGTCGCCAATGGTCGGCACTGCCTATCTGCGCCCCAATCCTAACTCGAGACCCTTTATCGAGGTTGGTTCGCGCGTCTCCGCCGGCGACAAGCTGTTGCTGATCGAAGCCATGAAGACCTTCAACGACATCGTCGCGCCGAAAGCTGGAACTATCACGGCTATCCTTGTGGAGGACGGCCAGCCGGTCGAATACGGCGAGCCTCTTCTCGTGATCGAGTAACTGCGCGCGATGTTTGACAAAATTCTCATCGCCAATCGCGGCGAAATTGCATTGCGCATACTGCGCGCGGCGAAAGAGCTCGGCATCTCCACGGTCGCGGTGCACTCGACCGCCGACGCGGACGCCATGCACGTTAAACTCGCGGACGAGTTTGTATGCATCGGACCTCCGCCGGCGAGAGAATCCTATCTCAATATTCCAGCTCTGCTCTCCGCCTGCGAGATCACCGGCGCCGACGCCGTTCATCCGGGTTATGGCTTCCTGTCCGAGAACGCTCGCTTCGCGGAAATACTGACCGAACATGGTCTGACCTTCATCGGCCCGAAAGCAGAGCATATTCGCTTGATGGGCGACAAGATCGAAGCCAAAGCGACTGCGCGAAGGCTTGGCATTCCATGCGTGCCCGGCTCCGATGGACCCATCACGGATGAACGCGAAGGCGCGCGCGTCGCAAAGAAGATCGGCTATCCGGTGCTCGTGAAGGCCGCATCGGGAGGCGGCGGTCGGGGCATGAAAGTGGCGCATGACGAGCGTGAGTTGGGTAACGCCATCGCCACAGCGCGCACGGAAGCCAAGGCCGCCTTCGGCGACGACACGGTCTATATCGAGAAATATCTCGACAAGCCGCGCCATATCGAAATTCAGATTTTCGGCGACGGCAAGGGCGAGGCCATTCATCTTGGCGAGCGCGACTGCTCTTTGCAGCGTCGACATCAAAAAGTCTGGGAAGAGAGCCCCTCGCCCGCGCTCAATGACGCTCAGCGCGCCGAAATTGGCGAAATCTGCGCCAAGGCGATGCGCGATCTCCAATACAGCGGCGCCGGCACGATCGAGTTTCTTTACGAGAATGGCGAATTCTACTTCATCGAAATGAACACGCGCATTCAGGTCGAGCATCCTGTGACGGAATCCGTCACAGGAGTGGACCTTGTGTGCGAGCAAATCAGGGTCGCTGCGGGCTCGCCTTTATCTCTGCGGCAGGAAGACATCGTCTTTCATGGCCACGCGATCGAATGCCGGGTCAACGCCGAGCATCATTCGACTTTCCGACCTTCGCCTGGCCGCATCGCCTATTTCCACCCTCCGGGAGGGGTGGGCGTGCGCGTCGATTCTGCCGCCTACCAAGGCTATGCGATTCCGCCGAATTACGACTCTCTCATCGGCAAGCTGATCGTGCATGGACGCAACCGCACCGAAGCGCTGATGCGCCTGCGCCGCTCGCTCGATGAATTCATCGTCGATGGTATCGACACGACTCTGCCGCTATTTCGCACGCTGGTGCGCAATGCGGACGTCCAAAATGGAATCTACGACATCCATTGGCTGGAGCATTTTTTGGCGACCGGGGGAATCGAAGGCGATTTTTGATGACCCCCGTTGATCCAATTATCGGAGCGTATCCCATGACCGAGAAGATGATGAAATATGAGGGAAGACGCCAGCCAACTTCGATGGCGATGATCTGCGCGGCGCTAATGATCCTGCTTTTTGCGCCAGATACCGCGAGCGCCGCGGCTTCGAAAACATCCCGCGGACCGTTCGTTTTTGTCTGTAAAGGCGCGCCGCCGACAAAGCTGAGGGTGACCTATCTGGGTCATGACGCGGATCGCGCAAAACTCACATATAACGGCCGGACGGTGATCGCCAAGCATGCGCTCTCCGCCGATGGAGCTCGCTATCAGGCTCGCGGAATCGATTTCTGGAACAAGGGCGACGACGCAACAGTCGAATGGCGGGGAAAAAGCCTGAACTGTTCAATTCCAAAATGACGCGTTGCTGATCGAGGGTGGCGAGATGACAAGAGATCAAGTAACCACGATCACGACCTCCTCTCTTGATGCGATTGAGAGCTTGTCGTCGCTCATCACCAAGATAGGAATGACGGATGACAATGAGTTCAAGAATTTAAAAAGGTCCGTTGGCATGGCGATTGCGGCTATTGATAAGATATTGCTCGAAGTTGAGAAAACTTGCCCCGATCTATGCAGACCTGCGCGTCCAGTCAATTAACATCAAGGGTAGCGGCGTAGTTGATTTGTCCACTGCTGCGTCTCGGTCTCTGGAGCTCTCACGACTTCGCTCAGAACAATTGAAGCTAAAATTCGAGCATATTTTTTGAAAAGGCTCGCATAGCGTCGAGCATTGTCACTCGGACCGGAAAAGGCTCGCCTTCGGTCTCGCCAACAAAAAAAACCGCGCTACACTCTTTACAATGTCTCGTCCAAGCGCAAATTTTGTCATCACGCCGCAAATGTTGTTGCGAGCCTATTCCATCGGCCTTTTTCCGATGGCGGAGGACGCGGGCGACGACCAATTGTTTTGGGTCGACCCCGAGCAACGCGCGATCTTCCCGCTCGAATCCTTCAAAGTTTCGCGCTCGCTCGCCAAGACGATTCGCGCGGATGGCTTTGAAATTCGCATCGATCATGATTTCGATGAGGTGATCCACGCTTGCGCCGCTCCCGCTGCCGATCGAGAAAGCACATGGATCAACAGAGACATTCGACGCTTATATGGCGAATTGTTCCACATGGGCTTCGTCCATACCGTCGAATGCTGGCGTAATGACCGGCTCGTCGGCGGTCTTTATGGCGTCGCGCTGCGCGGCGCATTTTTTGGCGAAAGCATGTTTCACCGGGAGACCGACGCCTCCAAGGTCGCGCTCGCGCATCTCATCGCGCGATTGCGCTACGGCGGATTTCAGCTGCTCGACACGCAGTTCATGACCGAGCATCTTGCGTCATTGGGAGCGGTCGAGATTACGCGCGACGACTATCATGCAAAGCTCTCCGCCGCATTGGAGCAGTCTGCTGACTTTTTCGCCTGGCCAAAGAATCCGGGCGTTGCCGGGACAGTCGTGCTGGAGACGTTACGGGCCGCGCCCGCTTAAAACGGGAAAGGCGAAGAAGTCGGGGCCCCCGGAGCGGGAGCGGCGTCCGGAGCCGGCTGACGCGGCTTTTTCTTTTTCTTCGGCTTTGGCGCCGCGGCTGGGTCGCCGCCATCGGGAGCGGCGGCCGCCGCCGGCGTTGCGGCGTTCGGATCGATCACGGGCTGATCGGTGGGGCCGATCGGCTGCGGCTCCACTTGCGGAGGCGTCTCGGGCTCAACCCTGCGCGAACGCTTCGAGCGTTTCTTCGAATCGGCCGCGTTCGGATCGGGAGCGACCGCATCCGGCGACGCCTCTTGCGGGAGGGGCGGCGGCGCGACAGCGACCTCCTTCCCGCCTTTGCAATCGGTCAGCCACACGTCGTAGACGGGATGCTCAACGCCATGCAGGCCGGGGCTCGCCGCGAACATCCAGCCCGAAAAAACGCGTTTCGCTTCGGGCTTCTCGTTCTTCGGGTCATTCTGCGCGTTGCCCTTGGCGTCGCGCACCGCCTCGGACTTGATCATGGTCTCGTCGACTTCCACGAAGCTCGTCGTCTGGGGAGCTTCGGTCTGCGGCCGCGTATTGCAAACGCGCGGCGTCACCTGCAACGAGCCGAATTGCACGGTCTCATCGATCGCAACCTCAAAATTGATGATGCGCCCGGTGGTTTTGTCCAGCCCGGCGAAGATCGCGATGGGATGCCGAATGGGCTCAGCCGCCGCACAAAGCGGCGCGAGCCCGAGCGCAAACCCCAGGAGACGAAAAGCGCGTCTCGCGGACGTGCTCAGGCCGGTGCGTTGAAAACTCATATGGGGTCGCTCTGAAGCCACATCATTGCGAGCAGGAAACATAAGAGCGAGGCGATTTAGTGATCGCAAGGCCGTTTTACGCGCGATTTCAAAGCGCCCGGTCAGCCCTCCGGCCTCCAGGCCTCGTAATCGCCCCCTGCCGGGGGGCGCTGCCCTGAGGCCAGCGTCGAACCCGGCGGGCGGTAAGCGCGCGGAGTGCCGGTGAGATTTTCCTCATAGGGAAGCTCCCAGTCTTTCGGCTTGTAGTTTTCGTCGGTGGGAGGCGTATCGACGGTGTGATGTAGCCAGCCATACCAACCGGGCGGCGTCGCCGAGCCTTCGGCATAGCCGTTGTAGATCACCCAACGCCGCTCCACGAGCAGCGCCGGATCGATCTTGCCGCCTCGCCTGCGGTAATAGACGTTCCCGAATTCGTCTTCGCCAACCCGCTCGCCATACAGCAAGGTCCACAGGCTGGTGCTGAGCGTAGCCCTATTCCACCAAGTGAAGATGCGAACGAAAAACGACATTTGCCGGGCGTCCTCGAGATTGTGGGTACCTTATTGCGTCTGAAGGGCGCGATGTCCAGCCTCGAAGAGTCGAGGCTCGTCCGATAACTCAAAATATGACGCCCAGCTGCGTGTCTCGCTGCGAACGCAACCTTGACGGCTCGCGGGAATCAGCGACACGCTGAAGCAACCAAATTCCGCCACTGGAGGACCCATGTCCGAGACGATCACCACAGGCTGTTGCGTCGTCGGTGGGGGCCCGGCGGGGCTCATGGCGGGATTTCTGCTCGCCCGCGCAGGCGTCGACGTCGTCGTGCTGGAAAAACACGGCGACTTCCTTCGGGACTTCCGGGGCGACACGATCCATCCGTCCACATTGCAAATCATGCACGAGTTGGGCCTGTTGGACGAGTTTCTGCGCCTTCCGCACCGCAAGGCCTATGAGCTCGCCGCCTGGGTCGGCGACCGCAAATTCAAAGTTGCGGATTTTCGGCATCTCCCGACGATCTGCAAATTCGTCGCCTTCATGCCGCAATGGGATTTCCTCGATTTCATCGCGACGCAGGCGCGCGCCTTGCCGACATTTCGCCTGCTGATGCGGACATCCGCGGATGCGCTCCTTCGTGACGGCGATCGCGTTACCGGCGTCTCCGCCAGTGGCCCGGAAGGGCCGATCGACATACGCGCTGATCTTGTGATCGCAGCCGACGGGCGCGGATCGATATTGCGATCGGCGACAGGTCTTGAAGTCGAAGATTTCGGCGCGCCGATGGATGTGTTGTGGTTCAAGCTGCCCCGCGAAGACGGCGACCCCTCCGAGACCTTCGGCCGCATCGGACCGGGACGAATGCTCGCGATGATCGATCGAGGCTCCCATTGGCAATGCGGCAGCGTCATTCCAAAAGGCGGGGCCGCGGACCTGCGCCAAAAGGGGATCGCGGCGTTCCGAGAATCGATCGCGACGACGTCGCCTTTTGTCGCCGACCGTGTGAACGTCCTGCAGGATTGGACCGACGTCAGTCTGCTGACCGTCCAAGTCAACAGGCTGAAGCAATGGAGCCTGCCCGGCTTGTTGTTCATCGGCGACGCCGCTCATGCGATGTCGCCCGTCGGCGGCGTGGGCGTGAATCTCGCGGTGCAGGACGCCGTCGCGGCCGCCAATATTTTGGGACCGAAACTGCGGGCAGGCCCCCTCACTGATGACGATCTGGCCGCCGTTCAGCGGCGGCGCGAGTTTCCGGCGCGTCTCACGCAGCTCATTCAGCTCGCCATCCAAAATCAGGTCGTTCGCCGCGTGCTCGCCGCCGACAAACCGCTTAAGCCGGCGTTGGCGCTACGGCTCCTCGACGCCGTGCCGCTGTTACGACGATTGCCGGCGCGCCTTATCGGCATTGGCGTCCGGCCGGAGCACATTCGCGCGGAATGAGGACGCCCGACAATGATCGCGCTCAGTTCATTGCCCGAATGAACGCTCCAAACGCGCGCGGCCCGTCGCCCGTCGCGGCTTTAGCGAGAACCTTGAGATCCTTGGCGTCGATCGACCAGAGTTCGTTGGAGAACCAATTGGTCACATAGATCGTATTTCCATCGCGGCTTGCGGCGACGCTTTCGGGATATTCGCCAACTTTTATGCGTGAGACGGGTTTCAACGTCGCATCGTCGAACACGCTGACGCTTTCTCCATATTGGTCGGCGACGAAGCCGCGGCCTTGCGCAAGCGCCACCGAATAAGGCCGTTTGCCGACGGGAATCGTGGCGATCGTTTGACGCGTCGCAAGATCGACGACGCTGACGTCATCGGATTCAACATTGGCCGTATAGGCTCGCTCGCCGCGCGCATCGACCGTGACGCCGAAAGGGTGACGGCCCACGGGAACAGTCGCAAGGCGCACAAAGGTCGTCGCGTCGATAATGGAGATCGCGTTGTCGTCGCGATCCGCAACGATGACGAAACGTCCGTCGGGCGTTGGCGCGACGCCAGATGGCATGGCGCCGACGTCGACCTCGCGCCGTTTTTCGCTGTCGGGGTCGATTTCCACCAGTTTGCGTTGGAAGATTTCGGCCACATAGACGTGCTTGCCGTCGGGAGCCACCGCAACGCCGAGCGGGCCTCCATTGACCACGAGGCGCTTGGCGATCTTTCGCTCGCGCGCATCAAGGACGGTGAGGCATTTCCCATCGGGGCTCGTGACATAGGCGCGCGAGCCGTCGCGAGACACTGCGACGCCCGCCGGCTTGCCGCCGATTGGGAGCGTCGCGACGGGCTTCATCGTTCCGAGATCGACGATGGTGAGATCGTCGCTCGATTGGTTCGTGACGAAGGCCTCGTCGGCGCGGGCGGAAGTCGCGACGACGGCCAGCAGCGCAAGATGCGCGAGAAGACCGAAGCGCAGCGTCACTTTCCCCCTTCGATCTTGGCTTTCAAAGCCTCGAGACCGGTCTTGTAAATGCCGGTCACCGCCTTCAACGCCGCTTCGTCGGAGAGCTCCGGCGGAGGATCATTGTTCATGAAGCCGCGATAGAAAGCGCCCTTCCATTCGACGACGCTCTTGCCGCCCTCCTCCTTCACCGAAATGGTGGCGGAGTAGTTATTCACGGGCAGAACTTTCGGGTCGACCTGATCGATCCTGTAAGAGTAGGAGAAGCCCTCGGGATCGTATTTCGTAAGCGTCTCGTCGATGACGCCGCCGTCCTTCAAGGTGAGCTTGCGCTTCGCTTGATCAGGCGTGTTGCCGCCTGTTCCTTCGGTCTTGGCGATAGCAGGGTGCCAACCGAAGTCCTGGAAATTGCCGATGAGCGCCCAAATCTTTGACGCCGGCGCGTTGATCTCGATTTTTTCGGTTACTTTCTGGCGAGACGGGCCATGTGCGAAAGCAGCGAAAGAGATCAGGGACAGCGCCACGACGGCGAGCGACCGGCGCGCAATGACAAATGACATCGACTCTTCTCCTGGACGTTGATTTTGGCGCCGCCGCGGAGGCGCGATCGTGGATCACCTAACGGCGCCGCAGCGCCTCGCGTCAAGACGGCGTCCGGGATCGCGGCTTTTTTCGATGAATCGGCGCGGTTGCGATGCAAAAGCCAAGCGCATTGATTTTGACAAAAGTTTCAATAAATTCTGAGTGTTCGGCTCCAGCTTAGGGAGTGAACAAGACGCTGTCTTTCGTGTTTCATCACCATAGCGGCCATCGATGGTCGATGGCCCGGATTGAACAGGATCATCGCGTCGATGTGCTACTCATTTGAAGCAAGCCTCGTCGCGGGCGTCGGATTGGCGACCGCCGGCGTCAATATGGTTCGCAAATCGCTCCGGCTCGATCGAAGAATGCTGGTCTTCGCTTTCTTCCCGCTCGTTTTTGCGTGTCATCAGCTGATCGAAGCGGTTGTCTGGCGTTCAATGGAGCATCCATTCGATGAGAGCGTCATTTTCCGATACGCCTATGTGATGATCGCATTTCTGGTGTGGCCGGTTCTCGCGCCGCTTGCCGCGCTCGTCGCGGAAACCAATCCGGGCCGCAAGCCGTTCTGGAAATTTCTGCTAGCGAGCGGCGTCGTCCTGACGCTCTATCTGATCGGAAAACTTCTCAACTCAAGCGGCGTGGACGTTTTCGTCAATGGGCGCTCGCTTCAATATGAAGTCGCCTATGACCAAGAGCCTCCGCCTTTGGCCGCGTTTCTGTATGTGCTGATAACGATGCTGTCGTTTCTATTGGTCGACAACAGGATCATCCGGCTCATCGGCGTCGCGATCTTGGCGACATTCTTCTATTCGCTTTTTGAAATGAGAGCCGTCTGGTACTCGGTCTGGTGCATGTCGGCCGCCGTCTTCAGCCTGATGTTCGCGCTCGCCATTCGCGGCGAAGAGCGCACATCCATCCATAAGGACAAGCGCGCCGACGATTCGGACATCGTGCTACAATGAGCGGCGCGGAGAGTTGATAGATTTCCGCGCGCCGAGCCTCTTCACCAAAAAGGATGCTGTTGTGATCTTTAGCGCTCGCGCGCCGCGCCTGTTCGTCCTCGCATTCTTTCTGTCGATCTCATATGCGACGACCGCGCCCCGCGCATCGGAAGCGACGCCGCTCCTTGGTTGTTACGAACGTCGCTACGACGCGGCGCATCTCTCGTCCCATCCCGGTCAGATCGTGCTTCGGGTGCGGCTGAATGTAACAAAGACCGCCATTCCTTCGTCCGATCCCCCATCTTTCGTCGCCGACGCTCATCTCGAAATCTGGGTGAAGAAAAACAAACAGGCCTTCGATTCACTCGGCGCCTGCATGGCGGAAGGCGACGGTCTGATCTGCAATGGTTCATTGTCCGCCGCTGAGGTCGATCTCTGCAAAACCAAGACAGATGGCGTCCGCCAATGCCGCATCGATTATTCCGACGCGGGGTCCTTCCACATTGCGAGGAAAGACGATGGCGTCATGATCATCGTTCGCAAGAGGCTTGAGCTTGGTCAAGCGGGCTCGGACAGCGGGCCTTACCTCTATCTCAGCCCTGAAAACTCCCAAAATCACGCCTTTCTTCTGGAGCGGACCAACTCTTCCGCGTGTAAACAATAGGTTCCTGAAAGTTCGCCGGAACATCGAAAAAGCCCCTTGCCGAATCTCTCGCTTTGGTCGAGCCTCATCGGGTCGAAACGTCCGACTTTTCCCCATAATCCACTAAATTTTCCAAGATATTGATGATTTTTTAATTCCCGACACTATATCTTGACGACACCAAAAAACTCGCGCACTGTAGACAGGTCATCAATGATGACATTGCGGCGAACGATCCATGGGACGTTTCGCCCCGCCCGGCGCAAGCCAGGCGAGCGTGCTTCCTTGTTTTTGGCGTGCCTCCACCCTGCGGCGATCAACCGGGCCGTCGGCGACGAACGCGCGTCTCTCGAGTTTTTGATATTCGTAGAAAAAGCGTCGTGGGCCGGCGAACGGCCGCGCGCGGACAAATGTTCGCGCAGGTGAGGGGAATGGAAGATGAAGATCGAGCGGCGCTATACGAAAGCAGGACAATCCCCCTATGCGGACATCGAATTTCGCACGACGAAGAGCGAGATCCGCAATCCGGACGGCTCTGTCGTTTTCGCGCTCGACAATATCGATGTCCCCGCCTCCTGGAGTCAGGTCGCCGCCGACGTTCTGGCGCAGAAATATTTCCGTAAGGCGGGCGTGCCCGCGAAGTTGAAGCGCGTCGAGGAGGAAAGCGTTCCTTCCTTCCTGTGGCGGTCCGTCCCCGACGTCGAGGCGCAGGCGGCTTTGCCGAAAGATCAGCGCACGACGTCCGAGACCTCGGCTCGGCAGGTGTTCGACCGGCTGGCCGGCGCCTGGACCTATTGGGGCTGGAAGGGCGGCTATTTCGACAGCGAAGAAGACGCTCAGGCGTTCAGCGACGAATTGCGCTACATGCTCGCCCGGCAAATGGCGGCGCCCAATTCCCCGCAATGGTTCAACACGGGCCTCCACTGGGCCTATGGCGTCGACGGTCCGGGTCAGGGCCACTTCTATGTGGACTACAAGACCGGAAAGCTCACCAAGTCGAAATCGGCTTATGAGCATCCGCAGCCGCACGCCTGCTTCATCCAGTCCGTCGCCGACGATCTCGTCAACGACGGCGGCATCATGGATCTATGGGTGCGCGAGGCGCGCCTGTTCAAATACGGCTCCGGCACCGGCTCCAATTTCTCGAAGCTGCGCGGCGTAAACGAAAAGCTCTCGGGCGGCGGCGCTTCGAGCGGCCTCATGTCCTTCCTCAAGATCGGCGATCGCGCTGCGGGCGCGATCAAATCCGGCGGCACGACGCGGCGCGCCGCGAAGATGGTCGTCGTCGACGTCGATCATCCCGACATCGAAGACTTCATCGACTGGAAGGTGAAGGAAGAAGAGAAAGTCGTCTCGCTCGTTGCAGGCTCGAAGATCGTCAAGAAACATTTGAAGGCGATCATGCGCGCCTGCGTCAATTGCGAGGGCTCCGGCGACGATTGCTTCAACCCCGACAAGAACCCGGCGTTGAAGCGCGAAATCAAGCTCGCGCGCCGCAGCGATGTGCCGGACAGCTTCATCAAGCGCATCATCCAATTTGCGCGTCAGGGCTATAAGGACATTGCCTTCGACACATACGACACCGATTGGGACAGCGAAGCCTATCTCACCGTCTCCGGCCAGAACTCCAACAATACCGTGCGCGTCACCGACGACTTCCTGCGCGCTGTAGAGGCCGACGGCGACTGGACGCTGATCCGTCGTCTCGACGGCAAGCCGGCGAAGACGCTGAAAGCCCGCGAATTGTGGGAGAAGATCGGCTACGCCGCCTGGGCTTCGGCCGATCCCGGCATTCAATTCCACACGACGATCAACGACTGGCACACCTGCCCCTCGGGCGGCGCGATCCGCGCGTCCAATCCGTGCTCGGAATATATGTTCCTGGACGATACGGCCTGCAATCTCGCGTCGCTCAATCTGCTGCAGTTCCGCGATCCGCAGACGAAGCGCGTCGACGTCGAGTCTTATGAACACGCCGTGCGGCTGTGGACGGTCGTGCTCGAAATCTCCGTGCTGATGGCGCAGTTCCCCTCGCGCGAGATCGCGCAGCTTTCCTATGATTACCGCACGCTGGGGCTTGGCTACGCCAATGTCGGCGGCCTGCTGATGTCATCCGGCATCGCTTACGACAGCGAGGCCGGACGCGCCATCACCGGCGCATTGTCGGCGATCATGACGGGCGTCTCTTACGCGACCTCCGCCGAAATGGCGCGCGAACTCGGCCCCTTCCCCGAATATGCGGCCAATCGCGACTCCATGCTGCGCGTCATTCGCAATCATCGCCTCGCCGCGCATGGACAGCGCGTCGGCTATGAGGGCCTCTCGACGGCGCCGGTTCCGCTCGATCACGTCGCCTGCCCCGACGAAAATCTCATCGCTCATGCGACGCGCGCCTGGGATGCGGCTTTGGCGCAGGGCGAACACTATGGCTATCGCAATGCGCAGGTTTCCGTCGTGGCGCCGACCGGCACCATCGGCCTTGTGATGGATTGCGACACCACCGGCATCGAACCCGATTTCGCGCTCGTCAAATTCAAGAAGCTTGCGGGCGGCGGCTATCTCAAGATCGTCAATCGCGCCGTGCCGGAGGCTTTGCGCACGCTCGGCTATCGCGAAAGCCAGATCGCCGAGATGGAGGCTTACGCGGTCGGCCACGCCTCGCTCTCCAACGCGCCGGCGGTCAACACCACGTCGCTGCGGGCGCGCGGCTTCACGGATGAAAAACTCGAGACGGTGGAGCGGGCGCTCGCCTCCGCCTTCGACATTAAATTCGTCTTCAACAAATGGACGCTCGGCGCGGATTTCCTCGCCAATCAGTTGAAGGTTCCGCCGGAATCGCTCGAGGACAAGAACTTCGACCTTCTGACGCATCTCGGCTACTCGAAGGCGGAGATCGACGCGGCGAATATTCACATCTGCGGCGCCATGACGCTTGAGGGCGCGCCGCATCTGAAAGCCGAGCATTATGCGATCTTCGATTGCGCCAATCCCTGCGGGCGCACCGGCAAGCGCTATCTCTCGGTCGAGTCGCATATCCGCATGATGGCCGCGGCGCAGCCCTTCATTTCGGGCGCGATCTCCAAGACCATCAATATGCCGAACGACGCCACCATCGAAGATTGCGAAAAGGCCTACGCCCTGTCCTGGCGTCTCGCGCTCAAGGCCAATGCGCTTTACCGCGACGGCTCGAAACTCTCGCAGCCGCTGTCGTCGCAGCTCATCGCCAATGACGATGACGACGTCGACGAGCAGGTCGAGGAAATCGTCGCCGCCAATACGCCGGCGCGCGCCGTGGCGGTCGCCGAACGCATCGTCGAGCGCATCGTGCATCAGGTGGTGCGCGAACGCGAGAAGCTCCCCAACCGGCGCAAGAGTTACATCCAGAAGGCGACAGTCGGCGGCCACAAGGTCTATCTGCATACCGGCGAATATGCCGACGGGCGCCTCGGCGAAATCTTCATCGACATGCATAAGGAAGGCGCGGCGTTCCGCAGTCTGATGAACAATTTCGCCATCGCCATTTCGCTCGGCCTGCAATATGGCGTGCCTTTGGAAGAATATGTCGACGCCTTCACCTTCACGCGCTTCGAGCCCGCTGGCCCGGTGCAAGGCAATGACGCGATCAAGAACGCCACGTCAATTCTCGACTATGTGTTCCGCGAGCTTGCAATCTCCTATCTCGGCCGCAACGATCTCGCGCATGTGTCGCCGGACGACCTCGGCCACGATGCGCTGGGTGGCGGCGTGGAGCAAGGCAAAGCGCCCGATGCCGCCACCGTCAATGTCTCCAGGGGCCTCGTGCGCTCCAAGACCGATCGGTTGATGGTGGTGCAAGGCGGCGGAGATGCTTCTGGCGCCGCTCGCGGCGCGACGGCGTTGCGCACCGACGCCGTGACGGACGCCGAGCCGCTGACGGAATTGGGTTGGACTCAGCCGACGCGCATGCTCGAGCCGACCGTCGCCGAGAAGCGCGCCGAAGCGCGCATGAAAGGCTATGTCGGCGAAGCCTGCCCCGAATGCGCGAATTTCACGCTCGTGCGCAATGGCACATGCTTGAAGTGCGAGACATGCGGCAGCACGACGGGGTGCTCGTGAGCAGTCCGTCAAGGGGCGATCGCCTTTCGATACGCGCTCTGCGTGGATGCCCGGCGCAAGGCCGGCATGACGCTGTAGGCGATTCATCGGGTCAAGTTGTCGTAGAAAGCGCGCAACGCGAACAATAGAGTCAATTCACCTTGAAGCCGTCATGGCCGGGCTTGTCCCGGCCATCCACGCCGAGACGTTGCGTGAGGAAGCAAGACGCGCGTCGACTGACGCCTTCATGCAGCTGGCGCAGCCTCTCGGCGTGGATGCCCGGCACAAGGCCGGGCATGACGGTGAAATACGATTTAGACTTCGAAATAAAAAGCCTTCTCGCCCGCCTCACGCGCCGCCGCACATATGTTCCGCATCGGGCAGCGACCATGTCTTATGCGTGCGCAGATTCGTCGTCTTGTAAACGCGGCCGCGATCGTCGCCCTTGGGGCAATTATGCGGAATGCTCTTAAGACACATGCGAACCGCATCGCCCTTTTTCGACTGTTCGATCGCGGCGACCGTGTCGTAAGAAACCTGATAGCCGCCATTGGTGAAACGCACCGCGCTGCCCGATCCCGGAACAGGCTTATTGTTGGAGCCGTCGACAAGGCGCGTCTCGATCGCCTTGATCGTCGTCTTCGCGCAGTCGCCAATGCGCTTTGGCAATGGTTGCGCAAACGCCTGCGACGCGCAAACCAGCGACATGACCGCAACGGGCGCGATCAAATGACGAATGATCATGACTTCCTCCTGAAAACAGTAAAGCGCCACTGAAAATCGGCGGACCATAGAACTAGCGTAAGCGCGAAAGCGGCCGCGTCAATGCCTGTCTCGCGTCTTGAAAACCCGGCCTCGGAGCCTAGGTCGCTTAAGGAACGCAAGCTTGACGAGGCGAAATGCTTTTCATCGCAAGGATTTTTTACGACGCTTACAAGAAATTCGTGAGCGACGATGGTTGGGCCATTGCGAGCCACATCGCCCTCTCCTTTCTGACCTCGATGTTTCCCTTTCTCATTTTCGTCACCGCGCTCGCGGGCTTTTTCGGCACGGCGGAAAGCGCAGACGCCGCGGCGAAGCTGCTCTTCGAGACATGGCCGCCGCAGATCGCAGGACCGCTGTCGACAGAAATTCACAATGTCCTCACGCAAACGCATTCGGGTCTTTTGACCATTGGCGGCGTGCTCGCGCTGTATTTCTCCGCAAGCGGCATAGAGGCGTTGCGCATCGGATTGAACCGCGCTTATGGCGAGAGCGACGCGCGGCCGTGGTGGCTGTTGCGGCTCGAGTTCGATTCTCTTCGTGTTCCTCGGCGCCTTTTCGCTGCTCGCGTTCACCTTCCTGCTGGTGTTCGCGCCGCTCGTATGGCGCTGGGCGCAGGAGGTTTCTCCCCTCGTCACGCAAGGGCTCGGACAGCTCTACACGCTCGTGCGCTTTGGCGTCTCGACGCTCGTTCTGCTGTTCGTCCTCGTCGTTTGTCATAAGGTTCTGCCGGGAGGTCGGCGCACGATGCGCGAGATCGCCCCCGGCGTGATCCTCACGCTGCTGGCCTGGATGGGCTTTGGCGTGACCTTCGGGGCCTATCTCGCAAAGTTCGCCGGCAATTATGTTTCGACCTATGCGGGGCTCGCCTCCGTCATGATCGCATTGGTGTTTCTCTATACGCTTGGCGGGATTTTCGTTTTTGGCGGCGAGCTGAATGCGGCCATCATGCGGGCGCGCCGGAAACCGCGCCAGGGTTAATCGCGCCTTAACCCGGCTTCCCTACCCTTCCCGCAACGTCCGCCCAAGACGGCTCCAATCAACGAGCCGGCGCTGTTCCCGCGGGCGATTGGGCGTTCCAGACATGATGCGCAGCAGCACTTTCGGGCACTTTTCCGAGCCGGTCCGCGAATTCGCGGCAAAGCGCGCGGCGGAGGCCGCCGGCCTCGCCATGCTATTCGGCTCGGGAGCGCTGACGCTCGCACTCGTGTCCTGGTCGACGCGCGACCCTTCGCTCAATCACGCCACCGACGGGCGCGTCCGCAACCTGCTTGGAACGGGCGGCGCCATCGCCGCCGATCTCCTCATGCAGCTCATCGGCTTCGCCGCCATTGCGGCTGTCCTGCCCATCGCCATCCAGGGGCTTCGCCTCCTGACGCGCGGCCACATTGTGCGGCCGTGGCTGCGCCTTTCGCTGTGGATCGTCGGCGTGCTGTCGGCCGCCGTCGTCGCCTCCCTGCTGCCGGTGACGGATCGCTGGCCGCTGCCGACGGGGCTTGGCGGCGTGCTCGGCGACGCGATCCTCTCCCTGCCAAGGCGCATCACCAATGGGTCTGGATTGGCCATGGCCGTCGTCGGCCTTGCGGCGATCAGCATGGCCATATTGACGCTCAGCGGCGCCGCCGGCTTCGGATTCGAGGGCGAAGAGGACATTCGCGAGCAGGCGCTCGCCGATTTCGGCAAGAGCCGCACCCCCAACCGCCGCGACGACGACGAAGACGACGCCGAGGGCGAACCGGGCGTCGCCCTCGTGTCTCTCGGCGCGCTCATCCATGCGGGCCTGGCGTTAAAAACATCGCTCTCGCGAAAGTTCGCGCGCCTGGCGCCGGCTTTGAAGAGCGTGACGCCGAAGATTGCGCAAGATGAGTTCTACTTGCGCTCGGGCCATTTCAACTCGCGCCGCGAGCCGGTGTTCGACGAGGACGTTGGAGCCTATGCGCGCGACGACGAATATGCGCCGGTTTCCGCGCGCGTGGCCGAACCGGTCGGCCCGCTCAAGCAAGGAAAACGCGTCACGCGCGAAAAGCAGCCGTCGCTCTTCGAACGCAAATCCTTCGATGCGACCTCCTATGAATTGCCGCCGCTGCTGCTGCTCGCCGAGCCGAAGAAGCCCGCCGCGAGCGCCAAGATTTCGCAGGATGCGCTGGAGCAAAACGCGAGGCTCCTGGAAGGCGTGCTGGAAGACTTCTCCGTCAAAGGAGAGATCCTCAATGTGCGTCCGGGCCCGGTGGTGACGCTTTATGAGCTGGAGCCGGCTCCAGGCATCAAGTCCTCCCGCGTCATCGGGCTCGCCGACGACATCGCTCGCTCCATGTCGGCCGTCTCGGCGCGCGTCGCCGTCGTTTCCGGCCGCAACGCCATCGGCATCGAACTCCCCAACCATCGTCGCGAGACGGTCTATCTGCGGGAATTGCTCGCCTGCGAGGATTTCGAAAAAACGAAGCACAAGCTCGCCATCGCGCTCGGCAAGACCATCGGCGGCGAGCCCGTCATCGTCGATCTCGCGCGCATGCCGCATCTGCTGGTCGCCGGCACCACCGGCTCAGGCAAATCGGTCGCCATCAACACCATGATTCTCTCGCTGCTCTATCGGCTGAAGCCCGAAGAGTGCCGCCTCATCATGGTCGACCCGAAAATGCTGGAGCTTTCCGTCTACGACAACATCCCGCATCTGCTGACGCCCGTCGTGACCGATCCGAAAAAGGCGGTCGTCGCGCTCAAATGGGCGGTTCGCGAGATGGAGGACCGCTACAAGAAAATGTCGAAGCTCGGCGTGCGCAACATCGACGGATTCAATGCGCGCGTGACCGAAGCGCAAGCCAAGGGCGAGCACATCACGCGCACCGTGCAGACGGGATTCGATCGCGAAACCGGCGAAGCCATCTTCGAACACGAGGCGATGGAGCTGTCGCCGCTGCCCTATATCGTCGTGATCGTCGACGAAATGGCCGATCTGATGCTCGTCGCCGGCAAGGACATCGAAGGCGCGATCCAGCGTCTTGCGCAAATGGCGCGCGCGGCCGGCATTCATCTCATCATGGCGACGCAGCGTCCCTCGGTCGACGTCATCACCGGCACGATCAAGGCGAATTTCCCGACGCGCATTTCCTTCCAGGTGACGAGCAAGATCGACAGCCGCACGATTCTCGGCGAACAGGGCGCGGAGCAACTGCTCGGCCAGGGCGACATGCTCTACATGGCGGGCGGCGGCCGCATTTCGCGCGTGCACGGACCTTTTGTCTCGGACACCGAAGTCGAGAAAATCGTCGCGCATCTCAAGACGCAGGGTCAGCCGCAATATCTCGAATCGATCACGACGGAGGACGAATCCGCCGAGGGCTTCGAGGGCGCGGCTCCCGGCTCCATGGACGCCGAGGAGGGAGGCGATCTTTACGATCGCGCCGTGGCCATCGTGCTGCGCGACAAGAAATGCTCGACGAGCTATATCCAGCGCCGCCTCTCGATCGGCTACAACAAGGCCGCGTCCCTCGTGGAGCAGATGGAGCAGGAGGGCGTCGTAAGTCCCGCGAATCATGCCGGCAAACGCGAAATTCTGGTCGGCGGCGGGATTGACCGCGGCGCGTTCGACCTGGACGAATAGCCCCGCCGCACAACACATATCCGCCATATCTCGCGGCTAGCCGATCGCAGGCGTTGTTGAAGTCGCACATGGAGAGCAGATGAGCTATGCTTTCCCGGCCCAATGAGGCGCTCGCGGCGTCAAGTGCAGCGCGCGTCTCCAGTTCAACCCGATCGGAATCATCGGCTCGTGAAAAACACCTTCTCTTCTCGTGCTTGCGCTTCCCTTCACGCTCCTGCTCGGCTGCGCGGCGTCCGCGCAGGAGGCCGAAAAGCCGAATGCAAAGCCGGCCAAGCCGGCTGCGACGGCGCCCGCGAAGCCAGCGCCGGCCAAGGCTCAGGCGAAGCCCGACAAACCGGCCGAAACCCCGCCTGTCCAAGCGGCGCCGGCTGCTGCTCCGGCAAAGCCCGCGACCGAAGCCGCCCCCGCGAAGCCCCCCGCCCCGCCGACGCGGGAAGAAGCGTTGAAGCGCGCAGACGCCTTTCTGAACGCGTCGCCGGTGCTCTCGGCCGACTTCGTTCAGATCGGCGGAGACGGAAAACGCGCCGAAGGCAAATTGCATGTTCACCGGCCGGGCCGCATGCGCTTCGAATATGCGCGCCCTTCGACCATGGAGGTTGTCTCGGACGGAGAAATGGTGGCCGTGCGCGACCACCAGCTGAATACGCAGGACCTTTACTTCATCAATCAAACGCCCCTGAAATTCCTGCTCAAGGAAAAGATCAATCTGGACAGTGACGTCAAAGTGCAGGACGTGGTCACGGACGATTCCGGCACGACGATTTCCTTCGACGACAAGACCACTTTTGGCGGAACGTCGCACATCAGGCTGATCTTCGATCCGAAGACCTTCCAGCTCAAACAATGGCAGGTCACCGATCCGCAAGGCTTCGAAACCTTGGTGACGCTGTTCAACATCGAGCGCATGAAGGCGCCCGATCCCGCTATTTTCACGGTCAAGCGATGACGCCGCGGCGAAAGGCTCCAGAGTGAGCGCAGCGTAGAATTGATTTCCGTTTCGGACCTCTCGCCAAAAGCATCAATGACGACGTCGCAAACTCACGGGGCTCCCTGGCCGATCTTCCGCTCGCTGGCGTTCATGAGCGTCCGGACCTGGCATTATGACGTTCTCGCCGGACTGACTCTCGCGGCCATTGCAATCCCCGAGCAAATGGCGACGGCGCGCCTCGGCGGCTTCTCTCCGCAGGTCGGATTTTTCGCTTTCATCGCGGGCTCGCTCGCCTTCGCGGCGTTGGGCTCCAGCCGATATTTATCGTCAGGCTCCGACTCGACCATCACGCCGATCTTTGCAGGCTCTCTCGCGGCCATCGCCGCGACAGGCTCGCCCCATTATATCGAGCTCGCGGAAATCCTCGCCTTGATGGTCGGCGCGATCTTGATTGGCGCCGGAGTGTTTCGCGCGGGCTGGATCGCCGATTTGTTGTCCATTCCGGTGACGACCGGATTCCTGGCTGGCATCTCCATTCACATCATTGTCTCGCAGTCGCCCTCGGTGCTCGGCCTGCCGGGCGTGCACGGCGATCTGCCGCATCGCATCGGCGCGATCTTGCAGGGATTGCCGCATACGAATTTCGGCGCCGTCGCGATCGCCGTCTCGTGTCTCGGCGCCATCATCATCGGCGAAATGATCAGCTCGCGCATACCCGGCGCGCTGATCGCGCTGGTCGGCGCGACGCTCGCGGTGCGTTACTTCCACCTCGACGAAAAAGGCGTCGCCGTGCTGGGGCCGATCGCCAAAACATTACCGCATCCGTCGTTTCCCGAGGTCGGTTTCGCCGATCTTTCGCAAGTGCTCGGCCTCTCCGTCGTCATTGCAGTCGTCGTCATGGTGCAGACCGCCGCAACCTCGCGATCCTTCCCCGACTTTGAAGGCGCCGAGCCTGACGTCAATCGCGATTTTCTCGGGATCGGCGCCGGTTGCGCGCTTTCCGGCTTCATCGGCTCATTTCCCGTGGACGCCAGCCCGCCGCGCACCGCCATCGTCGCAGAAACGGGCGGACGCACCCAGCTTTCCGGCCTGCTCGCAGCGGCGCTCATTGGGGCTGTCGCGTTCTATGGAGGAAATCTGCTTGCGCAGGTGCCGCATGCCGCCCTCGCGGGAGTGTTGCTCTTCATCGCGGGGCGCATTTTCCGTGTGGCCACAATGGTCGCAATCTGGCGAGACACGCGCGCGGAATTTGCGCTCGTCGTCGTGACGCTGCTTGCGGTCGTGTTGCTGCCCGTCGAAATCGGCGTCGCGCTTTCAATCCTGCTGTCGCTCGCGCATGGCATGTGGACGACGACGCAGACGCGGCTCATGATCTTCGAACGCGTGCCGGGCACATCGATCTGGTGGCCCCAAAGCGCGACGCAGAAGGGCGAACGACTCGAGGGAGTTCTCGTGGTCGCATTTCAGGCGCCGTTATCGTTCCTCAACGCCTATCAATTCCACCACGACTTTGTTCGCGCGCTGGAGAGGGCTGAGAAGGGCCTTTCACTTGTGGTGCTGGAGGCGAGCAGCATCGTCGAAATCGATTTCACCGCTGCGCGAATCCTGAGAGAGCTCATCGAGCGCTGCCGCGAAAGCAATGTCGATTTCGCCATCGCGCGTCTTGAATCTGTGCGCGCGCAGGAGTTGCTGGAGCATTTTGGGGTATTGGCGGCTTGCGGAGACGGCCGCGTCTTCCATAGCGTTGACGAGGCGACGCGCGCATTGGCGCCGAGGGCTACGGCCCGGACGGAGTAGGACCCGAAGGCGGCTATATGTGTTGCGACGAACCTTCGCGCGCGTCATGGCCGGGCTTGTCCCGGCCATCCACGCCAGGACATTGCGTTGCGACGGAAGGCAAGGGAAATGCTACACGTAGAATGGTGGCGGCGTTATCGCGTAGATGCCCGCGACAAGCGCGGGCATGACGGGTTAGACGCAGGTCGTTGACGCAAGCGCGGTTGCCGCTACGCCGCCTTCTTCTTCGGCGCCAGGAGCTTGCGGTTCACCAGAACTTCCGCAATCTGAATCGCATTCAGCGCGGCGCCCTTGCGCAGATTGTCCGAGACGCACCACAGCACGAGGCCGTTGTCGACGGTCGGATCGTCGCGAATGCGCGACACATAGGTCGCGTCCTCACCCGCCGCTTCGTGAGGCGTGATATAGCCGCCGGGTTCATGCTTATCGATGACAAGCACGCCGGGCGCCTCGCGCAAAATGTCACGCGCTTCATCAGCGGAAATCGGCCGCTCGAATTCGATGTTCACGGATTCCGAATGTCCGATGAAGACCGGCACGCGAACGCAAGTCGCAACGACCTTGATCTTGGGATCCAAGATCTTCTTCGTCTCCGCGACCATCTTCCACTCTTCCTTCGTGAAGCCGTCCTCCATAAAGACGTCGATCTGAGGAATGATGTTGAAGGCGATGCGCTTCTGGAATTTCTTTACTTCGACGGAATCGGAGACGAAGACGGAGCGCGTCTGCGCGAAGAGTTCGTCCATGCCCTCCTTGCCCGCGCCGGAAACCGACTGGTAGGTCGAGACGACGACGCGCAAAATCTTCGCCGCATCATGCAGCGGCTTCAAAGCCACGACGAGCTGCGCTGTCGAACAATTCGGATTGGCGATGATGTTCTTTTTCGTGAAGCCCGCCGCAGCCGCCGCGTTGACCTCCGGCACGACCAGCGGCACGTCCGGGTCCATGCGCCAGGCCGAGGAATTGTCGATGACAACGCAGCCTTGCGCGGCGATCTTCGGCGCCCATTCGCGCGACACGTCGCCGCCTGCGGACATCAGGCAGATGTCCGTGTCGGAAAAGTCATAAGTGTCGAGATGCCGGCACTTCAGCGTCTTGTCGCCGAAGGAGACCTCGGAGCCGATCGAACGCGACGAAGCGAGCGCCACGACTTCCGAGACGGGAAAGCGGCGCTCCGCCAAAATATCGAGCATTTCGCGGCCCACATTGCCCGTGGCGCCCGCGACGGCGACCTTATAACCCATAGCGAACTCCGCCCGGCGAAGCGCCGGCGATTGTTTGAGAATTGGACTTTAGCCGATCAGAAGGGCATTCCGACAGCCATGCCGCCCGAAGGCGTAACGCTGACGGGAGCGGAGCCATTGCCGAATTTGCTTTTCGGCTCTTCCTTATCCTTCGGCTTTGGCGGCGCTTTGCCGGGCGACCAGCCCTCGAGTTCGCCGAACTGACGATTCTCGGCCTTGCCGCTCTTGTCGTCGGCTTTGGCGCTCGGCGCGGCGCTGCGGGATTTGGCGGCCTTCTTTGCCGTATGCTTCGCGCTCACGCCAGATGAATCAAGCGTGTTGGGATCGACAGAGAGTTCCTGCGCGCTGGCTCCCTGAAAAGCCATGGCGCCCAAAAAAAGAACCGAAATCACGAGGCTCTCGCGACAACGCATGACGGATATCTCCTAGTTTTCGTCCGGCGGTTCTAAAATGCCTTCTCGGCGGCTTGATGGCAACTCAGGCGTCGCGGGCGATGGCCAGATTTTTGATCTCGGCGATGGCTGCGGCGGGATGCAGGCCCTTGGGGCAGGCCTTGGTGCAGTTCAGGATCGTATGGCAACGGTAAAGCCTGAAGAGATCATCCGCATAGCCCACCCGCTCGTCCGTCGCCTCGTCGCGGGAGTCGACAATCCAGCGATAGGCCTGCAACAGCGCGGCGGGACCAAGGAAGCGATCCGAATTCCACCAATAGCTGGGGCAGGCGGTCGAGCAGCAGGCGCAAAGAATGCATTCGTAAAGCCCATCGAGCTTGGCGCGATCCTGCGGCGATTGCACCCTCTCCTTTTCGGGCTCGGCGGTTCTCGTCTGCAGCCACGGTTCGATCGCCGCGTGCTGCTCGTAGAAGGCGGTCAGATCGGGCACGAGGTCTTTCACCACCGGCATATGCGGCAGCGGATAAATTTTTACGACGCCGTTGATCTCATCCATGCCCTTCGTGCAGGCGAGCGTATTGGTTCCGTCGATGTTCATGGAACAGGAGCCGCAAATCCCTTCGCGGCAGGAACGGCGGAATGTGAGCGTCGGATCGATGTTGTTCTTGATCCAGATGATCGCGTCGAGCACCATCGGCCCGCAGTCGTCCATATCGACGAAATAAGTGTCGATGCGCGGATTGGCGTCGTCGTCCGGATTGTATCGATAGATGTGATACTCGCGCAGATTCGTGGCGCCCTCGGGCTTCGGCCAGGTCTTGCCCGCAACCGGCTGCGAGTTCTTGGGAAGGGTGAATTCGACCATGTCTTCCTCGACTTTACGATCCGGTGTGCCGCAGAAGCGTCATGGCCGGGTCTGTCCCGGCCATCCACGCCAGGACACTTCGTGTGGACGTCGGACGCAACGAACGCGCGACATCTTCTCTGGCAACCCTCGGGCGGTGTAATCGCGTGGATGCCCGCGACAAGCGCGGGCATGACGGATCATCGATCAACGCGGCCGCCAAGATCACAAACATCAATACACCCTCGCCTTCGGCTCGATGTAAGCGACCTCATTCGACATCGTATAGCTATGCACCGGGCGATAATCGATCGACGCCGTCTTCTTCTCGCGATCGATCGACGCCAGCGTGTGCTTCATCCAATTCTTATCGTCGCGCTGCGGAAAATCCTCGCGCGCATGCGCGCCGCGCGATTCCTTGCGATTGGCGGCAGACTCCATCGTCACCACCGCCTGCACGATGAGATTGTCGAATTCGAGCGTCTCGATGAGATCGGAATTCCAGATCAGCGAGCGGTCGGTAATCTTCACGTCTGCGCTCTCGCGCCACACCGCATTGATTTCGGCGACGCCCTCCGACAGCACCTCGCCGGTGCGATAGACCGCGCAATGCGACTGCATCGTCCGCTGCATCTTGTCGCGCAGCGACGCGGTGGAAATATTGCCACTGGCGTTGCGGAAGCGGTCGAGCCGCGACAGCGCGAGATCCGCCGAATCCTTTGGCAGCTCAGGCTGTATTTCGCCGGGCTCCACCAGCTCCGCGGCGCGTTGTCCCGCCGCGCGGCCAAACACCACAAGATCGATCAGCGAATTGGAGCCGAGTCGATTGGCGCCATGCACGGATACGCAAGCCGCTTCGCCAATCGCCATCAGTCCGGGCACGACGACGTCGGCGTCGTCGCCTTTCTTCATCAGCACTTCGCCGTGATAATTCGTCGGTATGCCGCCCATGTTGTAGTGCACGGTCGGCAGGATCGGAATCGGCTGGCGCGTCACGTCGACGCCCGCGAAAATCCGCGCCGACTCGGAAATCCCCGGCAGCCTCTCATGCAGGATCGCCGGATCGAGATGTTCGAGATGCAGATAGGCGTGATCGTTCTGCTTGCCGACGCCCCTGCCCTCGCGGATTTCCACGGTGATCGCGCGCGAGACCATGTCGCGCGGCGCGAGATCCTTCACGGATGGCGCATAGCGCTCCATGAAACGCTCGCCTTCGCTGTTCGTGAGATAGCCGCCTTCGCCACGCGCGCCTTCCGTAATGAGGCAGCCGGCGCCGTAAATGCCGGTGGGGTGGAACTGCACGAACTCCATGTCCTGCAACGGCAGGCCCGCGCGCAGCACCATGGCGTTGCCGTCGCCCGTGCAGGTATGCGCGGACGTTGCGGAAAGATAGGCGCGCCCATAGCCGCCGGTGGCGAGCACGGTGAGCGCGGAACGGAATCGATGGATCGTGCCGTCGTCGAGCCGCAAGCAGACGACGCCACGACAACGGCCCTCCGCGTCCATGATGAGATCGATGGCGAAATATTCGATGAAGAACTCGGTGTGATATTTGAGCGCCTGGCCATACATGGTGTGCAGCATGGCGTGGCCGGTGCGGTCGGCGGCGGCGCAAGTGCGCTGCGCGGGCGGGCCATTTCCGTAATCGGTCGTCATGCCGCCGAAGGGACGCTGATAGATGCGGCCGTCCTCCGTGCGCGAAAAAGGCACGCCCCAATGTTCGAGTTCGTAGACGGCCTTAGGCGCGTTGCGGCACATATATTCGATCGCGTCCTGGTCTCCGAGCCAATCGGAGCCCTTGACGGTGTCGTACATGTGCCACTTCCAATCGTCCGGCCCCATATTGCCGAGCGCTGCGGCGACGCCGCCCTGCGCCGCGACCGTATGCGAACGCGTGGGAAAGACTTTGGTGACGCAAGCGACGCGCAGACCCGCCTCGGCGCAGCCGACGACGGCGCGCAATCCTGCGCCGCCTGCGCCGACGACGACGACGTCGAAGGTGTGATCGACGATTTCATAAGCGCGACCGCCGTAAGAAACGGTAGTTGTCGCCGCATTTCCATTTCCAACCATCACACTGCCTTTTCAAAACGGCCGTCGAGACCGCGTCGAATTTTCAAACGCATTAATTGGACGCCGCGATGATGAAAATCGAAAGCGCCCAAAGAGCGCAGATTGCAACCGCCAGCCATTTGTTGGCGGTAAGCGCCTTCGCCTTCAAAGCTTCGTCGTGGACATAATCGTCGATGATGTTATCCGCGCCCATTCGCGCGTGATACATGGCGACGCAGATGAAGGCGATCAGCACGAATGCGGGAAACGGACGGCCGATTTCGGCGCGAACGCCCTCAAAGGACTTTCCGACCGCCTCGGCGATGAACCAAAGCGCCAGAACGCCGAGCGGCGCCAGAAGGAAGGCCGAGATCCGAATGATTTTCGTATGCGTCGAGCCCGAGCGATCGGCGGTATAGGCTGCGCCGCGTCCGATTCTGCCGCTTCTGAAAGCCGGGGGAAGGGTCATCGGTTTCTCCTTGCGCTTGGCTCAGCCGAAGATCGCTACGACGATCCAGAACAGAATGGTGAGCCCAACGCCGCCATAGAGCGTCGCCTGCGCCGCAAGTTCGCGGCCTTTGGGATCGAAAAACACGCCGCGATCCCATAGGGCATGGCGTACGCCGCCGAGCAGATGGTGGAACAGCGCCCAGCTGAACAGGAAAATAATCAGGCGCCCGATGACCGAGTCCAGGATCCAAGACACCGCGCCGAAAGCTCCAGATCCCAGCGCCGTTCCGGCGAAAAACAACGCCAGCAGCAGCGCGCCGAGATAAAGCCCGGCGCCGGTGATGCGATGCGCGATGGACATCATCATCGTCAGCATGGGCCGATAGATCGACAAATGCGGCGACAGCGGGCGCTTTTCGGCGAGGCTCTCGTGACGGGCGTCCGTCATGACGCTTCCTCTCAGTCGATTGAAATCCTTCCTAAGTGGATAGTTCAATCGCTCTGGCGCCGCAACCGCGAAGAGATGGCATTTTTGCGCCCCTGGCCTTTTGGGGACGATTGCGTCCCGCCACCCCGCCCGGCGGCGACAAGACAAGGCCTCCGACCCCCGCGGCGAGCTGCCGGCCCTCCCGTAAAGTGGAATGTCTCGCTTGTCGGATGGCGTGCGCGAGCCACGTATCCAAGAGCCTATCCTTTGATGATCGCCAAGTTTCAGTCGAGCAGTTCATGCACTGGAAATCACTCCCTTTCATTGTGGCCGCAACGGCGCTCGCGCCCGCAGCAGCCTTCGCTCACGCGTCCCTTGTGGCGGCGTTCCCAGAGAACGGCGCGATCATCTCAAGCGACAACCTCGCCATCGAACTTCACTTCAACAGCAGGGTCGACTCAAAGCTTTCGCGCATGACGCTCGTCAAGCCGAATGAGGGCGGAGTCGTTCTTCCGCTCGAAGCGATTCCAGCGCAAGACGAATTGAAAGCGGAAGCGTCGAATTTACCGCCCGGCGCCTACAATCTCCATTGGCAGACGCTCAGCGTCGACGGACATCTCACCCAGGGCGAAATCAAGTTTCGCGTCGAGCGCTAGCCATGCAGCTCTTCGTCGACTTCTACGGATTTTTTGACCTCGTCCTGCGCGGCTGCCTCCTGGCGACGCAAGCGCTCGTCGTCGGCGGCGTTTCCTTCTTAGCATTCGTCGTCTATCCGCTAAGCGCGACGCTCGGCGCGGAAACGGATCAGCTCATTCGTCGTTGCCTGCGCGTTCTCTACTGGAGCGCCCTGGCTCTCGTCGTCGGGGAACTCGTCTCCGCTGGCGTTCTGACCGCGATGCTGATGGGCACGCTGCAGGTCGCGATCTCAGACGCCGTCAGCGCCAACGCTGTCCTGATCAGCCTCGTTTCTGCGATCCTTGCGGGCGCTCTCGCGCTGATCGCGCGCGACAGCGGCGTCTATTGGAAGTGGCGTTTCTTCGCCATCGAACTCGCGTTGCTGATCGTTGTCGCCCACATCGGTCTTACCCATGCGGTGAGCCGGACCGAAATCGATGCGACGCTCATTGCGTCCGAAATTGTTCACGTGCTTGCGAGCTCCATGTGGATCGGCGGCATTCCTTATTTCCTAGTCGCGTTGACGATGTCGAAAGGGGGCGACTTGCGTCGACCCGTCGCACGGCGGTTCTCCATGCTGTCCGTCGGCGCCGTCGCAGCGTTGGTGGTCGGCGGCGTGCTCATGGCGCTCCAATATACGGGATCCTTTGAAGCGCTCTTTGAGACGAATTACGGCGTCTTGATCAGCACGAAGGTCTTGCTGCTTCTTGGCCTCCTCTGTCTCGGGGCGGCAAATTTTTTCACGGTGCGCAGACTTCAACGCGAACCCGCGAGCGAGACAAAAACAATGTCTCGCTTCGCGGAGGTGGAGGTCGGGGTTGGACTGGCCGTCCTGCTCTGCGCCGCCGCCCTCGCCTCTTCGTCGCTCCCAACGGACGCACTGACGGAACACACCTCCTGGAACGAAATTTCCGAGCGTTTTGCGCCGCATTGGCCGCGCTTCAAAAGCCCCCAATACGCCGAGCTCTCTGCGGCCCAAGCGGCCGGCCAACAGAGCGACGCCGCCGTCGACGCGACGCCGGAACCGTCCGCGGAAGCAAAGGCCGCCGACATCGCCTGGGCGGAAATCAATCATCATTTCGCCGGCGCCATCGTTCTTCTGATGGGCGTTTTCGCCTTGCTTCAGCACAATCGGCGCGCTGCTCCTTACGCTCGACACTGGCCATTGTTGTTTTTGGTCCTTGCAGCTTTTCTCCTGATGCGCGCCGACGAAGTCGCCTGGCCGCTCGGGCGCATCGGTTTCTGGCAAAGCCTGCGGGATCCTCAGATTGCGCAACATAAGCTCATTATCGCGCTCATTGCCGCCTTCGCGATCTTCGAATGGCGCGTGCGGCTGAACCAATTCAAGTCGGCATGGCCGTCGTTTATTTTCCCGCTGACGACGGGGGCGGCGGCGGCGTTCCTGCTGACGCATTACGGGCACACAGACGGCAAGGGCGAGGTGCTGATCGAAATCAGCCACACGCCGATCGCCCTGCTCGGCATAACGGCAGCCGGCGCGCGCTGGCTGGAGATACGCCTGGACGATCAGCCGGCCGGCCGTATCGCAGGCCTTGTCTGGCCGGTCACGTTTATTCTCTCGGGCATTTTGCTGATGCTCTATCGCGAAGCGTGATCCCGCAGGGCTCTCCACCTGCGCGAGTCCCCTCCGCTCCGCCATCTTAATGCCCCGAAAGGGGACACGCTCGGCCACATAGACGTGATGATTTATTGACCGCTATCCGACAGTCTGATCGTGGGGCGCCAAAGAACAGCAGCCATGAGCCATTTCAAACTCATCGTCTCCGTAGGGCTGACGTGCCTTTTGGCGGTCGCCGCCAATACGCTCATCGCCTCTTACCTTGGATACAACCTCTATGCGCTCAAGTTCTGGCTTGTCGCGCCGGTGGGCGCCGCGCTGATCGGTTTCGTCGGCGCGAGTGGGGCCGTTCTTGCGGCGCGCTATTTCAACGCGAAGCCGAAATGGAGCGACGCCATCCCGCTGCTGACGCTCGCCGTCGCCACCGTCGTGCTGATCTACGCGTTGGACGAAACGCTCGCGCTCGATGATCGCTACAAGGCGAACAAGCTGATCGATTTCAGAAGCTATCTCGATCTCGTCTTCACCAAACTGAGCGCGAACGACGGCGATAAGATCCGCGAAGGCGAATACTATCTCGCCGCGATCGAATTCGTCGGATTGATCCTCGGCGGAGCGTTAAGCTTGTCGCTCATAGGAGAGGCGCCAAGATGCGTGCTGTGCGCCGCCCGCGTCCGCAAGCTCAAGAGCACAACGACTCCGCCGCTGACTTTCAACGAAACCACCGGCGTGCTGGATCTCTTCGAAACAAGCGATCTGGAAGATGTGCAAAAGCTGGTCGAATGGCGGCCTGAAGAAAAAACCTTTGCGCCCAAAAGCGAACGGGCGATCGTCACCTACGATCTTTACATTTGCCCAAACTGCAGGGCGGAGGAAATCATCGCCTCCGTTAAGGCCTTCAGGGGCAAAAAGTGGAAAGACGTTCCCTCGCTCTCCGCAAGGCGCGTTTTCACGACCGACTTATCTCTCCCGGATGCGTTTCACTGACGAGCCGTCTCCAGCGCTATTTTCTTTGCGCCGTGACGTTTCTAATCGATGTCGCGTTTCCTATGAACGCGCCGTATTTGTGCAAAGACTCGTCGGTTAGATGCACGCCGTCGCTCGCATAAAATTGCTCATGCCCTTCATATTGATCGATGAAATTATCAAATTCGATCATATGCAGGTCGGGATGATCTCTCGACAGTGCGATCCTGTAGAGGTCGTTGATCTGCAAATCGCAGTTGTCGTACAGGCATCTCAGTATGGAGCGCTTGACGTAGCTGAATAAATTCGGGGGTTTGAACCTGCGCTCATTCACACGAGGCAGTGAAATGATTTCCACGTCGTCGACGTCCGAAAAATACTCGCTGAGCTTCTTGGTGTATTCAACATAATTGGCTGCGCCAACATGCTGAATCTCGTCGTTGACGCCGGTCATGAGGATGACCTTGTCCGGCTTTTTTGCTCCGAAAAGCGCGTATATTTTGTCCTTCGGAAATTTCTCGCGCAATTCGAAATATAAAAGTCTGGAGCTACGGCCGGAAAAACCGATGCTGCACGCCCGGACGCCCCTCCCGTGGAGCCTGTCCGATACGGTCTGGGGCAATTCCGGGAAGAACTTACCCTCCGAGGCCCAGGATTCTCCGACAACGAGAATTCTATAATCGCCTTCGCCGCTATTCGCAGTGGCGCAATTGACGGCCGGCTCGTCCCCACGTTTCAAACCAAACAGCAAAACGCAGCCCAAACCCGCCAACAGAAAACCCAGTCGCAGCGCCCAATGGAGCATTGTGAACCTTGTCCCAGCCGAACTGACAGCGTCGCCATGACGTTGAAGCCACAGCACGTTTGAAGCTGTCAACCTACCACGCCGTGGCTAGGATTGCGCTGGGTATGGGCGTCTGACGGAATCGCCGGTCAGGCGAACCCGAAGCTCCGGGGCGACGCCTGCGTTGGGGCTGAACCCAAGCCTGCTACGCGGCCGCTTGCGCGTTGCGCCCAAGCCCGGCGCCGTCCATGCCCAATGCGCGGGAGGGCTCGAGCAAGATACGCCGGCCGGAAACCCAAGCGGATCGCCATTTGTTGATCGGATGATCGAACACGCGCCAGATCACATAAGATGCGGCGAGGATCACCACGAGCGCCTCTGAGCACAGCAGAATTCGATCGAGGTAAGAACCCTCGCCGGTCCTGAGCGCTCCCAGCACGGACCAATGCAGCAGATAGAAAATATACGACAGATCGCCGAACATTCTGTCGTTCGAACCGCCCTTCTGGCTCGTGGTGTAGAGCGCCCAGGGCGTCATCATCAACGCAATGAGGAAGCTTGTCGTGCTGCCGAAGGCGAGCAGCGGCGCCTTATGCGGCTCGTCGAGCATGACGTCCCTGACGAGCACCAGAGCGCATAGAAAGAGCACCGTCAGCGTCGCAGCGAGCGACGCATAGGCCAGCCCTCGACCGGGCTTTAACCCGCGACTGGCCGACGCGACGCCGATGCCGAAGAAATAGAGAAACGGCGCCACAGTCGTCGACCCGCCGATCCATTGCGAGAAGAGCGTAAACAGAGCGCAGACGAACAGCGCAACCATGTTTCTCGAAACGAGGAAAACGACGATGGGAGCGACCAGATAGAACTGCATCTCCATGTCCAACGACCACGCGGGGATGTTGGCTTGGAAGGACAGCGAATTATAACCGAGGATCATGATGTTCGAAAAAATCTGATGCGTCAGGCTGCCGACGCCATCCGGCGCGCCGCCGCGGCTTATCAAGAGCGCCCAGGAGATCGCCGAGCATAAAGCGAACACCGGCGCGACACGCCAAATGCGCGATGTGAGATAGGTGAAATAAGCCCACGAGGTTTTCGAATAAATCTGAGCCCACATGGTGGCGACCCAGTATCCGCTGAGCACGAAAAAGATCAGCACGGCGGGCAGGCCGATGTTGAAACTGGTCGTGTGGTGCAAAAAGACCGCTAGCGCCAGGGCCAATCTAAAGGCTCCTGGCGAGGCGAATTTATCCGATCCGATCGACATAATCACTCCAAGGCTAATCAAATCTTTTAGCCCGATATCGATCGAAAAAATCGCGGCAATAGGTCGCGCAGACAATTCACCGCAGGCACGCGCAAGCAACTAATCGGAGCCTCAGCAATAAGCTTGCTTCACCGCATGCGGACACGTAAAGTAAGTTCTTGATCAGCCGGATATCCACAAATCACAAGCGCTGCTGTCGTAAACGCCGCAGCGACGCACAGGCAAAACCGCAATCAATTTTAGCCGATCTTGGCTCGAAAGGAGTGGCTTGATCCGTCGTTTCGTCCTACTCGCCATTGGTTACTGGAGAGGCCAGTCGCAAGGCGCAGCGTGGATTCTCTCAATAGGATTTCTCGCCTGCCTCGTCGTCAACACGCTCATGGCGCTGGCGGTCAATCGCTGGACGAAAAGCTTTTTCGACGCCCTTCAGACACATGCAGTGGATGCAATCGTTCAAAGCATCCTGCAACTGGCGATCCTGGCCGTCGGAATTGGCCTTGCCTCAATTGCAACGACTCAGTTCCGCATGCGCCTTCAGCTCGGCTGGCGGCTATGGCTGACCGCCACTCTCGTTGAAAGATGGCTGCAGAACGGAACTCGCCGCGAATGCGCAATATCGCCTGCGATTGACAATCCGGAAGCCCGCATCGCCGACGATGGCCGACTGGCCATTGAACTTTTCGTCGATCTTGCCGGGGGCGTCATCAACATCTTTTTGGTGTCGGCGGCCTTCGTCGTCGTCCTGTGGCAAGTTGGCGGGTCGTATAAGACTTTTCGATTTTGTCGTGCCCGGATATCTCGTTCTCGCCGTCGTCGTTTATTCCATGATCACATCGTTTGGAATGTGGGTGCTCGGGCGCCCGCTCGTCGCAAGCGTCGAAGAAAAAGCCGCCTCCGAAGCGCATTTTCGCTATGCGCTCACCCGAGCCCGGCATGAGTTCGAAGCGACGACAATCGCCGAAGGCGACGAGGACACGCGTCGAGACATTGAAAACTATCTCCGCTATCCATTACGGAAGCGAATATCTCTCATCCCAAATCGGACGCCGCCTGTCGATGCAAGAGACGGCAATGGCAATCCCTTCGATCGCTTTCTGAATTTACTTGCGAAGACATGGGATCAAGTCATTCAGGGCCAGACAAAAATTGTCTTTCTGACGCACGCCAACAATCTCCTCGCGCCAGTGGTTCCGCTTCTGCTCGGCGCGCCAAAATATCTCGCAGGCGACATGACGCTCGGCGATCTGATGCAGGCGGCGGCCGCCTTTCTGCAGGTGCAGCTCTCCCTCAATTGGCTGGCCGATAACGCTCTCAGCATAGCGAACTGGTCGGCGTCGGCGCGTCGAGTGGCGGCCCTCGATCTCGCCATGGATGCGCCAACCGGCCCTCTGGAACCAGCGGTCGATCGGCGCAGTCAACTGACGCAGCCTGCATAAATGCGCCTTTCGAAGAGAGTCCGCCACCTCCCCCGCATCGCTTCGCTCGCGGAAGAGGGAGAGGAACTCACGAATTTCCCAAAACGCTGATTGCTAGCGTCCCCTCTCCCGCGTGAGCGGGGGAGGGTCAGGGAGGGGGCGACACGAAACAGACGCGAATGGCGCAAAGCCGCCAATCATGACGGGCGGTTTACGCCACGGGGCGCATCGCGCGGAAGGGCGGCTCAGAGCCGCTCCAGCCCGTCCTCATAGCTGATCGCCTCATAGACCTGATCATATTTGGCCGCGCCATCGGCGATCGCGTCGAGCTTTTCGGCCGTATCGAACTTTTTCATCTTCATTTTATCGAGATATAAAAAATCGATCAGCTCATTATAAACCGACGTGCCGTCGATCGGCAGAACATATAAGGGCACGCCGTCGAAGCTGATCTGATAGCGGGACGCGCTGTCCAGATCGCTGACATAAATGAAATACTTGCCCTCCGGCTTCACATTCGCGCCAAGCGCTTCGACGAGAGCCGGAAGCTGCTTGTAGCTTGTGAGCGATCCCGCAAGAAACGACAGCGCCGCATCGCCCTCTTCGGCTGAGGCGAACGCCGCCTCCAGGGTGACGGGCGGATCGAGCGTGATGGCGATTTCGCCGCGAAAACCAAAGCGTCCCGCACTATGCGTCGGCGCTTTGTGCGTGGACTTCAAAAGCCGGCCTTCGGCTTCGAGGCGTTGAAAGGCGGAAGATTCGATGGAGGTCATGATCACTACCCATGTTTCCGCCCATTCTTGAATGATTCAAAAACATCACGGTCGATCGCGATTGGTTGACGCAGCGCTGCGAGCCGCTGACTTCATGTCCGCGCGCTTTGAGGAGTTGATATGTATGAGAACGGCTTCATGCTCGCGAGCATGAAGCCCCTGATTGAATTCAATGCCGAATAGGCTCGAAACGAGGAAGCGAGACCGTCCCTTCAGGGGTCAGTGCGAGCAGCGCGTCAGACAGCCATGATGGCTTTCGATCCGCACGAGCGAACACTCAACGCTTCCGTCTCGCTAGAAGCATTTATCGAGCCAGAGCGATTTTTTCAGCTCTTCTTCGTTTGCAGCTCTTTTTTGCTGAAATTCGAGAGGTCTCCGGCGCTCGCTGCAGCCCGGCGCCAGGATTTCGCAATGGCGGGATATTTGATTTCTCCGCAAATCCGGGCGACCTGCTTCTGCAATTTCTCGCTGCCGCAGGACGGACACGCCGCGACATCGGAGGAGCGAACCAAAAGTTCGAATTCAGCATTGCAGTTTTCGCAAGCGTAAGCGTAAAGCGGCATAAAATCCTCTCGCCCTAGGACCGTGACAGTCAAATCGGCTTTGAAGAAGCAAAGTTTATACCAAATGAAGCGTGGCTTTGAGGGCTCCGGGCCTACCGCAGCGCCCTGAGGCAGTCGCCGGCTTTCATGGCGTTGTCGCGCGCGGAGAGCCGCGAGATTTGCCCGGACAGCGCGAGGGCGCGGGTCTTCTCGATCACCACGTCTTTCGGCGGCGTGCCAGGCGTGAGAGCGGGCGCGACCGTGTCGTAGATGAGCTTGGCGTCCTGCGGCAAAGCGGCGGCGCATTGATCCGCGGCCTGCTTGTCGGCGAGAGCGCCGACGGGCAGCAGAACGAGCGCAGTCACGACAAAATAGCGAAGCATCATTCTCTCCATCGAACTGCGAGCGTCCTTGCGGGATCGCGGGCTTTCTTAGTCTCAGCATTTGACGCAGTTACGACCATAATGGGCGGGCGGGCGTCCGCACAAGGCGCAAGCGCCGCCATAAATGAAATTCGCGCTCCTGCGGCCGCAGGGGCTACAATGGCGGCTCATTCGAATCATACCCAGTCCGGCCGAGATCTCATGTCCGCAGCCTCGCTACCCGAGACGGTCGAAACCGGAATACTCGCCATCGATCTCCGCGCGCTTGCGGAGAACTGGCGCCTGCTTGCGTCGCATTCGCAAGGCGCGCAATGCGGCGCGGTCATCAAGGCGGACGGTTACGGCATCGGGCTCGAGGCCGCGATGCGGACGCTGCTTGCCGCGGGCTGCAGAACGTTTTTCGTCGCCAATGTCTGCGAGGGCGAGCGCGCGCGCGCCATCTCGCAGGAGGCGGTCATCTATGTGCTGGAGGGATTGGCGCCCGGCGCCGCGCAGCGTCTCGCGCGCAGCGATCTGCGTCCCACCCTGTCGTCGCTTTCGGAAATTGCGGAGTGGGCGGCGCTCGGCCAGCTGCTGGGGCGCCCGCTCGATGCGGCGCTGCATTTCGACACCGGAATGAACCGGCTGGGGCTCGCGCATCAAGATGCGGAGAGAGCCGCAGCCGCCGTCGCCAAGGGCGTGTCGGCGACGCTCGTCATGAGCCATTTCGTCTGCTCGCAATGGCCCGAGCATGATTGCAACGCGCGCCAGATTGCGGACTTCGAGCGGGCGCGGACGCATTTTCCGGGCGTCGCGGCCTCCTTGTGCAATTCGTCCGGCGTTTTCCTTCCCATGCGCCCCCACCTCGATCTCACGCGGCCAGGCTATGCGCTCTATGGCGGCAATCCCCTGCCCGGACGGAAAAACCCGATGCGCCCTGTCGTTCGGCTCGAAGCCCGTATTCTGGCCGTGCGCGAGATCGAGGCCGGCCAGTCCGTCGGCTATGACGCCACCTGGACCGCCTCGCGTCCATCGCGGCTTGCGACCCTCGGAGTGGGTTACGCCGACGGCGTTCCCGTATCCGCGACCATCGGCCCCGACAGGCCGCCGGCTGAGGCCATCGTCGGCGGCGTCCGCTGCCCCTTTGTCGGGCGCGTGTCCATGGATTTCGTGGCGCTCGACGTCACAGACGCGCCGCCTGAGTCGCTGAAACGCGGCGCATTCGTGGAATTGCTCGGAGACGTGATCGGGATTGACGAGCTGGCCGCGCGATCCGGCACGATCGGCTATGAGATTCTCACGCGGCTGGGACGCCGATTCGCGCGGCGCTACATCGACGACTAAGCGAGCAACTGGTTGTGAACCCAGGGCGCCAGCACCGGATAACCCTCGCCGGCAAGCAGGCTGATGGTCTCATAAAGCGGAAGGCCCACGACGGCGGTGTAGGAGCCGACAAGCTTTACGAGAAACACGCCCGCACGGCCCTGAATCGCATAACCGCCCGCCTTTCCGCGCCATTCGCCGGTGGCGATATAAGCGTCGATCTCGGCGGTCGTCAGGCGCTTGAAGCGCAGTCGCGCTTCGACCAATCGCCGCCGCTCTTGTCCGCGCGGCGTAATCAGGCTGACCGCGGTGTAGACGCGATGCTGACGGCCCGACAACATCCGCAGGCACTGCTCCGTTTCGTCGCCGGTTTCGCATTTTGGCAAAATGCGCCGGCCGACAGCCACCACCGTGTCCGCGGCTATGAGAAAGCAATTGCCGAGGTCGGGCTGCAGGGCCTTGATCTTGAGCGCCGCCACGGCCTTCTGGCTGGCCAGCCTCACCGCAAGCGTGCGCGGCGTTTCGTTGCGTTGCGGGGTTTCGTCAATTTCGGCTGGAAGCAGCGCGTCGGCGTCGAGGCCGGCCTGTTGGAGAAGCTCAAGTCTTCTGGGAGAGGCCGACGCCAGGACTAACTTCGGTCGCGCGGCTGTCGCGTCAAATGTCACGTTCATGCCTCACCGCCAAACGATTATCTGAAACGATAGGTGATACGCCCTTTAGTGAGATCATAAGGCGTCATCTCCACCAGGACTTTGTCGCCCTCAAGCACGCGGATGCGATTTTTGCGCATCTTTCCTGCCGTATGTGCAATGATCTCATGCTCATTCTCAAGCTTGACCCGAAACATCGCGCTGGGCAATAGCTCGGTCACGATTCCAGGAAATTCCAACAATTCTTCTTTCGCCATGGAGTCCCTTCTTAATAGCGCGCTCCGCGAAGCAACCGTTGCTTGGCGAGGAGGCGCTTTTCGACGCGTCGCGCGCGCCAGATGCAGGCGCCGTGATTTCGCGCGGACCCTAATCGAGAACGAGGGATTTGTGAACCATCCAGTTTCCGGGGGTTTCCGCGACGCCAAGGAACGAATACAGATGATCCGAACCAGCCCGAACGGGGCCCGCGGCGAGACTGGCGGGGACGCCAAAAAGCGACATAATCAGCTCGAATCATCCAAACCGCTGGCGAAACGACGCCGACGCGACAACCGAGGCGCCCATTGACTGACTTTCGTCTGGCCTTTCCAAACCGCCGCATTGTACTCAAAACCGGCGCGGCCGGCCTGGCGACTTTGTCGCTGCCGGGGCTTCGAAACGCGGCGGCCGCTCCTGCCCCCGGCGACGGTGTTGAAAGTCACGGCCTGTCGACGTTCGGCGAATTGGCCGAGAAGCCCGACTTCAAACGCTTCGCCTATGTCAATCCGAACGCGCCCAAGGGCGGCGTCCTCGCGATATCGCCTCCAAGTCCAACGTTCGATTCGCTGAACGGCTATATTTTGCGCGGCAACCCCGCGCAGGGCATGGCGCTGACCTTCGACAGCCTCATGACGCAAAGTCTCGACGAGCGCGACGCCTATTACGGCCTCGTCGCAAAGAGCGTGCGCGTCTCGGACGATAAGCTCACCTATCGATTCTCGCTGCGTCCCGAAGCGCGCTTCAACGATGGATCAAAGCTGACGGCGGCCGACGTCGCCTTCTCCATCAACATTCTAAAGACCAAGGGGCATCCGGTCATCGCGCAGATGCTTCGCGACGTCGTGAGCGCGGAACCCGAAGCGGACGATGTGCTGCTTGTGCGCTTTGCGCCCGGACGCACGCGCGATGCGCCATTGACGCTTGTGGGTCAGCCTATTTTTTCCAAGGCCTATTATTCCAAGCATAAGTTCGAGGAGACGACGCTGGAAGCTCCGCTCGGCTCCGGGGCCTATAAAGTCGGCGCGCTGGAGCAAGGCCGCTACATCGCCTTCGACCGCGTGCCGAATTACTGGGGCAAGGATTTGCCGGTCAATGTCGGCCAAGCCAATTTCGACCGCATCAAATATGAGTATTTCGGCGACAGCAATGTCGCCTTCGAAGCCTTCAAGGCCGGCGCATTTACGGAACGCGAAGAAAACATCGCTCGTATCTGGGCGACGGGATATGATTTCCCGGCCTTCAAGGAAGGTCGCGTCAAGCGCGTTGAAATTCCCAACGCCAACATTCCCAATATTCAGGGTTGGTTCTTCAATACGCGTCGCAAGACCTTCGCGGACCCCCGCGTGCGCGAGGCGATCGGCTACGCCTTCGACTATGAATGGACGAGCCGCAACCTGATGTATGACGCCTATCGGCGCATCTCGTCCTACTTCGAAAATTCGGAGCTCGCCGCCAAGGGACTGCCAGACGATGCGGAAAAAGCATTGCTCGAACCGTTCCGCGACAAGCTGCCTCCAGACGCCTTCGGCGAGCCTATTTCGCCGCCGACATCGGACGGATCGGGTCAGGATCGCGCACTCTTGAAGCGCGCCGCCGATCTCCTCGCGGCGGCCGGCTGCCAACGCAAGGACGGGATGCTGCGATTGCCTGACGGCAGTCCGCTCGAATTCGAGTTTCTTGATTTCTCGAATATGTTCGAGCGTCATACGCAACCATTCGTCAAGAATCTCAAGCTGCTCGGCGTCAATGCGCGCATTCGCGTCGTCGACGCCGCGCAATACAAGCAACGTCTCGAGGATTTCGACTTCGACGTGGTGCACGACGTCTTGCTGATGTCCTACTCCCCCGGCGAAGAGCTGCGCAATTATTTTGGCTCCGAAACCGCCAAAGTGCATGGATCGCGCAATCTCGCCGGCGTCAATGACCCGGTCGTGGACTCGCTCACCAACAAGGCGCTGATCGCGTCGTCGCGAGACGAACTCGTCACAACTTGCCGCGCCCTTGACCGCGTATTGCGCGCCGGCCGCTATTGGATTCCGCATTGGTATAATCCCGTGCACCGCCTCGTCTATTGGGATCTGTTCGGCCGGCCCGAACGCTATCCCCGCTTCGATCCCGGCATCGCCTCCACTTGGTGGTGGGAAGAAGACAAGGCGCGCAAGATCAACTTCACCGGACGCTGATCGCATGGCGGCTTACATCGCAAGACGACTGCTCTTGATGATCCCGACGATTCTCGGGATCATGCTCATCTCCTTCGCGATCGTGCAATTTGCGCCGGGCGGCCCGGTCGAGCGCATCATCGCTCAATTGCAGGGGTTCGACGTCGGCGCGACGTCGCGTTTTTCGGGCGGCGGCAGCGACGTCGGACAGACGACGGCGGCGCAGTCTGCTGGCGGCGGCGCCGATTCCTCGTCCAAATATCGCGGCGCGCAGGGGCTCGATCCGAAGTTCATCGCGGAACTTGAAAAACAATTCGGCTTCGATAAGCCGGCGTGGGAACGCTTCCTGCTCATGGTGAAAAACTACGCCATGTTCGATTTCGGGAAGAGTTATTTTCGCGACGAAAGCGTGTTGAAGCTCATAGGGGAGAAGCTACCCGTCTCCATATCGCTCGGATTGTGGATGACGCTGCTCTCCTATTCGATCTCAATTCCACTCGGCATCGCCAAAGCGGTTCGCGACGGAACGCGTTTCGACATGTGGACGTCGAACCTCGTCATCGTTGGTTACGCCATTCCGAGTTTTCTTTTCGCCATGCTGCTGATCGTCGTGTTCGCGGGCGGATCGTTTTGGCAAATTTTTCCATTGCGCGGCCTCACGTCAGATAATTTCGCGCAGCTCTCGATTCCCGGAAAGATCGGGGACTATTTGTGGCACATCACGTTGCCCGTGATATCGATGACGCTCGGCGCTTTTGCGACGCAAACTTTTCTGACGAAAAACTCCTTCCTCGATGAGATCCGCAAGCAATATGTGCAGACCGCGAGAATGAAGGGCCTCACCGAAAACCGCGTGCTCTACGGTCATGTGTTTCGCAACGCCATGCTTATCGTGATTGCGGGATTCCCCGGCGCTTTTGTGCACGCTTTTCTAACCGGCTCCGTGCTGATCGAAACCATCTTCTCATTGGATGGGCTTGGATATCTTTCCTATGAATCGATCGTCAATCGCGACTACCCGGTCGTGTTCGCAGACCTCTACATATTTGCGCTATTGGGGCTCGTCGTTAATCTGATCTCCGACCTCACTTACACCTGGATCGATCCGCGGATCGATTTCGAGACGCGTGAGGTGTAGCGTTGACTGTCACATCCAGTTTCCAAACGAACGGCGCCGCCAAGGCGCATCTCGCGCCGCCTGTGTCGCGAAGCGGATGGTTGAGGCTGACCCCGATCGACCGGCGTCGATTCGACAATTTCAAGGCCAATACGCGCGGCTTCTGGTCGTTCTGGCTTTTCCTGCTGCTCTTTGTGATGTCGCTTTGCTCCGATTTTCTGGCCAACGACCGACCGATCATCATCTCTTATAAAGGCGAATTGCTTTTTCCGGTTTTCGTCTCCTATCCGGAGGAGAAGTTCGGCGGTTTCCTCGCGCAGACGGATTACCGCGATCCCATCATAGAAAAGGAAATCACGGCGCACGGCTGGATGATCTGGCCGCCCATTCGTTATTCCTACGACACGCATAATCTCGATCTTCCGATGCCCGCCCCCTCTCCGCCGACCTGGATGCTCACCAAGCAGCAATGCGAGGCTGCCGCCGCCAAGAAACTGGCGCCCGGCCAGCCGAATGAGGGATGCAGCTCCATCGAATGGAACTGGCTTGGAACCGACGATCAGGGCCGCGACGTCGTCGCCCGGCTTCTCTACGGCTTCCGCTTATCGGTCTTGTTCGGACTCATTCTGGCGACCATCTCCTCGATCGTCGGCGTTGCAGCCGGCGCCATACAGGGCTTCTTTGGCGGACGCGTCGACCTCATCTTCCAGCGCGTCATCGAGGTCTGGTCATCGCTGCCGCAGCTCTATCTGCTCATCATCATCTCGTCTTTTCTCACGCCAGGCTTCTTCGTATTGCTTGGCATATTGCTGTTGTTTTCCTGGGTGTCGCTCGTCCACGTCGTGCGCGCTGAATTCCTGCGCGCCCGCAATTTCGAATATGTCAACGCCGCGCGCGCGCTCGGACTTTCCAACTTCAAGATCATCATGCGCCACCTGTTGCCCAACGCAACGGTCGCGACGCTGACCTTCCTGCCCTTCATTCTCAATTCGTCGATTACGACGCTGACCTCGCTCGACTTCCTTGGTTTTGGATTGCCGCCGGGTTCTCCTTCGCTTGGCGAATTGCTGTTGCAAGGAAAGTCGAATTTGCAGGCGCCATGGCTCGGCCTTACAGGCTTCGTCATTATTGCGCTCATGCTGTCGCTGCTCGTGTTCATCGGCGAAGCGGTGCGCGACGCCTTCGATCCGCGAAAGACGTACAGATGACGGAGCCCGACAAAGTGAAAGCTCCCCTTCTCGACGTTCGCGATCTTTCGATTTCCTTCTTGCAAGGCCGCAAGGAGACGGTCGCCGTCGATCATGTGTCATTTTCACTCGAACGCGGACGCACGCTGGCGATCGTCGGCGAGTTGGGTTCGGGAAAATCGATAACGGCGCTATCGATCGTGCGCCTGCTGCCGCCCTCGGCGCATCACCCCTCCGGAAGCATCTGCTTCGATGGCGAGGACGTGCTGAAAATGGACGAGCCTCATTTGCGCGCGATGCGCGGCGCCAAGGTCACCATGGTGTTCCAGGAGCCGATGACGTCGCTCAATCCGCTGCACACAATCGAACGACAGATCGGTGAAATTCTCGAGCTGCATGGAATGCGTGGGCGCGACGCCATCCGCGCGCGCATCGTGGAATTGCTGGGCGAAGTCGGAATTCCCGACCCCGGCGGTCGCCTCGGAGCCTATCCGCATCAGCTTTCCGGCGGCCAGCGCCAACGCGTCATGATCGCCATGGCGCTCGCCAACAAACCCGATCTCTTGATCGCAGATGAACCGACAACAGCGCTCGACGTGACCGTTCAGGCGCAAATCCTCACTCTGCTCGAGCGCCTGCAAGAGACATATGGCATGGCGATTCTTTTCATCACTCATGATCTCGGATTGGTGCGCCGCATCGCCGATCATGTTTGCGTGATGCAGAAAGGCCGCATTGTGGAAGCCGGTCCGGTCGAGCAAGTCTTCACGGCTCCTCAGGACGCCTACACCCAGGCGCTGCTTGCCGCCGAACCCAAGGGCGCGCCGGCGCAAGCCAAAGAGGACGCGCCAATCATTGTCAGCGCCGACAATCTGCGCGTCTGGTTTCCGATCAAACGCGGCTTCATGCGCCGCACGGTCGATCACGTGAAGGCGGTCGACGGCGTTTCGGTGACCGTCCGAGAGGGCGCAACGGTTGGAGTTGTCGGCGAATCGGGTTCGGGAAAGACGACGCTCGGGCTCGCGTTGCTGCGGCTGATCCGGTCCGACGGGCCCATCGTGTATCTTGGACAACGCATCGATGGCAAAAGCATCGCTGATATGCGGCCGCTTCGACGCGACATGCAGATCGTTTTTCAGGACCCCTACGGCTCTTTGTCTCCACGCATGTCGGTCGCGGAAATCGTCGCCGAAGGTTTGACGGTGCAGCGTCGGGATCTCTCTTTCGAAGAGACGCGCGAAATCGTCGCGCGCGCATTAATGGAGACGGGATTGGATCCCGCCGCCATGGACCGTTATCCGCATGAGTTTTCGGGAGGTCAGCGGCAACGCATCGCCATCGCTCGCGCCATTGTGCTGGAGCCGAAATTCATCGTGCTCGACGAGCCGACCTCGGCGCTCGACATGTCCGTGCAAGCGCAAATTGTCGATTTGCTTCGCGATCTGCAAGTGCGGCGCTCGCTCGCCTATATGTTCATCAGCCATGACCTTAAGGTCGTGAAATCGCTCGCCGCTCATCTGATCGTTATGCGTCACGGCCGGGTGGTTGAAGAAGGGCCCGCGACGAAACTGTTCGAGGCGCCGCAAAGCGAATATACGCGTGCGCTGTTTGCGGCCGCCTTCCGGGTCGAGGCCGCCCCGCTGCAAAATGGAAATGCGTGAGAGAGATTAGGCGGCGTCTGCGCCGTCTCGGCTTGTGGGCCTCGCGAACACGACAAGTTTTGCCGTCAATAGTCTGAACCACTTCGCCATTTTGATTGAGCGTTTTGGTTCGCATCTTAACGATGCCGCGATCCTTGCGTGAGCGCGAGCTGATAATCTCGATAATTTCCGACTCGACCCGAAGACTGTCGCCCGGGCGAACTGGTCGCGGCCAATCGAGTTCACCGCCGGCGCCAATGACGCCATTCGGAAATGGCATTCCACCACTTGTCAGGAGGCGCATGGTGAGCGCGGCCGTGTGCCAGCCGCTCGCGACGAGGCCATGAAACATGGTCGATTTCGCGGCTTCTTCGTCGAGGTGAAAGGCTTGCGGGTCGAATTCGCGTGCAAAACGTTTGATGTCTTCGGTGCTGACCGTGATCGTTCCGGAGCGAAATCCATCTCCAACGGAAAGGTCCTCGAGATATAAATGCTTTTCCATCTCAGCTCACTGTCTTCGCCAATCGTTTGATGCTCGTCACCGGCCCCGCGCCCGCGGCGACATTACGTGCGCGGACCTCCTCCAGCGCTTCGCTCGCCACGAGCATATGTGTCGCATTGGCGTGCAACAGATATGTTGCATCGCGCATAATCCCGACATGGCCCTTCCAGAAAACGAGGTCGCCGCGTTGGAGTGGAGCGCCCTCCTCAACCTTGTCGCCGAGCTCCGCCTCCTGCAGATCGGTGTCCCGAGGAGCTTTCATGCCGGCGAGCCGCATGGACATTTGCACAAGGCCGGAGCAATCGACGCCCATGGACGTCTTGCCGCCCCAAAGATAAGGCGCGTAAATCAAGGTTTCGGCGACAGTGACAAAATCAGGCGCTGGTTCATCGATGCGCGCAAGATGCGAGCGATAGACGAAGCCGCCTTCGCTGGTCACATAGAATTTATCGCGCTCGTCGACGATCCGCAGTTCGGCGCCGAGCGGCGTCGCAAGCAATGGCGGATCTTTTATATTGGGCCGCGGGTAGATGAAGCTTCGCGGCGCACAGACTCGATGAGTCGGCTCGTAAGTTTGGCTCCAAAGCGCATTGGCGGCGACCCAGCCGACGTAGCCGTCGCTTGCGAGCTGCGCCCAGGCCCAGCCTTCCTCTTCATCATAGACAGTGACAATTTCACCATAAACGACTTGCGTATCCAGGCTGGCGTCGGGACGCGGTTCGCGCTTTACGTCGACGACGCCTTCCTTGACCTGCATGATCTGTCCGTCAACGAAGCGATCTGCGGTAACGCGCCCTTCGAGATGTCGCGCCGCTAGATCAGGACGCGCCGGAGTCAATCGTCTGTCGAAACTCGTCACTTGCTCGCGCTCCCTCCCGCCGCTCGCGCCTCGATCAGATCATACAACAAACGCGCAACCTGAATCTCGCCGCCCTCGGGACGCCCCGGTTTCGCGGAGCCGTTCCAGCAATAGACGTCGAAATGCGCCCATTTCTTCGGGTCTGCAACGAAGCGGCGCAAAAACAACGCCGCGGTGATGGAGCCGGCGAAGCCTCCGCTCGTGACATTGACGAGATCAGAGACCTTTCCGTCCAGCCCGCTGTCATAAGGGTCCCATAGCGGGAGCCTCCAGACGGGATCATTCGCGACAAGCGCGTGAGATGCGATCTCCGTGGCAAGCGCATCGTCGTCGGTGTAAAACGGCGGCAACTCTGGGCCGAGCGCCACGCGCGCGGCGCCGGTCAATGTCGCAAAGTCGAACAGAAGATCGGGCTGGTCCTCGCTTGCAAGCGTCAATGCATCGGCAAGGATCAACCGGCCTTCGGCGTCCGTATTGCCGATCTCTACGCTCAGACCCTTGCGGCTTGGATAAATGTCGCTTGAGCGAAAGGACTTCGCGGACACGGAGTTTTCGACGATCGGCAGGATGACGCGCAGTCGCACTGGAACAGCGCCGTCCATCAGCAGCGAGGCGAGAGTGAGCGCAATTGCCGCGCCGCCCATATCTTTCTTCATCAGCAGCATGGCGCTTGAGGGCTTGATGTCGAGGCCGCCGGTGTCGAAGCAGACGCCCTTACCGACAAGCGTCACTTTCAGCGCGTCTTCAGGCCCGTGTGTGAATTCGACCAGTCTCGGCGCCTGCGCCGCGCCTCGGCCGACGGCATGGATGAGCGGAAAATTCTCCGACAACAGGTCGTCGCCCACGACGACGCGGGATTTCGCGCCGTAGCGCTTCGCGAGATCAAGCGCCGCTTCCGCGAGCGCTTCGGGACCCATGTCATTGGCCGGGGTATTGACGAGATCGCGTCCGAACGAAACTGCTCTGGCGATACGTTCGATACGCGCGCGATCGACGCCTTGCGGCGCGCAGAGGCGCGGGACGTCGGACTTCGGCTTTCCTGTATCGGCTAAAGGAGTAAGACGAGAGAAGAAAGGCGAGAGCGGCTAAACTCGGATCGTCCACCGCATCGCCAAGCCGGTAGAGGCCGGAAGGCAATAGCGTCGCAAGCTTCCCTGCGGCAAACGGGTCGCGTCGCCGCCGCGCCGACGGTCCTTCGACGCCAAACAAGACGCGAGCGACGCCTCCATTTGACGATGGCGCGAGCAAGACTGCGCCAGCCTTGCCTTCAAAGCCGCTCGCCCTGGCGTATGCCGCGACGTCCGGGGGAAGGCGCTCTGCAATTTCAGGCCAACTCTCTTTACTGACGAAATCGACCGGGATCGCTTTCTCCGTCCAGTCTTCAAGAACGCTCATCTCCCCTCTCCGCCGGTTTCCCTCGTCGCATTCATGTCGGGCTTGCGGCGCTTTCACGCCCCACTCGTTAAGCAACCGTTAGGGTTAACGCTTTATTGCTAACCCAGCACATTCTTAACAGAAGCGGAACCGATTCGCCGTGACGAAGGTCTCACTCATCCCACTCTCCTACTCCGTTCACACACGAAGGTCACCGATCGGGAAGCGCCCGCTGCGGTGCGCTGCGAGCGCACTGGCGATCTTAGCGCTCATTGGTCTTTCTGGCTGCGGCAAGACGATAAACGATGTGACCGGCTCGATCGGCCGCTCTTCCGTCAATACGACGCCGCCAACCGAAGAAGGAGCGCTGCGTCGCTACGTTGAGGATTGGGGTCGACGCTACGACGCCAACCGCAAAGACAAAACAACCGCCCTGACCTATGCGCATGCTTTGCACGCGCTTGATCGGAACGCACAAGCGGTTGCTGTTTTGCAAGGTTTGGCGATCCAATATCCGGAAGATTTGGTCGTGCTCAGCGCTTATGGCAAATCGCTTGCCGATGCCGGACGACTGAAAGAGGCTGCCGACGTGTTGTCGCGGGCGCATACGCCCGAGCGACCGGACTGGTCGATTCTTTCGGCGCAGGGATCAATCGCCGATCAGCTTGGCAATCACGAAGACGCGCGCAACTACTATGAAGCGGCGTTGAAGATCCGGCCCAATGAACCGACTGTTCTATCGAATCTCGGGCTGTCTTATGCGCTCTCCAAACAGCTTCCCCGCGCAGAAGAAACATTGCTTACGGCGGCGAAGCAACCTACCGCGGACACCCGCGTGCGTCAAAATCTTGCGCTCGTGCTCGCGCTACAAGGAAAGTTTGAGCAGGCGGAAGAATGGTCGCGCCACGATTTATCGCCGATCGACGCCGCGGCGAACGTCGCGACCATCAGACAAACAATTTCGCAGTCCAATACATGGAGCGAAATCCAGAAGGCGACGCCGAACGCCCTGCCGCAAAATCGCAAGCCACCCGTCAAGGAGCAGGCGAGCCTAAACGGCGATCGTTAAGCCATAAATCAACAGCAGCTGGGCTGGACTGTCTAGTTACGCGGATACTCGTCGCGATACTTTTGCGATGTCGCGTAACCTCGATCGTGCTTGTTTGCTTCATGACGGCCGATTGCGCATCCTGCGATTGCTCCGAGGAAGCCGTGATGTCCGACATAATGTCCGGCGACACCACCTACAATCGCGCCTTTGATGCATCCGCGCGCCTGCGCGGCATTCGTCATAGCAAACGATGATATCGCGACGGCGGCGCAGATCGGAAGCATTTTCATTTTGAGAGGCCCTTTGGGTCAAGCACACTCCCTCAAAACTCAATCCTGGTCCGATTGTTCCAGAACGCACGCACAAGGTTGTGGGAGAAAAGCGCCGCCGGCGCTCAAAGCGTCCGGCGATTTCGATCTCCCTAGAAATTCTGCGCCATCACCTGCAGCACGGCCGGCGAAAGCACGACCACCATCAAAACGGGAAGGAAAAACACGATCATCGGAACGGTCAGCTTTGGCGGCAGCGACGCCGCCTTACGCTCGGCTTCCATCATGCGCATATCGCGGCTTTCCTGCGCCGTAATGCGTAGAGCCTGACCGAGCGGAGTGCCGTATTTCTCCGCCTGGATGAGCACTGTGGCGATTTGCTTTACCGAGTCGAGGCCCGTTCGCGCCGCAAGATTCAAATAAGCGGATCGTCTCTCTGGAAGATAAGAGAGCTCGGCCGTCGCCAAGGCAAACTCTTCGGCGAGCGGAACCGATTGCGCTCCAATTTCCTGGCCCACCTTCCGGAATGCGTGTTCGATCGACATGCCGGACTCGACGCAAATCAGCATCAGATCAAGCGCATCAGGAAACGCCATACGCATCGAGGTGCGACGTTTTGAGATCGTGCTGCTGAGAAAGAGTTCCGGGCTCTTGATGCCGACATAGGCGGCCGCCACTGCGATGCCGATCTTGAGAGCAATCGGCCAGTCCGAGTCGTCGATCACAAAGAGATAGAACAAAGCGAGAGAAAGAAAGACAATTGGCATTATTGCGCGAAAGAACAGAAATGCAATTTCAGCTTGCGGGCCACGAAAGCCCGCCGAAGCCAATTTGATTTTTGCGTCTTCGGTATTTAGCCATGTCGACAAAGAGAATCTGTCGACCACGTTTTTCATATATTGCTTTGGCCTCTGGCGCAGACTTTTGCCTGGAGCTTTCGACGCGGCTCGTTCCCTCGCGCGAATACGCTCCCGCTCGTTCGCCACGCTCTTCATTCGGCGCTGCAACGTATCCGTGCTCAGGAGCGGCATCGCAATCGTGACCACGGTCGCGATTACTGCGAGAGCAACGAGAAGGCTGGTCATAAACCGTCCGTCGCTTGCGTGTCTGACGATATCGTCAATCATTCATCCGCTCTCTGGTCTCAAGAACGCAACCCATTCGTTGCACACTAAACACGAATATCCCGGGAAACCGCCGATATGTCAGATGTCGAAGTTGATCATCTTGCGCATAATGAGGATGCCGATGAGCATCCAGAGCAGGCTGGCGCCAATAATCATCTTACCCGTCGATGTCGTGAACAAGACGCTCATATAGGCAGGCGTCATGAAATACACGGCGCCCCCGACGAGGAACGGCAGGCTGCCAATAATTCCCGCCGAAGACTTTGCCTCGGAAGACACGGCTTTCACCTTCGCCTTCATCTTCTTGCGATCTCGCAACACATTTGAGAGATTCTGCAGTGTCTCCGACAGATTGCCGCCCGCCTTTTGCTGAATACTGATGACGATTGCGAAGAAGGATGCTTCCGGAACAGGGACGCGCTCTGCAAATCGGTCTGTCGCCTCGCCGGCGGATAGGCCCAACGCCTGACTTTCAACAATCTTACGAAATTCGCTGCGCACAGGCTCGGCGGCCTCGCTGGCGATCACACGAAAGCAATCGGCGACCGGCAGACCCGCTTTCACGCCTCGGATAATGATGTCCAAGGCGGCAGGAAACGCCTGGATAAATTTCGTCATGCGTCGCCGGCTTAAGAAACCGAGGAGCCAATTCGGAAAGCCGAGCGTCGCCACGAGCACGCCGCCGCCCACGACAAGCCACTCGCCATTCGTTACAAAAAGAATTCCTCCAACGAGCAGACCGAAAACGAGCGCCGACGCCATGAAGACTCCACGCGATATCGATAGGCCTGCCTGCTGAATCCGCTGCTCCAGCGTCGCGCGCTTCTTGCTTCTTTCGATGTCCTTGAGGCTATCGGCGATCAGCTTGCGCCGTTTGACGGGATCGATCCCCTTGATGGAGTTCGCGCGGTCGCCATTTGTCATAAGCGCGGCTGCACGCTTTTGCGCTTTGATGTCGCCCGAGAGGTAGGGATAAACGAAAGCATACATCGCCGCCGCGACCGACAGCATGATCAGGACGGAAACAATGATGGTTTGCTGGCTCATTTTCACGCCCTCCTAACGCTAAGCGGCGCCGTCGCGATGTTCCGAAGCATCCAACGCCGCGGAAAGGCGTTCCTCTTCGCCATAGTACCGTGCTCGCTCCCAGAACCTCGGACGCCCGATGCCCGTCGATTGGTGGCGGCCAATGATCTTGCCATTCGCGTCCTCGCCGATGATGTTGTAGACGAACAAATCCTGCATCGTCACAATCTCGCCCTCGAGGCCCATGATTTCGGTGATATGCGTGATGCGGCGCGAACCGTCTCGAAGACGCGCGGCCTGAATGATGACGTCTATCGACGAAACAATCATATCTCGGATGGTGCGCGCGGGTAGAGAGAAGCCGCCCATCGTGATCATCGATTCAAGACGCCCGAGCGCCTCGCGAGGCGAGTTCGAGTGCAATGTGCCCATCGAACCGTCATGGCCGGTGTTCATGGCTTGCAATAGATCGAAAGCTTCGGGTCCACGAACTTCGCCGACGATGATGCGTTCGGGACGCATACGCAGACAGTTCTTGACGAGATCGCGCATCGTGACGGCGCCCTGGCCTTCAAGGTTAGGAGGGCGCGTCTCGAGCCGCACGACATGCGGCTGTTGCAATTGCAGTTCCGCCGCGTCTTCGCATGTGATCACCCGCTCGTCGAGATCGATGTAATTGGTCAAACAGTTGAGCAGCGTCGTTTTTCCGGAGCCCGTGCCGCCGGAGATCAGGACGTTGCAGCGCACGCGCCCGATAATTTTCAGAACCTCGCTTCCCTCCGGTGAAATCGCGCCGAACCGAGTGAGCTGATCGAGAGTGAGCTTGTCCCTTCTGAATTTACGAATGGTGAGCGCTGGGCCGTCGATCGCAAGCGGCGGCGCGATCACGTTGACGCGGGAGCCGTCAAGGAGGCGCGCGTCGCAGATCGGAGAAGCTTCGTCGACGCGGCGGCCGACCTGGCTCACAATGCGCTGACAGATATTCATCAGCTGTGAGTTGTCGCGAAAGCGTATGTTGGTGAGCTGAATCTTGCCGCTGACTTCGATATAGGTCTTATCGGCCCCATTGACCATGATATCGGCGATGTCGTCGCGCGCGAGCAATGGCTCGAGAGGTCCGTATCCCAAAACGTCGTTGCAGATGTCGTCGAGCAATTCTTCCTGCTCGGCGATCGACATCACAACGTTCTTGATTGAAATGATCTCGTTGACGATGTCGCGTATTTCTTCGCGCGCTGTTTCGGGATCGAGCTTGGAAAGCTGGGCGAGATCGATCGCTTCAATCAGCGCGCCGAAAATCACGCTCTTCGTAACGTAATATTCTTCCGGCTTCTTTTGCTCTGTTTGCGCCGGGGGCGGCGTCGGAATCGCTGGCGCCTGAGAAGGAGCTGGGGCGACGGGCGTGGGCGCAACAGCCGCAGGCGCCTGCTTGACGCTTACATTAGTCGCCCCATCGATATTTGTCCGCTTTCCAAACATCAACTCTTCCTTCGGAATTCGTAAGGCTGTTTTGAATTACCCGGCCTTGCGCCGCGAAAAACGTTCAATGAGTGGCGCAAGAAGTTTCTTTTTCCCTTTTCGCATGCCGATTTTTCCCATTGTTACGCGAGCGAGTTCATCCAGGGTTTCTACGATCTTCGAGCCCTGCTCTATTTCCGCGAGCATCTGCCCATTATTTGAAGCAGTGCCGAACAGCTTTGGCTCGAAGGGAATAATCGCCAGAGGCTGGCTGTCGATCGCCTTCGCAAAGTCGGCGATAGAAATCTCAGGACGGCGCGGTACGCCGACGCCGTTCAAAACGATTTTTGCTTTGGCGTCATTTGGACGCGCCGCATGCAGAGCGTCAACCAGAGTCTTTGTATTGCGCAGATTTGCAAGGTCGGGCGCGGCAACGATCAACACTTCGTCTGAGGCGACGAGCACCCGACGAGTCCAAGCCGTCCATTGATGCGGAACATCGAGCACAATCGCTGGCGCCGTGGCGCGAAGGATATCCATCACGCCGTCAAACATCGCTTCTTGAAGATCGTAGGCTCTTTCCACCGTCGCCGGCGCCGCCAGCAGGCTCAGAGTGTCGCTGCATTTGGACAGCAAGCGGTCGACGAGGTTTGCGTCGAGACGTTCGGGCGCAAACACAGCTTCGGCAATGCCTTGCGGCGGATCTTGATTAAAGTCGAGCCCCGCCGTGCCGAAGGCTAGGTCGAGATCGGCCAGCACCGTCTGCATCTTGAGTTCGCGCGAGATCGACCAGGCCAGGTTGTGGCAGATCGTCGAAGCGCCGACGCCGCCTTTCGCCCCAACGACCGAGATGATTCTTCCAAGCGCTTCGTTAGTCGAGCCATTGTAGAGGCGCGACACATGTCCGATGAAACCGAGAACGGCGACGGGCGCCACGATATAGTCGCTGACGCCGCGCGACGTCAGCTCCCGATAAAGCGCGATGTCATTTTCATGTCCGAGAACGACGACCTTTGTCCCTGGATCACAAAATTCAGCGAGCGCTTCGAGACTTGACATCAATGACGCTCGATCTGAAGTCGTCTCCATCACAATGAGGTTAGGCGTCGGAGCGGACCTGAAGGCTTCGATGGCTGCCGCGGCGCCGCCCATATGGACCTTCATATGAGCCTTGCCCATCCGACGATCGAGGTTCGCCTCTTCGATCATTTGCGCGACCGCCTGCGTTTCGCAGAAAGCTTGCACGGAAACTCTCGGAACAGGCGCGATCTGCGCTATGTGCTCGTTGTGATCGTCTATTTGCAGGTTAACGTCGTTCATCAGTTTCCTCCCACTGTGCTGATGGAGGTCGCCTTCTGTTCCCACTTCGTGGCCGGATCTTCGCCAATGCGAACCTTGCCAATCGCGCGCATCCGCATTTCGATATCGCCTGGATCTTCAGCGCGCGGCGTCACGAGATCCCGCGGATCGGCGACCTGCGCAGCTAATGTCGCCTGATTGGCGCAACCAAAATTCCAATAGGTCGTGTTCTGCCATCCTTCCAAGGACGAGCCGGACGCAAGGTCGGCTGGCCATTCGCCGCATCGACCGGCGACCTTGGCTTTGATCCCTATGAAAGAGAGACGCAGCGGCGCAGCGAGTGAGGGATCGCCTACTGGATAGGTGCCGACAAAGACGGAACCGTTTAATCCCGCAGCGGCGAGCACATGACGCACCTGTTCGACGCCGGCGCGCGACCTGGCGACGTTCGGACCGGAGTTCGGGGCAAGAAGCGTAACTTGCCCATGCCCGAACCTATGATAGTCGGTGACAAATTCCCTTATGCGCGAAACCGTCCTTGAATCGAGGCGAGCGCCTGTGTTTGGAAAAATATCGATTGAGATTGGCGCGTCTGCTACGACGATCGGATGACGATCGTGATAATCATATGCGACCGCAGGGGGCGGCAGAACCCTGTTCACGCCGCATGCTGCAAGAGGAAACATCAGAGCTGCGGACAATGTCAGCGATCCAGCCCGGCGGCGAAGCGACGGTCTCATAGCGCCGGCCCCATCGCCGATGTTCATTTTCTCATTCGATAATTGTCTCGACATGTGCGCTATCCCTCGCAGGCGATCGGTTTCAGTCTTGAATGAATCCGATGCGGCCCTTGAAATTTTTCATGATCTGCGGATTGTTGCGGCTGGAGTAGAGTTGGTTCACGCGTCCAAGCAACCACGTTTGAGGATCGCTCGCGTCTGCAAATCCATCGTCGGGCCGCGAGACCTCCTGCGAGGAAAGCGTCTTGGTCGTATAAGGCGTGACGACGACGAGCAGCTCTGTTTCTTCGCGAAGGAAGTCGCGAGAACGAAACAACGCGCCAAGAACCGGCAAATTGAGCAACCCCGGCAAACCGTTGATCGCCTGCGAAGACTTCTGCGTCAAAAGTCCGGCCGTCGCGACCGAACCGCCCGAAGGCAATTCGATTGTCGTCTCATTCTTGCGGGTCTTGAAGCCGGGCACTGCAATCTGCGCGTAGGTAAACGTGTTTTGCAGGTCGATCTCTGTCACTTCGGTCGACAGGTGAAGCTGGATTCGTCCTTCCGACAACACGACGGGAGTGAAGGTGAGATTGACGCCGTAGGGTTTGAAGACGATGCTTGGCGTGCAGTATGTTTGAATGCCTCCGCTAACGACCGCGCAGCTTGAAGACCCCGGCACGGCTATTTCGCCGCCCACCGTCAATTTCGCCAGTTCACCGGAAATTGCCGTGAGCGTCGGTTCGGCGAGAACGCGAGACACGCCGTAGCGTTCGAACGCCTTGAGAGTGGCGGTCGTGTTGTTCGGTCCGTTGATCTGCAAAGCGCTATTGCTGAAGGTTGAATTGATCGCGAACGGATTTTCCTGGACAAGCTGGCCCCATCCGCCGCGCAAAATGGTCTCGCCGCCTTGCTGGGCAGAAAGTCCGAGCTGCTTGATGATCTTACGCTCAACCTCCGCGACCGTGACCTTCAACATCACCTGATCTTCGCCTTTGATGGTCAGGGCGTTCACCACCATTCCGTCAGGGTTGGCGCCTGCAGCGCCATTAGCGCCTCCTTTTGCAGCGACCTTCGTCGCCGCAAAGCCTTTGGCGATATCGACCGCGCGCTGGGCTTCGGATGGAGATGTGACGTTGCCGGTCAGGATGATTGAGTCGTTAACAGTGCGCGGAACGATGTTCGATCTCGGCAACGCGGCCTTTAACAGCGGCCCCAATTCTCCGACATCGCGCCCGATGCTGATTTCGAGATTGGCGATCTGCCGGCCATTTTGATCAACAGCAAAAATCGTCGTCTGGCCTGCGTCGACGCCCATGATGTAAAGCTTTCGCGCCGAACGCACGACAGCATTGGCGACGCCTGGATTCGCCACGACGATCTCGGTCGCGTCGCGCGGCAAATCGACGACGAGGGATTTGCCGACGCCCATGGAGATGCTGCGCGCAAGAACGGCATTGTCCCCCGACTCGACGCCCCAATTCTCCGCGCGCGCTGAATTGATCGAACCCGCCACGCCGATTGCGGCTATTGCGATCGCCCAAACGGCGCCTATCATCTTATGCATCAAGCGGCTCATTCGCGACGCTCCTTGGCGATGACTCATTTCATCCTGCTGTTCAATCGAGATTTCTAACGACTTTGCAAAATCGACGAGACGCCATGCCGAACCACAGTCATTGGACCGCCCGCATCATCCGGAACGTCATTGGTTTGATCGTATGGATTTGCGTCGACAAGGGCGCGCAACGCTAACGCAAGATTTCCGGTCTTTTGCGCCAAGACGACTTGTTCTGCTTGACGGGGATCCAACTCCAAAGTCGCCGTGGAATTGGTGATGGCGACTTCGCTGTTCTTGGTCTCGACCGTCTGTCCCATAGCCAGGACGCGAACGTTGGAAAGCACGACCTCGGAACTGACGACTTCGACGCCGCGGTCCTTTGTCTGCTCTTGATCCCGGAACGTGCGAATCACATCGACATGGTCGTTCGGGAGAATGAAGCCGCCGGCCGTGGTGTTGACGGACACGTCTATGGCGACAGCGCGCTTGCCCGAAGGAAGCATCGTCGACATCATCCCGGCCGTTTGGCCCTTCACCAAGCGTTCACGACGAACAGGCTCGCCACTCGCCACTGGAGTTCTCACATAGGCTCCGCGAATGTCGTCCTTGACGTTGGGAGCCTCGCTCTTGCGAACGACACCCTTCGGAACATACTCCTTTGGCCATGGAATCCAGGATGTGTCGGTCTCAATCAACGCAGCGCCGTATGGTAGGTCACGCGTCGCAATCAGGACGTCGTCAATGGTCGACGGCGCCGTCGCAACAGGTGGCGGCGCGCTTTCACCGCTCATCATCAAGAAGGCCGCGCCCCCCGCCGCCAGGGCGACGCCAAGAACCACGATCTGCGCCTTGTTCATTTTCGATATTCCGAACGTCCTGCCCAAATGAGGACAGTTCGGATTCAAAACGATAAACGTCAAATTAGGGTTAATCACTTCTTACAAATCGTCCGATATCCATTTTTGTGCCTTAAAATCGCCGATTATCAATTCGCGTCGAGTTCGAACTGGAGCGTCGGGATCCAAAAGACGCGGGCGACGATGATAGAAAATCATTGATCTTGAGAGACTTGACTCCCGGCGTATGCGAGCGCGCCTGATGAAATGCAATGAACAACGGTCAACTATCCTGCGGCGCCAAATGAGGCGAAAAATACGCGGCTCTTTCGCGCATCAGTCAAAATCATTAATTAAAAATTAACTTTCCAGGCGTGAAGGGGCGATGCTCCGCAAACACTTTATTAATATAGCAATAAGCCTCGAACGACGCGTTTTAAAGGCCGCCGAGCCGCGCCCAAACATGCGTCTGCGGATAGATCAGCAGACCAGCAATTGCGAGCGCAATTCCATAGGGTACGCCGTTTCCCTTATCCGCCCAAAGCGCGATGAAGCGATAGGATAATATCTTTGATGGCAAATCATGCCGCCGAAGCTCCATGATGATCAGCGTAAGAACCCCGCCAGCGATCGATGCGGTCAGGCCGTAATCCAGAAGATGATCCCAACCGAACCACAAGGCCGTCGAAGCCGCGAGCTTCGCATCCCCGCCCCCGATCCATTCAAAATGGAATAATACGAAAGTCAGAAGCAAGATGGCTCCGCCGCATGCGACGTGGGAGGCCACGACTTGCCATGGCAATTGCAGATAGATCGCAAGTAGAAAATAACTACCAATTAAAACGAGCGACACGCGATTTGGGATCGTCATGGTAAAGAGATCAGCGAACGCGGAAAACACCATGAGCATGGGAAAAATCACCAACGCAACCGCTTGGATCATGGGCTGAGCTCCCTTACGATAGCGATCATGATCGACGCCAGCGTGACTTCATGCATCTTATAAAAGATTGATTGATCGGCCGTTAACCGGCGGGCGTCCCTGCTAAGACGCCTTGCGCAAATAAAACGCGGCCCGAAGAGGGCCGCGTTTTGCGATGGATGTATTGGCGCGTAACGCGTCGCGTGACGCATTACGCAGGCAATGCAGTTCTGAATCGTGTCGAAGGTGGTGGATAGTTTGCTGCCTATCGAACGAACGCCGGCGATAATGGCGATCGAAATCAACGCGGCGATCAGGCCATATTCGATGGCCGTTGCGCCGGACTCGTTTTTCATGAACCGCGCGAGGAAGGTCTTCATGGTCTTCTCTCCTGTTAGGGCTGGCCAAAGCGCGACGCGATGCACAACCGACGCAGGAAAATATCTCGTGCCCCCTTACCAGAGGATTGCTCCAAAAGTTTCCTTTTTACGGATTTGCCAAATAAGCCGCTCAGTTAAAGACGATTTTGGAGATAACTATCTGAACTTACGCCATAAAATACCCGTTGGGTTTGGCCTGCGATTTCGATGAAATCGAAAAGTAATCTTATCGTATCGTAAAAAAACGGCCCCGAGTGGGGCCGTTCTTGATAGCGGCAGTTTTTGCTCCGAAGTCGTGTTCCCTTAGGCGGGAAGCGCAGTCTGAATCGTTTGAAACGTATTCGAGAGCTTCGAGCCGATGGAGCGGACGCCCGCGATAATGGCGATCGAAATCAACGCCGCGATGAGGCCGTATTCGATGGCCGTGGCGCCGGACTCATTCTTCACAAAACGCGCAAGAAAAGACTTCATCTTGTTACTCCTATTTTGGCTGGCCAAACTGCGCGTCTATGCGCTGTCTTTGCAACCGACCCCGCGAATATAATTTTGGCGAATTACCAAACCGTTGTGATGCGCAAGCAGCTTTTATGCATCGGTAAAAAATGCTTCCGCGATATTTATTTCGTAGACCGGGGCGTTTCTTCTATTTCCGCAGAGCCAAGGATTCTGGGCGCTACAGAGCTGCACTGCGTTGTCGAACGCGATCACAAATAAATCTTTTGAACTCCAATTTATTGTTAAAAAATCGTGCAGGTCGCTAGCATCATGATGCAATGAGTTTCAATTCCGGAGACTCGAAAGAGGAGCAATTGATTTTCGCTTTCGGTGAGCCTTCCGGCTCTGGAAAGCGGGCCGCGATAACGATCGAAAAAAAACGGCCCCGACTGATCGGGGCCGTAATGGTCGTAAAACGACGCTAACTTTAAGAGGCTAATTAAGCCGGTAAAGCATTCTGGATCGTATCGAAACGTATTCGACAGCTTCGAGCCGATCGAGCGGACGCCCGCAATAATGGCGATCGAAATAAGCGCTGCGATGAGACCATATTCGATGGCCGTTGCGCCAGATTCATTCTTCACGAAACGCGCGAGAAACTTGCTCATACTCTTGCTCCTTGTATTTGTCGTTGCTCCTGCTCCAAGCGCCAGCGACCGTCAGCGCCCGAAGAACATGGACATCCTAGGAAGCGCCCATTGCGCCATCGTTAACTGGATAGTCGGAATCCACGTGGACTCGCTAAAGTGGTGAAAATGGTTCAAAGAGCTTTGCCGCGGTTTTTGAAGTTCGATTGACCCTCGTTAACGATTTGCCTCATCCGGCTTACAGACAAGTGGCGCCACCACCCATTTTGCTCCATCGGCCAGCCAGGGGCGGAAGACGGCCATTTTCTTTAGTAAAGATTCACCATTCGATGTTTTATTCTTGTACGACCGACGTTCGCAGGCCAAACACTCCCATGCGACCGTCGGCGGCGGCTGTTCCTATCTGGCGGAGGCCAGAGCCGGAGCTTATAGAGCTGCGAGGTCGAATGAGACGTCGCATAATCAATCGTGGACGGGGTCGATAATGTCCTCATGGTGGCTTTCACGCGGGCTCAAGCTCTTCGCTTATGCTCTTGTATCTCTGTGCCTCGCGCCCGCGCTTGCCGCAGCGCAGGAGCCGGAAAAGCCGATCATTGTCGATATGGATTATGCGCGAATTGTGAAAATGCCTGAAGGCGCGCAAACCCTCGTTATCGGCAATCCGATGGTTGCAGATGTGACGATGTTGAAAAATAATCAGCTCCTTGTGATCACCGGCAAGAGCTTCGGGACGACGAACCTCATAGTTTTAGATCGAACGGGCGCTCAAGTTGGCGAGTTGATCATCCGAGTGGTGTCGGCCAATGACACTCTTACCGTTCAGCGCGGGCCCCATCGTGAGTCCTATGCATGCAACCCGGATTGCCTGCCGACGGTCAATTTGAAGGATTCCACGGCATTCCAGGCGGAGACGATCGCGAATATGAAGTTGCATGATGGTTCAGCAGCCGCCGCGAAACGTTAGAATTTTCTGGAGGCGGACCGGAAGGCCTGCTGAGAGCCGACGTCGTTAAGAAGTCGACGATCGAAGGCTGATTTGCTTCAACTGCCGTCTCGGGCTCGCGTCAACCAAAGATGGAAATGTTGAAGGCCACTTTCGAACAGCGGAAGATAGCGGAAGGTTCTTATCTCTAAAATTTTGGGAATCGACATAACAGGACCGCAATGATTGCCGCGTAACCTCGTCGATGAATCAGCCACGTGCTGAATGCCTCTTCGCTACAGGTTTCCAAAAATGCGCCGCGCTGATCGGCAAGCGTCCCCCTCCCAGCTAGCTTCGCAAGAAACACCCGCAATGCGTCGCTTCCTGTCCAACGAAAAGGGCTCGACCGCGGTCGAGTTCGCAATGATCGCTGTCCCTTTCCTGGGTTTGATCGGCGCTATTTTTGAAGCGGGGATGGTCCATTTCAACAGCGCTCAATTGCAAACTGTCACCGAGCTTGCGAGCCGCTCGATCCAGACAAATACGGCGACGGCGGGAATGACTTACCAACAGTTCATCGACAACAGCGTATGCAGTTGGCAAAAGAGCGGCGTCGTCAACGCAGGCACTCTGTCCAAGGCGTTCGACTGTTCAAAAATCATAGTTACAATCACTTCCCCTTCCGGCTGGGGCTCGGCTAGCGTCGGTGGCAGTTTTTATCTAACGCCTCCAAACCGGAATTCTGTCATCGCCCTGCCCGCGACGCAGCAGATCGCCGTTGTTCAGATCGCCTACCCAATGACCCCCGTGGCGGCGATTTTAGTCTGGAGGCGCTCTCACCGGTCAGACAATTACGCGGAACACTAAGGGCGAGATAATGTTCAATAGCGCGCTCACAGATATGCTCGTCGGCGTCTACGCATTCAGAGTCGAACCCCAATGATCATGCAGCAGAAGCACAGATTGAAAGGTTTTGGTCCTGCAAGTTTGGATAAGAACGCTTCACTCACAAACAACGAACACGGAACTGTCGCGGTTGAATTTGCGCTGATCCTGCCCGTCATGCTCGTACTTTATCTTGGACTCGTTGAGTTCTCGCAAGGGTACCGCATTAGCCAGAAGCTCGATCTTCTCGCCCATACGCTTTCGGATTTGACGGCGCAACAACTGACAGGCGGGCAGGCAAACGGCCAGGCCGGAATCGACCAAACAACCATGGACGGCATTTTCTCTGCCGCCATTCCCATCATGACGCCAATCAGCAATACAACCGTTGAAATGACCATTTCTGAGGTCACCATTGCCGGCGTTCCAAACAACACTTCGCCGACAAGCTGGAAGGCGACGGTCAGTTGGACAATAGCGCGAAACTCTGGCGCCTTACGCAACTCCTGCGGCACGCCCTTGCTTGCCCTCGATACGCCAGCGATCTCATCAAACTCCATGCCGACGAGCTACACAAAAGTAACGTCAGTAACGGTCAACGGAACCGCTGCAAATGTGACGCCGTCGCTTGGCGCCGTCATCGTCGCAGATGTCGCCTATAACTATAAACCGGGATTTAGCTTCGCGCCCTTCAACTGGTCGGCCAAGCCAACATTCAGGCTACAGAAAACTGCCTACGCGCCAGTGCGCAACACTTATACGCCAAATCACATCCAGTATTTCATGACCGCTGGGACAAACTGCAACGCCCCTACTCCGTGAGGATCGCTTAGATCGTCTGGTTATAGGCGCCGACCTCGGGGTTTTCGCGCAATATTGCGTCGAGTGAGGAGAACATCTCGCGCATTCGCGCTTCAGACGCTGGGCTTTCCACCACGACAACCAGTTCCGGCTTGTTGGACGAAGCGCGCACAAGTCCCCAAGTGCCATCTCCAACCGTCACCCGCACGCCGTTCACCGTAACGAGGTCGCGGATGGGTCCCCCGATGAAATGCTCGCTCTTCGCCTGCATGTCTGCGAAGCGCTTCGTCACCCGCTCTACGACGCCATATTTCTTCTCGTCGTCGCAATGCGGCGACATGGTCGGCGACCCCCAGGTCTTCGGCAGGTCCGCATAGAGATCGGCCATCGACTTTGTCGGATTGCGATCGAGCATCTCAAGCACATGCACAGCCGTCAAAAGACCGTCGTCATATCCGCGGCCAACCGGCGAATTGAAGAAAAAATGACCCGACTTTTCGAAGCCGGCGAGCGCCTTCAAATCATTGACGCGGCGTTTGATGTAAGAATGGCCGGTTTTCCAATAGTCGGTCTTCGCTCCTTGTGCGATCAGCACGGGGTCGGTCGCGAACAGACCCGTCGATTTGACGTCGACGACGAAGACTGCGTTTGCGTAGATCTTCGAGAGATCGCGAGCCAGCATGACCCCGATCTTATCGGCGAAGATCTCGTCGCCCTTGTTGTCGACGACGCCGCATCGGTCGCCGTCGCCGTCAAAGCCCAAACCGACATCGGCGCCGACTTCGAGCACTTTATCGGCGATCGCGTGCAACATTTCGAGGTCTTCGGGATTCGGATTATATCGCGGGAACGTGTAGTCGAGCTCCACGTCGAGAGGCGTCACTTCGCAACCCAATCGCTCCAATAACTTCGGAGCGAAGGCGCCAGCGGTGCCATTGCCGCAGGCGGCGACGACCTTTAAACGGCGCGAGAGCTTCACGCCTTGCGCGAGATCGTCGAGATAGCGCTCTGAGAAATTTTCGACAAACCGATAGGATCCGCCCGAAGCCTCACGATAGCTTCCTGACAAAACGATCTCTTTCAAACGGCCCATTTCCTCCGGTCCGAAGGTGACGGGCCGTTGCGCCCCCATTTTTACGCCCGTCCAGCCATTATCATTGTGCGAGGCTGTCACCATGGCGACGGCGGGAACGTCGAGGGCGAATTGAGCGAAATAGGCCATGGGCGACAGCGCAAGTCCGATGTCATGCACGCGCACGCCCGCGCCCATCAGGCCCGCGACCAGCGCGAGTTTGATTGACGAAGAATAGGCGCGATAATCGTGGCCAGTGACAAGCTCCGGCGCAACGCCCATTTCGTGCAGCAGCGTCCCAAGTCCGAGACCCAACGCCTGAACGCCCATCAGATTGAGTTCTTTTTCGAACAACCATCGAGCGTCGTATTCGCGAAAGCCGGTCGGCTTCACCAGCGGCGTCTGCTCATAGGCGTATGTGTTGGGCTTCAAATCGGCGACGGGTTTGGGAAACATTTCTTCTCCTCGCGGACCAGGCGTCGAGCATGGAGATAAAAGAAAATCGGCAAAAAAGCCAAAGGAGACGTCTGGAAAAAATCAAATTTCACCCGAGTGCGGGCCTAATTTGTAAAATGAGGACGGAATTTCTATTGTGGCCGGGGGATTTATCGAAAAATAGGGCAAGACATGACGAGCCGCTTTCTTTTTTCCGTCGCAATGATTGGCGCCTTGGCCTTTCCGGTCCAAGCGCTCGAAGGATTGCCCAAACGCAAGCCCGGCCTGTGGGAAATTCAAAACGAGTTTCAGGGGCGATCGATGGGCATCGGGCCGATTCAGACATGCGCCGATGAAAAGACTGACAACCTCATGCAGCAACATGCTGACGAAGCGAAGCAAAAATGCAGCGTGATGGAGTGGAAGAAGGATGGCGATCGCATAACGATCAATTCGGTTTGCAAGATCATGGAGACGATGGCGATGCATAACGATCAATTCGTTTGCAAGATCTGGAGACCACCACGGCGACCACCACTGCGGTATTTAGCGGCAGTCTCGATTCAAACTATCGCGGCGATGTGCACGTGGCCTATGATCCGCCCATTCATGGCAAGTCGGAATTGAACATGACCATTTCCGCAAAATGGCTCGGCCCGTGCAAGGAAGGTCAGAAAGGCGGCGATATCGCCGCGCCCAACCTCGGCCAGGGTAAGAATGTTCCGAATCTGCAAGAACTCATGAAAATGCGCGACCAGATGAAGGCTATGCAGAAATAGACTCGCGATCCGGCTCTTGAAGCGCAATCATTGGTGAAGCACGAGCGTTCCGCGCGCCGTTTCAACTTTCGACAGTCGCGACAGAAACGTCATGCCGAGCAGACTGGAGGAGAGCGCGCCTCGCTCTCCGACGACCGCCTCGACATCACGCACCGCGACCGAGCCAACGCGCACATGGCTCAGTCTCACTCTCGCAACGTGAGCCGTCCCATTCGCCGTGCTGACCGGATATTTATAATCGGCAGGAAGCGGAAAAATACCCGCTGCCGCCGCATCCTCATAAGATAGCGCCACCGAAGTGGCGCCCGTATCGACGAGCATTCGAAGCCGCGCGCCATCGATCTCCACGGTAGTGTAATATTGGCCCTGCCGATCCGCTTCGACTCGATGTTCGAAGAGACCCGCGGAAGGAATCGACGCCCTTGCAGTTTGCGTTGGGATTGCAGCGCTCGTTGCAACGACAGGTTGCGCGTTCGCTTGTTGACGACCTTGCGGATGAAAGTGAGCGAGCGCCATCGCTGAGATGACCGCCGAAGCGGACAGACCTAGAGCGAATTTAACCGGCGCGACGAACATGCATATCTCCTGCAAATGCAGCAAGAACGTAGAGTGCGGAGGTTTTCTCGTAACTCGATCGAAAGGCGAAAGGCGTCGCCAACCAATAGTCATTCAACCGCTGCGCATCGATTAATGCGTTGTCTAAAGAGCGACGAATCACAAAATGAGTGTTTCACTTTAGCAACACCGGTTAAGAAACATTGAATGGAGGACGTGCAATTACCCGATTCAACTTGCCTTTGTTCATCTCAAACGACAGGGTCGCGCCAGATTGAATGTAGACGCTTGGGGGTAGTAATGAAGTCGCGATCCAAACTCTTTACGTGCAGCTCGCTTGCAGCGCTCGCGACCATCGCTTGGCCATCCATCGGCGGCGCCGCCGATCTCCCAAGCTATAAGGAGCCGCCGGCTCCGCTCTTCACCAAGCTTCCTGCTGTCGACGGAATCAACGGCAAGGCCGAAATATTCGGCGGCGCGAGCGATTTCTATAATTACGACATCAACAATTTCCAAAACTTCACGCCGCCCTTTGCGACGCGCAATTCGTGGCGCGGAGGAGGAGGAGGCATCGGCTCGCTGAGCGCGCCTCTGGGAAGCGACTTCGGCGTTCAGGTTGACGCGATCGTCGCCCCGTGGAACGGCCACATCGCCACGGGCGGCGGCGGCCATCTCTTCTGGCGTGACCCAACCAGAGGCCTCATCGGCGTCTATGGTTCGGGACTTTATTGGGGCGGAGCGGGCGGCATGGGCGTTGGCCGCGCGGCCGGCGAGGCCGAGGGTTATTTTGGCGCCTTCACCGTGAAAGGGCTGATCGGCGCGGAATTCGGCCAGCGCTCCAGCGTCAACTCCAGCGCATTTGGCGTCACGCCGTTTGGCGCGCCCTATCTCGCCTACGATTGGTATGATGTGCACACGCGCTTCTTCGACAAGGTGTCTTTGTCCTATTATCTGACCGACAATCTGGAGCTGTCCGTCGGCCACATTTACACTGGCGGCCGCAATGCTGCGACGCTTGGCGTGGAGTATCTGCTGCCTCCGACATATGGCGGCGCTGTCACAGCCAGCGCCTTCGTCGAGGGCCGCGTCGGCGAACGCAACGCCAATGCGATCCTTGGCGGCCTGCGCATTTATTTCGGCAACTCCGACAAGTCGCTTATCCGTCGTCACCGCGAGGACGATCCCGGCACCCATCTGAAGGACGATCTGTTCACCCTGTCCAACTCGCATAAGGCGTCGGCGGTTCCGATTCCGACGCCAGGCGCGCCAACCCCGCCGCCGGATGGCAGCGGCCCTGATACCGCCGCCACCGTCCTCCATAAACTGACCGAGCCCCCAATAAATTCGCCTCCCCCGGACCTCCTTAGGGCTCTTCTCGCCTGGGAGTTCGGCGGGGGCGCGGTCACATCGTCAAGCTCGCCTATGCGGCGCAAACGCTCGCCGCGATCGGCGTACGTTGCTCGGCAGCGCTCTGCCGCCTCACTCACCAAATCGAGATCGCTCCTTTCGTAGAAGCGATCGAACAGGCCCCGTCTCCATTAGAGGATCGTAGCTTCCGCATCGCGCAAGGGTCGCCTACGGTCGCAACTTACGGCGAATGGCTCGGCGATCTCGGCTTTGCCGACTTGAGCCGTTTGAGGCCGCATCTCTCTGCCTGGCGCGATTTGATCTCACGCCACGAGCCAGACGTCGTGATAGGTGACCAATCGCCAACCGCAATGCTCGCAGCGCGCACTCTCGGAGTACCGGCGATAACGATCGGCATCGGTTACACGGCGCCGCCGGCGACATTGACGCAGTTTCCCGTCATTCTCCCCGAGTTCGATACCCGCATCTACGAGGAAGCGCAGATGCTCGACTGCGTGAACGCGGCGCTCGCCTCCTTCGGCGCCGCGCCCCTTGACGCCTTTCCGCAGCTTCTCGGCGCCAATGCGCAGATCGCCTGCACGGCGCCCTTGCTCGACCCTTACGCATCGGAGCGAAGCGACGGCTACGGCCCTCCTCTGATGTCGGCGCCCGCCGAATGGCCGGAACGTGGCGAGGAAATTTTTGTTTATCTCTCGTCGACCGACCGCAGCGATCCGATCATCCTCACGTCCATCCTCGAACTGGGAGCGCCGACGCGAGTCTATATTCCAAATATCCCCGACGACACGCGCGCCCTACTGGAAAGCCGCAAAATCGTCGTCGAATCCAAGCCCGTTCCATTGCCGCTCATCGCCGAGCGATCTCGGCTCGCTATCCACGCCGGCAACCATGGTATTGCGCTCTTTTGCGCCGCTGCGGCAGTGCCGCAAATCATGATTTCGCAGCAACTCGAACAGGAATTCAATGCGCAACGCATCGCGGAAGCGGGATTGGGAATTAATGTTACGAAAAGATTGCGCACCGTACCACGTATAAGATCGCTCATCGCCGCCGCCTATGAAGACGCTTCGATGAAAGAGCGCTGCGCCGCCTATGCGCATCAGATGCGACAGCTTATGACGGTTGACCCTCGCCCAGCGTTGCTCGACCGCATTCTCGCCGCGATCAACCGAACGTGACGCCGCTTCGCTCCGCGCTCACATGCGAAATGAACGTCTCATATTTGCCATTCGCTTTGGTCGCAATCGCGTCAACCGGATTTAACAAAAGGTTTACTTCCGGGTGCAGAATACGCCTGAGATGCGCGAGCATCCCCGGCGCGTCGGCCTCGCGGCCGCCCGCCGCCGGCACGTAAAGCAATTCGAAATCGCGCAATGTATGTTGCACGAACTGAAACTGTCGGATCGGGACATAGTCGAAAATGCCGAGATCCCGCGCATGCGCGACAAGGCACCGCCCGTCCGGCAAGACGAAGACATTATGGCTGCGTCCCGCGATCCTTGACAGGACCGGTAAACCGCGACCGCAGGCGCAGGTCGCGCCGAGCGCTGCGAGATCGCCGATATCGTAGCGGATCAAGGGCGTTGCGAAATTGTGGAGACTTGTGACGACGACTCGCCCCAGTTCCCCTTGGGGCGCTGGCTCACCCTGTTCGTCCAGCACTTCAACGAAAACGGATTCAGCGCAGACATGCATGACATTCTCATGCGCGGGACATTGCCATGCGATCAGTCCGGCCTCGTTGCAGCCGTAACTGTCCACGACTTTGCATCCGAATGCTTTCTCCGCGGTCGTCCGCGCTTCAGGAGTGAGAATTTCACTAAACGTCATGGCGCGCTCAAAACGCAATTCCTCACCCTGCTCCATCGCGGTATCCGCGAGCCTCGCCAATACGCTTGGATAAACGTGCAGATGCGAGGCGCCGAAATCCTTGAGCCACGCAAGCTGCCGGTCGATCGGCGTGTGCACGTCGAGAATGCCTAACTTCCCACTTGGAGCCGATTGGCTCCATCCTCTGCTTCGCTTGCCCTCTGGATAGACGGCTTCGCGATCGAGCCGGATGGACGCAAAGGGCGCAAACAGATCGAACTCATGTTCCTCGTAGATGCGCTCGCTTTGGCACAAGGACGCAATATCGACGAGTTCCGAGGCGCGATAAATGAGTGGCGTTCCTGTCGAACCGGACGTCGCGCCGGCGCGCGTTCGACCCGCAGCCTCGGGGGTCGAGTTCGCCGTAAACGCATCGACGTTCGTCGCCAAATCCTTGCGCGTGAGAATGGGAATCTCTCGCCATCCGTCAAAGCGGAACGCGCCTCCCCGTGGATCACCGGAACCAAACAAAGGACGCAGACGGCTTGCCCATCCGGATGTGGTCACGGCCGCATGTCGGCACATGCGCTCGATCTGCGGCTGCTGGAAGCGCGCAATGTCGCCCGGCTCATACCATTGCGTTGCTCGCAAGGTGTCGAGAAAAAGCTGATGAAGGAGCGTCATGGTTGTCCGAGAGAGGAACGGCTTTCGTTCACAAACAGTTTACACAATGCGCGACAGCGAGTCTGCGCCTATCCCCTTGGCTTGGCGCGAGTCGTCGGCGCCGCGCGGGCCGGATCGTCGGGCCAAAGATGGCGCGGATAGCGTCCCTTCATTTCTTTCTTCACCTCGGCCCAGGAGCCGGACCAAAACCCCGGCAAATCGCGCGTCGTCTGGATCGGCCGATGTGCTGGCGACAACAGCTCAAGCGTCAAGGGCGCACGGCCTTTTGCAAGCGTCGGATGTTGCGAAAGCCCATAAAGCTCCTGCACGCGCACGGAAAGCAGCGGTCCATTCTCGGCTGCATAGTCCAGCGCCACGCGCGATCCTGCCGGCGTTTCAAAGTAAGGCGGCGCCTCCACATCGAGCCGACGCGAGAGATCGTAAGGCAGCAAAGCCGCGAGCGCGGCGTCGAGATCCTCGCTCGTGATCGCTGAAATGCTCGCGCGGCCGATAATAAAAGGCGCGAGCCATGTCGGCCGCGTTCTCCGCAAGCGCCGCATCGCTCATATCCGGCCAGTCTTCATCGCTTTCGGCGCGGCGCAAAAACGCGATGCGGTCGCGTCTTTGCATTTGCGCTTTGGTCCACGGCAACCGGCTTACGCCGACAGCGGCGACGCCACGAGCCAGGATTTCCGCCGTTTCGAGATTGGATTCGATCGGGAGATTTTGCTCCGTCAACCGGATGGCGCCGAGCCTGCGCGCACGGCGCCTACGCAAGCTGCCGCTCCCCGCGTCGAAAATCGTTTCATCGCGCGTCTCGATGCGTGCGCCGGCAAGGCTTTCGATTTCCTCTAAACTGATCGCAGCCGCAGCCACAATCCGCGCCTGCGCGGCGCGACCGACAATTTCCGCCACCGCAAGAAAATTTTCGCGCGCCAGATGATCGTCCAAATTGACGATCGCCGCGCGTCCGTTGGCCATCAGAAACTCTCCGTTTCCGCCGCGCGACTTCGCGATGCGATCGGGAAACGCGAGCGCGATGAGCGCGCCATCGGAAAGCAGGGTCGGAGAAGCCTCATCCGTCGCGGCGCGCGCCAGTCTCGCCCAACTTGCCGCGAGACGCCTCGCATCCTTCGCTCTCTTCGAACCATCGCTACGAAAGCGCTCCAGTCGCAAAGACAAATCCGCGCCTGCTCCGCCCAGTCCGCGTTCAGACATCAGAATCGCAAGATCCGCCGCGCGCTCCGCCTCATTATGTCGCGCGGCGTCCAGAATCATGCGCGACAGACGCGGCGCCAAAGGAAGCGCGCGCATGGCGCGTCCATGCGACGTCAGCCGGCCTGTCTCGTCCAAAGCGTCGAGAGACCGCAACAGGGCGATGGCCTCTTTCCACGCAGCTTGAGGCGGCGGATCGAGCCACGACAAGGATCGCGGATCGGCGACGCCCCAGGACGCAAGATCGAGCGCCAGTCCGGACAGATCGGCTGCGAGAATTTCCGGCGGCGCAAAAGCCGGCAAGGAAACGGTGCTCGGCTCATCCCACAAACGGTAGCAAACGCCGGGCTCCGTACGACCCGCCCTGCCCCGTCGCTGATCGACGCTGGCTCGCGAGGCGCGCATGGTTTCAAGTCGCGTCAGTCCCAAATCGGGCTCGAACATTGGCGCGCGCGTGAGGCCGCTGTCGATAACAACCCGAACTCCTTCAATCGTCAGCGACGTCTCTGCGATCGACGTCGCAAGCACGACCTTGCGTCGTCCCCCACGCGCGGGCGCGACGGCGAGATCCTGCTCGGCGCGATCCAGCGCGCCATAAAGTGGCGCGATGTCGATGCTGGCGTCGAGCGAGCGTTCGCCAAGACGGGTCGCAACGCGCGCGATCTCCGCCTGCCCAGGCAGGAAAACGAGGATCGATCCCCGCTCCTCCGCGAGCGCGCGCAGGATGGCGCGCGTCACGCTGTCTTCGATACGTTCCGAAGCGTCGCGTCCGAGATAGCGAGTTTCAACCGGAAAGGCGCGGCCCTCGCTTTCGACGATTGGCGCATCGCCCATCAGTTTTGCGACGCGCGCGCCATCGAGCGTGGCCGACATTGCGACGAGCCGCAAATCTTCGCGCAATCCGCCTTGCGCGTCGAGCGCTAGCGCCAGTCCAAGATCGGCGTCGAGCGAGCGCTCGTGAAATTCATCGAACAGGATTCCAGCGACGCCCTCAAGCGCCGGATCGTCCAAAATCATGCGCGCGAAAACGCCTTCCGTGACCACTTCAATGCGCGTGCGCGCAGAGATTTTGGATTCGAGACGCATCCGCAGGCCGATCGTTTCGCCAAGCGTCTCGCCGAGCGACGCGGCCATGCGATTTGCGGCGGCGCGCGCGGCAAGCCGACGCGGCTCCAGCAAGATGATCTTCAGATTGCGAGACCATTCAGCGTCGAGCAGAGCAAGCGGCACGCGCGTGGTCTTGCCGGCGCCGGGAGGCGCAACAACAACGAGGTTTCGGGAGCGCTCGAGCGCAGCCTCAATCTGCGGCAGAGCCTCATCGATTGGAAGCGGATCAGCGAACGCGCGCGCCAATGAATGGTCAATCCTTCATTCGCGCGCGCAGCGCGTCGTGTCCGTTATTTCTGCTTTGCGATGATCTTGTCTTTGATCTTATCGTAGAGGCCCTTCGGGATGATCTTCTTTTGATAAAGTTCATCCTTCCCTTTGTAAGGCCGGCCCTTGATGATCGCATCGGAGCGCGCTTCGCCAATACCGGGCAAAGCGTCGAGTTGCTCCTTGCTCGCAGAATTAATGTCGAGAAGATCCGCCGCGGGGGCTGGCTTGGCTGCAGGCGCGGGTTTCGCCGATGGCGTCGTCTTGGCGGCCGGCGGCTTTGCGGATGGCGCAGGCTGCTGGACCGCCTGCGCAAAAACCGAAGATGAAAACGCTATGCCGCAAAGCACTGCTAAGATGCGATAAAACCTAGCCATGGAAACCCTCCAGGAGCGCGAGAAATCTAGGAAGCGCCGCGCCTCAGGATGAGCCTCGCCGTCAGCCGGGGTCAAGCCCCGGCCGAACTCCTCACTCGAATTTCATCTGAAACGCGACCAAAGTTCTATCGAAGGGACGTTTTGGGAGGTAGCAGAACGGGTTCGTCGCTATCGGCGCTTCGCGGCAATGATCATGCGCCGCCGTCCATTCGAACCCCGCCTTATCCATGCATTGCACGATATAATTGTGGATGACTTTGCTATTCTTATGGCGCTCCAGCGGAAGCGCGGTTTCGCCGTCCAACTCGCAGTCGGTCACGCTATATTTCTGGCCCGAAAAAAACCGGGCGCTTTGACTGCTGGTCATGAAGAGAAGCTCGGTCGCCAGAATGAACGTCAGACCGACCGCGAGAGCAACTTTCCCCTGCAGTTTCGTTTTCAGAAAATTCAAATCGATCAAAGACAAAAGCCCGACCGCGACCAAACCGCCGCCGACCAAGAGAGTCAGCGGTACGGCGAAGGTTGAGAGATCCTCATTCACGGCGCACCCTCCATTGCCTGCGCTAATATGACGCAGGCGCCGGTCCGATCAAGTGGCGAGATTTACTCAAATTGCAATTGAAATCTCGTGATCGTGCGGTCGAAGGCCTGCAACGGCAAATAGCAAAACGGATTTGTCGCCACCGTCGCTTCTTTGCAGTGCTGGTGATCGGTGGTCCATTCGTAGCCGGAATCCTTCATGCAGGCCACGATGTGACTGTGGATATTAGGATTAGAGCTGCTGTTGCGCTCCTCGGGGTGCGCGGATTCGCCTTCCAGCTCGCAGGCGGACGTTTGAACCTGCTGCGCCTTGAAAAACGAAACGCTGCTTCCCGCGAGGACGATCTCCAGCAGGCCGATGATCAGGCAGCCGGCGGCGAGCGCCGTCAGCGCCTTAAATCGGGTTGTGAAGAATTTGATATCTATAAAATAAAGACCGCCGCCCGCGATCAAAGCGCAGCCGATAACGAGCGCCGCCGGCGTGATGAAAACGGAAAGGTCCTGGTTCATTTCGCTTCTCCTGCTTGCGCCATCGGCGCAACAAACACTTCTGGCGATCGAATAATCGCCAGCGAGCAGGAGTCATCAGCCTTTTCGGCGGTTTAGGGGGTACCCCATCCCCTCGCCGCGGCGGCATAACCGCCTCGGCGTTGAAATTAACCCGCTACCAGACGCGACCGCGTCGGTCAATGCGCCGCGCGCCTCCGCGGCTTCGCCCCGCCCTTGCAGTCGTGCGGACCGAACCTTCGACGAAGATCTCCGCTTCGCGTCATTGGAAAGGTCCGGACAGCAATTTTTACTGAGACAGCCTCATTGCCGCCGTTAAGGCCTCGTTAATCAAGTAAGGCGTCTTTAACCCTTTATGAACTTCGCTAAAATGCAACAGCGCTTGCGAACTTCCGATAAAGGTTGATGGAACCTTCCTTTAACCCTGGGTGACTAGGACTGACGGCAGTCGGTAGCCGTCACAGGAGTTGAATCATGCTGCTCTCGAAGAGCGTCCACGCGGTCAAAATCGCCGCTTTCCTCGCCGCCGCACTCGCGATGGCGGGCTGCGCGAAAAACACCGCGGATGAAGCGGCCGACGCCGCCAACGGCTTTGGCGTCGGCGGACGAGCCGGCCAAGCGAGCCCAGGCAGCCAGCAGGACTTCGTGGTCAATGTCGGCGACCGCGTGTTCTTCGACACGGACGCCACGGAACTCAGCCAGACCGCGCAGGCGACGCTCGATAAGCAGGCCGCCTGGCTCCAGAGATATCCGCGCTATTCCTTCACCATCGAAGGCCACGCCGACGAGCGCGGCACGCGCGAATATAACTTCGCGCTCGGCTCGCAGCGCGCCGAAGCGACCAAGAACTATCTCATTTCGCGCGGCGTTTCGGCGCATCGCATGCGAACCATCAGCTACGGCAAAGAGCGTCCGGTCGCGGTGTGCGACGACATTTCCTGCTGGTCGCAGAACAGGCGCGCGGTCACTGTGCTTTCGGGCGGAAATTCCTAAAACCACCGCTTGCGCGGCCCCTTGCATAAGAAAGCTTGATGCGTCATTGAGGGGCCGCGCGCAGGCGCGCCGCAGGAGTGTAGCTCAATCGGCTAGAGCACCGGTCTCCAAAACCGGGGGTTGGGGGTTCGAGTCCCTCCACTCCTGCCAGCAAAATCAAATAGTTAATGAATTTCTCCCTGGGCCGATTTTCCGTGGGGTAATCGCCGAGGTAACAACCACTCGAAACGCCAAGTCGGTCTTAAATAATGGAATACTTTCTTGCCTTCGGACGAACGGCCGATAAAAGCCTCGCCCACATCGATGACGTCTTTCGAAGCTACATTTTGCTAGCGGCGGTCGTCGCCTTTTGGGCGTTTGCGTGGCCTCTGCTTGAGGCGGCAGCGTTCGTTGGGTGGGTCAGTCGGGGTGCGGCGGAGCAACTCCGTCGCGCCAGCCTTAATTGCGGCATACGCCTTCTTCGCTGATTGCATCCGCCCGCGCCGCGCGCCAAGATTGGACTGTCCCGTTCTTGCAGGAAGATCGGCGCGCCGACCCGCAGTATCCCAGCCAATTCGGCCGCACGTCGTCATGGCGCGAGCCGCATTGAATGCATTTAAGACGATGCGGTAAAGCTAAGACGTCAACGGTTATCCTGCAGAAAAACGCCGCGAAACCGTTTTGAGGCGAAGAGAGCAGAGAAGAGAGCAAAAAGCCCGCCGATGAAGGCGGGCTGCCTTTTTGAATCTACGGTGCGCTGACGATTGCGCGCCTAGCTGTTGATGTCCTCCCTTGTGACGCGGATTTGTCTATCGTCCAGAAGTTTGTTCACCTTCACTTCAAGGACATGCGTTTGCCAAGCGATGTAATGGCAGAGCAACGCAAGTAAGGCGATGGCTATCTGGTTGAACCAGATACCGCCAATGATCCACAATATGGCGGATAGCAAAAATATGGCGTTCAATCGCATGTTTTTCATCCTCAAGGCGAATACAAAACACACCCGCATAAGAGCGCAACTAAACTCGCGTAAGACTCAGGTGTAAACCGAACTCCTTATTGAGCGCATTTCCTAACTTTTCGAACAGTTCCCAAGCCTGTTTGGAGTCTTGCTGCGTTCTTTCCTTCATGCCCTCTACCAAAAGATTTAGTTCGGCCATTCGTGGTGCAACTTTTCTCATTTCAGCTTCAGTGAGTTCAGTTGTTCCTGTAATTTTAAATACGGTTGATCCCTTGCTTGGTTCGCTCATCGTTGCAGGGAGAGTGTCGGTAAGCGCCGTGCGCTTCATTCGATACAATTCGAACGCGTCCAATAGACTGTTATGAATTTCATCGAAAGCAGCCATATCGTTGAACAGGTTCATGTCCATCAACATTAAAAACGTCAATTCCTCCGGCGTGAATTTCACTCTGCTAGGGAGATTTGCGGTCGGTATCACTATATGCCACGGTTCGCCATGAAACTTGTCAATCTCAGCGCGTGCAAAACATTCATCGAGACTGCGTTTGAGTGATTTCAAGCGTCGAAGTGATACGCATCATTTTGTGAAATAAGTTCAGCCCTAAGGTTTTGCGTGTTTCGGTTTTGTCTTCCGCCCTTTGTTGTCTGGCTTCCGCGAACGATCTTCGTTGCAGAATGTATGACACAATCGCGCTCACAATTGCGCCCGCCCAGCACACTAAGATAGTCCATAGCGAAATTTCATTTCCCGCATTGCCTGCCATGTCAAAACCTCTCATTTGAGAACAGCAATTTCTGAAAAAGCCCGCTGATGAGGGCGGGCCTTTTCGATCTATGGGAGTGATCTTCTTCTATTCGTCGCGCACGAAGCGCCAGTCGTTTCCTTCTTCGGAAACATAGCCGCCCCAGCCCTGTCTATCGGCGCGCTCCATCAAGCGGCGGGCGATGGCCAAACTCGGAATGCGCGCCTGTCCGCGCTGGGCGATCAAGTTTCCATCTTCGCCGCGCCACATGAAGCGGTACGCCAAACGCCTCTCTGACGCGCTCGATACAGATGCGGCGGCGAGCGGGGCTTACCAGTTTCCCGAAGCAGCCTCTTTCAGGATCAGTTTCTCAAGCGTTAGATCAGAAGCCGCCTTGCGAAGCCGCGCGTTCTCTTGCTCCAGATCTTTCAGTCGCTTGACCTGATCGCTCTTCAGCCCGCCGTATTCCTGGCGCCAGCGATGATCGGTAACTTCCGTCACGCCTATCGATCGAATGGCTTCCGCCACCGACTGCCCTTGCGTCGTCAGCACGTCCACCTGCCGAAGCTTCGCGACGATCTCTTCCGGTTCGCTTTTCTTCGTGGCGAGGCAGCGGCGCAGGCGGGCAATCTCTAACGCCGTCACCTAGATGGCGGTCAGCGCGTGCGCATCGGTCTGCGGTATATGGAGCGCTATGAGCCGGAGGCGAAGAAGAGAAAACTTTCCGGCCTTAAGCGAGGGACTGAGAATCCCCGTGGTGATCAATTGACCACCACGGGAGGAAAAACTCAGAAAAAGGCGCTGAAGGTTCGCGACCAAGTTGGCGCATTGGTCGGCCGCCACGCGCATCACGAGGCGGTCGCTGGTCTCTGACAAGCCTCAGAGAGAAGCTCATCAAGATTGGCGCGAAGGTGGTGAGCCACGGACGCTATGTCACCTTCCAAATGGCCGAGATTGCCATTCCGCGAAATCTGGTCGCCGATATCCTACGGATGATCGCCGAGCTGCGAGCGCCGCCCAATGCGATCCCCGCGTAAAGCGTTCGAATCGTCATGCGTTCGAGCCAGAGCTGGAGACGGCGGAAGGGAGTTCGAACCCCTCATAAGAAGATTTGCACTCATCTGCGTAACCGTTCCGCCACGCCGTCATGATTAAAAAATGCCGCAAATCTCCAAATTCATTGGCGATCTTCCTGGCTTCAATGAAAACGTTGTGCGCTCAATCGCGCTTCTTCGCCTTCCGCAATTCGGCCTCCGCCTCTTGCGTTTCCTGCGCTGTTGGTTTGCGTCCAGTCAGTGCAAAATAAAGTTTCGCAATGTCCTCTGCCGTTGGCTCTTTGATCAAGTTCAATTGCGGTTTGGTGATTGTGTGTGTAAATCCTCGCGGCGATGAGAATGATGCACCTTTGGTAAACGGGCAAGACATAAATTTACGTCTTGGCAAAATCGACCAGTAAGGGCATGTGCGCAGCCAAAGCTGTGGCCATTACACTTGGGTCAAATCGATACAGCTCGGAGGGTGGACACAAATATCCATCCGTCAATCAAGCCGCAGCGGCGGGCGTATTCAGCGTCAGTGAAAGGTCAGTCTCGAACGGCAATGGCGTTCGTGACAGCAAATATCCTACACATCATCGCAAGCGTAGGGCGATCAGCGCCAAAATGCTCAATGCGAAAAAAGTGAAGCAACTCAGCTTGTAATTATCGAATGAACATTCCTCGATCCAAACTCTGTAAGTGCAATGCCCAAAGACGCTTTCGCATTTCTCGGCGTCCACACAGTGCAAGTCAGCCCAATTAATTGCGCCGTTGATTTCGTGGCGATGTGCGGAGGCGGCGGCGCATGCGGGCGGCTTCGGCTGCTTCGTAGAACTTTCGTAGATCGTAGTTCGCGATCCATTTAACCTTTATGCTTGTGCTGAATTTGCAAGCGGCGACCGTTGATCGTCACGCGCCGATAGTTCTTTCGGGTCGGCGATGATCCAATAAGGGAGCAATTCGGCGTCGGAGGTCACGACCGAACCGCGAAACTGAAGCATCAATCGCCGGTCGAAATCGAGCCTGAGAGCCTCGCCATTCAATTCACCCGTCTGATTGGCCATGGCAGCCTCGATCAATCGAGCACGAATTCCTGAAAAGTATGCTTTAATCGTCGAGTTCGCACAAGAAAATCGAGTGTCATCTGGCGAATGCGAGCTAAGATTTGCGTCTACGAGATAGGTCACGCATAGCTCGCGAACATGGTATTTCCACCCGGAGCAAGAAATATGAATCTTATTCCCAAGGGACTATTTTCGAGCATTGCGCTCCTGCTTATTGCTTATTTTTTTGGCGCGTTCAGCGAGGTGTATAATTTATTTCCGCTTCCCGCTGTGCGCGCTGCAAAACGGCTTATCATTCCTCACAAAACTCCGCCGAGCCGCTTTGCTTTTGATCAAATGGATCGGCTTGTTTCGGATGATCATAAATCCAGCCTTTCCTGTCCTCAGATGACGGATCGCACAGCCGTATTATTGTTGCTCGGACAGTCGAACGCCGCTAACAGCAGCGGGCAGCGGATCCAATCGCAACATCAGGCGCAGGTTGTAAATTTTTTTGACGGCCAATGCTTCATTGCTGAGTCGCCTCTCTTGGGGTCAAGCGGCAGCAAGGGAGAATATTGGACGCAACTCGGTAATCTGCTCATTGAGTCCGGCGCTTTTGATCAGGTCGTATTGGCTCCCGCGACGTTAAGCGGCTCTGAAGTTGCGCGCTGGGCGCGCGGCGGCGATCTTAACGATATGTTGCTCATGACGACGGCCCAGTTACAGCAACACAATTACCGCATAACGCATGTGTTGTGGCACCAGGGAGAAATCGATTACGTCATTGGCACAAGCGAGAAATCTTATCGCGAGAATTTCCTGTCGATGGTCGATTCATTACGCGATCGGCACATTAAAGCTCCAGTGTTTGTGTCTGTCGCCTCCAAGTGTTTGGAGGCGAGCAACGGTGGAACCAGTTATCACTCGGCGGACAACTCTGTCACACGCGCTCAGGTCGGCCTTCCAAATGACGCGAAAGGAATTCGAGGCGGTATAAACACCGATGCACTACTCGGCGAACTTGACCGTTATGATGACTGCCATTTTAGTGCGTCCGGCGCTCAGAAAGTCGCCAAGGCTTGGGCCGAACTCTTGGCAGAAAAATAGTTATCGGGCCTTTTCCTGCCGGAGAACGCCCTCATTCGTTTGCACATCTATTTCGCCGCAGCCATGGGCGATTGTTCAGCGGCCATCAACTGGCGAATGTCCTCTATCACTCTCGCCTCAAATTCGTCCGCGCGCTCCATAATTTTTCTGCGCCACAATATCTCTCCATACGCGCCGTCAATCAAGAGAACACGCCTTGGTGTGCGCGTCATGGTCCGCATCCGGCCGGATGAAACCCGATTCCTTTGATATGCCGCGCCTGCTTTGGCTCGCGGCGGAATGCGAGAAGCGCGTGAACGAAGGTCTTGGTTTAACGCGAGCCAGTCTGGAACCGAATTACAAGGTCTGCAAGAATGCTACCAAATCATGCATCTGCTGCTCCGTGAAACCAATGTTAAAGCGGTCGTCATAGAACTTGACAACGTCCAGCAGTGTGGCGGCGGAGCCATTGTGGAAATAGGGTGCCCGAGACGCCAATCCGCGCAATATAGGCCCTTTGACCTTGCCAATGTCGGCGCATTCTCCCGAAATCAGCGCACGGCCGAGGTCAGTCACAACGAAGGTTTTTCCGTTCAGTGGGCCGGACGTGCACTGCACCGTAAAGACCGGCAACCCGGAAATATCCAAGTTATCCAACCCTGGCGTATCCGGCCCGACATTGGCAACGCCGATATTCAGAGGCGCTTTCACCGAATGATCGCCGACATTGGGCGTGTCATGACACGTGCCACAGAAGCCCGGGATGCTCGCCTGGTTAAGCACGTCATTTAGGCCCGCCACGCCCACGATATTGATCGGCGTGTTGTTGAAGAGGTCCTCGCCGCGCGCCACCGACGCGCGATACCGGTTCGTTGCGCCCTTTCCAGCGAGATTTCTCCAAGCCTCGTATAGATCGAAAATTTTCGATGTGAATGGAGTCTTATTTGGGTTCTGTCCAACAGGATCGTTGATTCCAATGAAGAAGGGCTGCTTTTCCAAGGCGACGGGACCGCCAGTTGCGCCGTTTGCGGTCAGGTCTTTCGCGTTGTTGTCCTTAATCTGCGCCGTAAAAAGTCCAAGCTCGAAAGCTACAATTTGTTGTTGCTGACCGCCATTAGGGACTCCTGCATTAGGGTCGGCCTGCGCATGGCCTAGCGTGGCGTCAACTGCCTGACTGTTGAAATTAGGCTCGCGCCCGTCCCACATGATGGTGCTCAAAAACCCTAAATTGGTTGATGGAAGTGGTCGACGGTAAACTGATACAGTGCCGGTCGTGGGGCTTGTCAGACCCGTAGTGGTGTTCGTATTGCAGTTGTATGGATCATCCACCTTGGCCACTTTGAATTTCAAGGGCACTGGATCCTTGGGCATCGGCAAGCCAATTCGAATCAAGCCTTTGCTCAATAGCAGGCTGTAAGCTTCACGCTTCTTGCCTATGCTTGAAACATCTTTGTTCGGGCATGTGGCACCGTCAACGAGGCGGAATATTGGATCAGAGCCGAAGCTTGCATGGAAGCGGGCCTGCACGCTTTGCGCGCTCACCGTCCACCCCGTTTGTGGCTGGTGACAAGTAAAACATGTGCGCTTATTGGTCCCGAGATCCTTGAAAAAAGCGTTCGCCGATGTCTGTGTCGCCCCCCCTGGTTGATCGGTCGCGACCAACCCGCTCGCATCAAAATCGACCTCGAACATCGGGATGACGGATGGAGTTGGTTGAGCGCCGTCGTCGGAGCCGCGGAACATCCGCATTTTCTGCATATGCTCGATGAATTCGTGTTGCCACGCATGATTGGCGACATCATCAGCGATGTTATCCGCCGCCGCTTCGTTGAGGTAGCTGAGTGCACCGCAACATAGTGCCGCGCCCATTATGCACAGCTTTGTCGAGAATATATTTTTAATATTGTATCGCATATTCAATCCTTGGATGCTCAAGTAAATTCGAATCATGACTAGGGCCAAATTCCGGCCTTTTGCAGGCAGAACACGCCTGGCTGGTCGGATCGCGATAGCGACGACCGCCGCCTCGGTCTCGGGCGCGACCCGGTTCATCAGCGGAAATTCATTCGCGCCAAGGCGCAATCAATCATGAACAAACTGCAATCTGCTAAAGCTCGCCTGCGTCAAGGCATCCGATTTGACAAGGCGCAGGCGTCACGTTCGACGGGATGTAATAGCGTCGGACGCGGAGGGTATTTCATTCCGCCGCCTCGTGTGTTTTTCCTGCGGCGAAGGTTCGTCGTTGAGCATTGCGTCAGCGTCCTGCTGAAGACGCGACCAAAATTCAGCGACGGCCTGACCAGTCTGCTTGCGCAAAGTTAGGCCGTGGCGCTGTTCATGGAATCCGATGATGTTTTCTTGAACAGCCTCATTCACGATGGCCGATGTTTGAACCTTGCGATACGGCCCACTGCCCCAAAGATGAGATGGAATGCTTGGCGTGCCAGCATCACTCGGCGCGCGGCGCACTTGCCTGTTGTGCATCATATTTAAAATGTAGCTCGTGCGACGGAGTTCGGCGAGTTGCGCAAGGTAATCGCTCGCCATTGCTTTCGCCTCGGCGCAAAAGACTTTTTCGGCGGCGTGATCTCTTTCCAACTCCAAACGTTTCACGTCGTTCTGTGCATCTTCAAGTTCGCTTTCGAGCAATGGCAAACTCGACTTAACGCGCCGCAAATGTGCTTGTGCATTTTCACGGGCGATGCGCTGTGCGGCGAAACCTTTGACATCATCATCCGGCAAATGTGTTTCGCCACTTGCCAACGCCAACTTCAATGACTCGGCTTGTGCATTTGCAATGTCGGCGTCGAGATTGTCGAAGGCGCTCGCTTGTTCTTCCAGCGACGCGCAAAGGGTTTGCGCCTTTGCAAGCATATCTTCGGCCTGCTCGCATTGCTGCACAGCGCGCGAGTGCGCCACTATCGCTTCTCTCAGCGCCACACGTTCTTTGCTCATTGTTGTGCGTCCTCATGTTTGGTAAAATGTGCATCCTCAATCTTGGTTTTCAGCGGCCACGCGAAAAGCCTACGGGCGAATTTTTCGGCCACATGCGGGCGGCGGCGGCTTTGGCGTCGGCGGCGAATTTCTCGTTGCGTTCGAACTGACTGCGATTGAATGCGCGGGCGTCAGCGGTAAGTTTTGCGCGCTTGGCGTCAGCAGCTTTCTTTTCCGCTGCTAGTGCTGCGTCGCCAGCGGAAGCGCTTATCTGCGGTTCAAAACGGCCCTTTGTCTTCTCGCCGACTTTGTGTGATTCAGCCTTGGCGCGTTCCCATTCCGCGCCACCCATTTGATTGTATGATTTCAACCAATCTGTTTCAGTCGCTTCGCGAACGCTCACTTCCGCACCGCCAATCGGCGTTACGTCAACCTCGCCGTTTTCGTCAACAATCGCGACTGCGCCTTTATGACCGCGCCTGATGGCGTCGTAAACGCTGCGCGTCATGCCGTATCGATTATCGTCGGCGGTGTAATTTGAATGCGTCATTTGTTCATTCCTTCTGTTGTTGTGTGTTGTCATGCGATATGATTAAGCCCACGCGGCCATCCACGTCTCCAAGCAAAATTCTCCACTCCATCCAGCGGCGGTTGTTAACGCCCCGGCGCAAGCGTTCGAAATATCATCGTGGTGATTATGGCCAATGCAATGATCGACCGTTAGGCGACCGCCCCGCGCGGTGCGCGCTTCAAGTGAAACAAGCTGCGAATGAAGTCTGTTATTGTCGAGAAGCTCGCAACGTGAGCCCATCAAAAGCGGGAGGAACTGGATATAAATTTCCGACTTCGTATGGTCGCTCGCAATATACGAGATTGAGTGCGCATTGAACCTCTGTGATGGCCAATCGCCTCCGTATTTATCTCCATGCACCGACATGGCGTGATACGACTTTATTGTATCCGAAAACGTTTTCACAACATCGTCAGGATTAAAGGGCGGATGTGCGACGCGTATGCAATCAAGAACAGCAATGTCGCCTTCCTTGTGTGCGATGGCTAACGTCATATCATCCCCGCCCGATCGACCGCTCGGATCACAGAAGGCATGGTAGACGTATCGTTGTAGCGGCGGGAGTTCGTAACGGCCTTGGATGGTGCATGCATCAACGACTTCATGACTGACAAATGCTTCAACATCGCTGCGAAAAACAATATCCCCGTCTCGACCGTATTCGCTGGCGGCTGAGATTGGGTCTCTATCCCAAGCGCGTTGAATGATCTTGGGTGAAAGACTAGGGTGCATCGTCAATGAATCAGATTTAGCGACAAGAACTAACGGATCGCCATCAGCACCAAAATCACGCTTGAACGTCTCAAAAAGTTCGCCCCTACGGGCAAAAGGCGTCGATATGCAAACAAGCGGCCCATTGGTTGTTAGCAAGCAAGGTCTGATACTCTGCAAAATAAACGAATCAGGATTAGCTGATCCTGAAGCCTCGTCCATCCAGCTCGAAATTTCGTCGCATATGACGGCGCAACATGTTGCTGATCTAGCGCCAACTCGATATGAGGCGGGCCTGCATTCGATATCGACGCGTGTGCTTAATGAGATTGTGTCGGCTGTTTGATTAATGACCAATTTGCGTAATGCAGGAACGGTGGAGAAAATACCGTTTAAGAATTGAAAGACGCGCTTACTAGCCCAAAGGGAGGCGCTTAAAATAGGCAGGGACGCAGTTTCACCCGGAGCTAATACGTCGCGATAGTCAACAAGCGATGCGATGTATGCGGCAATGATGCCTGCTGCACGGGATTTCCCCCCGCGTCTCCCGATTATGGCCCAAAATTCATCGACTCTTTCTAACGGCTCGTGCGTTCTACCAGTTAAGCGCGTGAATATTTCTCTTTCCGCGTCATTAATAAGCGGCTCGCCCATGGCGGCGATAATCAGCACGCGCCATGCATCCCATGACTCGCCATGTAAGACGGTCCCGAAGATATCGGGATCGGCAAGCGCCTTCCTCATCGTGACAAGCGGCTGCATGTCAACTCCCCAACTCAGGCGCGCGCCAGTCGAGCAACGCACGATCAGCGAGCCACTTGCGCAGGAAACGAACGCGGGTGCGCCAGCGACGACGCTGATACAATTTGTCGAGGTCGAGAGGATGATGCTCGCGCCAAATGCGCGGGCCAAGAATACGCATCTGACTTATACAGGCGCTATGCCAGCGAGCGGCTTCGTATTCAGCCTCAGCAAGATCGTCCATAGCGCGAGCGATGAAGGGGTCCGTGCATTGGGCGATTGGCGAGATTTGCGGGAGTGGCGTCATGGCGACTCCTGATGGCGAGCAATGATGGATTTTAAATCGGGTGTAACGTCGCGCATCTTGCGATCTAAGCCGATTGTTTCTGCGATGCGTCGCATGTGAGAAGATGTGCGCGCAAGAAGGTCGATATCTACACTCTCACCATTCGCAAGCATTCCTTCCATGCG
>CAWESG010000016.1:0-131451 GCA_963811555.1 uncultured Alphaproteobacteria bacterium | reverse complement strand
CAGCGCAGTTGCAGCCCGTCTTATTCCGGTTCCCCATTGCACCGAAGCCTGTTTCACAATGAAGCGAAACCGCATTCTCCTGGCATGTGGCGTGCGACCAAAGCAAATTGAAGTCGACTGCAGCAGAAGTCCGGGGGGACACTATGAAGGCTCTCTTCTCGCGTTTCCTGAAGAAACGGAAATTGGGCATAGCATTAATCGAATACGTCATGATCGCCGCCCTGATAATCACCGCATTCGGGGTTGGAGTTGAAGCTCGCATCTCCTTTGGCGAGCTATTGGGCTTCTAGGATCGCTCAACCAGTCAAGAGAAAAACGCCCGCCGTTACATCCACGGTCGGGCGTCTGGTGCTTCAGGTGACGGGATGAACCTGAAGCTTGCATTCAAGCGCGCCTGCCTAGCGGCAGGGGTCGACGAGTTCTCACGCAATTGCTCGATCTCCTGGCGCAACCGCGCATTCTCTGCAGACGCTTCTGCAAGCCGACGTTGCGCGTCACTGTGAGCTTCGAGCAATCGCTCGCGTAGAAGCATGATCTCGTCATCTTCAATGGCGAGAAGCGCATTGAGGCGCTCTATTTCCTTCTCAAGTTCTGCTTTCATTTTACGTCCCCTTAATGGGAAGTAGCATTTATTTTCAATATGATAGATCCTTGCGCTCGACGCTGTGCAGAAGCGCACAGACGACGAAGCCAAATCCTTTAAGGCGATGGCGGCCGGCTCAGAAAGAAAAAGGTGAGGCCCAAGTAGAGAGCGGCGCGAGCCGTATCATTCGAACAGACGCCATCCCGCGATATAAGCATCGAGTTCTTGTCCGGTTTCAGCATTCCACCAACGATCGTCTCGAAAGACGACGGGAAATGGAACCTCGTATTGGCCGCGCTTGTCTTCGGCGAGCACATAGACGACAGCGTCGTTCTTAAGCAGGCTTTCATTGTTCCATTTCGCGTCATCCATAGCTCATCCTGTTCCGCAATGGTTGGAACGTGCACTCAATCGCCCTAACGGTCGGCGTTCCTCGAGGATGGTGGAAACATCGTGCCAGGCGGCGTTACAAAGGCGGCGGGCCGGGCGTGAGGCTACGGAAGGCTGGCAATTAACCCCGCGTTAGCTAACAGGCGTCAACGTTGCGGAAAGCTGACGGTTCGCCGTCGCCATAGAAACGCCCCGACCGTGGATGTAACGGCGGGGCGTTTTTCGTTTCACTACGGCGCTTGAATGCGCATCTTTAGGCTCTAGTTTGGCGCCGGCGCTGGATGCTCATTCCAGCTCGCGTTTTCAGTAGGCGTCGCCCGGCCAGAAATGGCCGGGCTTTTGTTTGGGGTCGCCGCGGTTACCAAATTTCACAATGTTGCGAGACACGCCGCGGAGGTTCCGATAGCTTTTTGAGCATAGGAGATGAACTATGCGCCCATATTTCATGCCCCGGACGATTAAGGCCAACACTGTCGGAGCAATGCCCCATCCCGACAATCCGGATTTCGTCCAGTTGCATTTTTGGGCGGACGATGAAGTTTGCTACGTCATTCTTTCACGGCCGAATACGGAGGAGATGCTTCGCAAGCTCGAGCGAATATTGGATGCAAAACCATCGCCTGATGCGGCCCGTGAAGACGAAAACGGCCCGGATCCTTGCGCGGTTGACCCGGGCCGACAATCAGGCCTGCCCAGGAGTTGAAGCAGGCTTGCTGTGGTGAAAATAGGCGGCTTTAGGCCGGCAAGGCGTTTTGGATCGTGTCGAAGGTGTTCGACAGCTTCGAGCCGATCGAGCGGACGCCGGCAATAATCGCGATCGAGATCAGGGCGGCGATCAGGCCATACTCAATGGCGGTCGCGCCAGACTCGTTCTTTACGAAGCGCGCGAGGAAAGATTTCATAGTTGGGCTCCTATTTGGTTGGCCAAACCGAAGCGCGACGCGTCGTCTGCACAACCGACGTCGCCCTTATATTGCTGGGCGCTTAGGCTGCCCTTCCAAAAATCTTGGCAATTTTAACGACTCACCAAAAATACCAGCGACCCGGCGCCTTGCCTGACAAAAGGTTAATGGGAATTCCAAGGCTTTGTATGTCCATTTAAGCGGCGGACAATCTCTGGGCTGTATTCTCCATGTTTGTGCAGAGGATGCGCCATGTCGAAAGGCACCTCTTCGAAAAACCACGAGGTACAGTTAGCCGCGTTCCTAATCGGCCGGTTGGCCGCTGAGGGCGTTTGCATTGGCGCGCATAAGGCGTTGATCTTTGATGCTGCTATTGAGGCGTCCAATGAATTGATCCGACATCAGCCCGAAGAGGCGGAGATGGAGGAACGTTACGCTCTTATCGCCGAGCAAATCCTGGAGGAGCTTCGGCATAGGATCGACCTCACGACTAAACCCGGGGGACCAAACATTGTTTCGCCAAATCTGGGGCCTCAACATTTAGAAGAGTTACAGAACGCCGCGGCGCCGGTGGAGATTGGCGCTGCCGATGCGATGACTATCGCGAATATGCGCTCGCTTGGCGTGACCGCGATTGAGGCCATGTGCGAATGCGGACGTCAAATGGTTGTCGACGTCACAGGGCTACCTGGATCAATCAAAGTGCCGGCGCTTCGCTATCGACTCAGGTGCGTTGAATGCGGCGGCCGCCCCAACGACGTTCGCCCGAACTGGCGAGAGCACGAACGCCGCATGGGCGGTGGCGCGTGGGACGAATTGTGATGAGTTTGGGGTGGCGCTCTCTGGCCGCCGCCGGAAGATGCCCTGCAAGAATTGTACGGTCTCGCCGCGCGTGAATTGCTCCGGAGTCGGAGACGAGGATCTAACGATGATTGAGCCCGTGGCAGCGTAGCTGGAGCACTGGGCGAGCGTGCAATATGCCTTAGGCAAAATCGATCAAATGCTAAAATCTCTGCGGACGAAGGAAAAGGCAGCCAACGGATGGGGCCGCTGACGGTCTTTAGGTCTTTGGCGCCGAGATCGAGTGACTCCCTCAGGAGCGATCCCCGACGGTTACCGCGCCGGAAACATCACGCTTTATAGCGCCGCGTCGTCGCAAAGTCGTAAATTGTCGGCCCTCAAACCAGACGAGCGGAACGTCCTGGGAGTGGCGCGCAGACGTCGCCATTTTGACCCATTTCTGTCAAACATAAGAGGGCCGGGGCAATCGGCAGCTGTGCAAAATCGGTTCTCAAGTCCGCCGACTGATTCCTGCCAACTCGCTATCCTGCAAACCGGCCTCTGACGGGGAAACTAATCGAGGACGGTCCAAGACAGGGGATCAAAAATGTTTCCAGCGCGCCGATTCGCTGCATCGTTGCCTATCGCAGGTGCATTTTTTGCCCTTCTTTTTCCGTTGTCGGAGGTTCAGGCCCAAGTTTCATCCGGCGCCTGCGAAGAAATGGCCGAGGTCGCGGTCTTGCCGTCTCCGATGGCGCCGTGGAAGGGCGCGCCCTTGCGCATTCTCGTCGCCGCGGAAAAGCCGCTCGACGGGGAGCTTTCGCTGATTGCGCCTGATGGAAGCGTCGCAGCCAAATCGGGCGAACGGCGGGGCGGACCGCCATATGTCTGGTTCGCCGAGGTTGCATCGCCGGCCGCCGGTGCGTGGCATGCGACGCTCGCGCGCGACACCGCTTCGTCCGCCTGCAGCACATTTACGAAGGAAATCGTCGTGAGCGCGCGCAAGCCGTCCACGCCGCACGCGGCGGACGGCAGCGTCTGGGAGCTGCACAACACATGGGACCGCGCGACAGAAAATTTGTATTCGGCGTGGATCGCCAAGCTTTTTGACGCGCCGCTCGAAGCGGAGCAGTCATGGAAGGCATGGCACGAAGTGCTGCGCGATCGGTCGCGTAACGCCCTGTTCAATCATCTCGGACTCGGCGAAGACAGCTTCTCCCTGTCGCTCCGCCCCGACTGCGCCGATTTCGTCTACTTTTTGCGCGCCTATTTCGCCTTCAAGATGGGGCTGCCGTTCGCCTATTCGAATTGCTCGCGCGGCGCCGGCGGCGCGCCACCGCGATGCTACGAGCGGTTCGATATTCTGCATCCCCAAATGACCCGACCTGCGCCGCCGCCGGAGCAAGCCATGGCGTCTGTTGCCGCTCCGTCGGCCCCAACCCCCGCAGCGGCTCCTCCCCAGACTTTCTTGCAGCAGCTGTTTTCACAGCCTCAGCAAGTCCAGGCGGCGGCGCCGAATCCGCCGGTCGCCCCCGCGAAACTACCTGCGCCGAAGCGGCTGGGAACGGCGGCAGGGTTTGGCGAATATGTGAGGGCCGTGGGTGACGTCGTCCATTCCGGTTCGGTGCGGACAACGGCAAACAGCGACAAGAGCGACTTTTACACCATCCCGCTGACGCAGGAGGCGCTGCGTCCCGGGACGGTCTACGCCGATCCGTACGGACACGTCATGATGATCGTGCAACGCGTTCCGCAGTCGGCGGGCGCTGCGGGCGTCTTTCTTGCCGTCGATGCCGAGCCGGATGGCACCGTCACCCGGAAGCGGTTTTGGCGCGGCAATTTCCTGTTCGCAAACGAACCTGCGCTTGGCAGCCCCGGCTTCAAGCGCTTTCGGCCAATCGTGGAGAAGAACGGCGCGTTGCGGGCGCTCACCAACGCGGATATTTCTAAGAATCCGCAATATGGCGATTTTTCGCTGGAGCAATCGCAGCTCGACGCCGAGGATTTCTACGATCGCATGGATGAGGTGATGTCGCCCGAGCCGCTCGATCCGATGCGCGCGATGATGGCGGCCATCACGGCGCTTGACGAGCAGGTGAAGACGCGCGCGACGGCGGTCGAAAACGGTCGAAAGTTCCAGAACGGCGGGCGCGGCGACGCATCGATGCCGGACGGTTCGGCGATCTTCGCGACCACAGGCCCGTGGGAGGATTTCTCGACGCCGGCACGCGATTTCCGCCTGCTGATCGCGATCGATGTGGTGCGCGGATATCCCGATCGCGTCGCGCGGCGCAGCGAGCGCTACGCGATACCGAATGGCAAAAGTCCGGCGGACGTGAAGGCCCAATTGCAAAGCGCGCTTGCGAGCGAACTCGCGGCCCGCAAGTTTTCCTATACGCGCAGCGACGGCTCCGCCTGGACGCTCTCACTCAAAGACGTCATCGACCGCGCGGCGGACCTTGAGATGGGCTACAATCCCAACGACTGCGTCGAGCTGCGGTGGGGCGCGTCGGACGGGAGTGCGGAGGCAGCGACCTGCAGGCGGCACGCGCCGGCCGCGCAGCGCGCGAAGATGACGGACTATCGCACCTGGTTCCGCGAACGTCACTGGCCGCACGCTTAGCGGGAAAGGCGACGACAAAGGAAAGCCAGGACAGCTTTGCGCAGTTCGTTTTCGTCAAACTCCGCTTGGAGGATAGATTCGAGATCGAGCAACGCCGGATGGCGCGGGTCCGTCGCACCATGGGATCGAAATTTAGGGACGCGCAAAATTCAGCCGTAAGGGCTTTGGACTTTTCCGCTTCTTCGCCATTGGTCACGCCTCCCCGCGTTCGAGGACCGCCACAACGTTGCGGATGGCGTCAGTGAACACATCCTCAAGCAGCGTGTCGTTTATACCAAACTCGTCGAGATGGTCCATGGCGTGCCGGATCAGGGCAGCTGCTCCCCCTGGCGTCGTGGGCGTCGTCTCGAATATTGCAAGCCGGGCGTCATTCGCCTCTCTCTCATTTTTGCTTGCGGTCTCTTCCGTATCGTCGTGGTGAATGTTGGCTTCCGCTCTCCTATATGCGGGAAGATTGGCCTCGATCGCGGCGCGAGCGGCTTGATATTCAGGATCGGGAAAGGCGGCTTCGGCCTGTTGTATCGCCCAGCCATTCCGCAACTGCGCAATCGTGTCTTCAAGTTCATCTTTGGACATGACCCGCCGAGGTTGCTCGGCGAGGACGTCGAGGCGTTCAAGGCTATAAGACTTCCTCGCCTTTGAACGTGACAAGGCCAATCGCCTCGCGCGCGGCCTTAAACGCATTATAAGCATCGGTAGATGCTTCCCATGAGGCGTCGGCGATCGCGCGGCGGCGCTCATATTCCGTGATGGCGGCGAGGGCCGGATCATTTCCTGCAACCGCGCCAGCAATCGCCGGAACGCCAGCAATCGGCGCCATTGCGAGGCCGGCCACCATCGCGCGGCGGGTGGTTTCAGTCGTCATGATGCTTTCCTCCTAGTTTGACAATCACGCCCCGAAACTCCCAGCGAGGCGACCGGATGACCGCGTGTAGAGCACGCGGAATTTCACATTGCGTTTGACCTGGACAAGCCACGCTGGAAGGTGGACGGGCTCAGCGATGGCGACAGGCGCGCGGACAGGTGAGGCGACCGTTTCATCCGCAGGGCAAGACCGCAGAGGCAAGCCAATGTTTTGCTCGCGGCGAGCACGAGCTTCCTTCGCGCGCTTCCATTCGATGCGCAGCGCCTTGGCGAACCACTCGCGATAGGAGCCGCCGACAGAGGCGATGCGCCATTTCGCCGTGGCGCGAGCGGCTTGCATGATGCGTGAGCGGTTGAACGGAGACATGCTTCCCTCCTATGGTCAGCGCTTCTTGACGAGGCGCATTGTGCACGCCTCAGTCTCGCTTACGCGTTTTGCGGGCATTCCCTCCGGCACAAGTCCGAGACATTTGTGAATTGCGAGAAGGTCTTCGCAGGGGATGGCGAACTGAAGATGCGGGTTGAGTTGCTCGGCGATGATGAGTGCGCGGACATCGCTATTAGGATGATCCCGATAAGGAAACGTCACCCATGCCGGCGGCGCCATATAGAGCCGCTTGACGATCGCCTGATGCTGACCGGGCTTCACAAGCTCTGGACGCCTGAACAGGATGACGAAGTCGCCGCGCTTGTAGGGCGCGTTCTTGTCGAATAGCAGGCAGGCGCCGTCGGCGATTTCCGGCTCCAGGCAGACACCTTCGCAGATCATGCCATATTGATCGGGGAGCTTGGACGGATCGAGAATAACGTTGGGCGTCGGCGCAGCGGGTTGCGGCAACGGCGCAACGCGGGACGTCAGGCGTTTCTTTGGAGCATGGATATTCATGGCTCTCATCCTCCTTTGGGCAAGCCGAGGGCGTTCGCCGAAAACTGGTGTTCGGTGTTGGTTTATAGTTGCGAAATCGCAGCTATGATGCGATAAAAGGGCGAAAATGATTTCCTGCTAATCAAATTCGCAACAAGGCTGCGAAAATGCTCCCCGTGCAATGCAAAATGGCTCGCACAGCTCTCAGTCTCGGAATTCGTGAACTCGCGGAATTAGCGCAAGTTTCCTCCAACACAGTATCTCGATTTGAGGCCGGCGAGGAACTGAAGGATCGAACTGTCGCCGCGATCCGCGCCGCGCTCGAAAAGGCCGGCGTGATCTTCGTGGAGGAGAATGGAGAAGGGCCTGGCGTAAGGCTGAAAAAGAAGAAACCCGGCCGTAAGCCGGGCTGAAGTTCACGAGCCCAGATGCAGTTAGGGCGCGACTATGACGCATCAACTGGGCCTCATCCATATTGCAAATAGTGCGGGCGTCACAGGGAACATAAAACGGATTCCCGGAGTTCCTTGGGCCTGGCATAGCGGCGCCATGCCTGCTGGTAGGAGGGAGCAAATCCGGCAGCCCCATCAAAACGCCGGCTCCCTCCTGTTCCTGAACTAAGCGCCATGCGATGAAGCCGATTGGCACCACGCCTCAGCAATTATGGAAGGCCGTCGCGCTGGTGCTGTTGCTGGCCGCATGCTCTGAATCGAAAAATGCGCCGGCGAACTCCTTGCCTGAACTATACGCTGAGCTGCTCGCCTGCTTGAACATGCCACCGGCCGCGAAAGGCTCCGAGATTACGATCATCTTCAGCATCAACCGGGATGGTTCGTTGCTGGGCAGACCGAGGGTTTCTGACGCCACGTTCTTGGGCTGGCCAAGTACTCGAAATGAGTTCGTGGCGGGTGCTCTCGCAGCTTTCCAGAAATGCTTGCCTCTGAGCGTCAGCAAAAGGCTGGGGGGGCACCATGGCGGGAAAGCGGATATTGCTCCGCATTATTCCCAGCCATCACCGGGGCCTAGTCACTGCCCACGCGTTTGAAACAGACGGCGGCGAGTTCCTCGGCGAGATCAGTGGCGGGCCGGTATGAAGGTCAGAAAAAACAAAGGCTGAGGCTCGCACCTCCTCCGAAATTTTGCGATCCGCGACGATCTGAGTAAGCTCGCTTTCATCCGGCGGACGCCGCCCGTTGAATCATTGCTAACGCGGCTTGAGGAAACTGTTATGCGCAATCTATTTGTTTTTCTTTTCCTGTGCGGATCGGTCGGCGCGGCATCGGCGCAGAATTACGGGGAGCGGTAATCATTGATCATAGGGCGTCTACCTCCCCCTTGCGGGGAGGTCGCGCCGCAAAGCGGCGCGGGTGGGGGCAAATGATTACTGATAATGGAATTCACCCCACCCGGCTTGCTTCGCAAGCCACCCTCCCCATCAAGGGGAAGGGACTCGCGCTCTTTTCTGCATTTGCCGAATACGCGATAAATGTTCTCACAAGCTGCGGGATTTCTGAATCTTCCTGGCGTGGAGTGGCCGGGACATAGGCGAGCGAAGCGCCGCCGTCTTTGACGGCTTTGCCCGGCCATGACGGAGTGAGCCGATCCTCACTCCCGCCGTTTGCCGTTTCCGTTCAAATCCTCGGGGCGCGGCTGCAGCATGATGTTGTAGCCCGCGTCGACGAGATGGATTTCGCCGGTCACGCCACCTGAAAGTTCGGAGAGAAAATAGAGCGCCGAACCGCCGATCTCATCGAGCGTGATCATGCGGCGCAAGGGGCAATGCGCCTTTTGAAACGCGCCCATGGCGCGCGCGCCGGTGATGCCCGCGCCCGCCATCGTGCGCACGGGTCCGGGCGACAATGCATTCACGCGAATGCCGCGCGCGCCGTAATCGGCGGCGAGATAGCGCACCGATGAATTGAGCGCAGACTTTGCGACGCCCATGACATTGTAATTGGGCATGACATGCGTGCCGCCGCCAAAGCTCACCGTCAGCATGGAGCCGCCATTCTTCATCATCTGCGCCGCGCGCCTGGCGGCTTCCGTGAAGGAGAAGCAGGAGATCACCATCGTGCGGATGAAATTTTCGCGGCTTGTGTCGGCGTAAAGGCCCTTCAATTCGCTTTTGTCGGAGTAGGCGATGGAATGGACGAGGAAATCCATCTCGCCCCATTCATGATCGAGACGCGCGAAGACCTGATCGACAGTCGCGATGTCTTCGACGTCGCAAGGCAGCACGAGAGACGAGCCCATCTCCTTGGCGAGCGGCGTCACGCGTTTGCCGAGCGCTTCGCCCTGATAGGTGAAGGCGAGCGTCGCGCCGTGTTCGGCGAGTTTCTTGGCGATGCCATAAGCGATGGAATGGTCGTTGGCGACGCCCATGACGAGCCCGCGCTTACCCTGCATCAAACCTTTTGAAACCGTCATTTATCGAGTTTTCCTGGGGAATGGTTCTGAGGTTAGACCGGAACGCGATCAGCGATCCCCCTCTCCCCGTCTGAATGCGGGAGAGGGCTGGGGTGAGGGGCCAGGGTATGTCGCAGAAGCGTCGCATGGCCGGGGACTGGCTAACGCTCGTCGACGTTTGGCGAACTACCCCGAGCCCCTAACCCGACCCTCTCCCCGCAAGCGGGGAGGGGGAGAGCGCACGCCTCACGCATCCGGGTGCTTGAACACGAGAGTCGCGTTGGTGCCTCCGAAGCCGAAGGAATTCGACAGAACCGCGCCGAGCTTCACATTGTCGCGTCGCTCGCGCAGGATCGGCATGTCCGCGAATTCAGGATCGAGTTCTTCGATATTGGCGCTCTCGCAGATGAAGCCGTTTTGCATCATGAGCAATGAGTAGATCGACTCCTGCACGCCGGTGGCGCCGAGCGAATGGCCCGTCAGCGATTTGGTGGCGGATATCGGCGGGCATTTGTCGCCGACGCCGAACACTTCGCGGAGCGCCTCAATCTCTTTGATGTCGCCAACCGGCGTCGAGGTCGCATGCGGGTTGATGTAGTCGATGGGGCATTTCACTGTCGCGAGAGCTTGCTTCATGCAGCGCACGGCCCCTTCGCCGGACGGCGCGACCATGTCGTGACCATCCGACGTCGCGCCATAACCGGCGATCTCGGCGTAGATTTTCGCGCCGCGCGCTTTGGCGTGCTCATATTCCTCGAGCACCAGCACGCCGGCGCCGCCTGCGATCACGAAGCCGTCGCTGTTTTTGTCATAGGCGCGCGAAGCGGTCGCGGGACGATCGTTGAACGATGAGGACATCGCGCCCATGGCGTCGAACAGAACGGAAAGCTCCCATTCCAATTCTTCGCAGCCGCCCGCGAAGATCATGTCCTGCTTGCCCCATTGAATCTGCTCATAGGCGTTGCCGATGCAGTGATTGGACGTCGCGCAGGCCGATGAAATCGAGTAGTTCACGCCCTTGATCTTGAACCATACGGCGAGCGTCGCAGAAGCGGTCGAGGACATGGCTTTCGGAACCGCGAAGGGACCGACGCGCTTCGGGCCCTTCGTGCGCGTCAGATCCGCGCTGTCGACGATGACCTTCGCCGAAGGTCCGCCGGAGCCCATGATGATGCCGGTGCGCTCGTTCGAAATTTCCGCTTCCGTCAATCCCGCGTCCTGGATCGCCTGATCCATCGCGACATGATTCCACGCGGTGCCGGCGGCGTGGAAGCGCATCGCGCGGCGATCGACGATCTGGCTCGCATCGAGCGTCGGCATGCCATGCACCTGCGACCGAAAGCCAAGTTCTGCATATTTGTCGGCTTTCACGATTCCAGACTTCGCTTCGCGCAGCGAGGCCACGACTTCCTGCGTCGTGTTCCCGATCGACGACACGATGCCCATACCGGTGACGACAACTCGTCTCATCTTGCTCTCCCTTGCGACGGTCAGCGCCGCATTCCATTCGCTATGGCGTTGGAAGTTTTTCCCCGTCCTTCGAGACGGCGGCTACGCCGCCTCCTCAGGATGAGGAAAAACTTAGCGCCTGGGCCCTCATCCTGAGGAGACCGCGAAGCGGTCGTCTCGAAGGACGAGGGCGAAAGTTTACGCCGCCGCCGGCGCGTCCGGTTTGGCCAGGCCCACTCTCAGGTCCTTCGCCTCGTATATGCGATTTCCGTCGGCCTCCAGCCAGCCGTCGGCGATGCCCAGCACCAGCTTGCCCTTGAAGACGCGCTTGAAGTCGACGCCATAGACGACTTTCTTCACCGTCGGCCGAACCTGACCGGAGAATTTTACCTCTCCGACGCCGAGCGCCATGCCGCGTCCGGGCAAATCGAGCCAGGCGAGGAAGAAGCCGCACATCTGCCACAGCGCATCGAGCCCAAGGCATCCTGGCATGACCGGGTTGCCTTTAAAGTGACAGTCGAAGAACCACAGGCTCGGCTTTACGTCCAATTCGGCCCTCACGCATCCCTTGCCAAAGGCGCCGCCATCTTCCGATATTTCGGTAATCCGGTCGAACATCAACATCGGCGGCAGCGGCAGTTGAGCGTTGCCGGGGCCAAACAATTCTTCGCGCCCGCAGGCCAAAAGATCCTCATATGAAAAGGACGAGCGCCGCTCGCCCGCTTTTTGCGCCAAATTCTCTCCCATATCGTCAGACTTCCTTATGTTTTGAGCCTGTTCGCACACCGCGCCGCCGGGGTCGAGCGTCGCGACGATCCGTAACATAGCCGTTGGCTCCCTGAAAGCGGCAGGAGCCCGGGTCTTCCTCTCACTCGCCGAAGCCGGGAACTGGGCGCAAGGCCAAGCGTTTGGGTTGTTTCTTGAAGAGAACGCGCCTATTCTGGCGCCGCGACACAATGACGCCGAACATCGAGACGGCTTGAATGACCGAAGAATTGTCCCGCACGGCGGACGCAGGACGAGAGGCTCCGGGGAAAGTTGAGGAACGCGCGCGCGCCGGTCTGCGCTCGCGGCTGCTTGCCGCGGGCCTGCGCCCCACGCGCCAGCGCGTCGCGCTCGGCGGGCTCCTGTTCCGCAAGGGCGATCGCCATGTGACGGCCGAGCGCCTTTTCGAAGAAGCGACTGCGGCGCGGCTGCCGGTTTCGCTCGCCACCGTCTACAACACGCTGCATCAGTTTACGGCCGTTGGCCTGCTGCGAGAAATCGCGATCGACGGCGCGCGCGTCTATTTCGACACCAATACGTCGGAACATCATCATTTTCTGGTCGAAGACGGCGACGGGCTTTACGACATCCCGGGTTCTCACGTCGATGTGTCGAATCTCCCCGAGCCGCCGCCGGGCTTGAAAATCGCCCGCATCGACGTTGTCGTGCGTCTGCGGAAGGATGAGGCGTAAGCGCCTATTCCACCTTCTCGCCCGGATAGACGCCCCAAAGATTTTCCTGCTGCATATAGCCGTCGAAATCCGGACCCGAAACTCTGCACCATGTTCCGTCGCAGCCGCGCAAATTCGTAACGACATTTGGCGAGAGCTTGGCTAGCGGGGTCGTATGGTCCTTGGCGAAAAGCAACAGCGGCTCCTTCTTCCACGGAGCGACGAGCGCCGTGCGCCGTCCGGAAAGAAGCGAATGCAGAACCCAGCCCTCCGTGCCTTCGGAATCCCGGATCTTTCGCCAGGTCTCGAATTCGGCGGTGATCTCCACAGGCAGGCCCGCGCGCTCATAGACCCACATTGTGCGATGATCCTTGCTCGGGCCCTCGTGCAGATTGACGCGATCCGATTTCAGGCTGACGAAGCGAGGAATGGGAAGTCGACTGACGGGGCCGATTTGGGTCTGTTGCTCCGCGGGGAGAGCAGGCGTGACGACGAAAAGGCAAAGAATTGTCAAAAAGAATCGAAGCTGTTTCACGTTTAACGACATAGCGCGGCCGGAATTGAGAGCCAAGGCTTTTGCATAAGAGATCGGCGACATGGTCATATTCTGCGCATTCGCTCATTGTGCTTCCGCACAGCCAGAAGATCGCTCGTCTTGTCTTTAGCTGGCCATCTGATAGGAAGATTTATTCCAGGCGGGACGTTCGACATATGGTCTTTTCACAAATCGTCGTTAAGACCGGGTTGAAGAACAAAGTTTGCCGCGAGACGCGCGGAAAACTCTCATTTGTCGTGGACGCCCGTCGCATTTGCGCAAATGCGGCCATTCGGCGCCGCCACAACTGACAAAAGCGGCGGGATGGGTTTATTCTCGACGCGAACAATAAGCCAATGAGGCGAGGGGACGAAGCGTAAGATGGGGAAAAAAAAGCCTCTCGTAGTTGTGACGCGCCGGCTCCCCGAGGTGATCGAAACGCGCATGTGCGAGCTGTTCGACACTCGTCTGAATGTCAGCGACAAGCCGGCGACGCATGAAGAGCTCGTAGAGGCTATGCGCACTGCGGACGTGCTTGTGCCGACGATCACCGACCGCATCGACGCTCATCTCATCGCACAGGCCGGCGAGCAGATGAAGCTCATCGCGAATTTCGGCAATGGCGTCGACCATATCGACGTCGCCTCCGCCTTGCGTCGTTCGATCACGGTCACGAATACGCCCGGCGTCCTCACGGAGGACACGGCGGACATGACCATGGCGCTCATTCTCTCCGTGTCGCGCCGCCTCGTCGAGGGCGCTTCGGCCATTCCCGATGGCTCCTGGGCCGGCTGGTCGCCGACCTGGATGCTCGGCCATCGAATCACGGGCAAGCGTCTCGGCATTGTCGGCATGGGCCGCATTGGGCAGGCGCTGGCGCGCCGCGCCAACTCGTTCGGACTTTCGATCCACTATCACAACCGGCGCCGCGTGCCGGCGGAGCTCGAAGAGCAGCTCGAGGCGACCTATTGGGAATCGCTCGATCAGATGCTCGCGCGCGTCGACATCGTTTCGATCCATTGCCCGCATACTCCGGCGACTTATCATCTGCTGTCGGCGCGTCGACTGAAGCATCTGCGCCCCCACGCGATTCTGGTGAATACGGCGCGCGGCGAGATCGTCGACGAAAACGCATTGATCCGCATGTTGGAAGCGGAGGAAATGGCGGGCGCAGGTCTCGACGTGTTCGAGCATGAACCGGCCGTGTCGCCGAAATTGCTGAAGCTCGCCAAATCCGGCAAGGTGACGCTGCTGCCGCATATGGGGTCGGCGACCATCGAAGGCCGCATCGACATGGGCGAAAAGGTCATTATCAACATCAAGACCTTCATGGACGGACATCGTCCGCCAGACCGCGTTCTGCCAAGCATGTTGTGATCCTGGCGCAAGAGCGGCGTCCGGCGACGAATTGCGCCGGGCGAGGCCTAATTCGCCGTCATGCCGCTCGCAACGAGAAGGAAGAGATGATGAAACGACTGTCGATTGCGCTCCTCGCCGCGGCCTTGGCGCTCTGCGCTTCCGGTGTTGAAGCCAAAAGCGCGAAGCAACCGCCCGCGGACGAAAAAAAGCAGGAAAACCCAGACGCGGGCATTCCACGCTATCAGCCGTTCCCCCTCAATCAGACCTTCCTGCTGAAGGACATCAACGGCAAGGCGCCGCCCGTCGACATGTGGATCATGATCGACTCCAATTCACGCGGCACAGGTTTTTCGGGCTGCAAGAATTGGTCGGGCGTCTTTATCGTCGGCTCCAGCCGGCTGGGGCCCAAGGCCATGCCGGCCGTGAACGAGCAAAAATGCGAACCGGCGCTGCAGGCGCTGGAGCGCGATTATTGGGCCATTATTCTCTCCGGTCCCTATTGGGACACGCAAGGCTCGGACCTCATCCTGAAAGGCGCCAAGGGCGGCGTCATGAGGTTTACGCGCTCCCTCTAGGTCGCGCGGCGCTTACTTCACGGGAACGGCGAGAACGGGGTATGGGGCTGCGTGCATCACGCGCTCCGTCGTGCTGCCGCGCAGATCGTCAAACAGCCCGCCGCCGCCCGTCGTCGGCATGGCGATGAGATTGGCGCCGAGCTCCTCCGCGTAGGACAGGATCGTTTCGACGAGCGGTCCGTCGCGCAGTTCGATGTGAGGCAACAGCCCCTCGAAAAGAGGGAGCTCTTCGCCAACATGCATCAGGAGAATTTCAGCGGCCGGATTTAATGTGTGAGAGAGATCGGCGATGCGGCGAAACGCCGGCAGCGGCGAAACGCTCGCTTCAATCGGCATGAGCGCGACGTTGAGCGACAGCGCGCCCGTCTCGCGATCGACGAAGCCTTTCTGACCTTCGCGCAGAAACAGCGCCGGCGCATTCGTCTCGCGAGCCGCCTCTTCCGCAATGGATCCTTCAAGCCAGCGCTGCAAGGCGGGACGCGAATGGGTCATCATCACCATCAAATCGCAACTGCGCGGATCGACGTAACGGGCGATGGCCCGGGCGGGATCGTTGGATTTCAACTCCGCCTTCACGACTTTCAGGCCAAGGCGCTCACCGACCGACGCCTGCGATGCGCCGGCTTCGATCATGCCCCATTTCACCAGCAGATCGCGCACCTGAGGAAAGGGATCCCAATCATCGCTCCCTTCCTCGCCTTCGATATAAAGAATGTGCAATTCTCTTTTCGTTGCGAGCGCAATGCGCAGGGCGTGCGCAAGGGCGTCGAGGCTGGCCGCCGTGCGATCTGTTGGGTGAACAATCGATCTTGGCGTCTCAGTCATTCGGCGGCTCCTGGCGCGTAAGTTTCAATTTGCAAATTCATATAAGGGCCGTGGCCCAATTATCGACTCGGATCGTCGAAGACCGACGCTACGAATTCGCTGCGCGTCTTGCGAGAAGTTCGGCGACGCGCTCCACCATTTCGCTTTCCGGCGCGGAAAACTGCGCGGGCCGCTGGGCTTTCCATTCCTCATTGGTGGCGATGGACTGGGCGGCGCGCGCGCCTTCCACGAGGTCCTTGATCTGCACCTCGCCGCGGGCTTTTTCTTCCGAACCCTGAATGATCGCCACCGGGCTGTTCCGCTTATCCGCGTATTTCATCTGCGCTTTCATTCCAGAGGCGCCAAGATAAACTTCGCTCGCGATCCCCGCCGCGCGAAGCGAGGCCGCCATGCGCTGATAATCGGCGATGCGGTCGCGATCGAGGGCCAGAACCACCACCGGTCCATAATGTTCGCCTGATGCGACGATTGGGCTGCCGACGAGCTTCAACGCTGCGTAAAGACGCGAGACGCCGATCGAGAAGCCGGTCGCCGGCGTATTCTCGGCGCGGAACCGTCCGATCAGCCCATCGTAACGACCGCCGCCGCCCACGGAGCCGAAACGCACGGGGCGGCCTTTTTCGTCCTTTGTTTCAAAGGTCAGGTCGGCTTCGAACACAGGTCCCGTATAATATTCGAGACCGCGCACAACCGAAGGATCGATGCGGATCCGATCGGCGCCATAGCCGGCGTCGCGCACGAGGTCTTCGATCTCGAGCAGTTCCTCCGCGCCTTCCGCTCCGACCTTGCTGCGTCCCAACAGACCGAAGAGATCGAATTTCGGCTCGCCGCCGACAGACTGGCCGCCAAGCGTGAAGGACAGGATCGTGGCGATGGCGTCCGGCTCAAGCCCCGCGCCCTTGGTGAAGTCGCCGCTCTCGTCCTTGCGGCCCGCGCCCAGCAGATGCTGCACGCCCTCGGGCCCGAGGCGGTCCATTTTGTCGATGGCGCGCAGCACGACAAGCCGGCGCCCCGCATTCGCGTCGCCATCGAGTCCCACGGCCTTCATCACGCCGTCGAGCACCTTCCGGCTGTTGATCTTGATGACGTAATCGCCGCGCTTGATTCCCAGCCGCTCCATCGTGTCGGCCGCCATCATGCAGATTTCGGCGTCCGCAGCAGGAGAGGCGGAGCCGACCGTGTCCGCGTCGAATTGCATGAATTGGCGATAGCGTCCCGGTCCCGGCTTTTCGTTCCGATAGACATGGCCACAGCGATAAGAGCGGTAGGGTTTTGGCAAACGGTCGAAATTCTGCGCGACATAGCGCGCAAGCGGCGCCGTAAGGTCGTAGCGCAGCGACAGCCATTGCTCGTCGTCATCCTGGAAGGAGAACACGCCCTCGTTCGGACGGTCCTGATCGGGCAGGAATTTTCCCAGCGCGTCGGTATATTCGATGGCCGGGGTCTCCAGTCCCTCGAAGCCATAAAGTTCATAGACGGAACGAATCACATCGAGCATTTTGGCGCTGGTCGCCAGTTCCGCCGCGTCGCGGTCAGACAGGCCGCGCGGCGCGCGCGCCTCCACTTTATTGATCACGTCATCTGACATTGAATGGGCCTCGAATTTGCGCCCTTCCTAGCATGTTCCATCGCCGAGGGAAGCGCCGCGCCTTTGCGCCAGTAGCGCAAATGACTGCGGCAGCGGGGACAATCCGAGGAGCCGAAGCCCTCAAGCGGGATCGGAAGATGCGAAAGCGTCGAATTCAGCGCACATTCGTCGCCGTCCGGCTGAATAAAGGCGCCCTCGACGACGCCGGCGAGCGTCAACTGATCGATATGCCAATGGGGCTTTTTGTCTCGCCGCATGTGTCTTGCAATACGCGCCCGCAATCCGCCGGGGCCGCGCGCGGAGCCGCAGTAGAGATAATGGCCTGGAGAAAGAAGCGCTTCGCGCCCGCCGGCTCTCACCTTTAACGGGATCACGATCCGTATAAGGAGCACATAGGCCCCCGCCGACGTCGGCGCCTCATTCGCGCTGCGGATGAACTTTTGCAGAGCGTTCCCATCTATGTTGGACGAGGGGCGTCCGTCCCGAGGCTTCGATTTGTGGAATTTCATTCATGCCTTTTTCCGACAAGTCGCGCGCGAACGCCACGCCGAGGCTGAGCCGTCGCGCCATTTTAAATCTCGGGGCCGCCGGCCTGTTCGTCCCGCTTGGCTTTCGTGGCGCCTTCGCCGGTCCGGACCAAACCGAATGGCTCGCCAATCAATTGCGTGACGCGGCGAGGCGCGGAACGGCGCTGAAATTGCCCGCTGGCGTCATCGCGACGCGTTCGATCGAAGTTCCAGACGGCGTCAAAATCATCGGCTCGCCCGCCGGTTCGACCTTGCGAATGATCGGGCAAGGTCCGCTCCTCTACGCCAACGCCGCGCAAAGCATCGAGATTGAGGCGGTGACCCTTGACGGCGGCGGCGGCGCCTTCGCCGACTCGAAACGTGGATTGCTCGATTTTGTCGATGTAGCGCAGCTCTCCATGCAGGGCTGTTCGATCCGCGGCTCGCAGGCGCGCGGCGTCAATCTGACGCGCTGCGGAGGCCGTTTCGCGCAAAACACGATCGACCATGTGCGCGACGCAGGTTTTTTCTCGCTCGACGGACTGGGCGTCGACATTGACGGCAATCAGGTGCGCGAGTGCGGAGACAATGGCGTGCAGGTCTGGACCAGCGTCGCAGGGCGCTACGAAGGCTCGCGCATCCGCAACAATATCATCGAAGACATCCATAACCGCTCCGGCGGCGATGGAGCTTTCGGCAATGGCGTCAGCATATGGAACGCAGGCTTCGTTCGCGTCGAAGACAACAGGATCAACCGCTGCGCCTATACGGCGGTGCGCAACAACTCCGGCCATGACATCGTCGTCACCGGAAATGACTGCAAGACCTGCGGCGAAAAAGCGATGTACGCCGAGTTCGGCGCCAAGCGCGCCACGTTTCGCGACAATAAGATCGAGGATGCGGGCGCCGGCATCGCAGTCACCAATGCGGAGCGGGGCACCGACGTCGGCTGGATCACCGGCAACACGATCAAGGGCTTGCACCCGACGCATCCCGACAATGAATTCGGTCCGCGCATGTTCTGGCTCACCGGAATTCTAGCGGAAAAGAACTGCGAAATTTCAGGCAACACCGTCGTCGGCTCGCCATGGCTCGGCATTGCGCTTGGAGGCTATCGCGAGAATCTGCGCGCCGAGTCCAACACGCTCATCGACAATGCCTATGGGATCGTCTTCGCGACCGGATTCAGGGTCGGCGAGGGCGTCATTGCGCGTAACAGAATCATTGGTTCGAAGAAGGCCGCCATTGCGGCGATGAGCGGCCCCAATGTGTTGCCGGGAGACGTCATGACTCCCGGCGAAGCGGCCAAATATCCAGGCCTGATCGTTCGCGACAACGTATTGAGTTGAAGCGCTTTAAGCGATCATCACCCTTGCAGCCGCCTGCTCGTCGCCAAGAGCCTCGAGCGCCTTGGCCACAATGGCGCGAGCATCGAGCTGCGCTTTCGCAAGCATGGCGTTTTGCGTGTCGTGATCGATGTAGATGTCCGGAAGCGTCATGCTGCGGAATTTGAAGACGCCGCGCGCGCCGTCGAGCAAGCCGTCGTCGGATAGCGCCTGAAACGCCTGCGATCCGAAACCGCCGATCGAACCTTCCTCGATCGTGATCAAAACCTCATGATTGGCGGCGAGCTGGCGAAGAAGATCGCGATCGATCGGCTTGGCGAAGCGGGCGTCCGCCACGGTCGTCGAGACGCCGTGGTTTTCCAGAGCCGCGGCGGCTTTGAGCGCCTCGCCGAGCCGGGTGCCGAGCGCCAGCAACGCCACCTTACTGCCTTCGACGACAATGCGGCCTTTGCCGATTTCCAGCGCTTGACCGCGTTCCGGCAGATCGACGCCGACGCCTTCGCCGCGCGGATAGCGAAACGCAATGGGGCCGTCGTCATACTGCGCCGCGGTCGTCACCATATTGAAAAGCTCCGCCTCGTCGGACGGCGCCATGATGACGAAACCCGGCAGGCAGCCGAGATAGGAGATGTCGAATGCGCCGGCGTGCGTCGGACCGTCGGCCCCGACGAGTCCCGCGCGATCGATCGCGAAACGCACCGGAAGATGCTGAACGGCGACGTCATGAATGACCTGGTCGTATCCGCGCTGCAGGAAGGTCGAGTAGATGGTGCAAAACGGCTTGTAGCCTTCGGTCGCCAATCCTGCGGCGAATGTGACGGCGTGCTGTTCGGCGATCGCGACATCGAAGGTGCGCTCGGGAAAAGCCTTGCCGAAAATATCGAGACCCGTGCCGGACGGCATGGCCGCCGTAATCGCCACGATCTTGTCGTCGCGTTCCGCTTCGCTGATCAGAGCCTTTGCGAAAACACCCGTGTAGGAGGGCGCATTGGCCTTCGGCTTGACCTGCGCGCCCGTCAGCACGTCGAATTTATTCACGCCGTGATATTTGTCGTCGGAGGCCTCGGCGGGGCCGTAGCCCTTGCCCTTCTGCGTCACGACATGCACGAGCACTGGACCGTCGTCCTTGTCGCGCACATTGGTGAGCACGGGCAGGAGATGATCGAGATTATGTCCGTCGATCGGCCCGACGTAATAGAAGCCAAGCTCCTCGAACATCGTGCCGCCGGTGATGAAGCTTCGCGAGAACTCCTCGGCTTTACGCGCCTTGTCATAGATGAATCGCGGCAGATGGCTCGCGAGCTGCTTCGCCGCTTCGCGAATGGAGCGATAGGTGCCGCCCGAAACGAGGCGCGCGAGATAGGCCGACATCGCGCCTGTCGGGGGCGCGATCGACATGTCATTGTCGTTCAGAATCACGATCAGGCGTGAATGCAGCGAGCCCGCGTTGTTCAAGGCCTCATAAGCCATGCCGGCCGACATCGAACTGTCGCCGATGACGGCGACCACATGATTGTCGCCATCCGAGAGATCGCGCGCCACGGCCATGCCGAGGCCGGCTGAAATCGACGTCGAGGAATGGCCGGCGCCGAAGGCGTCATATTCGCTCTCGGCGCGCTTGGTGAAGCCTGAAAGGCCGCCGCCCATTCGCAGCGTGCGAATCCGGTCGCGCCGCCCTGTTAGAATTTTGTGTGGATAGGTTTGATGGCCGACGTCCCAGATGACGCGATCGCGCGGCGTGTCGAAAACATAATGCAGCGCAACGGTGAGCTCCACGACTCCGAGGCCCGCGCCCAGATGGCCGCCGGTCACGGAGACGGCGTTGACAGTCTCGCGGCGCAATTCGTCGGCGAGCTGATTGAGCTGGCTCGGATGTAATTTTCGGAGATCTTGAGGGAGCGCGATCTGATCGAGGAGGGGCGTGTCGGAAGCTGTCAAAGCGGGGTCTCTGCTCTGGACGGTCGAAGTTCGATTTTTACGCATAACTGGTTCCGTTCAGCGGAGCAAATAGCTGGCGAAAAAACTGTCGCCTTGGGTAAATGCGGCAAACTCAGACAGTTCGACCGCGACGACAGAGATTCGGTTCAAAGGCTATTGATAAGATTCAGTTTTCTTTAGAACGGGAAAATCTGGAACGGGCTGATCTGCAGCGGCCTCGGCTGACGTGGCGGCTCGAACTCGCGACGCGTCCCCTGTCGGGGCGCTCGGGCCAAATCGACGTCGTAGCGTGGCGCGTCCCCAGCGCTGCCGGCGATTTCGATCTTCGCGCCATACTGCTCCACCCAGGAATAGAGCTCGCGCGCATTGTCGATCGCGAGGCGGACGCATCCGTGCGAGGCGGGGCGTCCGAGGCCTCGCTCATAGGTGCCGTGTATGGCGAGTCCCCGATAGAAGAAAATCGCATAAGGCATCGGGGCCTGATCATATTCGTCGGACAGATGCTCGGCGTCCATGCGCTGAACGTTGAAGACGCCCGTAGGGGTTTCGAAGCCAGGCCGGCCGCTCGAAACTTTCCATATGATCGTCTCCCCGTCCTGCTTTTTGACGGTCATGCGCTGACGGCCCAAGTCGACGAGAATCTCCACCTTAGCCAGGGCCGGGGCGGCGGCGGCCCGAGCGCGACGGCGACGATCAGAATGCGGAAGAGCTGCTTCGACATAGCGCGAAATAAGCATGCGCGCCGCGTCGCGTCCAGCTCACGTAGACAGGCGGACGAAACCTCGACGGCCCGTTTCTTGGAGCTATCCAAGCACGAGAGCTGATGCAGGGCGAAACGTGCCGAAACGGCTCGTAAAGCGGTCCAAATGAGGGTTGGCGTCAATGGTGAGTGTGCCATTTTGGGTCAGTAAGCCAGTTACCAATGGTTTCAATAACGTGGGAGAACCATCATACCGAGCAGCGCCTCGCCTTATTCACAAGGCTCCTGAGACGAGCGGCCTTCAAGTCAAAGCTATGTCGCTAGACGAAATAGAAAAGCGCCTTCCCTCATGGAGGGAGTTGATGGGTCGGGCCTTGGAGCCGAACGCGTTCTATGAGCCGGCCTTCGCGCTTTCCGCCGCCAGGCACTTCGCCGTCAAGTCGCGGCCCCTATTCCTCGCGGTGTGGAGCCCTCCCACAAACGGAGAAGAGGCTCGCCTCATCTGCCTGTGCCCGATCACGCCGCCCGCTAACCTCCTAGGAGACGGTCTGGCCCGCGCGTGGCTGCATAAGCAGGCGGCGCTATCGACCCCGCTGCTCGATCGCGAGCACGCCGTCGCGGCGCTGGAGGCGTTGCTCGCCTGGTTCGAGAGCGACCTTTCCGGCGTGTCGGGGTTTGTGTTTCCACGCATTGCGCAGGATGGCCCCACATTCGCGGCGTTGAAGGCGGCTGCGCTCGCAACGGGCCGTCGGTTGCGAATACTCGATTCCTTCGAACGGGCGGTCTTATCCCATGGTCAGAGCGCCGACGAGGCCTTTCGGCGCGCAGGCAATAGCAAGACGCTTCCCGAGTTGCGCCGCCGCCGTCGCCGTCTCGACGAGTTTGGACATGTCGAGCATAAGCGGCTCTCCTCTCCAGATGAGGTGCGCCGCGGAACCGAGGAGTTTCTCGCGCTTGAAGCCTCGGGGTGGAAGCGTGGGAAGGGCGCTCTGTTGTCGGAGCCTTCGCTTACGACTTTCATCCGCAGCGCGACGCGTCTGCTGGCTCACGAAGGCAAATGCCAGATCCACAAGCTCACTCTCGATGGTCGTCCGATTGCGATGGGCATCGTGCTGGAAAGCGCGGGCCGCTCCTATTTCTGGAAAATCGCCTTCGATGAGGAGCTGAGGTCGCAAGCGCCGGGCGTCGAGCTCGCTTATGAGGTCACAAAAGCGCAAACTGAGCGGAACGATCTCGATCTGACAAATTCCTGCGCCATCCCCAACCATCCGATGATCAATCGCATCTGGCCCGACCGCATTCGCATTTGCGATGTGGTCGTGCAGACCAGAGTGGAGCGGCTGCAATCATTCACAAATGCGTGCCGGACGGAATCGGCGCGGCGCAGCATCCGCGATCTGGCGAAGCGCGCGGCGATTCGGCTGACGAAACGCAAGGTGAGTTGAGCGCGCCTGCGCTCTTCCGCCCAATGACCGGTTGAAGTATGACAGACCGCCCGCAAACGGAGCAGCCCATCCGGGATTTGCGAGCGGCTCTCACCCCAAACGGTCATGTCAGACGAAAAGCCGCGTCTCTATCTTGAAACGCCGATCATCAAGGATGCGCGCGCCTTCCTGCCGCAGCTCGAAATGGCGCTCGGCGCGGGCGACGTCGCCAGTCTCCTGTTGCGTCACGGGGAGAAGGACGAGAAAGCCGCCGAAGCGATCGTCAAGACGCTCGCCGAACCGACGCAGTCTCGCGGCGTGGCGCTCATTGTCGAGGGCTCGCCCGATTTCGCGCTGCGGGTCGGCGCCGACGGTCTGCATGTCTCGGGCTGCGGAGAAGAATTGACCACAGCGATCAAGCGGCTGTCGCCGCGCCTCATGGTTGGCGCCGGCGCGCTTAAGGACCGCGACGAGGCGATGAACGCGGGCGAAGCGGGCGCCGATTATGTGATGTTTGGCGGCTCTCAGCCGGGCGGCGATCCGCTTGACTTCGTAAGCCTCGCTGAGCGCGCGCGATGGTGGGCGGAAATTTTCAATACGCCATGCGTGGCTTACGCCAACTCATTCGTCGAGGCGGAGGCGCTCGCCAAAACGGGCGCGGATTTCGTCATGCTTGGCGATTGCATCTGGAGCGATGCGCGTGGACCCGGCGAGGCCGTTCGCCATGCGCTCGCATTGATTGGAGAAGCGGCCGAATGATCAGACTTCTTTTCATCGCCGCGCTGTCGGTCTGCGCCGCGCTTAGTCTGTGTCGCGCGTCCTTTGGCGTCGAAAGCAAAGCCGCGGCGGAGCCGGGCGTCGATCTCGCCTATGGCGCCTATCAGCGCGGCGATTACCTCGCCGCCATGGCGGAGGCGCAGAAGCGCCTTTCGTCCAATCCAAAAGACACGGCGGCGCTCACACTGATCGGGCAGCTATACGCCGAGGGCGCTGGCGTTCCGATCGACGCCAAGAAGGCGCTCCAATGGTATAAACGCGGCGCCGACGCCGGCGGCAAAGAGGCGGCCTATCGCTATGGCGCGGCGGCGCTGATGGGCAGGGATATGCCGCAGGATCGCTCCGCCGCCCGCCTTTACCTTGAAAAAGCGGCGGCGCAGGAGCATCCGGGATCGTTGCATCTGCTCGGCGAAATGGCGCTTGAGAACAACGGCGGAGAGCCTGATTTCGACAAGGCGATCGCTTACTTCCGCCGCGCCGCGGCGCTTGATGTCGCCGATTCGGAATATGCGCTTGCCGTTCTCTACAAGAGCGGCAAAGGCGTTGCGAAGGACGAAAAAGAAGCGGCGAACTGGTTGCGGCGCGCCTCCGATCACGGCCATCCGCCAGCGATGGTGGAGCTCGCCATCGCTCGCTTCAATGGAATTGGCATGGAGCGTGATATTCCAGGCGCGGTGCAATTGTTGCGCAAGGCGGCGAAGGCCGGAAATGCGGTGGCGCAGAACCGCCTCGCGCATCTCCTCGCGGATGGACGCGGGGTTGAAAAAAACCTGACGGAAGCCGCTCAGTTGAATGCGCAGGCGCGCGCCGCCGGTCTCGTGGACGCCGCGCTCGACGCGCAGCTTGGCGAGCCTTCGCCTACCGCCCGCCGCAAAGACGTCTGCTCCTGCAAAGCAGCCATAGGCCGCCATGGCGAGCGTCGCCGCGCATCTTGCGCGAAATTATCTGAAATGGCGCATCAAGCCGCGTCTGGCCGCCGCGACGAGCCTGCAGGAGGCCGCGGCGCTCCTCGAATTGCCCTCCATTCCCGCGCTGCGCGGCCTGAGCGCGCAACGAGTGGCTGGCGTTCCGGGCGAATTGCAGCGCCCATTGCGCGGACCGCCGATTGCAACTCTTCTTTACCTCCATGGCGGCGGGTTTTTTGCGGGCTCGCCGCAAATGTATCGTTTGGTCGCGCGTTTTTTCGCCAATCGCCAGTTCGAAGTGTTCACGCCCGCCTATCGTCTGGCGCCCGGCCATCCCTTTCCGGCGGCGCTGAACGACGTGAAAGCGGTGTATGCCGCGCTGTCGCAAAAAGGCGGCCCGATTGTCGTCGCGGGCGATTCCGCCGGCGCCGGACTGGCGCTCTCCCTGATGATTGCGCTGAAAGCGGAAGGCGCGCCGCTTCCCAGAGCCGCGGCGCTCTTTTCGCCCTGGACCGATCTCGCCGTGACCGGCGGATCGACGCGGGAGAATGACGGCAAGGATGCTTTCTTTTCGCGCCGCATGCTGAGGGCCGCGGCGCGCAATTATCTCGCCGGCGCCCGCGCGACCGAACCGCTCGCTTCGCCGTTATACGCAAATCTCAGCGGGTTGCCGCCGCTGTTGATTCATGTCGGCGCGGATGAATTGCTGCGCGACGACGCGCTTCGACTGGCAAAGCGCGCGCAGGAGGCGGGCGTCGAGGCGAATGTCGAAGTCTGGCCTGTCGTTCCGCATGGCTGGCAATTGGGCGTCGCCATCATGCCGGAGGCGCGGCGCTCGCTCGCGCTGGCTGCGGACTTCCTGAAACAAAGGCTTTGACCGCTAACCCCACGGCCCCGGCGGTTTGGGCGGATCGAGCGGACTGCGTCCGTCTTGCGGTAGGAATGATGGTTGGGCGGGCGGGAGCGGCTGCGGCGCCGGTTGCTTGCCGATAAGCGGAATGTCCATTCCCCCAGCGAATTTGATGAGAGCCGCGATGCGGTCGTCGACGGAAGGATGCGTCGCAAACCATCCCGTTTCCGGCGTCGGCGCAGGACTCTCGATGAAGAAGCCCTGCATGCGCGAGGGCATGTCGGGAATGGTCGCATGCGCTTCAATCTTGCGCAGCGCCGAAATCATCGCATCGGGATCTTTCGTGAGTTCGACCGAGCCGGCGTCCGCGAGATATTCACGCGAGCGCGAGATGGCGAAGCGGATGAGCACCGATGCGCCCCAGCTCAGCGCAATGATCAGCAATGCGAAGATGATCGCGAGAGCGGCCCCTCCGCCGCCATCGCGATCTTCTCGATCGGAGGAGCGGCGCGGCGAAAAGCCGAACGGGAAATTCCAGTTGCGGAACATGAGATCGCCGGCGAACGCAAAGACGCCGGCGAAAATCACCGCAATCACCATGAGCTGCACGTCGCGATTGCGGATATGCGTCAGTTCGTGAGCGAGGACGGCTTCGATTTCAGCGTCGGTGAGAACATTCATCAGCCCGCGCGTGACAGTGACGTTGTAGTGGCCCTCGCGTATGCCGGAGGCGTACGCGTTGAGGGCGTCGGTCTCGATGATCTTTAATCCGGGGATTGGAATGCCGCGTGAAATGCAAAGATTTTCGAGCAGATTGTAAAGTCTCGGCGCCTCCTGCCGGCTGATTCCGCCGGCGCCGGTGGCGAAGTCGATCATCGACTGGTGGAAGAGATAGGCGATGGCGAACCACGCCGCCGCCGCCGCCATCGCGATCGGCCAGCCTCGCCACAGGTCCACCCAGGCGCGCGCCACAATGACGTCGAAGGGGGCGTCTCGGTAAAACGCCTCGTAAAGAAGCGCGAAGGAGAACATCAGGGCGTGCAGCAAAACGACGAAGCCGGCGAGCAGGAACGCCGAGCGCAGTCGATTTGCTCTTATGTGCGAATAAAGGCCGTAGGCTCGAAACATGAGGGTTTCGCTGCGCTGCGAAGGACAGTCAGAACTGAACCTTCGGCGTCTCGTTTACGGCCTTGCGCTCGCCTTCCTCCAGATTGAAGAATTCGAGCGGCGCAAATCCGAATTTCTCGGCGAAGAAGGAGGCCGGCACGCTTTCGCGGGTGGCGTTGTATTCCGCAACCGCATTGTTGAAGAAGCGCCGAGCGGCGGCGATCTTGTTTTCAATGTCGGACAGTTCGCTCTGCAGCTGCTGGAAATTCTGATTGGCCTTGAGGTCCGGATAGGCTTCGCCCAAGGCGATCAACCGCGAAATCGCGCCGGTCAGCGCGCCTTCCGCCGCCCCCTGCGCGGCCGGTCCCTGCGCGGAGACCGCAGTGTTGCGGGCCTTGATCACGTCTTCCAAAGTTCCGCGCTCGTGCGCCGCATAGCCCTTAACCGTCTCGACGAGATTTGGAACGAGGTCATGGCGCTGCTTGAGCTGCACGTCGATGTCCGAAAAGGCCTGCTTCGAGCGCTGACGCAAGGAAACGAGGTTGTTGTAAGATCCGACCAGCCAGAACGCGACCAGGGCGACCAGACCAAGAAAAATCAGAAGCGACATGCGGCTCTCCAGTCTCCGGCCGGCGCCGCGACCGCGCGGCGAAGCGCCTCTTTTTTAGCCTTCTTTCCCCATTAGGGAAAGCGCCGCCCGCGTGTGCTATTATTTGACGCCGGCCTGTCAGATACTTATCTCATAGACCAACCGAACCAACCTAAAGTCGGGCGTCAGAGCCATGGCCATTCTACCCATCATTACCCTTCCCGACCCGCGCCTTCGGCAGATTTCGAAGCCGGTGGAGCGCGTCGACGCCGAAATCCTGCGATTGCTCGACGATATGCTCGAGACGATGTACGAGGCGCCGGGCATTGGTCTCGCGGCGATCCAGGTCGCCGTTTCCAAACGGATCGTGGTCATCGACACCGCCAAGAAGGATGAAAAGCCCTCGCCGCTCTATCTTGTGAACCCGGAAATCATCTGGGCGTCCGAAGAACTGAGCATCTATGAAGAAGGCTGCCTCTCCGTTCCCGAATATTTTGAAGAGGTGCAGCGGCCGGCGCGGGTGCGCGTGCGTCATCTCGATCGCGCGGGCGCGGTTGTCGAATTCGACGCCGACGATCTTCTCGCCACCGTCGTTCAGCATGAGATCGATCATCTCGAAGGCGGTCTGTTCATCGATCATCTCTCGCGGTTGAAACGCGAGCGGGTCGTGAAGAAATTCACAAAGGCGGCGGCGCATCGAAAAGCCGACGCCGAACTGCGTGAAACAGCCGAGCAGACGAAGGTTCTCGACAAGGCGGGAGTCTGAGCCGCCGATGCGCGTCGTGTTCATGGGCACGCCCGCATTTTCGATCCCTCTTTTGAAGCAGATCGTCGCCAAGGGGCATGAGGTTGTGGGCGTCTATACGCGCCCGCCGCAGCCGTCCGGTCGCGGCATGGCGTTGCGCAAGTCGCCCGTGCATGAACTGGCCGAAGAACTCGCGATCCCTGTCTTCACTCCAAAGAGCTTCAAGGACCCGAAGGACGTCGCAACGTTTCAAGACTTGCATGCGGACGTCGGCGTCGTCGCCGCCTATGGATTGATCCTGCCCAAAGCCGTCCTCGAGGCGCCGCGATTTGGCTGCCTCAACCTGCATGCGTCTCTCCTGCCGCGGTGGCGCGGGGCCGCGCCCATTCATCGCGCAATCATGGCGGGCGACGCAGAGACCGGCGTCATGGCGATGAAGATGGAGCAGGGACTGGATACGGGGCCCGTCGCGGCGCAGGCGCGCGTGAAGATTGAACCCGATATGACGACCGGCGAATTGCATGATGAATTGTCGTCGATTGGCGCCGATCTGATGACGGACTCTCTCGAGCGTCTTTCGCGGGGCGAATTGACGTTCACGCCGCAGAGCGAAGAGGGCGTCACCTATGCGCATAAGATTGAAAAGTCCGAAGCGCGCATCGACTGGGCGCGTCCCGCGCGCGAACTGCATAATCTCGTGCGCGGACTTTCTCCCTTTCCCGGCGCGTTTTTCGAAGCGGATTTCGGTCGCGGACCCGAGCGCGTGAAGGTGTTGCGCGCGCGGCTGGATCAGGGCGCCGCCGGCGCGCCGGGCGCCGCGCTCGATGATGATGGACTGATCGCCTGCGGCGAAGGCGCGTTGCGGCTGTTGCGCGTGCAGCGCGCCGGCAAGGCGGAAATGTCGGCGGAGGAATTCTTGCGCGGCTGTAAGCTCGCGCAAGGCGATGCGCTCGTCGTCTGAGATGCCCCGCTATGCTCTGACAATCGAATATAACGGCGCGCCATTTGTCGGCTGGCAGCGACAGGCCAATGGCGTCTCCGTGCAGCAGCGTCTGGAGGAGGCGGTCCTCGCCATCAATGGCGCACGCTGCGTGGTTCACGGCGCCGGCCGAACGGACGCTGGCGTTCATGCGCTCGGTCAAGTCGCTCATATCGATCTTCTGCGGGAATGGCGCGTCGATCGGCTGCGCGATGCGCTCAATGCGCATTTGCGTCCGGATCCCATCGCGGTGCTGGCGGCGCGTAGCGTGGACGAGGAATTTCAGGCGCGTTTTTCGGCCGTGCGGCGTCATTATCGCTATCTGATTTGCAATCGCCGCGCGCCTCTCGCCTTGCAAGAAGGTCTGGCCTGGCATGTGCGTCGTCCGCTGGATGCGCAGGCGATGCACGCCGCCGCGCAAGCCCTGGTCGGTCGCCACGACTTCACGACCTTTCGCGCAGCCGAATGCCAAGCCGCTTCGCCTCTTCGCACCTTGGAGAGATTGGATGTGCGCCGCGACGGCGACGTCATAGAGATTGTGACCAGCGCGCGATCGTTCCTGCACAATCAGGTGCGCTCGATGGCGGGCTCCCTCGAACATGTCGGAAGCGGCAAATGGAGCGCGGAGGATCTGCGGTCAGCGCTCGAGGCCCGGGAACGCGCTTGCTGCGGACAGGTCGCGCCTCCCCATGGCCTTTATCTCGTTGCGGTGGATTACTGACGCGTCCGATTACTCCTTGTCGGAGCTCGGAGTCTTCGTCGCATCGCCTTTGGATTCCGTATCCGCAGGCGTCTTGCCCTTCGATTTCGCGCCATGCGCCTTTCGTGCTTTTCGCGGCGACCTTTGCGTTTTTCTGGGGCGGCGCTTTTGCGTCTTCCGCAAAGGCTGCGGGCGTCATCAACGCGAGGCCAAAGGCCACGGCGGCGACGAGAACGCTGGTCGTAAGCGGACGTAATTGCAACATGCACGGTTCCTTCCCTTAAGGACGATTTCCGGCGAGGCGCCGGCCGTGCGTGTTTTCGGACCCGACCATGGAGAACTTACGTCTGCGAGGGGTCGGATTAGAGAAATTAATTCGGCAATATCGTGTTCCGACGAGCGAAGCTTATGAGCCGCTGAACCAATTATAGCCCATATTCTCCCAATATCCGCCGGGATAGTCATTGGTGACGAACATCGCCGCGATGAATTTCGGATTCTTGAATCCAAGCTTCGTCGGAATGCGCAGTTTCAGCGGATAGCCATATTTAGTCTCGCCTGGAGCGCCGGGAAAGTCGAGCGTGAGCAGCGTCTGCGGATGCAGTGCGGTCGGCATGTCGATGCTCGTTGAATATTTGTCGGAGCAGCGAAAGCCCACATAGCGCGCCGTCAGATCGGCGCCGATGCGTTCGAGAAACGTCTTAAATGGGACGCCGCCCCATTTGCCGATGGCGCTCCACCCTTCGACGCAAACGTGACGCGTGATCTGAGTCGTCTGCGGAAGCTCGCGCAATTGCCGCAACGTCCAGGGCCGCTTGTCTTCGATCAAACCGGAAAGCTGCAGGCGGTAATCGGCGCCGTCGATCACGGGCGCCTCCGATTCATCGTAATAGGCGTTGAAGGGGAAGGGCGTCGTGAGATCCGCCTCCGCGTAGGTTGGCGCGAGCTTGTTTGGATTAAAGAGCGCCGCTTGCACGCGATCGTTGAAGCGCGACATCGTCCATAGCAAGCGATCCGTGGCGTCGTCATCCTTGAGATTGCAGCCGGAAAGCAGCGTCAATGCGCCAAGCGACAGGCCCTGTTTGAGAAACAGGCGACGCTCCAGGCGCGCGAGCTGAGGGTCTGAAATCCTTGAGCGATGGTCCGCGTCGTTTGCTGAATTCGCTCATGGCGCGGCCTCGTCGGACGCCGCGGAGCGCGTCCTGTAATCATGGATTTGATGAGGCCGGGCGTTCGCGCCGCCACTGTCACGTGCAAAATGATGAAGAGCACCAGTCCGACCATGGCGAAGAAATGCACGCGCCGAGCGGTTTCAAAGCCGCCCATCAGCGCCGTGAGCTCCTGGAGCTGCACCGGCTTCCAGATCGCGAGGCCCGAAAGCACGGCGACGAGAAGGATAAGCGCGACGCCGGCATAGATCGCGCGCTGAACCGCGTTATAGCGGCCCGCCATATGCCCCAGGCGGCCTTTGAGCGCGAGATTGAGATCGCGCCACACGGAACGCGGACCGGGCGGCAGGACATTTCGCCAGAAATGGCCGGAGAGAAGCCCATACAGAAGATAGAGCGTCGCATTGGCCACCAGCAGCCACATGGCGGAAAAATGCAGCGCCAGCGCGCCGGCGAGCCACCCGCCGAGAGTGACCTCCCGTGGAAATTCAAACGGATAAAACGGCGAAGCGTCATAGATGCGCCAGCCGCTCAGGATCATGACGAAAAGCGCGAAGGCGTTCACCCAATGCGTGATGCGAATGAACAGCGGATGGACCTTCTCCCGCGAGGCGGGCGCGGATCGAGATTCGCTATAGGCCAAAACGATTCCTCCCCCCTGTCATTCGCTGCTCGCGCCGAGGCGGTTACACGCCTCGCAAAATAAAGTCTGGGGCGGCGAAGGACAGCCTGCGTTGACATGACGGCCGCTTTTCAGCAAGACCACCGGGACGAGAGACCCACCGGCCATATGCTTTCTTGAGGGCTCATGCGCGTTTTTGTGACCGGCACGTCCGGTTTTATTGGTTTTCATCTTGCGAACCGACTTCTCGAACTTGGGCATTTCGTCGACGGCTACGACGGAATGACGTCATATTACGACCTGCGACTGAAAGAGGCGCGTCGCGCGATCCTTCTCCGCAGCAACGGCTTTCGCGACACCATCGCCATGCTCGAGGATATGGACGCATTGACGCGCGCAGTGGAGGCGAGCGCGCCCGACGTCATCGTTCACCTCGCGGCGCAGGCTGGCGTTCGCTATAGCCTCGAAAATCCGCGCGCATACGTCGACGCCAATCTCGTTGGAACGTTCAATGTGATGGAGCTCGCGCGCATTCATTCCGTGAGCCATTTTTTGATCGCGTCCACAAGCTCCGTCTACGGCGCCAATCCTGTGACGCCTTTCATCGAGACCGATCGCACCGATCATCCGCTGACGCTCTACGCCGCCACCAAGAAGGCCAATGAAGCGATGGCGCATTCCTATGCGCATCTGTGGTCGATCCCGACAACGCTCTTTCGCTTCTTTACGGTCTATGGCCCATGGGGGCGCCCCGATATGGCGCCGCTTAAATTCATCGAGGCGATCGAGGGCGGCCGCCCCATCGACATCTATAACCACGGCGACATGGAGCGCGACTTCACCTATGTCGACGATCTCGTGGAGGCGATCATCAGGCTGATCGATCGCCCGCCGACGCTCTCGTCGCAGGGCGAGGCGATTGAGGGGGACACGCTGTCGCCCGTCGCCCCCTATCGCATCGTCAACATCGGCCGCGGGGAGCCCGTGAGGCTGCTCGATTTTATTGACGCCATCGAGCGCAAACTCGGCAAGACGGCGATCCGCAACTATCTCGACATGCAGCCGGGCGACATGCGCCGAACCTTCGCCGACGCTTCGCTCCTCGAGAGATTGACGGGCTATCGTCCGTCGACCTCGATTACGGAGGGCGTATCCCACCTCGTCGATTGGTATCGCGACTATCGCGCTCACGCCTGATTTCGAGCTTGTCGCCGCTTACAATCGCCACTCCATGCACTATCTCGACCAGAGCGGGGCGCTGGCGAGAGACGAACTTCGCCGAAGGGTTGGAAGGGTTTGAATGCCGCATCTTCTCGATCAGGCTCAGATCGTCTCTTTGCTTACGACATACGGTTATTGGGCGATTTTCGTCATCGTCGCGTTGGAGAGCGCGGGCATTCCACTGCCGGGCGAGACGGTTCTTGTCGGCTCCGCGATTTACGCCGGCCATTCAGGCAATCTTGCGATCGAGTGGATCATACTGGCGGCTGCGGCGGGCGCCATTCTCGGCGACAATGTGGGCTATTGGGTCGGGCGCGAATTCGGCGCAGCGCTTTTGCAGCGCCACGGTTACCTCATCGGCATCGGCCGCGAAAAGCTGCGCATCGGACAATATTTTTTCATGCGCTGGGGCGGCGCCGTCGTTTTTTTTGGACGGTTCATCGCGTTGCTGCGCATTCTGGCGGCTTTTCTAGCCGGCGTTAATCGGCTGCCGGTGGGGAAGTTCTTTTTCTATAACGCGACGGGCGGAATCGTCTGGGCGCATGTCTTCGGCCTGGGCGGATATTTTTTCGGCGCGCTGATCAGTCGCGTCGCGGGACCGCTCGGATGGGTCGCGCTGGCGGGCGCCGTCATCGGCCTCGTGGCGCTATGGCGCTACTTCAAGATTCACGAAGAGCGCCTCTTCAAGGAAGCGGAAGCCGCGCTCGCGGGACATCCGCATCACGGTGATGCGTCTGCAAAGCCGCGTTAAGCGAAACGCACGCCCTGCTTCGCCTGGGCCAGCGCCTTGCCGAGTTCGCGCGCGAGTTCGGCCTTCTGTTCCGGACCGAGAAAAGCGCCGATTTCGACGCTGCGTCCGCGAGACGTCAGCGCCACGCGTTGCGCCCCGAATTCTTCGTGCACCTCCTGCTCGAGCCGCACCCAGGACGGATTGAAGCGCCACTCCGCGCGTTGTCCGCTCGCGGCGACTTTGACGAGGACGAGTTCGACCGGGGTCAGTTCCAGCGTCTCATAATTGCGTGCAGTTCGAAAATTAATCTTGAACGCAATATAGAGACCCAGAACATCAAGCCCAACGAAGCCGAGGACCGGCCACGCGCCCATCATCACGAAAGGCGCCGAATAGACCACATTGGCGAGACAGAAGAAGAAGATAAGACGGCGGAAGGCGGCGGGCGTGAGCGAGCGGTGAGGCGTCAATCGAGTGGCGTAAATGCGCTCGTCGAATTTGGACTGCGGCGTCACGCAAGCGTCCCTTCCGTCGCTACGTGCTGACAGTTATAACGCTTAAATGACGAATAAGAAGAGCCCGCGCGCGGGAAATCGGCGCCGCTCGACGCCCCGCGCAGCCGCGGCCGGTGAGCGCGTGAACGAAATTTTTTCGCGCTTTGAAAAAGCCAATCCGCATCCGGAAGGCGAGCTGGAGCACGTCAATCCGTTCACGCTGCTTGTCGCCGTCGTTCTCTCTGCTCAGGCGACGGACGCCGGCGTGAACAAAGCGACGCGCGCGCTCTTCGCTAAAGCCGACACGCCGCAAAAAATGCTGGCGATTGGCGAAGACAGGTTGCGGGACGCCATCAAAACGATCGGGCTCTTTCGGACCAAGGCGAAAAACGTCATCGCGCTATGCGCGCAACTGATCGAAAAACATGGCGGCGAAGTTCCGCACGACCGCGCCGCCTTGCAGGCTTTGCCGGGCGTTGGCCGCAAGACGGCGAATGTCGTCTTGAACATCGCGTTCCATGAACCGGTGATCGCCGTCGACACGCATATTTTTCGCGTCTCGAACCGCCTGCCGCTCGCTCCCGGCAAGACGGTCGAAGAGGTGGAGGCGGGGTTGGAAAAAATCGTCCCCGACCGTTTCAAATTGCACGCGCATCACTGGTTGATCCTGCACGGGCGCTATGTGTGCAAGGCGCGCCGTCCCGAATGCGAGCGCTGTCTCGTCGAAGACTTGTGCCGCTTCGAAGGCAAGACGACGGCGGTCGCGCCGAAACTTATCGCCCGAGCGCCCAGGTCACCGTGACACGCGTGGTCAGCTTGCGTCGCCCAGCCTCGATCGGCATGGCGTCGGCGGCTTTGGCGGCGACAAATCCGCCCCGCGCCTGAAGCGCCTGCGGGGCTTGGCCTTCGTCGGGCTCGGGCGCAATCTCGAGCACCTTGCCCAATTTCAGTCCGATGGCGTCGACGTAAATCTCCGCGCGCTGATGCGCGTTCTTGACGGCGTCGCCGCGCAATTTGTTGAGACGCGCCTCGGCGTCGCTCAAATCGAAAACAATGTCCTGAATCGCGTTCGCGCCTTTCTCGACGATTCGCTGCGCAATTTTCCCGGCGTTGTCGATCGTCTTGATCGTGGCTCTCATGTCGTTGCGGGCTCTAAAGCCTTTCTGCACGCGCTTGACGGCGCCGGTGCGCGGATCGCGCTCTTCGCTCGAATAGGGGGAAAGCGACACGCCGACGGTTTGGATATCGTCGCTTGCAACTCCTTGCGCATGCAACTCATCCACAACGGCCTTCAGCGCTTTCGCATTTTCCGCCGCCGCCTCCTCCGCTCCCGGCCGCTCGGTCACGACGCTGAAAAGAATCGTCGCCTCGTCTGGCGCAACGTCCTCCGAGGCCGAGCCCGTGATTGAAATATGGGGCATGCTCTCTTTGAGCGGCTCCGACGGATTGCAGGCGGAAAGGGCGAGGCAGGAAAGGAAGGCGACCGGAATAAAGCGCATGGAGCGCTCCTTGCTTTGGCGAGGCGTTGCGCCTGTTTAGCGCGGCTCCCGAGCACGGCCAACCGCAAGGGCCTGATTTTCGCCGGCTTGTCCCTTTATGCGACGACCCCTATAGACAACGCCTCGCTTGCCGTTCAAGCGGCGCTTCTTCCCCCTCGCTTCAGGCCTCATGCCCCAGCTCTATCATCATCCCCTTTGTCCGCATTCCCGCTTCGTGCGGCTTATTCTCGCCGAATATGGCGTCGAGACGCAGTTGATCGAGGAGCGCGCCAGCGAAAGGCGCGAAGGTTTTCTGCTGCTCGACCCGGCCGGACGGACTCCTGTGTCTGGTCGACGACGATGGAGCCGTTGTTCCTGGGGCCAATGTCATCGCCGAATATCTGGATGAAACCCGCGGCGCGGCTCACGGCTCCCAGCGCCTGCTGCCGCAGGGCGTGCGCGAGAGGGTCGAGACGCGGCGTCTCGTCGATTGGTTCAACATCAAGTTTTTCGACGAAGTCTCGAACTGGCTGATCACCGAAAAGGTCTATAAGCGATTCGCTTCGGCCGAAGGCGGCGGCGGCGCGCCGGATATGGAGCTTTTGCGGGCTGCGCGCGCCAATATCCGCTTTCATTTACGCTATATCGGCTATTTGACCGGCGTGCGAAAATGGCTGGCCGGCGACACGCTGACCTACGCGGATTTCGCGGCGGCGGCGCATCTCTCCTGCGCGGATTATCTGGGCGACGCCCCATGGGACGAAGACGAAACGGCGAAGCATTGGTATCAGCGCCTCAAGTCGCGCCCGGCCTTCCGTCCGCTTCTGGCGGATCGCGCGCCGGGAATGCCGCCGAGCGCGATCTACGCCGAAGTCGATTTCTGACGCTCGCCGACGAAGTCCGCCAAAAGGCGTCCGAGCTTGGCTTCGACGCTTGCAAGATCACAAAGGCCGACGCGTCGCCCGAGACAGGCCGCCGCCTGCACGATTGGCTGGCGCAGGGCGCCGAGGGCGACATGGAATGGATGGCGACGACGGCCGCGCGGCGCGTCTCGCCTCGAGCGTTGTGGCCGCAGGCCCAAAGCGTCGTGATGCTTGGCGCCAATTACGCGCCGGAGAGCGATCCGCTTGCGGAGCTTTCGCATCGCCAGCGTGGCGTCATTTCGGCCTATGCGCGACGGCGCGACTATCACGATGTCATCAAAGGGCGAATGAAGCTTCTCGCAGCGTTTATTTTGTCGCGAGCGGGAGGAGGCGAGGCGAAGGTTTTCGTCGACACGGCGCCCGTGATGGAAAAGCCGCTCGCGCAAGCGGCGGGAATTGGCTGGCAAGGAAAGCACAGCAATCTCGTGTCGCGGGAATTCGGCTCCTGGCTGTTTCTTGGAGCGATTTTCACCGATCTCGAGCTTCCCTCCGATGCGCCCGAAACCGATCATTGCGGTCAATGCCGCAAATGTCTCGACATTTGTCCGACGGACGCCTTTCTCGCGCCCTATCAGTTGGATGCGCGCCGCTGCATCGCCTATCTGACAATCGAGCATAAGGGCGTCATTCCACGGGAGTTTCGCGACGCCATCGGCAATCGCATCTTCGGCTGCGACGATTGTCTCGCCGTTTGCCCTTGGAACAAATTTGCGAAAGCGGCGCGCGACGCCAAGTTGATGGCGCGCGAGGAATTGCAAAATTTGCAGTTGGCGGAGCTCGCAACTTTGGACGACGCGGGATTTCGCGCGCTTTTTGCGGCGACTCCCGTCAAGCGGCTTGGGTCCGCGCGTTTCTTGCGCAATGTCGCCATCGCCATCGGAAACAGCGGCGATCGTGGTTTGGCGACGCAGGCGTCGCGTCTCATCGATCATGAATCGCCGCTTGTTCGCGGGGCGGCGGTGTGGGCGCTTGGCCGACTCCTGTCCGCATCCGACTTTTTTACGGCGACAAAACGGCTAGCTTCCGACGAGCGCGACCCCTCGGTTTTGGAGGAGCTGGCAAAAGAGACACAGTTGAAAAAAAAGTGACGCAAGCCCGCTTTTACTTAGCCTCAACGCCCGTCGTTTGATGGATTCGCCCACGCCATACCTATAAGGAGTGGGTCGTCATTTGCTTTGGTCTTCACTGTCGCCTCATGCCTATTTTCCCCCGACGCACGATAGACGATCCGGCGCTCGACGCCGCGCGTCTGCTGTCGCGAATGGGGCTCATTTTGCTGTTCATCATTTCGCAAGTCGCGCCCATCGTCGCTCTCCAGACGATCTATCTTCTGTTGCCGATCGGCGCCGTTCTCCTGTTGCTCTCCGCGAGTCTCGTTCCCGATCCGCGAAGGTTGCGGGAGCTTTTGAAGCTCGCAACCACGCCGCCCGTTATCGCCGCAGTGTTTTTCGTCGCCTGGACGGCTTTGTCGCTCGCCTGGACGCCCTATAGCGCGGGTCCCGCGGAGCGTTTCGCCAAAAGCAGCGCCACGCTTGCGCTTGTGGCCGCGGCCTGCGGTCTGCTGCCCGAACGCACCAAGACGTCGAATCTCAATCTGCTGCCCATCGGCGCCGGCGTCGCGGCGGTGACTCTTGCGGCGATGGCGCTTTTTTTCGCCAAAGGCGGTGACTCCGCCGTCGATCTCGACATCAGCCCGCTGCAACGGGCGGGCCTTGGCCTCGCGATTTTGGTTTGGCCGGCGCAAGGGGCTTTGGCGGTGCGCGGACGCTGGTATTCGGCCGCCGCTCTCGCCGTCGCCACCGCCATCGCCTGTTATTTATCGCAGGCGCCGCATGTGACGCCGGCGCTTGCGGTTGGAGCCGCCGTCTTCATCGCATCGTTCGGACGCGCCTCGCGCGTCGCCCGCGTGCTCGCTTATGTCGCCGCGGCGGTGATTTTGCTCGCGCCGCTCGGCGCCGTCCTGGTGCATTTCGCCTTCGCGGGTCAGGCGCCCGCTTTCATCAGGCCGCTCGACGTGTGGGGATTGATCATCGCCAATGACGGGGTCAGGTCCTTGACCGGACATGGCTTCGGCGCTGCGATCTACGGCATCCTTGGACATTATCTCTATCAGGCGACGCCCCGCAGTCTTGTCTTCGAGGTCTGGTACGATTTGGGCATTCTCGGCGCCGCTGCGCTTGCCGTCGCCGCCGCCAGGGCTTTCATTATCGTCGGACGCTCGCGTGGCGCGCTTGCGCCGTTTCTGCTCGCCGGACTGGCCACGGGCGTCGCCATTTCAGTTTTGGGCCCGGCGGCCGAGCAGCTTTGGTGGTTGACTCTCGCCGGACTGGACGCCATCGCATTTGCGCTGGTGATGCGCGGTCAGTTCCGAAAGCGCCGGCCGAGTCTTCCATTGCACCTGCGCGAGGCGCCTGACGACCTTCGTTAGCGATTGCGCCGGCCAAAGCGCGAAAAGGCGGCTGAGCGTGACGACGACCGCAACCTCCTCCCTGACCTCCGCCGTCGCGCCGATTGTCGCCGGCGAAGAGATCGTGGCGGCGGCGTTTCTTGGACGCACGCCCGCCTTCGCGCTCGCCGACGGCCGCGTGCTGCTGGCTGAAATTGGCGACGAGCGAAAGGTCGCCGCGCATGAAGACGGCGCCATTCTTGTCGCCGCGAGCGACGGACGCCGTCTTTTCACAGGCGGCGACGACGGCCGTGTGGTCGCGACCAACGCCATGGGCGAGAGCGAAACGCTTGCGGACGAAAAGGGCAAATGGATCGATGCGCTCGCCATCCGGGCCGATGGCGCGCTCGCCTGGACCGTCGGGCGCAACGCGAGGGCGCGCGCGCCAAACGGCGAGGTGAAGTCGCTCGATCTCCCATCGAGTTCGCGCGGCCTCGCCTTTCTGCCAAAGGGCTATCGGCTCGCCATCGCTCACTACAATGGCGTCAGCCTCTGGTTTCCAAACGCCGCCGCCAAACCCGAGACGCTGGAATGGAAAGGCTCGCATCTCGATGTGACGGCGTCGCCGGACGGACGTTTCATCATCACCTCCATGCAGGAAAACATGCTGCATGGCTGGCGGCTTCCCGACGCCAAGAATATGCGCATGGCCGGCTATCCCGGAAAAACCCGCTCCTTCTCCTGGTCGCATGACGGCAAATGGCTCGCGACCTCCGGCGCCGACGCCTGCATTGTCTGGCCGTTTCAGGCGAAGGACGGCCCCATGGGCCAGCAGCCGCGCGAATGCGGCGTGCGCCCGGAAGTTTTTGTGACGCGCGTCGCGTTTCATCCAAGCGCTCTCGTGGTGGCGCTTGGTTATGCCGACGGAATGGTGCTGCTCTGCCGCATTACGGACGGTTCGGAAATTCTCGTGCGTCGTCCTGTGGAGGTCGACAAGGCGGGCGTCACGGCCTTGGCCTGGGATCCAATCGGCGGGCGTCTGGCTTTCGGCGCCGAAAATGGCGACGCAGGACTTCTGACCTTGCCGGCTGGGTGACGCAGTGACGCGCGCTGAGCGGAGAATCCCCAACGTCCTCACAATCGCCGGCTCGGACCCGTCCGGCGGCGCCGGGTTGCAGGCCGATCTGAAAACCTTTTCGGCGCTTCATTGCTACGGCATGGCGGTCGTCACCGCGCTCACGGCGCAAAATACGCAGCGTGTCGCGAGCGTTCATCCGATCGCGCCCGAAATCGTCGCCGCGCAGATCGATGCGATTTTCGCCGACATCGATGTCGATGCGGTGAAGATCGGCATGCTGGCGCAGCCGGGAATTGCGCAAGCCGTCGCCGCAGCGTTGATGCGCGCGAAGGCGCGCAACATCATTCTCGATCCGGTCCTTGTCGCCACCAGCGGCGACGCATTGTCGGACGCCGGCCTTAGCGATGCGCTCTGTTCCTTTTTGCTGCCGGTGGCGGCGCTCGTCACTCCAAATCTTGCAGAAGCCGCTGCGCTAACGGGCGGCGCCGTCGCGCGCGATGCGCGAGAGATGGAGACGCAAGCGCGTCAGCTCGTGTCGAAAGGCGCGCAGGCGGCGCTTGTGAAGGGCGGTCATCTTTCGGGCGAACCCGTCGATGTTTTTTTCGATGGCGCGCAGCTTCATCTGTTTCGTGGACGGCGCGTCGAGACCCGCAATACGCATGGCACGGGCTGCGCGCTCTCCTCCGCCATCGCAGCGGGTCTTGCTCACGGCGCGACGCTGATCGACGCCATTGCGCAGGCGAAGAGCTGGCTTGAGGCGGCGCTTGACGCTTCAAACGAGCTGAATGTCGGACACGGCCACGGGCCGCCGCATCATTTCCATGCACTTTGGAATGAGATTCATTGAGCGTCAGGGCCCAGTTGCGGTGGACGGTCCGCCCCGCTAGAACGCCCGGGGCGGGGCGGCGGAAGTCCGCCGTTTAGGGGGCTGGAAAAAACATGTGCTGGAGCGGCGAAGCCTCGACGGCGCTCGCAGGTGTTGGCGTCGCGGGCGCGGCCTGGGCGGCATATAAAAAAGAACCGTTTTCGCTGTGGGGCACGCTTGGCTATTTCGCGCTGATGGAAGCGCTACAGGCCTATACCTACACCGTCATCAATCAATGTTCGCTGCCGTCGAACCAGATCGCGACGCTGCTCGGCTATCTCCACATCGCCTTCCAGCCTTTCTTCATCAACGCGATTTCTCTCTATTTCATTCCAAAGAATATTGCTGAACGACTGTACAAACCCGTCTTTGGGCTCTGTTTCGTGTCCGCAATCTTCATGATGATTCAGGTCTATCCCTTCGACTGGGCGGGAAGCTGCAATCCGGAACGCACCCTCTGCGCGGCGCGTCTGTGCTCGGTTTCGGGCAATTGGCACATCGCCTGGGAGGTGCCGGCGAACGGCATCGGCAATTGGATGTTCCAACATCATTTGACCGGCTATTTCACCTATTCCTTCGTCGCCTTTGCGCTCCCGCTTCTTTACGGCTCCTGGCGCTTCACGCTCTATCACTTCCTGATGGGACCGTTCATGGCGCGCATGCTTACGAACAATCTGAATGAAGCGCCCGCAGTCTGGTGTCTCTTGTCGATCGGCTTCCTGCTGATCGTGATCAAGACGCCGGTGAGGAGCATTCTTTTCGTGCGGTCGAATTTCCTCTGGCGGCTCTTTGGCGCCGGAAGCGATGCGTCGACGTCCAAGCCGCGCGAGCAGACGCGGCCGCCTCGCGCCTCGGGTGTCGCGCGGCCTCGGGACGAGGTTGCAGCCTCCTTGAAGGAGGGATGAACGCGTCTTAGGCGTTTAATGCCGCCTTCACGGCGGCGCTCGCCTTGGCGAAATCCATGCGGCCCGTATATTTCGCCTTCAGCGTGGCGACGACCTTGCCCATATCCTTGATGGAGGCCGCGCCCGTTTCCGCGATCGCCGCCTTTACAGCCTCCGCCACCTCGGATTCCGAGAGCTGCTGCGGCAGGTAATGGGAGATCACCGCGATCTCTGCGCGCTCCTTACTGGCGAGGTCTTCGCGGCCGGCTTTCTCGTAGATTTCGAGCAACTCCTGCCGGCTTTTGATCATCTTTTGCAGCAAGGCGAGAATGTCGTCGTCCGACACGGCCTTGCTCTGACCGCGCGCCTCAATGTCGCGGTCCTTGAGCGCGGCGGTTATCATGCGCAGCGCGTCGACCTTTTGCCTGTCGCCAGCTTTCATTGCGGTCTTGAGGTCGGCGGTGAATTGTTCGCGCATTATGTTTCCAATTCTGGATTGGATGGATTACATCCACCTTCGACGGCTTTCGGCGTTGTGGCCGCGACAAGTCGGCCATTGCGCGCCGGAGGGGTCGCTGTCAAGGGCCGCAAGCCACGCAGGGCTTAAGGCGCGCATGAGTGTGATTCAGACTAAAGTCGGCGAGCGGCGAGAAAACAGATGGGCGAAGCCCGTCCATACGGGCATTCTCGTTCTCGCGAGCGGAGAAGTCATCGAAGGATTCGGCTTCGGGGCGCAGGGCCACGCCGTTGGAGAAGTCTGCTTCAACACCGCGATGACGGGTTATCAGGAAATTCTCACCGACCCTTCCTACGCCGGGCAGATCATCACCTTCACTTTTCCTCATATCGGAAACGTCGGCGTCAATGAGGAGGATGTTGAAACCGTCGATCTTGCGCAATGCGCCGGAGCGCGGGGCGTCATCATCGGTGCGCCGCCGGGCGATCCCTCCAACCACCGCGCCACAAAGCGGCTCGCCGACTGGCTGGCCGAGCGTGGCGTGATCGGGCTTTACGGAATCGACACGCGCGCGCTGACGACGCTGATCCGCGAAAAGGGAATGCCCAACGCCGTCATCGCCCATGCGGCGGACGGCGTCTTCGATCTTCCCGCATTGCGCGCCGAAGCGGTCGCCTGGCCCGGCATCGATGGCATGGACCTCGTGCCTTCGGTCGGCGCGACCGTGCGTTACGAATGGAACGAGACGCCCTGGCGGCTCGGAGCCGGTTACGGCAAACGCGAGGGAGACGCCAAATATCGCGTCGTCGCCATCGATTATGGCGTGAAGCGCAATATTCTGCGTCTGCTCGCGCATGCGGGTTGCGACGTGATCGTCGCGCCCGCGACCGCCCCCGCCTCCGAGATCCTGGCGCTAAAGCCCGATGGCGTGTTTTTGTCGAACGGCCCCGGCGATCCGGCTGAAACCGGCAAATACGCCGTGCCGGTCATAAGGGACCTGCTGGCGAAAAAGGCGCCTGTTTTCGGGATCTGCCTTGGCCATCAAATGCTCGCTTTGGCGGTCGGCGCCAGAACGATGAAAATGCCGCAGGGGCATCATGGCGCCAATCATCCGGTGAAGGATTTTACGACCGGCAAGGTCGAAATCGTTTCGATGAACCATGGTTTCGCGGTCGACCGCGACAGCCTGCCGGAAAACGTCGTGGAGACGCATCGCTCGCTGTTCGACGGCTCCAATTGCGGGATTGCGCTGACGGATCGTCCCGCCTTTTCGGTGCAGCATCATCCCGAGGCGTCGCCCGGCCCGCAGGACAGCCATTATCTTTTCAAGCGCTTCGTCGAGATGATGGAAAAGGCGAAGGCGGCCTAAAGGGCTGCGCGAGCCGTGATCCTTCCCGTCGATTAGCGCGCTTTTTGCGGCGCGATTTTGATCAATGTGTCTTGAGAAAATGACCGGTTAAGACGAAGATGCTTTGAATTTTCTAATCTAAAATCAAATTATTGGGGAGACTTGATATGAGTGACGCGCAGGACGGCGGGAGCGCCGGCGGAGATCTGAAAAAAATCGATGCGTCGGATCAAGCGCCGGCCTCCGAGCCCGATGTCCCTTCCAAGCTTCGATATAAGTCGTCGCTTTACGCCGTGACTCTTCTCACCTGGCTTTCGCTCCTGTTGACCTTTGGCAGCGTCAAATACATCGACGCGCATAATTTGGCGATGATCGCCTCGACCGAGACGGTCGTGATCGGAGTAGTTCTTATTGCAGGCATTGTTTTTGGAATATATGCGGTCAAAATCATGGTGATGGCGACCGACTCTCCGAGAGTGGTCATCACAAAAGAAGACCGCGCTTTGCTCGAACAGTTGATCAGGGACGGAAACGAAAAGGGCATCGATCAATATGTGCGGCTCAGCAGCCTTTCAGGCGTTACCGGGACCTATACAAAGCTTGGGTTGACAGGTTTGCCATTGGCGACGATCGGGCTCACGCTGTTTTTCTCGGTCGTATCGATCTTTCACGAGAGCGGATTTCTTGATCTCGCCAAACTGACCCTCGGCGCGTTTATAGGCTCGTTTGTTCAAAGAAATGTCGCGGGTGAGAAACTCGTCGCCGATACAAGAAATTCGATTATCAAATAGAGCCCTCAGGCCGAGCGAAGTCGCTTCTAAACCGTTTGGTCCGAAGCCAGGGCGCAGGCCAGATCTTGATCGACTTCGATCTGTATTGTCGGATGGTCGATGTCGAATGTGGCCGCCAGCTCTTCCGCGAGGCGATGAATGAATTCATCGCCCGGATGGCCGGACGGCATCACGAGGTGACAGGTGAGCGCGACTTCGGTCGTGCTCATCGGCCAGACGTGCAGATCGTGGACGCTCGCCACGCCTTGCTGCTTTTGGAAAAAATGGCGGACTTCGCTGAGATCGATATTTGCCGGAACTCCGGCGAGCGTCATGTTGACCGCTTCGCGCAGCAGGCCCCACGTCCCCCAGATAATTGCGGCGTTGATCGCGAGGCTGACGAGCGGATCAAGCCAGAACCAGCCCGTCAGAAGCGTGACAAAACCGGCGGCGACGACGCCCGCCGAGATGAATGCGTCCGACGCCATATGCAGGAAGGCGCCGCGAAGATTGATGTCTCCTTTGCGGCCCGAGGCGAAAAGCAGGGCTGTCGCGCCATTGATGACAATGCCGACGCCCGCGACAATGATCACCGTGTCGGCCGCGACAGGTTCCGGTTCGCCGAGGCGTTGAATCGCCTCCCAGGAAAGGGCGCCTACGGTGACGAGCAGAAAAACGGCGTTGAAGAGCGCGGCGAGGATGGACGAGGCGCGCAGGCCATAGGTGAAGCGCTTCGAGGGCGCTCGCCTTGCGAGAACGCTGGCGATCCACGCGACCACGAGGCCCAGCACGTCGCCGAGATTGTGTCCGGCGTCGGAAAGAAGAGCGACCGAATTGCCGAGCGCGCCGTAGACGGCTTCGATAACGACAAAGCCGGTGTTGAGAGCAATGCCAATCGCAAAAGCCATCCCGAAGCTGGCTGAGGCGTGGACATGCCCGTGTCCGGGCCCGTTATGTTCGCCTTCGCTTTCGCCATGATCGCCGCTCATCCGCGCTTTTTCCCCTCCGCATCTAAACAATTGTCTAACATCGGAGACAGGAAACCCGAAAAACATGAGATGCGCTCGCGCCCGGTTGGCCGGACGGCTGAATTTGTCGATCCGCCGCGCTAGATTCCGTCAACGATTCGCTTCGGGAGCCACATGACCTATCGCGCGCCACTCGACGACATTTTTTTCGCCATGCGCCTTGCGGCTGGCGAGAACGCTTTTTCAGAGAGCGGAATCTACGCCGATCTCGCAAGCGGCGTGGCGGAGGCCACGCTCGAAGAGGCTGCGAAATTCGCGCAGGAGCGTTTGCTGCCGCTCGATAAAAGCGGCGACCGAATCGGCGCGACGTTTTCGAACGGCCATGTGACCACTGCGCCGGGATGGCGGGAGGCCTATGCGCAATGGATGCAGGGAGGCTGGAACTCGCTTGCCGCCAGCGCCGACTACGGCGGGCTTGGGCTGCCGCTGCTCTTGAACGCGGCGCTGACCGAAATCTGGAACGCGGCCAATATGTCCTTTGCGCTTTGCCCGCTGCTGGGGTTTGGCGCGATCGAAGCGGTGGAGGCGCATGCAAGCGAGGCTCTGAAAGAAACATATCTGCAAAAGATGATCTCAGGCGAATGGACCGCCACCATGAACCTGACGGAGCCGCAAGCTGGCTCGGACCTCTCCAATATGCGCACGCGCGCGGAGCCGCAGGCGGATGGCTCGTATCGTCTATTTGGACAGAAGATATTCATCACCTACGGCGAACATGATCTGACCGAGAACATCGTGCATCTCGTGCTGGCGCGGGTTCCGAACGCTCCGGAAGGGTCGCGCGGCATCTCGCTGTTTCTTGTGCCGAAAGTCCTGCCCGCGACCGGCGAGCGCAATGACGTTCGTTGCGCGGGGATCGAACATAAGCTCGGGGTGCGCGCTTCTCCCACCTGCACCATGATCTATGGCGACGCCGGCGGCGCGACGGGATTTCTCATCGGCGAGGAAAACAAGGGTCTCGCCTGCATGTTCACAATGATGAACAATGCGCGCATCGCGGTTGGCGTTCAGGGCGTCGCGCTTGCCGAGCGCGCCACGCAAGCCGCGCTTCTTTATGCGCAGGAGCGAAAGCAGGGTCGCGTTCCGGGCGCGACGGCGCAAAGCGCAATCGTCGAACATCCCGACGTCGCGCGCATGTTGCTGATGATGACGGCGCTGACGAGCGCGGCGCGCGCCATTTGTTTCGAGACGGTCGTCGCGCAGGATCTGGCGCGGCGCGAAACGGTCCCTTTGCGCCAGAAACAGGCGCAAGAACGCGCGAGCCTTTTGACGCCGCTCGCCAAAGCCTTTTCGTCGGACATTGGCAATGAAGTCGCGTCTCTCGGCGTGCAGGTTTTTGGCGGCATGGGCTTCATCGAAGAAACGGGAATGGCGCAAATCCTGCGCGACGTGCGAATTGCGGCGATTTACGAAGGCACGAACGGCATTCAGGCGATCGATCTCGTTACGCGCAAATTGAAGCTTGCGGGCGGCGCGCCGCTGCGGCGCGAGATCGACGACATGCGCGCGATCCTGACCGAGCTGGCGCGCGAGAATGACGCAAGCTTTAGCGCCATCAGCAAACACGCCAGCGAGGCGGTCGACGCTTTCGAATCGGCAAGCGATTATCTCTCGGGCGCGCTTCAATCGCAGCCCTCTTCCGCCTTGGCTGGCGCCGTTCCTTACCTGCGGCTCTTTGGGCTCGCGCGCGGCGCAACGCTGCTTGGAAAGGGCGCTCTCAACGCGCATCGCAGGGGCGACGCCGGCGCGGCGCGACGCATCGCCATCGCGCGTTTCTTCGCCGACAATATCGCGGTCGCGGCGCCGGGTCTTGCGCGCAGCGTGACCGAGGGCGCCGAATTGGTGTTGTCCGCGCATGAGGCGCTTGTGGCGTAATCGGTAGCTTGCGTTTAGCCGATGATGCTGTCTTTGCGCGTCAACTCACTGAATCACGTAACGCCGCTTGTTGCTGATCGCTCATATGAAGGCCGAGCTTGGAGCGCCGCCACAATATATCCTCAGCCGAGCGAGCCCATTCATGATTCGCAAGATAGGCGACTTCCGCCTCCGTGAGGCCGCAGCCGAAATCCCGGCCCAGATCCTCCATGCTTTGAGCGTCGTCTAGGAAGCGATAGGCGCGCGTTCCATAGGCTCGGGCGAGACGCCAGGCGAGGCATGCTTCGAGAAAAGGCTTTCGGCGTTGAAGCTCGGCGAGAAAGCCGTCGAAGCCCTCTTCGCCCATGTCGCCGCCGGGCAGCGGCGCGTTCGCCGTCCAGGCTGAACCGTGCGGAGGGAGATAGGGCGCGAGATTGTCGAGCGCATGTTCGGCGAGCCGTCGCGCGGTCGTGATCTTGCCGCCGAAAATCGACAGGGCGGGCGCGCGGCTCTCCGAAGCATCGAGATCGAAGGCGTAATCGCGCGTCACCACCGACGCTTTCAGCGATCCGTCGTCAAACAGCGGACGCAGACCGGCGTAGCTCCAAACGATATCCGGTGCTTCGACGGCGTGCGCAAAGAAATGATTGACGCTGCGCAAGAGATAATCGGTCTCTTCCAGGGCTGATCGAAACTGGTCCCGGCGCGCCTTCATAGGCGACATCGGTCGTGCCGATGAGGGTGAACTCATGTTCGTAGGGGATGGCGAAGACGATACGCTTGTCCGGATTTTGAAAAATATAGGCGTGTCCACCCTCGTAAAGTCTGCGCACGACAATATGCGAGCCCTTTACAAGGCGAACATGCTTTCGGGAATGGAGATGAAGCGCGTCGTCCATAACGCGCGAAACCCAAGGGCCGGCGGCGTTCACGAGAACTCTCGCTTGCACGGTTTCGTTGCCGCCGCCATCGTCCTGCACAGTAGCGGTCCAGGCGCCGTTATCGCGTCGAGCGCTCACGAGTCTTGAGCCCACGCGGATGCTTGCGCCATGTTCATGCGCATCGAGCGCGTTCAGGACGACGAGCCGGCTGTCGTCAACCCAGCAATCGGAATAGGTGAAACCGATTTTATAAGCCTCGCGCAGCGGCGCCCCGAGCGCATTGCCCTTCAATGTAACGGTATGCGACGCCTCAAGACGTTTACGCTGCGCAAGATGATCGTAAAGAAAAAGGCCCAGGCGAACGAGCCAGGCGGGACGCACGCCCTGTTCGTGCGGCAGAACGAATTTGAGCGGCCAGATGATGTGAGGCGCGCAGGCGAGAAGAAGCTCCCGCTCTTCGAGCGCCTCATGCACGAGACGAAATTCGTAGAGTTCGAGATAGCGCAAGCCGCCATGAATGAGCTTGGTCGAGGCCGACGATGTGCCGCTCGCAAGATCGTTCTGCTCGACAAGCCGAACGGTGAGTCCGCGTCCGGCGGCGTCCCGCGCGATGGCGGCGCCATTCACGCCGCCCCCGATGATGAGAAGATCAAACATAATGCCCGCCGGTTTTTGCGACTCGGCGGGCATTATAGGACGAACTTCGGTCGTCAGCTGATCGGTCGCTCCGCGCCCTGACGACGCGGGCCGTTTCGGTGGCCGCCGTTCGCCGGCTTGGCCCCACGCGGCGCATCGCCGCCTTGTTTTTGATGACCGTGGCTGCGGCCGTTTGGCTTTCTGGCCGCCTCGACGCCCGATCGCTCATGCGGACGGCGATGCTGTTGCGGCGTGCGACGGACGGTTTGCTCGTCTTTCGCCCCTCCGGCGGTGCGCCGGTCGGTCGTCGGGAGCGTTTGCCGCGTCAATTTTTCAATGGCGCGCAAGAGGCTCCGCTCGCCATTGTCGCACAGCGAAATCGCCTTTCCGTCCGCGCCCGCGCGGGCCGTGCGGCCGATACGGTGAACATAGGCCTCGGGCGTTTCGGGCAGTTCGAAATTGACGACATGGGTGACGCCGTCGACGTCGATGCCGCGTGCGGCGATGTCCGTTGCGACCAGCACGCGCGTGCGGCCCCGGCGGAAATCGTCGAGCGCGCGCTGCCGCTGGCTCTGACTCTTGTTGCCGTGAATGGCGGCGGCCGAAATCTTCGCGCCGTCGAGATGCTGCGTGACGCGGTCGGCGCCGCGCTTGGTGCGCGTGAAGACGATGGCGCGAGACAAGGTGTGATCGGCGAATAATTCGACGAGAAGATCACGCTTGCCGGCGCCGTCGACCAGAAACACGTGCTGTTCGACGCGTTCGACCGTCGTCGAGACCGGGCTGACTTGCACTTCGACCGGATCGTTCAGCATGTTGGCGGCGAGCGACGCGATTTCCTTCGGCATGGTCGCCGAGAAGAAAAGATTTTGGCGCTTCTTCGGCAGGCGCGAAACGATCTGTTTGATGGGAACGAGGAAGCCGAGGTCGAGCATGTGATCGGCTTCGTCCAGCACGATGACGTCGGTCGTCGAGAGTTTCAGCTTGCCGCTGGCGACATGATCGAGAAGGCGACCGGGCGTCGCGACGAGCACGTCGAGACCGCGCGCCAGCATCTGGATTTGCGGACCATGAGAGACGCCGCCGACGATCACGCCAACGGAAATGCGGGCGAACTTCCCATAAGCGCGAAAGCTATCGGCGATCTGCGCGGCAAGTTCGCGGGTCGGCGCGAGCACCAAAACGCGTGCGCAATTTGGCGTCGCGCGGCGCGGGTCGGCCAAGAGGCGATGAATGATCGGCAAGGCGAACGCCGCCGTCTTGCCGGTGCCGGTCTGGGCGATGCCGAGCAGATCGCGGCCTTGCAGCAGCGACGGTATGGCTTGCGCCTGAATGGGGGTAGGAGTCTCGTAGCCTTCGCCCTCAAGGGCGCGCAACAACACCTCGGCGAGGCCGAGATCGGAAAATTTTGTCACTGTATGTCTTTCGAAATGACCGCCCGCGCGGCGCAACGGGAGGCTGCGCTGTCGAAATCGATCGTGGAGATGGAGGACTTGCCCCGCGTATCGGGCCGTCAGCTTGAAAAAGGGACGCTCGACAGTTCGTCGGCCTGGGGGCCGATTACGCGGCTGGAGCGTCTCGTGCTGCGATGCAGCGTAGCGCCTTGTTACAGGTCTTTGTTCTTTCAGTCAATCGTTGCGTCAGGCGCAAAGCATCGCGAAATAAGCGCGTTTCGCCTGAGCGGCGGTCAGATAGAAGCGCTCGCCTTCCTTATAGGCGGCGTTTCCCGTCACGACTTCAAATTCGTAGAAACCATCCAAAGATTGCAGCAGGCGATCCGACTGCCTGGGAGTTTCGCCGAGAAAGCGAACGTTCTTCGGCAAAAGGCTCAGCGCCGCGCTCTGATCTTTAAAATCCCGAACCCAATTGCCGGCGTCCTGATCGATGGACATGGCTGGCTCCCTCTCGAAATAACCATTGCGCGCATATAAATCCCGACGAATGCGAGAATCCAATTGTCATTTCCGATGATATGATGCATTTTTTGCATCATGGAATTGCAGTGGATCGACGATTTTCTTGTTCTTTGCCAGACGCGGAATTTCACCCGGGCGGCTGAAGCGCGCTGCACGACGCAATCGGCCTATAGCCGTCGCGTGCAGAGACTGGAGGAGTGGCTGGGCGCGTCCCTGTTCTACCGGGAATCGCGGCCTGTGACGCTCACGCCGGCCGGTGAGGAGTTTTTGACGCGCGCCCGGCGCCTGCGCGAGGACATCTTCGACGCCCGCCGCGCGGCGTTGAGCGCATCGAGCCATTTCAAGAAAGCGCTTCGCATCTACACGACGAACACGCTCGCCGCGACGTTCCTTTCTTCATGGCTCGTCGAAAACAAGATGGAAAATTACTCGCTGATCGTCGCGTCGATCACCGGTTGTCTCGAGGCGGTCAAGCGCAAGCACGCCGATATGGGATTGATCCCGCATTTCGACGGCGAGGACGCCCTTCCTGGACTGGACGTTGAAGAAATCAGCCAGGATCGTCTGATGCTGGTCGCCAACCCCGCGCAGAAACGCCCGGTGGCTCTGACCAACAACAGGCTGACTGGGGCCATCATGGCCTATACGCCGGGCACGACCTACGGCATGCAAATCGCCATGATGCTGGAGCAGCATCGCATTTTGATCGAGGAGCCGCCGGTCTGCGAAAGCGCCTCGGCTGAAGCGCTGCTGGCGCAATGCAAAGCCGGGCTAGGCTCGGCTTGGATACCGGAAGTGCTGTTGCGCGACAGCCAATTGACGAGATGCGACGCGCCCGATTTCTTCGATATCCCCTATAAAATACTCCTCATCAAATCGACGCGAGATCGGACCGCTGGCTGAGGTCGAAGGAGCCGGCGTCGGGCGCCCGGTTTTCGCGCGCGTTTGCAGTTCGACATGAGCGCAGGGTTCGGGCCAGCTGGGAGCGAAACATGAGCGAAGGCAAAACGCGCGCGGGATTTTCGCATCATCCCCGGCTCTCTCGGGCCGCGCCGCGATTTCAGAATCACCGTGGGGCTGCGCGAGGGATGGGACCCCGAAGGCCGCGTTTTTGACGTCTCGGAAGCCGTGCGCACGGCGCGCGCCTGGATGAGGCGGCGCGTCGAAGCCGGCCAGCCGGCGCTATCCGGCATGTTCACCCGCGCCGAGGTCACCTACGCCTGGCCTCGCCCGGATGGGTCGGTCGGCTCCGACCGCGAACCGGTGGCGATCTTCACGGGCGAAGCCGTCCACGCTTATCTCGGACATCTTCCCGATCAGGACGTTGAGGCGATGCTCAACGAACTTGCGGCCGAACTCGGCGCCGCGCTCGGTCAGGAGCGCCTCTACGTTTCATTCTGCAACCGAACCTGGATTCTGGACGCCAGCAAGGACGAAGCCTAACGCGACAGCCTCTTGCGACCCCCGCCGCGCCTATGCCTATTGGCGCACGAAGACCATTGTCAGCGAATCGAAAGAAACATGGCGGCTCTCGAAAGCTTCAATGCGCCGGAGTTTCTCAATACTGCGATCTCTCTGATCGTCGCGCTTGTGTTGGGAACGTTGATTGGCGCCGAACGCCAATATCGACAGCGCACGGCCGGGCTGCGCACCAATGCGCTCGTCGCGCTCGGCGCCGCGGCCTTCGTCGATCTCGGCATGACCCTCAACGGAAAGGCGGCTGCGGTCCAGGTCCTCGCTTATGTCGCCTCCGGCGTCGGCTTTCTCGGCGCGGGCGTCATCATCAAGGAAGGCATGAATATTCGAGGGCTGAACACGGCGGCGACGATCTGGTGTTCGGCCGCCACCGGCGCCTTCGCCGGGGCCGATCATGCGGCGGAAGCGGTCCTGCTCGCCGTTTTCGTGCTCGCGGGCAATACGTTTCTGCGTCCGCTCGTCACGCTCATCGAACGCGCGCCGATCGACGAGCGCGCGACCGAGGCGGTCTATGAGGTGCATGTCACCGTCTCGCAGATGCGACGCGATGAAGTTCGCGATCTCATGATCGAACGGCTCGAAGCGGCTTCCTATCCAATTCGCGATCTCGAAGAATTGGAGCGCGAGAGCGAAGGCGAGGTCGAGTTGGTCGCCACGCTTGCGGCCTCCAGCGTCGACGCGAAGGAACTCGACGCAGTGACGCTCGATCTTGAAAAAGCGCCGGGCGTCGAACACGCCACATGGGCCGCGCGCGCCAGCGATTAAGGCGTTTTGGAGGTTTTTCCCAAGTCGCGGTCCGCGCCTTTTTCACGCGCGAGGCGTTCGGATTCGCGATCTCTCTTCCGGATCAATGCGCTGCGAGCGCTGCTACGGCGCGGTTTTCGATCCCTTGACAAACCAGCGATTCCTCGCGGCGAATCTTGTCCTGATCGCCATTGACGCGTAGTCTCGCGCAAACGCGTACAGTTCGATTCGTCGAGTTCAATTGTCGCCGCGCATGGGGCCCGGCGCTTTCGAGGGATCAGAACATGGATCGGAATTCGACCGACGACGTTCTCGAGCGCGTCGCGCTGGAGCCTAACTCCGAACGTTCTTCTCATAGTCATAATTCTTCGCGCGCCAGCGCAAACGACGCGAAATCGACAATGACCGTCAGCGAAGACGGACAATTCGTCACCGACCAGGCGCTTGTCGTCACGCAGGGCCGGCATCGCTTCTATTCCCTCGTTCTCCCGAGCGATCTTCTGGCCTCGACCTGCACAGTCGACGCGCGAATGGAAAATCCGCTCGACGGCTTCCAGCGTCTGCTCGACAAGCGCCGCGCCCGCGACATTGCCGATTATATCGACAGCGGTTTCGGCACGGTGCCAAGCGCCATCATCCTTTCGGCGCAACCGGCGGCTCAGCTCCACTTCGATCGCAAGACCGGCGCGCTTCGCTTCAAAAGGGATCGGCGCTCTTTTCTCATCATCGACGGACAGCATCGCGTCTTCGGCTTCAATCTCGCAAGCCGCTCGGTGAAGGTTCCTGTCGTGATCTACAACAAGCTCACCCGCGCCGACGAGTGCCGCTTGTTCATGGACATTAACACCAAGCAGCGCCCCGTTCCGCCGGAACTGCTGCTCGACATCCGGCGCTTGTCGGAAACCGAAACCGCCGCCGAAGCCCTGCTGCATGACGTGTTCGATTTGTTCGCACAGGAAGACGACAGCGCGCTCGCTGGCCTCTTGAGCCCCTCCGAGCGGCGCAAAGGCAAGATATCGCGTGTCACTTTCAACGCCGCGCTGAAATCGATCGACGACGCTTTTGTCGACGCGAAGCCGGCTGACGTCTATGCGGTGTTCAACGCATACTTGAAGGCTTGCGTCGCGGGCCTGCGCATGCATGACGCCGAAGCCAATATCGCAAACTCGGCCTTGTTCAAGGCGCTCACTCTGTTGTTCACCAATGTCGCAGAGCGCGTTTCAGACCGGCACGGCGGCGCCTATACGGTGAAGAACTTCGAAGACGTGTTGATGCCCTTCTTCCGCAGGCTGAAGAAGGGCGATCTGCCGAGGGCGGGGGTCGGTCACCTCTCGCTTTATGAGAATTACCGCAAGGCGTTGAGCGCCGGCTTCTCGCTCAAACAATGGCTGTTCGCCTAAGAACCATTCAGTCGGAACGGGTAAAAGGCCCGCCAGCGGCGGGCCTTCGTAGTTTTTTAGACTGCGCTTTGCGTGCGTAACGCTCCCAATCTAATAAGTGCGCGGATGATTAGTTTTCGAATTGGTCCGTCATGGATGAGGCCGTAAGCCTCCCAAAGCCTTAGCGTCCCCAATTCATTACGATAAGACGCTCGATCGCTCGGAGGCGGCGTTTCATTCGGCTGCAGAGTGACGTGAACAGTATCTTCTTCGTCCGTGAAAGTTGACATTCGTAGCCCCGTTTGTGATTGATTTCCCCAGAACATTTGACAGTTAACGGTCTGATATCTCTGAAATAACAATGAAAAAAGAGTAATTATATTTTTGATTTTCCATTGCGCTTCCTAAAAATACGTGTTTGCTCACAGCTAAAATCGCTTTGAGGGAATGGTTCGAAGGTCGGCGTCCAAAATTGTCGCCCATGGGACATTTGCCGAGCGACGTTTTCTTTGAGAGAGAAAGTTTCCGCGTGCCGCCTGTCCCAACCCGAGCTGCCTTTATGTTTTCAGGCGGGAAGAGCGACAAAGATGTCCCAAGATATTTCAATCCGCCGGTTTCTCGTTCAAACAAGGGCTGTTCGCCTAGGAGCGCTCGTATCCATCGTCGTCCTGAGAGAGCCGCGCCGCGCAAGGCCGTGCGCGGTTTTTTCCCAGTGATGCGGGCGGCGCCATAATTCAAAAAGCGCGCGCCAAGCGGCGAGGCTCAGCATGAGCATCCAAACCGGCAGAAAAAACAGCGTCGGCCAATAGGTCGACAACGCCTGTCGTCGCATCCCGACGATCAGCGGCCAAAGGATCGAGCCCGCGCCCGAGACCGCCAGAAAACACCCCAATGTGCTGCCGACGATTTCGAACGGCGTGGCGGGCGCGAGCAGATTTCCAAAGAGCGCTGCGTGAAGAAAAAGAACCGCGAAAGCGGGGGCGAGCAGAGGGCCAGCGAAGCTTCCCGTAAACATCGCCAGAGTCGCGAAAGCGCGATAGGGGCCGAGATCTGCGAAAAGGCGACGCGGCCGCCGGCAATGCACAAGCGCGGTTTGCATCCAGCCTTTCATCCAGCGCGTGCGCTGACGCAACAGCGCGCCAAAGCTTTCTGGCGCTTCCTCCAAAGTTCGCGAGGCGATGGTCCGGGTCGCGTATCCGGCGCGCGCCAGACGCAGGCCGAGATCGGCGTCCTCCGTGACGTTAAAGGCGTCCCAAAAGCCAATTTTACGCAGCGCCTCGATTCGAAAATGATTGGAGGTTCCACCCAGGAACAAAGGCAAGCCCATCGCCGCAACGCCTCTATTGAAGACCTCGAACAAAGCGGCGTAATCCATCGCGTAGAAAGCGGCGATCCAGCCGTTGTCGTAATTGTCGATTGCGAGACTGGCTTGCAGGCAAGCGACCTCCGCCGGCGCTTGCGCAAAGGCCGCCGCGGCTTCCTTAACTGGTCGTATTCGGGCAGATCCTCGGCGTCGAAGACCGCGACGATATCGCCGCGAAGATGAGGCGTCGCCATGTTCAAGGCCCGCGGCTTGGTGAGCGGCGCGCCGGGCGGGGCCACAATAATCTCATGTGGAACGCGCGGCGGATGCGTGCGAAGCGCTTGAGTCGTTTGATCGTCATGATGCTCGACGACGAATTTGACCTCCAATTTGGCGCGCGGATAATCCAAACGCTCGATCGCCCGGGTCAATTGCGGAACGACCGACGCTTCGTCGTAGAGCGGGACAATGAGCGAATAATTCGGGAGCTGCGCCTCGTCGATCTCCACCGCCTGCTCGTCTTCGCTGAAACTTGCGGCGCAGGCGAATAGACGCAGGAAAACGGCGGCGAAGAACGAGACTGCATAGACGAGCGTCGCGGCAAGAGAAACGGGCGCTAAAGCTGAAAACAGGCAGGCGAACAAAGCGGCGTTGGCGGCAATCGCGATGGCGAGAATTTTGCGGCCCGATGCGGCGCGCGCGGAAAGTTCGGGATTGGCGCGTTCGGCGGAATAGGCGGCTCGATGCGCGCGAAATTGCGGCAGGTCTCTGTCGAGCGCCGCTCGAATGAGCGATGGGGCGGCGATTGCAAACATCGGCCGACCATGCGCGCCGTCGGCGGCCTCGATCAATCGCGCGATCGCGGCTCCGCATGGCGCGACGGCCCAGCGCAATCCATGCTCGTTGGCGGCAAGCGGCGCATAGCCTCGCTCCTCGTCGATTGATGCATCGCCGTCGATGATGAGAGCGGGGTCTTCGAGAAAGCCAAACGCCGAGATGAGCCGCTAATGTGCGGTAGAAATTATCCTCGCTCATCAATCCTTCAGCGATCAGGACCTTGTCCGCGGAAACGCCGTGTCGCCGTGCGAGGGCGCCGGCATATTGCAGAAGGACGAGCGGGGTTCCGTGCGAGACGAGGAAGGCGATCTCGATCGGAGGCGGCGTCTCGGAAGGCGCCGCTTCGAATGCGCTTCGCCTTCGGCGGCGCTCCTGCGAGGAATTGGCGGCTGTTGCGAGTTCCCTCCGGCGTCGGGGCGAGGGCGGCTCATCAGGACGTTGTGGCGCATGAGGCGAAAAACTGTCGACCTGAACGATACTCATGAACTATGACTTCTCGACCAAGATTAATTCGCGCCACAAAAAAAGACGTCGGCCGCGATGATTGTTCTTTTGACGGGGAGCGTTAAAAGAGGTTCAGCTTAAGCTTGGCGCCGGAGCGATCATTTGACAAGTTCGCCGATGAATTATGAAGGCAGGCATGGCGCGATTGCGCGCGCCCGTCACCGGGGACGGCGGCGTTGGCGCCAGTGGGGTTTATTTGGCGTCCTAGCGCTCGCGCTCGCATGGCTCTGCCCTTCCGCCGCCTTGGCCATCGCCGCGGATGCGCCGCCGCCCCCGTTCTTCTGGGATCCAAGCCATCCGCTCGAGAAACCGGACTTGAGCGGGCTGAAGCAAATCCGCTTCCTGACCGAAGACGATTTTCCCCCTTTCGACTTTGCGCTCGCCGACGGCCAGATCGCAGGCTTCAACGTCGATCTTGCGCGCGCCATCTGTCAGGAGCTCGATGTCGCCTGCACCGTGCAGCGTCGCCGATGGGATTTGCTGATCCCCGCAATCGAGGACAATAGCGGCGACGCATTGATCGCCTCGATCGCGCTCACCGACGAGACAAAGAAAAAGCTGGATTTCACCGCGCCCTATTACACGACGCCGGGCCGCTTCGCGACGCGGACCGATTCCGTGCTCGAAGGCGTCACGCCCAAAGTCCTGGAGGATCGGTCGATCGCCGTCGTCGCCGACTCGGCCCATGAGGCGTTTTTGAAGGCGTTTTATCCGAAGTCGAACATCACGCCTTTCGCCAATGCGCAACTTGCGCGCACGGCGCTGAAGGAAGGACGGGTTCACGCGCTCTTCGGCGACGCCATTTCATTGTCGTTCTGGCTGAACGGCGCCGATGCGGGCGGCTGCTGCGTTTTCAAGGGCGGCCCCTACACCGACCCCAGATATTTTGGCGAGGGGGTCGGCATCGCGGTGAAGAAAGGGAATGGCCAACTCCGTCGCGCGCTCGACTACGCTTTGGTGCGATTGGCTCAGCGCGGGATTTATTCGGAACTTTATCTGAAATATTTTCCGGTGGCGCCCTACTGAGAAGGCGCCATTTTATGAACGTTCAAGCAGGCCTGCGATCTCCGCCTGCGTTTCGTCGATCACGTCCGAAAGACGGCGCAGCGCCTCATGGAGGCTGCCGCTGCGCGACCTGATCGCCATTTCGTAATCCTCCGCCGCTTGCGCGACCCTGAAAGCGCCGACTGCGCGCGCGGACCCTTTCAACGTGTGAGCGAGATCGACTCGCCAGCGATCGTCGCCAGGGTGAGAAGGCCCCCGCAGACGCCGTGCGAACTGATGGCTTTGATTTTGGAAGAGAGCGAGCAGCTCTGTCTCCAATGCTGCGTCGCCTAGGGTCTGGCGGGAAAGGTGAACCAGATCGATGATGGAGAACGCCTCAAGGTTCCCGGCGGCGTCCGAGGCGTCGTCCTCATGAGCCACGAACTTGGCAATCTGCGCCGTCATAATTGCTCCGCGATCACTGGCCTAAAGATGGGGTCAAACGGTCAGATAGCTTGCTTAACCCAAGCATTGCGCCAACTCGCCTGTTCTCGGCCAACATAATCAGGGCATTACCGCTTTGCAACGGAGCGCCCGTCAAGGCCGCGCCTGGGCGACTTGGCGCAAGACGAGCGTCGCGCCCTTTGGTAAAGCGCCCGTTAACGACGTTTGCCATTGTCGCCGTTCCGCTGGTTTCAATTGCCCGCCAACAGCTGTAATATTTGGTTAATTGTTTCCGCATCCCTCGGAGGCGGAAGGGCGAATGAGCGGCGCGCTTGAAAGCTTCCGCTCGGAGAATTTGCAATGGCGAAATCGGGTAAAATCCAAGATGCGGCGGCGGCGGCGCTGTCGGCGATCGAGGAGGCGCTGGACCTTGGCGCGCCAGGGGCCGTGGCCGCCGGACCATTTCAAAACGAGGCGAGCGAGGCGGGAACGCCGCCGACTTCGCGAAATTAACCTCCTCCCCCGCATCCGACTCTCAGCAAAATCCCGCAATGAATTTATCCTTGCCCCCGCGCGCCAAAGCCGAAGACAAATCCGCTCCGTCAGCGAGCCAGGGCGCCGCGGCGCTACAAAAGCCTTCGGTTGCGCCGGCGACGGCTCCCGCCAACGACGATCGACAAACCATTGGCGAATTGCGCCAGGCTCTCAAGTTCCAACCCAATCGCGGAATACTCGGCGTCACATATGCAATGATCGCCGCCTGGGCGGTGGCCTGGGCGCTCTTCGTCTATTTCAACAAAGCCGACATCGTCGACGCAGATGGCGGGCTCCTCGCGCCCAAGCCGCTTCTCGCATTGTTCGCGCTCGTCGGGCCGATCGTCTTTCTTTATATCACCGGCGTCATGGCTCGGCGCGCGCATGAGATGCGCCTGATCGCAAATTCAATGACGGAAGTCGCCATCCGTCTGATCGAACCGGAAACGATCGCGACCGAACAGGTCGTCACGCTTTCGCAAGCCATTCGACGCGAAGCGGCTTCCATGGGCGACGGCATTGAGCGCGCCCTGACGAGAGCCGGCGAACTCGAAGTGATCGTGCGCACGGAGGTCTCCAATCTCGAGCGCTCCTATTCGGAGAACGAGCGTCGCATCCGTCTGCTGATTGACGAACTGTCCCGCGAACGCGAAGCGATTCTTCACAACGCCGACAATGCGCGCACCGCTTTGTTTGGCGCAAGGGATTCGCTTTCGCACGAGCTGTCGGATACCGCCGTGCAGCTTGCCGAAGCGGTGAGCGAGGCGGGAGGACGCGTCACCTCGACGCTGGGCGCCAGAGGGGAAGAAATCAGGCTCGCGCTGGAGCACGCCGGCGACATGTTCGACACGACGCTCAGCGCCCATGGCGTCCACGTCGTCGACCGGCTGACCGAGGCTGGAGAAGAAGTGACGCGCAATATCAGCGCCGCATCCGAGGATGTGACGCGCCGTTTCGCCGATGGCGTGCAGGAGATCGACAGCAGGCTTCACGCAACCGGCGAACATATGATCGGCGACTTGGGCGCGCGCGGGGACTCCGTCCTTGAACGCTTCACCGAACTCAGCGCGCGGCTCAGCGACTCGATCGAGGGTCAAAGCGAACGGCTCGTTGGACGCGTCGCAGAAACGGGAGAGCGCATCGAGCAGGTGCTCGCCACGCATGGTCAGGCTCTTGGCGACAGGGTCGTCGAGTCGGCCGATCGCATCGCGTCGAGCGTTTCCGAGCATGTGGCGAACGTCAAAGAAGTGTTCGACAGCACGGGCGCGCATCTCTCCAATCTTCTCGCGGAGACCCATCAACGGGCGCACGAACATTTCGAGGCGCATGGAAACGCGCTGCACGAGCGGTTCTCTCAGAGCCTTGCGGAAAGCGCCGGCGCGCTCGCCGAACACACGCAAGCTCTCGAAGAGCGGTTTGCGGCGACGGCTGGCGACGCGGTGAGCTCGATCGCCGTACAAGGCGAGCGCCTCAATGAAACGCTTGCGGAGCGACTCAACGCCTTCGAGCGGACGATCGTCGTGCAGGGCGGCGAACTCGCCGAACGCCTTGCGATGCATGGCGACCGCGTTGGCGCGACGGTCGCCGACAGTCTCGCCGTCTTCGAAGAGTCGATCCTGCGCCGCAGCGACGAAGTCGCTTCGCGCATCGTGCAGCATGGCGACGAAGCCAATGCTGTGCTGAGCGAACATCTCTCCTCCTTCGAGCGACAAGTTGGCAAACAGAGCGACGACGTCGTTACGCGCACCGCCGAACACGCGGACCGCGTCGGCGGCCTTCTCGCCGAGCGCGTCGCCTCGCTCGAAAAGGCTGGCTCCGAAATTTCGGGTCTGCTCGAAGGCGCGCAGCAAGGCGCGCGCCGCGAATTCGAGGTCCAATCCGAAATGTTGCGCGAGAATTTTGAGCGCAGCGTGTCGGAAGCGGTCACGACTCTCGCCAATTCTTCGACCGATTTGCACAATCGCTTCTCCACCACAGCAAGCGAAGCGGTGCTCGCGATCGCGACGCAGGGCGAGCGCGTCAACGAAGTTCTCTCGGAACGTTTGCGCAATTTCGAAAACGCCGTGCTCGGTCACGGCGGGGCCGTCGTCGCGACGCTCGCGTCGCGAGGCGATCAGATCGCGAAGGAGCTCGGCGGGCAGCTGCATCTCTTCGAGCAGGCTTTGATGCAAGAAGGCGGCGCCATAGCCGATCGCATCGGCCAGCATTCGCAACAGCTCACCATGGAAGTTGGCGCTCGACTCGCAGCGATCGAGGACGCGGTTTCTCTGCATGGCGGCGATTTGAACGAGCGGATCGACTCGCAAACCAATGTTGTCGCGGAACGGATCGGCGAGCAGGCGCGGCGTTTTGCGGAAGAGGTTGGGTCTCATCTCGAAGCCATCGAACGCGCCATTTCGATGAAAGGCGGGTCGCTTGTCGAGCGGCTTGAGGCGCGCTCGGACCATATTGCCGAGGCGTTGTCGTCCGAGATCGAGCGATTCGAGACCGCGTCCGATGCGAAAACGCAAGAAGTGGCGGAGCGGATCAGCGAGCAGGCGCAGCGCTTTGTAGCCGAAGTCAGCGGGCATCTCGAAGCGATCGACAACGCGATTTCGACGGGCGGCGGGTCGCTTGTCGAGCGGCTTGAGGCGCGCTCGGACCATATTGCCGAGACGTTGTCGTCCGAGATCGAGCGATTCGAGACGGCGTCCGATGCGAAAACGCAAGAAGCGGCGGAGCGCATCAGCGAGCAGGCGCAGCGCTTCGTGGCCGAAGTCAGCGGGCATCTCGAAGCGATCGACCGCGCGATTTCGACGGGCGGCGGGTCGCTTGTCGAACAGCTTGGTTCGCGTTCCGGCGACATCGCGGCGGCCTTGTCGTCGGAAATCGAACGGTTCGAAAGGATTTCGAACTCCAAGACGCAAGAGGCGACAGAGCGGCTGGGCGACCATGCGCAGCGTTTCGCGAAGGAAGTCGGCGTTCACCTCGAAGCCATCGATCGCGCTTTGTCGACGACCGGCGTTTCGCTCGTCGACCAACTCGGCGCCCGCGCCGACGAGATCGCCGGAACGATGTCTTCGAAGATCGATCGATTCGAAGCGGTTTCCGACGCCAAGACGAAAGAGGCGGCGGACCGCATCGAAGGCCTTGTTCAGCGCATCGATACGGGTCTGTCGGCGGGCGGCAAAGCATTGCAGGAGACGCTCGCCAGACACGCCGTCGACGTCGCGCGCACCCTTGGCGACGGCGGCCGCGAAGTGCTCAATCAGTTCGAGGCGAAGGTCAAGGACATCGACGCCATTCTGTTGCAGCGCTCGACGCAATTGACTGAGACGCTGTCGTCCAAGGCCGAGGAAATCAACGCGACTCTCGGCGGCCGCGCCGAGGAGATCGCCGGCACGCTCGACGGCCGCATCGGCCTGTTCGAAAAGAATGTGGTCGGCCGACTTGACGCCGTCTCGAACGAGATTGGCGATCGCAGCCGCCTGGTTGTCGAGACGATCAGCGCCCGCGTCGATGAAATCAATCAGACGCTCGCAGCCGCGCGCCGCGAGCTCGACACGACATTGCACGGACGCACGGGCGATCTCGGCAAGGCGCTGACGGATCGCGTGAGCGAGATCAGCACGACGCTCGATGCGCGCCTCACTCAAATTCACGAGCTTCTCGACGTTCGTGGCGGCGACGTGACGCGCGAACTCTCCAGCGTCGGCGAACTGGTCGCGAATGCAATCCAAAGCCGCGGCTCCACGCTCGTTCAGCATCTTGGCGAGAAGCGGGCGGAGATTGTCGAACTCGATCGAAGAATCGACGGCCGCGTTGCGTCATGTGCTGGAGAGCGGCGCCATCGCTTCTGTTTCGTCGATCGAAGAGACCACGACGAAGCTGCAGCAGGCCTTGGACGCAAGCTCCAACACCGCCGTCTCGGCTCTGCTCTCCACAAGCGAGAAGCTGCGCTCGGAACTGCCAAGCGTGCTCGACAAACTCAGCCAGACCAACTTCTCCTTGCGCAACATCATCGAATTGGCCGGCGCCAATCTCGAGACGCTCGAATCCGAGCTGAACAAAAGGCTGCAGGAATTCCACGGCGCGATTGGTGACGTATCGCAGCAGATCGGACGCATCGGCGACGTCGCGGGCGGCACCGTGCGCGACGCAGGGGCCATCGTCGGCGCTCTTGAGACGCATCATCAGTCGCTCGCGCAAAGCGCCGGTCAATTGGCGCAGACGCAAGGCGCGCTCGATCAGGCGCTCGATGCGCGCAGGCGTTCGCTCGAGTCGCTTGTCGGCCTCATCGAGAAAAAACGCTCGGACTTCGAGGGGGCTGTCGGAACGTTTTCCGGTCTTGTCGAGGAAAGCTTCCGTCACGTCGAATCGCGCGCGCAAGAAATCGGCGGGCTTCTCACGAAATCCGCGCAGGAAACCGTGCATATCGTGGACGAGAGTTTCGGCGAGGTTCGCGAACACGCGGCGAAAGAGCGTGAACGCACCGCGGCCGCGTTGCGCGCCAATTACGAACAGGCAAATAGCGAGCTGACGAAAATCTTCGGTCAGGCGACGGAGAAATTTTCAGCCGCCGCTGCGGAAATGCGCGGACTGTCTCTCGAGATCCAACGCGAGATCGAAGCGACGCGCAACGAAGTCCGCCGTGGCGCGGCCGAATTGCCCCGCGAGACGGCGGAGCAGGCCGCCGCATTGCGGCGCGTTGTCGGCGATCAGGTCAAGGCGCTGAACGAACTGACCGACATCGTCGCGCGCTCCGGACGCGTCTATGACATCGCCGAACAGGCGCCTGTCGCGCTTCCTTCACGCCGGATGGCCGATGCGCCAGCCGCCGCACAAAGCGCGCCGGCCGGGCGTGCGGAAGCCGCTTGGGCGCCGGCGCGCGGACGCGAGGAGCCAGCGCGCGCCAAGCCGTCACCGGCGGCGCAGCCGGTCATCCGTCTGCCTGAGGTCCGTCAGGCCGCTGAACCCTCCGCCGCAAGCGGTTGGCTCAGCGATCTGCTGGCGCGCGCCTCGCGCGATGACGCTCCTGCGCCAGCGCAGGAGCGCGGCGGCGCGCTTCCGTCGGGCTCCGGCGCGCTCGACAGCCTCACTCTCGATATTGCGCGCATGGTGGACCATGGAGCGGTTGTCGAATTGTGGGAGCGGTTCCAGCGCGGCGAACGCAGCGGATTGTTCGGGCGCCGCCTCTACACGGGGCAGGGTCATCAGACCTTTGAAGAAATTCGCCGCCGCTATCGGAGCGATCCCGACTTCCACGGCACCGTCGACCATTATGTGCAGGAGTTCGAGCGGCTTCTGCTCGATACGAACCGCTCCGACCGCGATGGTTCGATCGCGCGCAGCTATCTCACGTCGGATGCGGGCAAGGTCTACACGATGCTCTGTCACGCTGCGAGCCGGTTCGAGTAACCGGCCCGCCGGACTGCGGGAGATCAGTTCAAGGGGCGGGGCGCTGCGGCGATCGCCCTTTCGAACTCCGCTTCCGCGCGCAGACTGTCGAGATCGCGTGAAACGCTCGCAACCGCGACCTTTTTTCCGCTTTGAAAATATTCGACGACGCAATCGCCCTCTTGAACATTCCCGGTGATTTGCGTGCGGTCCCATGAAGCCGCGTGGCCGACATAGGAAATCGCAACGTCGTAATGCTGGCTCCAGAAAAACGGGACAGCTTCGAAAGGCTCGCGCCGCCCCAGCATGTTGCGCGCCGCCGTCTGTCCCTGACGCTCGGCGACGACCCAATGCTCGACTCTGATGTTTTGTCCGGTCAGGCGATCCGGCCAGCGAGCGATGTCGCCCGCCGCGAAGACGCCGGCCGCGCTTGTTTCGAGGAACTCGTCGACCAGCACGCCTTTGTCCATTTTCAGGCCCGCCGCTTCGGCAAGCGCAACCGTCGGCCGCACCCCAACGCCGATGATGACGAGATCGGCTGGGACGCTTTTCCCTGTGGAGAGAGTGACTGCATCCTTTGAAATCGACGCGACCGATTGGCCGAGATGAAAAACGACGCCGCGCTCTTCGTGAAGGGAGCGCACATAAGCTCCAAGCTCCGGGCCGAGAATTCGCGCCATGGGGATGTCTTCCGGCGCAACGACATGAATCTCAAGCCCGCGCGTGCGCAAGGCGGCGGCGGTTTCAAGACCGATAAAGCTCGCGCCGATCACCACCACGCGCTTTGCCGACGTCGCCGCCGCGATGAGCGCGCGGCTGTCCGCGAGCGTCCGGAGATAATGAACATGCGGCAAGTCGACGCCAGGAGTGCTCAGCCGAACGGGATCCGCGCCTGTCGCCAGCAGCAAGGCGTCATAGGAAAGACGCTCGCCGGTTTCGAGCTCCACGGCGCATTCGCCGATCAACAGGCTCTTTACGCGCGCCGAGAGACGCAGATCAATGCGTTGAGACTTGTAGAATTCGTCATCACGCAGCGGCAGCCATTCCTCCGGAGCCGAGCCGGCGAGATAATCCTTCGACAGGTTCGGCCGATCATAGGGAGCAGAGGGGTCGGCGCTGACCATCACAAGGGAGCCCTCGAACCCCTCCCGACGTAGCGCAACCGCAGCAGCAAGCCCGGCGGCCCCGCCGCCGACGATAATGATCGATTTTGGGCCTTCCGCTTGTCTCTCCCGCGGAGGAGCCGGCAGGCGCTCACGGGCGAAAATCTTGCCGTCGATCTGCTCCACGCGCCAGGCCGGAACCGGGTCGAGCGCTGGGGCGCGGACCGCTCTCCCGGTTCGCAGCTCGAAACACGCATGGTGCCAGGGGCAGCGGATCGCGTCGCCGACAACGAGACCTTCGGCCAGAGGGCCATGGTAATGGGTGCAGGATGCGCCGATGATGAAGACCTCGTCGCCCCGGCGGACGGCGATCGCGCCTTCCCCGCCGACATGGCCCGGGAGAAGAGCGCCGTCCCCAACCAGCTGCTGATCGACGCCTTTGGAGAAATCCGGGCCTTGCGGCGGCGTTTCGTCTTCGCTCATTGATTTCCCCCTGATTTCATCGCAAGGCTGGCGATTACCAAGACCTTAACTGGCGTCGTCCTGGCTTGAAGCAAGTAAGGCCCTGACAGGGTTGTCCTTTTGCCGACAGCACTGTGATAAATTCGTCACTCTCATTAAACAAATAACGTACAGCTTAAATTTTGCACAACAAATAGGCAAATGCTTCGAGCTTGGACTTGAAGGAATCATAGTTCGCGGCGAAAGAATCGGGTGATGATTTCTTCCAGATTGGAGTTCCTGGGCATGAAAAGGAAAATGCTGATCGGCGTCGCGGCCGTGACCCTTGCGTTGAATTCGGCATTCGCAGCCGATCTGGACAGCAAGAAAAAGGCTGCGCCCGAGCCGCCGCCGCCGGCCAAGCCGCTCATCGCCTGGCCCGAGCCCAACTTCGACTTCTTGAGCGCAGGCTTCGACTACGCCTGGGGCGCCAAGTTCATGTCCGACTATATTGTTCGCGGCATTTCGAACAGCGCTCACCGCCCGGCCGGGAACGTCTACGGCGAACTTCGCTATGGCTGGTTCTACGCCGGCACGTCTGTCACCAATGTGCATCTGCCCACGAGTCCCCTCGCCGAGGTGGACATCTATGGCGGCATTCGTCCGACCTGGGGTCCGCTGACGCTCGATTTCGGCGCGATCTATTACGCCTATCCAAGCAATCATCAACAGTGGTTCATCGGCGGCGCCATACCGGTCACGACCTTCAGGAATTCGCCCAACGCCGCTCCGACCACTGCCTTCGATCCGAGCTATGTCGAAATCTACTTCAAGCCATCTTGGGCGGTGAACGACTATCTGACGCTCGGCGGTCAGATCGCTTATGACCCCAACTGGAATAATTATGGCGCGCACGCTCTTTACTCCGAGATCAACGCCAAACTGACGCCGTTTGCGAACACCGACTATTCCGGCTTCTCGCTTTCCGGCGCCTTCGGCCACTACTATCTCGGCATGGCCACGTCGCAATACGGCTTCAGCTACATCGACCCGGATACGAACTTCCTTCGCAACGGTTTCTTCCTGGGCAACCACGGTTTCAAATTTGCGAGCTACAATACCTGGAACGTCGGCGCGTCGTATAACTGGAACATGGTCACGCTCGACCTGCGCTACTATGACTCGAATCTGACGCGGGCCGGCTGCTTCCTGAACACCTCAGATCCGTCGGGCAACTTCATCGCCTCGATCAATACGCTCACGGGCCAGAGCTCGTCGAGCTGGTGCGGTCAGCGCTTCGTCGCCTCGCTCTCGATCGACTTCACCTCGGCTACCTTCAAATAAAGTCGCCTAAGTCCGAATACGTCGCGGAAAACGCGGATCGCTCAGGCGGTCCGCGTTTTTTTCGCCATGCAGAACGAGGCGGCCTTATTGGCTCGGAGGCGCAGCCTGTTGCTGAGTGACGATCTCGACATCATGGTCGATCGTCGACTGCACTTTAAATGTCGTCTGGTATGTTTTCGCCTCGTGACGCGCGATCGCGACATATTCGCCTTCGGCTAAAACCAACGCCGGAAAAGCGCCGATCAATTCGCGAATGACGTCGCCGCCCGGCGTCAAGACGGAGAAGGAGGTGTTGGCCAAAGCCTCGCCCCCCGGCGAATTGACGAGCTTTAACGTCATTGTGGCGGCTCGATGCCGCAGCGTCGCTTCGAGTATTTTACCGGCGGCGACACGCAAGTCGGTCGTCACGACCGAGTTGGTCGCATTGCTGCCGCCCTGCGCGCCTTGCGACGTGTCGAGCAGCGTCGAAACAATATGATAAGAGCCCTCGGGCAGGCACAAAGTTTCGTCCGCCTTGGCGTTGGCCAAAACCAGTTTTGCTTCGGAATTGCCGCGCTCCGGGACGTATATCGAAATGGACAGACGCTGCGGCGGAATTTGAGTTTCGCCGAGTTTATCCACGAGCTTGAGACCGCCGGCGTTCAATATGAGCCGTTCGCTGACGTTTCGACCGTCGATTGCGACGCGTTTCGTCACCCCAGCGAGACCGAATGCGGCATGGACGATATAGGCTCCGTCGGGAAGCGATAGGGCGGGAGCGGCGTCCTTTGATTCCGCGACGAGCCGATGCGAGCCGTCCGGTTGCGCGGCCTCCTCGAAAACCCGCCACGTAATGCCGGCGCGGACATTTTGCTGGTCGTTTTGCGTGAGGGCGGCCGAAAGATGCAACGTCGCCTGCGCCTCAGACTCTCCGGCGGAAAGCGGTTTCGCAGAATGGCCAGGCTTTGGAGCTATGGTCGTTTGCGCGAAGGCGGGCGCAGCGCCGGCCAGAAGAATGAGCAGCGCCGAGGACAAGGGTCTCTTCATGAGGGGAGATATGACGCAGAACATGGCCTTTTGTCGATCATTTCGCCTCCGGCCGCGGGGATGCGCCGCCAAAAACTCGGTCGATCATGGGCAGTTGCGCGCGAGATCGAGCCATTTTTCCGCTGAATCCGTAACGAAGGGAAGCTCGACAATGGGCCGCGAGCTCTGAATCGTCGGGACAGGCGCTGTCGATCGCCGCGACGCCCGCCGCCGCCGCGCCAATGACCAAAAGCGACCGCGCAACTGAGATCGGCGTCAGAGTCGGCGGTCCGTCTTCAGTTACGCGGTCAGGGAATTCCGGCCTCGCGAGATGAGCTCGCAAGCCATCCTCATCGAAAACAAGTCCCGCAAGTCGAGCCGAAGCGTTGGCGAAACTCCCCAAGCCGAAAACGCCAGCCGGACTTTGCCCGGCGAGCGCGAGAATTTCGATTGCGCCATCCCCAAATCCGCACTCGGCCTCCAGCACGGCCAGTTTGCAGGACAGATGCTGAATGCTTGCGCCGCCGCGCGCATCCTCGAGCAAAATCCCGTCTGGGGCCGCGGGGATAAGTTCGGCAAGATCGCGGTCGAGGGTCTCGGTTTCGACCGGAGCGACCTCGACGTAAATCTTTGGGACGCTCCCAACCCGCGCTCTAAGCAACTCCTTCGCAGCGGCGCGCGAATGGCGTCGCTCGCTCTCCTCGCGCGAATTTCCAAGTCTCAAGAACAGCGCGCTCGCATCGCTTGTGAGCGCGGCGGAGAATTCTTCGCGATCATTGGCGCTGACGATCAAACAAGTCCGTAAATCGGCGCGATTTTGTCCGGACTGTGTCGATCTTAAGTCAGAATTTACCATAAAATGCAAATCTTCCAGGGCTGGGACGAATTACCCCCTCTTTGGGGTCAGGGGCTAACGCTATGATCGTGCGTAACTTCCTGCAGTGGGCGCAAACAGCGCCCGCTGCACCTCGCGCCGAAGGAGCCGGCGCGCTCGCCAGAGCCTATCTCTATTCCGATCTGGAGCAAGCGACGCGGCGTGAAGCGGAGCTGGCGCTCACGGCGCTGCTCGACGACCCTTCGCCGCTGGTTCGGCGCGCGCTAGCCGACAGTTTTGCGAGCGCCATCGACGCGCCGCATGCGATCGTTGCGGCGCTCGCCAATGATCAATCCGACATCGCCGCGCCGGTGTTGTCGCGCTCGCCATTGTTGACCGAAGCCGAGTTGATCGATTGCGCCGCTATTGGCAACTCCTTCGCGCAAAGCGCCATTGCGTTGCGGGCGCGCGTGCCCGCGAGCGTTTGCGCCGCCTTGGCGGAAGTGGGTTCGCGCGAAGCGGCGATCTCGCTCGCCGTCAATCCCGGCGCCGACCTTCCAGAATTTTCCATGCGTCGCATGGTCGAACGTTTTGGCGACGATGGCGAAATGCGCGAGGCGCTGCTGTCTCGCCCCTATCTGCCCCCGGTCATTCGCAATGATCTCGTGAACGCCGCCGCTGCAAGCCTGACATCCTTCGTCGTCGATTGCGCCTGGCTTTCGAGCGAACGCGCCGAGCGTTTGACTCGTGAAGCGCGCGACAGGGCCAATGTCATCATCATTGCGGACGCGGTCGAAAGCGACGGCCGACAGGGACTGCGCGATCTTGTGAAGCATTTGCGCAGCAGCGGCCAACTGACCGCGAGCCTCGTGCTGCGCGCCTTGCTTTGCGGAAATGGCGAGCTCTTCGAAGCGGCGCTCGCGGAATTGTCAGGCCTGCGCGAAGACAAGGTTTCCGGTCTTGTGCGCGACTTCCGTGGACCCGGATTTGCCGCGCTTTATGCGCGCGCCGGCCTGTCGATCCAGTTGTTGCCGGCGTTCCGCGCGGCCCTTGAGGCTCAACGGGAATTTGGCAAGAATGGCGAGCATTTGGGAGAGGCGCGACTCTCGCTTGTCATGATCGAGCGCGTCTTGACAGCCTGCGACGAAATCAACGCCGGCGAACTCGATAAATTAATGGCCTTGCTGCGCCGCTTTGAAATGGAGGCGGCGCGGGAAGAGGCGCGCGAAGCGACGTTGAGACTTTCTCGTCGCGAGGAAGAGATGATCTCCTTTGCGCCTGCAATCGATCTCGCTGCGCTCGAAGACGAAATCCTGTGCGCGGCGTGACGCTGCGCTCAATAGCCAAACTGCTCGCGCAAAATGCGTTCTTCCAGCGAATGCCCTGGATCGTGAAGCAGGACGAGATTGGTCGCGTGATCCATCTCGACGTCCACTTGCGTCACGTCGCGGAACTCGTCGTGATCGGCGACGACTGAGACGGGACGCTTCTGCGCCTCCAGCACGTCGAGCCGCACCTTGGCGCCGTCCGGCAGCAACGCGCCATGCCAGCGGCGGGGGCGGAAAGCGGAGATCGGCGTCAGCGCCATCAATGGCGCATCGAGCGGAAGAATGGGCCCATGCGCCGAGAGATTATAGGCGGTGGAGCCCGCGGGCGTCGAAACCAAAATGCCGTCGGTGACAAGTTCAGCCATGCGCTCCTGACCGTTCACCGAGATGCGCAATTTTGCGATCTGTGACGTTTGCCGCAACAGCGAAACTTCATTGATGGCGTGTGCGGTGAATTCGTCGCCGCGCGTATTGGCGGCGCGCATCAGCAACGGATGGATGATGGACGGCTTCGCGGCCTTGATGCGCTGGCGCAGACCGCTCTCGCGATATTCGTTCATGAGGAAGCCGACCGAGCCGCGATTCATGCCATAGATCGGTTTGCCCGCATCCATAAAACGGTGCAGCGTGCGCAGCATCAGACCGTCGCCGCCGAGCGCGACGATGCAATCCGCTTCCTCCGGATCGACGTCGCCATATTTTTCGATGAGTCTCCTGCGCGCGTCTTCCGCCTCGGGCGTTTCCGAAGAGAGGAAGGAGAGCTTTTTGTAGTCGCAGGACGGGTCGTTCGACGCGGACATGGTTTATTCCAGTGAGGCCGCCGATCCCAGTTCGAAGGCCAAACGCCAGCGTTGCAATACACCTTGTCGGCTAGGAAGGGAAAGGGGCTCCGCTATGGGGCGCACAAGATTCCGTCATTCTGAGGAGCCCGCATAGCGGGCGTCTCGAAGGACGAGGGAACCGGAGGTCATGTATTTGGCTCTCGCCCTCGTGCTTCGAGACGTCCCTTTCGGAGTCCATCGGCGTCAGCCGGTGGATTCCAAATTTATGGCGTCGCGATCATTGGGCCGCGCCCCACAACCATGCTGCGCCGCGCACGCCGCTTGAGTCGCCGTGAAGATTTTGCACGATCTTCGTATCGAGCGCATCCGTGACGGCGTAATGTTCGACACGTTGACGCAAGCCTTCGTAGATGTGCGTCACATTCGACACGCCGCCTCCGAGGACGATCGCATCCGGGTCGAGCAGATTGACGACGGACGCAAGCGCGCGAGCAAGGCGGTCGGAATAAATATCCAGACATTCGAGCGCCAGCGCGTCACCCTCTGTGGCGAGCGTCGCGATCTCGAACGCCTGAAGTTTTTTTCCAGAGCGCGTGAAAAAATCATATGCGAGCGCCGGCCCCGAGAGAAACGTCTCGACGCAGCCATCGTGGCCGCAATAGCAGCGCCTGCCAGGATATTCTTCGCCGCGCATCCATGGCAGCGGATTATGTCCCCATTCGCCCGCAATTTTATTCGGTCCAGCGATCGCACGCCGATCGACGACAAGACCGCCGCCGACGCCCGTGCCAAGGATGACGCCGAACACGACCGGCGAATCGGCCGCCGCTCCGTCCGCGGCCTCCGACAGAGCGAAGCAATTCGCGTCGTTCTCAATGCGCACGGGGCGCTCCAGAAGCGCCGCAAGATCGCGATCGAGAGGCCGGCCGTTCAGTCCAGTCGTGTTTGAATTTTTGATCAATCCGCTGCGTGGCGAAATCGCGCCGGGCGTGGCGACGCCAACACTGGCGCGCCGTCCCTGTTCGAGTTCGATCTCATGCACCAATACGGCAATGGCGCGAAGGATGGAGTCATAATCGTGGGCGGGCGTCGGCGTGCGACGGCGCGCGACGATTTCGCCAGTGGCGTCGAGCGCGACCGCCTCGATTTTGGTGCCGCCAAGATCGATTCCGATGCGAAGCGACTCATGCGTCATTTGGCGAATGCGCGATCCAAATTGGTCGCGTCTTTGAGCAGCTGCGTCGAGGCGGCGTCAATCCGCGCCGAATCCAGATCGAGACCCTCAACATTCGCGGCGTCCCACTTCGCGCCGGTGAAGTCGGCGCCCGCGGCCTCCGCCCCTGTAAGAGTCGCTCTGCTGAAATCTGCGCCGGCCGCCCGCGCGAAGCGAAGATCGGCGCGCGTCAGATTGGCGTTGTCGAAATGCGCGCCTTCGAGCTTAGCGGCGCGCAGCACGGCGCGCATCAGTCCCATCGATTGGTTTTTCATGTCGGCCGAAAGATCCGCGCCGTTGAACGTCGCGCCGCGAAGATCGGCGCCGGACAAATCCCCTGCGACGCGCGCATGCGAAAAATTGGCGCCGGAAGCATGAGAACGCTGCATCTGCGCTGCAAACAATTTTGCGCCGACAAGCGAAGCGCCGGTGAGATCCGCCTCGAGCAACCAAGCCTGATCAAGCGTGGCGCCGTCGAGCTTGGCGCCGGAGAGACGCGCCTTGACGAGACGCGCCGCGCGGAAATTGACGCCAGAAAGATCCATTCCGGAGAGATCGAGACCGTTGAGACTCTTGCCGGAAAGATCGAGTTTTTCGCCTTGCTTTCGCGAGCGAAGCGCCAGTTCAATATCGGCGCGCGTCATCTCGGCTTGTGAAAACGCCGGCTGCGAAAGGTCCACCCCTTGCAGCATATCTTGCGCGGACAGCGGCGTGGCCCCGAGCGCGCAACACAATGTGATGCTGAAAACCCATCTGGACTTTGACGCCGCCCCTAACGCTTTGCGCACCAATATCTCCGCTACTCAACGCTCGTCGACGCAACACTCGTCGACGCAATGCTTGTCGGCGCACTTGGCCCCGCGAGATTTTTCGCTTGCGCGATCCAGCCGCTGCGCTCCACTCGTCCCGGAACGCCAAGCGTGGCGCCGATCCATCGCGCCTCCTCGGGAGTCCAGGCCGCGATCTGATCGTAATGGAAAACGCCGAACGCGTTCAGCTTTTCGCGGCTCTTCGGGCCGAGGCCCTTGATTTTCGAAAGATCATCAGGCGCGCCGCCGCGCGGAGCGTCAAGTCCTTGAGGCTTCGCCCCCGCCGTGGGCTTATGCGCGCCATTGCCGCGCCGCGTCGCGCTCGAAACTTGAGCTTTCGCTGTAACTGGCGCAGTCGGCGCATTGGTTTCGGGCCGCGTCTCCGGCGCGTCGCCGCGAACGACGACGATCTTAGGCCGCTTCGAAGGCGGCTCTGGCGCGGGGGCGGGCGCCAGCAGCTTTGCGCCGCCGCCGAGCGGCAATCCGACGACGTAAGCGGTTGCGAGCAACAGGCCTGTATCGAAGGTCAGACCTGCGCGCCCTGGAATTGCGGCGCCCGAAGACGCGACGAAACCTCCGCCAATGAGCAGAATCGCCGCAACGATCACCCAGCCGCCAGAAAACGGGTCGTTGCTTGCGCGCGTTGTCGTCAGCCAACCGACGGCAAGCCCCACCGCCAGCGCGGCGGCGATCCAGACAATGTTGTTTGCGAGCACATAAAACATCGGCTTTCTCCGTCCTTGCTATTTGACAAGGAACTCGATGCGGCGGTTGCGCGCGCGATTTTCGTCGCTGTCGCTTGCGGCGATCGGCTTCTCGCCTCCATAGCCGACAGCATGGATTTTGAAAGGATCGGCGCCGGCTTTTGCGACATGATCGACGACAGCCTGGGCGCGCCGCTTGGTCATATCCCGATTGACTTCGGCGATGCCAAGAGAGTCGCTGTGCCCGCCAACCTCGATCGTCGAATCCTGACATCGCAAAGCGACAGCGGCGATCGCGTCAAGCAACGGCGCGGAATCATCCGCGACGGAGTCGTCGGCGTTGAAGGAAATGGCGGCTTTCGACAAAAGCTCGGAAAACATAGTCTGACATTGCGCGGAGGGCAGCGTGGAGCCAGGCGTGCGCGCGACGAGATGCGCCTCATTCTTGAAGTTTTGCGGAAGGCCTGCAGCGAGCTTCGATTCAATATCCGAGGGAGCCTTCGGATAATGCGCTTGACCGTCGAGATTGACCACCGCGCCGGTGAGATCGAACTTGCCGTTCTCGAGTCGCGCCAAGGCGCGCAAGGACGCGACCGCGGCGTCAGCGAAATTCGCGGGAGCGCCTTTGGCGATCGCAATATGATCGACGATATTCGCGTCAAAGAATTGCCGTTTCGCCGCGCTGAGAATTTTTTCTTTCTGCGTCTCGTCCGCCGCATAGCCCGAAAGCGTCAAAGCGGAGCCGGACCTTCGCGCCGACAAAATATAAGGGGAGATCGGCCCTGCTTCGATGTCGACTTTCGCGAGTTCGAAACCCTGCGGGAGATTGGCCTTGGCGTCTGACTCTATTGTCGCGCGAGCGATATTCTCCCGGCCTTGCCCCTCGATCGAGAGCTTCGAGTCGATCAACTCGGCTTTGCCATGAGCAAGCTTGCCCAAGCTCCGTGAGCGCGAATGAAACGGCGCTTTCGAAATCGCCCGCTGGCGCGCCCGAGCCGATTTGCGTCGCGTCGCTGACCGCAGCGCCTGCCCCAATCGTCGAGGCCTTTGCGAGGAATTTTTTTCGTAGATCGTTGGAGGGGATCGAGCCTGTCAGAGCCATCATTTCGCCAATGATTCTGGCGCTCCAAACATAAGGCGAGACGCGCGGCGGCGATATGTCGAGCGCCGCTATGACAATTCCTGAGGGCGCCGATTTCGCCGTCGTAAACAGACCGTCGTAGTCGGCCGCAGTTTTTGCGTCGCCCGAGAGCGTGAGGCTCGCGTCGACAAGCGACGCCTTGCCGGGATCAAGCCTTGCGAGTTGCGCGAGCGCAAAGTCCGTCAAGGCCGAAAAATTGCCTGGAGCGCCGGCCGCGAGCGACGAGGCGTCGGAGAGTTCCGCGCCGAGCGCGGAAACGGCCGTCCGGATTTTTTCCCGAGCGCTTTTTGCCGGCAGATGCCCGCTCAAAACGATCTTGCCGCCAATGCGCTCGAAGGAGAGGGTGTAGGGTTTGGCTGACGAAAGCGTCGCCGTTGCGTCGGCAATGGACCGAACGCCCTCCAGGCGCCTTAAATCCGCGAGCGTTTCGCGTTTCAGATTTTCGTCGATCGCCACGCCCGACAGCGCGACGTCGCGACCATCGACCTTGATCTGAGGATTGTCTATGGCGTCTTCAGATTGCGCGAGCTTTGCGCTGAGGCGCCGAGCAATGTCATTTTCAATGCCGGGAGTTTCCCGCTCCGCCGCGACATAGGCAAGCCCCGCGACGATCGGCAGACCAATCCACCATTTTCTTGGCTGGAGCATCGCTCTTTTAGACTCCCATGCGAGGAGAATCACTTGAAACCAACGCCGCGTGGCAGCAATCGACATGACGCTGGGTCATGTCAAGATGATGGCCGCACGGACGCCCCCTATCATGTGCACAAGAGCGCGCGAGAGAGTTCGCATGTTGCATTGCGTCGGAAATTTGGCTCGGAAACGAGAAAGGGGCGCGTCCATGGCGCGCCCCTGAGTTGCGAAGAAGAGTCTGGTTACGCTTGAACTAGTCGCCGCCGGCGATCTTTCAAGGCGCGGCGTCGATTTGGCTTCGAATCATTTCTTCAGGAAAGGCGCCATGCCGGCGCGGGCCAGCTCATCGGCGCGCTCGTTCATCTCATTTCCCGCATGGCCGCGCACCCAATGCCAGACGACGTCGTGCCGCGCGGCGGCCTCTTCAAGTCGCCGCCACAATTCGACATTCTTCACCGGTTTGCGGTCCGCCGTTTTCCACCCGCGCATCTTCCACATCGAAATCCAGGATGTGACGCCGCCGCGGACATATTGGGAGTCAGTGTAGAGGTCGACCGAGCAAGGGCGCGTCAACGCCTCCAGCGCGGAAATCGCCGCCATCAGCTCCATGCGATTGTTGGTGGTTGCAGGCTCGCCGCCGGACAACTCCTTTTCGCGCTCGCCAAAGCGCAGCACCGCGCCCCAACCGCCAGGACCGGGGTTGCCCGAACAGGCGCCGTCCGTCCAGATGGAGACGCGTCCGGTCACGGTGACAGTCCGTAGTCCTGTGCGGCGCCGATGTGCTGGTGAAACAGGAGTTTGCTCAAATATTCGCGCGGATCTTTCGGCCGCACGAGCGCGCCCGCGGGCACATTGAGCCAATCGACGAAGCGGGTCAGTAAAAACCTTAGCGCCGCTCCGCGCGCGAGGAGCGGGAAGGCTTCGATTTCGGAGCGCTCGAGCGGACGTAAATTCCGATAATTTTCAAGCAGCGCGCGGCCCTTGGCGGGATCATAAGCGCCGTTCGCGTCGAAGCACCAAGCATTGAGGCAGATCGCGAGATCATAGGCGAAGGCGTCGGTGCAGGCGAAGTAGAAGTCGATGAGCCCCGAGATTCGATCGCCGAGAAAAAATACATTGTCGGGGAAGAGATCGGCGTGAATGACGCCGCTCGGCAAATCATTCGGCCATCTTGCTTCGAGATAATCGAGTTCGTCGGCGATGGTCTGGCGCAGATTGGGCGCAACTTCATCGGCTCGCGCGGAGGCGGGCGCAAAGAGGTTCCGCCAACCGAGGACGGACAGCGAATTGACCCGCCGCGCTGGAAATCCCGCGCCGGCGATATGCAGTTTCGCAAGCGCCGCGCCGAGCGCCGCGCAATGGGAGACTTCCGGGCGATGGATGGCGTAGCCGTCGAGAAAGGTGACGATCACGGCCGGCCGACCGGCGAGACGACCGAGAGCTTCGCCGGCGCGGTTCTTCACGGGCTGAGGGCAGGTGACGCCGCGCGCGAAAAGATGCTCCATCAAGGAAAGAAAAAACGGCAGGTCGGCTTCGGCGACGCGCTTTTCGTAAAGCGTGAGAATGTAACTGCCAGCGCCGGTATGCAGATAGTAGTTCGAGTTCTCGACGCCTTCCGCAATGCCCTTGCAGGACAGCAGCTCGCCCAAGTCATAGGTCGAAAGGAAGGCGATCAGCTCTTCATCGTCGACCTGCGTATAGACGGCCATGGCGTTCGCAATGGTTTAAGGAAGACGGCCAGCGCAGGCGCCCTGGCGCTCACGCCAAAGCGCGCAATTCCTTGGGCAAGGGGAAGGACACGTGCTCGTCCGCGGCGGACACGGTCTCGACCGTGATGTCGTAACGCTCGGCAAAAGCGTCCATGATCTCTTCGACAAGCACTTCCGGCGCGGAGGCGCCGGCGGTAATGCCAAGCGACGAGATATTGCCGAACAGAGCCCAATCGATTTCGCCGCGACCCTGAACAAGCTGCGCCGGCGCGCCGGCTCGCTCCGCCACTTCGCGCAGGCGCTGCGAGTTTGACGAGTTGGGGGAGCCGACCACGATCACGGCGTCGACATTCGGGGCGACCTGTTTGACGGCCGCCTGACGATTGGTCGTCGCATAGCAGATGTCTTCCTTATGCGGGCCGACGATATGCGGAAAACGCCTCGTCAAGGCTTCGATGATCTCTTGCGAGTCGTCGAGCGAAAGGGTCGTCTGCGTCACATAAGCGAGATTGGACTCATCCTCGAGCGTCAGATTCTCGACCGCATCGACGGATTCGATCAGAACGACGGCGCCGGGCGGTAATTGTCCCATGGTGCCGACGACCTCCGGATGACCCGAATGCCCGACAAGCAGGACGCGCCGCCCGCGTCGCCAATGAATCTCGGCTTCGCGATGCACTTTGGTGACGAGCGGACAGGTGGCGTCGATCGCCAGAAGATTGCGCTCGACCGCCAACGCGGAGACCGATTTCGCCACTCCATGCGCCGAGAAGATGACCGGAGACGACGTGTCCGGAACTTCCTCGAGCTCCTCGACGAAAACTGCGCCCTTCGCCTTCAGCGCCTCGACGACATAACGATTGTGCACGATCTCGTGGCGCACATAGACGGGAGGGCCAAATTTCGCCAAAGCCCGCTCTACGGCGTCGATGGCGCGCACGACTCCAGCGCAAAAGCCCCGCGGCGAGCAAAGCAGAATCTTCAAAGGCGGTTTGGCGGGGCGGGGTTGAACGTTCATCAGTCGCGTCTCAATCGTGAAATCGGCGAAAGCCGCATTTTGCGGCCGGGCGAAAAGGCTGCGCTCTGGCCGATGGCGAGAGAGAGCCAGGTCGACCGAAAGCGCGAGGCGCGTATGTGACTTGATGTCGCGCCGACAGGGCGGTGTCAAGCCGGGCGGCTTCGTCCACTTCCAGAGCCGCTCGCACTTACGCCCTTGCTTGAGTCGGAAGGGCGCTCTGATCAGTGCGTGACGCAATCCGCTGAATAAAAGCCTATCTCTCAGCCTTAGCGGAAAACCACTACTGGAAGGCCGCAATAATCGGCGGGAAATAGGTCTCGAGCTTGACGCCGATGGCGCGGGCGCCGGCGACAATCATAAGCGATAGAAAGCCGCCAATGAGACCATATTCGATCGCGGTCGCCCCGCTGTCATTTTGCAGCATTCGGATCAAATGAATGTACATGTGCGCTCCCGATCTCATGCGAGATTTACGCGGGCTCCCTATCGAAAGCCTTAAACCGATCTTCAAAACTGGGGGTCGTCGGGAGCGCTCCGAGCGGTTCGCCCGAAAAAGCGCGAGGAAGAAAGCGTTGTTTGGCTAACGCTTTTTGACTAACAACGACCAAAGGCAGACCCAATTTTGACGAAGCGCCGAGGGCTCTCTTGCGCAGTTGGCGCTTTTCCTGCAAGTCAGCGACGGGAGGTCGCCCGACCTCTCGTCATGTAGGGCTCCCCGTCTCATACCGACTGGCGGTTTCCGGCAATGTTGGCCGGCCCTGCGACCGAAATTGGAGCCTTCCGCTTCCTGCCTTGTTTGATTAAAGCCGCTGTAACTTGCGCCGCCCGCGCATTGGATCGTCACGCGCCCGCGCCGGCGCATTGGAATGGAATGAAAGCGCTCTATGGCTCGCGACGTTACCGATACGACGCCAATTACGTCGCGCGATGCGCTCGTTGAATGGCTTGAGTCAGGGGTCAAGGACTCCCAAAGCGATCTAAAGGTCGGGACCGAGCACGAGAAGATCCCCTTTTTTGTCGCCGATCATTCGCCCGTGCCTTATGACGGCGGCGAGCGCGGCGGCATTCGCGCTTTGCTCGAAGGGTTGCGCGACAAACTGGGCTGGCTGCCGATCCTCGACAGAGAGTTTCTGATCGGCCTCTATGACGAGGCGGGAGGGGGCGCCGTTTCCCTGGAGCCGGGTGGTCAATTCGAACTGTCCGGCGCGCCGCTCCCCGACATCCATGCGACCAAGGCCGAACTCGATCGACATTTCGACGCGCTTTTCCCCATTTCGGACTCCATGGGCGTTTCGTTTCTCGATCTTGGGTGCAGTCCCAAATGGTCGCGCGCCGAAACGCCGGTCATGCCGAAGCAACGCTACGGCATCATGTCGGCCTATATGCCGAAAGTCGGCGCGCGGGGCCTCGACATGATGTTTCGCACCTCGACGATTCAGGTGAATCTGGATTTCACCAGCGAAGCCGACATGGTCGAAAAAATGCGCGTCGGGCTCGCCTTGCAGCCGATCGTCACGGCCTTGTTCGCCAATTCGCCTTTTCTGGACGGAAAGCCGACGGGTCATTTGTCGCAACGCTCCTTCATCTGGCGCGACACGGACCCCGATCGCACTGGAATGCTGCCCTTCGTTTTCGAGCAGGGGATGGGTTTCGAACGCTACGTCGATTATGCGCTCGACGTGCCGATGTATTTCGTGAAGCGCGGCGAGGTCTATCATGACGTCGCCGGCGCGAGCTTCCGCGATCTTCTGGCGGGGCGCTTGCCTCAAATGCCGGGCGAACATGCGACCATGTCCGACTGGGCCAACCATCTCTCGACGATTTTTCCCGAGGTGCGGCTCAAGGGCTATCTCGAAATGCGCGGCGCCGATTGCGGTCCGCGCACTCATATGACCGCGCTGCCGGCGCTCTTTGCGGGACTTTTCTATGATCGCGCGGCGCTCGATGGCGCTTATGAGATCATTCGCGATTGGAGCGTGAAGGATCGCGAGGCGCTACGCGCCGAGGTTCCCACGCGCGCCCTGAACGCCGAAATCCATGGCCGGAGCCTGCGCGACATCGCCGTCGACCTATTGGCGTTGGCGCGGGGCGGCCTAACTCGCCGCGCGCGACGCAATGCGGGAGGCGCGGATGAGAGCATTTATCTCGCGCCTTTGGAGAGGATCGCGGATGAGGGGCGAACATTGGCCGAGCGCCGGCTTGAAAACTATTACGGAGCATGGAACGGCTCCGTCGAGCCGGCCTTCACGGAATGTGTGATTTAAATTCGAGACCCGTCGCCTAGCGTGGAAACAGCTGGATGAAGCTTGAAATCGGGTCGGTGCGAACATGGGTGCGATCGGAAGCGGACTGCACCCCGTCCGGCGTCGGGCCGCTATAGGCGGAGACGGGCCCGTGAAGTTCGACGCGCACATGGCCGCCCAGACGAACGCAATTTTCCGAACCCGCAACCGCCACGTAATCCGCGCCACGGTTCACGCATCTGCTGTTGCGAGCCGCCGAAGTCTCGGCTCCCGCGGGCGGAGAGGCGATCGTCGCCGCCAATAGTCCAAAAGGCGCGGCGAACCGGAGAAACTTGCGCGCGACGATTGGGGTGTTTCTTACGATCATGCTTGGATTCGCCTCGAGTTAGAATTGAACCGGCGTCTCTCTGGCGCGTAACGCCCAATCATCGCCGCGAGGTGCTAAGTTTTCGTAACCGGTAACAAACCCTTACGCAAACCAACACAAACGCGTTAATCAGACATCGAACCCGAAAGGCCGTTAACGCCGGTCATGGTCCGCCACGGGAGTAGAAGGGTACATCGTGGCAGCATCGTGTCCATTGCCTCATCTCTAGGCGGCGTCCCCGAAAGCCGCGTGAATTAGAGCAAGCGCCGCGACGGCGGCGGTGTCGGCGCGAAGGATGCGAGGGCCGAGCGACAATGTTAAAGCGTTGTTCAACCGAGAGATTGCATTGCGCTCAACGCTCTCGAAGCCCCCTTCGGGTCCAATCAACAGTGTGACGCCTTTATGCGATGGAGCGCACCGCAGGGCCTCGATCGGATCGCCGGGCGCTGCGTCTTCGTCGCAGAAAACCAACAGCCGGCCTTGTGGAAAGCTGGAGAGAAAATGCGGCAGGTCCATTTCCGCGTCAACCTCCGGCGCGATGAGCACGCCGCATTGTTCGGCCGCCTCAATGGCGTTGGCGCGAAGCCGCGTCCGATTGACGCGCCGGACCTGCGTTCGTCGTGTGATGACCGGAATGAGTCTCGAGGCGCCCATCTCCGTGGCCTTTTGCGCCATGTAATCGAGCCGCGCCTGTTTCAGCGGCGCAAAAGCGTAATGAAGGTCGGGCGCCGCGGTTTGCGCGCGCGTGCGCTCAAAGGGGACGAGCACCGCCTTTTTGCGCGTAACGTTTTCTAGCCGCGCGCGCCATTCGCCGTCCGAGCCGTTGAAGAGAAGCGCCTCGGCGCCGTCGCGCAGGCGTAGAACGTTCAAGAGATAATTGAGCTGATCGTCCGTCGGGTGAATGGCGAGGCCATCCTCAAGCTTAGCCTCGACAAAGAGACGCTGCGCTGTGAAATCATATTGCGACAAGAGCTTGTCCCGGCGGATTCAAACGCGTTTTGACTGTTAGCGCGCGAATCTTTTCGTGTGAGGCCTGGCGAAAATGACCAAACCTTGCGCAGGGCGCAAGCGTCCTGCTAAAATTAACAAATGACCTACGGACAAAAACCCACGGGCGTCTTCGCCCATCTAAACTTCCGCCATTGCGCGGGAGCCGCCTTGTTGGGAGTGACGCTCGCTGTAGGCTCGGCGGGAGTCGCTCTCGCGCAGCAATCCTGTCAGGAAGACTTCAAGAAGCTTTCCGACAAGCGCCTGAGTCAAATGGCGGAGCTCAACAAGCTCGCCAAGGCCGCCAAAGGCAAGATGGACCCGGTCGCAGCCTGTCCCCTGGCGCGCCGTCTCGTCGGCACGGAAAACGAGATGCTGGCCTATATGGAGAAAAACAAGGAGTGGTGCGCCATTCCCGAGCAGATGGTCGAAACCTTCAAACAGGCGCGCGCCAAGACGGCGGGATTTGCGTCGCAGGCCTGCGCCGTCGCCGCAAAGGTGAAGAAAATGCAGGAACAAGGCGAACAGGCCGCGTCCGGCGGCGGCTTGGGACAGGCGCCAAAGCTCCCATCCGGACCGTTGTGAGTCACGCAGACCCGGATCAGAATTCCGATACGCTGCTGCCCGACGCCGTCGCCGATCATCCCCTATGGCGACGCGCGCCGTCTTTCATGCGCCCCTATATTCAGCTTGCGCGCCTTGATCGCCCGATCGGCTGGTGGCTGCTGCTTCTCCCCTGCTGGCAGTCGAGCGCGCTCGCGAGCTGCGCACTTGGCCATGCGCCGAACGTCTATCATCTCGCTCTGTTCTTCATCGGCGCCATCGCCATGCGCGGGGCAGGCTCGACCTATAACGACATTGTCGATCGCGAGATCGATTCGAAGGTCGAGCGCACGCGGGGCCGACCGCTCGCGAGCGGGCGCATCGGCGCGTCGGCGGCGATTGCGTTTCTCGTCGCGCAATGCCTCGTCGGACTCTTCGTCCTATTGTCGTTCAACTTCTATACGATCGCGCTCGGATTTCTTTCACCGCTGATCGTGTTGATCTATCCGTTTGGAAAGCGCTTCACCTCCTGGCCGCAAGCGATCCTCGGCCTCGCCTTCGCCTATGGCGCGCTGTTGGGCTGGACGGCGCAGGCCGGCGCGCTGGGCCTCCCCGCGGTTCTTCTTTATGTATCCGCGATCCTCTGGACGATCGGCTTCGACACGATCTACGCGCTGCAGGATTTACGCGACGACGCCATCGCCGGCGTGCGCTCCACGGCTCGTCTTTTCGGCGCTCATGTGCGCAGGGCCGTTGGAGCTCTTTATTTTGGCTGCGTCGTTTTTGCGGAATTCGCGCTCCTATCGATTCACGCGGGGATGCTCGCGCAATTGGGCCTTCTCGCTTACGCCGCGCATCTTGCGTGGCAAACGCTTCGCGTCAGCGAGGATTGCCCGCCGCAAACGGCGCTGACGCTGTTTCGCTCCAACCGCGACGCCGGATTGCTCTTCTTTGCGGGCCTCTTCGCGCAGAGCCTTTTCTCGGCGATTTATTCGTAACCGATAATCTCGCGCTCGCCGGCGTAGGAGTTCGCCGAATGAAGGGCGTCGCCGACCTTGCGGCGGACGAGAAAACGCGGACGCCGTCTGGCTACAGCGCTCGCGCCACGGCGCGCCAGCATGTCCTTCAAGAGAACGCCGCCCATTGTTTTCTCGAGCGGCGCGAATTCGCCGTCCTTCGCCGCCAGTCGGGGCAAGGCGAGGAACGACGACCAATATTTCCATTCGGCGGCGGCGGCCGTCGGATCCTGCGTTTCGGTCAGCAGAATATCGAGATCCGGATCGTCGTGGGCGAGCGCCAAACGATAAGCGACGATGCCGGTATGGACGGCTTCGACGTCGAGCGCGACGCCCTTATAGGATGAGACGGGCACGCGGATGAGCATCGAGACGCCGCCGAGCCGGCGCGCGATCGATACTCCTTTGCGGGAAACGCTGACCTGCCGGCTGCCGCCATCGGCGCGCCGATCGCTTTGAGTAGGGAGCTTCTCCAAACGTTGCGCAACTGCCTCGCCGAACATTCGCCGCCTCCGCAATGGGATGAACTTGATCGCCGGCATGTTGCGCGAGAGCGGGTCTGAAGTCGCTAATTTCTTCGGTGAATCGGGCGTAAACCATTGGGTTTTCACCGTATTTGCGGTGTTAAGGCGACCAGGAGACAAATGAATTCGATCAAATTGTCGGCATTTCGCCGAAAAAGGCGCCTTGCCCGACGCGCGCGCCTCGCCTACCACCTTCACGATGCAAGGAATCGAAACAGACCTCGCCGTGGTTCTCCCGCAAATGGAGGCCCTGGCGCGCCAGGCCGGCGATGTGGCGATGTCATTCTTTCGGCGGGGCAAGCAAACGACGGCGGGCGTCTCCTATAAAGGCGGCGGCTCGCCTGTCACGGACGCCGATTTCGCGGTCGATCGATTCCTGTTCGAGCATCTGCTGAGGCTCGCGCCCTCAGCCGGCTGGCTTTCCGAGGAAACTGCGGACAATGTCGAGCGATTGGAGAAAAGCAGCATCTTCATCGTCGACCCGATCGACGGCACGATCGCCTTTGCGCGCGGAGACGAGCGCTGGGCGGTCTCCATCGCGCTGATCGAAGAGGGTCGCCCAGTCGTTGGAGTCGTGCACGCGCCCGCCCTCGAGCAGACTTTCGTCGCCGCTGCAGGGCAGGGCGCGCGGTTGAATGACCGCGTGATCACGACGTCCCCGCGCAAGAGTCTGGAGGGGGCCAATATCGTCGCGCCTCGCGGTCTCGCGCATTTCTTTGAATCTTCAGCCTTACGGCTTCGATCTTGCTCCGCGCACGCCTTCGCTCGCACTGAGGCTCGCCGATATCGCCTCAGGCCGCCACGACATCGCCATCGCGGCGGCGCAATCGCGCGATTGGGATATTGCGGCGGCGGACGTCATCTTATCGGAGGCGGGCGGCGTTTTGACGGAGCTCGAGGGTTCGACTCTGACCTATAATCGTCCACGACTCGATCGCGACATGCTCGTCGCCGCGCCCGCCGCTCTGTTTGACGACAGTCTCGCGCTCGCCAGAGCCGCTTCGAAAGGAACGCGATGACCAAGGGACACAAGCAAAAGAACAAGCAGCATCTGCATCTCGTTTTCGGCGGTGAGCTTGAAGAGCTGCATGACGTCGCATTTCGCGATCCTTCCAAGCTCGACGTCGTCGGCATATTTCCCGACGCCGACGCCGCCCATGCGGCGTGGAAGGCGAAAGCGCACGCAACGGTCGACAATGCGCATATGCGCTATTTCATTGTGCACCTGCACCGACTGCTGGAGCCTGAAACGGAGGACGCATAGCCCGTCATCGCGCGGATGAGCTTTGCAGCCTCCTTATCGCCCGAAAATGTTCTAGTTTGTCGCGAATATCGGATTTGTCGCGAACATCAGGTTGGCGCTCAATTTGGCGCTTAATCTCCGGCGCCTGTCATGTCTCGGGAATGTCATCCGCATGTCCGCATTGCTGTTCTATCGGCTGGCGACGGATATTATTGTCGCCCCTCGCGCCGGCGGTTCTCGCCTGGCGCGCGCGTTCGGGTAAAGAGGACGCCGGCCGCCTAGACGAGCGGCTTGGCGATCGCCAGCCGTCGGCGTCCTAAGGGCGGGCTTGTGTGGCTGCACGGCGCGAGTCTCGGCGAATGCCTGTCATTGCTGCCGCTCGTCGATCGATTGATTCAGCGCGACATGGAAGTGCTTGTGACGAGCGGCACCGTTTCGTCCGCCCGCGTGCTCGCGGCGCGGCTACCCTCCGGCGCGATGCATCAATATGCGCCGCTCGACGCGCCAAAATTCGTCAAGCGTTTTCTCGATCATTGGAAGCCCGACATCGTGCTGTTCGCGGAGTCGGAACTGTGGCCCAATGTCATCGCCGCCGTGCATGCGCGCAAAACGCCGTTGTTTCTCGTCAATGCGCGCATCTCGCGCAAGTCGGTCGAGCGATGGCGACGCGTTCCTGACGCCTGCAGGCGATTGCTCGAGATGATCGATATGTGTCTCGCGCAAGACTCCGAAAACGCCGCTCGCTTCTTGAGTCTTGGCGCTCCGCGCGTCAGGGTCGCCGGCAATCTGAAATTCGACGTTTCCCCGCCTCCAGCGACGAGCGGGCGGCTTGCGGAATTCAACGGCGCCGTCGGCGCGCGGCCGTTATGGGTCGCGGTTTCGACCCATGCGGGGGAGGAGGAAATCGTCCTCGCCGCTCATGCCGAATTGGCGCAGCGCATTCCGGGTTTGCTGACGGTGATCGTCCCGCGCCATGCGGAGCGTGGAGAAGAGATTGCTTACCTTGCGCATGCGCGGGGCCTGGACGTTGGTCTGCGCTCCGCGGGCGCCGAGCCGCATCGCGGGATGGATGTCTACATCGCCGACACGATGGGCGAGCTGGGACTTTTCTTGCGCGCCGCGAGCCTTGTCTTCATGGGCAAATCGCTTGTCGCCGAAGGCGGACAGAACCCGATCGAGCCGGCGAAACTCGGTTGCGCCATATTGCACGGCCCGCATGTGGAAAATTTCGCCGATGTCTACGCCGAGCTGTCTCAGGCGCGAGCGGCGGCGCGCGTCACGGACGCGGATTCACTAGCCCGCGCCGTGCATTTCTCTGCTCTCGGACCCGGCGCGGATGCGCAAAATGGGCCGCGCCGGCGCCGAAGCCGTGGCGAAGCTCGGCGGCGCGTCTCAAGCCATCGTCGCGGCGCTCGAACCCTATTTGGCTCAAATGGCTGTGGAGCGGCAATGAGAGCGCCGCGCTTTTGCGATGGCGATGCGCGCGCCTGATTTTTGGCGGCGTTCCCCGCCTTCAATCGCCGCGAAACTTCTCGCCCCGATGGGCGCGCTATACGGAGCGATCGCGGCAAGGCGCATGACGCAAAACGCCCCGCGCGCCGCCCTGCCGACGATCGTCATCGGCGGCCCGACCGCAGGCGGCGACGGCAAGACTCCTCTCGCGCTGGCCGTCGCGGAAATTCTCGTTCGGACTGGGAGAGCGTCCCGCATTCCTCACGCGCGGATTTGGACGCGAACGCGGAATGCAACAAGAGCCGTTCCTGGTCGATTTGACTCGCCATGACGCTCGGATGGCGGGCGACGAGCCGTTGTTGCTGGCGACCGCCGCGCCGACGATCGTGGGCGTCGACCGCGCCGCCGCCGCTCGCCTTGCGATGCAGCTCGGGGCGACGGCGCTCATCCTCGATGATGGGTTGCACAGCCGTCGCCTCGCGCCAGATCTGGCGATTGGAGTTCTCGACTCCGATTACGGCTTGGGCAATGGGCTCTGTCTACCGGCCGGGCCGCTTCGCGCTCCGGCGAGAGATTTTTTCAGATTGGTCGACGCGATCGTCGTGATCGGCGAGGGCGACGTGGCGTCGACGGAGCTGGAAAGGAGCGCAAAGCCGAAGTTCGCCGCAAGGCTTCTCGCAGAGGAAGCGGACTCCGCCCGACTCCGCGGCGTCCGGGCATTCGTTTTTTCGGGGATCGCGCGTCCGGACAAATTTGAAAAGAGCCTCCGCGAGCTAGGGATAGAGATCGCCGGCCGGCGCTGGTTTCCCGATCACCATTTTTTCAAGGCCGCAGAGCTTTCAGACATGGCGCGGGCCGCATCGCGCCTGGGAGCGAAGCTCATAACCACGCAAAAGGACGCCATGCGACTTTCGGCTGGCGTCGCAGCGGAACTGGGGATTGAGACTCTGGCCGTCCGGCTCGTCTTCGACGATCAGTCGACGATCGACGCTTTCGTTGAAAAGGCCATTCAGAGCGCTCGAACTATCCGGGGCGCTTGACGCCGAGCCGCGTCAGCTTGGCTTGCGGACTGCTGTAGGCTTCCTGGAGATCGACGTTCCAGTAGCGTAACTCTTCGAGCGCAATCGGCTCGCCGGTCACGGCGCAGCGAACGAAAGCGCCGGGACGTCGCACGCGATAGTCACCGTCGCGGTATTCGACCTCGGCTTCGACCGCGGACTGGGGCTGACGTTCGAACCTATTCATGTGCAAATTGCGTCCAACGCGCTGCGACAGGCTTCGGATGGTTGAGATAATCGATATCATAGGCGTTTTTCAATAGGCCAAGCGCGTTATCGCCAATTTTGCCGCATCCGCCCCGTCGCTGGATTAAGCGTCGAGGCGCTTGCGTTCAAATAGAGAAATCTCGCCGCGAAGCGGAGACCGACATCAAAGATTTATAGAATGGTCATCTCAACCGTGACAATTCGGCAACACAGTAAAGGAAAACTTTCTACATGGGCTTTGATAGCCGGTTCTGTTTTCAGACTGTCATAAACGGCCTTTAGCTCTCGTCCCCGTGACTGGGAAAACCCACGGCGCGCCTGCGAGTCAGCGCATTCTGGAGTTTCTCGACCAGCAGGTTTCTAAAGGGGCGTGACGATGAAAGCCATTAAGACAATACTTCTCGGGTCGACTGCGGCGCTGATGTCCGCAGCTGCGGCTCAGGCGGCCGATCTGCCGTCGCGCAAAGCTGCGCCGATCGAATATGTGCGCATCTGCGACGCCTATGGCTCGGGCTTCTTCTTCATTCCCGGCACGGACACCTGCCTCCGAGTGGGCGGGACGGTCGTGGGCGAATGGCGCGCTTACAACTCTTCCTATCGTATGTCGCGCAACATCATCGGCACCAATGGCGTCGCAACGGTGAACCCCACCGGCGTCTTCCTCCCCGGCGGCTTCTATTTTGGCAACGTCCCGGGCGCCGGCTCTTACTCCAATGCGCGCAGCAGCGACAATTCGGCCTTCGCAGGCACCGGGCGTATCGAACTCGACGCCCGCACGGCGACGCCGCTCGGCGCCCTGCGCACCTTCATCCGCATCGAATCTTATTTCGGCTCTTCGACCAGCGCCGCGACGGGATCGATCGGCGGCGGCGAATTGTTCGGCGGCTTCAATTTCGCCAACAGCTCGGTCTTCCGCAATCCGGCGCGCGAAAGCACCATTTTGAACAAGGCCTTTATCCAGTTCGCCGGCCTGACGGCGGGCCGCGTGCAATCCTTCTTCGACTTCTATGTCGACAACATCAACTGGGAGGCGCTGCGCGGCTCCAACGCCACCGTCGGCGCTTTGGCTTATACCTACACATTCGGGGACGGCTACTCCGGAACGCTCTCGATCGAAGACAATGTGTCGCGTCGCGGCATCATCGGCTCGGTCGTCGGCGCGAACCCGCTTGTGCCGCCGGCAGCGGCCGGAGCGGCTTTCTTTGGACCGCTCTTCGCGGCTTATGGCAACAGAGACTTCGGCGTTCCGGACGGCACGCAGATTCCCGAAATCGTCGGCAATCTCCGCTGGGATCAGCCCTGGGGCGCCGTGCAAGTATCGGCCGCCGGGCATCAGCTTCGCACCTCGCTCTATGGCAACAACTCGGTTCTCGCGACTCCCGTAACCGTCGCCGGCTTTGGCATCAGCGCACCGCGCGGCAACGCCTTTGCGCTGCCGCAGCGTTCGCAAGACGATTACGGCTTCGCGGTGCAACTTGGAACGCAGTTCAACCTGGACAAATTTGCGCCTGAGATCTTCTCCGCTGGCGACAAGCTCTGGGTGCAGGCGGTCTATGAGCAAGGCGCCGTCGGCTACATCATGGGCAACAACCTCAGCTTCAACGGAGGGACCGTCAACGGCAACACCTTCTATGGCTACGGCAATGGCGGCGTGAAAGCCAACAACGGCTGGGATTTCAACGCTTATGACTGTGTCTGGACGGGCTTGAGCCATTGCGACAAGAGCTGGGGCTTCTCTGTTCTTGCAGCTTTGAAGCATTACTGGACGCCGACCCTTTCGTCAGGCGTCTACGGCTCCTGGATGAGTCTGCGATACAGCAACGCCGCGATCAATCCGGCGCTCGGGCTCACGCCGCTTGCGGCGGGTGTGCCGGCGGCCCTGGGCGTTGGCGGAAATACCCTCGCGACCGGCATTGGCGCGGTCAACACCGACGAATATCGCGTCGGCGCCAACCTCGTGTGGACCCCGGTCAAGAACTTCGACATCGGCGGCAAGATCATGTATCTGCGCGACAACCGCCTGAGCCGGCCGGTCGGACTCGCGCCGGATTATGCGCTGTGGGCGGCGGGTCTCCCGTCGTGGAAGGGCGCCAACTCAACGGTCGAAGGCCGCCTGCGCGTGCAGCGAACCTTCTGATCTGATCTTTTCGTCAGAATCCCGAGCCCCGGCGCGCAGAGCGCCGGGGTTTCGCTTTGCGCGAACGAATTTGCATTCGCGAGAGCGTCCTGTTATCGGGGCCGCTCCTTTAGAGCCCCCGCTGATATGCTTTCCGTGCCGAACAAGTCGCGCGATGCGGCCTTCCTTTTCATTCTGATCACCGTCGCGCTCGACATGCTGGCGCTCGGAGTCATGATTCCGGTATTGCCAAAGCTCGTGATCGAATTCGCGGGAGACAATCTGCGCTCCGCGACGATCATCACCGGCGTGTTCAATTTCTCCTGGGCTTTGATGCAGTTCCTGTTTCAGCCCGTGCTCGGCGCGATTTCGGACCGCTATGGGCGCCGTCCCGTCGTTTTGCTTTCGAACGTCGGACTCGGGCTCGATTATATTTTCATGGCGCTCGCGCCGTCGCTTTGGTTTCTCTATGCCGGGCGACTGATTTCCGGCGCGACAGCCGCAAGCTTCTCGACCGCCAACGCCTATATCTCGGACATCACTCCGCCGGAAAAACGCGCCGGCCGTTTCGGAATGATCGGAGCGGCCTTTGGTCTAGGCTTCATCCTCGGGCCGGCGCTCGGCGGCTGGCTCGGCAATTATGATTTGCGGCTGCCATTTTGGGCGGCGGCGGCGCTCAGCCTTGCGAATGCGCTTTACGGCTATTTCATTTTGCCGGAGTCGCTTTTGCCGGAAAAGCGAACGCGAAAGATCGTCTGGCGTAGCGCCAATGTGATGGGCGCGTTCGAGTTCCTGCGGCGCGAGCCCGCGCTTTCATTGCTTTCCGTCGCAATCTTTCTGTCCTATCTCGCGCATGAATCTTTGCCGAGCCTCTTCGTGCTCTACACGGACTATCGTTATCACTGGGACGCCGAGACGACCGGCTGGGCGCTCGCGATTGTCGGCGTCTCGCAGACGGTCGTGTCCGGCGCGATCGTGCGGCCCGCTGTTGCGCGCATCGGCGAAAAGTCGACGCTCGTCGTGGCGCTGTTCTTCGGAGCGCTCGGCTTTGGCGTCTACGCCTTCGCGCCGAGCGGCGGCGTGTTCATGGCGGCGCCGCCCTTGATTGCTCTATGGGCGATGTCAAACCCGGCCTTTCAGGGAATTGCGACGCGCTTCGCAGGCGCGTCCGAACACGGCCAGCTTCAGGGCGCGCTTGCGAGTCTGCGCGGGGTCGCCGGCATGATCGGCCCGCTGTTCTTCACCCAAATATTGGCGGCCTCGATTTCGGTAGACCGTTTCTCTGGCGCTGGATATTTCATCGCCGCTTTGTTGCTCTTTGCGAGTCTCGCCGTATCGCTGGCCGCAACGAGAACTCGCTGAGCGTCTAATTCAGCGGCGAACGCAGGCGCACCACGCTTGCGCCGCCGCCTCGCTTTTCGACCCGAATCTGCGTGGCGATGCGCTGATGCAGCGATTCGACATGGCTGATGACGCCGACCTTGCGGCCCTGACCGGGCAATGTTTCCAGCGCGTCGATCGCGACGTCGAGCGTCGCCGCATCGAGCGTTCCAAAACCTTCGTCGATAAACAATGTGTCGACGAAAGTGTCGCGTCCTTCCAAACTGCACAGGGCGAGCGCCAAGGCGAGCGACGCAAGAAAGCGTTCGCCGCCAGAAAGGGATCGTGTCGAGCGACGTTCATCGGCCATATCGCGGTCGATAATTTGCAGACCAAGATCGCCGCCGTCTCCCATGACGCGTTCGAGCGCATAGCGGGGAGAGAGCGCCGCCAGATGACGATTGGCCAGCGCGATCAAATGTTCGAGCGTAACGCCTTGCGCGAAGCGCCGGAATTTATCGCCGCTCGCGGAGCCGATCGCGGCGTTGATCTCCGCCCATGTCCGATGCGCGCGCATCGATTCGTCGATCTCGACGCTTAACTCGCCTGCGCGTTCGCGCGCCATGTCATCGGCTGCGATGCGCTCCTTGACGGCGCCGAGGCTCTCGCCAAGACTTCGAAAGTTCCTCATTGAGCCGCCCAACGCTCGCCTCGAGGTGATCCCGATCTTGCTCGGGGCGTCCCTCGCGGAGGGCCTCTTCGAGATCGCGCTGACGCTCCGCCGCTGCGGCTTTCGCCAGCACGGCGCGTTGTTCGGCCGCGTCAATCTTTGCGCGCATGGCCGCGCATTCTTCCGCGGACGTCGCAAATAAGGCGAGGCACGTCGCCTCATCCAGTCCGGTCCCCGCAAGCCCGGACCGCCAGGTTGATCGCGCGGCGTCACAGGCTTCATCGGCGCGTGAGGCATCCTCCTTTGCGGCTCGCGCGCGTTCGCGCGCCGAAGCGAGCGCGACCGACGATTGAGCTCGCTTTGTCGCGATTTCGTCGAGACTCGCCCGAGCGTCGCGCACGAGAGCATTGACGCGGTCGCGATGCGTCTGCGTCGCTTCGCCTCCAAGAAGAGCCGCACGTTCCTCGTGTAAAGTTTTGAGTTCATTAGCGCGATGAGCCGCCGTCTCTTTCCCCAATTGTTCCGCCTTCGCGGCCTCACGCGCCTCCGCTTCTGCAGCGGCGACGCGAGGAGCAAGATGCGCGAGCGTCTCTTCGAGTTCTGCGACGCGTATCGAGGCTTTACGATATTCTTCGCCCTTCGAAGCGAGACGCGCCTTCGCTCCCGCAGGATCGCGGTCCAGATCGCTGGCGGCGAGATTGCTCAAAGCCAGAAAGGGCGCAAGCGAGCGGTCTATCGAAACGATGCGCTCGTTCAAGCCTTTCGTTTCCGAGTCAAGTCGCGCGGCTTCCATTGCGGCGACGCCGCGCCCGCCCGCAATGGTTTCTCGCTCGCTGCGACGCTCGTCGATCGCTCTCGCATGGGCGTCATGCGCTCGACGCAGCGCATCGCCATCAGCGCGCAAAGCCTGCGCCTGATCGAGTTTACGAGAGAGCGCCGCGCGCTCCTCGCGAATTTCCGTCGCCCATTGCTTGAGCGCGTCTTCCGCCCGCTCGATTGAAGGAAACGTCGCTTGCTCATCGTGCGGCCGGCTTTCAATGCTGCGCACATAGTCGCCAATCGCGTTCGCCCGTTCCGTTTTCGAACTCTCGATGCGACGGCGCGCGTCCTCCGTCTGCGCATGCGCCGTCGAGAGACGTTCGCTCGCCTGCGCCAGTTCTCTATCGACGCGCGCAATCGAGGCGCGAAGCTCATCTCGTCGCGCGCGCAACTCATCGACCAGGATTTGTGCGGCGTCGCTCGAATGTCTATGTGGATGGTCGGCTGCGCCGCATACGGGGCAAGGCTCTCCATCGATAAGGCTTGCGCGCAGTTTTAGAGCCTCATTCGATGACGTCGCGTCGGCTAGCTCCCCCAAGCGCTCGGTTTCTTCACGCCGCGCTTCCTCGAGCGCGCGCAACTGTCGCAAGGAGGCAATAGAGGCCGTCTCCACTTGTTCGGCGCGACTGGCGGCGTCGAGATCGGCGGTCGCCCGAGAATAGGAGCGGGTCGCCTCTTGGTGACGGCTCGCGGCAATCGAAAGCTCCGCGACCAATTGAGAAATTGTTTCCAATTTGCGCGCTCGCGCCTGCGCCGTAGCTTCATCAAGCGCGGTCAACGCCTGGTCTCGCTCTTCGATCTTGGCCGCGAGCCGATCGCGCTCTTCGCGGTCTTTGGCGTCCGCGGCTTCAAGCAAGGCGAGAAGCGCGTCGGAGCGCCCGATGTCTTGAGCAAGCTGGGAGAGACGGGTCTTGTTGCTCGCGCATTGAAACGCAAAGCCGCTACGCTTTTCGAGCCAATCCTCAATATCCGGCCATTGTTCGTGCAAGGGCCGCGCGCTCGACAGGCGCTCCATCAAATTGCGCGCCTCTTGCAAATCGGAGCGCAGTTGCCGAAGCTCTTGCGCGAGTTTCGCATGCGCTTGTTGCTTTTCGTCAAGATTCTTCTGCGTGGCTAAGGCGTTTTCCTGCGCCCTCGCGCTTTCTTTCGCTGCGACGCCGATCCTGGAGTCGAGACTTTCGGCTTGCGACCAAAGCGGTGCAAAATATTGCAATTGGCTGTCTGCGAGCTCAAAGGCGGCGGCTGCAATATGTTCCCGCTCACGCAAATCGAGCTCAAATTTCTGCGCGGCGCTTTCGTTCGATTGCGCCGACTCTTGCGCCGCTCTTGCATCCCGCAACGCGCGCTCGGATTTTTCCTGCTGCTGCGCGAGCGCGCGCAAGGGCTCCGCCTTTTCGAGCAAAGCGAGGCGGGCGCGAATCTCCGCAAGCGAGTCCAGCTCCGCCAAGGCGGCGTCCCGCTCGGCCGGTTGCATGGGCAGCGCGCGTTTGGGCCGCCGCGATTGTTTCATGCCGGCGAAGCTCGATCAACGCGGTCTCTCGCGCCTGCTGCAGTCTGGCGCGTTTGTCTTCGGCGTCCTGGATTTGAGATGAAAGCCCCACGCGGCTTTCAGCATCAAGAAGGCGAATGTCGGCGAGACGCTGTCTGAGCGTCGCGACGCCGTTTTCCGCTTCCTTCGTGCGCTGAAACACGTTTTTCGAGATGATTGCGTAAATCGATGCGCCGGTGATCTTTTCCAAAAGCTCCGCGCGCTCCTTGGAGTTGGCGCGCAGGAATGCGTCGAAATCTCCCTGCGCCAGCAGGACTGTGCGTCGGAACTGCTCAAACGTCAGGTCGGTCAATTCGACGATTTTCTCGCGCACCGGCTCGACGCCGGATGCGACGGGCGCGATGAGCGTTCCAGCGTCGTCGATTTCATGCAGGCTGCGCGCGCGCGGCTGCAGATTGCCGGTCGCCTTGCCTCTCGCGCGCATAAGCTCGCAACGCGCGCGATAGCGAAGTCCGTTACGAGCGAGAAAATCGACTTCCGCGAACCCTCGGCTTGCGCCGCGCCGTAAAATAGATCGCGGATCGCTTGCCGAAATCGGCTGTCCTGAGGAATCGAGCGCGCCAGCGTCGCCGCCTTGCGAGCCAACGCGCGGGAAATTGTCGTAAAGCGCGAGGCAGAGCGCGTCGAGGATCGTCGATTTGCCGGCGCCGGTCTCGCCTGTGATGGCGAAAAGTCCGGCGCCGCGCAGGGGCTCCCTCTCAAAATCAATCTCAAATCGATCGGCGAGACTTGCCAGATTTTCACCGCGAATCGCCAAAATGCGCAACTCACTCCTCCGTCGCGGCGGCGGCGTGGAAAAGCGTCAGATGGTCGCTTGAGGGCGCGACGTTGTGTTCGCGCTCGAAGGCTTCGCAAAACAAATCCACGGGCGCGCGCTCCACAAGGCGCAAGGCGAGCGGCGCCGGCTGGACGTCGCTATCCTTTTGCGACCGCTCGACCGAAAGCGAGACGAGCCGGATTGGAAATCGTTCGGCAATGGCGTCGACCTCGGATTTCACTCCCACGGCCGGTCCATCGAGCGCGACGCAAAGATGCACATAGGGGCGCTCTCCTTCCGGCGTCGCGGGGTCGACGCTGAGCGCCGCGAAGGCCGCCTCGACTTCGCCGAGCGGCAGAGCGCCGCGCGAAGGAATGCGAAGACAGGGCGTCGATCTCGCAAGCGGCGCATGTTCGATTTCAACGCGCGGAGTATTCTCCGGATCGCCGTCGATCGTGACGATGGTCACGCCATGATCATAGTCGATTTCCGTTTTCGATAGCGGAAACAGGGAACCCGAATAGCGGATGGTCTCGCGGCCGACGCATTGCGGGCGATGCAAATGACCGAGCGCGACATAGGCGATATCGTTGGGAAAGACGTCAAAAGGAACGGCATGTTCGCCGCCGACGAGAATGCGTCGTTCAGCTCCTTCCGATTCAATTCCTCCGGCCACATGCAGATGGCCTGTCACGATCAACGGGCTTTGGCCAATCTCGCGCCGCGCCGCCGCGATCATTTCTCGATAGAACTCGCGCGCTCTCCACACGACGGGCGAACCGACGATGTCTCCCGTCGCAAGCGGAAGATCGCTTTCGCGCGGGTATGGCGCGAGCAGAAGATGCGCGCCGACCCGCCCCGTGGAATCACGCAGCGGCGTCAGATGAACGCCAGTGTCGATCTCGCGCTCGCGCCGGCCAATCGTGCCGACGGCGACGACGCCGATGAGATCGAAAAGAGCGCGGGGCGCCTCCAAACGGCCGGCAGGGTCGTGATTGCCGGCGACGAGCGCGATGACGGCGTTCGGGCCGCACGGCGCGCAGGTCTTTGAGGGTCTCGAAGAGCAGTCGTTGCGCGTCGGCGGAGGGATTCAGGCTGTCGAAGATATCGCCGGCCACAATGATCGCATCGACTTCGCGCGTCTTGGCGATGCCGACAATCTGCGCCAGCGCCTTGCGATGTTCCGTCTCGCGCGACCAGCCTTGCAAGGTCGCGCCGAGGTGCCAGTCGGCAGTGTGAAGAATTTTGATCACGGCAGCGTTCAAACGGGCCAATGCTGTTCTCGTAACAGGAATTTATGCGCGTCGATAGAGTCGTCGCGGCTCCCGACGGCGGCCGCTGGCGTGCGCTGACGGCTTCTGTTTCGTCCGCGCAAAACACGGCCGATTCAGCCAGTTGGAGCGGAAATCATTGGACGGAAGGCCGAATTTGCGGCTCCGCTCGACCAAGCGGCCGGAAAAAGCTAAGAGAAACCGCCAGCTTGCTCGACTTGCAGGGATAGCGGGTCTCGAAACGGAGGGCGCCTCCTTCACAATGGCGTCATCCTCCCTGTAGAGTGTTGGCGTGTTCGCTGCAGATTCGACGGTCGCTCTCGCCGCCGTCACTTGCGGAGGCGGTTGCGCGTGACGGCTCTATTTCGACAGCCAAATGTGTCGCCCCAGGCCTGCCCGGCCCTGGTGCTGAACGCCGACTATCGGCCGTTGAGCTATTATCCGCTCTCGCTTTGGGGGTGGCAGGACGCCATCAAGGCGGTCTTCCTCGACCGCGTGAATATTGTCTCGGAATATGACAAGGTCGTGCGAAGCCCGAGTTTCGAAATCAGGCTTCCGTCGGTCGTTTCGTTGAAGGCCTATGTTCGTCCGTCGCGGCATCCGGCCTTCACGCGATTCAACGTGTTTCTGCGCGATCGTTTCACCTGCCAATATTGTGGAGAGCAGGAGGAACTGACGTTCGACCACGTCGTTCCGCGCTCAAAAGGCGGGGCGACGACATGGGAAAACGTCGTCGCCGCTTGTTCGCCATGCAATCTGCGGAAGGGCGATCGACTGCCGAATGAGGCTCACATGGCGCCAGCTCAGGCGCCTTTCCAGCCGACGGTCGCAGATCTGCATCGCAACGGGCGCCTGTTTCCACCCAATTACCTGCACGAAAGCTGGATGGATTATCTTTACTGGGACTCGGTGCTGGAGCCATAAGCGCAAGAATGCTCCGCCGCATCATCGTCATGACATTCGCTTTTCTGATCGCGACAGGCGCGGGAGCGGTCTTCCTGCCGACCGCGGCTCTCTTCGATTCGGCGACGCGCGAAGCGGGATTTGACGCGACGATTGCGGGCTTCGTCGCCATCATGGACAATATGATGCAGGACGGTTCGCCCGATTTCGCGGTCTCCGCGCTCGGTTTTGTCTTTTGGGCGGTGTTCATTGGCGTTTGCGCCGCGCCGCTCGCCATCGCGGCCTTGATTGGCGAAGTCGCGGGAGTCGCCAGTTGGACATGGTATGTCGGCGCAAGCGCGTTGCTGGCCGCCGCCTCGCCCTGGATTGCGCGGGCTTCTCGCGGACTCGCCAATGCGCATCGCGCAAGCTCGCTCGAAGGACGCTTCGCGCTGCTGTTTTTTCTCACCGGCGCGGTGACGGGTTCGATTTATTGGTTCATCGCAGTGCGCGGCTCAAGGCGCGAGAAACGCGATCCGCCGCTTGCTCTCATCGACAGATAGCTGCTCGTTTCAGCGCGACATGCCGCCGAGCACGCCGCGCAGCACCGCTCTCGTGATCTGCGTGCCGGCCGAGCGCGCCGCCGACTGCACCGCGGAGCGCACGACGAGTTCGCCGGTCGACATGCGTTTGGAATTGGAGCGCGTGAACAGCCCGCCGACAATGCCGCCAAGCGATCCCAGCAGGCCGCCGCCTGAAGGAGCCTGCGCGGTGGGCGGAGATTGCGATGCGGGACCTGCGCCCGCGTTCGCGGAGCGGACTTCGGCGCGCTTCTGCAAAATCTCAAAGGCGGATTCGCGGTCGATCGAGGTATCGTATTTCCCCTGCAACGGGCTTTGAAGAATTGTCGCCTTGCGTTCCTCCGCGGTGACGGGACCAACCCTTGCGGCCGGCGGCGCAATCAGCGTTCTCTCCACCATGCTGGGCGAGCCTTTCGCATCGAGCATGGAAACGAGCGCTTCGCCGACGCCCAACTGCATGATCGCCTCGGCGGTGTCGAAGGCCGGATTTTGCCTGAAGGTTTGAGCCGCCGCGCGCACGGCTTTCTGGTCGCGCGGCGTAAAGGCGCGCAACGCGTGCTCGATGCGATTGCCGAGTTGACCCAAAACGCTGTCGGGCACGTCCAGCGGATTTTGCGTGATGAAGTAAACCCCGGCGCCCTTTGAGCGGATAAGCCTCACGACTTGCTCGATGGCGGTGAGAAGCGGTTTTGGCGCATTGTCGAACAGAAGATGCGCTTCGTCGAAGAAGAAGACGAGCTTCGGCTTGTCGAGATCGCCGACCTCCGGCAGATGTTCGAAAAGTTCCGACAGCATCCACAGCAGGAAGGTGGCGTAAAGGCGCGGCGAGCGCATTAATTTGTCGGCGGCGAGGATATTGACGACACCGCGGCCATCTTTGTCAGTGCGCAGAAAATCCGAGATTTCGAGAGCCGGCTCGCCGAAAAATTTTTCTCCGCCCTGCGTTTCGAGAACCAGAAGCTGCCGCTGAATGGCGCCGATCGTCGCGGGCGCGACATTTCCATATTTAGTTTGCAACTCGGAGGCGTTGTCAGCGACATAGGTCAACACCGCGCGCAGATCCTTCAGATCGAGCAGCAGCAGGCCCTGTTCGTCGGCGACGCGAAAAACGATATTGAGCACGCCCTCTTGCGTCTCGTTGAGTTCGAGCAGTCTCGCGACGAGCAGCGGACCCATCTCGGAGACGGTCGCGCGAACGGGGTGGCCCTGTTCGCCGAAAATGTCCCAGAAGACGACGGGAAAGCGGTCGGCGACGTAGGGAACGCCGATTTCCTTTGCGCGTGCGACAAAGGGAGGCTTGCCATCCCCCGCTTGCGACAAGCCTGCGAGATCGCCTTTTATGTCGGCGGCGAAAACGGCGACGCCCGCGTTTGAGAAGCCTTCCGCGAGAAGCTGCAGGGAGACTGTCTTGCCGCCGCCCGTCGCGCCTGTGATAAGGCCATGCCGATTGCCAAGCGCCAGCAATTGATATTGATAGACGCGGTCACGCTCCCCTTTTCCGCTCGCGCCCACGAGAATTTTGCCCGGGGCGTCGTGTGAGGTGTCTGCCATGTTTTTTCGCCGTAATTCGCTAGAGAATCAGCTTTTCGCGTTTACGCTCTTATAGCACCAGCGCGCTTTTCGCGTCACTTGGCCGTGTCGCTTTGCGCAATGCGGCGACAAAGGCGAGCGATCTGTGCGAGCGCGGTTCCGCTGCGCCGCTTGGCGAACGCCGCGGATGAGGCTAAGTTCTCCGCAAGGGAAGGAAATATAATGACACTGCGCGCGGCGATAGCGGCTCTTATCGCCATTGGCTGCGCCACCTCGTCCGCCGCGTCCAAAACGAAGGCGCCGCCGAAACCAAAGACGGCGACGGCCGTCAATTTGGAAAACAAACGGCCTGTGTCGCTTCAGACCTTCGAGATTGTCATGCCTGCAAAAGGCAAGGAGCCGGAGACGATTGTTGGAAAACTCGAAAAGCCGCTTTCCGGCGGGCAGAGCATCAGCGTTCCTCTTCTTGGCGCGAAGGGATGCGTATTCGAGGCGCGCTGGAAATTCGAGGACGTTAACGACGTCGCCCCGGTGGATTTATGCAATGACGCTCACATTATTCTAGTGGATTGAAGCCGCCGTCGAGCGGTCCCGCGAAGCGAAATCTCTATCCGTCCTGAAGAACGGCGACGGCTTTTGAGGAAACAAACGCATGTCCAATGGAAGCTCTGTGAGAACCTCGGCCAAGGGCAAATCGTCAAATCCAAAGAATGCAAAAGGTCCAAATATTCCCAAGCTGCCAATTGTAATGATTGGCGTCGGCTTCGCGGCGCTGTTCGCGGCTGTCGTTGCGTATACGAGCTTGCGACCGCCCTCGACAGCGGCGTCTGCAATCGGCGGCCCGTTTCAATTGACCGCGCAGAATGGCCAGACGGTGACGGACAAGGAGTTGCTCGGCCGCCCGTTCCTCGTGTTCTTCGGTTACACGCACTGTCCCGACATTTGCCATACGACGCTTTTCGAAATGTCGGAGGTTTTGCGCGCGCTGGGTCCTCAAGCGAAAATCGGCGCCTTGTTCGTAACCGTCGATCCCGAACGCGACACCCCGGCCGTGCTGAAGGACTATCTCGCCAATTTCGATCCACGCATTATCGGGCTTTCCGGAGATCACGCGGCGCTCGATCCAATGTTGAATGAATATCGGATTTACGCAAAACGCGCTCCAGGCGAAGGCGAGGACTATTCGGTCGATCATACGACCGTTGTTTATCTCATGGACAAGAACGGTCGCTTCGTCAGTCCATTCAATGTGGCGCGACGTCCCGCCGATGCGGCGCGCGAGTTGGAGCGCTATCTGTGACGACGCCGCAACGGGTCATTTGGAATTGTTCCCAAAAAATTTTTCGCTCGGCGTATTTTTCTTTGTCGCGACTCACCCGCCATATGCGTTAGCATATCGCCATGCTTCGCATTCAACGTGACGGTCCTGCAAAGACCGCAGGCTCACTGTCCATCACAATCTCGCACGCCGGTGAATCGATCTCCGTCTCCCTGCGGCGATTAGCGAGTGCGCGGCGTTTCACCTTACGCGTTCGCTTCGCTGCGCGGGACGCGGTCCTCACCATGCCAAGACGCGCTTCGATGCGCGACGCTCGTGAATTTACCGAACGCCATGCCGCATGGATCGCGGCAAGGCTCAAGCGGTTGCCTGCGACGATCCCGTTCGCGCCAGGCTCCATCGTTCCGGTGAGAGGCGTGGACCATGCTCTTTTGCACCGGCCTTCCGCTCGGGGTACGGTTTGGGCCGAGCAGCTCGTCGACGGTTCAGACCATGACGCTGAATTTGCGCTCTGCATCGCCGGCGCGGCCGAACATTTTCATCGGCGGGTGCGGGACCACTTCAAGCGCGAGGCGCGGCGCGATCTGGAGGCGGCGGTCGAACGCCACACCTCCGCGCTCTGCTTGCCGATGCGAAGCGTCGGTCTGCGCGATACGGTCAGTCGCTGGGGCTCGTGCTCTGCTTCGGGCTCGCTGAATTTTTCGTGGCGCTTGATCATGGCGCCGCCGTTCGTGCTCGATTATCTCGCCGCTCATGAAGTCGCGCATCTTGTTCATCTGGACCATTCATCCCGCTTCTGGGATCTGACCCGCCGCATCTGCGCGCATACCGATCAGGCCGAGTCCTGGCTCTCGGCGCATGGCGCGCATCTGCACAAATACGGGGCGTCCGGCTAGACGCCGCCGTTCAACCTCCTTCACCAGCCTTTCCTCCAGCCCACGCAATCGGCGCACAGCCTAAGGTCTGTGCATCGCAGCGCCAGACCATCGCGCCTGCGCCAAAAAGACGTATTTCTGTCGTGATGGTGCATGAAATATGCGCGATAAGCGTCATCGCCGCTATTTCGCGGCGCACAAATTTCCGTTATGTTTTTTGGTCGGATCTTAAAGTTCGTCGCAATCATTCCATGGGCGGAGGTTGAACATGGCGAATGTGATCTTTTATGAAAAACCCGGCTGCGCCGGCAATGCGCGGCAAAAAGCGCTGCTCCTGGCGTCCGGCCATACGGTCGATGCGCGCAATCTTTTGGCCGAGCCCTGGTCTGTTTCCAGCCTGCGGCCTTACTTTGGCGAGAAGCCCGTGCAGGAATGGTTCAATAAGGAATCTCCCCGGGTGAAATCCGGCGAGATCGACGTCGACAAGGTGACGCCGCAGACAGCCTTGGTGACGATGATCATCGATCCAACCTTGATCCGTCGGCCCTCTGATGCGCGTCGGGGATCGTTGCGAGGCGGGATTCGACCCCCAGCTTGTCGGCTCGTGGATCGGATTGTCACCCACCGTGGAACCCGTTACGGATAGTTGCCTGCAAAAATCCTAGAGGCATCGGGAGACCGTCATGCTGCTTACGCGAGCCGTCAGGGAAGCGGCTCCGCCCTGCGATAAAATTCTGGAGTCGATCGTAGCGCAGGCAAAGCAATTGCCGCCGATCCGCGCCGGCGTCGTGCACCCTTGCGACGCCTTATCGCTCGAGGGCGCCTTGGCGGCGCGCGATCAGCAGCTCATCGTACCTGTGCTGATCGGTCCACGCGCCAAGATCGAAGCCGCCGCTCGCATGATCGGCGCGTCCCTCTCCGGCGTCGAAATTGTCGATGCGCCCCACAGCCATGCGGCGGCCGAACAGGCCGTGGACCTCGTGCGACGCGGCAAGCTTTTCGCCTTGATGAAGGGCTCGCTTCACACGGACGAGGTGATGGCCGCGGTCGTGCGCAAGGACAATGGTCTGCGCACCGAACGCCGCATCAGCCATGTTTTCGTTCTGGACGCGCCCTCTTACTGCAAGCCGCTCTTCGTCACCGATGCAGCGATCAACATCTACCCGTCGCTCGACGACAAGCGCGACATTGTGCAAAACGCCATCGACCTCGCGCATGCGCTGGGGATCGAGCGTCCGAAGGTCGCGATATTGTCCGCGGTCGAAACCGTCGACGCCAAAATCATTTCGACAATCGATGCTGCGGCGCTGTGTAAAATGGCCGATCGCGGTCAGATAACGGGCGCGCTGCTCGACGGGCCTCTCGCCTTCGACAACGCCATCTCGCCAGAGGCCGCGAAGTCGAAGAATATTGTGTCGCCGGTCGCCGGCGACGCCGATATCCTTGTGGCGCCCGATCTCGAAGCCGGGAATATTCTCGCGAAACAGCTCGTCTTTCTCGCCGGAGCGGAAGACGCCGGATTGGTGCTCGGGGCGCGCGTGCCGATTATTCTGACAAGCCGCGCCGACGACATTCGTTCGCGCGTCGCGTCCAGCGCGCTCGCCCAAATCTTCGTGCATCGCAAGCTCGAACCGGCCTGATCGGCGCATTCTCAGCCAAGTCAATGCGGACGGGCGGGTCGTCGAGCCCCGCTTCGAGCCGTCTCGTGGCTCGACATCTCCCGCCCCGCATGGCAGAACCCGCCCGAAACAAACGCTTCGCGGCTGGTTACGAACGACGCCTTAAATGACCAACTCCATCGCCCATCTGGAACAAGAAACGCTGAACCGCATCGACGCCGCATCCGATCAGGCGGCGCTCGAGGCCGTGCGACTGTCGACGCTCGGCAAAAAAGGGTCGATCTCGGCGCTGCTTTCGACGCTTGGCAAAATGTCGCCAGAGGAACGAAAGACGGAAGGCGCCAAGATCAACGCGCTCAAGGATAAAGTGTCGGACGCCATCGCGGCGCGGCGCGCAGATGCTGGAAGAGAAAGCGCTCGAAGCGCGTCTCGCCGTGGAGCGTCTCGATGTCACGCTGCCGGCGCTGGCGAGCGGATTGGAGCGCGGGCGCATCCATCCTGTTTCGCAAGTGATGGATGAGCTCACCGCCATTTTCGCCGATCTCGGATTTGCGGTGGCCGAGGGGCCAGACATTGAGAGCGACGACTATAACTTCACCAAGCTGAACTTCCCCGAAGGCCATCCCGCGCGGGAGATGCACGACACCTTTTTCTTTCCGCCGGGCGCCGACGGCAAGCGCAGGCTGCTGCGCACGCATACGAGCCCCGTGCAGGTCCGCACCATGATGTCGCAGACGCCGCCGATCCGGGTGATCATTCCCGGCCGCGTCTATCGCTGCGACTCGGATCAAACGCATACGCCGATGTTCCATCAGATCGAGGGTCTCGTCATCGACGAGCAGACTCATATGGGACATTTGAAATGGACGCTCGAAGAATTCCTGAAGGCGTTTTTCGAGGTGAAGTCGGTCAATATGCGGCTTCGCCCCTCGTTCTTTCCCTTCACCGAGCCTTCCGCCGAAGTCGACATCCAATGCCGGCGTCTGCCTGACGAAGTGCGCTTTGGAGAGGGTGAGGATTGGATGGAAATTTTGGGCTGCGGCATGGTGCATCCCAATGTGATCAGAAATTGCGGGCTTGATCCGGACAAATATCAGGGCTTCGCGTTCGGGCTCGGCCTCGATCGCCTCGCCATGCTGAAATATGGCATGTCGGATTTGCGCGCGTTCTTCGAGGCCGACGTGCGCTGGCTGGAGCATTATGGATTCAGGCCGCTCGATGTTCCGACGCTCGCGAGCGGTTTGAGCGGGTGAGAAAGACTTAAAGAATGAAACTCACCCTCTCCTGGCTCAAAGATCATCTCGACACGAATGCGTCGCTGAAAGAGATCGTCGAGACGCTGACGCGCATCGGTCTCGAGGTCGAGCATGTGCATGATCCCGCCGCGCAATTGAAGGATTTCACGATTGCGCAGGTGATCGAGGCGAAGCCGCATCCAAACGCCGATCGTTTGCGCGTCTGCATGGTCGAGACGGGCAAAGGCGCGCCGGTGCAGGTCGTCTGCGGCGCGCCGAATGCGCGCACCGGCATGAAAAGCGTCTTCTCGGCGCCGGGAACTTATATTCCGGGCAAGAAGATCACGCTCGGCAAGGGAGTGATCCGCGGCGTCGAATCTCTCGGGATGCTGTGCTCGGCGGCGGAACTCGAACTCTCGAACGACCACGAGGGCATTCTCGAACTGCCGGACGATGCGCCGGTCGGAGCGGTCTATGCGCAATGGGCCGGGCTCGACGATCCGGTCATTGAAATCAACCTCACGCCCAATCGCCCGGACGCCGCCGGCGTCGCCGGCATTGCGCGCGATCTCGCAGCGGCGGGGCTCGGAAAGCTCAAAACGCCCGACGTCGCGGCTGTAGACGGCAAGTTTCCTTGCCCTGTCAATGTGACGCTCGAATTCGCGGCGGGCGACAAACATCTTGCGCCGCTCTTTGCGCTGCGTCTCGTTCGCGGCGTGAAGAATGGGCCAAGCCCCGCTTGGCTGCAGGAGCGTCTGCGCTCCATCGGCTTGCGGCCAATCAATGCGCTTGTCGACATCACCAATTTCCTGACCTTCGATCGCGCCCGTCCGCTGCATGTGTTTGACGCGAAAAAAGTTCACGGCGATCTCGTCGTGCGTCGCGCGCGCCAGGGCGAAGAACTTCTGGCGCTCGACGGCAAGACTTACGCGCTCGATGGCGACATGGTCGTCATCGCCGACGCAAATGGAGTCGAATCCATCGCCGGCGTCATGGGCGGCGAAGCTTCGGGATGCGATGAAAATACAACCGACGTTTTGATCGAATCCGCGCTGTGGGACCCGCATAATATCGCGCATACGGGCCGCAAACTCGGCATCGTGACGGACGCGCGCTATCGGTTTGAGCGCGGCGTCGATCCGGCCTTCGCACTGCCCGGCGCCGAACTCGCGACGAAACTTGTCTTGGAGCTTGTGCGGCGGCGAGGCGTCGCAGCTTGTCGTCGCCGGCGCCGTTCCGGATTCGACGCGCGCCATCGATTTTCCCTGGAGCGAGACGAAGCGCATTACCGGGCTCGACGTTTCACGCGAGCAGGCGACGGATATTCTCACACGGCTTGGATTCAAGATCGACGCCGCGACGAATGCGCAAGCGCGCATCGCCGTTCCAAGCTGGCGTCCGGATATTGAAGGCAAAGCCGATCTCGTCGAAGAGATCGTGCGGATCATCGGCCTCGACAGGATCGTGAGCGCCCCGCTCCCGCGCGGCGAGAGCGTCACGGAGCCCGTGCTGACGCTTCTGCAACGGCGCGTTCGTGGTGCGCGCCGCGCCTTGGCGGCGCAGGGGCTGGTCGAGGCGATCACCTGGTCCTTCATCGACGCGAAACAAGCCAAGGCGTTTGGCGGCGGCGATGCGAGCCTCGCGCTCGCAAACCCGATCGCGTCCGATCTCTCGGACATGCGCCCCAGTCTTTTGCCGGGCCTTGTCGCCGCCGCCGGTCGCAATGCGGCCCGTGGCCACAATGATTCGGCCTTGTTTGAAGTCGGTCAGATTTTCTTGAGCGACAATGAAGCCGGACAGAAAACCGCTGCGAGCGCGATCCGGCGGGGGACCGCGACGACGACAGGCTTTGGGCGCCATTGGTCCGAGCCCGCGCGAAAGGTCAGCGTCTTCGACGCCAAGGCCGATGTGCTTGCTCTTCTGCAATCATTGGGCGTCCCGACCGGCGGCATTCAAATCGTCGCAGGCGGGCCGGCCTGGATGCACCCCGGTCGATCCGCCACATTGCAATTCGGACCCAAGGTCATCGTCGGCTGTTTTGGCGAATTGCATCCGCGGGTCTTGAACGAACTCGACGTCGAGGGTCCGATCGCGGGCTTCGAAATCTATCTCGATGCGCTGCCGGCGCCGAAGGCAAAGCCGACCCGGACGAAGCCGAAACTGGAGCTTTCGGATCTCCAGCCCGTGGAGCGCGACTTCGCCTTCATCGTCGATCGCGATGCGCAAGCGGGCGATCTCATACGGGCGGTCCAAAGCGCCGACCGCGCGATGATCACAGACGTCAGCGTTTTCGACGTCTATGAAGGCGCTGGCGTTCCGGAAGGCAAGAAATCGATTGCGGTCGCCGTCGCGCTTCAGCCGCGGGAGAAGACGTTGACCGACGCCGAGATCGATGCGGTGGCGAAGAAGATTGTCGACGAAGCGGCGAAAAAGACCGGCGCCGTGTTGAGAGGATGATGATGCTGCGCGCAATTCCGTCTGTTACAGCCTTGTTGTTCGCTAGCGTCGCTCTTGCGGCCCCCCGCAGCATCGACGATTGCGAATCGATCAAGGAGCCGGACGCCTATAACCGCTGCCTCGCCGCCTTCGGCCCCGTAAGGGGCGGTCACGGGGGTCGTTATTACGGTCCGGCAAATGAAGAAAAACATGGCGCGCGGCGCCATGACCGCTCCTACGTGTCCGGAGCCGTCATGCAACGCTCGCGCTCAGGGCGAGTGCGCATGGAATTCACGCCCGGTCAGGGGCGATAACGCTTGTGCGCCATCTGTAATTTCTTCACGTTGATCAAGCGGGCATGAGAAAACCCATTTCTTGACGATATTGAATTTCGACCGAGACCGGGATTTCACATGAAAATAAATGGCCGCTCCTATCGAACGATTTGGCCGGACGCCAATAGGCGTTCGGTGCATGTCATCGATCAGTCCAAATTGCCGCATGTCTTTGAGACGACGATCCTCGAATCCTCGTCCGACGCGGCGAAAGCCATCAAGGACATGATCGTGCGCGGCGCGCCTTTGATCGGCGTCACCGGCGCTTATGGTCTTGCGCTCGCGGCCGCTCACGATCCGAGCGAAGGATCGATCGCATCGGCCTATGCCGAACTTGTCAATGCGCGGCCCACGGCCGTCAATCTGCGCTGGGCCTTGGACCGCATGCGCGATCGTCTCCTGCGCTCGGAACCTTCGGAGCGGGGCGAACTCGCCTTTGCGGAAGCCTCTGCAATCGCCGAAGAGGACGTGCGCTCTTGCGAATGGATCGGCGACCATGGCGCGAAGCTTATTCGCGACGCGAGCTTACGCAATCCGGATCGCCCGGTGAATATACTGACCCATTGCAACGCAGGCTGGTTATGTTCGGTCGATTGGGGAACGGCGCTTTCTCCAATCTACAAAGCCGTCCGGAAAGGCGTTGGCGTTCATGTCTGGGTCGATGAAACGCGTCCGCGGAATCAGGGCGCGAGTCTCACCGCCTTTGAGCTTGCGGGCGAAGGAATCCCTCATACTGTGATCTCGGACAACACCGGCGGCCATTTGATGCAGCATGGTCTGGTCGATCTCTGCATCGTCGGCAGCGACCGCACCACGCGCGCCGGCGACGTATGCAACAAGATCGGCACTTATCTGAAGGCGCTCGCGGCGCATGACAATGGCGTTCCCTTCTATGTCGCCTTGCCCAGCTCGACCATCGATTGGCGGATCAGCGACGGCGTATCGGACATTCCGATCGAGGAGCGCGATCCTTCCGAAGTCACGCATATCAGCGGACTCGCGGCGGACGGCTCGATTTCGAAGGTGCGGCTCGTTCCTGAAGGATCGCCCGCACGGAACTTCGGTTTCGACGTCACGCCCTCTCGCCTGGTGACGGCGCTCGTCACGGAGCGCGGCGTTTGCGCGGCGACCGAGAGGGGCATCGGGGAATTATTTCCAGATCTCGCCGCTGCGGCCTGACGCCGCTAGCTATCGTGAGAGAGGTTCAGGCCATAAGTCTTGAACCGTTCGATCATCCTCGCGATCTCTTCGTCCGGCAGAATGACGGGCGCTCCCGCGAGCTGCGCGAGGTAAAACAATTTCGCGAGATTCTCGAGTTCGACGGCGCGCCAAATGGCTTTTTTCATATTGGACGCCGTAACGATCGCGCCGTGGTTGCCGAGCAGGACGGCGTGACTCGATCCAAGCGCTTCAACCGCAAGCTCTGATAGCTCCGATGTGCCGAAGGGCGCGTAATCCGTGCAGCGGATTCTTGAGCAGCCGAAAACCGCGATCATGTAATGAATGGCGGGGATGTCGCGACGCAGAATGGAAAGCGTCGTTGCATAAGGCGAATGGGTGTGAACGACTGCGTTCACATCGTCGCGCGCGCGCAATATGTCGAAATGAAAGCGCCATTCGCTCGACGGCGGCCGCGGCCCCTCGTAAGCGCCGGAGCGATCCGCGAGATTTATGGTCGCCACCATTTCCGGCCGCAGGTCGCGGGAGGGCGCGCCGCTCGGCGTGATCAGCATGGAGCCGCCCTCGCGGAGCGAAATATTGCCGCTTGTTCCTTTGTTGAGGCCCGCGCTCTCCAATTCAAGCACCGCCTGGACGATCGCCGCGCGCATGTCCGGTTCCGCCATGATCGGATCTCCTAGGGGAGCGCAAGCCGAGCCTGAGCGCTCGCGTCCGCCTACTAAAATTCGACGCTTCGCTCCAGCTGCGTCAAGGCCACCGGCGGCGATTCGCCTTTGGCGAAGGCCGAAAGGCGTGAGACGATAGGCAAGATTCCTCTTGGCAAACGCCAGTCGGCCCTTTAAATAAGGCTCTTCGGGGTTGACCAGCAGACGCGACCCCGTTTTCAGATATGAGCTTCCGCCCAACCCAGACCTTTGAAAGGGAAGGGAAAAGGCGGTGGATAGGCCGGCGGACCCGGGGGTTTCCTCGTGTCCCGTCCGGCCATGTCCTGTCCGAGACTGCCGGCGCGCGCAACGGAATTTATCTTCCCTAGCGGCTTAATCGGCTCGTTTGGTTGCGGTCTCCGCAGCCGGCCGGGCGGCCTGCATAGACGGGGAAAACCAGATTGCCAGATCAGGCGGCTGCCCGCCAGGTCTTTCGAAATTGGTTCGCACCCTCCAAACCGAGGCGTTTCGCCAAGGGGACAGGATCTACGGCGCTGCTTTTCCACGCGTTTGCGGCGGAGAAGCGGCATGTCGCAACCGGCGGGGTCCGCCCCGCTTGAGGAGAGAGCACCGTGGACAGAGCGGAGAAAAAGCAAGCCGTCTCGGCGTTGAATGAGGTCTTTGCGAAGACCGAGGTCGTCGTCGTGGCGCATTACTCCGGCTTGACGGTCGCCCAGATGCAGAACCTGCGCAAGCGGGCTCGTGAAGCTGGCGCAAGCGTTCAAGTCGCGAAGAACCGCCTCGCCAAGATCGCTCTCGATGGCACAAGCGTCGCCTCGATCGGCTCCCTGCTCAAGGGACCGACCCTGATCGCCTATTCGGATGATCCGGTGGCGGCGCCCAAAGTGGCCGTGGCATTCGCCAAGGAAAACGAGAAATTCGTCATCCTCGGTGGGGCCATGGGCGCAACTGTCCTCAATCCAGATGGCGTGAAGTCGCTTGCGACCATGCCGTCGCTCGACGAATTGCGCGCGAAGATCGTGGGCCTCTTGCAGGCGCCCGCGACCAAGATCGCGCAGCTCTCGACCGCGCCAGCCGCAAAGCTTGCGCGAGTGTTTGGGGCCTACGCCAAACGAGACGCGGCCTGACGAAGGCTCGCCCATCCATCCAGACGAACCAAATTCAAAGGACCTAACGACATGGCTAATCTCGAAAAGATCGTCGACGAACTGTCCAGCCTGACTGTGCTGGAAGCCTCCGAACTCGCCAAGCTTCTTGAAGAGAAGTGGGGCGTCTCCGCCGCGGCCGCCGTGGCTGTCGCCGCCGCTCCGGGCGCCGCCGCAGCCGCCGCTCCGGTGGAGGAGAAGACCGAGTTCAACGTGATTCTGGCCGCCGCGGGCGACAAGAAAATCGAAGTCATTAAGGAAGTGCGCGCGATCACGGGCCTTGGCCTCAAGGAAGCCAAGGACCTTGTCGAGGGCGCTCCCAAGCCCGTCAAGGAAGGCGCAGGCAAGGAAGAGGCTGAGAAGATCAAGGCCGCCCTTGAGAAGGTCGGCGCCAAGGTCGAGCTTAAGTAATGCACTCGGGTCGCGCTGTCGGCCCCTGACGATTATCGCGGTCCCGGCTTGCCGGGGCCGCGTGCGGTTTTTTTAAAGCAACCGTAGGCGCTGCGGCGGCGCATGCGGAGGAGCAAGGCTCCGATTACGGCGAGACGGCCGGTTCAACTGAAGAGGTGCGAGAGGCGACATGGCTCAGACTTCGGCGCAAACTTTCTCCGGTCGCAAGCGTGTCCGCAAATTCTTTGGGCATATCCGCGAAGCCGCGGAAATGCCCAATCTGATTGAGGTCCAAAAGGCCTCCTACGATCAATTCCTTCTTGTCGACGAGCCGCCGGGCGGACGCCCCGACGAAGGCTTGCAATCCGTGTTCAAGTCGGTGTTTCCCATTTCCGACTTTTCGCAGGTCTCGCTGCTTGAATTCGTGCGTTACGAATTCGAGCCGCCGAAATATGACGTCGACGAATGCCGCCAGCGCGGAATGACGTTCGCCGCGCCGTTGAAGGTCACGCTGCGCCTCATCGTGTTCGATGTCGATCCCGACACGCAGGCGAAGTCCGTCAAGGACATCAAGGAGCAGGACGTCTATATGGGCGATATGCCCTTCATGACGTCGAACGGCACCTTCATCGTCAACGGCACTGAGCGCGTCATCGTCTCGCAGATGCATCGTTCGCCGGGCGTTTTCTTCGATCACGACAAGGGCAAGAGCCACTCCTCGGGCAAGCTGCTCTTCGCCGCGCGCATCATTCCCTATCGTGGCTCCTGGCTCGACATCGAGTTCGACGCCAAGGACATTGTGTACGCGCGCATCGATCGCCGCCGCAAAATTCCCGTGACCTCGCTTCTGTTCGCGCTCGGACTCGACGGCGAAGAGATTCTGTCGACCTTCTACAAGACCATCACCTATACGGCGTCGGGCGACGAAAGCTGGCGCATGCCGTTTGACGCAGATCGCCTGAAGGGCGTGAAGGCGGTCGCCGACATGATCGACGCCGACACCGGCGAGGTGATCCTCGAGGCGGGCAAGAAGCTCGCCGTTCGCGCCGCGCGCCAACTCGCTGAAAAGGGCGTGAAGGCGATCAAGGTCCAGGCCGAGGATCTCTACGGCCAGTATCTCGCGAACGATCTCTACGACCCGAGCACCGGCGAAATTTTCGCCGAAGCGGGCGACGAGATCACGGTCAAGACGCTGCCGCTGCTGATCGAGAAGGGTTTCGACGAGCTTCCGATTCTCGACATCGATCACATCAACATCGGCCCTTACATCCGCAACACGCTGGCGGTCGACAAGAACAGCTCGCGCGAAGAGGCGCTGTTCGACATTTACCGCGTGATGCGACCGGGCGAGCCGCCGACGATCGAGACGGCGGAAGCGATGTTTCATTCGCTGTTCTTCGATTCCGAGCGCTATGATCTCTCGGCGGTCGGCCGCGTGAAGATGAATATGCGCCTCGATCTCGACGCGCCCGACACCATGCGCGTTCTGCGCCGCGAAGATATTGTCGCGGTGGTGCGCGCGCTGGTCGATCTGCGCGACGGCCGCGGCGAAATCGACGACATCGACCATCTCGGCAATCGCCGCGTGCGTTCGGTCGGCGAATTGATGGAGAACCAGTATCGTCTGGGTCTCTTGCGCATGGAGCGCGCCATCAAGGAGCGCATGTCGTCTGTCGACATCGACACGGTGATGCCGCAGGACCTCATCAACGCCAAGCCGGCGGCGGCTGCGGTGCGCGAATTCTTCGGCTCGTCGCAATTGTCGCAGTTCATGGATCAGACCAATCCGCTTTCGGAGATCACGCATAAGCGTCGTCTCTCGGCGCTTGGTCCGGGCGGATTGACGCGCGAGCGCGCCGGCTTCGAGGTGCGCGACGTGCATCCGACGCATTATGGCCGCATCTGCCCGATCGAGACGCCGGAAGGTCCGAACATCGGCCTCATCAATTCGCTCGCGACTTTCGCGCGCGTCAATAAATATGGCTTCATCGAAGCGCCTTATCGCCGCGTGCGCGACAGCAAGGTGACGGGGGAGGTCGCTTATCTTTCCGCGATGGAGGAGGCGAAGTATCACGTCGCCCAAGCCAATGCGCTCGTCGATAAAGACGGAAATCTGACGGAAGATCTGGTGCTCTGCCGTCACGCCGGCGACGTCGTTCTTGTGCCGCGCGAACGCGTGGACGCCATGGACGTCTCGCCCAAGCAGCTCGTCTCGGTCGCGGCCGCGCTCATTCCGTTCCTCGAGAACGACGACGCCAACCGCGCGCTGATGGGCTCCAACATGCAGCGGCAGGCTGTGCCGCTCGTGAAAGCGGACGCTCCTCTCGTCGGCACCGGCATGGAGCCGATCGTGGCGCGCGACTCCGGCGCCGCCATTGCGGCGCGGCGTACGGGAATCGTGGATCAGATCGATGCGACGCGTATCGTCGTCCGCGCGACTGAAGATCAGGACCCGACGAAGCCCGGCGTCGACATCTACCGACTGATGAAGTTCCAGCGCTCGAACCAGTCGACCTGCATCAATCAGAAGCCGCTGGTGCGCGTCGGCGATCTCGTCTCAAAGGGCGACATCATCGCCGACGGACCTTCGACGGATCTTGGCGATCTGGCTCTGGGGCGTAACGTGCTCGTCGCCTTCATGCCGTGGAACGGGTACAACTTCGAAGACTCGATCCTTCTGAACGAACGCATCGTCAAGGACGACGTCTTCACCTCGATCCATATCGATGAATTCGAAGTGATGGCGCGCGACACCAAGCTCGGGCCGGAGGAAATCACCCGCGACATTCCGAACGTCTCCGAAGAGACGCTGAAGAATCTCGACGAAGCGGGCATCGTCTATATCGGCGCCGAGGTGCAGGCGGGCGACATTCTCGTCGGCAAGATCACGCCCAAGGGCGAAAGCCCGATGACGCCGGAAGAAAAGCTTCTGCGCGCCATCTTCGGCGAGAAGGCGTCGGACGTGCGCGACACCTCGCTGCGCGTGCCGCCGGGCGTGCAAGGCACGATCGTCGAAGTGCGCGTCTTCAACCGTCACGGCGTTGAGAAGGACGAGCGCGCGCAGGCGATCGAACGCGAGGAGATCGAACGCCTCGCCAAGGACCGCGACGACGAACTCGCGATTCTGGATCGTAACGTCTATGCGCGACTCTCCGAGACGCTCATCGGCAAGAAGGCGATTGCCGGACCAAAAAGCTTCAAGAAGGACAGCGTTCTGACGCAGGCCACTCTTGAGGAATATCCGCGTTCTCAATGGTGGACGTTCGTCGTCGAGAACGACCAGCTGATGGCCGACATCGAAGCGGTGCGCAAGCAATATGACGAGGCCAAGAAAGGTCTCGAGAACCGCTTCCTCGACAAGGTCGAGAAGTTGCAGCGCGGCGACGAACTGCCGCCCGGCGTGATGAAGATGGTCAAAGTCTTCGTCGCGGTGAAGCGCAAGATTCAGCCGGGCGACAAGATGGCCGGACGCCATGGCAATAAGGGCGTCGTGTCGCGCATCGTGCCTCAAGAGGACATGCCGTTCCTCGAAGACGGGACGCCGGTCGATATCGTGCTCAATCCGCTCGGCGTGCCGAGCCGCATGAACGTCGGCCAGATCCTGGAGACGCATCTCGGCTGGGCCTGCGCCGGACTCGGCAAACAGGTCGGCGCCGCGGTCGACGCCTATCTGCGTCAGCGCGACGTGAAGCCTCTGCGCAAGAAACTGACCGAAGTCTACGGCGCCAATAAGTCGCTGGAGTCGCTCGACGACGCCACTGTCGTGGAGATTGGTCAGAATCTTCGGCGCGGCGTGCCCATCGCGACGCCGGTGTTTGACGGCGCGCGCGAAAAGGACATCGTCGAGATGCTCAATCGCGCCGGCCTCGATCCGTCGGGTCAGGTGACGCTGTATGACGGTCGCACGGGCGAGCCCTTCGATCGAAAGGTGACGGTCGGCTACATCTATATGCTGAAGCTGCATCACCTTGTGGACGACAAGATCCACGCGCGCTCGATCGGGCCTTACTCGCTCGTCACGCAGCAGCCTCTGGGCGGCAAGGCGCAGTTCGGCGGACAGCGTTTCGGCGAGATGGAGGTCTGGGCGCTGGAAGCTTATGGCGCGGCCTACACGCTGCAGGAAATGCTGACCGTGAAATCGGACGACGTCGCTGGCCGCACCAAGGTCTATGAGTTGATCGTGCGTGGCGACGACACTTTCGAGTCCGGCATTCCTGAAAGCTTCAACGTGCTGATCAAGGAAATGCGGTCGCTCGCTTTGAACGTCGAGCTCACCTCGGCGGCGCCCGAAGAGGAAGAAGAGGCGTCGCCCGCCGAGGCCGCTGAATAATTAAAGCATCCTCCGCGCGCGGCGCGGAGGATTGCGACGTCGAGAATAAAGGGACGAGGCCGCCGTTGGCGCCTCCGTCCAAAGTCTTCAGGAGAAGGCCATGAATAAGCAAGAGGTCATGAATCTCTTCAGTCCGGTCGTTCAGCCGCAGGCGTTCGACCAGATTCAGATCGCCATCGCGAGCCCGGAGAAAATTCTCTCCTGGTCATTTGGCGAAATCAAGAAGCCCGAAACGATCAACTACCGCACGTTCAAACCCGAGCGTGACGGTCTGTTTTGCGCGCGCATCTTCGGTCCGATCAAGGACTATGAGTGCTTGTGCGGCAAGTACAAGCGAATGAAGTATAAGGGCGTCATCTGCGAAAAATGCGGCGTCGAAGTCACGCTCGCGCGCGTGCGGCGCGACCGCATGGGTCATATTTCGCTCGCCGCTCCCGTCGCGCATATCTGGTTCCTGAAGTCGCTGCCTTCGCGCATCGGCCTTCTGCTCGATATGACGCTGAAGGATCTGGAGCGCATCCTCTATTTCGAATCCTATATCGTCATCGATCCGGGTCTGACGCCCTTGAAGGAGCGTCAGCTCCTGTCCGAAGACGAATATCTGCGCGCCCAAGACGAATATGGCCAGGATCATTTCACGGCCATGATCGGCGCCGAAGCCATTCGCAAAATCCTCGAGTCGATGGATCTGGAAGGCATCGCCGCGCGGCTGCGCGTTGAAATCGCCGAAGCGACGACGGAGCTGAAGCCCAAGAAGCTCGCCAAGCGCTTGAAGATCATCGAGGCTTTCATTCAGTCCGGCAACAAGCCGGAATGGATGATCCTGAAAGAGATCCCGGTCATTCCGCCGGACCTGCGTCCGCTCGTGCCGCTCGACGGCGGCCGTTTCGCGACGTCGGATCTGAACGATCTTTATCGGCGCGTGATCAACCGCAACAATCGTCTGAAGCGCCTGATCGAACTGCGTGCGCCGGACATCATCATCCGCAACGAAAAGCGCATGTTGCAGGAGGCCGTCGACGCATTGTTCGACAATGGCCGGCGCGGCCGCGTCATCACGGGCGCGAACAAGCGTCCGTTGAAGTCGCTCGCCGACATGCTGAAGGGCAAGCAGGGACGTTTCCGCCAAAATCTTGCTCGGCAAGCGCGTCGATTATTCCGGCCGTTCGGTGATCGTCGTTGGCCCGGAGCTCAAGCTCCATCAATGCGGCCTACCGAAGAAGATGGCGCTCGAGCTGTTCAAGCCCTTCATCTATTCGCGTCTTGACGCCAAGGGTCATTCGGCGACGGTGAAACAGGCGAAGAAGCTCGTCGAAAAGGAAAAGCCCGAGGTTTGGGATATTCTCGACGAAGTCATTCGCGAGCATCCCGTCCTGCTCAACCGCGCGCCGACGTTGCATCGACTGGGCATTCAGGCCTTCGAGCCGGTGCTGATCGAAGGCAAGGCCATTCAGCTGCATCCGCTCGTCTGCGCGGCGTTCAACGCCGACTTCGACGGCGATCAGATGGCCGTGCACGTGCCTCTGTCGCTCGAGGCGCAGTTGGAAGCGCGCGTGCTGATGATGAGCACCAACAATATTCTGCATCCGGCGAATGGTCAGCCGATCATCGTGCCGTCGCAGGACATTGTGCTGGGCCTCTATTATCTGACGCTCGAGCGCGATGGCGAGCCGGGGCAGGGCATGGCTTTCTCCAATCAGGGAGAGATCGAGCATGCGCTGGCGGCCAAGGCCGTCACGTTGCACACTAAGGTCAAGGGCCGCGCCTGGACCTATAATGAAAAGGGCGAACGCGTGTCGAAGATCTTCGACACGACGCCGGGCCGCTTGTTGCTCGGGCAATTAATGCCAAGAAATGTGAAGATCCCCTTCGACGCAGCCAACAAGCTGATGACGAAGAAGGAAATCTCCACGCTGATCGACACCGTCTACCGCAACTGCGGTCAGAAGGAGACGGTCATTTTCTGCGATCGCATTATGTCGCTGGGCTTCCGCGAGGCGTTCAAGGCGGGCATCTCCTTCGGCAAGGACGACATGGTCGTTCCCGAAACGAAGGAGAGGATCGTCGCCGAAACGCGCGCCTCGACCAAGGAATATGAGCAGCAGTACAACGACGGCCTCATCACCCAGGGCGAGAAATACAATAAGGTCGTCGACGCCTGGGCGAAGTGCACGGATAAGCTCGCGGAAGAGATGATGATACGCATCTCCGCCGTTCGCAAGGACGAGCACGGTCGCGACGTGCCGATCAACTCGATCTACATGATGTCGCATTCCGGAGCGCGCGGCTCGCCGGCGCAGATGAAGCAGCTTGCGGCGATGCGCGGACTGATGGCGAAGCCCTCCGGCGAGATCATCGAAAGCCCGATCATCTCGAACTTCAAGGAAGGCCTGACCGTTCTCGAATATTTCAATTCGACGCACGGTTCGCGCAAGGGCTTGTCGGATACGGCTTTGAAGACCGCCAACTCGGGTTATCTCACCCGTCGTCTGGTGGACGTGGCGCAGGATTCGATCATCTCGTCTTACGACTGCGGTTCGACGAACGGCATTCGCATGCGCGCGATCATCGACGCCGGTCAGGTCGTCGCTTCGCTCACCTCGCGCATTCTCGGCCGCGCCGCGGCCGAAGAGCTGCGCGATCTCGACGGCAAGACCATCGTGAAGGCCGGCGAGATGATCCAGGAATGGCATATCGATCCGATCAACGCCGCCGGCATTCAGGAGGTGAAGATTCGCTCGGTCCTGACCTGCGAGGCCAAGAACGGCGTTTGCGCCAAGTGCTACGGTCGCGATCTCGCGCGCGGCACGCCGGTCAATATGGGCGAAGCGGTCGGCGTCATCGCGGCGCAGTCGATCGGCGAGCCCGGCACGCAGCTCACCATGCGCACCTTCCACATCGGCGGCGCGGCTCAGATCGCCGACCAGTCCTTCATGGAGTCGAACTTCGAAGGCGTGGTGCAAATCCGCAACCGCCATCTGGCGCGCAACTCCGACGGCGATCTGATCGTCATGGCGCGCAACGTCGCCGTGGTGATCGTTGGTCCCGACGGCGTCGAGCGTACGGTCAACCGCGTCCAATATGGATCGCGCATGAAGGTCGACGAAGGCGATAAGATCAAGCGCGGCCAGCGCATCGCGGAATGGGACCCATATACGCGGCCGATCCTCAGCGAGGTGGACGGCGTCATCGGTTTCGAGGATCTGGTCGAGGGCCAGTCCATGGCCGAGACCGCCGACGAATCGACCGGCATCACCAAGCGCATGGTCATGGATTACCGGCTCAACCTGCGTTCGGCGAGCCTGAAGCCGTCGATCGTCATCAAGACGGCGGATGGCAAGATCGCCAAGCTGCAGCGCGGCGGCGACGCCCGCTATACGCTGCCGGTGGATTCGATCATCGCAGTGGAGCCAGGCTCTAAGATCAAGGCGGGCGACATTGTTGCGCGTATTTCGGTGGAGAGCGCCAAAACGCGCGACATCACCGGCGGTCTGCCGCGCGTCGCCGAATTGTTCGAAGCGCGTCGGCCCAAGGATCACGCCATCATCGCGGAGGCCTCGGGTACGGTACAGTTCGGCCGCGACTATAAGAACAAGCAGCGCATCTCGATCATCCCGCATGAGGAAGGCGCCGAGCCCGTCGAATATTTGATTCCGAAGGGCAAGCACATCCATCTGCAGGATGGCGACGTTGTCGAAAAGGGCGATTACATCGTCGACGGCAATCCGGCGCCGCATGACATTCTGGCGATCAAGGGCGTGGAGGAGCTGGCGGCTTACCTCGTCAATGAAATTCAGGAGGTCTATCGGTTGCAGGGCGTCAACATCAACGACAAGCACATCGAAGTGATCGTGCGTCAGATGTTGCAGAAGGTCGATATCGTCGATCCCGGCGACACCGGCTATCTCGAGGGCGAGCAGATCGACCATACTGAAATGGACGAGGCGAACGCCAAGGCGCTCGCCGAGGGCAAGAAGCCTGCGACGGGAACGCCCGTGCTGCTTGGCATTACGAAGGCCTCGCTGCAGACGCGTTCCTTCTTCTCCGCCGCGTCCTTCCAGGAGACGACCCGCGTCCTCACCGAGGCCGCCGTTAACGGCAAGGTCGATCCGCTGGTTGGGCTTAAGGAGAACGTCATCGTCGGTCGGCTCATCCCGGCTGGAACTGGCGCCGCCATGTCCAAGTTCCGCAGCGTCGCCAACACGCGCGACGATCTGATCGTCGAGCAGCGTGCGGAGGCCGCGGATGCGCGCGTTCCGGCGCCAAGTCTGCCTCCGGCGGAATGACGCGCCGTAGCTTCAATTACGAGGGCCGCCCGGTGGGCGGCCCTTTGTGTTATAAGAGGTGCGAAGGAGCGCAGCCATGGCGCAGACGCTTCCGGCGCGCGCGGCGCGCGGAGCCATCTTTCTTTATCGTGTGACGTTCTCGGTCTTCGCCGGCCGGTATTGCCGTTATCTGCCGAGCTGCTCCGAATATGCGGATGAGGCGATCAGACGTCATGGACTCTGGGCCGGCGGTTGGATGGCGGCCGCCCGAATTTGCCGTTGTCGCCCAGGAGGCGGAGACGGATATGATCCCACGCCCGATTCCACCCCGGAAAACGCCAGCCCGTTTTTGCCTTGGCGCTATGGCCGATGGCGCGGTCCCTTTTCATGCGAGGCCGTGGATATCGATCGCGCAAAGGATCAGCGTGGTTGAGGAGGCCACGCTTGACCTGACATCCGCGCGCTACGAACGCGCCATGAGTTCGACCGCCAACCCATAGATACGTAATCGCACCGGCTCGGGAAGGCTGCGCAAGACGTCGAGATAGGTCTGTCCAGCAGCGCACATGCGCGCATCCTCAAGGGGAGGATCAGGCATTTTACCGTCGAGCAGCGCGTCGATTTCCACTTTGCCCAATCCGCGTTTGCTCAAAGCCGTTTCAAGGACCTTGAAGTCAGCGTCGGTGGGCGAGGCGCGGTCGATCTTCTTTTCCTGCCCGCTCGCGATCGCCTCCAAACCGGCAAGCGCCATATCGGCCACGAGGGCGCGCCGCGTCGAAGCGAAATGCTGAAAGTCCTGATTGGTCGCGCCATAAAGAAAAGCGACGCACAGATGCGGATCGTCTTTTGAAATCGCGCGCAGAACTTCAAGCTGCATGTCGAACACGCGTCCGAGCGGCGCCGTGTCCGCCTTGGCGGCCAGCACGCCGCGAGCCTGACGAAGCTGGCGCACCGCTTCGGAGACGTAAAGATCGACGCCGTCCGGTTGGTCCGGCCGAGTCATGCGCGCAGCAAAGCCTGTGAGCGCGGCGTCGTAATCATTGGGAAACTTCTCGCGCATTCGCTCGAAGAAGCGCGCATATTCCGGCGTATCGGAAATTGCGCGCTCGATCGCGCTGCGCGCTTGCGCCCGATCGACGGCCGTAGGCGCCGACGAGGTCTCTTCGAGAGACGCTTCCTGTTGTTCGCCCTGCGACACATTTTTCGGTGGAGTGAAGGCCATGAATATGAGGCCCAAACCCAGGCACAGGGCGAGCGCGGCGCCCGTGAGCAGAGTTAAGACCCGTTGCAGCAGCATGAGGAACTTTCTGTTGTCGCTTGCGAAATCGTTTCGCAAATCAATTCGGCATTTTCAAGCGAAGGGCCCTTGCTCGTCAAGGCGCGGCTCCCTTTTGCGGGCGCGCCTCCTTTCCGACGCATTTGCTTGATGATGAGCGATCCATTGCGCCCGAAATGCGATCCGCTCGCGCCTTCTCCGCATCGATAGGCGATCATCAATCCGATGTGGCGATTGAGATCATAGGTCCAATGTCCCATGCGGGCGCGCTCGCCGCGCAAGGCGCGAGCGAGTTCGCGCAAAATCTCCTGCGCGGCGTCTGTTGTTTCGGCGGCGATTGTTTGCGCGGAAAGCCGATGAAACCGGGCCAGAGCCAGTCTGTCGGTTATAGGCATGTAGTCCTCGATCTAAAGTGAAATTCAACGCTCTTTTCGCGGCGATCTCCATTTCCGGTTTCGATTGCGATCCGCCAATTGCCGGGAAGCGTCTTCAGAAGAACTGAGATTTTCAGCAGTTTGACGATGCGCCATGGGCCCTCCAAGGAAGCCCTAAAATGAGTGGGCCGCATCCGCCTGGGGATAAGTATTTTTCCCTTGATTAGGATAATATTCATATTAAGGTGAGCGAGGCCCATCAATTTTGGCGGGGACGCTATGCCATCTTCGATACGCTTTGCGCCGCGCGGCGACGAACGATCGTCGCTTTGCGATTGGGCGACTTTCAATCTCACGCTTGCTGCGGTCGCTGCTGCGTCCGGGTCGCCTCCCGCCGACATCATCACGGCAAATCGTGGACGCGCGCGCATCGCATGGGCGCGCCATCTCGCGATTTATCTTCAACATGTCGCCTTTGGCGCGAGCCTCTCGTCTTGCGCCCGTCTGTTTCATCGCGATCGCGCCACCGTTCGCCACGCCTGCGCGCGCATTGAAGACGCGCGAGACGAACCGCGGTTCGACGACAGCTTGTCGCGTCTCGAATGCGCGCTGCGCGAACAGGCGCAAATGCTTTCGACATTTATCGATTCATTCGATTTCAATACGGAGGTGAGTGATCATGAGTAAGCGAAATAAGGAAACTGACGCGCTGATTAGCGGCGCGGTGCGGCGTTTGCTGCAATCTCTCGGCGAGCCGGGCGCGCGCAGCGCAAGCAGCGGCGTCGAGGAGGGGATGATCGTCGTGCTCGCGCCGCGCAATGGAGTCACAGTTGTTCGCGCGAGTGTTTCCGCGCGTGCGGTCAGCTATGCGGTCGCGCAGGGGTTCGTGCGGTGGGAGGGCGCCGAGGCGACAAGGCGTCTCCAGCTGACGGACGAGGGTCGCGCCTATATGCGGCGCAAATCGGCCGCTTCTGTCGACGAGGGTTTTCGTGCGCAGCATTCGCCGATCGCTTCGCGCGCGCTTGAAAGAGGCGAAGCGCCGGTTCCTTACAATGACGGCGAGAGTCCGCTTGCATGGCTCGCGCGCCGCAAAGGCCGCGACGGCGCGCCGTTTCTCGCCGCGCCGCTCGTTCAGGCCGGAGAGCGCTTCCGACGCGACGTGACGCAGGCGCAAATCCTTCAAAGAGTGACGGCCAATTGGGAAGCCTCGATTGCGTCATCGCGGCGGGGCGCCGACAGCGGCGTTCATGTTTCCGAAATCGCAATCGACGCGCGGCGTCGTCTCTCTCTCGCGTTCGACGCGGTCGGACCCGATCTCGCGGGCCTGCTGACGGATGTGTGTGGCTATCTGAAGGGGCTGGAGCTTGTCGAAAGCGAACGCGGCTGGCCGCGACGCTCGGGCAAAGTGGTGCTCAAAATCGCGCTCGAACGCCTTGCGCGCCATTATGGCCTTTCCAGCGAGGCGCACGGTCCGCGTGGTTCAGTCAATATGCGACATTGGGGAGCGGAAGATTACCGGCCGAGCCTCGAACCGTCGGAGGTTGAACGATAGCGCTAATGCGTCAAGCAGGCGTGCGCTTCGGCCTTGATGCGGTCGACCATGGCCCGCAAACCATTCGACCGCTGCGGCGTCAGATGCTTTGCGAGGCCAAGCTCCGCAAAAATCGGCGCCGCGTCGGTTTCGATCACGTCTTGAGCGGTGCGTCCCGAGTAAAGCGCGAGCGTCAGCGCCACCAGTCCGCGCACGATATGGGCGTCGCTGTCGCCGCGAAATGTCATCACCGGACGCCCCTTCGAATCCGGCAAAACGGTCGTTTCGAGCCAGACCTGGCTGGCGCAGCCCCGGACCTTATTGGCGTCGGTATAGGCTTCCTTGGGCAAGGGCTCGAGCGTGCGGCCAAGCTCGATGAGATAGCGGTATTTATCCTCCCACTCGTCGAGGAGTTCGAAATTACCGATGATTTCGTCGATGGCCATATGAATGTGCTTCGTCTTGCGGATTTCTCTGGAAAGCAAATTGTGCGCCTCCTCACTCCGCATCATACGCTATTTATTCGCGCTCTGCATGACAAGTAACCCTTTGCTCGCCCCTTCTGAGCCAGCGCGCCCTTCCAATCCGCGATCCAACGCCTTAAGTTTCAGCATCTGGCGCTCGGCGAGCGCGCCACTCAGATCCGTAGCGTTTTTAAGATGGAGATTGTGATGAGCTTCGTGTCACGCTGGCGCTCTTTGATCGCCGTGATGGTTCTCGGACTTTCGCTTTCGGGCTGCGGATACAACACTATTCCGACGCTTGAGGAAAACGCCAAAGCGAAATGGGCCGAGGTCCAGGCGCAATATCAACGCCGCTCCGATCTTATTCCCAATCTCGTCGCGACGGTGCAGGGCTACGCCAAGCAGGAAAAAGACGTGCTGACCTCCGTCACCGAGGCGCGCGCCAAGGCGACGCAAATCAAGATCGACGCGTCGCAGCTTACCGATCCTGAAAAGCTGAAGCAGTTTCAGGATGCGCAGGCGCAGCTTTCCGGCGCGCTCGGCCGTCTGCTTGCTGTCAGCGAGGCCTATCCCGATCTGAAATCAAACGCGAACTTCCTTGCGCTGCAATCGCAGCTCGAAGGCACCGAAAATCGCATCAATGTCGCGCGGCGCGACTATATTGAGGCGGCGCGCGACTTTAACCTGTCGCTGCGCACATTCCCGACCTTGCTTTGGGCCAAGACCTTCTTCGCAAGCACAAAGCCCTTGGCGGAATTCACCGCGAGCGATGCGGCGCAGAGCGCGCCGGCGGTAAAGTTCTAGCGGCGGCGCTTAGAGGTCGCGAGCCGCATCAAAAAGTCCACGCGGAGTCGCCTTGACCAATTCGCAATCCATGCCGCCACATCAGTCGCCGCCGGCGCTGTCCGAACCGCCGCCGCGCGGCGCGCTGGCCGAGGACGCGCTATGGGCCTATGTGCGTAAGGAAGCCGAAGAGGCTTTGGCGCACGAACCGGCCCTGACGACATTGCTCATCTCGTCCGTGCTCAATCGATCCTCGCTCGAAAATGCGATCGCGCATCGGCTGGCGTCGCGGCTGGGCGATCGCGTCATACCGGCCGAGTTGATCGTCGACGCTTTCACGCAAGCGACGGATTCCGACCCCGCCATTGGCGCGGCCTTTCGCGCCGATATTGCGGCGATCGTCGAACGCGATCCCGCGTGCAATCGGTTGATCGAGCCTTTGCTCTATTTGAAGGGCTTTCACGCCATCGAGACGCATCGCCTGTCCCACTGGCTGTGGGAGAGCGGCCAAACCGATTTCGCGCTTTATCTGCAAAGCCGCTCGTCGGAAGTGTTTCAGACCGACATCCATCCTGCGGCGCGCATTGGACGCGGCGTTTTTCTCGATCACGCAACCGGGCTTGTCGTGGGCGAGACGGCCGTCATCGAGGATGACGTGTCGATTTTGCAGAATGTGACGCTTGGCGGCACGGGGAAGGAATTGGGCGACCGTCATCCCAAAGTGCGCAGCGGCGTCATGATCGGCGCCGGCGCGAAGATTCTCGGCAACATCGAAATCGGAACTTGCGCGCGCGTCGCCTCGGGCTCCGTCGTGCTGCAACCGGTTCCGCGCAATTCCACGGTGGCCGGCGTTCCGGCGAAAGTGATCGGAACGCAGTCCTGCGGCGAACCGGCGCGAGACATGGATCAGATTTTGAGAAGTCTCGCCTATGATTCGTTCAATTATGTGATTTAGCCGCTCCCATAAGTTGCTGCGGTGTGATTGACTTAACGAATTGCATGGAGGTGAAATTGCCCGACAACCTCATTCCCAAGGCCGCCGCCGACGTTGAGCACGAAAAACTGGGGCGCAAAGAATTGCTCGTGCTCCTGCGCGACGTAACCGAGCAGCGCGACAAAGTGCTTTCCCAATACGAGGCCATGGCGCTTCAAGTCGGCGAGTCGACTCGAGAAATCGACGACGCCCTGCTAACCGCGCAGCAAAACGCCAAGAAGGCCGAGGAGAGCGAGCATCGCGCGGACCAGGAGGCTGCGCACGCCAATGAGCTTTCGCGCCAGCTCGACGAAGAGCGCCGTAAGAGGGCCGAGATCGCCGCGGAATTCGCCCGTTTTCGCAATGCGACGGAGCATGCGCCAGTTGAAGATCCGTGGGGCGTATTGTGGCGAGCGGTTTCGCAGATCGTCAGCGATTGGGTCGCCTGGGCGCGGGGGAAAATCCCGCCAAACAGCTCGTTACTGCCCTGGTTTGACCGAACGGTCGAACTGACGAAAACAGCAGGGCGCCTCGCGTTGAAATGGGGTCAAGCCTTCTTCGCATGGGCGAAGCCGCGCGTCATCGAGCTATGGAAATGGCTGAAAAGCGAAGTCGCGCGACGCATGAAAAAAGAATAGCGCAACCGCAAAGGAGAGCAGCGGAATTCGCACGCTTCCAAAATCCCGCGAGGAGGAAACCTCGATGGAAGGTCCTAAAATGGCGCATCCGGTTCATTCAAGACGAGGACCACCAGAATCATCGGCCTCGATACTCAGGCGAGCGGGCGATCGAAGTCGATTCCCAGCGTAATTCGACGTTCAGTCTAGACGATCTACGACGATCAAACGTTTGAGCCCACCATTTTGAAACGCCTGCAAAAATGCACTGTAGTTCTTGAAAACCACACAGCCATTAGACTCACCTTTCGGGCCGAGCATGTAAGTGTGTGCGAGGAGACCTGCCCGTCCAAAGACGTTACCGCCGCCAACGGGGTTGAGGCGTAACGCTTGAACGCCGTGGAAGGGCTTCTCCCTCAATGCAAGCTCATAGACATTGGGCGGCGTCGCCCCACGCATGCGTTCATGCACGTAACGCGGATCATCCAACCTGTCGTGTCGGCCTGAGTGCGCTTCCAATTCCGTACCATCGGGAAGGTAGACCGTATGCGCCGAGATGTCGTAAACGGCCGTCCACGCATCTAAGCCGAGGAACGGGCCGGATGTGATCCTTCGTGCATTGTCAAGAACGTCGCTTTCTGGAGCCGCGTATGCCAGCGCAGGCGGAGGAGGTTGTTGTCCAGAAGGTTGTGGTGTGTCGAAAAACTTCTCCAAAAACACGCGATTATCGGACGGAGTGGCTGCTACAGTGGGACTGCTGTTCTGCGGCGCTAAAAGGACAGAAGATTGAAACGGGCTATACAGGCCCGTCATTATGACTGGCCAAAGCGCAAATGCGCCGAACAAAACGGCAATTCCCGCCTGTCCATATAGCGGAATGTCATAGCGACGCGAGATCCAAACGACCAGAGCTAAGAGAGACCCGGCAGCAATTATTGAATAGACGCAAAGTCCGTTCATTGAACTCCTCAACAGGTCGGCCCAAGGAGGACGGAGGGCGACGCAGCAAGCACACTCACGAACCGTGGTGGAAATGTGTTCCTTGCCGTAGTTTCGTCCAAAAAAAGACCCCTGTTGCGGATGGGCAACATCTCTAGGACGCCCCGAATAAGACTGTCACATTCTCAAATTATGCTTTGTTCTGGGCAATTCTGCAGTATCGGGGGGAAGATTTATGCGTAAAACGTCACTATCGGCTGCTGTGGTCGCAACTGCGCTCGCGGTTGCGACGCTCGGCAATTCAAGCGTCGCCAGCGCGGCGCCTGGCAAACAGGAACCGAAAAAGCCGCCCACGATCACATGGGTCTGCGATAAAGAAGCGAAGCCGCCGGCCGGCTGGGCGTCCAGCAAGGCTTGCAGCGAGCCGGGGCCTCTCAAATATCCTTGCGAAAAGTCTTACTGCAAGCTGATCCCGAAAAAGTCGTAACCGCGTCGTCGCCGAGCGTTGAAAAGCGAACCAAAACGCCCCGCGCTTATATTTACGTCGGGCGAGGCAGCAGGCTGGATCGCTTCGCCTTTGGCTCGCGATGACGGTGCGGGTTGGCTTAAAGGCGCGCGACGTCATTGCGAGCGCAGCGTAGCAATCCAGAGCCCGTCACGGCGACGCAACTCGATTCAGCTGCGCGTAACGAACTCTCCCGCGCTAGCGAACTTTTCGCGTCCGCGAACACTTACAGTGCTAGTGCACTTTCACCGTGAGATCGGTGCCGACGGCGCCTGTCTCGCCGCTCGGCGGCTGGTCGGAAATGATCAGCGAGCCGCCGGTCCACAGACGCTCCGCGATGCGGTCGCGAACATCCTGCGCGATCTCGATGCGCTCGAGCGCCTCAGCGGCGCTTGACGCGGACCCGTGGGGCTTCGACGGCGCCCCGATCCGTTCGTCGAGCGAAGCCGTCTTCCCACGCGCGCCCCGCTCCTCGCCGCCTCGAACCGGCAACGACACGACCGACCATTTGAGCGAAGCGCCGTCGCCTTCCACTGCGGTCGCGATGTAAAGATGCGAACCAAGCGGCGTCTCCGGATCGCGCACGATCGCGGGCGCATCGAAAAGCGGCGCGAGCCCCTGGCGCACGTAAATCCGCTGGTCTTTCTTGCTGACCAGCACGGAGATGGGCGACATGCGCACCAGCGCTTCCTTCTCGGCGCGCGCAGCGTCGGCGGCGGCCTGCGTCGCTTCGTCCAGGCGGCGATAGGCGTCCGCGAGATCCGCGGCCTTGGCGGCTGCGGCCGTTTGCGCGGTTTGGACCTTCGCTGCGGCCTCGACGAGAGCCGCCTCGGCGTTCAATTTGGCGGTCGCCGCCGCATATTTTGCGGCCATGGCTGCTTCATCGTCCTTCGCCAGACGCCTGGCCTCGGCGCTGTCGCAGATATCGCCGCCAGCGGACGTCAGCTCCGACACCGGAATGAATCCCTGTTGCTTGGCGCCGGACGCAGCCGCCACCGCTTCATAGGCCCTCGTCGCGGCGTCGGCTTTCGCCTGAGCCGAGTCGTGGGCCGCTTCAGCCGCTTCGAGCTCCGCCTCCGCGCGGGAGGCCTCTTGCCGCTTGACGCTGATGGCCGCGGACATCTCCTTTGAGGCCTTCACGGCCGCCGCCGCATCGGACGCGGCCTTGCTTTTGAGCTGCTCGGCGTATTGACGCGGATTGATCAGCGCCGGCTGCGCCGGGACGTCCGAGGCCTGCGGCGAGTCTGAGCGCCGGCGCCTCCGCGCCATTGGCGACCGTCTGAACCTGCATCTTCGGCGCCGGCAACAGCGGATGCGTGAATTCGACCGGCGTCACGTCTTGCGGAGAAATGACGACGCGCTCGCCGATCTTGGTCAATCCCCAAAGCTTGGCGGCGAATCCGGCAGGAAGCCGGATGCAGCCGTGCGAGGCCGGATGGCCGGGAACGACGCCGAGATGCATGGCGATGCCGGACCAAGTGATGCGCTGCATGAACGGCATCGGGGCGCCGGAGTAGATATTCGAATGATGAAATCGCTCGCGGCCGATGATGGTGAAGACGCCCTTTGGCGTCGGATGGCCCGCCATGCCGGTCGAAATCGCCGAGCGTTCGACGAGCCCGTGGTGATTGTAAATGGAGACGCGCTGGTCGGCGATCGAGATAACCGCAAACAGCGGTCGCTCGAGGCCGCTGACTTCGGCGGGCTTCGCCTCGCGCTTTGGCCGCGCGCCCTCCGTCCTCGTGTGACGACGGCCATAGGCTTCAGGCGCGGCTCGGCGGTAGGGTTGTGAACCCCAGTACGGCGACGGTTCGGCTCGAGGATAGCCGCTTTCGAACATGTCAAAAAAACCCCGCGCCGCAGCAGGAGTGGCCTGAAAGCCGAGCGCCGCCGCGGCGATGAGGGCCGCGAACGCTCCCGAAAAGCTTGCGCGGCGGATGTGGTGGCGCGCCACAGCAGGAACTCTCACCATCTTGAAATCTCCTAAAAAGAACTTTTCCGGCGTAATGCGCACGGCTTGATTTGGCGTTCTCAGTTCGCATTCATCCCACATCCCATCCAGTCTAACTGCCCCGGCTTCAGCTGCTGGCGAGAGGCGAGCAGTGGGATAACGCGCGAACCCCAGGTTAAGATGCGAAGAAAATCGTTAAAATTGCACTTTTTAGTTAACGACTGGACCTCAGGCGGCTCCTAGCGGTGAAGTTCGAGATTATTTTGGCGGCGCAGCCCAAGCCGCCTCTCAGGCACTTAACCGGTTGATCGAACGCCTAAAAGGCCCTTTAAAAGATCGTCAGCATCGGTATCGGCTCAAGTAAGGCGTGGGCCGCGAGAGCGACGATCCGCGGCGCCGACGCGCTATAATCAGGCGCGCATCGCTGGCGGCGCGGGCTGAGCTTGGCAACAGGATAAAGGGACACATGCGGGCATATAGCAACATATGGAGCGTCTTGGCCTTTGCGCTGATGGCGTTGGCGGCTTTCGCCGGACGGCCCGCCTTCGCGAAGGGCGGGTGGCACTATTACGACCCCGACTGTCCGATCGACCTTGGCTCGAAGTCGATGAAATTCGTCGCCCTGCAGCCGAAGAAAACCATCGAGCGGTTTTGTGACGCGATACCTGACGTGGGGCCGGCCGTTATCGCGCTGGATGGGCAAGACGACGAATTGCGCGACATGATCTGGGATATTCGCATCCTGCGCGACGAGGGCAGGAAGGACGGCGAAGAAGACCCGAACGCGGATTTAGTGTTTCATCTCCCAGCGGAGAAACACATAAACGGAATGGTCAATTTCGACCACAGCTTCAAAAACCCCGGCAAATATATCCTGCTTGTCGAAGCTTCGAGCGACGACGGGACGAGGAAATATATCGGCCGCCACCATTTCACCGCCGGCCTGTGGGAGCCGGTGGAGATTTACACTGTCGTCGGCTTCGGGGCGGTTGTTCTCATAGGGGGCGGCTTCGCCGCTCGTCGCTACGCAGCCAACCGTCGGCGGCGAAAAGCGACTGACGAGTGACGACGCCGCCTTCACGGAAACAAAGCGTCTCTTTTACGCGCCGCTGTGAAATGAGCTACGGGCGCTTGTCTTTGAGCTTGTCGCCCAGCGTTCCCCGCACAGGAAAATTTGTCTTTCACCTTTCATAGCCCATACATTCGACGCCTGAACGCATGATTCTGAAGAGCAGCAATGGCGCGCCACCGGAAGAAAAGCAGCGGCATCGCGAAATGCGTGATCTGGATCGTCGCATTCACCGTCCTTGCGGGGTTTTTCTGGCCGCGCACTCCAGGCATGATTTTCATGGGTCTTGGCCTCATCGGCCTGCTCCATCTGGCGGTGCTCGTTTATGAACAAATCACGGAGGCCCAGTTCCACGAGAACATGAGCCCGGAAGAGTTCGAGCACTATTGCGCCGCTGTCTTGCGGGAGATGAAATGGAAAGCCCGCGTCACGCAAGTCAGCGGCGACCAAGGCGTGGACATCGTGGCCGATAAGCGCGGTATGCGCATCGTGATCCAGTGCAAGAAATATTCAAAGCCTGTCGGCAATCGCGCGGTTCAAGAGATCGTCGCGGCCATAGCTCACGAGGGCGCGCAACGAGGCGTCGTCGTCACCACCAGCGATTACACGCCGGCGGCGGAGAAGCTGGCGACCTCGAACCAAGTGTTGCTGCTTCACCACGCGGATTTACGCAGGATCGACAGACTTCTGGCGCGGTGAAGCCGCGAAGAGCTCAGCGCCCTGAAAATTTCGGCGCGCGCTTTTCGAGAAAAGCGGCGCGCCCTTCGGCGTAATCGGCGCTGTCGAAACAGGCGCCGGCCAGCGCCTCGCATTGTTCAATCGTGCGGGCGCCAGGCATTTGAGCCGCAGTGCGAATCGCCGCTTTGGCGGCTCGCAAGGTGAGCGGCGCATTCTCTGCGACGCCAGCGGCAAGCTTGCCGATGGCCGCGTCAAATCCATCGCGGCGGCAGAATACGCGACAGGAATCCGGCGGCCTTCGCCGCCTCGGCGTCAATGCGTCGCGCGGTGAAAAAGAGGTCCATCGCATTCTGCGGACCGACCGCCGCGACGATATATTTCATCGCAGACGGCGGATAGCCGACGCCAAGCCGTCCGGCTGGAATGCCGAAGACCGCGCCCTCGGCGGCGATGCGCAGATCGCAAGCGGCTGCGAGCCCCATCCCGCCGCCCATGCAAAAGCCCGCGATGGCGGCGATGACGGGCTTGGAGATTTGCGAGAGAGCGTCGAAGGCTTCGACATTGGATTGTTCGTAATCGCGTCCGCCTTGCGCTGTCGCGCGCACGGTCGAAAACTCGGAGATATCGGCGCCGGAGCAGAAAGGAAGCGAGGGCGCGCCGGTCAAGACGACGACGCGCACATCGCTCAACTCATCAAGGCGACGCATGATGGCGGGCAAAGCGCGCCACATGGAAAAATCAAAGGCGTTGCGGCGTTCGCTGTTATCGATCAGGACGCGCGCGACGCCCGCTTCAATCTCGACGCGCAGCTTGTCGGTTGATGAGGGGACTGCGTCGCTCATGACGTCAACGCGCGAAATAGAGGTCTAAGATACGTCGATAGATCGCCGTGAGAAAGTCGATGTCGCTGATGCGCGCGTGTTCGTCGACGGCGTGAATTGATTCATTGATAAGGCCGAATTCAAGAACCGGACAGTCGCGGGTGATGAAGCGCGCATCGGACGTCCCGCCGCTCGTCGAGAGCTTCGGCGTTTGACCCGTGATCTCGCGCACCGCTTCGAACACCAGTTCCGTAAAGTCGCCGGGTTCGGTGAGAAAAGACACGGCGTTGCAGGGAGAGAATTCGACGTCGACCTGAGCGGGGCCGGCCGCGCTTCGCACCACTTCCCGAATGCGCTGATGCAGCCTCGTCGGCGTCCAGGCGTCGTTAAATCGAATATTGAATTGAGCGCGCGCTTCTCCCGGAATCACATTCGCCGCTGTGTTGCCGACGTCGATTGACGTGACTTCGA
>CAWESG010000015.1:25000-132315 GCA_963811555.1 uncultured Alphaproteobacteria bacterium | reverse complement strand
AAGTGGCTGATCACGTCGCTTTCGCCAGGCCGCGGTGAGAAGATGTCGAAGCATATGGTCGTCGGCAGCGACGTCGCCGCAATGCTGACTTGCTTCGCCGAACTGAAAAGGAAGGCACAAGCGTGTACCGGACGACACTTCCCGATTATAGTCATTCAGGAGGCTGGGCTCGATGGCTTCTGGATCCATCGTGTTCTGCAGGCCGAGGGTATCGAGAGCCACGTCGTCGATCCAGCGTCAATAGCGGTCTCACGCCGCCGCCGCCGAGCGAAGACTGACAAGATTGACGGTGAGGCGCTGGTCCTCGCGTTGCTGGCATACAAACGCGGCGAACCGCGGGTCTGCAAGATGGTTCGGGCGCCGACGCCCGAGGAAGAGGACCTCCGCCGCATCTCGCGCGAGCGCAAAGCGTTGATCAATGAGCGGATACGGCACGTCAACCGTATAAAAGGTCTGCTCTTTGGTCAGGGAATATCCGGGTATGAGCCGCTACGCCGCGACCGCCGCAAAGAACTGGAGAAGCTTCGGACTGGCGACGGGCGTCCGCTGTCCTTTCACCTGAAAGCGCAGCTTAGTCGCGAACTCGATCGGATCGAACTACTGCTGAAACAGATCAGCGACGTCGAAGACGCGCGGGATGCTATGTTTGTAATCGCACGGGTTTCTACGCCGACGCCGGGGCTCCTGCTCAACCTGAAAGGCATCGGACCGGAGTTTGCCGCTGTGCTCTGGTCTGAGGGGCTGTCCCGACATTTCGATAACCGGAGACAGGTTGCGGCCTACGCAGGTCTTGCGCCGACACCCTGGCAAAGCGGAAAAGTCGACCACGAGCTGGGTGTCTCCAAATCCGGCAATCCACGACTGCGAACAACTCTGATCCAGGTTGCGTGGCTCTGGGTGCGCCACCAGCCGGACTCGGCACTCACCATCTGGTTCAAAGAGCGGGTGAAATACTACGGCGGGCGGCTCAAAAAGCCGACGATCGTGGCGCTCGCCCGCAAGCTGCTTATCGCGATCTGGAAGTACGTCAATGCTGGCGTCGTAATCGAAGGCGCCACCTTGAAAACTGCCTGATTCATTAGACAATCAGTTTCCGCAATCTTCCAGGATCCGATCAGTCCTGGTGGAACCAAGGCAGGCGAACCTAGAACAAGCATGGCTTAAAATGCCGCTCGATGAGAATGGACTCGCCTTCTTGAGCCCCGGTCCGCCGCAAGCGGGATGTTGGTGCAGCTGTCTCGAACAGCGACCGTATATAAGTTGGATCTGGCTCGGTAACGAGCCGCGTCAAGCAATCGGGCTCATGCCATGGATACAAACATAATCGCCGGACCACCAAAAAATCTCGCCCTGATTAGCCGCTCCCTTGACCCTCCTCATATAAGCTTGTTCCATGCGTCACAGCAATGATCGACGATATCGTCGTAGGATTTGAAGACTCGGTTCGACAGCCAATTGTCGCGCAGGAACTGCCAGACGTTCTCTGTCGGGTTGAGTTCCGGGCATTTTGCCGGCAAGGGGACGATGGTGATATTGGGCGGGATGGCGAGCTTGTCCGTCATGTGCCAGCCGGCGCGATCGACGATGAGAACGGCGTGCGCGTTTGCGGCGACGTTCTTGGCGATCTCGGCAAGCAGCAGGCTCATGGCGAAGGTATTGCAGGCGGGCAGGACGAGCGCCGCGCCTTTGCCTTCCTTGGGGCAGATGGCGCCGAAGATATAGGTTGAGGCGGTGCGCTGATCATGCGGCGCGCTTGGTCGCGACCCGCGTTTGGCCCATCGGCGCGTGATTTTGTTCTTTTGGCCGATGCGCGCTTCGTCTTCGAACCAGATTTCTATCTTGTCGACGCCGACGCCTTTTTCACACGCGATTGCGTCCAGGCGCGCCGGGAAACTTTTTTAAAATCCGCGATCGCGTTCTCAGCTTGCGCGTGGTGGCGTGGACGGGCCGAGAGCTTGCGATAGCCCATTTTGCGCAGTTCTCGGCTCAGCGTCTGCACGGCGATGGAGAGGCGGAACTCCTCGAACATCCATTGCGCCAGATCAATCAGCCGCCAGCGCACGACGCCATGGATCGCCGGTGTCGGCCCTTCCTCGATTATCTTCATCAGCGCCGCGCGATGCGCGCCATTGAGCTTTGGGGGTTGGCCGGGCGCCTTGCGATCGATGAGGCCGTCGGGGCCATGAGCGTTGAATTTGACCACCCAATCGCGGACGATCTGCAACGTCACGTCGCCGATCTTCGCCGCCTCGGTGCGCGTCGCCCCGTCGTAAATCGCAGCCAGGGCAAGAAGTCGGCGCGCTTGCGCCGCGTCCCTGGTCTTCTTCGCAACAGAACGCAGCGCCGCCGCGTCAAAATCTCCCCGAAGCGGAACCGGCATGGCGAACCTCCCTCGTTCGCCACGTTGAATCAGATCGCTATCGATTCGGAAACCGACACAGAGTCACGATCTCGGAGATTTGGTATAAGTTGATGTCGTCAAATCTGGATTCATCCGCAAGTAACGCCTTTGGGCCTGTCGGCGAGAATGCGACCCGTACTCATATAGACGACGGACTCCGCGACATTAGTCGCATAATTGCCAATGCTCTCTAGGTTCCTGTGGCAGAAGAGGACGTGCGAACAGAAGGAAATAGTTCGAGGATCCTCCATCATAAGTGTCAGGACCTGCCTGAACGCGGTTTGCTCCATAGAAGCCAGTTCGGCATCCGTTCGCCACACGGTTCTGGTGCAAATTTTCGGAATTGACGTGGCTCCACATCGAAAACATGGTTTGGTTCATGCAGCGAGAACCGCGTTCCAAATTTCAGGCGCAGTTTTGCCATTGACGCGAAGCCTTGCGAGTTCGAACTGACCCTTCCTGATCCGATGCATGAGTTCGATGCCTGCTATCGTGATCGACGCGCAGCGAAAGCACTTCAATCCGAGCATTGGACCCAAACGAAGTTTGATTGATCGGTGATCTTGCTCAATCAGGTTGTTCAAATATTTCGAGGATCGAATTTTGGTCCGGTTGCCGCGCAGATGTTCATTGAGGACTTCCTGCGCCGCTCGATGTGAGGCCTGGTAGCCATCAAGCGTGATGGCGCGCGGCGGTCTGGCTCTGGTTTTTGAACGCCCGACGGAAAAACGCCTTGGCGGCCGCGACATCCCGCTTGGCGCGCAGCAGGAAATCAACGGTCTTTCCCTCTTTGTCGACGGCCCGGTAAAGATAAGTCCAGCGGCCCTTGATCTTGACGTAGGTTTCGTCGACGCGCCAAGAAGCTCCAACTCTGCATGCGAAGCGGTTCCAGCACTTCTCGAATTCCGGGGCATAGCGCTGGATCCAGCGCATGATCGTCGTGTGCGCCAGATAAAGTCCGCGCTCGCCCATCATCTCCACAAGATCGCGAAAGCTGAGCTTGAACCGAAGATACCACCGGACACAGAGGATGATTATCTCCCGGTCGAAATGGCGGCCCTTGAAAAGATCGTCAATGTTCAACATAGGCGTGCATGTCTTCCAAAAGCGGGTTCACACTAAATATGCCGAGCTTTTGTCGTTTGCACCAGAACCGTTTTGCCCACGACCTCGGCCGAACGGGTGAAGTCGGCTAAATGAACGAGGGCGCTCTTGCTGCAAAACACCCAAGGGTAGGCGTTGACGCCTTCGATGCGTACGCCTGTTTCATCGCTGGCGACAAAGGACGCCTTGCGCAAGACCGCGAGTGCTTGTCGCTTCTTCTCCTCGAAAGCGCTCGCCGTGCGAGCGAACATATTCATCAGCGCGCCCTGGCTGATCGTCAGCCCGAACAGATCGAAGAACACCTGTTGCAGCCGCTCGTAGGACAGAGCGTGACGGGTTTTCAGATAAATTGCCAGCGCGTGGATGCGCGGCCCGAAGGGCGTCCCTTGCGCGACTGCCGGCAGAGCCGCGGACGTTGTCTTGCGGCAATGCGGACAGCAGACGGCGAAACGGCGATGCCGCTTCACAAACGGTTGAACGGGAGGAAGCTCGATCTCGTCATATTCGCCGATCAATTCACGCTCGGCGTCCGTTTCATATGCTTCAAGGCAATGAAGACAATGCGTGGGAGCATGATCCTCGAAGGCGTCCGGCGTTTCGCATAATTTGCGAGAATGACCTTCGTGTCCGGGCTTCGCGCCGCCGGGTTTGGCTTGTTCGCGCCGCTCTTTTCGGTCCGTCGAGGGCGGCTTTGATGACGTGCGCGACGTTTTATCCGGGCGCTGAAGTTTCAGCACCAGATCAATCAGCTGTTCCTTGATCAGGCGCTGCAAATCATCACGATTCATCCGAATCTTAAATCAGCAACCTGCCTTAAATGCAAGGGGTGGGTAATTACCAATGAGACGCACCAACGAAAGGTTTGTGGCTTTCTGGACCGTCACGAATTGTCTCGCCTGGTTGCCGACAGCATCGCATCTCATACCGATGTCGACCTATCGGCAAAGGGTGTGAGCTTCACGGTTAATTTTGAAGACGAAACGGAGGGCTCGCCTTCCTACCGCGTGGGTACCAAGGCAAGCGTCGAAATCATCATAGACCCCACCATACCGAGGGATCGAGACGATAAAAGTTTCCGGCAGGGCTGCTCAATCTTAGCGATAACAGGCACTCACTTGCGACTGCTCTGACGAATGAATTGAATCAGCCTGAAGACGACGAAATAAATGACCATGTAGCCGACGGCTGTGAGAGCGAGGCCTGGAGGCTGGTCAGTAGGCATCGGCAAAAAGAGAAACGCCAGAAGGGTTATGCAAAACGCGGCAAGGGCCGCCAACAGCGCGTCGTAGTCGAAATTCATCGTCGTCTCCGCTGGCGAAGCCAATCCATGCCGACCTGCGCATGAAATCATAACCGCCATTCATGTTCTACGGCACAACTGGCGGCTGAAATTTTGGCGGGCGCAGACCGGCGCCGGGGGCCGCCGCCGTTCTCGGCGATGAACTCGACGCCGGCGCTATTCGTCATTCTCTGCGTTCAAATCCTCAATCGGGATAGTGGCCGTTGGCGAGCTGCCCCGCCGTAAACTTGGTCCGACTGGCGTGTGGCAGCGAAATCGAGCGATGCTTCTTCTCATGGGAGACATGCTCAAACTGATCTGGTGGGCAGTCATCGGGCTTTTCCGATCAAGAGCTTCGATGGAGGCGGAGATCCTGACGCTGCGCCTCCAGCTCAATGTGCTGCGACGGAAATCGCCAAAGCGGCTCGCGTTCGGCAATTTCGATCGCCTGATTTTCGCCAGCCTCTATCGGATTGCGCCGCGCGTTCCAGGAGCGGCTGCGCGATGGCCGGCGTCGGCATGATCTGGACTTTCCTGGTAGTGTCTCAGTTTGAAATTTGATGCCCTTGACGATTGCTCACGTCGGCCATCAATCCCATGTTATGCTAAGCGCAAAGCATGGGGCAATTGATGACAATCAAGTGTTACGTTTCTAAGCCGGGTGGCGGGACACCTAGATTGTACACGTTTGCTGCAACTCCGAAGGTTGGCGAGACAATGACCTTGCCGCCTTCCAATGAACATTTCGTCATAGTCACTGTTAATCATTTCCCAAGAGAAGATGGCGATAAAGAGCCGCCAACCATCCAAGTTTACTTGGAACATGTGCAAGAAAGGAGCCGCCTTCGTGCCACGCGGCCCTAAAGGCGAGCGCCGTCCCGCCGACTTGATCGGCAACGCCGTGAAAGTCATGCGCATCACTACTCAATTTGAGCTTTGACCGGGAGCAAAAGATTTTCCTGGGGAAGGCATGGGAGCTCTTGTTGGAGCGTAGCCGACATCAGCCTGTTTGCAGTGCGAAAATTTCATGAGTTTGAAAATCATCATGAGCACCAAATCCAGGATTCAGTGCGATTTATGAGAGCTCGAACGCCCCGAGGCTTTGAGGAACGCGGCGACGCCAATCAATTCGACGATCGGCCGATCTCGATGACCGTGCCTCTCGCCATCATCACGAGCAACGCGAGCCTTGTCTCGGCGTCCCGTAACGCGTTTAGCGCACGGCTCGCTTCCGCCAGAATGTCCGACGCTAGGGGGTTCTTGTGTGAGGGCTCTCAGGCTGAGAATGTCGAAGTCCCTTGCGGCGTTTTCCGAACACGACCGCCGTCGGAGAGATCAAGTAACGCATTTGGCTTCCCGGTAGTCGGAAAGAAATAGCCGTAGGACAAGGAACAAGTCCGCTGCTCGCTCCTGCGCGCCGAGGTCCATAAAGCGTCGATAATCGCCGAGTATCATGTTGCACACGGCTGCTTCGCCCCGCTTGAGGTTGAGCAGGTAGCTCGCAAGCAGTGAGGTATGTTTGGCGGAGGGGACTGCGCATAAGGGCAATTCGTTCGACGCAAGCTCCGCGTAATCGGCGCATTGCCTCATCGTAAACATCACTTCCACTCCCCGCCAACCGTTACCGCGACATCTTGTCACATATTCATTCCACTTTTATGGCGACTTGATCGACGCCACAACGATTTAGCTTGTTGCAGTGCCGCGTACGTCTAATGCGCCGCGTCATGCCAAAAATTGAGGGCGCCTGAGACGCGCATGATGAGAGCCCGCGGGAAGCAACGCGCGCCTCACACCCCTCCGTTCATTCGTTCAGCACCCGCGCATCAATCGCCACCACCCAGGGGAGCGTGTGGGCTGTCGGTTCAGAGCCGGGCACGTTCTCGAACCGGCGAGTTGCACTTGATCGTCGATAGCAGAGGGCTAAAGCTTCGTGGAGCGGGCGAATGGCTATTCGAAAAGCACGGAACTTCGAAACGCCGATCCTGGCGCAAGCTCCATATCGGCATCGACGCCGACAGTGATAAGATCGTCACTTTCGATCTGACCGACAAGGATGTCGACGACGCCTCTCACGTCGAGTCGCTGCTGGAGCAATTGGACGCTGCACCAGCGTCGTTCATGGGCGATGGAGCCTATGGATCGAAGCCATGCTCTCGACGCCGTTGTCGCCCGGAATCCGACCGTCAAATTCATCGTTCTTCCGTGCAAGGGAGGCGTCCCGGGTTCAACCGCAACGATCGCTCCGACCCAGCGGGATTTGCATATTCGTTCGATCAATGAACATGGGCGCATGAATTGGCAGAAAACATCCGGCTACAATTGGCGTTTGAAAGTCGAAGCGGCAATTGGCCGCTACAAGCGCGTGATCGGGGACGCATTGCGTTCACGTGAAGACGCGCGTCGCGAGCGTGAAGCGAACACGGCGGTCAAGGCGCTCAACCGTATGTTGGAACTCGGACGTCCCGTCTGCGTACGCGCCTCCTGATATTGGTCCGCTCGGGAGACAATTTGCGTTGACCAGTGTCCGTGCAACAAAGCCGCCTGCGGTAGGTCATCGCTCAACCCATCGTGTTTCGGTTCATTTGACAGATGCCAAGTTGACGGTGCCTAGCCCCGTGGTGATCGGAAAATAGAAATTGAAATTCTGCCGCTCTATGACGACATCGCCAGGAAGACGCCCAAGCCCGAGCCGGCTGATCCACGGCCATAGAAGGCCAATACCCACCAGGACGAGGCCGAGCACAATCAGAATTCTCGACATAGCTGTTCCTTGAAGGTCGTAGGAAATGTTCCCCTGCAAAAATAGCAGGTCGCCTGGCATTGGACAGTGCTCGCGGATGCCGGATTACGCGCTGAAAGGTGACGACGGCTATAGTGACGAGAAGCCCAGCTGCATCTGATCAGCAAAAAGCGTCGAGAAAAAAGCAGCAGCTCAACTTATCTCTTTCACATCTCTCTCACAGACGGAATTTCCCGGAGCCATCGATGATCGATGGATGCCGCTCACGCGGCCAGCGTCTTGAAAGGTTAGAAGGGCGCTCATATGTCCCCATCAGCTTATTGGCACTCGACATAATCGAGTGCCAATAAGCTTTTCGAATATCCCTTTGCCGAAGGATGATTCTCTTCGACATCCGCCGGCCCAGAAAAGAAAGAACACAGCATGGCATTTCGTCCCCTGCATGATCGGGTCGTGGTCAAGCGTCTCGAGGGCGAAGAGAAGACCAAGGGCGGCATCATCATTCCCGACACCGCCAAGGAAAAGCCCCAGGAAGGCAAAATCATCGCGGTGGGCCCCGGCGGCCGCGACGAAAACGGGAAACTCACCCCCCTCGACGTGAAGGCCGGCGACCGCGTGCTGTTCGGCAAATGGTCCGGCACCGAGGTCAAGATCGACGGTGAAGACCTGTTGATCATGAAGGAAAGCGACATCCTCGGCGTCGTCGGCTGAGCCGAGCGCTCACCCTTACGAAGATTTCTCCCTTACGGAGTTGAATAACAATGACTGCCAAAGACATCCGTTTCTCCACCGACGCGCGCGACCGCATCATGCGCGGCGTCGAGATTCTGAACAACGCGGTAAAAGTTACGCTCGGCCCCAAGGGCCGCAACGTCGTCATTGAAAAATCCTACGGCGCGCCGCGCATCACCAAGGACGGCGTGACCGTCGCCAAGGAAATCGAACTTTCGGATAAGTTCGAGAACCTCGGCGCCCAGCTCGTGCGCGAAGTCGCCTCCAAGCAACACGACGCCGCTGGCGACGGCACCACCACCGCCACGGTGGTCGCCGCATCGATCGCCCGCGAAGGCGCCAAGGCCGTGGCCGCCGGCCTCAATCCGATGGATTTGAAGCGCGGCATCGACCTTGCGGTCGAGGCGGTCGTCGCCGACCTCAAGAAGAACTCGAAGAAGGTCAGCTCGAATGAGGAGATCGCGCAGGTTGGCACGATTTCAGCCAATGGCGATCAATTCATCGGCCGGGAAATCGCCAAGGCGATGGAGAAGGTCGGCAATGAAGGCGTGATCACGGTCGAAGAGGCGAAGAGCCTCGAGACCGAGACCGACATCGTTGAGGGCATGCAGTTCGATCGCGGCTATCTGTCGCCTTACTTCATCACCAATGCCGAGAAGATGATCGCCGAACTTGAAGACCCCTACATCCTCATCCACGAAAAGAAGCTTTCGTCTTTACAGGCTCTGCTGCCGATCCTCGAAGCCGTCGTGCAGACCGGCAAGCCGCTGCTCATCGTCGCCGAGGACGTCGAGGGCGAGGCGCTCGCCACGCTCGTCGTCAACAAGCTGCGCGGCGGCCTTAAGATCGCCGCCGTCAAGGCGCCGGGCTTCGGCGACCGCCGCAAGGCCATGCTCGAAGACATCGCCATCGTGACCGGCGGCCAACTGATCGCCGAAGACCTCGGCATCAAGCTCGAGAACGTCACGCTTCCCCAGCTCGGCCGCGCCAAACGCGTGCGCATCGACAAGGAGAATACGACGCTGATCGACGGCGCCGGCGACAAGAAGGACATCGAGGCACGCATCGCTCAGATCAAGGGTCAGATCGAGGAGACGACTTCCGATTACGACCGCGAGAAGCTGCAAGAGCGTCTCGCCAAGCTCGCGGGCGGCGTCGCGGTGATCCGCGTCGGCGGCGCGACCGAGGTCGAGGTCAAAGAGAAGAAGGACCGCGTCGACGATGCGCTCAACGCGACCCGTGCGGCCGTCGAAGAAGGCATCTCGCCCGGTGGCGGCGTCGCGCTGCTGCGCGCGATTTTGGTCCTCGATCAGGTCAAGACCGCCAATCACGACCAGAAGACTGGAGTCGACATCGTCCGCAAGGCGATCCAGGCGCCGGCCCGACAGATCGTCGACAATGCAGGCGGCGACGGCGCGGTCGTTGTGGGCAAGCTGCTCGAGTCGAAGGAATACGCCTATGGCTACGACGCCCAGACCGGCGAGTTCGGCGATCTCGTGAAGCTCGGCATCATCGACCCGACCAAGGTGGTGCGCACAGCGTTGCAGGACGCGGCCTCCATCGCCGGCCTGATCGTCACCACGGAAGCTACGATTACCGAACATCCGAAGAAGGAAAGCCCCGCGATGCCGCCGGGGGGCGGTATGGGCGGTATGGACTTCTGACGCCTTTCCGCGTTTTCGCAACGAAAACGAAAACCAAGGCCCTGGGGTATCCCCAGGGCCTTTTCTCATGTGGAATTGGAACTCATGAGCCACCCGATCTAGTCCGAACGCCGACGAACGCTCCGAAAAAAAACCGCTCGACGAGCAAAGCTGATCGAGCGGTTTTTGTTGGCTGAACTCGACGCGCTAACCTGCGTCAGATCAGCTCTGCTTCACAGCAACCGGCGCTTTCGACGGCGAAGCGGCGACTGACGGCTGTGCAGCCGACGCGACATTGATTGGCTTGAAAGCTTCCTTGGCCAGGCTCGAATACATCTCGCCGATCTTGGTGGCTTGCGCTACGAAATCCTCGTAGGCGGCTTTGACGAAGTCCGACTGGAGCTGGATCGCCTCGTCGATCTTCTTCACTCCGATCAGCTTTTCGAAGTGCGCGCGGCTTTTCTCGAAGGACTTCTTTGAATAGTCCGTCGTTTCGGCCGCAATGGCCTGTAGCGTCTTAGCCGACGAGGCGGTCGCCGTGGTAAACGCCTCGAACGGAGCCGTGCTGAATCCTTTTATCTCTGGGAAGTTGATTGGCATAGAATATCCTTTTTGGTCAGGCGCACGGGGTATTTCCCGCGACCCAAAGCCTCAATACCTTATGTGCATTGCATAAAAATGTCACGAATTATATTGCACCGCACAATCGAACCTTCTCTAACCCGGAGATGCGGCTTATGCGACATCTGGATAATGAAAGACCGTCGCGGGACAAAATATCGGGAGCAGCGTTCACATGCCTTTTCGTCTGTCATTAGTCGCCGGCCTGCTCACCCTGTTTGCATTCACTACCCCGGCAACCGCCGATACGGTCGAGATCCATTATGCGCCGGTCGAAAATCTTGAGCGCGTGGACGTGGCGCTTTTGCGATCGGCGCGCTCGAAAATCGATTTGACGGCCTATTCCCTAACGGACTGGCCGGTCATCGACGCGCTGATCGACGCCCATCGGCGCGGCGTCACAGTCCGGCTCGTTCTCGATCCTTCCCAGCAGCATGCTCTCGATCGCCTGCGCGAGATCTCCGATGGCATTCGCATGAAGCCGCCCGGCCCTTACATGCATTTGAAATCATATTCCATCGACGGTCTTCTCTTGCGCTCGGGTTCGGCCAACCTGACAGCATCAGGGCTCAAACAGCAAGATAACGACATCGTCGTGATCCATGAGCCATCGGCCGCCCGCGTTTTCGATGCACGTTTCGAACAGATATGGTCAGCAGCGAAACCGATTTCAGCAATCAATCCCATCGCCGCATCACCAGTGCGTGGGGCCAGATTAGCAATGGCGACGACAGCGGCGCCCGATGGCTGCATGATCAAAGGCAACGTCAACCGCAAGGGTGAGCAAATCTTCCACATGCCGGGCGAACGGAATTATGAGCGGGTCAGGATGACCAAGGGAGCTGGCGAGCGCTGGTTCTGCTCTGAAGATGAGGCGGTTGCGGCCGGATGGCGGCATGCTGGCGCCAGATAATGCAGCCGAGCCGGAATTTATTCGGATGAATTTGAAGGCCGCGCTCGCCGTCGGATGCGCAACGCGCCAGCTTAACCGCCATAAAGGCGCCACATCGACTTCCCCAATGGCAAATCTAGCCTCGGTTTTCCGCGTAATCAAACCGCGCCGTTACAGGCCAGTATCCTCAAGAAAGTGGTAGCGGTGGAAGGTGTCCAGCTCGCATGAGCTCGGAACCCAGGCTCCATCCCCTTGCAGGATCAGGTAACCTTCTAGGACTTCGTCCATCTCCAGCTCTTCTCAGACGCGCACTCGCCTCATGCAAAAGCTATTGTCCCAGTCGCCGGCTGCTCGGCGCATCCCACACTGAGGCGGCTACGGATTCCGTGAAAACGCCGAGAGACGCGGTCGGCTTATTAGGCTTGCCTATTTGTAGGCAGGACCATCTCGCTCATCCCGGGGTAGGGAAGAATCGACATGCTTTCGCCCAACGCACTATGATAACTATCTTGTTGTAGGCGATTTCTTCAAGAGACGAGACCAATCAAGTCGAAGCGGTCGCAACGACCGAAACTTCGGTTTTTTGCCTCTTTATTCGAGAGCCCCGCCCCCAGAGGACCAATGCGTCGTAATGTCCGTCCTTTCATTAAGGAATCCAAAAGTCGCTCGTTGAAATCATCGGCGCCTCGCCAGCCGACAGCCGACGATGTCGACAAGAATGACCCGAAACCGTCGTTCTTGGATCCGAGTGTTTTTGCGACCCGCTCAAACAATCCTGACGACAAATACAAGGCTGCGCTGAAATTGGCTGACGCAGTGTTTGGCGGAGGCAATTTGGTGGTGGCGGTTCCCGAGAAAGTTCCATCATCCAACGTTCCTGCGGGTCGGGTGCTGCCGAGTCTCATCGAAAAAGACGATGCTCTGACTGTTCGATTGGCAGAAGTCGATGAAAAGACCCGCCGTGGCCGCAAGACCGGAAAAGCCAAAAGCGCTGCACCCATTCGGCGCAAAAAACCGATTCTCCAACCGGAAAGGGAAACAGCGAGGATTTCGTCGAAGGACCCGCTGCTAATCTCTCACCGGAAACATTGATTGCTTCGGCGCCTCGTCGAGAGCGCAGATCAATCCAAAAGCGTTGGGTTCTCAAGACCGAACTCAAAGCTGGGGAGAAATGGAAGCGGCGCTTGTGCAGGCAGCACGCTGATCGTTCGCGTGTATCGTTCGACAATGCGACAATGCCTTCACGCCCGATTCGGAAGCCGCTAGCCTGACACATGGTTAGGTTTAAGCCGGCGAATGATAAGAGCCCAAGAAATGGGAGTGGAGCATGAAAGAGACTCCTCTCAGCGACTGGACGCTGGACGCTGTCAAACAAAGAGAAGTAAAGCGGCGCAAGAAAGAAGAGGCTGAGGCGCCTCTCGTCTCTCGCAAACAAAGAGAGGAAATCCTGCACACCAAAGAGACGCCTCTCGGCAACTGGACTCTCCTCGATGCTCTCAAAAAGAGAGAAGAAGAACGGCGTAAGAAAGAAGAGGCCGAAGCGGGCCTCGTTTCGGCGGCTCCCGCCAAAATCGCCGATCTCAAGCGCCAATTGAAAGCGGTCGCGGCCGAACGCGATCGTAACGCCTATGAAAAGATCGAGATCGTCCCCAAAACTAATAAAGCTATCAAAGAGCGCGACGATCTTCGCGCCGAGTTCGCGATCGTTGCCGCCGAAAGAGATCGCCAGGCGTTTGAAAAATCCGAAGTGATCGCGAAAGCGAATGGCCTCACCAAGGAGTGCGACGAACTGCGCGACAAATTCGCGGCTGTTTCCGCCGAGCGAGATCGTCTCCTGGCGGAAAAGACCGACATCGAACTGGCGGTCGAAACTACGCTTGCGGAAACTGCGTGCCTGCGCCATCAAATCGCGTCCACGCCGCCCGTCGATCCCGCGAGGGTGCTCTTCGATTTCGCTGCAGAGCAGACGAAGGCCCTGGTCGCTAAGATCCGCGCGATGATCCCGCCCGACAGTCCGGCTTTGCCGTGGTTCGACAAGACCGTGGCCATCGCAACCGAGGTCGGCTGCTTCGCAGTGCAGGAGACGCGAGGTTTCGTCTGCTGGATCATCCCGCGCTGGCGCAAGCTTTACGCTTTTCTCAAGGGAGAGATCGAAGCGCGTTTGGCCCAGAGGCGATAGGCCCTTTCTGAAACCGAGCCAGTCGTCGTTAAGCCAGCTTTTCTGCGAAATTATTTAGGCGCTAGGAAATTTCTGAGGCGATTAGATGGCGCAGACCCTTGGTCGTTGTGGAGTCGGGGTTGGCTGATGGTCTTACCATACTCAAAGCCTCGAAATCGTCCAGCCGCTGACTTTGTAGGAGCGGCCAATCTCCGCAAGAGTCTCCTCTCCGTTATCACGGCGACGGATTGCCTCGCGCCTCTGGTGGTCGGTTAGCTTCGACTTTCTCCCCAGCTTCACGCCGCCTTTGCACGGTCGTCGCGAGCCTACAGCCGATCCCACCGACGACCAAAGAAAACGTAATTGGACCATCTGCAATAATATATCAATCAATAATGAATTATATCTGACACTGTAGGCAAGAACATACCCACTTTTGATGCTTATTAGTTAGAGTTGTCCCGTATTTAATTCGCTATATTACTTATTGTAGTCAATAGAAACAGGAGAAGTATTAATGAGCGTCTCGGTCCATCCCTTTTACGACAGTGAGCCAGCCCAGTTGATCCGTGAGCGTCTCGACGCCCTTCGCCAACGAAAATCCGCGACCCAACTTGCAAACGAAGTCGGCTACAAAAAAGAGAATATTTTGCTGGCTTTTGCGGATGGAGATACGCGCGTTACAATCGATCGCGCTTTGTCGCTCGCGAAAGCGCTGGAATCCGACCCGGCAGAATTCTTTCGAGCAGTGCTTGAAAGTTACGGCATTGCGTTGGAAGGGATCAAGATCGTCAATGACCCGGCGTGCGCCGCTAACAGGCCCACCGTTGATCTCAATTTCAAGGTCGATCCGGATTTCCACCGCTCGTTCAAGACAAAAGCTACCACGCGCGGTATGTCGATGAAGGAACTGCTCGAGGCTTCGTTCAGAGCGTTTCTCGAGTCCAATGTGCGGCAGTCGTGAGTGCGAAGCAGTAAGCGGAAGGTCCACGCCACCTGGGACATCTCGATCCCAGGCGGCGTCCCTACCAGCAATTTAGTGCGCGCCTAGGGCTTCGTCGATCACAGAGCCAGTGTCTTCTGAGCGACGTCAAGCTCTTCCGCATCGCGAGCGGACAAGTCCGAAACACCCTCCGGGTGCATGCCGGGTGCTTACGACCCGAATAAACTTGCTGGCGAAACAAGAGCGACGCCGGAAGTATTCACGCCGCGTCTAGGTCATCTAGTTGGGCGAGCGCTTCGTCCAATTCCTGCTCCGACAAGGTCCTATGGGAGGAGTTGGCGGATGGCGCATGGTCGATGTGAACGCCGATGCTTGATGGGAGCGCCAAATAATGAAATAACGGTTCTGCTTCTTGTAGCTAATGCCGGGATTGTCGGGGTGAAGCTCTGCGTTCGGCCAAACGCATCCCCGGTCGGATTATCTGCCCGCCTAATCGTCAACTACCTGCTTGAAATTTGGCGAGAATGGCCGCTTCCCCCCGGGGGAACGCGTTAGTGTCCTCATGCTCTTGATGGGGGGAGCGCACGAAAAGGGCACCGCGAATCGCAGCGCCAGACGCACGAACATAACAGAAACACAAGCGGACGCGGAGTCGGAAACGCGACGATTGTGGACAGCGACACCGCCCACGAATCAGCGCGTTACAATGTCACAAAACGGACTTGGGCTATGCTATATATCTAATTGATTTTAAGCATTCTTTAAGCTTAGTCATATTTTGGCCGAAACCATGGCTATGATAGGGCGTGTCACCAGCCACTCCCGGAGCCGACGAAGCAGCCGGCAAGATAATTCGCTCGACGAAAGAAAACGATAAATTCCATGCGCCCCCGCCTCGTCTTTCCCCTTGCCGCCTTCATGTCTCTCGGCTTCCATGCGGCGCTCGGCGCCGATACAAATTCGACGCGCGTCGATCGGCTCGAAAATACGATTGACGGACTTAAACAGCGGTTTGACGTCGCGCAAATCTACAATCGGCCGCCTGCGGACATCGACGTCGATATTCAGGACAATGGAGACGCCGCGAATCTCACGATGCGAATCGATCGGCTTGAACGCGAACTGCGTAAGTTGACCGGGCGAATCGAAGAATTGCAGCATGATGTTCAACGTTTAGACGAGCAAGCTCGCCACTCGCCGCAGGATAACGCGCTTCGCCCGGGAAATCCGCCGGTCGCGACGACAACGCCGCCGCCTCCCCCGTCTGCGAGCCCACCGCCCGGTTCCGGCGCAACTCAGCGGCGCGGCGACGCGTTCGACCCTGCGCGTGATCCTGCCGCAGTTGGAGCGCCGAGACAGCTTGGCGCGACGCCGCCCAGCGCGCCGCTCACAGGCTCCTCTTCGCCGCAAACTCGCGCAAGCGTTTCGCCGGCGGCTCCGGAGAGCGCTCCGCCGCTCGCGCGCGATCCTAGCGCGCCGCTCGATCTCATGCACGGCAAGCCTGCTCCGGACGGAGTTGCGCCGTCAGCGCCGCCGCCGGATGCGTCCGCCGCGCTTCCCGCGGCTCCCGGTCCAAAGGACGAATATGAGATCGCGCTCTCTTATCTTCACAAGGGACAATATGAGACGGCGGAAAAAGGATTTTCCGCTTTCTTGACGAAGAATCCGAAGAGTCGCATGGCGCCGGCGGCGACGTTCAATTTGGGCGAAAGCTATTTCCTGCGCGGTCGTCACAGAGAAGCGGCGGAAAAATACCTTGAAATTTCGGCGAAATACGCTTCGTCTCCACAGGCGCCCGACGCATTGTTGCGTTTGGGTCAGTCTCTCATTGCGCTCGGCGCGAAAGAACAGGCCTGCGCGTCATTCACGGAAATTGGCGTCAAATATCCAAATGCGCCGATCCGCACGAAAGAGGCTGCGCAGCGCGAAAGCAAGAAGATCCCATGTTCGTGAATGACGATGCGCGCTAGCAGCGCGTCGTCTGTCGACGTCGACGCGCTGTTCGCGCCGCTTGCGAACGAGGCGTCCTTGTTGTTCGCAGTTTCGGGCGGCCCGGATTCAGTTGCATTGATGCTGCTTGCTTCTCGTTGGTCGTTGCGCAAAGACCGACGTATCGCCATCGCAACGGTCGATCACGGCTTGCGCGCAGGATCGTCTGACGAAGCGAGCCTCGTCGGCGAATGGTCCCGAGCGCTTGGCTTTACCCATCATGTTCTCGAATGGCGCGAAGCCAAGCCGAAAACTAGAATTCAGGAGCGCGCACGTGAAGCGCGCTATCGTTTACTGACGGGTTGCGCGCAAGACATTGGCGCAAGCGCCATCGTGACAGGGCATCACGCCGACGATCAGGCGGAAACAATCCTCTTTCGTTTGACTCGCGGCAGCGGCGTTGCGGGCCTCGCAGGCATGTCGTCTGTGTCGACGCTCGGCGAGCTGCGCTTGCATCGGCCGCTGCTGCAATTGCGCAAGGCTCAACTTGAAGATATTTGCAATCAAGCCGATCAGGCGTTTGTGCGCGATCCTTCGAATGAGAATATTGATTTTGCGCGGACCCGGATTCGGCGACTGCAGGCGACGCTTGCTTCCCAGGGCCTCGACTTGACGGCGTTGCTGCGATTGGGCGAACGAGCCTCCCAAGCCAATGAAGCGCTCGCATGGATCTCAGCAAACATCGCCACATCGGCAGAAGCGGAGCGCATCGCATCCAATGTTCAATTCGAAGCGAATATGTTGCGAGGCGTTCCGGTCGAAATCCTTCAACGCATACTTGCGACCGAAATTTCGCGCATTTCGAGCAAGGCGCCCTTGCGGCTCGAGCGCCTTGAGCGAGCCGCGCGACGGATGAATGAGGCGCTGAATCTGCGCAAATGCGTTCGAATGACGCTCGGCGGCGCAATTTTGACGCTGGATGAGCGCAATCTGGCTATTGCGACAGAAAAACCGCGTCGCGCCACGGCCGTTCGATCGCAAAAAGACGCAAATCGCGCTTGATTCTGAAATTTACTTAACTGACGCTAAAGCGGCGCTTTCGTTACCTTTGGCTCAGCTCACTTGGCAAGCGACTGCGGCGCGCCTAAATTACTCCCAAAGTGGAACGTTCCGGGGGATGGTCCCGCTGGCGAGCGCTTCCCGCATAGGTTCAACATGAACGCGAACTTCAGGAACATCGCGCTTTGGGCAATCATAGGATTGCTCGTGCTGGCGCTGGTGATGTTGTTCCAGCAGCCGGGACAACGAACGCAGATACGCGATATTACGTTTAGCGAACTTTTGACGCAGATCGATCAGGGCCGCGTTCACGACGTAACGATCGCAGGAAACGAAGTCACAGGCCATTTCTCGGATAATCGTCCGTTTACGACTTACACTCCGAACGATCCGAATTTGGTTCAGAAGCTACAGTCGAAGAATGTTGCGATCAGCGCGAAGCCTGCGACGGACGGCAACAGCTGGCTGATGACGCTGCTCATCAACGGTCTTCCGTTGCTGCTGTTTCTGGGCGTGTGGATTTTCATGGCGCGGCAGATGCAGGGCGGCGCCGGCGGCCGCGCCATGGGCTTTGGCAAGTCGAAGGCGAAGCTTCTGACCGAGGCGCAGGGGCGCGTGACCTTTGAGGACGTCGCGGGCGTCGACGAAGCCAAGGAAGATCTGCAGGAGATCGTCGAGTTCCTGCGCGATCCGCAGAAGTTCCAGCGGCTCGGCGGGCGCATTCCGCGCGGCGTGCTGCTGGTTGGTCCGCCCGGCACCGGCAAGACGCTGCTTGGCGCGCGCCATCGCGGGCGAAGCGGGCGTGCCGTTCTTCACCATCTCGGGCTCCGACTTCGTCGAAATGTTCGTCGGCGTCGGCGCGTCGCGCGTGCGCGACATGTTCGAACAGGCGAAGAAGAACGCGCCCTGCATCATCTTCGTCGACGAGATCGACGCGGTCGGGCGTCATCGCGGCGCCGGACTTGGCGGCGGCAATGACGAGCGCGAGCAGACGCTGAACCAGCTGCTCGTCGAGATGGACGGCTTCGAGGCGAATGAGGGCATCATCCTGATCGCCGCGACCAACCGTCCCGACGTGCTCGATCCGGCCCTGATGCGTCCGGGCCGCTTCGACCGTCAGATCCAGGTGCCGAACCCCGACTTCATCGGGCGCGAGAAGATCCTGAAGGTGCATGTGCGCAAAGTCCCGCTGGCGCCCGACGTCGACCTCAAGGTCGTGGCGCGCGGCACGCCGGGCTTTTCGGGCGCCGATCTGATGAACCTCGTGAACGAGGCGGCGCTGCTTGCGGCGCGGCGCAGCAAGCGCATCGTCACGAAGGCGGAGTTCGAGGACGCGCGCGACAAGATCCTGATGGGCGCGGAGCGGCGCACTCTGGTGATGACGGAGGAGGAGAAGCGCCTCACCGCCTATCACGAGGGCGGCCATGCGCTGGTGTCGCTCAACATGCCGGGCTCGGTGCCGATCCATAAGGCGACGATCATCCCGCGCGGGCGGGCGCTCGGCATGGTGCAGGGCCTCCCCGAGCGCGACCAGATCTCGCAGAGCTACCAGGAGCTGGTGGCGATGCTGGCGATGGCGATGGGCGGCCGGGTCGCCGAGGAGATGGTCTTTGGCCACGACAAGGTGACGTCCGGCGCGGCGAGCGACATTCAGCAATGCACGCGGGTGGCGCGGGCGATGGTGACGCAGCTGGGCTTCTCCGACAAGCTCGGGACGGTCGCTTACGCCGATCCCCAGCAGGAGCAGTTCCTCGGCTATTCGCTCGGACGCCAGCAGACGATCTCCGAGGCGACGCAGCAGATGATCGACGCCGAGGTGCGCCGGCTCGTCCAGGAAGGCCATGACAAGGCGAAGCAGATCCTGACCGACAAGCGCAAGGATCTCGACATATTGGCCCAGGGGCTGCTGGAGTTCGAAACGCTGTCGGGCGAGGAGATCGTCGGCTTGCTGGCGGGCAAGCGGCCGACGCGCGAGGACCTCTCCTCGACGCCGCCGTCGCGTCCGACCGCAGTGCCGACCGCCGGCCAGCCGCGCCCCGAACCCGACGTCGGCGGCCTCGAGCCGCATCCGGTCTGAGCCAGCCTCAAACAAACATCGAAAGCCCGGCCAAAAGCCGGGCTTTTTGCTTTAATCGAGCAAGGTTTTAACGATTTCCGCCGGACGGCAAAGGGCGGCCTTTTTTCCGGAAACCACGATCGGACGCTCGATCAGGATCGGATGCTTCTCCATCGCATCCAAAATCTGTTCATCGGTCAGAGAGGGATCGTCCAAGCCAAGCTCATCATAGGGCGTGCCGCGTTTGCGAAGAATGTCGCGGGGTCGCTTTCCCATAAGTTTCAATAATTCTTTCAACGTCTTGCGGTCGGGCGGCGTCTTCAAATATTCGATGACCTTCGGCTCGACCCCCGATTCCCGAATGGCCGCAAGGACGTTCCGGGAGGTTCCGCAAGCCGGGTTGTGGTAAATGACGATTGGCATGGCCCCTCTCTGTTCGACGAATTGCCTCTAGCATGTTAACTACTCGTTAGAATAACGCGACGCGTTTGACTGGAAAAATGGCAGGATCGGCGCTCATCCTCCAAGGCGCTTTGCGAGGGTCCGTGTGAATGTTCATCGAGGGTAATGCGAAATGACGCGATCTTATTTTGGAACCGACGGCGTCAGGGGCAAAGCCAACGAGAAAATCACGCCTGAGCTTTCTTTGAAGATCGGACAAGCGGCGGGAATTATCTTTCAGCGCGGAGAGGGACGTCGACGCGTGGTGATCGGCAAGGACACGCGCCTCTCCGGCTATATGATCGAATATGCGCTCGTCGCAGGTTTTGCGTCTGTCGGTATGGACCCTTTGCTGCTCGGCCCGATGCCGACGCCAGCCGTCGCCATGCTGACCCGGTCGATGCGCGCTGACGTCGGAGTCATGATCTCCGCGTCGCATAATTCATACGAAGACAACGGCATCAAATTATTCGGTCCGGATGGACATAAATTATCCGACGAGATCGAAGCCGAAATTGAATCGCTTCTGGATAGCGATTTATCCTCGAAGCTCGCAGGGCCGCACGACCTCGGACGCGCTCGGCGCATTGAAGACGTCCGCGCGCGCTACGTCGAATTCGCTAAGCGAACGCTTCCGCGCAACATGAGTTTCGAAGGACTTCGCATCGTGCTGGACTGCGCCAATGGCGCCGCCTATCGCGTTGCGCCGGAAGCCCTGTGGGAGCTTGGCGCGGAGGTCATCGCGATCGGCGTCGAGCCCGACGGATTCAACATCAACCGCGACGTCGGATCCACCTCGCCGGAGGCGTTGCGCAAGAAGGTGCGCGAGATGCGCGCCGATGTTGGAATCGCGCTCGACGGCGACGCCGATCGCGTCATCATGTGCGATGAAAATAGCCGTTTGATCGACGGCGATCAGTTGATGGCGGTGGTGGCTGAAAGCTGGCGCGAACAGGGTCTGTTGTCGAAGCCCGGTCTCGTCGCAACCGTGATGTCCAATCTCGGTTTGGAGCGTCATCTTGCGTCGCTTGGTTTAACGCTGGAGCGCACCGCTGTCGGCGATCGATATGTCCTCGAGCGCATGAGGGAGCTCGGCTACAATCTCGGCGGCGAACAATCGGGCCACGTCATCCTGTCGGACTATTCCACGACAGGAGACGGGCTGGTCACGGCCATGCAGGTGTTGGCCGTCGTGAAGCGGCGCGGAATGCGCGTCAGCGAAGTCTGTCATCGCTTCGAACCGCTGCCGCAGATCCTCAGAAATGTGAAAGCGCCGCAGCGCCGTCTCGAACAAGAGACGGTGATGAGCGCAATCGATCGCGCCCGCAGCAGGCTCGGCGTCTCCGGGCGGCTGGTGATTCGACCGTCGGGAACGGAACCGGTCATTCGCGTCATGGGCGAAGGCGACGACCCCGAGCTCGTCGCAAATGTCGTTAACGATATTTGCGACATGCTCAAAGCTCAGCCTGAGGCCGCCTGATTCATCTAACTATCTGACTGAAGTGGATAAAGAGCGCATTCTGCGAGCCACCGCAGACGCGTGACTGGCCATTTTTGACACGCGTTAAAAATGGCCTTTGGTTAAGCGTTAAGGTTAACCTGATATTAATTCCGCTCGGTCATTTTCTCTTCGCATTGGCATCGCGCCACGGGGTCCGCCCGAGGCCTATCACGCGAAGGGAAGTTACATCATGGGCAGATCCTCAGCCCTCATTCTTGCGGCCCTGGTTGCAGCGGGCGTCAGCTCCGCCGCCATGGCCGCCGATCTTCTGCCGCCTCCGCCTCCGATCGAACCCCCGCCCCCACCTCCACTCCTGTTCAGCGGATGGTATATCCGCGGCGACGTCGGCGTCGGCCTCAACCAGATCAATGGCTTCTATTCGAGCCTGCTTCCCTTCAATTCCCTGGGCGGAGCTGTTCCCCCCGTCGGTCTCGTCAGCCATTCGCTTGGAGATACTCCGCTTATCGGCGGCGGCGTCGGCTACCAGATCAACAAATGGTTCCGCGTCGATGTGACGGGCGAATACCGCGGCTCGGCGTCCTACCGCGCGATCGAAACCTACTCGGTTGGCTGCCCCAATCCCTTCTGTCTCGACACCTACACGGCGAACATTCCTCAAGCGAACTTCCTGGGCAACGCCTACATCGATCTCGGCACTTGGCATGGCGTGACGCCATATGTCGGCGGCGGCGTTGGCATCTCCTACCATCGGATCAGTTCGCTCACCGACATCGGACTGGGCCAAGGCTTCGCCCCAGACAAGACCCAAAACACCTTCGCCTGGGCCGTCATGGGAGGCTTCGCTTACGACATCACCCCCAATCTGAAAATCGACATGGGCTACCGCTACATCGACATGGGCCGCATTACGACCGCGCCGATCGCCTGCACGCAGATTGCGGCCTGCTTCTTCGAGACCCAGTCGTTCCGCAAAGTCTCTCACGATCTGCGGATAGGCTTCCGTTACGTCTTCGCGGATTTGCTGCCGCCGCCCCCCCCGCCGCTGATCACAAAATACTGAGGCCAGACCTCAGCGAACCAACCTAAAAAAGGCGCGGACCCCCGCGCCTTTTGTTTTTGCGGGAATTGACCCTCGCAGCGGGCGATAAAATCGGCCATATCTTGAAGGATGGCCAATGGTTCGAACCGCGCAATCGACGATCCGCCGCCGCCGGCGACCAATGCGCCGGAGCTGAGCGTCTCCGAACTCGCCAATGCGCTGAAGCGCACGGTCGAAGATCGTTTCGGGCATGTGCGCGTGCGCGGCGAGATTTCCAACTATCGCGGCCCGCACTCATCCGGACATTGCTATTTTTGCCTGAAGGACCAGACCGCGCGACTCGACGCCGTCATATGGAAAGGCACACTATCGCGCCTTCGCACTCGCCCCGCGGAAGGTCTCGAAGTGATCGCGACCGGCAGGATCACGACCTTTCCCGGAAAGTCCTCCTATCAGATCGTGATCGAGGCGTTGGAGCCCGCGGGCGTCGGCGCGCTGATGGCGCTTTTGGACGAGAGACGAAAGAAACTCGCCGCCGAAGGTCTGTTCGACGCGGACCGCAAAAAGCCCTTGCCCTTCTTGCCGTCGGTGATCGGCGTTGTCACCTCGCCGACCGGCGCCGTGATACGCGATATTTTGCATCGGCTGAACGATCGTTTTCCCCGACGCGTGCTCCTATGGCCCGTGCGCGTGCAGGGCGAGACGAGCGCGCAGGAAGTCGCCGCAGCGATTGCCGGATTCAACGCCCTTGCTCCCGACGGCCCGATCCCACGCCCGGACGTGCTGATTGTCGCGCGTGGCGGGGGATCGCTCGAAGATCTATGGTCATTCAACGAGGAGATTGTTGTTCGCGCGGCAGCCGCGAGCGCCATTCCGCTGATCGCCGCCATCGGGCACGAAACCGACACGACGCTTGTCGATTTCGCCGCCGATCTGCGCGCGCCGACGCCCACTGGCGCCGCCGAGAAATGCGTCCCGGTGCGCGCAGAGCTGCTGGAGCGAAGCGCAATTCTCACGCGGCGCTTGCATGGAGCGGAACGACGGCTGCTCGACCAGCACCAGATGCGGCTTCTAAACTATGCGCGGCTGTTGCCGACGCCGGAGAAGCTTCTGTCCGATCCACGCCAGCGCGCCGACCGTGCGGGCGAACGTCTGCGCGGCGGGCTCCACAGAGGCGCAGACGCGCGCAGACTCTATCTTTCGCGACTATCTCATCTGCTGGCGCGACATTCGCCTCAGGCCGAACTGGCGCGCACATCCGAACGCGTGAAGGGTCTCGCTGCGCGCCTCAGACAAGGGCTGCTGGCGCGCCGTTCATTCGCAAGCCAACAGCAGGCGGGCGAACTTCAGCGATTGCGCAACACAGCTGCGCGCCTCCAGCGCGCCTTTCAAGCTATTGTCGATCAACGCCGCGAGCAGTTTCGCCAGCTGGAAAAACTTCGTCATTCCGTTGGACATGAAGCTGTTCTCGCGCGCGGCTACGCCCTTGTGCGCGACGATTCGGGCGCTCTCGTGCATCGCGCGCGCGATGTCGTGGCGGGACAAAGGCTGACGATTAATTTTGCAGACGGCAAAGTGCCGGCGCGAGCGGAGGGAGAAACTCCGTCAGTGAAGCCTGCATCCGAGCGTCCGCTCAAAAAGCGAAGCTCGGATCAAGGCTCGCTGTTCTGAAGCCCCCGCCGATCGGTGAGGGCTTCACAATCTCGTTACGCCGCCTGCTGGATCGCCGAGAGCTTCCAAGCTTCGGGGCCGGCGCCCGCAGGCCGGCGGAACGTCCAGACCTCGGTTGATTGTGTCGGCTGCGACGGGTCCCCGGAGACAATCCTGCCGCTTGCTTTGTCCTCGAAGACATCCGTGAGCGCGAAACGCATGGCGACGGTCGCATATTCGTCACCGCCTTCGCGCCACGCCTCCGACAGATCCCCTTGCAGCAATTTGACGTTGGAGATTCGATTGACGACGCCCTTGCCGGCGTTCGCCGAGAGCTCGCCCTCGAAATTATGCGCCATTTCTGGCGTTGTCATCATGCGCAGGCGGCCGACGTCCTCGCGGCTGTAGGCCGCTTGCGTTTCGCCGAGCAGCCTCTCAAAGGCCGGGAAATCGTCATTAGCGAGGGTTATCGGAGCAGGCTGCGGACCTGCCGGCGCGGCGCCCCCAAAGCCGAAGCCCCCGACGCCCGCGGGACCGAAGCCCGGACCCGAAGCGAAGCGCGTCGGCTCAGGGCCCGGCGCGCCGGCGCCAGCGAGACGGCTGCGCGTGAACCAGCCAATGGCGAGCTTCACGAGGAAGACGATCAGCGCAATTTGCAGCAGCAAGCCGATGATCGACATGAAGCCGCCCATGCCGCCGAGGAACCCGTTCCCGGTGAGCAGCCCGAACAGGCCCGCGCCGAGGAGGCCGCCAGCGAGGCCGCCCATTAGTCCGCGGCCGAAGCCGCCGCCAAACAGGCCAGGGCGTTGCGCGCCCAAGGAGCTGGACGGCGAGGCGCTCTGAGGCGGGGTGATCGACCGCTCGATCGGCGCGGCGGGGCTCGGCGCAGTGCGCGTCGCCGGCGGCGGCGAGAATGTGCGCGAGCCCCGGCTTCCGAAGCTCCCTCCCCCGCCCATCTTGGCCTGCGCCAACGCCGGCGCCAGGGCCAACGCCGCAGCAAGGGCGATTATGTTGAATGAGCGCAATAAACGGTGCCTGGACGACGTCATAACGAACCTCTTAGCTGGCCAAGGGCGAAAACCGGGCCGCAGCGCCTCATATAGGAAGCAAATGAACATCTCGCAAAGGCCAGCGAGCGCGTCGAGCCCCAGTTTTGCCCGCTGCCGAAGGTCGCATCGAGCCCAGATTCAGGTTACACGACGATCCATGCGCCAATATCTCGACCTTCTAGACAGAATTCTGCGCGAAGGCGTCGAAAAAGACGATCGCACGGGAACCGGAACGCTTTCGGTTTTCGGCCATCAGATGCGATTCGACCTGTCGCAAGGCTTTCCGCTGATGACGACAAAGAAGCTGCATACGAAATCGATCGTTCACGAGCTTCTGTGGTTTCTGAAGGGCGACACGAACGTCGCCTATCTGCGTGAAAACGGCGTCACCATCTGGGACGAATGGGCGGATGAAGCGGGCGAACTGGGTCCGGTTTACGGAAAGCAGTGGCGCTCATGGCCGGCGCGGGACGGCGGAACGATCGATCAGATCGCTTGGCTGGTCGAAGAGATCAAGCGCAACCCCTTCTCGCGTCGTCTTATTGTTTCCGCGTGGAACCCTGCTGATCTCGATAGAATGGCGCTTGCGCCGTGCCACTGCCTCTTCCAGTTTCATGTCGCGGATATCGCCGGCGTGAAGCGTCTTTCCTGCCAGCTTTACCAGCGCTCGGCCGATGTTTTTCTCGGCGTCCCGTTCAACATTGCAAGCTATGCGCTGCTCACGCATATGGTCGCGCAGACGACGGGCTGCGTCGCTGGCGATTTCGTCCACACGTTCGGCGACGCGCATCTTTATATGAATCACCTCGAACAGGCGCGCTTGCAATTGAGTCGCGCGCCGGGGCCGCTGCCGCGTCTTTCGCTCAACAAAAACGTCACTTCGCTGTTCGATTTCAAATATGACGACATTGCAATCGAAGACTACGACCCCTGGCCTGCGATCTCTGCTCCGATCGCCGTTTAAGGAAGGCTTCGGCCAACATGACGCAAAAGCTCATCGTCGTCGTCGCCGTGGCCCGCAATGGCGTCATCGGCGCGGACAACCGAATTCCTTGGCGCGTCCCTACCGATTTGAAGCGCTTCAAGGAGCTGACATGGGGAAAACCGCTCATCATAGGGCGGCGCACATGGCAATCGCTTGAACGCCCGCTACCCAATCGTGACATTGTGGTCGTCTCCCGCGACCCGGCCTTTACCGCCGCTGGCGCGCATGTCGCGCAAAACACTAAGGAAGCCTTGGCCACCGCTCGCCGCATCGCTTCCACGACCGGCGCCAAGGAGATCGTCATCGGCGGAGGCACGGGCATCTATAATGACTTCATGGATGAGATCGACGTGATCTATCTGACCGAGATTGCGTTAGAGCCAAGGGGAGACGCGCTTTTTCCAAAACTCGATCCGGAGAAGTGGATCGAGACCGCACGCGAGACCCCTCCTCGCGGGCCTAGGGATGAGGCCGATTTCTCTTTCGTCACGCTGGAGCGGCGGCGCGGCTGAAGCCTATCAATGGCCTATTGCGGGGGCCAAGCGGGAAAGCTATAACCCGCCCGACCAGCAAGCGGCCCATGTGGCCGACAGATCGGAGTGTAGCGCAGCCTGGTAGCGCACCTCGTTCGGGACGAGGGGGTCGGAGGTTCGAATCCTCTCACTCCGACCATTTAAGCCAGAAATAATAATAATATCAATAATATACCATATGCGATCCAAGGCCGGCCTTACAATCGGTCTTACAGTCGAACGGCGCTCGCGACGTATTCCCGCGGACGGGCAGAAATCGACGATCCGGGGGAAAGCGCTTGCCGTCTTTTTTCCCGCCTTGAGACTTGAGCCAGTTCTCTCTAGGGCGGCGCAACATCGACGGATTATCAGACGGCCGCATTGCACACCGCCTCAATATTATGTTCGACCAACGAAAGGATGATGAAATCGGATGACCAAACCGAAGAACCCGAACGTGCAACCCGCGCCCGATTCCGCTTTGATCCAAAGGCAGGACGCCGGCCGCCAGTATGCGAGCAATCAAGAGCAAGGCAATAATTGGAAGCCGCTTCTCGCTTCGGCGCCCATCCGGTTCATGGAGATTCGCAACGGCAAGTGCCGCTGGCCGATCGGCGACCCACATCATTTAGATTCATTCCGGTTCTGTGGTTGCGCGTGTTCAGCGAACGCCATTTATTGCGATGAGCACGAGAAGATGGCGGTTACTCCTAACCGACCTAGGACATACCCGCCGAGCAGGAACCTCACTTCTCTCGCGACTAAAGTTTCGTGAAGAAGGCTCGCGCTAGCCGCGAGCGACATGTCGTGAAACCACTAGGCCACGGGCGCTAATCCATCGCAATGCGATTGCGCCGGCGATCCAAGTAAACAGGCCTCCGCAAGTGGATAGCGCTCCGTCGTCAAATAAATCCTTGCTTCGTGGGCTTGCGCTAAAATGTCCGAGATGCGGGGAAGGCAAACTATTTAGAAGCTACCTTAAACCGCAGGAACTCGTGTGAGCATTGCAGGGAGAGCTTCAAAGATCTCAACGCGGACGATGGTCCCGCATGGCTAACGATTGGCGCTGTGGGGCTTATTGTCGTTCCGCTTTTGATAGCATTGGAACGCAGCGAGCAATTTTCCTACGGGCAAGAGTTTTTGATAATTTCGCTGACGGCGGTTGTATCCGCGTTGCTAATTCTTCCCCTATCGAAGGGCTTTTTCATTGCCGCATTATGGTTGATTTCGAGGAAGCCGACTTTGTAGTCCCTTCTTTCGTCATGTCGCGTCGCTGGAGCTTCCCTAAACGACGCCGTCTCAATTGTGAAAACCGATGGCTCCGCCAGTGGGAGCGGAGTTCCACACATGACGGTTGCTCTCGTTGACGGCGTTAGCGTTACTTAAGCGGCAGTTCTCGGCTTGTGTGCGCCATGGGACGCATGACCGCCCCAGAGGGTCGGACGAAATGTCGCTGGCGACGGCAATTGGAACGCACGTGAAGCGCAATTACATCGAATGGCGGTGCAGAAGCCTCTGCGCCATCCCCCATGTGTTCGGCGAATGAAAAAACAATGATCGTCGATTGCTTCACCGAAACAGAACGGACCGAACTTAGCGAATATATTGCGCTCGGGACCCTGCCGCGCTCGCCGTTTCTGATCGCTTGTCTCAACGGCGACGAGGCTCTAGCCGCGAGCATTGACCGCGAGCGTGCGAAAGCAGCCATGCCGCTGTTATTTTGCTTCTTCCCGCCAAAGGCGCACGGCGCGCCAACGAAAGTCGTGCACTGGAATAAGACGGGTGGGGCATGCGGTCAGCGTACGCCTGCGCTGCAAAGAAAACGTCCGCAATGTTGAGCCGGACCGTGACGCGGCGGCTACTCGAGTTAAGACCACGCGCCCGGGCCAACTTGGCCAGACGTTCATTGGGGCGGGAGGCGCACGGGCCGGGCTATCAAGCGTCACCATTGCGTCTGTGTAGCTCTTGCTGCGATCTTGCGGCAATACATCGCACGCGCCGACTATTGCGAATATTGCTGACTAAATCTTTATTGCGCCCAACGCAAGCACTATGGATGCACTGACGCAGCTCTAACGACGGAGCGCTTTCGGTGGCCTACAAAACACGAAGGATACAATCAAATGATGAGGCCGGATCACCATTATGCGGTCATGCTAATAATGAAATATGGCTCGTTGGCGCTCGCCTTAGTCTTCGCCACGAAAATCGCCGCCTTTGCCCTTAGATGAATGCAATAGGCATTCTTGCAAAGATGCATTTGCGGAAGATGGCGCTCAATTGCCGCTACGACTCAGGCGAAAGGAGTCGCGTCAGGTTCATTGCGCGCGGTGTGCGAGCGAAGCCTTCGACTTAGGTCTGCTGCATCGAAGTGAAAAGCGTAATGGCGACGCCAAGCGACCGAGCTTGAGCTTCGCTTTCTAGTCATCACAAGCAATTATAAATAGTTAAGGCTCCGGCTCGCGGCTTAACGACGCGGCCTGTTAAAAAAGCCTGGAAATATCGTAAATTTCAGCAATGAATGCTTAGCATGCGCTAAAATTATAGCGCGTTCTAATTTACGCCAAAAGCCTCGTTCAAGAGAGAACCACCAAATCGATGGTCCCAAAAATTCATATAGTTGACGACGACCGTGCAATTCGTGACGCGTTGAGTTTGCTGTTGCAGACGGAAGGGTATGAGGTCCAAGCGCATGAGTCGGCGCTCACATTCCTTGAGTCAGTCGACCCAGAAGAAAGATATGGTTGCGTGGTGACCGATGTGCGAATGCCGGGAATGAGTGGAATTGGACTGTTAGAAGCTTTGCGAGAACGCCGCGCCGCACTCCCGATCATCCTTATTACAGCCCATGCCGATATCCCGCTCGCCATTGAGGCCATGAAGAAGGGGGCGGCCGATTTTTTTGAAAAGCCGTTCGACGATGAGGCTTTGCTCGCTTCGATCCGGCAAGCTCTGCTGCGTAAGACAGAGGACAACGCGAGGGAGCAGGAAACTCAGGTTGCCTCCGCAAGGTTCGCGAAATGCACCAAGCGGGAGAAAGAAGTCTTAGCCGCGCTTCTTGGAGGAAAGTCGAACAAGGTCATCGCGCACGATCTCGGCATAAGCAGGCGAACCGTCGAAGCGCACCGCGCTACGCTGATGACGAAGTTTGAAGCAAGAAGCCTCCCTGAACTCGTTCGATTGGCGGGGCGAATCTCGATGAAGGATAAGGTCTAAGGCCTCGCAAATTTCTTTCAGCCGAGGTCGGCGCCCTTCTCAGCAAGAGGCAACATAAAGCTGAAGATCGTTGCGCCCTGAGGATCGGACGATGTCCATAGCTTCCCGCGATGAGCCTCCACAATGGCGCGTGAGATAGACAGGCCAAGCCCCATGGCGTGCTTGCTCATTGCAGGGAAGTCGCACGCGGGCCGAGCGCTTTCCAATGCGCCCACCGTAATATCGACGCAAACGTTACTCTCGTCGTTGGATGTTCTGACCATGACCTCCCGGCTTGGGTCATGCTCTGCGCCGCCTGATGCGTTTCGGATAAGTTCCGCAAGGACCTGCCCCATCTGCGTTTCGTCCACCAGAACTTCGTCGGTTGTCGCGTCTAATTGAAGCTTCAAAATGGGGTTCAACTCGTTTGCGCCGCCAACAGCGTGGGCGCATCCGTTTTGAATCAATTGATGTAAACCCGTAGGAATAATTTTTGGCTCGCCCTGTGCAATGAATTCTCGCAAGCGATTCAGAATCTCGCCGGCGCGCATGGTCTCAGCGGCCGCCTTCTCCAATGCTTCCTTAATTTTTTCGGGACGCTCTTCAGGCTTCCTGTCGAGCAACCGCCTGACCGCCTTTACGTATGCGACTGTGGCCGTGAGTGGTTGATTGATTTCATGCGCCAACACGTCGGCCAAGCTTTTCAGCGCGTTCATGCGATCGGCATGCAATTTACGCAGCTGGAGATCGGCCCGCCTGCGCTCGGTGATGTCGAGCACGAAAGCGACGCCGTCGCCATGAGCCTTGTCCAACAAGGCGCCGCCGATGAGAACTGGCAATCGGCTTCCATCACTGCGGATGAACTCCTTTTCGAACGGAATTGCGTTTGCGCCGGTCGACCGCATCTGTGAAAGGGCGGCTTCATCACGGGAAATATGTTCGCGAGGAGTGATCGAAAACCAATTCACATGTCCATCTTCCAGATCTTTCCGACTGTATCCGATCATCTGAAGGAACTTGTGGTTCGCCTCCGTAATCACGCCATTTACGTTCCAGTAGATGACGCCGATCAAGTCTGATTCGAAAAAAGCGCGCGACCGCGCTTCGCTGGCTCGCAATTCGTCCTCAGACTTTTTGCGCGCTGTCACGTCCTGAACATATCCGTGCCAGTCAATGTCTCCGTTCGTTCCGATGACCGGCAACGATTGCCCTTCCAGCCAAATCTCCCCTTTCAGAGGATGCTCGTAACGGAACTGATCATGCCAGAGCGCTCCGGTCCGAGCGGATTCGGTTCTGCTGGCGTCGATATGATTCCGATCCTCGGGATGAATGCGTTGAAACAACGGACCAGCGTCGGATCGAACGGAATCGATTGCTAAACCGTAGATTTCCTGAAAATTGGACGAGGCGTATGGGAAAGAGCGCGAACCGTCGGCGCCCTGGCGGAACGTGCAGATCACGCCGGGGACAGAGGCGGCGACGCTGCTCAATTGTTCGGCCAGATGAGCCTTTTCTCTGAACAGCACTTCGACCGATTTTTCCTTCGTTATGTCGCGGCAAATGCCAATCAGGCGAACAGGCTGGTCTTCAGTAAATACTGCTCGCGCGCTCGCGCTGATCCAACGCTCCTCACCGTCATTGGCTCGGCGAATGCGATATTCGGCCAGGTAGCGCCCGCCATTTGCGGGATTCAGGGCGCGCTTGAAAGCAGTTTTGACCGCAGGCAGCTCCTCAGGCTGGATCAACGAAGCGACCAATTTCCGCGTCACAATCGACGCGGACGAAAATCCGAAAATCTCACGCGTCTCGGGGCTCGCCTCGATCTCGCCTGTTAAGAGGTCGAGGTCCCAAGCGCCGATCGAACCCGCCGAAAACGCAAGTTGTAGGCGTTCGCAAATCACGTGGATTCGATCGCTTTCGGTGGCGCGCGCCTCAAGATCGCTCGAACGGATCCAGGCGCGATGCAAGCCTTCCGTAATGCTACTGACAACGATGCAGCTCGTTATGAAAATGCCTAACCCGATCCAATCGGACTGACTTTTCAATGGAGCTATCCACGAATGGGCTACCAGCGCGGAAATAATTGTCGCGACGGCTCCAGATACGAATCCGCCAAGCAATGCGGCCGCTTCGACCGCCGCATAGAATGTCACATAGGTGAGACGGCTTTCGAGAGCGCCGGAAAACGCCAAGCGCAGCACGACTCCGACTAGAACCGCCCCCACGCCAAAGCCTAAGCGCCACCACAAGGGCTTCGCGTAGCATGACGCGAACCAAGGCGCGATTGAGCGGGGACGGTCTTGTTTGACGCGAAGGGTCCCTTTAGAGCCGGCCTCTGGATTCATGATGTTTCTCAATGGATTTCGAGCGCACGGCGCGAAAGGGGTGAAAAAGCAGAAGGGACAAAAGCTTACCCGGCTCTTTGCGTTTGGCAAAGCCGCGGTCGCCTAGAGCGCCGGCGCCGAAAAGAGCGCGCGCCGCAATCGCCGAAGCTCGAACGATAATGCGGCCATTCGGGAACTACGTAACTTTACCTGATTGACGGATTTGAGGAGGTTGCCGATGCTCGCAAGTTCCCCTGCGATTGAAAGATTTGTTTGCGGCCAATTTCTGAGGGATCAACAAAAGGAAGAACGCTAAAGCGAAGCTTTTCATGAAACGAGTGACTGAAATGATTTCCCTCCAAGACTGCATTCTTCATTGCGATCTTCATCCTGACGAAATCATTTTAGGCGTGCGTCTTTCAGACCGGCACAGTCGTCTTCTCGCCAGCTATCTATACTGCCTTGGAAAAGGCCCCGCAAAAGTGCGGGAGATGATCCTCGCGGATTTGCGTCGTTTTCTGGATCTCGGCGCCAGAGACCACGCAGCCGACCTGCTCATCGTGTTACGATGCTTCCTGAGAGAGCATCCGGCCATTCCAGATGTCTCATTTCCGCAAGGCGTTCTGACAAGCCCCGCGAATCCGGAGGCGTCTTGATCAGAGATCGCTTCGTAGAAGCGCCAAGTCCTATTCTTTGACCATTTCGTATGATCGACGCGAATGAACGACTACGTAAAATTACTAGATTGAATTCGCGTCATAAATCGATTTTTGATCATTCGTGCCCTGTTACACGCATCTGCCGGAATGCTTACGGAGAATTGCAAGTCGTCTCGACGACCTCACCGTTGCGGCCCGCAGACGTCGCGCAGCAGGGCACACCTCATCCGCCTGTTCCGGTTGCGAAACTGTCGGGAGATGGATCCTTTCCAGACGATAGGAGGCCTTATGTTTATCGACTTTAAAGCGATACAGACGCTTGGAGCGAACCAGCTCGAGGCGGCGACCGCGGCGACCACCGCAACGGCGAAAGGATTACAGGCGATTTCGACCGAGACGGCCGAATTTTCCAAGAAGCGGGTCGATAAAGGAATTGCCTTTGGCGAAAAGCTTATGCAGGCGCGCAAGCTCGACGAAATCATTCTGCTTCAAACAGATTTTGCGAAGACGACTTATGACGATTTCATTTCTCAGACGACGAAGATCGGAACCATTTTTTCCGATCTCGCGAAAGAAGCCTTCGCCACAGGTAAGGCCGCGACGGATCGCGCATCCGTTGTCGCTTCCGCCGTCACGGCGCCGATCGCTGCGAAACAAGCATCCCTACAAAAGTAAGCAATATCGCGTGACGGAGGAGCGCATTCCGCTCCCTCGTCAACGCCTTGCTCTCTACGCCCCGGGGTAGCGTAGCGCTCTATCACCAGGGTGCAGCCTCTGCCATATGGTGAGGATCAAAATCGCTCCCACCAATGCAGCGATAAAATGGCCAATCGACCCGCTAATGACGATCCCCAGAAGATCCGCAAGCTGAGATCCAATCCACGAGCCAGCGATTCCGATCAGAATATTTGTGAACAGCCAGTGTCGCGAACCCGTGACCATGCCGGCGATCCACCCCGCCAATCCGCCAATGATGATAAGCGCGAGAAAGCCTACGTTTGGCGTTCCAAGGACGCCGAGCGGTTCGTTCATAAGGATCTCTCCTCAAGTGAGCGGCCCAAAGCGGGCCGTTACCTTCATTTAGCGTCCAGTTTCGCCGGCGCTATTGCTCTCAGCGAGATCGCCACAAGGCTCCGACAAGGAAGCCGAACGCCGCCGCCATAATCAATGTGGCTGTCGGCTGCTCATCAAGCGACTTGTCGAGCGCCGCCTTGAAGTTTCCGCCAACTTCAGCAACGTTCCTGCCCGCGGTTTTTCCGCGCTCATTGGCGGCCGCCAGTGCGGAGCCGACTTTCTGCTTTCCAATTTCAATCTGGTCGCTTGCCGTCTGCGCAACAGCCGCGACCTTCTCGGCTATTTCGTCAATCTGGCGCTGTTCGATTTCCTGAAAGGCGTTGCCGCCCGGTCCAGATTTGCTTCCCATGATCGATTTCCCGTGTTGTCGCAGGCTTCAAAGCCCATGCTGTCGCCGCCCATTCAACTGAGCACTTGCGAGGAATGTTCCGTATCTTGCCCCCTTCCCTGCGCAATGGCTAGAAAGCTCCGTTCGCGTTGGGCGATTAAACTCTTAGCGTTGCAAGAGGAACAGTTGGAATGGTCCCGCGTTGTAAGCGATGATCCCATGCGCTGACTTGTTCGAAGCCTTACCCGTTGCGGTCTATACGACTGACAAAAAGGGTCGAATTACCTCCTACAATGAGGCGGCGGCGGAAATGTGGGGGGACCGGCCGGAGGTCGGCTCGGGATGGAACCCAAAATGGCTTCTCTTCTCGCCTGACGGCGCTCCCATGCGCTCGAGAATCTCCTATGGAGAGGTCGCTCCGGCAAGGCAAACCAATTCGCGGCGTTGAGGCAATTTTAGAACGCGCCGACGGAACATGCGTCTCATTTATTTCCTACTCCTCATTATTGAAAGATTCCGATGATCAAGTCGTTGGAGCAATGAATTTGCTGATGGACGTCAGCCAACAAAAAACCTCGGAAATTGAACTGGCTCGTCTCGCCGCAATTGTCGCATCGTCGGACGACGCTATCGTCAGCAAAACATTGGATGGCCGCGTTACGTCGTGGAACGCGGGAGCGACTCATATGTTTGGTTATAAGCCGGAAGAAATCATCGGCAAGCCTATCAACCTCATCATTCCGCCAGAGTTTCAAAAGGAGGAATACGACATCCTTGCGCGACTTCGGCGTGGCGAGCGCATCGATCACTACGACGCAGTTCGCGTTGCAAAAGATGGTCGACGCGTCAACGTCTCCCTTACCGTTTCTCCTCTGCGAGACAAGGCGGGAACGATCGTAGGGGCGTCAAAGATCGCTCGGGACGTAACAGAGCGGAAAGAAAAGGAAGAGTTACAACGTATCCTGTTCCAGGAGCTCAACCACCGCGTCAAAAACACCCTGGCCGTCGTACAGGCAATCGCGAGCCAATCGTTGAAGAGGACGCCAACTCCAGAAGAGTTCGTGAAAAGCTTCAGCGGACGCATTCAGGCGCTGGCCCGGACCCATGATCTACTGGTGCTCGGGAAGATGAAGGGCGCCGATGTAGCCACACTCATTCGCCAGGAGTTGAGCATTTACATTTTGGATGCAGAGCGCATCTCCTATTCCGGTCCCTCTGTCATGCTCGGCGCCAAAACAACCGGTGAGCTCGCTCTAATCCTTCACGAACTCGCCACCAATGCGCGAAAATTTGGCGCTCTGTCGATTCCGACCGGAAAATTGTCGATCGCTTGGAAGCTTAGATCTGGTGGACGCGAATTAGCGCTCGAGTGGAAGGAAAGTGGCGTTCCGAAGAGTCGCGAGCCAATTGCCCGCGGTTTTGGAACTTCGCTTATTGAGCGATCGCTCACCAACGGCGGCACGGCGTCAGTAAAATACAGTTCAGACGGCGTGATCTGTCGCATCAGACTGCGCGTGCACGAGCAGATCCCATCTAGCGACGCGTTCGAACTTACAGCGGGAAACGATGCCCAATCGACGTCTCAGTCGATTGACGCATCCAATTTGCGTGAGAAACGAATTTTGCTCATAGAGGACGAACCTCTCATCGCGATGGAAATCGCGGCCTTGCTCGAGTCGGAGGGGTTTGAAATCATTGGTCCGGCGCGCACGCTAGAAAGCGCAAGATCGCTGATTGCGGATTCGAATTTCGACGCGGCTCTTGTCGACGCAAATCTTGCCGGCAATCCGGTTGGCGAACTTGTTACGGCATTAAAGAGAAAGCATATCCCTTTCGCCTTCGCCACTGGTTATGGACGAGACGCTTTGCCGATCGAATTTCGTGATGCGCCGATGCTCACAAAACCCTTCAGCGCCAGCGAGCTTTTCGCGGGCGTCAGGAAATTGTTTCTGGACGGATGCGAAGCGCCGGCAAAATTGACGCCAGTATAATTGCCGACGCCAAGCGGCGCGCGCGCTAATTAGCGCCTGACTTCTTATGCTTCTTATGCGCCGATTTTTTGGCGGCCGGCGTGTCCGACGCTTGCATAGGAGTTGCGTCAGGCGATTTCGGAACAGCCGGCTCCGCAACGACACTCTCCACCTTCCCGACATTTGGAGACGACGCAGGCTCAGCCGGCGCCATGTTGCTCTTAACTGCAGCGTCTTTGACGTCGCTCTCCATGGATGGGAGCTGTTCTTGCGTCGGAGCTGCAGCCGTCTCGCGCGCTGCGCTGACCGTGGAATAACGCCACCACGCAAATCCTCCGACGATAATAATTGCAGCCGCGACCGCTATCGCCAGAGGATCAAAGCTTCGCGCTCTCGTCATATTCGCCGGCGCCGACTCTCTTGGGGGCGGAGCTGACGTATCGAATGCGAGCGACTCTTCACGGTCAAAATGCGACGCCAATGGCTTCGGTTCATACGCCTCGGAAACGATCGGCGCGCTCTCGCTGCCGGGGAACTCCCCCTTATATTGGCTCCACGGCCACGCCAGTGGCGCGGCTGCTTCGTCTTGGACGCGCGCGACATTTTTCTCATCGTTGAAGACGTTGGTCATGGTTTTCCCCTCGTATTCAAAAAGGAAATTTCTAGCGTTCCTTGATGCCCGTCGCGGAGCGATCTTGCCCCGCTTTGGTTATCTTAACAAGGCGAAGCCGTCGCCCGTTGCATCAATCCGGCAGGCGCCGATAAAGAAATCCGGCAGGCGCCGATAAAGACGGAATTTAGCTTTTAAAAACAGTTAGATATTAGGGATGGTCACCGGCTTGCCGATGGACTAACCTTGGCATTGGACCTTCGATTGGGGCTGCTGGGCAATGCGAAAGCAGCGAATACGCTTATCCTTGTTCGCTCTCTCAACGCTGATTCTGTTCGCCGCGGTAGTAGGCTTTGGCGCGCATGGCGCGCGCGCCGCCACACTTGCGGGTTCACGCGCATCATGCCTGAGCGATCATCTCGCGGCTGAGGACACGATCTCCGCGTGCACAGTCGCTTTAATGAGAAATCCGAAAAACGCGAAGGTCTTGATCCAGCGCGGCGCCGCATGGATCAAGATGGGAGACTATGACTTTGCGATAGGTGACTTCAGCAGAGCGATCAGGCTGGATTCCCACAGTGCGATGGCTTTTTGCCAACGTGGCGCCGCTCGAGAAAAGAAAGGAGACTTGCAGGCGAGCCTCGTCGATTTCAAACGTTGTAGCGAGCTGGACCCGACCGATATCGAATCACAAATAGCGATGGACCGCATCTTGTCCGCTCTCGCCCCGAAGCCGTCTCTTGAAGAGCAAAATGAAATTCCAGCGCTGAGCTTCGCCTCTTCGGAAAGCGCTCTATCCGAGCGGCCAGCCGTTGTTGCCAGTACAGGGCCAACCGTATCTGCCGTTTCGAATATTGAATCAAGCGCAGACAGTTTTGCGCTGATGCTGCCGACTCTTTTTCTCGTCGCCAGTATAGCCATCATGGCGATCGTGCGGCGAAAGGGCGGGCCGCGGACGACAGATAACGCCGTTCTTTCGCCCCTTCGTCAGACAGGCCAAGAATAAGCGACCGAGACCTCGGCGCCGCGTCGAGCCAACGCCTAGGCCTTCTTCACGAACTCGGTTCGCAGGACCAAGTCTTTGACCTTCTCGGCGCGACATTCGATCTCCGATGGATTATCTGTGAGGCGAATGTTCTTGATCAAAGTGCCGCGCTTCAGAACGACAGAGGCGCCCTTCACTTTCAAATCCTTCGTCAGCGTCACGGAATCGCCGTCCTTCAGCTCCGCGCCATTGCTGTCCTTCACGATTTCCGACATTCCGCTCCCCTTCAAACCCTGATCGTTCACCCGGACGACGCACACTCTTTAGCGCGAGTTTTTCTCGCAAGAAACGGAAATAAACGAGCTTTAGGTTGGCCGGGTATTCTTAAGGGGGCAAGGTTCAGCAAGGTGACGCTTCTGTCGCCCTCCCCTTGCGACTTAGGCGAACCGCCCCACTTTTTCCCAAGGCGCCTCGCAACTCGCAGAGGGAGCGCAATGTTCAAAAAGATTCTCCTTCCCATCGATCTCGCCGAGCCTGAGATGACTGCATCGGCAATTTCCAGGGCAGGGACGCTTGCAAAATGCTTCGAAAGCGAACTGCGCCTCGTCAGCGTTCAATCGCTCGTTCCGATCGCCTTTCTGGACTATGTGTCGGGGGATTTCGATGGTGAGATTCGCCGGGGCCTTGAAAAGGAGATCGCCGATATTGCAGCCAAAATAGACTGCCCGCGAGAGCGCATTTCGACCATCGTGCTATTTGGTCCGATCTATCACAAGGTCTTGGACGAGGCCAAAGACTGGGGCGCGGATGTCATCATCTTGTGCTCGCATCGGCCGGAAATGGCCAGGTTCCTCATCGGCTCCAACGCCAGCGCCATCGTGCGACACGCAAATTGCTCAGTGGTCGTGATACGGGGATAATGCTCCACGTCGGAGTCTAATAAAGGCCGGGGATGAGCCTCGACGTGCGTGCGCAATAGGATTCATATTCGCTTCCGAACTGTGATCGCAGCAGCGCCTCTTCCGACCGAATACGAGCAAGCAGAATTGGGAGCGTGAGAGCAGCAAGCAGCACGCCGACGCCCGAGCGAAAGGCGAGAGCCCACCCCAACATGACCAAGAGCAATCCGAGGTAGCTCGGATGGCGAATGACGCGGTAGACGCCGCTCGTGACGAGCTTATGCCCGGGCTGAATCGCCACCAATCCGCTGAAGCGATTTCCCAACACGAAGACTGGCCATATCCGCAGCGCGCCTCCGACCGCAAAAAGGATGACCCCGAACCAGCGCATCGTGTCGCCGTCGATCGTCCAGAAGTCGTGGCGATCCGTATAGGCCGGAAGGTAACCGGACAGCAGCCCGATAACCGAGAAAGCGAGAATCACCCACCGATTGGCGCGGTCCTCACGCTCGCCAGGGCTGAGATTGCCACGTGAGAAAGTCGCCGCAGCGGTCATGCCAAACAGAACGATTGAAAGCGCGATCAGGGGCGGATGAGAGAAAAAGGCGTCTGCGCCGCCCCAGCCGAGAATGGCGAGCCAGAGATAAAGAAGGCTCGAGAGCATGGCCACGACGGCCAATACAGGCGAGAAAGTCATTGCGCCCTCGCTAAATGACCTCTTCTATATCGCGCGCACGTCGCAATAGGCGATCATCGACACGCGGCCTAAGACGCAGCCGTCGACGCCTCGCGGCGCAAGCGCCGCTAGAGCGGTAAGGGCGAAGCCGCTTCCTTAGGGGAAATTCAGCCCCTGGCCTTCTTCTTCACCACCAAAGTGGCCGGGTCGAACATGAAGTAGCGACCGCCAAGCGACCCCTCGAATGGCGCGTCTCGATCACGACGCCGCAATTCGAATCGGATGAAGGTGTTGGGCACGATGACGCTAAGAACAGCCTGACTGATCTGCTCCACTTCGACTTCTAGCGGCTCATCAGGGCGATCTACGTCGACCAAAACGATGATCCGGCTCACGACACGTACCCCGCAATATTATGTTTCATTTTTTCAACTTTTCTGCCGGTGGCCCAGGACAATCCAGACCTGTCCCAAAACGGGATAGGCGCGGTTAACCACTACGGCTGCTTCAAAGGTCATGCCGTGACAAATGACCTTGCTGAGAGGTCGCTTTTGCGCGTGGGCTACCGAGCCGCCATCGCCTCGGCCGCCTCACGCCGCGAGAAACTTGGCGTCTCCCATGGCGAGGTTCCTGCTCTCGGAGACTGCGGTCCGCCGAAACTCGAAAAAGTGAGACGCGCTTTCGGCAAATTGCTATGGCGAAGACATAGACGCATATTTTCGGGCGCTCGCCGCGAGCGCGCTCAGGGGCGAGCGACGCATGATCGACCAATGGAACGCGCTTACCGTCGCGATTGACCTTCAGCGCGTGACGCGCGGCGAACTCGCAGACAAAACCTTCGCCGTGAAAGAAAACATCGACGTCGAAGGTCTTGTTTCCAGGAATGGCAATCCCGATTGGGCGTCAACTCACGCGCCTGCGAGCGTCAATGCTCCTGCCGTCGATCGTCTGCTCGCCTGCGGCGCGCGGCTCATTGGCAAAGCGCATATGGACGAAATGGCCTTCAGCCTTTTCGGCGCTAATCATCACTATGGTGCGCCAGTCAATCCTGCTGCGCCGGACCGGCTTCCTGGCGGTTCGTCGTCGGGCTCGGCGGTCTGTGTCGCAGCGGGGCTCGCGGATTTTGCGCTTGGCACCGACACCGCCGGCTCGTGTCGCGCTCCCGCAAGCTTTTGCGGCGTCCTTGGCTTTCGTCCCTCGCACGGAGCGATCTCTTCAAACGGGGTGATCCCTCTTGCCGAGACGCTCGACACGATCGGCTGGTTCGCGCGCGACATCGATACAATGATCGAAGTCGGCGACGTTTTGCTTCCAAGCGATTTTTGCGGCGAGCATTTCGCCAGCGCGCTCATTCTGACAGAAGCCTTTGCGTCGGCTGATACGGATATGCTGAACAAGGCCAAGCCAATCCTGTCGCGCGCGCTGGCGCTTCATGATTTGGCTCTTCGCGATGAATTCTGGACGACCGCGCTTGGCCACTTTCGAAATTTACAGGCCTTCGAGGCCTGGCGCGCGCATGGCGCTTGGATCGCCGCCATAAATCCGGCGTTTGGCCCAGGGATCAAGGAGCGATTTCAATTCGCCTCAACAATTACGGTGGAACAAAAGCAAGCTGCCGACGCGTTTCGACGGGATGCGCGCAAGACGATCGACGAGCTGCTCGGCGTCACCGGAATGTTTGTCATTCCCACCACGCAGTTCGAGTCGCCGCTGCTGACGGCAAGCGCGGACGATCTCGACGTTAAGCGACAGCAGATGGTGCGCTTGTTCCTGCTCGCGAGCTTTTTTGGATTGCCGCAGATCAGCATGCCCTCGCCAACCCTGGGCGCTCCAATGGGCCTGTCCTTCATTGGACCGCGCTGGTCGGATCGTGCGCTTCTGGCGTTGGCGCGCCGGTTCCTGCAAGGATTTGGCGCGGGTTAGCCAACCAGGCTATTCAAGCCGCGCTCATGTGGAGGCCACAGGCCCCTGCGACAGAAATTCTTTTATTCGCTTCGCCAGCCTGTCCCGGACCTCGCGATAGGCTTCCATGATCGCTTCGCGCGACCCTTGCGCGGCAGTCGCGTCCGGCGTCGGCCAATAGACGACGTCGACGGCCATGGCGCGGGTAAACTCCAAAGCCTTGTGATGCGACTCGGGTGAAAGAGTGATGATGAGATCGAAGTTCGAATCTTCGAGATCCTCGAAGGTGCGGGGCTTATGGTTGGTGAGATCGACGCCGATCTCCTCCATCGCAGCGGTCGCGAACGGATCGGGTTCGCCGCGTTTCAGGCCCGCCGAGGCGAAATAGATTTCGCGCCCGAAATAGTGACGCGCAATCGCTTCGGCCATGGGCGAACGCACGGTGTTAAGAGTACACGCAAACAATATGGATTGCGGGCGCGCCGCGGGCATCGCCTCAGCCCTTCCAATGCAAGGCCGTAACAAGTGTGAAGATGCGTCGCGCCGTGTCCTGGTCGGTTTCGATCTTTCCTTTCAAACGATCGGAAAGCAGTTGCGCGCCCTCATTGTGGAGACCTCGGCGCCCCATATCGATCGCTTCGATCCGGCTCGGGGTCGCATGGCGAATTGCCGAATAATAGGTCTCGCAGATCATAAAATAATCCTTGAGAATACGCTTGAACGGCGTCAGCGAAAGAATGTGCGTAACAATTGAAAGACCCTCGTCGTCGCGAACGTCGAAGGCGAGCTTGGCGTCATGCATTGCAATGAAAAGCGTATATGGACCGCCCTCGTGGCCAATCAAAGCAAAATGATTGTTCTCCAGAAGGTCGTAGATCGCCGTCGCGCGTTCGTGTTCCTGATCGGCCGAACCGCGCCCGATCGAGTTCTCATCGAGCGTAACGGAAATCAATCGCTTTCGATCGCCCTCCGTCACTCTCACGCCTCGCCCTGATTGAGCCGTATCGAGACCGAACGCGCATGCGCTTGCAATCCCTCCGCCTCGCCGAGCGCAACGGCGGCAGGGCCGATCGCGCGCAGAGAGTCGGCGTCGCACTTTAGAATCGAGGTGCGCTTGACGAAGTCGAGAACGCTCAAGCCCGACGAGAAGCGCGCGGAACGCGCAGTCGGCAAAACATGATTCGAGCCGCCGACGTAATCGCCGACAGCCTCCGGCGTGTAAGCGCCAATGAAAATGGCGCCGGCATTTCTGATCTTCGCCGCGAGCGCTTCGGCGTCTTCGCTAATGATCTCGAGATGCTCGGCTGCAATGCGATCCGCGAGCGGAATCGCGTCGGCTAGTCGCTTGGTCACAATCACCGCGCCATAGTCGCGCCAAGAGGCGCCCGCGATCTCCTTGCGCGACAAAGTCGTAAGATGCCGTTCGACCGCCGCGACCACAGCATCGGCGAGCGCCGCGTCATCGGTGATGAGAATGGACTGCGCCAACTCATCGTGCTCCGCCTGGGCGAGGAGATCGGCGGCAATCCAATCCGGGTTTGCGGTCTTATCCGCGAGCACCAGAACCTCGGAAGGCCCGGCGATCATATCGATGCCGACCTGTCCGAATACGCGGCGCTTGGCGGCGGCGACCCAGGCGTTGCCCGGCCCAACGATTTTAGCCACGGGCTCGATCGTCTTCGTGCCATATGCAAGCGCAGCGACCGCCTGAGCGCCTCCAACGCGGTAAATCTCGTCGATGCCCGAGCGGCGCGCCGCCGCGAGCACAAGCGGCTCAATGTGTCCGCCCGGGGCCGGCACGACCATGACGATGCGCGAGACGCCGGCGACCTTCGCCGGCACGACATTCATCAGCACCGAAGACGGATAGGCCGCGGTTCCACCCGGCACATAGAGGCCCACGGAGTCGAGCGGCGTCCAGCGCCAGCCAAGCTCGACGCCGGCGTCGTCACGAAACCGCAGGTCCTGCGGCCTCTGCCGTTCATGAAACGCAGTGATGCGTTCGAGCGCGAGGTCCAGCGCCTTCAATTGTGCGGGCGGACATTTGGCCTCTGCGGCGGATACCTCCGCGGCGGAAACCGCGATGCCGGTCGCGGCAAGATCAATGCGGTCGAAACGTCTGGAATAGTCGATAAGGGCGTCATCCCCTCGCGCGATCACATCCTCGATGATGCCGCGCACCGTGACGTCGACATCCTCCGAAACCTCGCGCTTCATTGTGAGGAGAGCTCGAAAGCGCTGTTCGAAATCCTTAGCCGACGCATCCAACCGCAAAGTCATGTCCATCTCCAACCGGAAGTTCCGGTTGTCATGACGCTCCGCGAGCGGCTTCGTCAAGCTGATGCGTCGGCCGACAGGCGACCGCCCAGCGTGGCCCAATGTCCGTCAATTGCGCTTCAAGGCATTCGACATCGAGCAAAATGTCCGCGCCTCCAGCGAACAGCAGTCGAACACGGCCTTCCGGAGGCTCGGGACCCGGCTCGAAGGTGACGGCGAGCAGGGACAAAATGCCGTCCGGCCGATCCCGCGCCACATGGCGGCATCTTGCACGGGTCACGCCCTCGAAATGCAGCCCCGTGCGGACCCGCTCCAAGCGGCCCTCGGCCTCGGCGGACCAGTCGAAGCGAGAGACTGCGAGGGCAAAGCGCCGCTTCTGCGGCAAGTAGACGAAATCGCCAACACGCGCCAAAGCGTCTTGCAGATGCGCCGAGATAAGCGCCAAATCTTCCGAATCGAGCGCGTGCAGCTTAAGGCCCGTCTCGTCAGGCGCCGTTCGACTACCGACCATGATCATTCCTCCCCGCTTGCATATGGCGAGAAGATCGCGCGCCTGCAACCATATTGACCGCCTGCAAGCCCTCGAAGCGGCGCTCTTGCCGCGACGCGCCGATTTCTGCCATCGTGCGGCCGCATTACGAATCGAGAGCTCGCGCGATATGCCCGTCTGGACGAATGAGCAGGAACGCGCGCTGGCCGCCGTCGCCGCCTGGTTGAAGGACGGCCGAGCGCAGGTCTTTCGCCTCTTCGGCTATGCGGGAACCGGCAAATCGACGCTGGCGCGCCACCTCGCGGAAAGCGTCGATGGCAATGTCGTATTCGGCGCCTTCACCGGCAAGGCTGCGCTCGTGATGCGCTCCAAGGGCTGCAAGGACGCCCGCACTATCCACAGCCTCATTTATCGCGCAACCGACACGGAGACCGAGGAGCCGTCCTTCGAATTGAACGACGACAGCGACGCCGCCAAGGCGAAACTCATCGTCATCGACGAATGTTCGATGGTGGATGAGGAGCTGGGACGCGACCTGCTCTCTTTCGGCAAGAAAGTTTTGGTTCTGGGCGACCCGGCTCAATTGCCTCCCGTGAAGGGTGGCGGCTTTTTCACCGATGCGGAACCCGATGTGATGCTGACGGAGGTGCATCGCCAGGCGGCCGACAATCCGATCATTCGCCTTTCAATGACCATTCGAGAAGGCAAGTCGATCAGCCATGGAACATACGGCGAGTCGCGCGTGGTGACGCGCAACGAATTGGACCCGGCCCTTGTCACAGGCGCCGATCAAGTGCTCGTCGGCTTGAACAAGACGCGACGCGCCTACAATGGACGCTTAAGACAATTGCGCGGCTTCACCGCAGACCTGCCTCAATCTGGGGAGAAACTCGTTTGTCTGCGCAACAATAGAAAGAAAGGGCTGCTCAACGGCGCGCTGTTCACCGTCAAAAGTTCCGGCGCTCTAAGACGCGGCAAAGTGCGGATGCTTGTGCTGCCTGAAGAAGCCGGCGGCGCCGTGCGGCGCGTCGGCGTCATCCCGCAGTTCTTCACGGAAGGCGATGCCGAAATCCCCTACGCCTTGCGTAAAGATTCGGATGAGTTCGATTTCGGCTATGCACTGACCGTGCACAAGGCGCAGGGATCGCAATGGGATGACGTCGTGTTGTTCGACGAGTTATTCGCCTTTCGCGAGCATCGCGCGCGCTGGCTCTATACGGGCGTCACGCGCGCCGCGCGAAAGCTGACGCTGGTGGTGTAGCGCTCGCGGTTCCGAGCGCGGTTAGGGCCGCGACCACTGATCGAGAGCATCGGAGAAGACTCGCTCTCCCACGGGTCCCTTTTCCAGCGAAATGGTGGCCGCGCGGCCATCCGAAAGCTGCATCGGCAGATCGATGATCATCGGCTGGCGCAAGAGATACATATTGCGCGCCTCGCGGTCGCCGCGCATCAGGCCGATAAGGAAGTTATTGTCCGTGATCGGCACCGGGATGCCAACGATCTTTTCGCCGTTTTGCGCCTCGGGACGACGCATTTGAATTTGACCGATCGCTTTGACGCCCTTGAGATCGCTCGATGGCGCGACCTGAAACGACACATTCACCGTATGAGTCGCGGACAAAGCGGCGTCGGTATTTTTTTGAAAAACCAACGTCAGTTTGGTCTTCGCGGAGGGAATGTCCACATCCCCGCGAATGGCGGAAGTGGTCGCCTGTCCGGGACCCTGGCCGACATTTTCGAGCCGCCAAACGACACTACCGGGATAGGTCTTGACCTTTGAAGCTTCTTCAGGAGCCGAGACCCAAAGCTCCGCCTTTTGCGCAATGGGGACGCCGTTTCCGGAGGGCTTCGTAGATTGAACGCCAGTAGACGGCGCGTGATCGCCCGTCTCGCCCACACGATCGGCTATTTTGCCGGACGATGAGGAATCCGAGGCCCCGTCCTCAGGCTTCAGATTGGCAAGCTCTTCCGGGCGTTCCCGGAACTGCCAGGCTGCGAGACCGACCGCGCCCGCGACGACGGTGAGGATGGCCAGAATAACGAGAATTCGACGCGAACCGCTTGCTGGACGCGGCAATGGCGGCAGCGGCGCCGCCGGGCGCTGCTTTTCACGCGGCGGCTCCGAGGTCTCATAATCCCCGAAATCCTCATCAGGCGCAGGCGAAGCCGGCGACGCAGCATTCGCGGCCTCTGCCGGCGCCGCGGAACGCGCCGTGAATTGTGGCGAGCGGCCGGGTTGCGCGGGTTGTTGAGGAGTCGCCGGTTTGCCGGGCGGCTGCGTCGCAGCCGATCCCTTCTTCACAAGCTCCAACTCAAGGCGCGCAATAGCTTCATCGAGCGCGCGACCCTCCGAGGCAATATCGGCGTCGGCGACGGGCGGCTGAATGCTGCGCAATTGATTCATGAGCGCTTTGCGCGCGCGTTCATAAACCGCTTGGCGCGCCTCAGGCCCCGATTGCGGCGATGCCGCGACCGCACGGGCGAGCAAGGAGTAGTAATCTGCCATGCGAGTCCTAGAGCATTTCCCTCTATTGTCGTCAATCCTGGAAGGGGTTGTGAACAAGAATCGTGTCGTCGCGCTCCGGACTCGTTGAGAGCAAAGCGACAGGGGCGCCGATCAGCTCTTCGATACGTCGGACATATTTGATCGCCTGCGCCGGCAGATCGGCCCATGAACGAGCGCCGCTGGTGGTTCCCTGCCAGCCCTCGATGCTCTCATAGACAGGAACGACGCGCGCCTGCGCCGATTGCGAAGCCGGAAGGCGATCGATCTCGCGATCATCCAGGCGATAATGCGTGCAGACCTTGATCTCGTTGAATCCGTCAAGAATATCGAGCTTCGTCAAAGCGACGCCATTGACGCCAGATGTCTTGACGACCTGCCTCGTCAACACGGCGTCGAACCAGCCGCAGCGCCGACGGCGTCCGGTATTCGTGCCGAATTCGCGACCGCGATCTCCCAGCAATTGACCAATGTCGTCATGGAGCTCGGTGGGAAACGGCCCGCCTCCGACGCGCGTCGTATAGGCCTTCACAATGCCGAGCACATAGTCGATCGCTCCCGGCCCCACTCCAGAGCCCGTCGCTGCGGCCGCCGCCACTGTGTTCGACGACGTCACATATGGATAGGTGCCGTGATCGACGTCGAGCAATACGCCCTGTGCGCCCTCGAACAGAATGCGCTTGCCCGCGCGCCGCTCGTTATTCAGCAAATCCCACACCGCATCCATGAACGGGAGAATATGCGGCGCGACGCTGAGCAATTCTTCGCGAAATCGAAGCAACTGAAATTTCGGGCAGGCCGAGACCCCGCCTGAGCGGATTGTGATGCGAGAGCAGCCGGGTGATTTTCTCGTCCAACGTGTTCGGCTCGGCGAGATCCATCACACGAATCGAACGGCGCCCGACCTTATCCTCATATGCCGGCCCAATACCGCGTTTGGTTGTCCCGATCTTCACGCCTGCGGAGGCGGAACTCTTCCCGATGAGCGTCAAGCTCGCGATGTAGCGACAGAATGAGAGGCGCATTGTCGGCGATCTTGAAGTTCGTCGATGAAATTTCGACGCCCTGATCGCGCAGACGCGCAATTTCATCGACGAGAAAATGCGGATCGACAACGACGCCATTGCCGATCACCGAAAGAGTTCCGGGTCGAACAACGCCCGATGGCATGAGTGCAAGCTTGTACGTCTTACCATTGATGACCAAAGTGTGGCCGGCGTTGTGTCCGCCTTGAAACCGCACGACGACGTCGGCCTCCAGCGAAAGCCAATCTACGATCTTGCCTTTGCCCTCGTCGCCCCATTGGGCGCCGACCACCACCACATTCGCCATGGCGTTGTGTCTTCTCTTGAGTTGCGAGCAACGAAAAAAGCCCCGGCGGAGTAACGCCAGGGCTCGTTACGCGGGAGCTTTAGCGCACTGAGAAGTGACGGTAAAGACCGTGTCATTAAAGCGTTACAGCTTGCACATTTTTCCGATCGCGCCGCCAGAAGGCTCGAAGCGCGAAGTTTGGGCGCCTTTCGTTTGATTTTCCTCAAATTCGCCTTGCGCCGCGAAGGGTTCCATCGCATTATGACAAATAGGCTGCGCTTCACGCGATATTCCTGCGCTCAGCTTATAATCTTCGAATTGCAGGGATGTCATGGAGAGAAGCCAGATGGCTATGAAGCGTTCGGGCGGCGAAATTATCAAGTCGCTAGGTTGGTTTGTCGGTGCGATCGTTCTACTCGGCGGCTTGATTTATCTCGCGCCCATCATTTCGCACGGCGGCTAATGCCGCGAACCGTGGCCCCCGCATCAAACGGGCGCGCCACAATCTAATAAACCCCTCACATTCTGCGTCCTCGCGACATGCTGGTCGCTGGTGAAGGTTTTGCCATATTATGTCGCGCATTGACCCAGCGCCCTGAGGGTGCGGTCCGCGCGGCATTTTTTTTGCGTGGCCCAGCGACGTCGCCTATCCGCGGTGATAAGGGTGGCCAGACATGATCGTCATCGCTCGATAAATCTGTTCGGCGGCAAGCAACCGCACGAATTGATGCGGCAAGGTCATTGCGCCGAACGAAAAAGCAGCGCGCGCCCGCTCCCGCACTCCGGGGTCTAACCCCTCTGCGCCACCGATTGCGAACCACAGCGATTTGATCGATCGATCGCGCTCGCCTTGGATGAATCGCGCGAAATCCTGACTGTTTGCGCTCGGGCCGCGCTCATCGAAGATCGCAAGGTTCGCGCCTGAAGGCAAAGCCGCCTGCAGGGCTGCGCCTTCTTGCGAGAGACGCTCCGCAACGCTGCGCGCTGCGCTCTCGTCGACCTCCTTGAGGTCCAAGCCTTCGAGGCCGATGTTGCGGATGGCTGCAATGCGCTTTGAATAGCGCGCATAAATCTCACGCTCGGGCCCGGCCTTCAGCCGGCCCACGCAAAGAATTCCAAGACGCATCTCGCGTCTAGACCGCGCGCCGCTCGCTCGGACGGTCGCCGCCCCACATCTTTTCAAGATTGTAGAACTGGCGAACCTCGGGACGGAAGATATGCACGATGACGTCGCCGGCGTCGACGAGCACCCAATCGCATTGCGGCAGACCTTCGACGCGGGGAGCGACGACGCCAGCAGCCTTGCAGGCTTTGATGACTCTGTCGGCGATTGCCCCGACATGCACGGTAGAGCGACCCGCTGCGACGATCATATCGTCGGCAAGAGCCGTTTTCCCACGCAAGTCGATGCTGATGACGTCCTCCGCCTTGGCTTCGTCGAGGCTTGCGAGGACTTGTTGCACGATCGAACCGGAGAGGGAGCCGTGCGGCGCCGCGACCGGATGAGACGAAGCGAAGTTCATCTCAGGAAGAACACTTGTTGTCAGCGTTGCGACCCTTCATGCTTCGCGGCGACAAGCGCCGCGTTCTCAACATGAGCTTATTCCCAATGAAATGCAACCATAAGCTCATCAAATCAACCGACAGCGTCACCTTCCGGCGCTCGCGGAATCGGTTTCATGCGTTATCTGAGCAGCAAATTTTGGCAAAAGAAAAACCCGGCGATTGAGCCGGGCTTTAAGGCGGTTCGGGCCCATCGAGAGGCGGGAGGAACCTCTAAGCCGGAACATCTACAATATAATTGATTCTTTCGCGATTAGGCGCGGCCATAATGCCGCACAATTGTTCAGCCGCAGTTGGGAAAGCGGGTTTTAAAGCGGAATTGCACAGGTTAGACAGAATCGACCCAAAACGTTTATCGATAAAATTCAAGTGGATGTGGGCAATTATTGCGGCCGTCCACAGCGAAGTGTCAAAAAAGCAACAATCTTGAACTTTCGCGAATCATGGGCTTTCTAAAGCTCGGATCAAGGCAGGAGAACCAGCGATCCGGCTGTCTCACCCGCCTCCAGCGCCGCGTGAACGGTTTGAGCGGCAGCCAGCGGATAGGCGGCGCCCACCTCCAACTTCACATGACCGCGTTTGACCGCTCGGATGAGATCCTCGGTCATCTCCTCAAGATCGGCGCGTTTTTCAATATGCGTGAAAAGCGAAGGGCGAGTCGCGAACAACGACCCTTTCTGCGAAAGCAGGAGAATGTTGAAGGCCTCGATTGGACCGGACGCCGAGCCAAAGCTCACGAACATTCCAAAGCGCCGCAGACAATCGAGAGATCCCGGGAACGTCGCCTTCCCCACGCCGTCGTAGACGACATGACACATGCGCCCCTTCGTGAATTCGCGAACCGCTTCCACAAAATTCTCGTTCTTATAAAGAATCGTATGTTTCGCGCCGGCGTCTTTCGCGATTTTTGCTTTCTCCTCGCTGCCGACCGTCGCGATGACTTTCGCGCCAAGCGAACTGGCCCATTGGCAGAGCAATTGTCCGACACCGCCTGCGCCGGCATGCACGAGCACGCGATCCCCTTTCTTGACGCGAAAAGTGCGACGCAAGAGATATTGCGCAGTCAGCCCCTTCAGCATCATGACCGCGCCGGTCTCGAATGAAAAGGATTTCGGCAAATGCACCACCGATGAGGCTTCGATGTTGCGCGCTTCGCTATATCCTCCGAGCGAACCGACATAGGCGACGCGGTCGCCGATCTCAAAATCTTTTACCCCTTCGCCGACAGCGGTCACCTCGCCCGCGCCTTCGTGCCCGGGCGTGAACGGATATTCGGCCGGATAGGCGCCGGTGCGCCGATACACGTCGATGAAATTGACGCCAATGGCGCGGTGAGCGATTTGAATTTCGCCCGGCCCCGGCGACGCAAGTTCGATATCCTCGAGTTGCATCACCTCGGGTCCGCCAGGCTTGTGCACGCGAATAGCTTTCACCATCCTGCTCTCCACATCGCTCAATCGGCTTCATTCTAACGGCGCATGTTTACGCAATAATGGCAACGCTAGAAAGTAAGCCGCCGTCGCAATCAGCGTGGTTTTTGTCCCCTGCCCGGCTCTGGAGAGATCTTGATCCAGAGCCGAAAGAGCGGCCAGTCCCCAAACGATTGTCATAGCGGTGGTCGCACGACGCCATTGCAAGACTCGAAACGGATGCACGAATGTCACTGGCGCGAACATCGCCAGACAGGCGCCGATGATGATGATGGCGCTCAACAATGGTTGCGGCCGCAGAACGAGAAGGTAAAACACCAGCACATTCCATACGGCCGGAAAGCCACGAAACCATAGATCCGTTGTTTTCATGCGCCGATCTGCGAAATAGAGCGCAGAAGCCCCGCAAACGATGCAGCATAAAAGGAAGGCGAGCGGCGGCGCGAGCAGATTCGAGCGCCACAGGGCGACGAGCGGCACGACGACATAGGTCAGAAAGTCCACGACGAGATCGAGCACGACGCCGTCAATATGCGGGCTCGTCTCGACGACATTGAAGCGACGCGCCAAGGCTCCGTCGACGGCGTCCACGATGAATGCGGCGCCAAGCCAGGCGAACATCGTCACAAATTGTCCATCGATCGCGAAAAAGAGCGCGGCGAGGCCAAGAGCAGCCCCACAGGCGGTGAATATATGGACGAGAAGACCGGCGAGCGCTGGCGACATGGACCAATAATGGTGAGCGAACCTATGTTGCTACGTCACATTAGCGCATTTTTTCAAAAATCGAATCCGCGCAGTCTTGTCACGAGGCGCGACCGGCCTAGTTCTGGTTCGTCCCTGATGAGGGCGGGACAATTTTGAAGCAATTTTTTTCATGCGGGGACTGTGTCCCGCCCGTTCTTTAAGGAGATATGACAATGGCTCATTCCAGTGCAGCGCTCGCGGCCAAATCCGCCGCGGCTCTCGAACATCCCAATTTCTTTCAATTGCAGGGTGATGACATCCACGTCACCTATTCAACGTCGGGGTTCGACGGCAAGCCGCATTTCGGCTATCAGGACGCGCTCCAAAGCAAGCAGTTTTCCGGGGATCAAATCAGAAAAACAGAGAGCGAACTCGGCACGCTTGTCACCGTGTTCCTTCGCCAAACCGTCGACACCGGATCGACGACCTTCACGCTTCTCATTCCAAGAGTGAATTTGCGCTTCGCCAATTCCGTCAACATAACGACGCTCGGCATCGCGGCCATTCATCAATTTCTCGATCATCGGTCCGCCCAACGGCCAAGCCGATTTTTATCGCTCGCATGTTCTGACCGGCGAGGCTGCTTTGGTTAAATTCTAGAATCTCCCTGCAAACTGCATTAGTGAGGGCGGCGGCCATGGACTGTGGCCGCCGCTTGGTCGTTTGGGACCAAACGATCCGCTTCTGCAATGTCTCCGGTTGGTGTAGAACGCCTTCAATGGAGGCAAAGGCCAATGACGCAGAATAAAGCGCACGTCGATCCGTCGCGCATTACGAAGACCCAAATCCTGGTTGTGGGCGCTGGACAAACCGGCATCACGGCCGCGATCGCCTTTTCGCGCGCCGGGTATCAGGTGACGCTCGTGGGGCGATTGCCTTCGCCTCTCCCTGGCCGCACCGTCGCTCTGTTCGAGGCTTCCATTCGTTTCCTTGACGCGCTTGGCGTGCTTGAAAAGGTCAAGGCAAAATCAAATCGTATCGCGGCGATCCGCATGATCGACGATACGGATCAATTGCTGCCGGTGCCCGAGCTGCTCTTGCGCGCCGAAGAAATCGATCTGCCGGAGCTTGGACTGAATATTTCCAATGACGACCTCACCGAGGTTCTCATCGGCTATGCGCGTGAGCTGAAGGCTTTCGATATCGTGGAAGCCGACATCGTCGACTATGATTTCACCGGCGACCGAGCGACCGCAATCCTCATGGATGGCTCGCGCTATGAAGCCGAGTTCGTCATCGCGGCGGATGGGCGTCAGAGCAAAGCAAGATCCGCCGCTGGAATTGACACGAAAGACTGGACCTATCCGCAGGTCGCGCTGACCTTGCTGATGTCGCATGAATTCCCGCATGATGATATTTCGACCGAATATCACACGCGCAGCGGCCCGTTCACGCTCGTTCCTCTCCCCGGTCGCGCAAACGCGCCGCATCGTTCGAGCCTCGTCTGGTTGATGAGCGTCGCTGACGCTCGGCGACGGCTCGCCAATACGCGTGAGGAGCTCGAATTCGAAATCGAGGACTACGCCAAATCCATTTTGGGCGCTGTGAAGATCGAAAGCGAAATCGGGCAGTTCCGCATGGGCGGCATGCAGGTTTCGCAGCATGCGGTCGGACGCCTCGCTCTGGTAGGCGAAACATGCCACGCCTTTCCGCCGATTGGCGCGCAGGGGCTGAATCTCAGCCTCCGCGACGTCGCCGATCTCGAGGATTGCCTGGCGAGCGTCGATCTTGAGAATGAGAAAGAGCTCTCACGCGCTCTCGCGCGTTACGAACGTCACCGCCGAGGCGACATCGGATTCCGCACCCATGGCGTCGATCTGCTGAATCGCTCGCTGATCGTGCCCTATTTGCCGGTCGACCTGTTGCGCGGAGCGGGGTTCATCGCAATGACGGCGATCGGACCATTGCGTCGAGCGATCATCCGCGAAGGCGTGCTTCCCCACCTCGTATTGCCGCGCTTGATGAGAAGAGACACGCCGCCGCGTCAGACGAGACGCAGCTCTCGCGTGAAACGGCGCGCCTGACGAAACTGAATTTCACGCCACGCTCTCGCCGCAAGATCATGATCGACTCGCCTAGGGCGTAAATCTCCAGATAAAGACGCGTCCGTCATCGCCGAGTTCTCGCTGTGCGCCAAGTTGCGCCGCGAGGCCGGCCATGACTTTCTCCGATGGCCTGTTTTCCACCTGCAACATCGACCGCGACGCAGAGCTCGATCTGATCGCCATCGAAAGCGCGCAAAGTCACTTTGACATTCGTCGCGTCCTTCGCATTTAGCCCGGCGATGAGAATCTCCACGAGCGCCAGTCCAAGGGGAATTATGCGGTCGATGACCAAAGCGCCGTCCCACTCCAGCGAAAGCGAAAGCCATTGGTCCGGCGCGCGCGCGAAAGACGAAATATTGTCGACAATCTCTTCGGTGAAGGGCTTGATGGGCACGAGCCGCATGCCCCCCTCCGTCAGAGCGAGCCGGTAGGCGGTCGCCAGCACCTGCACTCGCGCTTCTGTTTCCGCGAGGCGGCAATTGTCTTCATTCTCGTGTTCGCGACGCGACAAGGCGAGATAGCTTTGAATCACCTGAAGGCTGTTTTTGACGCGGTGATGAAGTTCCCGCATCAAATCGCGATTGACTTCGAGGAGCTTGCGCAATGCGTTTTCGCGCTTATTGGCGTCCCCCATCATGGCGTTCAGCGCTTCGGAAACGCTTTTCAGTTCGCTCGGCATCTTCGGGTCGACAGGCGCAGGCAAGGCCCGACCGGGATTGAGCATCTGCGAGCGCGCCGACGCTTCAATCGCCTTGACCCATCGGATCACGTCCTTCTGAACGATGCGCTCATATGCGTAGAACAGAAGCAGGATCGTCAGCAGCGGGGTCACGCATAAGATGAGAAATTGCTCCCAGGCCGCTCGGCTCGCATGATCGTCGAAGCGCGCCAACACATAGAGGTCCGGCTCCGTTATCATCCGTGCGCCGTAAGACGAAATATGACCCGCGAGCGAGGGTCCGCGCCAAAGGGTCACACCGGAACTCAATTTTTCCTGCGCCGGAAGCCAAGAGAGATCGGTCATTGAAGCGCCGCGCGCGACGATCAACTCACCGCCTCGCTTCATCACGGCGAAAGCGACGCCGCGATCCATTGGATCGAGTTGCAACGCGCTCGCCAAGAGAAACGGATCCGCCAATACAAACGCTCTCCACTCTTCGCCGCTCGCGTCGATATTGAGAATATCGACGAGCAGATAAAGGGCTCCGCCGACCCGAATCACGTCGAAACGCGCCATTCCGTCTCTCGTCCCGGGCCAACGTTGCGTATGCGCGCGCGCCGCCTGATCTTGTGCAATGGCGTTCAATTGCTCAGCGCTGAATTTGTCGTCGACGCTCGCCTCGCACAGCCGACCGCCTCCAAAGCGAACGCGCATGGCCTTATAGCCGTCGTTGGCGGCGATCACGCTTCTAAGACTTGCGTTGCAATCCGCATCCGCGCCCGTAAATGAGTCGATGCTGGCGGCCGTAGAGAGCAGAGCGCGCGCGGCTCCGCGATACCATGCATGCGTGCGCACGCCGTAATGTGATGTGATTTGAATCTGCGACGCCTCAATTCCCTCTATAAGGGATCGATAGGTCGTCGACGCCAGAATGACGCTCAAACTCGCAATCGGCAGGACAATAAGCGCTACGCTCGCCACGAGTCTTAAGCGAACGCTCTTGATTCGCGTCAGCGGCATCCGGATGCGCCGCTCGTCAGACCGCGCCGCCTAACGGTCGCGCGCTTTTCCTTTTTCAAAATCAAGCTCCATGGGTCCCGAGGGCCAACGACAAGCGGGCCGCCTCTCGTCAATGATCAACGGATTTTACGAACGCCCATGAAACAAATTACGCTGTGAACTCTTAAATAGTGGCGGCTCACGTCACTGCCATATAGGGCGGTAAGTCATCCGCCACAGACCTTTTCTTTTGATTGAAGCTCGACGACCATCGCCAGCAAATTGTCAGGGAGACGCGATTGAACCAGATCATCGTAAAGCGTTCGGAGCGCCGCTCCGATCGCCGCCTGCCCGGAGGGGCTCAAACGCGAAGGCCCCGTTTGGCTCGGCCGGCGCGAAGGGGCTTCATCGTATTTGAGCTGGGAAGTTTCGAATTTAGACATCATCTTGGCGCCCGGCCAGCGTTTAAAACACGCACTCATCATGGTTACGGCGCTATATTTGAGGGGCTAGCCCCGACCGTAGAGTAACAACTCCGACCCCGCTTGCTTGTTCCATTTCGGGCGAAAAAAAATCTCTTGTCAAAATACGTTTTCAGGAAGTTATTTCACGGATGGAAACAGGGATCCACGACATGCAGCTAGCACGTGAAATCGGTTCGCATTTACCTTTCCTCAGACGCTTCGCGCGCGCGCTGAGTGGTTCGCAGACGAGCGGAGACGCCTATGTGGCCGAGACGCTCGAAGCATTGATCTCCGATCCATCGATTTTCCCAACGGACCTGCCGCCTCGACATGCGCTCTACAAAATCTTTTTAACCTTGTGGTCCGCAACCAATCGCAATGACCGGCCCGCGCCAGTCAGCTTCGAGCGCTCCGTTGCGGAGCGCAATCTCGATACGCTCACTCCTCTGCCGCGTCAGGCGTTTTTGCTGCGCACAGTGGAAGGATTTGGGGTCGAGGACGTCGCTGCGATACTCGGCGCCAGTCCCTCTGAGGCGATCCTGCTGATCGACAAAGCTGGCCGCGAAATCGCCGAACAAGTGGCGACGAGCGTGCTGATCATCGAAGACGAGCCGATCATTGCATTGCACCTGGAAACAATGGTCAGCGAGCTGGGCCATGAAATCATCGGAACCGCGCGCACGCATAAGGAAGCCATGGCCCTTGTGCACGCGCGACGACCTGGACTCGTGCTCGCCGATATTCAATTGGCGGACGGCAGTTCGGGTCTTGAAGCGGTCAATGAAATTTTGACCGAGTTCCAGGTTCCGGTCATTTTCGTCACCGCCTATCCCGAACGCCTGCTCACCGGCGAAAAGCCGGAGCCGGCGTTTCTGATCACCAAACCGTTTCAGCAGGAAGCGGTCAAAGCAGCGATCAGCCAGGCGTTGTTTTTCGATCGCCGCGCCTCCCGGAAGGCGAGTTAAGGGCGGGATGGGGCCGGGGCGCGGCGCTATCGGCGGCGGCGCCGCTTTGCGCAGTAAGGTGGCGATCAGGCTTCCGGCCCTATTCGCGATGAACTACCTCAGGTGGCGCTTATCCTGATAAAATGAAAGAATTTGTAGTTGGCGGGAACAAAACGATGCCAGGAACGTTCGGGTTGAGCGGAAATAGTTTTTTTCTCAGTCTGGATTGCCGAGGATGTAAGTAGATTCAGCATTAGAGATAGGCCGGATAATTGCAACGCCGGCTCAGCGCGCCCCCTCAGAAGGCGGCGCCAAGAAATGCCGATACTTACCGAGCTGTCCAGCTAGAGAGCGTTGGAGGGAACGCTCATGGCGACTGACGACAAGCCCGGCTCAAATTTGGCCAATGGCGGCGCCATCTTCGTCGCCCTTTTTGCAACAAGCGTCTATTTTTTTCATCGAGAAGCGCCGCTCGTGGATTCGCGTCCGGCGATAACCGAGACGAGCATCCACAGCGAACCTGCCCCTCAAACCATCAATGCACGCCTATGGCAGGACCCTTTTGAAGCGGTGGACAAGCAGCTCCGCAAGCGCGACCGCGGGAAGGAATGCCAGGATACGCGTGATTGCGCCTCACCACCCTTGTCGGTCAGCGACGGAGAGACGCTCGTGCTTGGCGTTACCGTTTCGGGCGCCCCCTACTCCGAAGACGCCGAGCAACGGCGACGCGCACGCTATGCGGTTCTATCAGGCCTTGAGCGCGCCGGATTTGTGCCGGAGGACGCGCGTCACATTGGCTATTTCTTTTGGCAATTGGGCGAAGCGCCGCCTCGCGAGGAAGCGTGGCGGTTTATCGCCTCGCCATTACCGACGTTTGCGTGGCCGCGCCAATTTCAACATTATCGGCAGCTATTGCAGCCCAACGAAATAACGTGGGAACGCTCCGTTATTCCTTACGAGGGCTTCGAAAGGCCTTCGCCAACGCTTCATGCCGCAAATCAACGCGTCCTTGTGCTTTGGCTGAACGAAGAAATTCTCAAGGGGCGACCGCTCAATAAGCTGTCAGAATTAATGATGTTTCTTGGTCGCCCCAATGGCGGTCGCGTCAAAATCATTGGCCCGTATTCGTCCGATATGCTGCGCGAGATGGTGAAGGATACGGCCGAGTTGCTCGTCGGTCTTTCCGTTGACAAAGCGTGCGAACGGACCTCGCGTCAAGACAGATGGCCCGGCCTGAAGAACGTCTGGTTTTATGCGTATGGCGCGAGCGCATCGGACGATCAGCTTTTGGATCATTTGGGTGGGACCTGTGAGACGGTGCAGCGCTATTTCGGCCAGTTCGGCATACATGTGCAAAGGACAATTGCAACTGACGACACGCTCGCCCAAGGAATTGCGACAGAGCTAAGAAAACGCCGTGTCGAACCGTCAGACGCCATCGCATTGATCTCGGAATGGGATACTTTTTTTGGAAGGACGCTCCCTCAAGCGGTTGAGCGTCAACTCGTTTCCACCGGACTTGATCCCCGTTCAATTCATAAATTTACCTATTTAAGAGGGCTTGATGGTCTGCTGCCCTCAATTGAACGGAGAGATGACAGGAAAGAAGACAACGCGACAAGTCCAAAGGAGAAACAGACGGGCGTCGCGGACTTCTTCAAGGCCGAGGGCGATACGAAAACTCTGGAACGGCCTATCGGTCAAAGCCAGTTTGATTATCTGCGACGGATCAGCAATCACCTTCATAAAATCGATGACGACCTTCGCAAGGAGGGCCCCCTAAAGAGAATAAAGGCCATCGGCATCCTCGGCAGCGATGTGTTTGACAAGCTGTTAGTCTTGCGAGCGTTGCGACCGCAGTTTCCCGAAGCTTTGTTCTTCACGACCGATTTCGATGAGGCGCTCACAATAAAGAGCGAACTCCCGTTTACGCGTAATCTCATCATTTCATCGAGCTTCGGGCCGAACCTCAGTGAGAAATTTCAAGGTGAGATCCCTGATTTTCGCGACACGTACCAAACCTCGGCGTTCCTCGCGACCCTCTCGGCTATTGGCGATCCCGCTAAGAATTGGGAAACGCCACAAGCGCTTTCAACCCATATCGCCAATCAACTCAATAGTCCTCGGTTGTTTGAGGTCTCGCGGAACGGCGACATACTTTCTTTTCCGTGGGAAGGGCCGCCCCTCCCTGCTCGTGAACGGCAATATGAAGATCAGGAAGAGCGCGAAGTTAGACCCGACTCCGCTAGCGTCCTCCGGTTTGTCAATGAACGAACCTGGCAGACGAGCAAGCCTAACGCATGGCCGTGCTGGGCGGATGCAGACTCCCTTGGTTGCGGTTACATCCAGCCGGTGAACATGAAGGAATTGGAGAAGCTTGAAGGGCTGCCGGCTCAACCGAAGATCATCGAACCGCTCTATCCGACATTCGAGAAAAGCAGCCGTTTGAAATTGGCGGGAGGGCTTGCGGCGATCGCAGTCCTTGGCTTGGCGGCGTTCTGTTTCCGCAACGTAAGGAAGCAAGTGGGGTTCGAGGCGGGACTTGTCGTTCTCGGCTTCAGCCTTGGGGCGCTGGCTTGCCTTTTTTGGGAAGACCTTGCGCAATTTTTGACTGGCTACGGCGACGGAGAACCGCTCGCTCTCCTGCAAGGCGTCAGTGTTTGGCCCACCGTGCTGCTCCGAAGTCTGGGGATTGTGCTCGCCGTGTGCTTCTTGCTCCGAGCAAGACGCCGGCTCGGCGAGAATCTCGAAGAGATCGCCGCGGATATGAAGCTCAACCGACCCATTCGTCTAAAAGAAGAGCTGACCTCAATCGTTCAAAACATCCGCAATCGTCTCAAGATCATTGGCCGTTACGATTTTTCCATTGAACGGCGCGATCCCTTGGCGGAAACAAGGCCGCTTCAGGTCGAAGCGGAGTGGGAAAACTATCTGCGTCGAGAGAGATTCTGGCGCCGCTTTCTGCGTGCATTGCTTTACACAGGCATTATGTTCGGAGTCGTTCGGTTTGTTCTTGCCCCAATGTTCGGCCCGCCGACGGTTCCCGCCCGCGGCCAACTGGCGAATGATCTGTATATGTTATCGACCATGGGCGACGTCATCCTCATGCTGCTTTTGACTTTCGTCGTCTTCGACGCGACATGCTCCTGCCTTATCTTTGTCAACAATCTGCGTCGCTCCCAGAGCGTGTGGCCATCCCGAACGGAAGGCGTCTACAAGGGACGTCTGCGGCTGCCATCGCAGCTCGTGCACGATTGGATCGACCTCGACTTCGTCGCAAAGCGCACGCGTTGCATCGGCTCGCTCATCTATTATCCCTTCATTTTGATCGCATTGCTGATCGTCTCCCGCAGCACGGTCTTTGCAAATTACGCGCCCAATCTCACAATTTTAATTGCGCAAGGCATTAGCCTCTCGTTCGTCTTCGGCAGCGCGCTCATGTTGTGCTGGGCGGCGAAAGCCGCTCGAGAAACCGCTAGACAAAGTCTGACGGATGGAGTGATCCGCGCCAGAGAGGCGGGCGGGGAAAGCAGCCACGCCGAGCAACTGAAAACGCTGTTGGAGCGGGTTGAACAACTGAAGGACGGCGCCTTTGGTCCGTTCTCCCAACAACCTCTCGTCAGGGCGTTGCTTTGGCCTTTGAGCGGCGTCGGTTGGACGGCGTTTATCGAGAGCGGAATGTTCCCCGGCTTGTAACGCGGCGGGCGAGCGGGTTCAAAGGCCGCCCGACGCGAGTCGAAACGCTTCCTCGAAATCCACCGCGCGACTCCCCTCTAATCGCCTCTCTAATCGTCTCCAAAGTATCGCCCCGGCGCTGTCCCTTCGGACATTACCCCCTGTCCCCTTGCGGAACGCATAGAGAACGAGTATGCTCCTGTTCATGATTTGTTTATGAACCGCATTAACAATGCGCGCGCCGAGCTGATTTGCTCAAGCGCGACGGGGGCCTCACCGAATGCTAACCAGAAAACAAAGCGATCTTTTGCGCTTCATCCATGAGCGTCTGAAGGAGACGGGGGTTCCCCCCTCTTTCGACGAGATGAAGGACGCGCTGGATCTGCGTTCGAAGTCCGGCATTCATCGCCTGATTCTCGCCCTCGAGGAGCGCGGCTTCATCCGTCGCCTGCCAAACCGGGCTCGCGCGCTGGAGGTTCTCCGGCTGCCGGAATCAGCGACGCCAAACGGCTCCGCGTCGCGTTCGGGAAAATTCGCGCCGTCCGTGATCGAGGGCAATCTTGGCCGCGTGCGCCCCTTGCATGAGCGCGGCGAAGAGGACAACGGCCAGCAGGTCGCCATCCCCGTGATGGGTCGCATCGCGGCCGGCACGCCGATTTCCGCGCTGCAAAGCCGCAGCCACACCATCAATCTGCCGCCGGACCTTCTGTCCTCGGGCGAACATTTCGCGCTGGAAGTGCGCGGCGATTCGATGATCGAAGCCGGCATTCTCGACGGCGATACGGTTGTGGTGAAAAAGCAGGACACCGCTGAGACGGGCGACATCGTCGTCGCGCTGATCGACGAAGAGGAAGCGACTTTGAAGCGCCTGCGTCGCCGCGGCGCCTCCATTGCTCTGGAAGCCGCCAATCCCGCCTATGAAACGCGAATCTTTGGTCCCGACCGCGTGCGTATTCAGGGCAAGCTCGTCAGTCTGTTGCGCAAATACTGAGAAGCCCTGGCCGTCATGGCCGGGCTTGTCCCGGCCATCCAAACGAACTCACTCCAATCACCGCAGGGCCATCACTCCAGCGCGTCCGACGCAGACGCATCTTCCTCGCGCTCGCGCGTTTTTGCGTCGCCGTCTGCCGCGGGAGTTTGACGCGCCTTGCGCTTCAATGGAGCGCGCGACCATGGGCGGTCCTCGTCCGGCGCGCGCGCTGTATTCCATTCGACGCGATCATTCTTGAATTGCAATGTGACGGCTCCCGTCTCGGCGAGCTTGCGCCGATCGATCACGATAGGCGCTTCGCAGCCTTGCGGCGCAAAGAGCGGAGTGATCACGATCGCGGCGCGCCCGCAATCTTCAATCAGCGCCGCACGGTCTTCGACAAGCGCGACGAAGCGGCCATCGATTGCGCGCGCGACGCATCCAAGATCGTCGCATGTCGAGCCGCCTTTCGCATCGGCGGGCGCGCGCGCATCGGCGTCGGCGCGCAGCCATTGCTCCCCGACAAAATTTTGCGGCTTGCGCCCGAGCAGCGCGAGTTCGCCTGAAGGAAGGCGCAGCGCGGCCGCCTCCCCCGTCGGCGCAACTGCGAGATCGAAGCTTTCACTGTTAACCGCTCCGGACAGGCCGATCGCCGCAAAAGGGATCGCCATCGCACGCATGAGCCATGTCCGCCACAAGACGAGCGACAGGACGGCGAGCGCCAGAAATACGATCGCCCAAGGCTGAAATGTTTTGACATGGAGGCTCGCGCCGGGCGCGCTGGCGATCAATCCCGCGAGATAGGTCACGAGATTGATGCCAAGCCCCACATAGTGCCAAACGAAACGATCGAGCCCGAGCGGATAGAGCGCCGCTCCGAGCAAGGCGCCCGGTATGGCGAAGAATTCGATGATGGCGAGCGTCAAAGGATTGCCGATCAGCACATAGGGGCTGAGCTCATGAAAGTCATTCGCCATGAAGGACGCGGTCGCCGAGGTTGCGCAAAGCGTGGCGAAGAGCGCCGCCCAGGGCCCGTGCAACAAACGATCTGCAATCGTTTCGCGCCAGATCGCGAGCCGGCCCTGCGGAACCACATGCGCGGGCGTCTCTCGTCGCCGCGCGATCATGGCCCCGCGCGTTTCGTAAACGGCGACGAGCGCCGCAACCGCAGCGAAGGAGAGTTGAAAGCTTGCGCCGAGCAACGCCTCCGGTTCGAACGCCACGACGAAGAAGGCGGCGAAGGCGAGATTGCGCATCGATAAGGCGACGCGATCGAAGAGCACCGCGCTCAGCATGACGAGCGTCATGATGAGCGCGCGTTCCGTGCCGACGCGCGATCCCGTCGAGACGTCGTAAAGAATGGCGCCGATCATGGCGAGCGCCGCGGCCCATTTCTTGATCGGATAGTTCAGCGCCAATGTCTGCGAACATGCGAACAACCAGCGCAGACCGACGAAGAATATTCCCGCGACGAGCGTCATCTGAACGCCGGAAATGGTGATGATGTGGAAAATGCCGGCGCGGCGAATGAGGTCCTTCGCGTCGTCGCTGAGAAAATCCCGCTTGCCCGTCACCATGGCGGCGGCGATCGCTCCCGTATCGCCGTCGAGTTCGCGATAGACGCGCGCCGCGAGCGCATTGCGCATCCGGTCCACTGCGGCGAAGAAGCGCAGCGACAACGGAGCGGGGTCAGGCGGCGACAGGATTTCGATGCGCCCAAGCGCGTTTCCGACAGCGCCAATTCCTGCAAAATAGGCGTCTCGCGCAAAATCATAACCGCCGGGCAAGGCTGCGTGAGCGGGCGGCAGGAGCCGCGCCTTCAGCGCGATGAAATCGCCGGCGGCGAACTGTGGTTCGCCGCGCGTGGTGAGCCGCACGCGGCGCGGCGTCACGTCGCCCGGCAATCCTTCGGCGCTCGCGACGCGCAGAACGAAACGCGCGCCGGCGCGGCGCGGATCAAGCTCCTCTACGAAGCCCGTCAGAACGCCGATCCCCACGCGCGGAATGATCGGCGCATCGACGCGAGCCGATCGCCAGGAGGCGGAAACAAAGCCGCCGCAAATGCATGCAAGTCCAACAAGAACGGTGAAAGCGCGCCGATGCGCGCGTAACAGAAACGCCAAACCGGCTCGCCGCAACGAAGGCGATCGCCGCGACGACGAGCGAAGGTTCGCGATCCGCCGCAAAGTAAAGCAGCGCGCCGGCGCCGGCTGCGACAGGCGCCCACAAAAACGGACGCCGGAGCGCGGTCTCCTGCTCAAGCGCGGAGTTCCAGGCGGCGCTCAGCCACGCCGCAAGGGGCGATGCGCCGACCTCGCGGCCCTGAGCCCTGTCGTCAACTGCGACGGAGGGGGAGCGCGCAATCCATTTCAAGGCCCGCCCCTCGACAAATCGGCCGACGCCATATGTTCTACCTGAAAATAGGTGGTCTAATTTGCACGGCCCCTGCTCGCGACAGGGGGGTGAAAACGCTTTCAGCGCATGTTACACGAAACCGCGCCGATGCGGCGAGCCCCATCAAACTCTTTCCCGTCTCCAACCCTCCGGGTCTCATAGATGCCGCAAAACGTCGTTACTCGCTTTGCTCCCTCGCCGACCGGATTTCTCCATATCGGCGGCGCGCGAACGGCCTTGTTCAATTGGCTGTACGCCAGAAAACATGGCGGACGCATGTTATTGCGCATCGAAGACACGGACCGCGAGCGCTCGACGCAGGCGGCGATCGAAGCGATTCTCGACGGTCTCAAATGGTTGGAGCTCGATTGGGACGGCGACGTCGTCTACCAATCCGCGAACGCGGCGCGCCATCGCGAAGCGGCCGAGCAACTGCTCGCCAGAGGCAAGGCCTATCGTTGCTACGCTTCGGCGCAGGAGCTGGAGGAAATGCGAGAGAAGGCCCGCGCCGAAGGGCGCCCGCCGCGCTACGACGGCCGTTGGCGCGACCGCGACCCCTCCGAGGCGCCGCCTGGCGTGGCGCCGGTCATTCGCTTGAAGACCGCCTCAGAAGGCGAAACCGTCATTGAGGACGCCGTGCAGGGCCGCGTCGTCTTCCCCAATAAGGACATCGACGATTTCGTGCTGCTGCGCTCGGATGGCGCGCCGACGTACATGCTTGCGGCGGTCGTCGACGACCACGACATGGGCGTAACGCACATCATTCGCGGCGACGATCATCTCACAAACGCCGCGCGCCAAAGGCACATCTATGATGCGCTCGAGTGGGAGGCGCCTGGCTTCGCCCATATTCCGCTCATTCATGGACCGGACGGCGCCAAACTCTCCAAGCGCCATGGCGCGCTCGGCGTCGACGCTTACCGCGCCATGGGCTATCTGCCGGCGGCGCTGCGCAATTATCTCGTGCGTCTCGGCTGGAGTCAGGGAGACCAGGAATTCTTCTCGACGCAGGAGATGATCGAGGCGTTCGATCTTTCGCAAGTGCATCGCTCGCCGGCGCGTTTCGATTTCGCCAAGCTCGAAAACATGAACGGGCACTACATGCGCGCCGCCGACGACGCCGAGTTGCTCGAGGCTTTCATTCGCTCCCTGCCCTATCTGGAGGGTGGCGCGGAGATCGCCGCGAAACTCGACGACGCCAAACGTGCGCAGCTCGCCGCCGCGATGCCGGGATTGAAGGCGCGCGCCAAAACACTGAACGAACTGCTCGACGGCGCAAAATTTCTTTTTGCAGAGCGTCCGCTCTCGCTCGATCCCAAAGCGGCCCAAATTCTTTCGCAAGGTGGCGGCGAACGGCTGGCGGAACTTGCGCCACGCCTCGCCGCTCTCGATGAATGGAGCGCCCATGCGACAGAGGCCGCCGTACGCGACATGTCGGTCGAGACGGGAGTGAAGCTTGGCGACCTCGCGCAGCCCTTGCGGGCGGCGTTGACCGGCCGCACCACGTCGCCCGGCATATTCGATGTTCTCGCAATTCTTGGCCGGGAAGAAAGCCTCGCCCGATTGAAGGATCAGGCGCGCGTCGGAAGTTAAGCGTCGCTTGAACGCCACGCCGCAATGTTATAGCTTTGTGCAATGCACAATCTGCCCATAGCGGCTAGGCGGTTTTCTTCCCCTCGCGTTCGGGTGCGGCGCGCGTCTTGCTCACCGCAGGAAGCCGGACGGGAATTAAATCTGCCTATTTGTGACGCATGAGAGGGGATGAGCTATGACCAAGGGAGAGGGTTCGTTCCACATTGACGGCAAGGTCGTCGACCTCCCCATCCAGCACGGGACCATTGGCCCTGCGGTCGTGGACATCCGCCAGCTTTATCACGAAACGGGCATGTTCACTTATGACCCGGGCTTTACGTCGACGGCGAGTTGCGAATCCAAGATCACCTATATCGATGGCGACGCCGGGATTCTGCTGTATCGCGGTTATCCGATCGAACAACTCGCCGAGCACGGCGACTTTCTCGAGACGTGCTATCTGCTCCTGTACGGCGAGTTGCCGACAGCGACGCAAAAGGCGGACTTCGATTATCGCATCACGCGCCACACTATGGTGCATGAGCAGATGGCGCGGTTCTTCCAGGGCTTCCGCCGCGACGCGCATCCAATGGCGGTGATGGTGGCGTCGGTCGGCGCGCTGTCGGCCTTCTATCACGACTCGACAAATATCGCGGACCCCATTCAGCGCATGGTGGCGTCGACGCGCATGATCGCGAAAATTCCGACGCTCGCGGCGATGGCTTACAAATATTCGATCGGCCAGCCCTTCGTCTATCCAAAGAACGACCTCGACTACACGTCGAACTTCCTTCGCATGTGCTTCGCCGTGCCGTGCGAGGAATATAAGGTCAATCCGGTGCTCTCGCGCGCGCTGGACCGCATCTTCATTCTGCATGCGGACCATGAGCAGAACGCCTCCACCTCCACTGTGCGGCTCTCGGGCTCGTCCGGCGCCAATCCCTTCGCCTGCATTGCCGCCGGCATCGCTTCTCTTTGGGGACCCGCGCATGGCGGCGCCAATGAGGCGGTTCTGAAGATGCTCGCCGAGATCGGCGCGCCGGAGCGCATTCCGCAGTTCATTGCGCGCGCCAAAGACAAGAACGATCCATTCCGGCTGATGGGCTTTGGCCATCGCGTCTACAAGAACTACGATCCGCGCGCGAAGATCATGCAGCGCACGAACTCGGGAAGTCTTGAACGAGCTGGGCGTGAATGACCCGCTCCTCGACGTCGCGCTCGAACTCGAACGCATCGCCCTGCACGACGATTACTTCATCGAGAAGAAGCTCTACCCGAACATCGACTTCTATTCGGGCATCACGCTCAAGGCGATGAACTTCCCGGTGGCGATGTTCACGGTTCTCTTCGCCGTCGCGCGCACCGTGGGCTGGATTGCGCAGTGGAAGGAAATGATCGAAGACCCCGGTTCGAAAATCGGCCGCCCGCGCCAGCTTTATACGGGCGAAAAACAGCGCGAATATCTGCCCATGACGAAGAGGTGAGTTGGGCCGAGCCAGCAAGCGCTTCCGTTGCGCATTGCGGCCGCAAAATCATTCGGCGCCGGACGCGCTCGCCGCGGCCGCGCGCCGCATATCGTAAAACGATTTCCGCCGCGCGAGCGCTCGGATGCGGGCCCGCCTCGAGAATTTTTTCGCGCACGCGCTCAAAGGCCGCCAATTGCGTCTGTCGCTCTTTACCGCCCGCGATGAGCGGCGCAAGCGCCTGCGCAAGCAGGGCGGGAGTCGCTTGGTCCTGCAAAAACTCCGGCACGGCGTTTTCGCCAATAATCAAATTTGGCAGAACGATCGAATGGACCGAAACCAGAAACCTCAGTAGATATTCCACGTGCGAGACCTTGTAAGCGACGGCCATGGGAACATTCGCCAACGCCAACTCCAAAGTCGCGACGCCTGACGTGACAAGAGCCGCGCGCGCGGAGCGGAAGGCGGCAAATTTCTCAGCTTTCGAGATCAGGCGCGGCTCGATCGGCCAGTCGCGCAGACGCTCCCTTATCAATCCTTCCACATGCGGAACGACGGGAATGGCGACGTCGAGAGCGGCATTTTCTCTCAAGAGAATGCCGAGCGCCTCGCCATAGATCGGCATGAGTCGCGAGACCTCCGCCGATCGCGAACCCGGCAGAACGAGCAGAAGCGGGCGCTCGCGCGCGTCAGAAACGTTGGGAGACAATTCGTCAAGCTGCTCGACGAGCGGATGGCCGACATAGTCGCATGGAGGTCCCTTGAGACGCGCATAGGCGGCTGGTTCGAAAGGCAGGACAGCGAGAACATGATCGACATAGGCGCGCATTGCGCGGGCGCGGCCCGGACGCCACGCCCAAACGGTGGGGCTGACATAATCGACGATCGGCAATTGCGGCAGCATCCGCCGCACGCGACGCGCAACCCGATGGGTGAAATCCGGCGCGTCGATGATGACGAGACAATCGGGCGCGGCCTCGACCACAGCTCTCGCTGTCGCATTGATGCGCGCAACAAGTTGCGGCAGGCGCGCCAGCACTGGGAGCAAGCCCATCACCGCAATATCGGAGAGCGGAAAAAGGCTCGCGAGACCTTCGCGCGTCATCGCTTCGCCGCCGACGCCCAGAAAGGTTACGGTCGGTTGCGCGGTCCGCAACGCTCGCATCAAGAGCGCTCCAAGTTGATCGCCTGAAGGTTCGCCAGCGACGAGAAAAATGCGAGGCGGCCGCTCCAAACTTTTAACTCGACGCGCGTTTGCGGGGCGCGCATAGCGGGCGCGACGTCTCTTCCCGCAAAAAGGCGAGCAGGAGACTTATATCTTCATCGTCCGAGAAAGCGTGCGCCACGGCGTCGATGCGCTCGGCGAGAACGCCTTCGCCGCCGTCGGATTCAAAACCAAACAACATTTGATAGGCTTTACGAAGTCGTGCGATGCGTTCGTTCGAGAAACTGCGCCGGCGCAAACCCACAAGGTTGAGGCCAAAAAGATGCGCGCGATTGCCGCCTGCAAGGCCATAAGGAACAATATCGCCTTCAACCCCCGAAAGCCCGGCGACAAAGACATGAGCGCCGATGCGCACATGCTGGTGAACGGCTGTTCCGCCGCCAATCATAGCGTGATCGCCAATCCGCACATGCCCGCCAAGCAAGACGGCGTTTGAAAGAATGACGCCATCGCCGATAAGGCAGTCATGCGCGACATGAGAGTTTGCAAGAAAGGCGCAATGGTCGCCAATAGTCGTTTCGCCGCCGCCAGGGCTGCTACCACTATTGATCGTGACGCCCTCGCGGATGACGCAATCGGCGCCGATTTTCAATCGCCCGGCGTCATTGCGGGATTTTAAATCCTGAGACTGCGTTCCGATCGAAGCGAAAGGAAAGATTTTTGTGCGCGCTCCAATAAACGTCTCACCCGCGACGACGACATGCGACGCAAGATGCACGCCGCAGTCGAGCTGCGCATTCGCGCCGATATGACAAAAGGGCCCAACCACGACGCCCTCGCCAAGGCGCGCGCCCTCTTCGACAATCGAGGATGGATGAGCGCGAAAGCTCATGCGAAACGCTCCGATCGCAAAACGCTATCGCCGCCTTTATGTACCGACTTTGAGCTTTCGCCTAACTTTCGGTGAGCATGGCGCTCAGCTTCGCCTCGCAGACGAGCGCGCCGTCGACCAGCGCGCGGCCGGAATACCACCAGATGTTTCGCTTTTGCGCGGTCTTTTCCATGTGGAATTCGACGCGATCGCCGGGCAGCACCGGCTTGCGAAATTTCACCCCGTCGATGGTGACGAAATAGACCAATCTCGGATGTTCCGTTTCGCCTTGCGCATATGTGGCGATGACGCCCGCCGTCTGCGCCATCGCCTCGATCAGCAGCACGCCAGGCATCACCGGCCGCCCGGGAAAATGCCCCTGAAATTGCGGCTCGTTAATCGTGACGTTCTTAATGCCGACGCCATATTCATCGCCGCGAATATTGATGACGCGATCGATCAGAAGAAATGGATAGCGATGCGGCAGTCGGCGCAAGATCCCCGCGATGTCGACGCAATCGAGCGCCAGCCCCGAGACGGTGTCTTTCATAGCTTTACTCCTCCCTAGAGCGTGGCGTCTTCGCGCCTTACGCTGGATAATCCGAACGCCGCTTCATTAAGCCGGCGACGGGTCTATTTTGGCTCGCGTCGCGCCATGCGATCGAGAAGAGCCTCGCCGCGCAAATGCCGACGGAGCGGCCGCGCTGGGGCGCCGCCGAAGCGCGCGCCCGGCGGCACATTGCGCATCACTCCGGACTTTGCCGCGATGCGGGCGCCCTCGCCGATCGTCAGATGGCCGGCGATCGCCGATTGGCCGCCAAGAGCTGCGAAATCGCCGATCTCGCATGAACCGGCAATTCCGGTCTGCGCCACGATCACGCAGCCGCGCCCGATCACAACGTTGTGGCCGATCTGCACGAGATTGTCGATTTTCGAGCCCTCGCCGATGATCGTGTCGCGCGTTGAGCCCCGATCGATCGCTGTGTTGGCGCCGATCTCGACATCGTCCTGCACGATGACGCGGCCGACCTGCGCTGTCTTCAAATGTCCGCTCGCGCTCATTGCGAAGCCGAAACCGTCCTGCCCGAGCCGCGCTCCCGGATGGACGATGACTCGGTTGCCGATCAACGCATGAGTGACGCTGGCGTGGGCGCCAATCGAGCAATCGCGGCCGATGCGCACATTGGGGCCAACGACCGCATGCGGTCCGACGATCGTTCCAGAACCGATCTCGGCTCGCGGCCCGATCACGGCGCCTGGGTCGACCGTGACGCCGGGCTCCAAGCGGGCCTCCGGATGCACGAGCGCGCCGGGAGAAACGCCCTTCGCCGAAAATAAGGACTCTGGCCGCAGCGCGCTGGGGAAAAGATGCGCCATAACGAGCGTCATGGCGCGATAGGGATCCGTGACGACGAGCGGCGCAGTCTGAGGCGGCAATTGGTCTATGTGATCTTCGCGGACCAAGCAGGCCGTCGCGCGGCAAAGCGATAAAGCGGCAGAATAACGTGCGCTGTCGAAGAAGCACAGATCGCCGGGTCGGCTTGCGTCAAGCGGCGCGACGCCAAGAATGAGCGCCTTCTCGACGAAGCCGTCATCCAGCCTGTCGCGATATAGAGCAGCTCCGGCGACCTTCTCGATTTCGGCAAGGGAGAACGGTCGCTCAAGTCGGAAAAAGCTGATGGCGCTCATCGCGGAGTTCCTCTTGTCCCCGCATTTAAACAGCGCCGGTCTCTCGCGGATCGGCGACTGTCATAATGGCATTTTTAAATAAATGCGATGCTTTGCATCAAAAAATCGGCATATGACCGCCTTGCGCAGGAAATCGGCGCAAGGCGGAAAAGGACGATTTCGTTCCCGTTTTGCGGGAAAGCGGCAGAGCTTACGCGCTGCGCGCTATTAGAAGTTCGTGCCGCCCGAAAAACGGAAGCGCTGGGTAATGTCCCCATAGGCCTTGGACGTCACCACCGCATAATCGAAGCGGATCGGACCAAGTGGCGACTGCCACAGCAGCGACGCGCCCACGGAGGAGCGGATGGATGGCGTATTGCCGGACAAGACCACGCATGTGCCCTGGCCGAAGAACGGCGGCATATAGGGAAGCGTGCAGGTTACGTTCGGAATCGTCGGCAAGTTGTTGCTGGCGAAATTGGTCCGCCCCTGGAAATCCCATAGCGTGCCGGCGTCCGCGAATAAGGCGCCCCTCAAACCGATGTCCTTCGGGAGACCCCAGATCGGGAATTGCACTTCGAGCGAGCCGCCAACGTAATTCGAGCCGCCGAGCGAGTTGCCTTGGGTGCTCAGGTAGTTGGAGATGTCGCGCGGACCGAGGCCGCCGGGCGCGAAACCGCGAACGAGGCTCGGGCCGAGGTTGAATTCATCCATCACGCGCATCTGATAATTGCCCAGCGCGAAGATGTTGCCGCCCTGCAGTCGCGCAATGCCGACAACGTCGTCCACATAGGGAATCTCGTGGAAGTAGCGAACGTCGCCGGTCGTGCGCACGAAGCGCGTATCGCCGCCGAGACCCGCTATGTCCTGCGAAAGGATGCCGTGGAACCCGTTCTTTGGATTCTTGTAATTGTCGAGCGAGTTGTAGGCGAGCGAATAACCGATGAGCGACGTGATTCGCGTGCCTTGCGATTCCTTGATCGCCAGCGACGCTTCGCCATTGCTCAAGCAGTTGACGAAGATATTCAGATTCTGGGGGAACGGAGCGTAGACGTATCCGAAGCCCGGCGTATATCCGAAGATGGGGTTGTTACAGTCGTTATACGGCTTGCTGCTGGTGTTCGGGATAGAGATCGTCGATTTGTAAATCGAGTAATGCGGCGAGAAGCTGATCTCATCCGTGATCGGGATGCCGAACCGGATCGTGCCGCCAATCGAGGTCGTCCCGTAGTAGGAATAGTTATACGCGTCCGACTTCTTGGCGAAGAGGTCGAACCCGGCGGAGATGCGCTGATCCATGAAATACGGCTCGGTGAAGCTGAACGTCACGCCGCGAGCGCGTTGTCCGGCCTGCACGGAGAGGCGCACGGCCTGGCCGCGTCCCATGAAGTTGCTCTCCGAGACCGAGACCTCGCCGATAAAGCCTTCCGTTGTGGAGTAACCGCCCGACACGCCGAAGTTGCCGGTCGGCTGATCCTCGACGTCGACGATCACAATGACGCGATCGGGCGCGGAGCCCGGCTCATTGCTGATTTTGACCTTCTTGAAGTAGCCGAGACCGTTGAGGCGCCGCTCGGCGCGCTCGATGAGGACGCGATTATAGGCGTCGCCCTCGCCGATCTCGAACTCGCGACGGATGACATAGTCGCGCGTATGCGTGTTGCCGCGAATATTGATGCGCTCAATGTAGACGCGCGGACCTTCGTCGATGACGAAACGGATGGCCACGGTCTGCGCGGCCGCGTTGCGCTCGCCTCTTGGACGCGCCTGCGTGAAGGCGTAGCCCTTCCGCGCAATTTCGCGTGTCAGAGATTCAACAGTCTTTTCAACGGCATCGCCATTATAGACGTCTCCTTCTGAGAGGCGCACCAATGGGCGCAACGTCGCCGGGTCGATGTCGGGAATATGCGACTCGACGTCGACCGTCGACACGCGATATTGCGGCCCCTCCTCCACCACAACCGTGATGATATAGCCGCCCTGATCCGGATCGAAACGGGCGTCGGAGCTGATCACGCGGAAGTCGGCATAGCCGTTCTTCAGATAAAATCGCCGGACGAGTTCGAGATCGGAGGCGATGCGGTCCGGATCGTAGACGTCGCTCGTCTTGAGGAACGACAGGAAATTCATTTCCGTCGTCTCCATCAGACCCACGAGGCGTCCGGTCGAATAGACCTGATTGCCGACGAATTTGATCTCCTTCACGCCCGTCTTGTCGCCTTCGACCACGGTGAACACCACGTCGATGCGGCCGTTCGGGAGCTCCACCGTCCGATAGCTGATTTTCGCCGCCGCGCGGCCGGAGCGCTTATAGATTTCCTGCAGGCGAGCGATGTCGGCTTCAGCGGTCGCAGGGCTGAAAGCCCCATGCGACTTGGTCCGCATTTCGGACTGCAAAACTTCCGACTTGACCTTGCTATTGCCTTCAAAGGCGACGCGATTGATCAGATTGCTCTCCGAGACGCGAATGACCACGCGCCCCTTCTCGCGAGTTGCGGTGACGCTCGAAAAACGGCCGCTATTGCGCAGGGCCTCGACTCCCTGCTGCACTTCCGCGGGGCTGCTGCCGGCGAAATAGGAGCGGATCATCTCCGCGTCGCCACGCGTATTGCCCACGACGACGATATCTTCCGCGAATGCTGGAACGGTGAACGCAAGGATTGCCGCGAATACGGCGATTACGAAAGACGGACGTTTCAAAAAGCCGCGTATGGACTGCATGTAATCCTAGTCCTCGTCCCAACATCCGCCGCCGATGGCGCGGGCTACCCACTAAAGGCGCGCCTTAGGAGCGCGCGCCTACGGATTCGATGATTCTTTCTACTAGGTTTAACCAATGCTGCAAATGCCGAACAAGCGTCGTTCCAGCGATTTGTCGTATGCGTGGCGCTAAAGCCACGATTCATGGTCAGCACACCGTTAACACATGGCCCACGGTGACCTCCTGCGCGCAATCGTTGCAGCCATCGGAACAACGATTGCGAAAATATGTCGATTTTTGGGCGAGCGAACCGACCCCAAGCGCGCCTGGGGTCGGTCTCTGCGTGAGACTACGAGTCGGCGCCGGTCAATTTGCGCAACAGCCGCGCGATATCGTTGTAAGTCGAGAAAATCATCAGGGTGCAAACCATCGCGAGTCCGAGGCGAAACGCGTATTCCTGCGCGCGTTCTGGAAGCGCCTTTCCGCGCGCCGCTTCGATCGCAAAGAACATCAAATGCCCGCCGTCGAGCAGCGGCACCGGCATCAGATTGAGGAAGCCGATCGAGACGGACAGGATCGCGATGAGATTGACGAGCGGGGACACTCCCACTTTCCCGACCGCTTTGGCCATTTGACCGGAAATCTGCGCGATGCCGATGGGTCCTGACAATTGATCCGCATTTTCGCGGCCGGTCAGAAGACCGCCCAGATAGACGCTCGTGCGACTTACGATCGTCCAGGTTTCCTCGGCTCCGAGCACGACCGACTCCAATGGACCATAGCGCTCTTCGCGGGCGTCGGCCGGGTTGTCGGACGCCTGCAGTCCAAGCATTCCGATTTTGCTCTTGCCGAATAATGTTTCGATTTCACGCAATTGCGGCGTCGCCGAAAGTGTGACGGAGTCATCACCGCGACGGACCACGAATGTCAGCGTCTTGCCTGTCGCAACCGACACCAATTCCTGCATCTTCACGAAACTGTCGATGGGCTCGCCGTCGATCGAAACAACGAGATCGCCCGCCTTGAAGCCAGCGGCCTCGCCGGCGCCACTCTGAACCACAGAACCAACGCGCGGGGTGAGAACGACGCGCCCGTAAGTCGCGAAAAGTCCCGCGTAAATTGCGATGGCCAAAATGAAATTGGCGAGCGGTCCCGCAAAGACGATCGCCGCGCGTTTCCACACAGGCTGCGCGAAGAAAGTGACCGCGCGCTCGGACGCTGGCATCGCTTGGACCGACTCGAGAGTCCGGCACGCTCGCGCCATTGGCGTCGCCATGAAATTTCACATAGCCGCCGAGCGGAAATGCAGCCAACCGCCAGCGCGTGCCCTTGCGATCGACGAAGGCGAATAGTTCAGGGCCAAAGCCCAGAGAAAAAGCGTCTACTTTTACGCCGCACCAGCGACCGACGATGAAGTGACCGAATTCGTGGAAGAACACCACCACGCTCAGCACGATGGCGAAGGGGATGACGTATGTCGCGATATTCATCAGAAAGTCCAACAAGATCGGCACTCCTACGCGTTCACGGCCGTCAGGGCTCCCGCTCGCAGCGCTTAAAGCCCTTGGTTACCGAAGCGTTAACATGCCCGATCGAATTCAAGCCGCCAAGGCGCCGCGGGACCTTTCTCTGACAATATGGTCAACGCCGAGCGCTTCTTCCACACTGGCCGGCTCGCGAGCTGTCCCATCCTTGAGCGCGGCTTCGCAGGATTGCGCGACATGGCGAGCGATTCCGTCGAAGCCAATCCGCCGGGACAAGAAAGCCTCGACGGCGATCTCGTTCGCGGCGTTGAGGACGGTCGGCATGCCCGCCCCATAGGCGAGCGCGTCCAAAGCCAGCCTAAGGGAAGGAAATCGCTCGAAATCCGGCTTCTCGAAGGTCAGGGTTCCGATCTCAGCGAGATCAAGGCGGCGCACCGGGGTCTCGAGCCTGTCGGGGTAACCGAGGCAGTGGGCGATCGGCACGCGCATGTCGGGTTGCGCGAGACCCGCCGTCACGGAGCCGTCCGAAAACGAGACCATTCCATGAACGATCGATTGCGGATGCACCACGACGTCAAGCTTTTCCGAGGGCACGCCGAACAAATGATGCGCCTCGATGAGCTCCAGCCCCTTGTTCATCATGCCGGCGCAGTCGATCGTGATCTTCGGCCCCATGGACCAATTGGGATGCGCGAGCGCCTGCTCGACCGTGGCGGCGCGGATCGCTTCTTTCGTCCAGGTGCGAAAAGGGCCGCCCGAGGCGGTTATGATCATGCGCTCGATCGTCGAGGGCGCGGCCCCGCCCAGCGCCTGGAAAATGGCGTTGTGCTCGCTGTCCATCGGCAGGAGCCTCGCCCCGGAGCGCGCCGCAGTCCGCATGAACGGGACGCCCGCGCATACGAGACATTCCTTGTTGGCGAGCGCCACATTGCGACCGGCCGTCAAAGCGGCGTGGGTCGGCTCGACGCCAGCCGCGCCGACAATGGCGCTGATCACAAGGTCGGCGTCGCGCAGCGCAGCTTCGATCACGGCTTCCCGGCCAGCCGCAGCTTCGACGCCGGAGCCAGCCAGAGCCGCCTTGAGGCCGGAATAGGCCGCAGGATCGCGGATCGCCGCGAATTTCGCGTTCACCGCGCGCGCGACGCGCGCCAGCGCCTCGAAGTCCGCGCCGCCGACGACCGCCGCGACGGTGAATGATTCCGGATTGCGCTCCAGAAGGTCGACCGTCGAACGCCCGATTGAGCCGGTGGCTCCGAGCAAAACGATGCGGCGGGGGCTGGAGGAAGGCGGCGCGGCCATATTTGGCCGGATCGATCGAATATTATTGCCCATGTTCCCGCCTACCAGAAGAAAAGGCCGTCGGCCACAAAGAACTGCCCGCGCGCCGCGCCAATGAAAGCGGCGAAAGCGCTCGCAAAAATGAAACCGTCCAGGCGATCCATCACGCCGCCGTGTCCAGGAATGATCTGGCTTGAGTCCTTCACGCCGAAGCGCCGTTTGATCGCGGATTCAAAGAGATCTCCGATCTGCGCGAGAGCGGCGGCTATGAGGCCGATCAAGAAAAGCTTCGCGGACGCGGAGCCGGGCGGTCCGGCCCAATACAACAACGCAAGGCCAAGCAAGGCGCCGCTGAAAACGCCGACCAATGTTCCGGACCAGGTTTTGCCGGCGGAAACGCGAGGCCATAATTTTGGGCCGCCGATCGCCCGGCCGCCGAAATAAGCGAAAATGTCGGCCCCCCAGACGATGGCGAACAGCCATGCAATGGCCAACGCGCCGGTTTTCGGCGATTCCCGCAACAGGCAGGCCGAGATCGTCAGGATTCCGGCGTAGACGACTCCGCCGGCGACCCAAAGGCGTTTTCCAGGCTCCGCGAGAGCCGCGAGGACGACCGTGGCGACCGCGATGCAGGCGATGGCGATCCAGGCTGTTCCGACGCCGGAAAAAGCGGCGGCGGTCGCGAGCGCGACCGCTCCAATGACGAGATTAGCGCGGCGGCGCCCGCCCCCGACCAGACCCTGCCATTCCCAAAAAACCACGTAGGACGCGAGCAGCCAGAAAATCGTGAAGACTTCGCCGCCCGCGTAAAGCGTCGCGAGCGCCGCAGCAACGAGGACGATGGCGGAGACAACGCGCGGACGCAGGTCGGAGAAATTCGCGGACGGCTTGCGGGAGACGGATGGATTGTCGGATGGATGATTGCGGTCGCTCGTCTCCGCGCGCTGCGGTTCGCTCATGAAGCGGTCTTCGCGCTGGGTTGCGGCGTCTCAATGCGCCCGAAACGGCGCTCGCGATGCGCATATTCCGCGATCGCCGCTTCCAGCGTCGCCTTGTCGAAATCGGGCCAATTGATCGGCAAGAAAACGAACTCGGCGTAAGCCGCCTGCCACAAAAGGAAGTTGGACAGTCGCTGCTCGCCGGACGTGCGGATGATGAGGTCGGGATCGGGAATGTCGGCGGTGTCGAGCCGCGCCGAAATGGCGTCCGCGTCGATTTGATCCGCATTGAGTCGACCGGCTGCGACGGCTTCTGCAAGCGCCCGCGCTGCGGCGGCGATCTCTTGTCGGGCTCCGTAGTTGAAGGCGACGACCAGCGTCAACCCGTTGTTGGCGCTCGTCACCTGTTCGGCTTCGCGCAGCAAGGCCGCGATGTCCGGAGCGAGATCAGAGCGCGCGCCAATGACGCGGACGCGCACGTTATTGGCGTTCAGTTCGGCAAGGTCGTTTCGGATGAAGCGGTTCAGCAGCCCGAGCAGGCTTTGCACCTCCTCCGGAGGCCGCGACCAGTTTTCGACGGAGAAGGAGTAGACGGTGAGATAGGAGATTTTCAGCTCGATGGACGCGCGCACTGCGCGGCGCAGCGCTTCGACGCCGCGACGATGCCCCTCAAAACGGGGCAGTCCACGCGCCGCCGCCCAACGGCCATTGCCGTCCATGATGAGCGCTACATGGCGCGGGGCCGCATTTACATCGAACTCAGCGCCCCCCAAGTCCAAAATCTGGTCCTCCGTCATTCTGCGTTCCGACTCGATGTTCGAACACTGTGGCGAATATATAGTCGCTTATCGTTCTCCCCGCGTGACGATGTAATCTCTTCCGGCCGTTTTGGTTATAGAACGCACGAAAATAAAAGGCGCTCCGAGCGCAGCTAAGTCGCCGTCAGACCTGCATAATTTCTTTTTCCTTGGCGGCGAGCGCGGCGTCGATTTCGCGCACGGCTTCGTCCGTGGCCTTCTGAACCTCGTTCTCGTGACGCTTCTCGTCGTCTTCGGGAATGACGTGATCTTTCAGCAATTTCTTCAAAATGTCGAGCCCGTCGCGCCGCACGTGGCGCACCGCGACCCTGGCTTCTTCCGCATATTTATGGGCGACCTTCACGAGCTCCTTGCGCCGCTGTTCGTTAAGCTCGGGCATTCGAATTCTCAGAACCTGTCCCTCGACCGAAGGCTGAAGGCCGAGATTGGCTTCGCGGATCGCTTTGTCGACGGCGATGACCAATGCTTTATCCCAGACTTGCACCGAGATCAGACGGGGCTCCGGCACGCTGATCGTCGCCACCTGATTGAGCGGGCTCATTTGGCCGTAGGCTTCGACATGGACGGGTTCGACGAGGCTGGCCGACGCACGGCCCGTGCGCAGCCCTCCGAACTCATGTTTCAATGTCGCGAGAGCGCCCTGCATGCGACGCTTCAAATCAGCCAAGTCGAATGATTCACTCATGAGATAGAAAACCTGTCTAACGTGGTTACGAAGCGGCCTCGGCCGCGCGCGAAAATCGCCGGTCGTCCGGTTTAGCGCATTTTCTCAGGGAACGACATGGGTGGCCCGCCCCCGCCCCTCGAGCGTCGCGCGGATGGCTCCTTCGGCGGCGATCGAAAACACGATTATGGGAATCTTGTTCTCCCGGGCAAGGGCGAAAGCGGCCGTGTCCATGATCGCAAGATTCTTGGCGATCGCCTCGTCATGGGTCAAAATTTCGAAACGCTTGGCGCCTGGATCGCGCTTGGGGTCAGCCGTATAGACTCCGTCGACCTGGGTCGCTTTGAGCACGGCGTCGGCCGAGAGTTCCGCGGCGCGCAAAGCGGCGCCCGTGTCCGTCGTGAAAAACGGGTTGCCCGTCCCTCCCGCCAAAATCACCACCCGCCCCTTGCCGAGATGATGCAAGGCGGCGCGGCGAGAGTAGGATTTGCATAAGGACGGCATCGGCACGGCGGAAAGGGCGCGCGCGGGACGCCCCTGCGCCTCGACCGCCTGTTCGAGCGCCAAACCATTCATCACCGTCGCGAGCATGCCGATCGAGTTCGGCTCGCGCGCGCTCGATCCCTTTGTCGGCGCCTTGGATGCCGCGAAAAAAGTTGCCGCCTCCCACGACGACGGCGATCTCGATCCCGAGTTCTGCAGCGCTCGCCAGATCCCGCGCGATCCGCGCCAAAGTGGCGGCTTCCAAGCCATGCGCCGATGCGCCCATCAGCGCCTCGCCAGAGAGCTTCACGACGACGCGTCTCCACTGCGGTTGGGTCGTGGAGTTCGTCATCTCGTCCTTCTTCTTTCGAGGAATCGGCGCAATCTGCGTTCGCCTTCATACAAAACAGCACGGCGCCGCCGCAAGCCGGATGAGGAAGCGTTGAGTTAAGGGCAAAACGAGGGCCGCCGGCGTCGCTTGCCTTGGTTCGCCTTTTTCGGTCAATGTCTCGCAAAATGCCCCAGTTTGACTATCTCTGAGATTTCTCCCTGTTCGAGGCCATATGCGCAATCCGCCGCCCCAAGCCGTCCGTCTCTCCGAATATCGCCCCCCGGATTTTCTGATCGATCGCGTCGATCTCGACGTTTCCTTGCATAGAACGAAAACATGGGTGGTCGCGACGCTCGCCATGCGGCGCAACCCAAAGGGACAAGCGCATGCTGCAGCGTCGCTCGTCGGCGACGGGCTCGTGCTGCGCAGTCTCAAGCTGAATGGCCGCGAGCTTGGCGCGGATGAATATGACGCGACGCCAGATCTTCTGACCCTTCGCAATACGCCCGACGCGCCCTTCGAACTGACGATCGAAACGGAAGTCGACCCATCCGCCAATACGCAGCTCTCGGGACTTTATCGTTCGGGCTCCGCCTACTGCACGCAATGCGAAGCGGAGGGGTTTCGACGCATTACCTATTTCCTCGACCGCCCGGATGTGTTGAGCGTTTATACGACGCGCATCGAAGCGGATAAGAGTGAAGCGCCGGTGTTGCTTGGGAACGGCAATCCGGTTGAATTCGGCGATCTTCCCAATGGACGTCATTTCGCGCTCTGGCGAGATCCTTTCCCGAAGCCGTCCTATCTCTTTGCATTGGTCGGAGGCGATCTCGGCCATATCAGCCACGATTTCACGACGCGTTCGGGCCGCAAGGTGAAGCTCGCCATCTATGTGGAGCATGGCAAGGAGCCTCGCGCCTCCTACGCGATGGATGCGCTCGTTCGCTCGATGCAATGGGATGAGCGGGTGTTCGATCGCGAGTACGATCTCGACGTCTTCAACATCGTCGCCGTGTCAGACTTCAATATGGGCGCGATGGAGAATAAGGGTCTCAACATCTTTAACGACAAATATGTTCTGGCTTCGCCCGAAACCGCGACAGACACCGATTACGCGGGCATTGAAGCGGTGATCGCGCATGAATATTTCCACAATTGGACCGGCAACCGCATCACTTGCCGCGATTGGTTCCAGCTCTGTCTGAAGGAAGGGCTCACGGTCTTTCGTGACCAGGAATTTTCGAGCGATCAGCGATCTCGCGCGGTCAAGCGCATCAACGATGTGAGAAACCTGCGCCTCGCGCAATTTCCGGAAGACGCGGGGCCGCTGGCGCATCCTGTGCGGCCGGCGCTTTACCAGGAAATCAACAATTTTTACACGGCGACCGTCTATGAAAAGGGCGCCGAAATCGTGCGAATGTTGAAGACGTTGATCGGCGAGGCCGATTTCAAACGCGGAATGGATCTCTACTTCGAGCGCTTCGACGGTACGGCTGCGACAGTGGAAGATTTCCTGTCGTGTTTTTCGGAAAGCTCTGGACGCGATCTGTCGCAATTTTCGCTTTGGTACGAACAGGCCGGCACGCCGCATGTGCATGTCGATGGCGTCCACGACGCAATGAAGAAGACCTTCACATTGACGTTCGCGCAGCAAACGCCGCCGACGCCAGGACAAACCGATAAGCGCCCGGTCGTCATCCCGCTTTCGCTGGCGATGTTCAATGAAAACGGCGAGCGCATTGAATTGCTCGCGCAGGCTGGCGAAGAGGGCGCAACCGAAGCGGAATGCGCGCGCGGTCTGATCGAATTGACGACCCCGCAACGAGAAATCGTTTTTCACAATGTCGCGACGCGGCCTGTTCTCTCGCTGCTGCGAGGATTTTCGGCGCCGGTTCGGATATCGCCCGATCCCGAACCGGCCGATCTCGAGCGCCTCCTCGCCTTCGACGACGATCCGTTCAACCGCTGGCAGGCGGCGCAAAGTCTCGCCTTGCGCTCGATTCTTGCCCGCCTCGAAGCGCTGCGCGAAGGCGGCGCCGCGCCCGATGATCGGGCCTTTTTCGGCGCCTTGCGTCGTTTGATCGAAGCGGGGGAATCAGATCCCGCTTTTGCGGCGCAGGCGCTGGTCCCGCCGTCGGACATCGATATATCGCGCGAAATCGGCGAAAACGTCGACCCCGACCATGTGTTTTCGGCGCGATTGGGTTTGCGTCGCGCCATTGGCGCCGAATTGGCTCAACCACTTCACGAGGTTTACGCGCGTCTTACGGATCAGCGCGCCTATTCGCCGGACGCAGCGAGCGCCGGTCGACGCGCGTTGCGAAACATCGCGCTCGACTTCATCGCCGCAGGCGATCCTTCAAGTGGCGGAGCGCTCGCTTCGCGCCAATTCGGGGAAGCAGGAAACATGACCGACAAGCTCGCAGCATTGGCGACCTTGTCACTGATCAAAGGCGAGGAGCGCGAAGCGGCTTTCGCGAAATTCTACGATCAATACGCCGACGACGCGCTTGTCATCGACAAATGGTTCACCTTGCAGTCGACGATCCCGGAGGCGGAAACGACTGAGCGCGTCGCTGCGCTCATGCGACATCCGGATTTTTCTTTCGGAAATCCGAACAGAGTTCGCTCCGTCGTCGGCGCATTCGCCAACGCCAATCCGACGCGGTTTCACGCGCTCGACGGCTCCGGCTACGATCTCCTCGCCAATACGGTTCTCGAGCTCGACTCGAAGAATCCACAATTGGCCGCAAGACTCCTTTCGGCGCTGCGTTCGTGGCGGACGCTTGAGGAGCGCCGACGCGCTCTGGCGGAAGGAACGCTGCGTCGCATTTTGGAAAAAACCGATTTGTCACGCGACGTTGCGGACATTGCGAGTCGCGCTTTAGGTTGACCCGCTAGCCGACTGCACAAAAAAAGATTCAAAGACGGCGTTTACGATCAATTAAGGTCTGGACAATCGCGCCGCGTCGGATTCAGATGAACGTGATTTGGGGAGCGATGCGGCACATCATCCTCGGTCTTTTGATTCAAGGGGGCCAAGGATGGCGCGCATCGACGCGGCCAAATTGACGACTCACGCCGAGACGGTCTGGAGCCCTCGCGGCTCCGCCGGAAGCGGACCGTCAACGAAAGCGACCGACGGCGAATGGCTGCATCATCTCGCTCTCGCCGCTTGCGCATTCTGCGTCGTCGCCCTCACCGGATTCATGTTCACGCTGACGCAAACCGTTCACGAGCAGGTGCTCTCCGACGCAGCCGCCGATCTCGAGATTTTCGCAAAAGCAATTTGGCACGACATTCGCGCAACCGTCACCGACAAAGGAAACGCCAAGGTCGACGAAAATCTGATGCGGTTCGTGCCGGGCAACGCCATCGCGCGCGGCCGACGCGTCCTCATCACTGATGAAGCCGGTCGAGTCACCGCGGCCGCGCCCGCCCTGCCCCGCACAGACGCGACGCTTGCCGAAATTCTCGGCTCGGATCAGATCCTCACCGACTTTGCCGACAAGGCCGGCGTGATGCGCATCACGCTTGCGGACGGAACGCCAGCGCTCGCCATGGTGCGACGATTGCCCCCGCCTTACGGACAGGTCGCGCTGATCCATCCCTTCGAAGCCGTTCTGGTCGAATGGCGCGCCGTTGCATGGCGCTGCGCCGTCCTGTTTGCGACGACGACCGCCGTATTGGTCATGATCGTCATCGCCTATCGGCGACAATCGGCGCGAACGCGCGCGGCGGAACTCGCCAATGCGCAAATTCGCAGGCGTCTCGACACGGCGTTAAACCGCGGCCGCTGCGGTCTCTGGGATTGGGATATCGCGCGTGGGCGCATCTATTGGTCCGACTCCATGTACGAATTATTGGGAATGGAGCAGCAGAGCCGCTGCCTCTCTTTCGGCGAAATCGAGTCGCGACTGCACCCGGAGGACGGCGACCTCGCCGCGCTGGCGGAGATGGTCGCCGCCTCCCGCACGAATTCCATCGATCACGAGTTCCGCATTCGCAATTCCAGCGGCGACTGGGTTTGGCTGCGCGCCCGCGCTGGGCTTGTCACCGACGAGAACGGACGCGACCGTCATCTCGTCGGCATCGCGGTAGACGTTTCCGAACAGAAGACCATGGCCGAACATACGGCGACCGCCAATCTTCGACTGCGCGACGCCATCGAGACCATCTCCGAAGCGTTTGTATTGTGGGACGCGCAAAACCGCTTCGTCACCTGCAATTCGAAATTCCTCGACCTTCATGGCCTGGCGCCTGAGGACGCAGTCCCCGGCGCCACATATGCGAACATCATGAGCCATGCGAAAGCGCCGCTGATTCAGACCGAAATCCCCTCAGTCGAACCACATTCCATCAACGCGCGCACCTATGAAGCGCGGCTTTCGGACGGGCGTTGGCTTCAGATCAACGAGCGACGCACAAAGGACGGAGGCTATGTTTCGGTTGGCGCCAATGTCACAACGCTAAAGCGCAATGAGGAAAAGCTTCTCGACTCCGAACGCCGCCTGACGGCCACCGTCGCCGACCTTCTGAAATCCCGACAGACGCTTGAAATACAGGCCCAACAGCTCGCCACCCTCGCTGAACAGTATCACGAACAAAAATCAGCCGCGGAAGCCGCCTATTTCGCAAAATCAGAATTCCTGGCCAATATGAGCCATGAATTGCGCACGCCGCTCAATGCGATCATCGGTTTCTCGGAAATCATGCAGACCCAGCTGTTCGGAGCGCTTGGTTCGCCGAAATATGTCGAATATTGCAGCCATATCCATCAAGGCGGCGTCTATCTTCTCGACGTGCTCTCGGACATTCTCGACATGTCGCGGCTTGAGGCCGGCCAAGTGCGCCTCGACGAGCGTGAAGTCAATGTGGCGAGAGCGATGCGCGCGGCTGTCGAATTCGTCCGGCCAAGCGCCGAAGCGAAGCAGATCGAAATACACGAAAGCGCGGAAGCATCGTTGCGTTGCTTCGGCGACCACGAGGCGATCGTCAAAATTCTCGGCGTTCTTCTCGCCAATAGCATCAAATTCAACGACGTCGGCGGACGTGTGCGCATTCGCGCGCGGCGGATCGTCAATGGCGTCGATATCTTCGTGGAAGACAACGGCTGCGGGATTGAGCATTGCTCCATTGAAAGGCTCGGCCGACCCTTCGAGCAACCGGCGGCGGTGATGGAAAACGGCATGAAGGGATCGGGACTTGGACTCGCCATCGCGCGTTCGCTCATCGATCTGCACGGGGGCGCAATGCGCATTCGTTCGCGCGTCGGATTGGGAACGATCGTTCTCGTGCGATTGCCGATCACGCCGAGAGCAAAACATTTGCAGGAACTGGACGTGTCGCCCTCAAGAGCGACGCTGCACTAGACAAGCGATCACGCTTGCGTAGTCTTCGCCTCCGTTTTCATCCGAGCGCCGATAGCGGGTGAGCTTGCCGGAATTGCAAGGACAACGCGAAGGCCGGGTTCGTTGTCTTCAATGCGCAGCGCGCCATGGTGAAAACGCGCGACAGCGGCCGCGAGCGAAAGCCCCAGTCCAGATCCCGGTCGGGACCGCGCGTTTTCGAGCCGCACGAAACGGCCCGTCACACGATCGCGATCGGCAGCTGGAATTCCAGGCCCCCGATCGCAGACGATGATCTCCACTTGATCTCCAACACGGCGGGCTTGCACATTGATCGCCGAGCCGGGCTCAAGCGCGCCATGTTTCAGCGCATTATCTACGAGATTGACGAGCGCCTGCCCAAGCAACTCGCGATTGCCGCGAACCGTGAGCCCCTCTTCGGCCGCGACGTCGAGATGTGCGCCTTTCTCTTCGACGACGGGTTCGTAGATATCCGCTATATCCTTCGTAACTTGCCCCGCGTCGAACTCGCTCCTGTCGTCGCTGGAGCAGCCGGCTTCAGCGCGCGCAATCATCAGCAATGCGTCGAAGACGCGAATAAGCCCGTCCGACTCCTCGATAATTCCCGTCAGCGCCTCGCGATATCGCATCATTCGTCGCCTTGGAGCGTAGAACCTCCTCGGCGCGATTGCGCAGCCGGGTCAAGGGCGTCTTCAGATCATGCGCGATATTGTCCGACACTTCGCGCAACCCCGTCATCAATGCGCCGATGCGCTCCAGCATCGCATTGAAATTCGCGGCGAGCCTGTCGAGTTCGTCGCCGGTTCCGTTCAGCGCAAGTCTCTCATTGAGGTCGCCAGCCATGATTCTGCGGGCGGACCCCGACATGATGTCAACTCGTTCGAGCACGCGATGGGCGACGATCAAGCCGCCAAGAGTGCCGACGAGCACGAGCCAGAACAGGGAGGTCCCGAGCGCGCGCCGCAGGATCTGACGCAGGGCGCTACGATCCTCGATATCGTGGCCGACGAGAAGCCGAAAGCCCCCAGGCAAGACGAATTGGCGCATCAGGGCGCGATGGCTGGCTTCGATCTCACTTGGACGCTGGTATTTCGTTTCGATGGCGTCGCCGCCAGTGGAAAGATTTTCCGGCCACGCGGCGATGTTTCCGACAATGATGTCGCCTGTATGGGTTGTCACCAGATAGAGCGACCCGCCGGGCGACCGCACGCGACGCTCCACCGCAACGACCAGTTGGCGAATGCCGCCTTCCGAATATTGCTCCGCGAGACCACGAATTTCTGCATCGATCGTCTCCGAAGTCTGCTCGTCCATCACCTCTTGCATTCGCGAGCCGACCCTCGCCAGCACGAGACCTGCTCCAAGGGAGAAAAGCACCAGATAGACGAGCGAAAGCTTGAACGCCGTGGTGCGGAAAAGTTTCCCGAACGCAGTAATTTTAAATTCCTCTCTTTGAGTGAGCTTTTACGATGCGCCGCGTGTCTTCAGTCAAGCGCGCGCCAATTGCGGTTCATGCGAGTCATGCCTTAACATCGCCGGGTGTTGGTAGAGGGAGCCTCGCATGATTATTCGTCTTTCCAAGCTATTTCTGGTCGCGTGCGTTGCATTGTTCGCGCTGTTGGTCGGCGTGGACAATATCCTAGATTATCAGCCGAATTTCGAAGCGGTACAGCATATCTTGTCCATGGATACGATTCCTCGCGACAGCACCCTGCTTTGGAGATCGATCACAAATGACCGCCTGCATCATTTGGCCTATTGGCTGATCATCGCCATCGAAATCGTTTCAGGGCTCATCTGCGCGTTTGGCGCATGGCGGCTATATGGAGCTTTGCAGCTCGATGGCCGCTCCTTCAACAACCGCAAGTCGATTGCGACACTCGGCCTCGTGACAATCTTCGTCCTTTACTTTCTTGGCTTTATGGTCGTCGGCGGCGAATGGTTCCAAATGTGGCGTTCCGAGGAATGGAACGAACAAGAGGGCGCGTTTCGCTTTATCGGCTGCATCGGCTTGATCCTGCTGTATGTGCGCCAACCAGACACAGACCGGGTTTAAGGCGCCGCAGTGGCTATCTCGCGCCTTCGCGAATCATGTATCCCGCTCCGCGAATCGTGTGCAGAAGCGGCGCTTCACGGCCTTTGTCGATCTTGGAGCGAAGGCGTGAGATGTGAACGTCGATCACATTGGTCTGCGGATCGAAGTGGTAGTCCCAAACATTTTCGAGCAACATGGTGCGGGTGACGACCTGCCCGGCGTGTTTCATGAGATATTCGAGCAGGCGAAATTCCCGCGGTTGCAGGATGACTTCTTTGCCGTCGCAAACGACCTTATGCGCAAGCCGATCCAGTTCGAGATCGCCGACGCGATAGACGGTCTCTTCGCTGCGCGGTCCGCTGCGACGACGCGCCAAAGCCTCGACGCGCGCGAGCAGTTCCGAGAACGCGTAGGGCTTTGGAAGGTAATCGTCCCCGCCGGCGCGGAGCCCTTTGACCCGATCGTCCACCTGCCCCAATGCGGAGAGAATGAGGACGGGCGTCTCCACTTTTTGCTCGCGTAGCGATGAAATCAGCGACAGACCATCGAGCTTTGGCAACATTCGATCGACGACCAGAACGTCATAATTGCCCTCGCGGGCGGCGGCGTAGCCGTCCAGCCCGTCGGCTGCATGGTCAGCGGCGTGGCCCAGCTCGCGAAACGCCTTAACGAGATAGGCGGCCGCTTCCTTGTCGTCTTCAATGATCAGAATGCGCATATCGCCCATATAGCCGACCTCGCAAAAAAACGGCAGGCCGGCGATCTTGGCCGGCCTGCCGCGGCGCGCGCGCCTGGAGTGGGGGCGTCAGACGCACGATCGCCTTTCGCTGCGCGATGACGGGCGGGCGGGAGCCAACAAAGCGCCGTCCGCGCAGCGAACTCGTCAGGACGCCGGGTTCGCCGGCAAGGCGAGGAACCGCGTCCCTTCCGCAGATTTCACACGCATCAGCACCGTCTTGCGGCCTTCCTTCTTCGCCGAATCAAAAGCGGCCAAGAGGTCGCTCTTGGAGGCAAGGGCGCGGCCGCCAGCCTCAAGGATCACATCGCCCCGACGAACGCCCTTTTGCGCCGCCGGTCCTTCGGGATTGATCGCCGTGACGTAGAGGCCGTCGCCATTGGCGCCGCGGACCTCCGAAGCCGGCATCACCTCAATGCCGAGCGCCGTAAGCTCGCCGCCTCCGCCGCCCTTATCGGCGCCGCCGACTTCAACCCGCTGCCCTTTGTCGTCAGGCAGCTGCGCCAGCTTCAGTTTCGAGGTTTTTTCGGAACCGCTGCGCAGATAGGTGAGCTCCACCGTTTTGCCGGGGCCCAGAGCCGCAATCTTGCGCGCAAGCTCGCGAGGCGAATCGATCTTCTCGCCATCGAGACCAACCACGACGTCGCCAGACTTCAGCCCCGCCGCTTCGGCGGGTGCGCCCTTTTGAGGTTGCGCAATCAAGGCGCCCTTCGTCGACTTCAGCCCGAGGGCGTCGGCGATCTCCTGAGTGACAGGTTGAATCTGCACGCCAATCCACCCGCGGGACACAACGCCTTTGTCCTTGAGCGCGGCGACGACATCCTTCGCCACCTCGGCCGGAATAGCGAAGCCAATGCCGACCGATCCGCCAGAAGGCGAATAAATGGCCGTGTTCACGCCAACGACGCCGCCATGGCCGTCGAAAGCCGGGCCGCCGGAGTTGCCGCGATTGACCGGCGCGTCGATCTGAAGGAAATCGTCATAGGGGCCGGCGCCGATGTCGCGTCCGCGAGCGGACACGATGCCAGCCGTGACCGTTCCGCCCAATCCAAACGGATTGCCGACCGCGATAACCCAGTCGCCGACGCGAGGCTGCGCGCTAGCCCACTCGACGTGCGGCAAGTTGTTGCCGTCCGTGATCTTGATCAAGGCCAGATCGGTGCGTTTATCGGTTCCGATAATCTTGGCCGGAAGAGTGCGACCGTCATCGAGGGTCACTTCGACCTCGGCGGCGTGATCGACGACATGGTTATTCGTCACTGCGTAGCCGTCGGCGGAAATGATGAATCCGGACCCTTGAGACATCGCAAAGTGTTTTTCGTGTCGACCGCCGGGCGCTTCCCCATTAGGGCCCTCGCCAAAGCGCTTGAAAAAGCGATAGAGCGGATCGTCCGGGGACAAGTCGGGAATTTCGAGCCCTTCGGGCTGCGAACTCTCGAGAGTCTTCACCTTGATTGCGATAACAGCCGGTTTCACACGCTGCACGACATCGGCGAAGGACGCTGGCCCCTCTGCGATCGGGGCCGGCGAAATAGCAGTGGGCGCTTCGGCGCGCGCCAAATGCATTGGCGCAATGCTCGTTGCAGCTGCGCCAAAGGCAAATGCCGTCGCGGTTCCCAAAAGGACGGCGCGAAGGGGACGTCTGGACGCCCTCGTCGGAGCGACCGCCGATTGCGCCCGTGGGTTGCTAACACCACGTTTCAACGCGGAAAAATTCATGGGAAATCATCTCCATCATTGTCGTCAGCCAGTAATCGGCGAACGGCGCGCATGGACGGAATGTTCCGCCCGTCGCAGATGAAGATGGTGACTTCCCCCTTGTCTCCCAATGACCAGAAGATGAAACTTTGGTAAGGCGAAGCCGCAGCGTTATAACCAGCCAAGACGCCTGAAGCGCCAGTATAGTCCGAAGCAGACTGCGACTATGCAGGCGAGGATGACGTAGTAGCCGTAGCGCCACTCAAGCTCCGGCATATTTTTGAAATTCATTCCATAGACGCCGGCGATCGCTGTCGGGGCCGCGAGAATCGCCGCCCAGGCCGCCAGACGGCGCGTGATATAGGTCTGTTGCATCTCCGCGTTCATGAGGCTCGCTTCGAAAGCGAAAGCCAAGACTTCGCGCATGGTGGAAATCTCTTCCTGAAGGCGGCGCACATGATCGGTGACGTCGCGGAAATGCGGACGCATCGACGCGTCGATAGGCATGATTTCCGTGCGCTCGAGACGCGAGCAAACATCCACGAGGGGCACGACGGCGTTGCGCAACCGCAGGAGGTCTCGCCTCATGGCGTAAAGGCGTTCGATCTGCGGATTCCCGGCTGAGGGCGCCATAACGCCGTCTTCGATGGCGTCCACCTCGTCGCTAATGCCGGCGAGAACCGGGAAGTAATTATCGACGATGAAATCGAGGATCGCATAAACGATAAAGTCCTCGCCTTCCGACAGGATGGTTGGCGAGGCCTCGCATCGGCGACGCACCTCCGAATAAGAACGTGATGCGCCGTGTCGGACTGAGACCACATAACCCTTTCCGACGAAGAGATGCGTCTCGCCAAATGCGATGCGGTGATTCTCCATTTGCGCCGTGCGAGCCACAATGAAGAGGCTCTCCTCATATTGCTCAATTTTTGGATTTTGATGCGCCTTTTCCGCGTCCTCGACCGCGAGCGGATGGAGCCCGAATTGATGCTGCACACGCTTCAGCAATTCAAAGGTAGGTTCGAAGAGACCTATCCAGACGACATGCCCAGGCCGTTTCGCCCATTCGCTGGCCTGATCGATTTCGATATCGGTCAGGCGCTTGCCCCCATAATAGACGGCGGCGGCCACGACGCCGGGTTCGTGTTTTTTCAGACTATCCCCGAGTGAGCCATTCATGACGCCCGATCGCCCCGCCTGTTTTGGAGTTAGGCTGGACGCGGGCCGCCCCGCGTCACGCCAACTTTTGCGGGTCGCAAGACGCGCTCGCCAATGAGGTAACCCGTCTCAATCACTTGCGCGACAGTGCCGTTGGGCTGAGATTCATCAGGAATTTCGAAGAGCGCTTCATGCTGATTGGGGTCGAAGCGCTGGCCCTTCGCCTCCATCTTCGTCACACCGAAACGAGACAGGCGCGCCAGAAAGTCGCGCTCCATGACTTCCATTCCCTCGATTAGCGTGACCAAGCTCGGGTTCCCCTCGCGCGCCTGAGCAGGAACGCTCTCGATCGCACGACGCAGATTATCCGTGAAAGCCAGCATTTCCCGCGCGAAATTGGAGATCCCATATGTCTTGGCGTCTGCAACCTCACGCTCCGTGCGGCGACGCAAATTCTCCATTTCAGCCAAGGTCCTCAAGAGCTTGTCCTTGAGGCCGGCGTTTTCCGCGTAAAGATTCTCCAGCTCGGTAAACGGCTCCGGCTCGGCGATGTCGGATTCTGCGCCGGGTTGCGAAAGCGAAGACGCCTCATTCGGCTTTTTCGCGTGTTCCGGTCGGCCGTTTGGCGATTTTTGGTCGTCTTTTGGGTCGTTCATCATTCCATCCATCATCCGCAATGACGCCCCCGATATCAGGGCTTCAGCGCAGGAAATCAAGTCGCAGCGGCGTTCGAGACGATCGCCTTGGCGGAGCGCTTCTCGGCCGAAGACGAAAAGACCTCGAGCAGTTGGCGTCTGATCGAGGACTGCCGACTCGGCGAAATCACCTTTCCGCCGGTCAGATCCGTGACATAAAAGGCGTCGACGGCCCGTTCGCCGAAAGTGACGATATGCGCCGATCCGATATTTAGATTGAGCTTCGACATCGCGTCGGTAATATCGAACAGAAGGCCCTCGCGATCCAGACCAGAGACTTCGATCACCGTGGAGATGTTGGACAGGCTATTGTCGATCACAACATCCGGCGCGATCTGAAACGCCGAGGGGCCCAGACCCGTTTGAGCCCGCCGCGCTTTGATGGCCTCGGAAATGACGATCTCGCCGCGCAGCGCCTTTTCGATGTAGGAAGCTATACGCTGTGCGCGGCGCAATTCGTCTTCATCCATGTTGAACGCGCGCGAAACGAAGATCGTGTCGAGCGCTAATCCGTCCGCCGTCGTAAAGATATGGGCGTCGACGATGTTGGCGCCGCTCGCCGCGCAAGCGCCGGCAATCGTTGACAGAAGCCGGCGATGGTCCTGCGCGATGACAGTCAGCTCGACGGCCCCGCTCGTTAGATCGAGATCCACGGCCGTCACCAGCGGCGCGCGAGCGTCGCTTAATTTGCGCAGCAGCTCGGCATGTCTGACCTTGCGCGACAGGTCGGATTTCAGCCAATAGGCGGGATAGTGTCGCTTCGCATAGGCTTCAAACTCTTCGTCGGTCCAGTTCGGAAGCGCTGCGCGCAATTCTTCCTTGGCGAAAGCGACCCGGCTCTTGCGGTCGACCGCAGAATGGCCTCCGCTCAACACCACTTCTGTCTCCCAGTAGAGCACGCGCAACAGCTGGGATTTCCAGGCGTCCAGCACGCCGGGGCCGACGGCGCTGATGTCGCACACCGTCAGAGCCAGAAGCATTTTGAGCCGCTCCATGGTCTGCACGACGGCCGCGAAGGTTTCGATCGTGCGTCGATCGGAAAGATCCCGGCTTTGCGCGACGCTGGACATCAGCAGATGATGTTCGACGAGCCAGGCGACCGTTTCGGTTTCGGCTTGCGTGCAGCCTAGTCTCGGACAAAGAGCGCGCGCGACCTCCATTCCCGCGATCGAATGATCTTCGCGGCGCCCTTTAGCGATGTCATGGAGAAACAGCCCGAGATAGAGCACCTTGCGATTGACGATGGTCGGCAAGATGTCGGAGACGAGCGGATGATGCTCTTTGCGGCGTCCGGACTCGAGGTCGGAAAGCGCGCCAACGGCCCGCAAAAGATGTTCGTCGACCGTATAGTGATGATACATGTTGAACTGCATCATCGCGACGACCCGGCCGAAGTCTGGAATGAAACGACCCAGCACCCCGGCTTCATTCATGCGCCTCAGAACGATCTCCGTCATATTGCGCGAGAGCATGATTTCCAGGAACAGCCGATTGGCTTCCTTATTCGCCCGCAGATTGGCGTCGATCTTTCGCAGCGAGCGCGTCACGGCGCGCATGGCGTCGGGATGGAACGCGAGCGAATATTGATCTGCGATCCAGAACAGGCGGATCAGGTTGACGGGGTCGCGCTCGAATATGTCGTCCTTCGCGATGTTCACGCGATCATGGTCATTGATGAAATCGCCCGAGGGAAGAGCCTTGCGGGGGCGCCGGAATCGACCGAAGACCCGATCCAGCATGGCGCGCGGCTTGGCTTCGCGCTCTTCCAGCGCCGCGCACACAAGGGCGGTAAGATCGCCGACATCCTTGGCGACCAGAAAATAATGCTTCATGAAGCGCTCGACCCGCGACAGGCCGCCGCGATCGCGGTAGCCGAGTTTTGCGGCCAGCACGGGCTGCATATCGAAGGAAAGCCGTTCTTCCGCTCGTCCGGTCGCAAAATGCAGATGGCAGCGCACGCGCCACAAGAACTCCTCGCAGCGATGGAACAAAGCGTATTCGGCTGGTGAAAATAGTCCCGCCGCAACGAGTTCAGAAGGCTCCTGCACGCGATAGACATATTTTGCGATCCAGAACAGCGTATGAAGATCGCGCAGGCCGCCTTTGCTTTCCTTGACATTGGGTTCAACGAGGTATCGGGACGCGCCGGCGCGATTGACCCGCGCCTCGCGCTCGGCCAATTTTGCCGCGACGAATTCGCGGGCGTCTTTTCCGACGATCTCGCGGTCGAAGCTCTGCATCAGTTGACGATAAAGATCGGCGTTGCCAAGAATGAACCGAGCTTCGAGAATCGTGGTGCGAATGGTGATGTCGGCCTTCGCCTGACGTATGCACTCGGCGATTGAGCGGCTTGAGTGGCCGACTTTCTGACGCAGATCCCACAGCACATAAAGGATCGCCTCCACGACGCTTTCGCCCCAGGGCGTCTGCTTGTAGGGAAGCAGGAAGAGCAGATCGATATCGGAGCCGGGCGCCAGTGTTCCGCGGCCATATCCGCCGACGGCGATGATCGTCAAACGCTCTGCGAAGGTCGGATTGTCGGCGACATAGACATAGCGGACGACATAATCATAGATCGCGCCGATCAGCTCGTCCTCAAGATCGGACAAGAGGCGCGCGCAAGCCAATCCGGCGCCTCGGCTCTCGAGAAGCCTTTTCGCGACCTCATGGCCTTGCGAGAGCGTCGCGCGCAGCAGTTCGATAAACTCGAGACGCAACACATCCGCCGACTTGGCGTCCTGAGCCAGCGAAGCCGTGCGTTCCGCCAGTTCGGCGCGCAGTCCCGCAACGCTCGGCTTGGCTATGTCGAACGTCGCGAAAGTTTCAAGCGAAGGCGTCACATTCTTATCCATCGCTTGCGGCTAGCCTTTCTGGCGCAGGGAAGAGAGCCGCGTTTCAATCGCGTCGAAAATCGGCGCCGCAAGGTGGGGGCCGCCCAGTCGACTTAGGGCGCGCAGCCCCGTCGGCGAGGTGACGTTGATTTCTGTCAGATAGCCGTCGATCACATCGATGCCGACGAACAGCAGCCCGCGCTCGCGCAAAGCCGGTCCCAGCCGCGCGCAGATTTCGACCTCGCGATCCGTAAGCTGCGTTTGCGCGGCTGCGCCGCCTCGCACCATATTGGAGCGAATGTCGTCGTCCGCAGGAATGCGATTGATTGCGCCAAGCGCCTCGCCCTCGACAAGCAGAATGCGCTTGTCGCCTGCCGCCACCTGCGGCAGAAAACGCTGCACGACCCAGGGCTCCCGAAAAGTCGTGTGGAACAAATCGAATAGGGAGCCGAAATTTTGATCACGCTGCGCGACTTTGAATACGCTCGCCCCGCCATGGCCATAGAGCGGTTTCATCACCACTTCGCCATGCTCTGCGCGAAAACGCTCGATCGCCGCTTTGTCGCGTGTGATGAGCGTAGGCGGCATCAAATCCGAAAACTCCATCACGAAAACTTTTTCGGGAGAGTTGCGCACATGCCCCGGATCGTTGACGACGAGAACGTTTGACTGGATTTTTTCAAGGAAATGCGTCGAGGTGATGTAGGCGAGATCGAACGGCGGATCTTGCCTCAACAGAACGACATCGACGCTTGAGAGGTCGAGTTCGCGCGACTCGCCGAGCTGATAATAGCGCGTGGGGTCGTCGAATACATCGATCGCTTGCGCCGTCGCGCTTAGCCTCTGGCCCCTGAGCGACAAGCGGTCGGGCGTGTAGAACCATAGGCGATAGCCCCGCCGTTTCGCCTCCAGCATCATGGCGAAGGTCGAATCGCCCGCAAAATTGATCCGCTCCAGAGGGTCCATCTGGACCGCGATCTCTAGCATTCCGGGCCTCTTATGCCGGCAAAGGACCGGCGCCATTCAGTTCCGGCGGCCGCGCTTTGTCAGCGGCGGCCGCTCCAGATCCGTCTATCGCATCTTCGACGTCGCCTCGCCAAGCCGAAAGGGGCGGTCGAACAGATGGGCTCCGTTAAGTTAACGCCGCTGAGAATTGAGGCGGGAAGCAAGACCAGGGGGCTAGGGAGAAGCCTTCGCCTCAATCTCGAGGCCCTGCAGGAGCTCGCCCGGCTTTGACGTCATCGCGTCGATAACCCCTACCCCTTTCGCGGATTGCGCTTTTAAGCGCAGTTGATTGGACGAAGCGACGAATTTTCCGACAGCGTCAGCAAGGAGACGCGCTTTATCGCTTCCGTCGAAGTAAGCCATTATGAGCGCGGCGGCGGAGGCGGAATAGTCGGCGCGTAGTTTCGCGGGATCAACGCCCTTGGTTTTCGCCTCGAGGTCGAGCGTCTTGTCGATCAGTCCCATATTGACGACCGTTGCCTCGACTCGCTTGACCAGCATGGAGAGAGCCGCCGCGCGCGAAAGAATTGGACTGGGCGAGAATATGAGCGGCGTCACATTTGCGAGGGTCGCGGAAAATTCGACGCGACCCATGTCGCGACCATTCAGGATGGCCTCCTTGACGAAAAGCTCCTGTTCCTTCTCGCGCCATTGCCCATCGAACGCCCAAGAGAGATCGACCTCTTTGTAGCCCAATGCGATAAGCTGGGCGTCCGCTGGCGCGCCCCCGCGCGCGGACAGGTCGGTTATCCAATGATCGACCCGGGATGAAACACTGGTTGGCGCGCCGTCGCGATACGCCCCTAAATCTGCAAAGCCTGTCGCGACACGAAATTTCTCCCGCGCCGCGTCGCTGACGCTCGGATCGGGCAGGTCGGCTTCGAGCGCGGATAGATCGACATGCGCGACGCGAGGAAAGCGTCTTTCGCTTCCTTCGAACAAGGGGCGAAATTCGAGCCCGCGCAACGCTGCGCGACGCAGATTGAGCTTCGCCAAATCAGAGCCGGCGTAAGAAACGTCGTCGATCGAAACCTCGCCAATGACCGAGTCCGCGACTTTCGCGAGCGCCGCCCGCGCGACCTTCAGCGTGTAAGGTTTCGCTCCTGCGCCAGACGCGACGATATCCTGCGCCTCGATGAAGCCGATCCTGAAGCCTTCGATCGCCTCTAGCGCTGTCGTCGCAACCGCCGCGCTCTGTTCGGACGTCGGCGACGCGCCCATCGCAGCAATGTCCTCGAACCGTTGCGACAATGGACGATTGGTCGCGCGAGCTTCTATTCCTTTGCCGATGATCCGCGCGATGCGAAGTTCGAATTGAGCGTCTGGGATTGCAAGCGATGCGTTTTCGATCACGACATCATCTTGGACCGGCTTCATCGGCTCTTTGTCGTCGGCGCGGGCATCGCCATAGATATGGGCAATTTGCGTCAGATCGATATTCTTTGCGCTTATCGGACCATAATGCGCGTTTATGCGTCCGCCCTGCGAACGATCGATTGATTGTTCGAGAGACGAAGCGCGCATTGCGCCGATGCGGCCAGCGACGACATTCTCCAAAACGACGTCTCGATAAACGAACTGCTGCTTGGCGCCGGCCGCGGCGGTTTCCCCGGCGATTTCCGGAATGACGACTCGCGTCGCATTCAATCGCGCAAACCGCTCCTTTGCCGGAACGACCTCCTTTGCATCGAAGAATTTCGCAATGTCGGCCGCAGAGAGAGCGGCTCCCTCCGCTTCAAGCTTCTTGATCCTGTAATCAGTCGGGCCGAGCTTGAAGCTGAGGTTTTCCGCAACGATCTTTTCAACGCCAAGGACCGGCGCTGAAATCATCGCAATCGCGAAAGCGAACAAACCTACGATGAGGACGCGCGACGTTTTACGCATGAGAAGCTTTCGCATTGCGGTATCGAATCGCCGGAGCTTGCACGGGAACCGTGGATCGGTCCAGACGGGTTTTTTCGTCGCAGGCGTAATTTTCTCGCCTTTATGAGGATGCGCTCGGCGAGGCCCATGCTAAATAGCGCCTATGCGACAACTCCTACTTTTGCGGCACGGCAAGGCGGATCGCCACTCCGCGGGAGGCGACCGCGAACGCCCTTTGACCAAGCGCGGCGAGGAAGACTCCCGACGAATGGGCGAGTATCTCGCAACTGAAGGACTTACGCCGGATCTTGCCGTCGCCTCCAATGCGCGGCGCGCCAAACGGACTCTCGATCTGGTGCTCGAATCGTTCCCAAATCACGTAACGCATTTGATCGAGAACACGATTTATCTCGCGACCGCGGACCATCTGCTCGAAATCCTGCGCCAGACGCCGGACAAATTTTTCACCCTTCTCGCCGTTGGGCACAATCCTGGGTTTGCGGAATTCGCCATTTCGCTCGCGGGTTCGGGCAAGGCTGAAGATCTTTCCCGGCTCAGGTCAAAATTTCCCACGGCGGCGCTTGCAGTTCTAGATTTTGAGGCCGAGCATTGGGCGGCTATCGGCCACGGCGACGGCCGCCTGGCTTATTTCATCACGCCCGCTGGATTGCGTGGCGACGTCCTGGACGACCCGGATTGAGGCGTCCAAAATGAGTTTGCGATGCTGGAGACGCTGCTTTTTGCGCTTGTGTCGCTCGCGCCCCCTGACCCCTCGCTGACGCTCGCGGGGTCGGCGAGCGCTCTGAAATGGACGAGTTCGCCGATCTATCAGCCAGTCGACCGCGCGGTCGATAACTGGCGTCTCGAAAGCGCAACAAATCTAGACCTTTCGCCGATGCCAGCCCTTACGGTCGCGTTTGGCGGCGACCTCCCCCAGACCCCACGCTGCGTCAAACTCAACAATTACTGGTGCATCAAGCGCGCAGGGTGGAACGGCGAAATCGCCTCGGACTCGGATGGCCATGTGGCCTTCGCGAGCGCGCTGGAAGGCGCCGCAGTCGCGGCGTTGCTGCTGCGCCGCTATTACGTCGAACTGGGACGCCACTCCGCGCGCGCCATTGTGGCGCGTTGGGCGCCGGCGCAATGCAGCAGCCCCGTTGTTATCGTCGCTCGAGCGGCGGGCGTTCCCGCGTCGCGCGCCAGCGTCCCCGGCATGCTGCCACAGCGGGTCGTCCCCATGGGTCTTGCCCCGCGCGGCATCCAGAATACCGTGAGGGCGCGCTGGCTTGCGTCGCACGGTCGAGGCGGGGTGGCCAGGCTCGCGAAGAAGGCGCGACGCTCGAAGCTGACGATGGTGGCGACGGCGCGCGGCGTGGATGATCTTATGAGAGCGCCGACGATCGCCGAGGGCATGGGCGAACCGCCCAACAAGCGATCCGATGTGCGGCCTTCGTTCGAACCAGGACTTTCTCTCCTGGACAAGTCCAAGCCCGAACCCTCTTCCCCTTCGCCGGCCCCTGCCCCCGGCCCAAGCGCAAGTTGCGCAGGGGAATTGGCGCGCATCGCCAATTACGCCGCGCGCGTTGCGGAGGGCGTTGCAAAAGGCCCGGACGACGACCTCGGACTTTTTTCGGCGGACGGAACGCCAACCGAGAATCTCGTGAAGGTCATGGCGAACATGGCCGCCGTAGAGATAGGGCCTCTTCGCGCCTCAGACGCTTTGGTTAATCTCGCCGTTGCGCAGTTGCGCAATCCGCCTCCATCGGACGCCGCGGGTCGTTAGCCAATCCCCCGCAGGGACCGCGCCTCTCCCATGGCTCACTACCCAAAGCCGGCTCGGAAGGATACATGAGGCTACGCCATTTCCGGAATCGAGCCACGTGTCACAATTTTCCGACTTCCTTTTCGAAACGCGGATCGCAGCGGCGAGTCTCGCTGACTTTCTCGCCGGCGGAAGGTTGCGTCTTGGCGTGACCGGCCTGTCACGCTCCGGAAAAACCGTCTTCATCACCTCGTTGGTCCACCAGTTGACGCGCGCTGCGGCCGCGGCGGCGGCAGGACGCAAGACTTCGCTGCCGCTGTTTCGCGTCGTCGCCGAGGGACGCCTCACGACGGCGCATCTCGATCCGCAGCCGGATTACGCTGTGCCGCGCTTCGCCTATGAGGAGCATCTCGGCGATCTCACCGGACCGGATCGACACTGGCCGCAATCGACAAGGCGAATATCGGAATTGCGCGTGACGCTTGAATTCAAGCGCGACGCCAAGTCGTTGTTTTCGAGCCTGCGCTCCGGCCCGGGACGGCTCGATATCGACATCGTGGATTATCCGGGCGAGTGGCTGCTCGATCTGCCACTGCTCGGCAAATCCTATGCGCAATGGTCGCGCGAAACGCTCGAAACGTCGTCCGCCGCCGCGCGCGCAACGATCGCCGCCGAATGGCGCGGCGCGACGGCGATGGTCGATCCGAACGCTCGCGCACAGGAATCGACCGCGCGGCGTCTCGCCTCGCTTTTCACGGATTATCTGCGGCACGCGAAGACGGATCGATTCGCGCTCTCGACCTTGCCGCCGGGTCGTTTTTTGATGCCGGGCGATCTGGAGGGCTCTCCCGCCCTCACTTTCGCGCCCCTGCCCGTATCAGAGGACACGGAGCTTCCACCGTCCAGTCTCGCGGCGATGATGGAGAAGCGCTATGAGGCCTATAAGACCCATGTCGTGCGACCCTTCTTTCGCGATCACTTCGCGCGGCTCGATCGGCAGATCGTGCTGGTCGACGCGCTCGCAGCGCTGAATTCGGGACCGGCCGCGGTGCGCGATCTCGAAACCGCGATGACCGACGTGCTCACCGCCTTTCGAACGGGCCGCTCAAACTTGTTGGAGGCGGTCTTCCGGCCCAAGATCGACAAGATTTTGTTTGCGGCGACCAAGGCCGATCACCTTCATCACACCAGCCACGACCGACTCGAAGCCATTTTGCGGCATCTCACATCCCGCGCGATCGAACGCGCCGAAGGCGTGGGCGCGAAGATCGACGTCATCGCCATGGCCGCGGTGCGGGCGACGCGCGAGGCCATGGTCAACCATGACGGCGAGATGTTGTCGGCGATTGTCGGAACTCCGATCGCCGGAGAACGCATTGGCGAGGACGTATTCGACGGCGTTGTGGAAGGCGCGATTTTTCCCGGCGAATTGCCGGCCGATCCGCGCCATGTTTTCCGGGGCGACGCCTTGGCGCTCGCCGACGAGGAAGCCGATTTTCGTTTCTTGAAATTCCGCCCGCCCATCGCCGCGCTTGGCCGCGACAAAGAGCCTTTGCCGCTTCCAAACATCAGGCTCGACCGCGCGATGGAGTTTTTATTTGGCGATCGGCTTGCGTGAGGCGCATGATGACGAAATCTTTCGCGGTTAAGAATATTCTTGTCGCCCTCTGGATCGCTCTCCTGACAGGCCAAAGTCACCCGCAATCGCCGTCGACGCCACGCTTTAAAGCGATCGCTTTTGACTATTTTGTAATCTTCGATCCAAATTCCGTTACGCCCGAAGTCGAAAGGGCCTTTCCTGGGAGAGGGGTCGAGTTCACCAAGACATGGCGCGCAAAGCAATTCGAATATGGTTTTCTGCGATCCATAACCAATCGACAGACCGATTTCTTCAAAGTGACAGAAGATGCGCTGGTTTACACGGCCGAATTGATGAAGCTTGATCTAACGCCTGAAACGCAGAAACGTCTGTTGAATGCGTATCTGAACTTAAAATTGTGGCCCGACTCCGCGGATGCGTTACGAAAGCTTAAAGCCGCCGGCGTTCGCATTATCACCATTGCGAATTTCAGCCCGAAGATGCTGCGCGCCAATGCCGATGAAGCCGGCATTACAGATCTTTTTGACGAACTGCTGAGCACTGAGGCGAACAATTCATACAAGCCCGAGCCTCGTGCCTATGAATTGGGAATGAAGCGACTGAACCTCAAAAAGGAAGAAATAGTTTTCGCGGCCTTTGGAGGGTGGGACGCATACGGCGCCAAGAATTTTGGCTACGCCACTTATTGGATGAATTGACTTAACCTCCCCGTCGAAAAGCTCGGTATCGAAGCCGACAAGACTTCAAACAACATGCAGGGACTGCTGGACTTTGTGTTAGGCCATCATTGATTAAACATTTCAGTTTCATAGGGGTTCGGCAGGCGGGATAAGGTTTTTGTTAACATCCCGGTTCGACGCGAGACTGCAAGCGCTTCTTAGCTCGCAAAGATAGCGCGAGAATTAACCGCCACTTAAAGAGCAGGCGTTACAGGCAAAAGATAGTATGTTCGGAGCGCGTCATGTTCGAAGCCTTTGCCTCGCTCCTCGGCCTACCGTTTGAAACGCGATTTCGCCTGAGAGTCCCTTTTATTGGCTTTATCTCTTCACCGCTGCAATCTTTGCGATCAACCATTTGCGTAAGACGCGCAAGCGTTTCGTCGCGGCTGATTGACGATCCCATAATTTGCGCGGAGCTGTCTCATGTATAGCGAACGACAAAAGCAGATATTAGCCGCCATCACGCAAGAGCTGGGATTGCCGGCTCACGCGGCCGACGCAGTTCTCGTTGATCAGACACCTGGCTATATCGACTCGGTTGTCGAAGTCCATGACGTGGCGGTCGCGCTGATGGGCGCCATTGGCGCCTCTGTCGCGACGATCGGCGCGCGGCGCGGCCTCGGCGATCAGCAAGTGAAAATCGACCGCCGTCATGCCGGACTGCTGTTCAACGAGATCGCCTATTTTTTCCAAAGCGGATGGCAGTTCGATATCGGCGCGGTCTTCACGCCGGTGAATGGTTTTTATCGCACGCGCGACAATCGCGAGATCGTCTTCAACGGCGCCTACCCTCACTTGCGCGAGGGCATTCTTCGTTTTCTCGATGCTGCCGAGCGATCGCGACGCAATCGCGAAGAAAGTTGCGCTTTACGACGCGCAAGCGCTGGAGGACGAGCTTTCCGCGCTCGGCCTCTGCGCCGCCGTGATGCGCACCCCCGAGGAATGGCGCGAACATCCGCAAGGCAAGGCGATCGCCGGCGCCCCGCCGATCGAACTCGTGAAGCTCGCCGACGGCCCCACGGTTCCGTTCGAACCCGCTGCAGCTCGACCCTTGGAGCGCCTTCGCGTGCTTGATTTCACGCATGTCATCGCCGGGCCAACGATTGGCAAATTGCTTGCCGAACATGGCGCGGACGTCATTCACTGTCGATATCCGTATCTGGATCACATCCTCGGCTTCGATATCGACACCTCGTTCGGGAAGAAGAACACCTATCTCGATCTGCGCGACGAGCGCGACCGGCGGCGAGCGCTCGAACTCGTGCGCGATTGCGATGTGTTCGTGCAGGGATTTCGTTGGGGGTCTTTAGCGAAGCGTGGCTTTGGTCCGGAAGATTTGCGGCGTGTAAATCCCCGCCTGATCTATGTCGAGGTGAACGCCTACGGCTTTCAAGGTCCTTGGGCCGAGCGGCGCGGCTGGGAGCAGCTTGCGCAGGCCACGACCGGATTGGCGGCGACGCATAGCGCCAAACTCGAAAAGTCGGCGCTCATTCCGGCTTATTTCAACGATTATGGTTCAGGATGTATGGGCGCGCTCGGGGTGCTGGCCGCGCTTTTGCGACGCTCGGAAGAAGGAGGCTCCTGGGTTGTTCGCGTCGCGCTCGCGAAGGCCGCTATGCTTGGGCTGCAATTCGCGGAAAACCGCGAAGCCGCCGTCTCAATCGAAACGAACGACCTCGAGCGCTATCTCGTCGATCAGGACTCGCCAATCGGCCCGCTGACTCGGATCGCGCCTGCGATTCAATTGGAGAAGACGCCGCCCTACGTCGAGCGCGCCGGGAGCTTTCCGGGCTCGTCGACGCTCGAGATCGGCTGGGGGCCAGATCTGTTAACGCCGCACCCGCCGCCGCATCGTCCAACGTCGATTTTTCGTCTGGGCGTCGCGCATTTTCGCGGCAAGCAGATTCTCTAGGAATCGACTTAACGAGGCGTCGGTGCGCTCGTTCATCTCTTCAGACCCATAATTTATTTAGATTTAAGCGCCGTCATATTTGCGGCAAAAGACTGCAAGAGCTTCTTATCTAGCAAGGATAGCGGCCCGAATTAACCGCCATTTAAAGAGGAGCCCTTACAAGTAAAAGATAGCATGCTCGGAGCGTGTCATGTTTGAAGACCTTGCCTCGGCTATCGGCATACCGTTCGAAACGCTATTTTCGCCAGGGCATCCCTTTTATTGGCTTTATCTCGTCACTGCTGCAATCTTTGCGATCGCCATTTGCGTAAGACGTTCAAGCGAGCGTGGCCTTTCCGCGCTGACAGGCGCCACACGACAAATATTCGACTCCAAAATTTACTTCCATCATTCGGCGATCACCGATTACGGACTTGTGTATTTCAATCATATATTTCAGGCGATGGGTCTTGGTCTCGCCTTTGTCAGCGCCGAAACCATCGCGCAATGGGGCGCGAGCGGACTGACGCATCTGGTGGGTTCGTCGCCGAGGCTTGAAGCAGGATGGTCAGTCGGTCTCGCGGCGACGCTGACCACGGCTGTCCTGGGCGACTTCGCCGTCTTCTATTTTCACTTGTTGCAGCATCGCATTCCTTTTCTCTGGGAGCTGCATAAGGTCCACCATTCGGCGGAGGTTCTCACGCCGCTGACGGGGTACCGCCTGCATCCATTTGCCGAGATTTTGAAGCTGCAATTCATCGGCGTTTTCCTGGGACTTGCCTGGCGCCGCGTTCCTGTACCTATTCGCTCAACCAGTGGCGGAGATCACAATTCTCGGCGTCAACGCGATCGTCTTTTTCTGGCATGCAATGCTTGGCGATCTTCTTTCACACACCCACGTCTGGGTCATGTTTCCAAAAGGCGTCCGTGAAATTTTCTACAGTCCGGCGCTGCACCTCATTCATCATAGCGCGGACGCAAAACATTCCGGAAAGAATTTTGGCTTTTGCTTCGCGTTCTGGGACCGCCTCGCGGGCACGCTGTACGAGCCGCGGGAAGAAGAGCAACACAATTTGGTCTTCGGACTGGAAGATCCCGAAGACATGCGTGAACTGCGAAGCGTGTGGCAGCTCTACTGGACGCCGATCCGCCGAATTATATTTGGACGCAAGGACCTCATCGCTGCAGCTCCGGCCGACGCGGCTGAAGCCCCGTGAATATCCCCGGAATTGAAGCGGCCCAAGCGATGCACAAGCGGCTGACCTCGGAATCTTTGCGTGACGCCGCCATATCCAAGCGGTTAACGGAAGGAGTATTACTCGCCGCGCTTGTCGCAGTTTTCCTTTTGTTGCGGCCGTATCGCGGCATTGTCGGCGATTCGATGCTCTATCTCGGTTGGGCGGCCGCGGGGCTCGATCCTGATGGAATTGGCCGCGACCCGATGTGGGCGCTCGACGGTCAAATGCGCTTCAGCCTATTTCCATTCATCGCAAGACGCCTGATCGCTGCGTCCAGCATCGATTTTGCCGGAATGTCTCTTGCGTTGCTGGGCGTGATTCTTTGGGCCTGCGGGTTGATCGCGCTTGTGCGCGCGCTCGGAGAACAGCGCTCGCTTGCCGCGATCATGATCGCCTGCGCCGCCTTTCCCGCCGAATACGGCCTCGGCTTCATCTTCTTCGGAGAGCCTCTCGCGACGCCCAGAGTTTTCGCGGAGAGCGCAACGCTGTTTTCGCTTGGCCGCTCTTGTACGCGGCCGGCAAATCGTCGCTGGCGCGATTTTTATTTTGGGCGTCGCGGTCCATCCGATCATGGCGCTCACCGGCGTTGCGACCGCATTTGCATATCTGTGTTTTGAGAATAAGCGATGGCTTTGGCTAGCCGCTATTGGCGCGGCGTTCGGCGTGGCGGGCGCCTTACTCGGCGTTCCAATGCTGAATCGGCTGACGCAGAGAATTGACCCGCAGTGGCTCGAGCTGCTTCACAATCGCGACACGCTGTTTGTGACTCAATGGCCGGCGACCGTATGGTGGTCGAAGATAGTCGAAGCTTCGACAGTTGCGATCGCGATCCATTTGACCATGAACCCCGTCCGGCGACTGTTGATCGCCATTTTGACGGTCAGTAGCGCGGGGCTCGCGCTCTCTGCCATCTTCGGCGACTTATTTTCGCTCCTTCTGATTGTTCAGGCGCAGCCTTGGCGAGTGACATGGCTCCTCGCTGCAGGCGCCGCGATGTCATTTGCGATTTCCGCCGAGCCGCTCTGGAAAGGGGGCTGGCCATCGCGCCTGACGCTTGCGCTGCTCGTTTGCGCATGGGCGATGGATGGAACGGACGTCGGCGCGTTGCTCGCCGTCGCGAGTTGGTTATTGAGCGTGTCCGGTTCCCGAATCGAACCCCGCATTTCTGAAAGCGCGATTCGATTGCTTTGTCTTGCCGCGGCGGCTCTTGTGACCGCAAAAATAGGCGCTGATTTTTATCATGTGGCGACTTACGCATCACGCCTCCCCGCCGACGCTCAGCCTCCGCTCGTTCTGCGGTTGCTCGACGCGCATGTGTTTAGCGAGATTGCCGCAATACTGATCGTGGCCTTTGTCGCAGTTCCACATTTCAGAGTTGGCGTGACGGTCGCATCGATTCGAAACGTCGCGATATGCGTCTTCGCGATCTGGTTCTGGCGCGAGGAATGGGATCCGCTATCGATCGCTGATCACGCGTTCAGGCGAGCAGAAGGCTCTCACGCAGATCTTGGCCTCGCGCCAGGGTTCAATCCTGTGGCTCGGGGGCAATCAGGAAACTTGGTATTGGGCGAGGCGGCCCAATTGGGTCGCGCTCATTCAGTTCAGCGGAATTGTTTTTTCTCGCGACCTGACCGCGCTTTGGTACGAAAGAATGCAGGCGCTACGCGATCTCGGCTGGGTTGCGGATGTCGGAACAGTCCCATTGCGACTGACAAAGCCTGATCCCGCCTTTCCGGATATCTCGACCGAAAAGGTTCAGCGATTTTGCAGTCGCACGGACGCGCCCGCCTGGCTCATCGCGCCAATACAAGACGCCAACGCCTTCAACGATGGGTACATCTGGCGAGCGCCGGCGCGGCGATATGTTTTCGATCCGTCAACAGCCACCGAGCTCGGTATCGATCTATATGCGGTGTTGCCCTGCGCGCCCGCGTGAGAAGCCATCATCGCGATACTAAAGATGAAGGAACCGGCCTTTGAAACGCAAACACCGCCCCGGCGATTAGGCCGGGGCGGTGTTTGTCGTATCTGTGTTGGTTGCGGGGACAGGATTTGAACCTGTGACCTTCAGGTTATGAGCCTGACGAGCTACCGGGCTGCTCCACCCCGCGCCAAAACGTAAAAGGGAGTAGCGAATAGCGAATGGAACATACCTAATCGCTATTCGCTACTCCCCATGCGCACATCGCATAAGAGGAAATATTGCCCTTTGCAGGCCTGGCGACGACCTACTCTCCCAGGTCTTGAGACATAGTACCATTGGCGCTGAAGCGTTTGACGGCCGAGTTCGGGATGGGATCGGGTCTGATCGCTACGCTAAGAGCCACCAGGCCGGCAAAGGGCAAGAATGAAGCAAACTGTTTTGTCTTTCCATCGCGCCATGCCTTCGCATGGGCATTGATTAATGAGAACGATCAAGCCGATCGAGCTATTAGTACCGGTAAGCTACACGCGTCACCGCGCTTCCACACCCGGCCTATCAACGTGGTCGTCTTCCACGGCTCTCAAGGGAGAACTCGTTTTGAGGTGGGTTTCCCGCTTAGATGCATTCAGCGGTTATCCCGTCCATACATAGCTACCCTGCACTGCGGCTGGCGCCACAACAGGTCCACCAGAGGTATGTTCATCCCGGTCCTCTCGTACTAGGGACAAATCCTCTCAATTCTCCGACACCCACGGCAGATAGGGACCGAACTGTCTCACGACGTTCTGAACCCAGCTCACGTACCACTTTAATCGGCGAACAGCCGAACCCTTGGGACCTTCTCCAGCCCCAGGATGTGATGAGCCGACATCGAGGTGCCAAACAACCCCGTCGATATGGACTCTTGGGGGTTATCAGCCTGTTATCCCCGGCGTACCTTTTATCCGTTGAGCGATGGCCCTTCCACGAGGAACCACCGGATCACTATGACCGACTTTCGTCTCTGCTCGACTTGTCTGTCTCGCAGTCAGGCAGGCTTATGCCATTGCACTCAACGAGCGATTTCCGACCGCTCTGAGCCCACCATCGCGCGCCTCCGTTACTCTTTGGGAGGCGACCGCCCCAGTCAAACTGCCTACCATGCACTGTCCCGGCTCCGGATAACGGAGCGCGGTTAGACATCCATGACGATAAGGGTGGTATTTCAAGGGTGGCTCCACACGAGCTGGCGCCCATGCTTCAAAGCCTACCACCTATCCTACACATGCCGACACGAATGCCAGTGCAAAGTTACAGTAAAGGTGCACGGGGTCTTTCCGTCTGACCGCAGGAACCCCGCATCTTCACGGGGAATTCAATTTCACTGAGCTGACGCTGGAGACAGCGGGGAAGTCATTACGCCATTCGTGCAGGTCGGAACTTACCCGACAAGGAATTTCGCTACCTTAGGACCGTTATATTTACGGCCGCCGTTTACCGGGGCTTCAATTCAGAGCTTGCACTCCTCCTCTTAACCTTCCGGCACCGGGCAGGCGTCAGACCCTATACGTCATCTTGCGATT
>CAWESG010000015.1:0-20000 GCA_963811555.1 uncultured Alphaproteobacteria bacterium | reverse complement strand
GGCCGAGCCCGATATTGCTCCTGACGACGCGGAGGTCTCTTTCGTCACTCATGATCTCTCGACTGCCGCGATTGACCGTCAAACTGCCGTTTTGTCGCTCGAGGAGGCGCAGGCCCAGGTCGTCGAACAGGCGAAGACCTCTCTCGCAGCCGGAGCCAAATCCGCCCTGCCCCTCCCCGGACAAGCGCTTTTGTCGCGCACCAGCCGCGCCTCGCTCGATCCTCAGGCGCTCGCCTACGCCACGCCCGGCTCGCCTTCGATTGCAGCGCCCTTCTCCTCGATCGAAGTGCGCATGATTCCGGAAAACGTGACTCTCGCGCCCCGTGCGACGACGCAGCCGACCCAAATGAATGAAAAGCTCGTCGTGCTTCGTCATGGCGAAAATTTCGTCGACGCGCTGGTCGCCAATGACGTGCCAAGAGCGCAGGCCATGGCCGTCGCCGCGGCGTTCAAAAGTCGACATGGCGATTCGAGCCCGCGCGAAGGCCAAAAAATGAAACTCCTCTTCGCCGATTTCGACGGCTCGGGAGTCAATATGCAGCTCGCGCGCGTTTCCATTTATGCGGACGAACAATTGCAGACGATGGTGGCGGCGACTGACCGCGGCGAGTTCGTCCAGGTTCCGACGGCGCCGACGCAGGTCGCGAAGAAATCGCGGAAGGGAGGCCATCCCTCAGAGGAAAACGACGTATCCGACGAAGATGATTCCGGCGCGATGCGGCTCTATGATTCGGTCTACGAAACCGCGCTCAAACAAGAGATATCGCATCCGATCATCAATGAATTGGTGCGAATTTTTTCGAATGAAGTCGATCTTCAGCGCGGCGTCACGGGCGGCGATTCGCTTGACGTCTTCTACGACGAGAATGAAGAAGGCAGCGGGCGCGACGCCTTGCTTTACGCCGCTCTCACGACGCGAAATGAAACCGTTCGTTACTACCGGTTTCAAACTCCAGACGATGGCCTCGTCGATTATTACGATGAAAATGGCCGCTCGAGCCGCAAATTCCTAATCCGCAAACCGATCTCTCTCGGCGAAACCCGCTCCGGGTTCGGCATGCGCCGCCATCCGATCCTCGGCTATTACAAGATGCACACTGGCGTCGATTGGGCGGCGCCGATCGGGACGCCGATTCTTGCGGCCGGCAATGGCACGGTCATCAAGGCGCAGTGGGATTCCGGCTACGGTCGACGCGTCGAAATCCAGCACACCAACGGCTACATCACCACCTACAATCATATGTCCGGATTCGCGCGCGGCGTGACGGAGGGAAGCCGAGTCAAGCAGGGTCAAGTTGTCGGATTCCTGGGCTCGTCCGGCCTGTCGACCGGGCCGCATCTTCACTATGAGGTGATGGTCAACGGGCACTTTGTCGACCCGATGCGCGTAAAGCTCGCCCGCACCCGCGAATTCGACGGTCGATTGCTCAGCGAGTTCAAGAAAGAGCGCGATCGAATCGACGCCCTCATGGCCAAGGCGCCGAACAATCCGCGCCTCGCCGAGCGTCAGGGCAAGTAAGCCCCATCCTTTCAAGCGGCGTCCGAATAGGACGCTTCGAAGCGCAATTGCTTCACGCAGGCGACGATAGCGCTAATGCTCGAAAAATTCTGGCGCTTCAGCATCTCGTCGGGAAACTCGATCGAAAACTCCTTTTCGATCTCCAGCATGATCTGAATGGCGGCAAAGGGCGTCAATCCGGTCTTGTAAAGATCCGCCCAAGGCGCGAGCAGGCTAGCGGCGACTGGCAAATTGCCCTTCATGTCGATTGCATGTCGAATAATCTCGATCATGTTCTTTCTCCTTGGCGGTCGTGGCCTCGCTCCAATCAGGGAGCTTGATGACCCTAATCGCCTCGGATCAAATTGTTCGTGCGCTGCCGCACATCGTGGTCCCTACGATTTGGCCCCTGCCGCCACGTCGAATCCGTAATGTCTCAGCAATGGGTCCACATTCGGCAATCGCCCGCGAAAGGCGACATAGGCGTCGTTCGCTTCTTCGCGCCCGCCCGCGGAATAAATGCAGTCGCGCAATTTGCGCGCAATTTCAGGCGCAAAAGGATCGCCTGTCTCCGTGAACGCTTCGAACGCGTCGGCGTCGAGAGCCGCTGACCAGAGATAGCTGTAATAACCCGCCGCGTAGCCATCGCCTGCGAAGATATGCGCAAAATGCGGAATCCGATGACGCATGACGATTTCGTTCGGCATGTCGAGGCGCGCAAGACTTTCTCGCTCAAATGCGCCAACGTCGACATCGCGTCGCAAATTTCGCTCATGGAGATCGAGATCCACATAGGCCGAGGCGCAAAACTCCACGCTGGCGAATCCTCGATTGAAATGGCGCGACGAGAGGATTCGCTGCAGCATCTCTTCCGGCAGAGGCTCGTCCGTCTGCGCGTGACGAGCAAACTTGCGCAGCACCTCCGGCTCCAGCAACCAATGTTCGAAGAGTTGCGACGGCAACTCAACGAAATCGCGCGAGACATTCGTGCCGGCGACGGAGGGATAGGTGACGTCCGACAGCATCCCGTGCAACGCATGGCCGAATTCGTGAAACAAAGTATGCGCGTCGTCGAGGCTGAGGAGGCTTTGTTCTCCCGCCGGCGCCTTTGCGAAATTCATCACATTGACGACGATTGGCCGCACGTGCCCGTCGAGCTTCTCCTGCGAACGAAATTCCGACATCCAGGCGCCGCCGCGCTTCGACGGTCGCGCGAAATAGTCGCCGAGAAAGAGCGCGACATGCTCGCCGCGTTCGTTCAGGACATCGAAGGCGCGCACGTCCTCATGATAAAGTTCGAGGTCACGACGTTCGACAAAGCGCAGTCCAAACAGACGCTCCGCGACGTAAAACGCCGCGGCGATCATTTTATCGAGCTGGAAATAAGGGCGCATCGCAGCTTGATCGAGATCGTAGCGCTGCTTTCGCAGGCGCTCGGCGAAATAACGCCAATCGGAGGCGGCAATCTGAAAATTGGCGCCGTCCGAATCCGCCAGTTCCTGCAATGCGCTGCGTTCGGTTTGCGCCTGCGCGAGCGCGGGATTCCAGATTCGATCCATGAGATCGCGCACGGCGACCGGCGTTTTCGCCATTGTGTCGTCCAGTTTGAACTCGGCGTAGTTTGCAAAACCGAGCATGCGTGCGCGCTCGTCGCGCAACTCCAGAATTTCCGCAGCGATGGCGCGATTATCCGTCTTGCCGCCGCTTTCGCCTCGGCGCGTCCAGGCGTCGAAAATCGTCTCGCGCAAATCGCGCCGCGCCGAAGATTGAAGAAAGGGCTCGACCGAGGAGCGCGACAAATTGACCGCATATTTCCCGCTCTCGCCCCGACTCGCCGCAAGATGGGCGGCGCTTGCGCGAAACGACTCGGGAAGCCCTTCAAGATCGGTTTCATCCAGAAGCAGCAAATATGAGGCTTCGTCATCGAGCACGTTTTGCGAAAACGCGGTTTCCAGACCGGCGATCCGTTCCAGGATCGCCGTCATGCGCTCCCGCTCGGCGCCGCTCAGTCGCGCGCCGGCGCGCACAAAGTTCTTATGCGTCAACTCAAGAACCCGCGCCTGTTCCTTCGTCAGCCCCAGCGTCTCGGCCTTTTGAAACAGCGCGTCGACGCGCGCGAACAGCGCCGGGTTCAAGGAAATTTCGCTGTAATGCCGGGCGAGCGCGGCGGACATATCGCGCTCGATTTCCTGGAATTCGGCGTTCGTGTCGGTCGCCGCAAGATTCCAAAACACCGCGCCCACGTTGCGCAACAAGCGCCCCGAGCGTTCAAGCGCAACGATGGTGTTATCGAAATCGGCGGGCGCGGGGTTATTCGCGATGCGGTCGATTTCACGACGATTTTCCGCGAGCGCAGCCTCGAAAGCGGGTCGATAATGCTCATTCCTGATCGCCGCGAACGGCGGCAGGCCGAAAGGCGTAGACCAAGGCGTCAGCAACGGATTTGAATCTTGCGTCATGTCGGTTCCGTCTGTTCAAGAAGACTTTGCTGGCAAACTATGGCCCATCGCGGCGAAACGCCAGTGCGTCCGAGAATGCTTAAGCGAAGCCCAGCGACTTGCGGACGCCCCGCGGCGTCTCACCCTCGGCGCGCAAACGACGCAGAGTTTTCGACTTCGCGGCTCTTTGCAAGTTTTTCGCCATGCGGATCGAGGATCAGGTCGTGATGTCGATAAGCAGGCTCCGGCAGCCCCAGTAATGTCTGCAACAGACGATGCAGGCTCGTCGCCGGGCGCAGGTCTTTTCCGCGCACAACGTCCGTTACGCCTTGGAGAGCATCGTCTACGACAACGGCGATATGATAGCTTGCCGGCGTATCCTTGCGCGCCAGCACGACATCGCCCCATTCTGCGGGCGTCGCTACGATCTCCCTCACATCGCCATTCGAATCATATTCGCGCCATCCCAATTGCGCTTTCATGAGCCCTAGCGCCTTCGTCATGTCGAGGCGCAATGCGACGCCTTGGCCCAATACCTCGCGAAACGGCGCACGTAGCTTGTTCCGGCACGTTCCTGGGTAAAGCGGCGCACCATCGGGATCGCGCGGCCAGTCTTTGCGTCCGCTTGTCGCTTGAGCAATGTCGCTGCGGGTACAATCGCAAGCGTAAAGAAGGCCGAGAGCATCGAGCTTTTCCAAAGCGCGCGCGTAATCGTCGAAGTGTTCGGATTGACGCCGCACCGGCTCTTCCCACGAGAGGCCGAGCCAAGCGAGGTCTTCATAGATCGCCGCTTCGAATTCGGGTCGGCTGCGGCCGCGATCGATGTCCTCGATGCGCAGGAGGAAGCGCCCGCCGCACTCACGCGCAAGTTGGAAGTTCAACAGCGCCGAATAGGCGTGGCCCAAATGCAGATAACCATTTGGCGACGGCGCGAAACGAAAGACTCTTTGCGACGCCTCCGTCATGAATTTTGCGCATTCTGGCTGCGTCAGCCGGTTTTCCGGCCGCGCGACTTGCCGTCCACCACCGCCAAAGCCGCCCGAAACGCGCCCTCAATGTCGAGATCGGTGGTGTCGAGCACCACGGCGTCGTCCGCCGCTTTCAATGGCGCAGCGCCGCGCCCGCTGTCGCGTTCGTCGCGCTTTTTTATATCCGCGAGAATGCTGGCGTAATCGGCCTTTTCGCCCCGCGCGCCGAGCTCAAGAGCACGGCGTTGCGCGCGCGTCTCCGGACTTGCCGTGACGAATATTTTCACTGGCGCGTCAGGGCAGATCACCGTGCCAATGTCGCGGCCGTCCAGAACGGCGCCCTCGGGGCGCGTCGCAAAGCTGCGCTGCATGTCGATCAAAGCGGCGCGCACCTGCGGCTCCGCCGCGACGATCGAGGCGGCCTCCCCCATCTCGCGCGTGCGAAGCTTGGCGTCGTCGAAATCGATGAGCGACAATCCGCGCGCGGCCGCAACGGCGGCGGCTGTATCGTCGAGCGGCAGGCCCTCATCCAGAAGCGCGCAAGCGGTGGCGCGATAGAGGAGCCCCGTATCGAGATGCGGCAGATTGAAATGCGCCGCCAGCCGCCGCGCCAGCGTGCCCTTCCCCGAGGCCGCCGGCCCGTCGATGGCGATGACAAGCCCGCTCACGCGAACCGGGCTCCAAGTCCCTCCATGAGGGAGCGGAATGCGGGAAAGCTCGTCGCGATCATCGTCTCATCGTCGACGGTCACTTCGCGTTCCGCCGCCAGCCCCATGACAAGAAAACTCATCGCGATGCGATGATCGAGATGCGTCTCCACAAAGCCGCCGCCTTCCACTCTGCCCGCGCCGCCGCGAACGATGAGATCGTCGCCCTCTATCGCGCAATCGACGCCATTCGCTGCAAGGCCAGCCGCAATCGCGGCGAGTTGGTCGGATTCCTTCGACGCGCAGCTCCGACAATCCCCGCATCCGCGTTTCGCCCTGTGCGAATGCAGCGGCGACGGCAAGGATCGGATATTCATCGATCATCGATGGCGCGCGGGCCGCGGGCACGTCGACGCCGTGCAGGCAGCCGGACGCCTTCACGCGAATGTCGGCGACCTCCTCGCCGCCGTCATCGCGGCGATTTTCGAGCGTGACGACGGCGCCCATTTCGGTCAGCGTCGTGAGAAGTCCCGAGCGCAACGGATTGGTCATCACGCCCTCAATGACGATCTCGGAGCTAGGGACGATCAGCGCGGCAACCAGCGGAAAGGCGGCCGAAGACGGGTCCGCCGGCACGCGCACATGGCTCGCGCGCAATTCGGGCCGACCTTCGAGCGTAATCTTTCGGCCATGTTCGCCGTAAGGTTCGCTCGTGAGCTTCGCGCCGAAATGCAGCAGCATTTTTTCGGTATGGTCGCGCGAAGCCTCGGTCTCGATGACAACCGTGCGTCCCGGCGAATTGAGCCCCGCAAGCAGCACCGCGGATTTGATCTGCGCGGAAGCGACCGGCGTTTTGTATTCCACGGGAAAAGGCTCGCTCGCTCCCTGCAGCACGATGGGGCAACGGCCGCCTTCCGCCTGCTCCAGCACGCGGGCGCCCTGCAGCGCCAAGGGTTCCAGTATGCGCCGCATCGGGCGCTTGCGCAGCGAGGCGTCGCCGTCGAAACGCGCCGTGATCGGATGTCCGCCGACGACGCCCATCATGAGGCGGGAGCCTGTCCCGGCATTGCCGAAATCCAAAGTCTCGCGCGGCTGCAACAGCGAACCAAGCCCGGCGCCGAACACGCTCCAGGAGCCTTCGCCGCGCCGCGTCACGCGCGCGCCAAGCTGACGGCAGGCCTGCGCCGTGTGCAGCACGTCCTCGCCTTCGAGAAGCCCTTCGATCGTTGTTTCGCCAACGCAGAGAAGCCCAAGGATCAGCGAACGATGCGAAACGGATTTATCGCCGGGCGGACGCACGCGACCCGAGAGCGGCCCGGAGCGCAGAGCGCGGAGCGGCGCGGCGGAGGGATGTGACTTGATCGCGGCTTCCAACTCTTACGGCCCTTTAGGGAGACGGTTCGCGCAGGCTATCAGTGCGCTCGCAAGATGCGCGAATGTTTCTGGAGCGGGCGATGGGAATCGAACCCACGACATACAGCTTGGGAAGCTGTCGTTCTACCACTGAACTACGCCCGCAAACCTTGTCCAATCATATACTTGCGAGCAAGAGCCTCGCTGGAACTTTGCTACTTTTTTGCTACCGACGAAAACTGCGAAAAGAGCTGTCGTCTGCAGCAACACATAGATACCCATTCCGCTGCATAGTGGCAATGGAGCTATAAGAAAGCGAAGCGCTTGCCGGTGGAGGAAAGAATGAGTTGGTGGGACTTAGGGGAGCATTCTGGATATCACGGCAACGATTTAGCACTATACGGTATCACGTGTGCATTTTGCGGCGAGGATGGCAACTTTGAGACCGTTCAACATTTGGAACGGAAGAAACCAGGAGAAAGCTCAAAGGTGCTGAACTACGATACACTGAAGTGCGGCAACTGCGGAAATTACATGTTTGTGTTTTGGTCAGGAGGGGCTTTTAGCTCTCTGCATGACTATCGTGTACGCTCCGTGGCCGCGTGGAACCACGAAATTTCCGGAGCACTGGCCGGCTGATGTTGGGAGATATTGGCTCGAAGCTCGCAGGAGCGTTGAAGGGAAGAATTGGACGGCTGCATCGCTGATGGCGCGTTCTGCGGTTCAGTTGGTCGCTCGCGGGCATTGTGCCACTGGGAAGAACCTAAAAGAGGAAATTGATGATCTCGCAGCAAAGGGGCTGATTCTCCCGGTCATGAGGGAGTGGGCTCACGAGGTCCGTGAACTTGGAAATGATGGCACGCATCCCAAGCCGGGAACATTTGGAACAAGCGAGAAAGACGCAAAGGACGTTGTTGAGTTTCTGACTTTTCTAATGACCGTGATGTATGATGTCCCGAAGCAAATTGCTGACTACAGAAAAAGAAAAACGTGACTAGCGGCGACTACTCGGATTCCTCTCTTCGGCCTTCTCTTTCTTCAATTCCTCCAGCTTCGCGCGGATCGGCCCAAACGGGCCGTATTTGTGCTGCTCCTCGCTGAAGCCATCGGCATAGGGGCCGTAAGGCGTATCGACGGGCTTGTGCAAAAGGTTTGGAAAATCCTGCTCCGCCCCCGCCCGGTGCGGTCGGGGCTGCGAAATCATATAGGCTGCGACGTCCCACGCCTCTTCGGGCGAGAGCTGCGGATACAGATAATCCACCCCGTCCGGCATATTGGAGTGAATGAAATTCGCAGCGGTGATCAGCCGGTCCATTCCCGCGCCATCGTTGAAACTCTCGTCTCCCCAAAGCGGCGGAAAGACATAGCCTAAAGCGGCGCCAGGGGTGCTGCGTCGCACGCCCGATCCGTCGACATTGTGACAGCCTTCGCAGACTCTCCGGTAAATCGGTCGTCCGCGCGCGGGATCGGCCGGACGATCAAGCTCCGGCATCGTCCCCGAGCCGAGCCCGGATAATTGCTGACCTTTGCGCACGCCGATCGACAGGAAATTGATATAGGCGACGATTGCGCGCATCTCCGGCGAAGCGAGCGGCAAGGGACGACCATTCATGCTGCGCGTCATGCAGCCAGTTGATGCGGTCCTCGAGAGAAATCTCGGCGCCCGAGCGCGCGCTATAAGCCGGGAAGTCCTCGGACAATCCGAATATCGGCAGACCATATTTCTTTGTGCCAGCGTTGAGATGGCAGTTTCCGCAAGCAAGGCTATTCCCCGCATAGCGGTAAGCGCGACCCGCCACATTCGGCCCGATGTGGGCGTAGGTGGCGGTGATGAGGTCCCGCCCCCGCCGAACCAGCATGCCATGCGCATTGTAGGGAAGAGCCCCGACCTCCGGAACGGACCAGATGAAAATCGACCCGCTCGCGCTCTCCGCAGCGGCGGGTACGCTTCGCGAACCCATCCAAAAGCCCGCGATTGCGATGACAGACAGCAGCGCAAGAAAACGCGCGCTTCGACGCTGCGTTAAGCGGGCGCCGAAACGTTTGAAAGCAGCGGCGCACATCTGCTACGGCGCCTCAAAATGTTTCGAGAGCTTCAAATCCTGCCCCTGATAGTTGGAGACGCCCTCCTGCCCATAAAGCGCCGGCGGCGCTTCCGGCATTGTCTCATAGACAAGTCGGCCAATGAATTGCCCGTCCTCGAGAATGAAGGGGACCTCTCGACTTCGCACTTCGAGAACGGCGCGGCTTCCGGGACGTCCACTCGCCGTATGGCCGAAGCCGGGGTCGAAAAAGCCGGCGTAATGCACGCGAAATTCGCCGATCGCCGGATCGATCGGGGCCATTTCGGCGGCGAGGTCTGGCGGAATGCGCAGTCGCTGTCGCGAGGCGAGAATATAAAAATCGCCCGGGTCGAGAATAAGCCGGCGATCGGCGCGGGCTGGCAGGCGGTCCCAATAGTCGTCGATCCGATAGGCGCCGATACGATCAACGTCGATAACGTCTGTGTGTTTCTGCGCCCGATAACCGACGACATCGCCAAGGGTCTCAGCGCCGAGTGCCACGCGCAGCACCACCCCGTCGCGCAGGTTCAATTCGCCATCGACCAGGGGCGTCGTATTGTGAATGCGTTCAAGCTCCGCGTCGGAAAGCGCGAAGCTCGTGCGTTGCGCTTCGTTGGGATCGTGCAGTCGGAAGCGAATCTGATTGAGCCGCGAGCCCATGCGTGCACGCACGCTGAAGCTGCGCGGCGAGACCTCCGCAAACAGCGGCCCCTCATAGCCGCTCGTCACCAGATCGAAGCGCTCGCCATGGTCGACGATCAGTCGCGTGAATATATCGAGCCGTCCCGTGGAGCTTTTTGGATTGGCTGCGCCGGAAATCCGGGCATCGAGTCTCAAGCTTTCCAGCAAGGGGATGACGTAAAAACATCCCCGTTCCAGAATGGCGCCCTCGCCTTCTAGCGAAATTTCATCATATTTCAGCGCCGACAAGAGATCGGCGACCGTGCGGTGCTTGCCCGGCAGGAAACTCGCGCGCACGCGATAGGCTGTGGGACCCAATCGCAGATCAAGACTCGCGGGCTGATATTGCTCATCGCGCAAAGGAGCCGACGCATGAATGATCCCTTGCGAAGCCATGGCGCGAATATGCCCGCTCGCCAGCACGCCGGATTGCTTCGGAAGCGTGAAAGCGCCAGCGCCCGTCGACTTCTGCATGGAGTCCACAATCATTCAAAAAACCCCGCGAACTGCTATCGCGGCCAAGTCTACGGCCTTTCGCGGCATTAACCAAAACGCCCGTGACCCACAATGTTGACAGCGGCGCTCCGATCGGCAATTTTGGGAAACAACGTGGTTATTTGAGCCGGCCGGCTTGCCGCCACGTAAAACAAGGCGCTAAAAGGCCGGGTCTCCTTGCGAACCCGCTTTTTTAGTCGCCGCCGCAGATCAAGCGCGCGCGACAGCCTATGCCGCATGAGGAGACCAGGATGAGCGGGGACGGAAGCGATCATAAGCCAGGAGCTGGCGGCAAGAGCCGCGGTCGGCCCTTAAAGCCGGCCACGCAGCTCGTGCATGGCGGAACGCTACGCTCCCCCTTCGGCGAATTGTCGGAGGCGCTCTATCTCACGCAGAGTTTCGCCTATCCCACGATGGAGGCTGCGGAAGCGCGCTTCAAGGGCGACGAACCGGGCTTCATCTATTCGCGCTTTTCAAATCCCACCGTTTCGATGTTCGAGCAGCGCATGTGCCTGCTCGAAGGTGCAGAGGCCGCGCGCGCGACCGCGAGCGGCATGGCGGCCGTCACTGCGAGCCTGCTCGCGCAAGTGAAGGCCGGCGACCATGTCGTCGCCGCGCGCGCTCTATTCGGCTCTTGTCTCTATGTCGTCGAGGATTTGTTGCCGCGTTTGGGGGTCGCCTCGACGCTGGTCGATGGCGCCGACCTTTCCCAATGGAAAAACGCCGTAAGGAAGGAAACCAAGCTCTTCTTCCTCGAAAGCCCCACCAATCCGGTGCTTGAGGTCTATGACATTCGTGCGATCGCCGACATTGCGCATGCGGCGGGCGCAAAGCTCGTCGTCGATAATGTGTTTGCGTCGCCCTTGCTGCAAAAGCCGTTCGAACTCGGCGCCGACGTCGTCGTCTATTCGGCGACGAAACACATCGACGGCCAAGGCCGGTGTCTGGGCGGGATCATTCTCGCTTCGCAACAGATCATCGACGAGAGCTATCACAATTTCCTGCGTCAAACCGGGCCCGCGCTGTCGCCTTTCAACGCCTGGGTTCTGCTGAAAGGCCTGGAGACGCTGCCGTTGCGCATTGCCCAGCAATGCGCAACGGCAGCGAAGATCGCCGATTTCCTCGCCGAGCAAGAAAATGTGACGCGCGTGTTTTATCCCTATCGCGACGATCATCCTCAGGCGGCGCTGGCGCGTGCGCAGATGAGCGCTGGCGGCACATTGGTGAGTTTTGAAGTGAAAGGCGGAAAATCCGCCGCCTTTCAATTCGCCAATGCGCTGGAGATCGTGAAGATCTCCAACAATCTCGGCGACGCAAAGAGCCTTGTCACCCATCCGGCGACCACGACTCATCAGCGCCTGACGCCGGACGCGCGCGCGCAGCTCGGCATCAGCGAGGGGCTTTTGCGTCTGTCCGTCGGCTTGGAAGACGCCGACGATCTTATCGCCGACCTCGAATGCGGATTATCCGCCGCGTATGGGCGCGGATAAAACAGCGCGACAAACCCCGCAGCCGCGTTCGCTCGGACCGGCGCAACGCATTGGCGCCGTATGACCGCTCGCAGGCGTCTCGGTCTGCATCTTGGCGTTGCGGGCGCGTCATTGCGGCGCCAATAGGGCTCGCGGCTCGCGCGATAGACGATTCCCCCAACGCGCATTCGGCCAGGAATATAGACGACACCAGCATGGCGCCGAGCGTCTCGAGGCTCGCTCCACTCATCAGATCAGTGTTCAACATAACTGTTCTCCCCATTGCCGCACGAAGGCGGCGGTTTTCGTTTCGATGACGAAAATCAGGAGAGAGCGGGAGGCGCGCGGGCGCGGCGCGAATAGTCTGGGTTTGGAGCCGGCAAGACGCGGTCCGCCACCGTCCAGGATGTAGCTATCCACTGGACGTGCGCCATGCCGACAGGAGGGAGCCATGCCACGATAGGCGCGACGCCGCTGCAACTGACCTGGCACACAGGACAGTCGCGTTGCCGATCGTTTTGGCCCGGTAGCTCGTTGGTGCCGGCGACGCCGCCGGACTGCAGACAGATTTGGAGCGAAAAACCCCTGGCGGCCAATGCGGCGGACGCGATATTCGCTGCCGACGCCAAGGCCTGTATGGCCAGCGCCAGCGCAAACAACAGCACGCCAAGGCGGTTACGAGTCATTTTTCGGCTCACGATCAATAGCTGCACAGGTCAATGAAGCGACGCTATCCGACCATCCCGCGGACACGGCGAAATTTCGCCCTCCGCTCGAGATCAATCAGCCGGCCCTGTTTTCTCGGCGCCGAATGAGTCTCGATGCGCGGCGCACAATCCGCATGCGAGGTCGATAGAGCCCCGTCGCTCTTCGAGCGGATTGACGGCCCGCGCCGTCGTGGCGCAAAGGCGACGGCTTTTACAAATTTTTTCAACCAAGCAATACCGACTTCGCCCTTCGGCGTATGAGATTTCGGCATGGACGTTCTCCCGATCGCCGTTTTCCGGCTTGTATCGCGCTGCTACCGCGCGCGACCCGACAGGGCCGCGAACCGTTCAAGCGCATCGTTCGAAAGATCAGGAGAATGCGGGAGGCGCGCGCGGCTGATGCGAAGATTCGTGGCGGGGAGCCGGCAAGGCGCGGTCCGCCACCGTCCAGGCAAGCGCGGTCCACTGGACGGGCGCCAAGCCGACAGGATTAGGCCTCGCCTCGAGAGGCGCGACGCCGCTGCAACTGACCTGACAAACAGGACAGGAGTCGCGTTGGTGATCGTTTTGGCCAGGTAGTTCGTTACTTCCGGCGGAGCCGCCGGATTGCAAACAAATTTGGAGTGAAAAACGCTGATCGCCCGATGCGGCAAAAGCGATATTGCCCGCCGCCGGCGCCAAGGCCTGAACGGCCAGCCCCAGCGCGAACAATAAAACGCTGCACCATTTATATCGCATGTGCGAACTCGTCTCGCGAAGGCCAATAGGCGATCCTCGCTTTTTGATTGTTGCGCGATTTGCGTCTTTCGGCAAGGTCGCTCCGACGCGGTATTTTAGTAGCGAGGCAGAGCGACCTTTCCGAGGCGCAAAGACGTCAGAATTTGAACTTCACTCCTCCCATCACTGCGCGCGGCGCGCCGGCGTAAATGGAGCCGGTGCCGAGATTCGCAAGGAGAAATCCGGGATTTTGGATGCCCGCCGCAAACAGGGAGTTTGTGACGTTATTCGCCGAAGCGATGAAGTTCCTGTTGAAGACGTTCTCCACCTCGAGGAACACGTTGAAGTTTCGAAGATGCAGCGAGTTCTCGGGAAGCGGCAAATCATAGTGCAGATTGAGGTTGACGATTCCAAAGCCCGGCACGGTGAGTTGATTGCCGTTATCGAGGTAATAAGAGCTCTTGTAGAGATACTCGACATAGGCTCCAAGCCCTCTAAGGTCTCCGAAGGGCTGGTCGTAGCCGAGCCTCGCGGCAAGTTCATGCGCTGCAACATTCGGAATTTTGTATCCTGCGCGATCGAAGAAAGAAGTCGGACCAAGTTGCTCCGTGAAATCCGTGAACATCTGATTGTTGTACGAGTAGTTTCCCAGCAAGCGCCAACCTTCGAACGGCCTCCAATCCACGAGCAGCTCCACGCCGCGGTGCACGGACCCCGGCGCATTGAACGTGAAGGCCTGTAGCCCCGCCCCAGGAGTCTGGGTCAGTTGTTCGTTCTGATACCATTCATGGAAAAGCGTAAGGCTGACACGAACGGCGGGAGATGGAATCCAATCGACCCCAACGTCAATGCCCGTGTTGCGCTGCGACTTGAGATTGGAGTTGTCGCCGTTCAAGCCTTGCTGATTGACGAATAATTGACCGGGATTGGGCGTGCCGTAGCCGCTCGACGCCCGTACATGCGTCAGAACTTCGGGAGTCGCGCGCCAGGTGAGAGACGCCTCCGGCGCGAAATTCCAATAAGTGTGATTGGCAGGGATAGCGAGCCACGAATTCAAGCGTGTCGCGCTGCTGTATCCGAAGTTTTCCGATCGCGCGCCGATCCGGGTCTGCTCAGCGGCAAGACCGAGCACCATGGTGACGTCGGGTGAAAGCGCGAGCTCCTGCCGGCCTCGCATCCCCATGTTCTGCATCATGGCGTTCTGCTTGTTCGTCGTCGCTCCAATGGCGCCGTCGCCAAACGCCAAAGTGTTGGTGGTGCAGCTTACGTAACGCGTTCGGTTGAAGTAAAAGCCCAGGAAATGCGTGATGTCGTGACCTTGCAATGTACCTGTGCCGGGTGATGTCGGTGCTGGCGTTGACGGCGGGCTCATCTTGCAACGCAGCGGTGGCGCCGGTCGGCTGAATGATGTTCTTGTCGTCGTAAATGGCCTGCGTTCGCCATTTCGTGTCATTGTCGAAATCATGCTCCCAGCGCAGACCGAAGACGTCGCGGCGATCGTTGCGATGAAATCCCGCCTCGCTTGGGCTGGTTTGAATTCTTGTTCCCGCGACGCCATTGAGGAATACGCTCTGCTGTCCGCAATATAGGGAACTGAACGCATTGGACGCGCGCGGCACCACATTGCACCCCCACTGATAGGGATTGGCGTAATATTGATTGAGCGAGAGCCGGGTCGAAAGATTGCCAAACAATTCGTTGTGAATGCCCTTGAACACGATCAGATCGTCGGGCGTCGGCCTGTAGCGCGCCGTCATATTGACGGTCTGCGTGTCGCCGTCATGATGAAGAATGAAGCCGTCCTGACGCACGTCGCTGGCGAAGACCGCAATGTCAAAGTTGCCCGTGTTCTTGCCGATCGCCGTATAATTATTGATGTAGCCGAAGCTTCCAAACTCATGGCCGGTTTCGATACCGTCGATCTCGGCGCCGGTGCGGGTCCGAAAATTGATGGCGCCGCCGTTCGCGAAATTGCCAAACAGCGCCGAGGATGGACCGCGATAAACGTCAACCGCCGCATAGGCGTGCGGATCGGTCAGATCCGTGCGCGACAGGCCGTCGGGCTGGGTGACTGAAAATCCATCCTCCAGCAGCACGATGTTGCGCACGCCAAAGCCATTGCGCGCCGACGAGCCACGGATCGAAATCACGATGTCGCGCGATCCATTGCCCTGTTTGAAGGACAGGCCGGGGCTGTATTGCAGCAGGTCACGTATGGTGACGAGCGGCGAGTCCTTGAAGTCTTCGGTCCGGACGGTGGTGAACGTCTGTCCTGTCGGGTCGCGGTAAACCGGCAGCTTCAATTTTTCAGGGCTGAATCCCGGCGGCGCGACGATCGCACCCGCTTCCCCTTGCGGAGCAGGCGCCTGCCCTGCCGCGCCCACGTCGATTTCGGGCAAGGCTTCCTGGGCGGCCGGGGAAGATACAATGGCGAGCGTCAAAACGCAGACTGAAACTCCGCGCAGAAGATGGGACCGGTACATGGCGAATTCCTCTCCAGACGCCACGGATACGGCGCCTTCATGCGCTCCCGCTCCGCGCGGTGTCCGCGACGGCTGCTGGAAAAGCGCTATTGTTCGGGGTGACGTTCGGGCGCGCGGACGCGCTCTCGGAGCCGCAGAATGCGGCGCGCCGGGTCAGGCGGCGAAAGAGTTTCTAGTCGAGGAAACTGAGGGTCAAGAAAGGACGGGCGGCGCGCGTGCTCGATGCGCCTGAGCCAGGCGCGACGCGGCTGGCGCGACAAAGGCGGCGCGGAAGCGCAGTAAGGTCGGGGCGCGGAAGCCGACTAATTGCGCGCCGACAGAATATGTCGCGATTGGAGAGAAGCCGCCGACGCAGCCCTGGCATTGCAGGCAGTCATGGTGGTGACGATGGTGTTCAAGCGGGGCGCGATGGTCGCCCGTTTCCCCGCTTCCGCACCGTTCGGCGTAGACGCCCTGAACATTCGTCGCGGCGACGCTAAATCCGCCGGCGACGGCTTGAACAGCCAGCGCCAACGCAAATAACGCGACTCGGAACGATATCGGTTTCATCTCAGCCCTGCATCTTCAGTCACCGTAACAGCATGAAACAGCGTCAACAATTGCCACGCTTCGGTTCCATGTCTAATTTTTTCACCATGTGTTAAATTCGTCACAACTGCTCGGGTGCCGCATTTTGCATCGCACGCGCATACAAAAGCGCATTCCATTTTCATTAGAGCGATTCTACATTGCTGACCCATGTATGTAGCCGTCACCCGCGATATCCAGATCACCGCCCTGCCCGATTTTCTTCCGGAACAATCCGATCCGGACAAAGGGCGCTATGTCTGGTCCTATACGATCGAGATCGCCAATCTTGGGCGCTCGCGCGTTCAATTGCTGTCGCGTCATTGGATCATCATTGATGCATACGGGCGACGCGAGGAGGTGAAGGGCCCAGGCGTCGTCGGCGAAACGCCGGTGCTGGAGCCGGGCGAGACCTATCGTTATGCGTCCGGATGCCCGCTCGCGGCGCCCTCTGGATTGATGCAAGGAAGCTATCGCATGGTCACCGACACAGGCGAGACTTTCGACGCTGAAATTCCGACCTTCTCGCTCGACAGCCCGTTTTCGAAGCCGACTCTAAATTGATCGCCGCGCAATGACGACGCTCGAACGAGCCATCGAATTGACCGCCGCGCTCGTCTCCTTCGACACGGAAAGCTCAAAGTCGAATCTGGCGCTCGTCGATTACGTCGAAGACTATCTACGGGCGCAAGACGTCCCGTTCGTTCGCTCGCCGAATGAAACCGGAGATAAAGCGGCGCTGTTCATCACAATAGGCCCCCATGGCGACGGCGGAGTGCTTCTTTCCGGACACACGGACGTCGTGCCGGTCGCCGGTCAGGATTGGACTGGAAATCCTTTCTCTCTGCGTCGCGAAGGTTCGCGTTTGATTGGGCGCGGCGCAGTCGACATGAAAGGCTTCGACGCGGTTTGCCTCGCCATGATTCCGGAATTCAAGGCGGCGGCTCTCAGTCGCCCTCTTCACATCATTTTGAGTTTCGACGAAGAGACGACCTGCCGCGGACCCCTTGCGTTGATCGAGCGCTTCGGACGCGATCTGCCCCGCCCGGCGGCTGCGATCATTGGAGAACCGACCTCCATGCGCGTCGCCGACGCCCATAAGAGCGTGACGACGCATATTACTCGCGTCATCGGACATGAGGTCCATTCCGCGAACCTCCATCAGGGCGTAAGCGCCGTCCATACGGCCTGTCTGCTCGTCGCGGAACTCGACCGGCTCGGGCGCGAACTCGCAGAAGAGGGCGACCCCTCGGGGAGGTTTGACCCACCCTATTCTTCGATCCATGTCGGCGTCATCCAAGGGGGAACCGCGCGCAATATTGTCGCCAAGAATTGCGAATTCCACTGGGAATTTCGTGGGCTCCCCGGCGTTCCGGGCGATCTGGCGAAACGTCGATTGGACGAATATGCGTCGGTGCTGCGCGAGCGATCGCTCAAACGCTTTCCTTACGCTGGGATCGAAACGACGATCGAAGTCGAGGTTCCAGGACTGGCTCCGGCTCCCGGCTCGATCGCGGAAACTTTGGCGCTTCGCCTCGCGCGCGCCAATCGTACGATAGCGGTTCCTTACGCCTCAGAGGCGGGACAGTTCCAGAAGGCAGGCCTCGCAAGCGTAATCTGCGGGCCTGGGCGGATCGACGAAGCGCATCAACCCGACGAGTTCGTCGAAGTTGACGAACTCGCCGCCTGCATTGAATTCATGCGCCGGCTCGCGAGCGAACTCAGCGCTTGACGCCGCCTTAATAGCAGACCCAGGTCCAGGCTCCGGCCCAGGGATCCCAACGCCAGCATGAGCCGACGCCATATCCGTACCAGCGGCCGTTCCACCAGCGTCCGCCCCCATGCCAGCCGCCCGCACGCCAACCGCCGCCATGCCACCCACCGCCGTGCCAGCCGCCATGACCGCCATGCCAACCGCCGCCGCCCCCGTGCCAGCCGCCGCCATGACCGCCCCCATGACCGCCCCCTCCGCCGTGCCCCCCGGCAAGCGCTGCAGACGGAATCGCGAGCGCCGCAACGACCGCCACCGCAAATGAAAATCGACGTAGCATCGGTCATCCTCCTGTTTTCGTCTTCTGCAATTAGGTCCTTCGTGGAACGAAAACAACTGACGACGTCGATTGGCGAAAACGGTTCGGCATCGCGAAAGAATTCTTGAACCGCGGCTCAACCTCATCGCCCTGGGGAGGCTACGGTAAGCGCCTAATGCCAAGTCACCAACTGCGAAGCGAGTTCGTCGAGCAAACTCACGAACTCGCCGCGTTCAGGCGCCACGCAAAAATCCGGGCGTCTACATTACCGCATCCCGCCAGCGCTCTTTCAGGCCGCCTTATCCTGCGGCGCTTTCTTTGCTCCCCCATCGCCACTCTTGATTTCGATGGTCTTGGCTGCGGATTGCGCGGTCGCCGGCTTTGCGACTTCGATATGCAGCACGCCTTTTTCGAAATGAGCGGACACTGATTCCTGTTTGGGCTCGAAAGGCAGCGTCACCGCGCGTCGGAAAGAACCGTAACTCCGTTCGATCACATGCCAGTTCTTCTCTTTTCCTCGCTTTCGCGCTTCTTCTCGCCCGAATGACAACTCTTTGTCCTTCGATCTCCACCTTGATGTCTTTCTCATCAACTCCCGGCAATTCCGCGGCGATCTCAATCGCCTTGTCGGACTCCGCGATGTTCAACGCGGGCGCGTCTGCTCCAATGTGGGTTGCGACGGCCATGCGTGACCAAAAGACGTTGCGAGATCGTCGATATGCCGACGCAGCGTCGCGAAGGGGTCCCGCACATGGGTTGGATCGGTGAACAGGTTCGGCAGGAAAGTCTTCATCGCGCTCCTCCTCGAAAGGCCCCCCCGGCGCAGCCTAAACGGCCTGTGCGAAGATTTAATCGCGCTCGACGGTCTTAGAAGATCAGTGCGGCAAGCTGACGCAAATTTTTCATCGTGGCGCGTCTTGAGCCTTTATTTTGCGCCGTCGCAGGCGCCATTGCTTTCGTAAGGTGAGCGGCTATAGTCCGCGCCCGTTCCGAGGCCGCGCTGCGGCTCCTTTTTGGCCGCCGCCCACGCGACGCTATCTGAAGAGATCGAACATGAACCTGATTTCGCCAGCTTTTGCTCAAGCCGAGCAAGCCCCGCCCGCGACAGCGCCAGCCACGCCGGCGACGCCTCCGGCAACGACCTCTCCAGCCCCTGCGCCTGCGCGGCGCGCCTCAGACCAGCGTCGGCCATCCCGGCGGAGAGGCTCCGGTGCCGCAGTCCTTCCCCGATCTGATGTCCCAGATCGTACCAATCCTCATCATTATCGGCATCGTCTACATTATCGTCATACGTCCAGCAACGTCAGGCTAAAGAGCAGAAGGATTTGCTCAAAAACGTTCGCAAGGCAACACGATCATCACGTCCAGCGACATCATTGCAGAAGGTGACCAAGGCCGTCGACGACGCCGAGATCGAGGCTGAAATCGCTCCCAACGTCCGTGTTCGCCTGCTGCGCTCCGCCATAACCGAGGTTCGCGCGAGAGGCGAACCGGTGAAGGAGCCGTCCGCCAGCGCCAAAAGCTGAGCGACGATCTTCTAGATCATTCCCCCTTGACCCAACACTGAGCGATAGAGAGCAATGCTGCGTTTCGCCACCTGGAAAATCATCGCGATCTTGGGGATGACGCTCGCCGCAATTCTTACAGTCACGCCGAGCCTGATGTCGCTGTCGACCTATCAAGCGCTGGTGGAGCACCTGCCTGCCTGGGCCAAGCCGCCCACCATTGTCCTTGGCCTCGATCTTCAAGGCGGGTCCTATGTCATGCTCGAGGTGGATAAAGCCTCGGTTCTTCACACGCAGGTGATGAACTTACGCGATGACGTGCGGCGCATTCTTCGCGAGGAGAAGGTCGCGATTACCGGCGGCATCGGCGCGCAGACGC
>CAWESG010000014.1:0-34359 GCA_963811555.1 uncultured Alphaproteobacteria bacterium | reverse complement strand
GACCGTTATGAGCGGCCGGCTCTAACCATTGAGCTACCGGCCCCGTCGTCCTTGCGAACAGGGAGAGTGTCCCTATACCGCAATTGCGGCGCTCTGCAATGGCCCCAAAAGCTCTTGGCGTCCACCCGCCTCGCTCCGCTGGCTCGCGATCGCGTGAGACTTGTGGCGCATGGCTCGGAACTTGTATTCAGAAGGCGGTGCGGACTTTACGATTCCCGACCTGGCGAGAAGGAGAGGGCGTGACCTATTGCTGCGGCATTCTTGTGCGGGACGGGATCGTCATGATCGCCGATACGCGCACCAATGCTGGGCTCGACAATGTGTCGACCTTTCGCAAATTGCACATGTTCGAGAATCCCGGGGAGCGGGTCATGATGCTCGCCGCCTCCGGCAATTTGTCGGTGACGCAGGGGGTTCTCAACCTCATATCCGACGGGATCGAAAATCCCGAGACCGGGCAAGTCGAGCGTCTCATGGAAACGCAGACGATGCTGCAGGGCGCTCAGCTCGTCGGGCGGGCTGTGCGGCAATCCCGCCAGATCGCGGGCGACGCCGCCGAGCAATCAGGGGTCAGCTTTGACGTTGCGCTGCTTTTTGGAGGCCAGATTCGAGGCGGCCCCGTACGGCTGTTCATGATTTACACTGCTGGAAATTTCATCGAATGCACGCCCGACGCTCCCTATCTGCAGATCGGCGAGCACAAATATGGAAAGCCCATCCTCGACCGGGCCGTAAATTTCGACACTGATCTTTATGACGCTCTGAAAATTGGCCTCATCTCGATGGATTCGACCATGCGGTCGAATATTTCGGTGGGGCTTCCGATCGACATCGTATTGTTGCGCCGCGACGCGTTGAAACCGGAGGTCGCGACCCGCATCGAAGGCTCGGACCCGTATTTCCGCGATTTGCGCGAGCGATGGTCGCAAGCGCTGAAAGCGGCGCATATGGCCATTCCCGCTCCTCCGTACCACAGCACGCAATCGTGACGGAGATCGTGCGCGCCGACGAGCAGGCGATTGCGCGCGCGTCGGAGATTTTGAAGGGGCAGGGTCTGGTCGCCTTTCCAACAGAAACGGTTTACGGGCTCGGCGCCGATGCGAGCAGTCCGCGGGCAACCGCTAAAATCTATGCCGCGAAAGGCCGCCCTTCCTTCAACCCGCTCATTGCTCACGTCGTCGATCTGGCCGCCGCTTTGCGCGAGGCGAGGTTGCCGCCTCCCGCCGTTCGGTTGGCGGAGATCTTTTGGCCGGGTCCATTGACCCTGGTCGCTCACGCGGCGCCTGAGGGCTCCGTTTGCGAGCTCGCTCGCGCAGGGCTTGAAACGGTCGCATTGCGCGTTCCTGCGCATCCCGTCGCTTTGGCGTTACTGCGCGCCTTCGGCGGGCCAATCGCGGCGCCTTCGGCCAATGTCTCCGGTCACGTCAGTCCAGTGACGGCGCAACATGTCGCGGATGATCTTTCTGAAAAAGTCGACATGATCCTCGACGGCGGCAGGACGCCTGCGGGGTTGGAATCGACAATCGTATCTTTCGTCGATGACGTTCCGCGGCTGTTGCGGCCCGGCGCCATCGCGCGCTCCGATATAGAATCCGTGTTGGGGCGGGAGCTTGCCAGTCTTTCTCGCGGAGACGAGGACATCCTTGCGCCGGGCATGACCGCCTCTCATTACGCGCCGAATGCGCGCCTGCGGCTTAACGCGCGTGATCTGGAGGAGGGGGAAGCCGGGCTCGATTTCGGGGGCGTTCTTACCAAGGCGGCTGGCTCGAACCTTGTCCTCGACCTCTCGGCGCAGGGCGATCTCGTCGAGGCGGCCGCCAATCTCTTCGCGCATTTAAGGGCGCTGGACGCGAGGGGAGTGTCTCGCGTCGCCGTTGCGCCGGTTCCCCTGAGCGGTCTTGGCGAAGCGATCAACGATCGGCTGCAACGGGCCGCAAGTCCGCGCTAACGGGTTACGCTGCGGCCGCCGCCTGCTGATTTTCGCATAGGTGAAAATCGCGCGTCGCAGGCTCAGGCAGATCGCGCCAACGTGCGACTCTCGTAGCCTCTTGCCGCAAGCGTTCCACCGCCAGCTGCAGACATTTCAACGACCAATCGCGTCGTATTGTTGAGCACGGGCGGAATTGCCCAAAGGAACGGTTTTCCGCCGGGGGGGAAGGAGCGCAACATCGCCTTGCGCGCCTCGTTGTTTTCATAGCCCATGCGGGCGTTCCATCCGCGTCGCGGTTCTTGCCAGTCGTTGGCGACGACGACCGACTTGCGCACGACCAGAGCCTGCGTTTCCGTGCGTTCGATGAGAGCGATCTCGCCTTTTTTCGCTCCGGTCAATGTGTAGAGAGCGGGACGAGCGAGCGGCTCACGCGCCAGGAGATCGACCGCCTCTTCAAAATTCGCACAGCTTTCGAAGGCGAGGCGCAGCAAATGATCCGGCGGCCAGCCATCTTCGCGAATCAGCGCGTTCGTCAGATTGATTGCGGCGTCATAGGGCAGCAGGAACGCCCCGCGCGTTCTCCGCCGCATCGGCGCCTGATTGATGACGGCGCAGAAGCGTCCCGGCGCCATCGCGGTCAGCACGCCGATCGCGCCGGGCCATGTCACATTATAAAAATCGCCAGCTCCGCCGGATTGCCAAGCGACTTCGACGCATTGTCCAAGGCCGCGAAAGGGCCAGTCGAGGGATCGGCGAAGTGTCGGTAAGCCGTTGGCGTCCGAGTCCGCGGATGTCGTACAGGCGAAGAGATAGGAGAGGTTCAACGTTACTGCGCCGTGAAAGCCGAGGATATCTGCAACATGCTTTAGCTCCGCGCGATAAGCTGACGCTGACCGGTTGAGCCATGCCGAAGCGAGCTTGTCGATTGGCGCGAGGCAGACATGACTCCACAGTGGCGCTGGCGAAAGACAAGCGTCGCGCAGGGCCGCGGCCGCAGCGGTCCGCGTCATTGCGTGAGCGACGGGCCCGCCGTCTCGCACGTCCACCAGTGGAATAAGCCTCATTTCGTTCTCCGATACCCGGTTTGTCATCGAACAGAAATGAATCTCACATAATCCTGTCACAATATAGCCGAAAATCAATTATGGCTCAGCTAGCGCTCAATGACGTCCGGGCTGATATAAGGGCTTCGAGACAAGGCCGGCGTTTAGGTCGGCTGCATTTCCAGGGTGGCCATATGTCTTCATCCGCCGTTCAAAGCGCTTGGATCGCGCTCAAAGAGCACGCAGGCGAATTGCGAAACTTGCATACGCGCGATTTGTTCGCGCTCGAACCCGATCGCTTCGAAAAATTTTCGGTCGGTCTGGATAATTTTCTCTTCGACTTCTCGAAGCACAAGATCCTGCGCAAAACGCTCGATCTGCTGATGGAGCTTGGCCGAGCGCGTGATCTCGAGGCGCGCCGCGACGCTCTGTTCGCTGGCGAGAGGGTCAACAACACCGAGCATCGCGCCGCGATGCACATGGCGCTGCGCGATCTTTCCCGGCGACCCCTGCCTGTCGATGGCGCAGATGTGCGAGGGCAAATCGAAAGCGAACGCGACAAGGTCTATTCATTCGCTGAGGCAGTGCGTTCAGGCGCAATAAAGGGCTCGACGGGGCTCCGATTTTCCGACGTCGTCAATATCGGTATTGGCGGTTCGGACCTTGGACCCGCCATGGCGGCTCGCGCATTGTCTCCCTTTTGCGGCGACGGACCGAAGGTGCATTTCGTCTCAAACGTCGACGGCGCCGACATTGCCGACACGCTGCGATCTCTCGATCCCGCCAAAACGCTGTTCATCGTGTCGTCCAAAACCTTCACGACGCAGGAGACGATGACGAACGCCGGCTCGGCTCGCGTCTTTGTCGCGCAAACTCTTGGCGAAGCGGCGGTTGGCGATCATTTCGCAGCCGTTTCGACGCGGCTCGACAAAGTCGCAGAATTCGGGATCGAGCCATCGCGCGTCTTCGGCTTTTGGGATTGGGTTGGCGGACGCTATTCGATCTGGTCGTCAATTGGACTTGCGCTCGCAATTGCAATTGGACCAGACAACTTTACGCAATTCCTGCAGGGCGGTTTCGATATCGACGAACATTTTCGCGCGGCGCCGCTTGAACGGAACATTCCCGTGATCATGGGTCTGCTCGGGGTTTGGCAACGCAATATCGAAAACCGCGCCGCACACGCCGTCATTCCTTACGATCAGCGCCTGGCGCGCTTTCCGGCCTATCTGCAACAGCTCGATATGGAGTCGAACGGCAAATCCGTTACGCGCGGCGGCGAGCCGGTGGAGAGCGCCACAGGTCCGATCATCTTTGGCGAGCCCGGCACAAACGGACAGCACGCCTTCTTCCAGCTTTTGCATCAGGGAACGGACGTCACGCCCATCGATTTCCTGATCGCCGCCGAGCCGATCGACGCTGACGCGCATCACCATGCGTTGCTCTTCGCCAATTGCCTTGCGCAAAGCGAAGCCTTCATGCGCGGGCGCACGCTGGATGAAGCGAAAGCGCAATTGCGCAAGCAAGGCCTCTCAGAAGCTGATGTCGAGAGACTCGCGCCGCACAAAGTATTTCGAGGCGATCGTCCGAGCAGCACGCTGCTCTATCGACGCCTCGATCCCCGCACTCTCGGGCGCCTCGTCGCGCTCTACGAGCATAAAGTCTTCGTTCAGTCGGTGATTTGGGACATCAATCCATTCGATCAATGGGGCGTGGAGCTTGGCAAGGAGCTCGCCAACCGACTCGCGCCCATCGTCGAGAATGCAAACGCCTCGACGGAAGGCCTCGACGCATCAACGACCGGATTGATCGAGTGGCGCAGAGACAACGGATAGACTCACCGTCCCATCGAGAAATGCGTCCATCGGAAGAAAGCGGATGCGAAACGCACCGCAATGCCGACAAGTCCCGAACCGCCGTAAAAGCCGCTCTTGTTCAATTGAACGTAAACATAGCCGGGCTTCTCGGAATGGTTTGTGAGTTCGCAGACGAAAAATCCTTCGCGCGCTCTCATCGAATCGAAGAGTATTTTTGTGGATTTGCCAAACTCGCGCAGTTTTGCAGAAATTCCGCGCCTGCCCGGCGCTTTCGTTAACGCCAGCAATTCCTCATGCGCCTTACTGCGCTTCGCATCGAAGATGACCGCTTTGTAGTCGTCTGGATGGCACAGACTGGTCGGTCTCAGTTTCGAGTGCAGATTGACCGTCGCCGCAATGACATTGCCAAGAGCGAAATCCTGGCTCTCTCCCGGCTCCAGCCGCTCCACCCAGACCATCGTTCGTCCCGAGAGGCAAACGACGGTGGGCTTATCGAAATCATCGAGTTCAGCCGTCTCGTAGACATAAGGCGCCCGCGACCAGCTCATGGTCGACGCGTCGCAAGGGACGCTTCGGATGACGGCGTTCGCGGACGAACAAAGATAAGCGGGCTGCAAAATTTGCAGCGGAGGCGCTCCCGACTTCGCCATGTCGGTAAGATCGATTTTCTCGACGACATTTCCGTCTCCCGCGGTCAGCAGGATTTCTCTTTGGCGGCCAAGCGTCTTGATCATATTGAACTTCACGTCTCCGCCGCCGCAAAGAATGAGAAGGAAAGTGCTGAGTTCATTCGCGAGCCATGAACGGTCTGGAATCGGATGTGGGTTCTGGCGCGCAATGCTTTTCGTGCCGGGCAATCGCGCGACCGATCGGCCCGGCCGATCGAAAAACGCCGTATTCGGTCCAAGCGTCACCACAAGACCCTCGGCCCCTTCGAGAGGATGAAAGTCGCTTTCGCCTTCCTGAAGCATGAGGCGCGTCATGTTGAAAAACGGATCGCGCATGAGAATAAAGACCTTTAGCGGTGGCGAAAGACGTTAACGCAGATCGGAGAATATTTGATTTATGCCAAAGGATAAAATCCAGGGGAAACTATTGTGTCCGGAGCGCCTCGCTGGTGATGTGCAGAAGATCATCGACAGCGGGATTGGAATATGCGTCGCCAGACGGCTCGAAACGAACGACGGGATCTCGCGTGCAAAGACGCAGACAGTCACGCGCAGCGCACACGATCCGTCCGGCTTTCAGATCGTCTGGAAAAGTGGCCTGCAACGCAATTTGCAGCTTTGCGCAGCAGCGCCAGGCCTTTGCCTTCCGCGTCGCAGTTAGGGCCAACGCAAATTAAGATGCGGATTACATGTGTTGATCCGGCGCCAGGCCGTCGTGATAGAGGGCCCGGCTTCGACGCCACCCGACAATTACGCCTCACACGTCCAAATTCGCAACGTTCAGCGCATTTTCTTGGATAAACTCACGCCGCGGCTCCACAACGTCGCCCATGAGCTTCACGAAGATGTCGTCGGCTTCGACAGCCTCTTTCACCTTCACCTGAAGGAGCGAGCGCGCTTCGCGATCGAGCGTCGTCTCCCACAATTGCTCGGCGTTCATTTCGCCCAAGCCTTTATAGCGCTGAATGGTGAGACCCTTGCGACCTTGACTGTTCATCGCGTCGTATAGCGCCAGTGGTCCATTGACGGGAACCTGATCGCCGCGTCGCGTGAGCGAGGCTTGGCCGCTGAAAATGTCGCGCAGGCTCGCCGCGCGCTCATGAAGCTTACGCGCTTCGGATGAGGCGAGCAGCGCCGCATCGAGCACAACGGCGTGTTCGACGCCGCGCAAGGTGCGGCGGAAAACAAAGCCGCCGTCCCGCGTCTCGCCGCTCCAGCCGCGTTCCGTTTCTTCGGCGATGGCGTCGAGCCGCCCGGCGACTTCGCTCGCCAGTGATTGCGCCTGCGCTGCGTCTTGCGGAAGGGGCGCCAGCGCGCCCGAAATGGCTGTCTGTTCGACCACGCCGCGATCGTAACGCGAGTGCAGACTCGCAATGATTTGTTTGAAGGCTCGCGCGTCCTCAAGCACGGCGCGCAGGTCGCCGCCCGCGCGGTCCTCGCCCGAGCCGCAACGCAGCACGCTTCCGTCGAGCAGGCCGTCGATGAGATAGTCCTCCAGCGCCCGATCGTCCTTCAAATATTGCGTCGATTTGCCCTTCGTCACCTTGTAGAGCGGCGCCTGCGCGATGAAAATATGGCCGCGATCGATCAGCTCCGGCATTTGCCGATAAAAGAAGGTGAGGATCAGCGTTCTGATATGCGCGCCGTCGACGTCGGCGTCGGTCATGATGATGATCTTGTGATAGCGCAGCTTGTCGACGTTGAATTCGTCGCGGCCGATGCCGGTGCCAAGCGCCGTGATCAGCGTGCCGATCTGCTCCGAGCCCAGCATTTTGTCGAAGCGCGCACGCTCGACATTCAGAATCTTGCCACGCAAGGGCAACACGGCCTGATATTCGCGATTGCGGCCCTGCTTGGCGGTGCCGCCGGCGCTATCGCCCTCGACGATGAAGAGTTCGGCCTTCGCCGGATCGCGCTCCTGGCAGTCGGCAAGCTTGCCGGGCAGATTGGCGACATCGAGCGCGCCCTTTGCGTCGCGTGAGTTCGCGGGCCTTGCGCGCGGCTTCGCGCGCCGCCGCCGCCTCCACAACCTTGGAGACGATGTTCTTTGCGTCAGCCGGATGCTCCTCGAGCCATTGGCCGAGCAATTCGTTCACGACGTTTTCGACCGCCGGACGCACCTCGGACGACACCAATTTGTCTTTGGTCTGCGACGAGAATTTCGGATCGGGCACTTTCACCGAAAGCACGCAGGTCAGGCCCTCTCGGCAGTCGTCGCCCGTGAGATCCACCTTTTCGCGTTTCGTGAGGCCGGAGCTTTCGGCGTAGCCGGTAATTTGCCGCGTCAGCGCGGCGCGGAAACCGGCGAGATGCGTGCCGCCGTCGCGCTGAGGGATGTTATTGGTGAAGACCAGAACATTCTCATGATAGCTGTCGTTCCACCAAAGCCCGACCTCGACGTTAATGTGTTCGCGCTGGCCGTGAATGAGAATGGGTTCGGCGATGAGCGGCGCTTTGGCGCGGTCGAGCCATCGCACGAAGGCCTCGAGTCCGCCTTCATAGAAAAGCTCCTCGCGCTTGATCTCGGCGTGACGCGCATCCGTCATCACGATGCGCACGCCGGAATTCAGAAAGGCGAGCTCGCGCAGGCGATGTTCGATCGTTGCAAAATCGAACTCGACCATGGTGAAGGTTTGCGGGGAGGGCTGAAAGGTGACTTCCGTGCCGCGTTTCGGTTTGCCGTTTTCAATTGGCGCGTCGCCAGACCGCCACAAGCGGCGCGACTGCATCGCCGTTCGAAAACTCCATAAAATATTCTTTGCCGCCGCGCCAGATCCGCAGCTTCAACCATACGGACAGCGCATTCACGACGGAGACGCCGACGCCGTGCAGACCGCCGGAGACTTTATACGAGTTCTGATCGAATTTACCGCCGGCGTGCAGCTGGGTCATGATGACTTCGGCCGCCGATACGCCTTCTTCCGTATGGATGTCGGTCGGGATGCCGCGACCGTTGTCGGTTACAGTGCAGGAGCCATCGGCGTTGAGAGTCACGGTGACGAGATCGGCGTATTTCGCCAGCGCTTCGTCGATCGCATTGTCCACCACTTCATAGATCATGTGGTGGAGACCAGTGCCGTCGTCGGTGTCTCCGATATACATGCCCGGGCGTTTGCGCACAGCGTCGAGACCGCGCAACACCTTGATGGAATCGGCTCCATATTCGGGCGGCGCGGCGGCCGGCCCGTCGTTATTTTCCAAATTTTCGTTCATGTTTTTCCGGGTTCTGGCGGGAGGGGCAAATGCCCCAATTCGTGAGCCCAATTCTACCCTGAATCGGCCCTCGAATGCACGCTTTAAAGTCGCTCAAACGAGATTGATTTTTCAAAGCTTTTTAACGTGTCCAGGCGTCACGTGCAACATGTCGGCGCGTCCCTCCAGCGAAGCGAAAGCGGAAGCGTCGGCGCCGGTCATCCAGACCTGTCCGCCGAGTCGCGTCAATTCATCGAAAAGCGCTTCTCGTCGCTTGGGATCGAAATGCGCTGCGATTTCATCGAGAAGCAGCAGCGGCGCGACCCCGCTCATGGCTGCGACGAGACGCGCATGCGCCAACACGAGGCCTGTGAGCAATGCTTTTTGCTCGCCTGTCGAACATGCTCTGGCGGGCTCGCCCTTCGGGCCGTGACGCACGGTGAGATCGCTCACATGCGGTCCGTTGAGCGTGCGGCCCGCGGCGGCGTCGCGGCGGCGCGAAGATGCGAGCAGAGCGCGATAATGCTCTTCGACGCGCAAGGCGGGCTCGTGGGCGAGCATTTGCTCGAGTTCTCCATCCAGAGCGATTTCCGCCCAAGGGAAAGGGGAGGCGTCGTTGCGCTCGGCGTCGATCAATGCGGCGAGACGCGAGACCGTTTGAAACCGCGCTGCGGCGACTCCTATTCCAAGCGCGGCGATTTCATTTTCCGCGGCCTCCAACCAGCGCCGGTCGGAAACGCCTTCCTCCAGGAGCTTATTTCGATTTCGCAACGCCTGCTCGAGGCGATTGACGCGCGCGCCATGATCGGCGTCGACGCCTAGCGCAAGTCGATCAAGGAAACGTCGCCGCTCGCCGGCCGAGCCCGCGAACAAGCCGTCCATCGCAGGCGTCAACCATAATACGCGAAGGTGATCCGCGAACGCGCGCGCCGAAGCGACGGGGGAGCGATCCACGCGGAAGCGTCTCGATGCGCCGCCTTCTGGTCCAGCGGGCTCGAGCCCATGGCCGAGCTGGAGTGACGCCCGCTTCCGTCTCCACCTCGATCGATACGGCGAAACCGCCTGCGCCTGCCCTGCGCGCGCATTCCGCGATTTCGGCGCGACGCAGTCCGCGGCCCGGCGAGAACATCGAAATCGCTTCGAGGATATTGGTCTTGCCGGCGCCGTTCTCGCCCGTCAGAACAACAAGCTGGGAACCCATTCGAATATCGATCGAGGCGTATGAACGAAAATCACTGAGCGTCAAACGGCGCACCATGGGCCGGAGAATGGCGTCTCTGCGATTTGGCGTCGTCATGGCGCTCGCTTTGCCATGCCTGGCCGGGGCGCGCCAGAGTCAATCTGAGCGCTCCGCGCCTCGCCTAGGGCTTGTCCGCCTGTCGAGACGGCGACTTTGGCGCGGGGTCGGAAAATCGGTATTGTAGCCAGCTTAGTCTTATGAGGGAGTTTCGCGGTGGCGCGTCCGCTTCTGGTGCAAAGCCTTGCCGGCAAACGCATCTTGCTCATCGTCGGGGGCGGGATCGCCGCATATAAGTCGCTGGAGCTCGTGCGGCGATTGCGCGAGCGCGGCGCCAGCGTGCGCGTGGTGATGACGAGCGCCGCCAAAAAATTCGTTACCGAGCTGTCTTTTTCGAGTCTGACCGGCGAGCGCGTTTACGACGATCTCTTCTCCGCGGCCGACGAAGGAGAAATGGGACATATTCAATTGTCGCGCGACGCCGATCTGGTCGTCGTCGCGCCGGCGACCGCGCATATTCTGGCGCGCATGGCGCGCGGCCTTGCGGACGATCTCGCTTCTACCCTCCTGCTTGCGACCGATAAGCGCGCTTTGGCGGCGCCGGCGATGAATGTGCGCATGTGGCTGCATCCGGCGACGCAACGCAATGTCGCCGCCCTGCATGCAGATGGGGTGTGGTTCGTCGGCCCGGACGAAGGAGACATGGCTTGCGGCGAATACGGCCCCGGGCGCATGAGCGAACCTTCCGAGATCGTCGCAGCGATCGAAAAGGCCCTCTCGGTCGACACGCGTCTGCCCTTGCCAAGGGGCCAAGTCGCGCAGGCGTCCGGACATGGCGCTCTGGCCGGCCGCCACGTCATTGTCACGTCTGGTCCGACGCATGAGCCGATCGATCCGGTTCGCTACATCGCCAATCGCTCTTCGGGAAAGCAGGGACATGCGATTGCCGCGCCGCCGCCGCCGCAGGCGCGCGCGTGACTCTCGTGACAGGGCCTGTGGCGCTTGCCGATCCCCCCGGAGTCGAGACGCGTCATGTCGAGACCGCGCGCGAAATGCTGGCGGCGGTCGAAGCGGCAGGGAAAGCGGATGTATTTATTGGCGCGGCGGCGGTCGCCGACTGGCGGGTCGACGCCGCGCAAGACAAACTGAAGAAAGCGAGGAGCGGAGCCCCGTCGCTCTCCTTTCACGAAAATCCGGATATTCTTGCGCATGTCGCTGGCGCCATGCGCGAACGGCCGTCGCTGGTCGTCGGTTTTGCGGCGGAAACGCGCGATGTGATCGAGAATGCGCGCGCCAAGCTGAAAAAAAAGAGATGCGACCTGATCGTCGCAAATAATGTCGGCGCAGAAGCAGGAATATTTGGCGGAGACGACAATGAGGTCAGTCTCGTGACGTCTTCCGGCGTGACAAATTGGCCGCGATCAAGCAAAGCGGAAGTCGCCGCGAAGCTCGTCGCCTGGATCGCAGACGAACTTACGCGCCGCGTCAGCGCAAGAGGCAAGGCGGCGTCATGAAAATTGCCATTCGACGCCTTCCACATGGGGAAGACCTGCCTTTGCCGGCCTATGCGAGTTTGGGCGCCGCCGGGCTCGATCTTCATGCGGCTCTCGCGCCAGGGCAGAAACTTATTCTCGAGCCCGGCGCGCGCGATCTGGTGCCGACCGGCTTCATTATCCAATTGCCCGAAGGTTTCGAGGCGCAAGTGCGACCGCGTTCCGGCCTCGCGTTCGAGCACGGCGTTGGCATACTCAATGCGCCTGGCACGATCGACAGCGACTATCGCGGCGAGGTCAAGGCGCTGCTTGTCAATTTCGGAACGCACCCGTTCGAGATCGTGCGCGGCATGCGCATCGCGCAGTTGGTCGTCGCGCCATATGCGCGGGTTCATCTCGTGGAGGCGCAAACCGACCTCGATCAAACGCGCAGAGGCGCTGGAGGTTTTGGCTCGACGGGGTCGGGCCGGGAGCTCAGTTAAAATGAGATTCCTGCCGCGTCCTGCTCTTTTAGCCCTGATGGCGACCCTGGACGTGGCGCTCTATGCGCGTGTGCGGCCCGTTTCATCCAAGGCGCTCGCCGCGCGCAATGATCTGCCGCCCCGTCATCTCGAGAGCATGCTGCAGGCGTTGGTTCGCGCCGGGATTTTAAAAAGCGTGCGTGGTCCCTATGGCGGCTACGAACTTGCGCGCGAAAGACGTCGCTTATGCGTGGGCGAGATCGTTCGAGTAGCCATGCGCGCCGAGGCTGAGGCAGCGGAAGCGGATCACAAAAAGCCCGGCCTTCTCGAAGCCGTATTGCAACCGGTGATCGATGAGGTGGAAAGCTTTGCGCTCTCGCGTCTCGATACGGTCACCTTGGACGATCTTCACGCTCGCGCGCTCGCGGCGGGTTTTGGCGGAAAAGACGACGCGCTTGGGAATTTCGAGATCTGACGTTTCTTTAAGCTTATGAAATAGTCGTCCGCCCGCGACGCGGCGGATATGATCGATCCGAATTAAGCGATTCCTGTTGGAGGCGCCCGCATGACATACAACACGCTACAGATCGAAACGCATGGGCGCGTTCGCCTCATTCGATTGAATTGACCGGACGCGCTCAACGCCTTGAACGCTGAATTGATCGGCGAACTCGATCACGCGCTGACGGAGCTCGACGCCGACGCAGGCATCGGATGCGCCGTATTGACGGGCTCACAGAAAGCGTTTGCAGCCGGCGCCGATATTAAAGAAATGCGCGACAAAAGTTTCGCTGACGCTTTCTTAGGCGATTTCCTCGGCCGCTGGGATGCGCTTGCGCGTTTACGCAAACCAATCATCGCAGCAGTCAATGGCTTTGCGCTTGGCGGCGGGTGCGAACTCGCAATGATGTGCGACTTCATCATCGCGGGCGACGCCGCGCGCTTCGGCCAGCCCGAAATAAAGCTCGGGGTCATGCCGGGGGCAGGGGGCACGCAGCGTCTCGCTCGCGCGGTGGGTAAGGCCAAGGCGATGGAGCTGGTTTTAACGGGTCGATTGATGGACGCCGCCGAGGCCGAACGCGCGGGTCTCGTCTCCCGCGTCGCGCCTGCAGAGGAACTTATTCCAGAGGCGCTCAAAACGGCAGCCATTATCGCCTCGATGTCGCTTCCGGCCGTTCTCATGGTCAAAGAGGCCGTCAACGCCGCTTTCGAGACCACGCTGACCGAGGGCGTAAAATTCGAACGCCGCCTATTTTACTCGCTTTTCGCCACCAGCGATCAGAAGGAGGGAATGGCGGCTTTCGTCGAAAAGCGGCCGCCGGCGTTCCAGAACCGGTAGGCGCGTCCCGCGGCTCGGGTCCGCCCTCGGGTCCGCCATTGACGGCAGGCTCCCTGAGCCATTATAAGGCGGCAGAACTGGCCGCGATTTCGCGGCCGTATCGGTTTCAAGCCGGGCGTCTCGCCGCAGGCTCATCTTCGGGGAATAATTTATGGCCAATACGAGTTCGGCGAAAAAGGCCGTCCGAAAAATCGCACGCCGCACAACTGTCAATCGTGCGCGCCGCAGCCGCATGCGCACTCTGGTGCGTAAAGTCGAAGAGGCGATCGCCACTGGCGATGCATCCAACGCAGCGTCAGCTCTGCAGAATGCAATTCCAGTTGTCATGCGCGCTGCGCAACATGGCATCTTGCACAAGAATACGGCGTCAAGAAAAGTTTCGAGGCTGACAGCGAGGGTGAAGGCGCTCTCCGCCTAAAATCGCGCCGCCAGCGCATCGCTCTAGAGCAGCGTAAAATGAATTCAAGAGCCCGTTCGTCGGGCTCTTTTTTATTTCCGTTTCGTCCTGACACATTTACGACACAGTGACTTAGAATTTTCATATGTAATTTTTGTGCGCATGCAAATGGTCTGCGATTCAAACATTTGCAGCATAGGCGGCTCTGTGCGTCCCCAACTCGGCGCTTGACTCTTTCAAAACCGCTTCGCCGACCGCGATGGCGCACTACGGAAGAAATCGAAGATGCTCCGTTGGACTGTTTGGTTCCGGGCGATGAATCATAACTTTACCGAAACCCGCTCGAAAAAATTCGCAACACGCCACGGTCGCACCATCGTTGATACGCACCCTGCAACGCAAGAGCCGTTGCGCGTTACAGGCGCCTTGTGTAATTTGTTTTTACTGAATGAGTTTTGGTTGACGCGGTGAAATGTCGAGAGAGCGATCCTGGCGCAGAATGGCGAGCACGCTTGCCGTGATTTCTGTGTTCTCTCCGACAGGCAATGTCGATGTCGGCGACCAAATCGATCCAACCGAAATTATCGCATTGCGCGTGCTTAGTTCTGCGTATCAGTGCGACATCAGAATAGCTCCGTGAAAACCTTTTCATGGATATGGGGGTCATAATGGCTAACGAGCTTCTCGTCGAAGGGATGCGACGCGTGGATGTCTCATGCTCCGACCAAACGATTTTTCAGACTGCTACAAACGTGGGCAACGCGATGCGGCCCTGCCTTGCAAAAATTGCTATTGGACCACCTTATTCCAGTTGTCGCGACTGACGCGATAGAGCGCGTCGCCTAACTCTTTTCTGACGTTTTTCAGTCTGGTGCAAAGGCCGGATACCGGCCTTCGACTCGACTTGCGCTATTCACGAAGGCTTTTCATGTCCATCGACGGCGATTGGAAATCAGTTTCTGCGGAAAACTCTGGCGAGTATCGACAAGGCTGGGAGCGGGTTCGCGCGCGATTGCGCGCTGAATTGGGGGACGCAATATACAATTCTTGGTTTGCGCGTCTCGAACTCGAGCGAGTGGAGCCGCGCGCCATTTTCCTCACTGTCCCGACCAAGTTTCTAAAGAGCTGGATGCAGCTCCATTACGCCGATCGCATCAAATCGCGCGTCGCGATGGAATTCCCCTCCGTCGATCGGGTGACGATCGACGTGCGCTCTCCCTCGCGCAAAGCGAAGACGCGGGACGGCGAAATCGACCAGCCGGCTGCGGTTGCGCCAATATCCGGCGCTGAGAAAATCTCGATCCCCCACTCATTGTCGCAGGCTGTCACAGAGGCTGGCGCGTTCAAGCGAGTGGCTTCAAAGTCCACGTCCAGGCAAGAGTGCGAAGTCTTCAACGGATCGCCGCTCGATCGACGATTGTCATTTTCGACGTTCCTCGTAGGGCCGTCGAACCAATTGGCCTACGCGGCCGCTTGTCGGGTCGCCAAGGCGCAGATGGGCGATCTGCCTTTGTTCAATCCGCTTTACACCCATGCGTCGGTTGGGCTGGGAAAAACGCATTTGCTCCAAGCCTTGGCGCATGCGGCGAGCGACAACAGGCGGCGGGTGATTTATCTCACGGCCGAGAAGTTCATGAGCGGCTTCGTCTCTGCGCTCAGCGCGCAGACGGCGATCGCTTTCAAGGAGCGGCTTCGCGGCATCGACATGCTCGTCATCGACGATGTTCAGTTCTTGCAAGGCAAATCCATTCAACAGGAATTTTGCCATACGTTAAATGCGCTGATCGACGCGGGGCGGCAGGTTGTCGTGGCCGCCGATCGTCCCCCGTCCGATCTGGAGACGCTCGACGAGCGTGTTTTGTCCCGCTTCAAAGGCGGTCTATGCGTCGACATCGGGCCCTTGGACGAAGCTTTGCGCGTCAAAATCCTGGAGGCGCGCATCACGGCGGCGCGCGCCTCGCAGCCGACGTTCCATGTGCCTGACGCGGTGATTTCCTACGTGGCGCGAACCATTTTGACGAATGGCCGCGATCTTGAAGGCGCCGTCAATCGTCTGCTCGCTCATTCGACGTTGAGCGGCGCGCCATTGACGGTGGAGACTGCGGAGACCGCCATCCGCGATCTGGTGCGCACGCAGGAGCCTAAGCGCGTCAAGATCGACGACATTCAGAAGCTTGTGGCGAGCCATTACAATATCTCTCGCGCCGACATTCTCTCATCTCGCCGAACGGCCAATGTCGTTCGGCCGCGCCAGATCGCAATGTATCTGTCGAAAGTGCTGACTCTCCGCTCACTGCCCGAGATCGGGCGCCGCTTTGGCGGGCGGGATCACACAACCGTGCTGCACGCCGTTCGCAAGGTCGAGGAACTGTCTTCGAAGGACAAAAGTCTCGCCGAAGTGATCGAATTGCTGAAGCGGATTTTGGCCGAACAGTAATTCTCCTGAAAGCGCAGTTTCTATAAGCGAAAGCGTCGGCGACTATCGCCCGGTTTTTGCGCGCGTCCACTCGCGCGTGACGATCTTCTGGATCGCCTGATCGGGAGCGGTGTTCGTGAAAAGCCGCTTCATGGTCGCCTCATCGGGATAAATCGCCGGATTATCGGCAATATCCTTGTCCAAGAGGGCGCGCGCGCCCTGCACGCCGCTCGCGAAATTGGTCACCTTTGTGTTTCGCGCCGCGACATCGGGGCGTAACATATAATCGATGAAGAGATGCGCCTCCGCCGGATGCGGCGCATCTTTCGGGATGGCCAGCGTATCCATCGACATCAGCGTGCCTTCCTGAGGGATGACATAGGCGATTTCGACGCCATTTCCGGCCTCACGAGCGCGATTGCGGGCTTGAAAACTATCGCCAGCCCAGCCGATCGCGAGGCAAATATCGCCGTTCGCCAGCGCGTTGATATATTCCGACGAATGGAATTTCTTGATGTAGCGGCGCAGGCCAGCAACATAGTCGGTTGCGCGGCGAAGGTTGTTCGGCTCTTTCGAGTTCGGATCGAGTTTCAGGAAATTCAAGACGACGGAAATCACATCCTCCGGACTGTCGAGCACATAGACTCCGCAATCGGCGAATTTCCTCAGATTGTCTGGCTTCAGCACCTGTTCCCAGCTCGTGATTGACTTGCCGCCGATGCGTTCTTTGATTTTAGCGACGTTGTAGGCGATGCCTGTTGTGAACCACATATAATCAACGGCGTATTGATTGCCGGGATCGTAACGCGCGAGTTTCGCCGCGATTTCGGGCCAAAGGTTCTTGAGATTCGTCAGCTTGCTTTTGTCGAGCGGCTGATAGACGCCCGCCTTTATCTGCCGTCTGCAAGAACGTTGCGGACGGCACGACGACGTCATAGCCGGTATTGCCTGCAAGCAAACGCGTTTCGAGGATTTCGTTGGAGTCGTAGGTGTCATAGATCACCTTGACGCCGGTCTCCTTTGTGAAGTCCTCGAGCACCTTCGGATCGATATAGTCGCTCCAATTGTAAATATTCACGACGCGCTCGCCGGCTTCGGCGAGGGACGTCCATAGCGCCGCGAAAGCGATGGCGACCCAAAACAACCGTTTCATCATTCGTCATCCTCGAAGGCGGTCATTGCCTATGCCGTAGTGGTCCGTCGTCTGATAAGCGCAGATTATCATGTTCCGGTTCGATGGGATCAACAAGGCGCTTGCCTCATGAATCAGTTAATCTTGCGGTCGCAACGCAGTCGAGAGGACGGGCGATGGCCCAAGTAGCGCTGGCGGATTGTGGACGGCCCGAGATCACGCGTCATGTCACGCGCGGCGTGCGACGGCTCCTGCGGGCGAGTGGGTTCGCTGTTCTGACCGAGTTTCCGCTGCCCAGCGGTCGGCGAGCCGATCTTGTGGCCTTATCGAACGATGGAGTCTTTCGCATCGTAGAAATCAAATCATCGAGCGCGGATTTTCGGGCTGACCGCAAATGGCTGGACTACCGCACATATTGCGACCTGTTCTACTTCGCGATCCCTCTTGATCTGCCTTCCCGGGAGTTTCCGGGCGACGCCGGACTTATATTGGCCGACGCCCATGGCGCAATGTTCGAACGAGAGGCTCCGATGCACAAATTGGCTCCAGCAAGCCGAAGGGCGATGCTGGTTCGGTTTGGCGCGCTTGCGGCGGAGCGGCTCCATTGCGCCGTTTTCCAAGAGGAAGCAATGCTTTGAGCTCAGGCTTCTATCTGGGAGCGCGTTTCGAAAGGATGCGCTGGAGCGTCCGTCGATGCATGTTTAGCCGTCGCGCCGTTTCGGAAACATTGCGATCGCAGGATTCATAAACCCGCTGGATATGTTCCCAGCGCACGCGATCCGCCGACATCGGATTGTCTTGAGCATCCGGCTTGTCGATCTGCGTCGCCATAAGGGCGTGGTAGATTTCGTCTGCGTCGGCGGGTTTCGCAAGATAATCGAAGGCTCCGAGCTTCACGGCCGTCACCGCCGTGGCGATATTGCCGTAGCCAGTCAAAATAATGCCTCGCGCGTCCGGACGTTTGGCTTTCAGCGAGGAAATGACGTCGATGCCGTTGCCGTCGCCCAATCGCATGTCGATGATTGCAAAAGCGGGCGCGGCGGCTTCCACCGCGGCAAGACCGCTCGAGACGGAATCTGCCGTCGTGACCGCAAAACCGCGCGATTCCATTGCGCGCGCCAAACGACCGAGGAACGGCTTGTCGTCATCGACGATCAGCAGCGTTTGATCATGAGGAGGTTCCGGAGCCGAAATATGAGGCTTCGCTGCCTGTCCAAAAGCATCCAGATTCTGGTCGTCGTCGGCCATCAAGGGCTCCCATCCCGGAATGACGTATATCAAAAGGCATCTTAACGCTTGCGCCTAAGCGACGCCATCCGTTTGACGCCAGTCAAGCGCTTTGGTCGGCCCGACGACAATCCGCTCGAAACTCGCCCGGGGCCAGGAGATCGTTATCCGGGCCCCCGTTTTAGGCGGCTCCACGTTGGAGGTCTGCACATTGGCGCCGGAGCGTTCGAGCAACGTCTTGGCGATGAAAAGACCCAGACCGAGGCCGGCCTCCGGCTCCGTCTTGGTTCGGCGATCCTCCGAGCGTCCGCTGACATAGGGGTCGCCGAGCCTTGAAAGAATGGCTGGAGGAAAGCCCGGCCCATCATCTTCGATCGTGATGACCACGAGATCGCGCGACCATTGCGTTTCAACGCGCACTTTCGAGGCGGCGAAATCGATGGCGTTTTCGACAAGGTTTCCCAGTCCGTAAAGTATCCCTGGGTTGCGTGCGCAAACCGGCTCTGTCGAGGCTCCCCTCTTTTCGACATCGAGAGTGACGCCAAAGTTGCGTTGCGGCCCGACGACCTCTTCGATCAGCGCTTCCAGAGACATGAGATTCATGACGGTGCCATCATCGGCGCTCAGGGACGTGAGCTTGCGCAAGATTTCGCGGCATCGGGCCGCCTCCTGCGAAAGAAGCGTCAGGTCGTCGACCAAAGCAGGCGCGCTCGCGGGCGCCGACTTTTGCAGTTCCTTGGTGATCAATGTGATCGTCGCGAGCGGCGTTCCGAGTTCATGCGCCGCCGCTGCGGCGAGGCCGTCGAGCTGCGAGAGATGCTGTTCGCGTTCGAGCACGAGTTCCGTAGCCGCGAGCGCCGCCGAAAGCAGGCGCGCTTCGTCAGAAACGCGAGTGGCGTAAACGCTGATGAACGCGGCGCTCAAAGTCAGCGCGGATAGAATGCTCGTGCGATAGAGCAGCGGAAAAGAGAGCTTTTCGCCCTGACGCCAGGGCAGCGGGAGGTAATCGACTGTTAAAAGGGTCGCGCTTCCAATCATGAGGACGACGAGAAGAAATGTCAGTTTCCGCGGAAGCGACACCGCCGAAATCATGATGGGCGCCAGCAGCAGCATGGCGAAGCTGTTGGTGAGGCCTCCAGTCAAATACAAGAGGCTGGAGAGCTGCAGAATATCATATCCGAGCAGGATCGCCGCCTGCGCATCGCTCAGGCGGAAGCTGCGCGACGTGCCAAAGCGCAGCACCATGTTGATCAAGGCCGAAGTGGTTATGGCGACGAAGCAAAGGCCAAAGGGAAAATCAAATTTGAAATAGAAATAAGTACCGAGGACCGCAATCGTCTGACCCGCGACCGCGATCCAGCGCAAGAGAATGAGCGTGTCGACGCGCAAGCGCCGCGCGACCATGCCTAGATTTTCGTTTTCTATTTGCGTCATTCGATTCCGTGACTACCCTATTGCCCGCCAAAGCGGCGAAGTCCTGATAGGCGAAATATTCTCTATTGCGTCTCACAACCCATGTCGGCGCGCCGCACGCCACAACCGCCACTGCTTTCGCCATTGGGCCGGGGCGACCATAGCGCCAAACGGGTTATAGTCGGGCTTATCCATTGCGTCCAAATAGATCGGGACGAGCGCCGCCGACAACAAAGCCGCCTGCGCCGCGCCTGCTCCTTTAGCGGAGGACCGAGCAGCCTCATAGCGGTCTCTCGCGCATTCACGCAACTCCTTCAGCGCGTCGAGCAGCTGAGGCGTTACGACGCCGGTCCGCATATCGCCTTCCGCAACGCCGCATCGAGACAAGAGCGCTTTCGGCGTGAAAAGCTGGCCGGACGCAGACTGTTTCGGCAGATCGCGCAGGATTTTGGTCAGGCCGAGAGCAATCCCGGCCGAACTGAAAGGCTCCGACGCAATAGCTGCGCCCGCCAAGATTTGAGCGCTCAACCTCATGAGGCGGGACGTGGTGCGATCGCAATAGGTTTCGAGGTCGCCGAGCGTTTCCATTGGGTCGTCGTAAAGATCGAAAACATGGGCGTCGATCAGATCGAGGAACTCGTCGCGGGGCAGGGCGTGACGTTCGATTGCGTCAAACAGCGCATCCGCCACAGGATGCGCGCGCGCGCCGACCGCGCTTTCGTCCTGCTTCGGCGCTTCCAGCGCGTCGGCCCACCATTGCAGGCGCATCTCGCCAAGCAAGGGCTGACTGACTTTTTCACGCACATTCGCGACTTCGATCCCAAAGGCGTAGAGCGCGTGAAGCTGGCTTCGGGTCGCGCGTGGCGCAAACAGGCAAGCGAGCCAGCAATCGCGGTCGCGTTCATACAGGAGACGATCGCAATGGGCATAGTGATCAGCGAGTTCGGACTCGCGTTCCGGAGACGTCGACTTCGTCATCTCACACCGCGATCAACAGCGCCGCGACCCGTCGGTTTTCTTCAACTAGCATATTATAAGTGCGCACTGCCGCGCCGGTCGCCATGGTCTCGCACATTATGCCTGCGGATCTCAGCTTTGCGCGAAGAACTGACGGAATGGGCAGGAGATCCATGCCTGTCCCGACGATCAGAAGTTCGACCGTATCCTTGGGCGCAGTCAACACGCGCTCAAGCGCTGCCTCGTTGATCTCCGCGGCTTGCTGCAATGGCGTCGCATAAATCCCTGCCGGCAGCACGAGGATCGAGCCTCGATGCGACATGTCGGCAAAACGAAACCCGCCGTCGCCATAAGTCTCGATCTGATGGCGTCCGGGCACGAAGCCTTGTTCGCGCGTCGCCACGGCGCCGTCGCTCACGCCGTTTTTGGCTTGGAGCGCGTTGAGCCCTTTGCCGATGATTTCTTGCTTGGCGCAGCGGCCTGGGCTGGAGCAGTCGCCGCTGCGGCGGCTTCTTCCGGCCGCGCCGGTTCATTGGTGGAAGAAGGCGCTTGCGCCTTGTCAGCGTCCTCATTGCGCAGGCCGAGATAGATCAGCATCGGCGAGCAGATGAACACGGAGGAATAGGTCGCGACGAAAATGCCCCAGATCATCGCCAGAGAGAAAGAGCGGATCACCTGACCGCCGAAGACAACAAGCGACAAGAGGGCCAGAAACACCGTTGTCGCCGTCATGATCGTGCGCGGCAGCACCGCGTTGATCGATAGGTCGATCATCTGCGCGGTCGGCATTTTCTTATATTTCCGCATCATTTCGCGGATACGGTCCAGCACGACCACCGTCTCGTTCAACGAATAACCGACGATCGTCAGAATCGCCGCGATGGAGGTGGTGTTGAATTCGAGTTGAGTGAGCGAGAAGAATCCAACGGTCAGCAAAAGATCATGCATTGTGGCGATGACGGCGCCGACCGCAAACTGCCACTCGAAGCGAAACCAGAGATAGGTGAGAACGGCGATGATCGATAACACCACGCCGAGCGTGCCCGATTGCACGAGTTCGTTGGAGACGCGCGGCCCCACCACTTCGACGCGGCGTAGCTCATAATCGCCGCCGACCGCAGCGCGGATATTCTCGACAGCCGCCTGTTGCGCCGCATCGCCGCCGCTCTGCAAGCCGAAACGCAAGGTCGCATCCGCCGGATTTCCGAACGACTGAACTTCGATGTCGCCGAGATTTATTTTTTCGCTCAGCGCGCGAAGCGTCGCAATTTCAGCGGTCCCTGCTTTCGCGCGCAATTCGATAACGGTGCCGCCCGCGAAATCGATGCCGAAGTTCATGCCGTGAAACACGAATAGCGCGACGGAAATGAGCGACAACAGCGCGGAAAACGGATAGCTCACGCGGCGGAACCGCATGAATGGGAATTTTGTGTTCTCCGGGGCGAGACGCAAAAGCTTCATTGTTTCACCCTCAGATCGGCAGACGCGTTGGACGCGCGTAATGATACCAGATCGCAATCATCATTCGGGTCATGGTGACGGCGGTGACGATGGTCGTCAAAATGCCAAGCGCCAGAGACACCGCAAAGCCGCGAACCGGGCCGGAGCCCAGGAAGTATAAGAATCGCGGCCGCCACAAACATCGTGACGTTGGAGTCGACGATCGTCGCGAAGGCGCGATTGAAGCCGGCGTCGAGCGAGGCGAGGATCGAGCGGCCTGCATGCTGTTCTTCGCGAATGCGCTCGTAAATCAGCACGTTCGAGTTGACCGCCATGCCGATCGTCAGGACGATTCCGGCGATGCCGGGCAGCGTGAGGGTTGAGCCGAGCAGCACGAGACCCGCGAAGATGAAAGCGATGTGCACGAACAATGCGAGATTGGCGAATACGCCGAACACGCCGTAAGTGATCAGCATATAGACGACTACGAGGCCCGCGCCGACATAGGCGGCGCGCTTTCCGGAGTCGATCGAGTTCTTGCCCCAGTCCGGGGCCCACCGTTCGCTCCTCGACGATATTGAGTTTGGCCGGCAGCGCGCCTGCGCGCAGCAAGATCGAGAGATTATTGGCCTGTTCGACGGTGAAGTGGCCGGATATCTGGCCAGAACCACCGGTAATGGGCGTGAGGATGCGCGGCGCCGAGATCACCTTGTTGTCGAGCACGATGGCGAACAGACGTCCGACGTTTTTCGAGGTCACTTCGCCAAACTTCTGCGCTCCACGAATGTTGAAGCGGAAATTGACGACGGGTTCGCCGCTTCTCTGCTGGTCGAAGCCAGGTTGAGCGTCGGTCAGGTCCTCGCCTTGCACCATGACCTGCTTTTCAATTGCGATCTTCCCATTTCCGTCGGTTTGATCGAGTTCCTCGACTTCGGACGGATTTTGACCGGGTTCGGCGACGAGACGGAACTCGAGCTTCGCGGTTTGTCCGAGAATGGTTTTGAGCTGCTCGGGGTCCTGCAAGCCCGGCACCTGCACGATGATGCGGTCGTCGCCCTGACGCTGGATGCTCGGCTCACGCGTGCCGAGCGCGTCCACACGACGACGAATCACTTCGATGGATTGATCGACCGCATGACGCACCTTGTCGGTGAGGCCCGCGTCGGTCACGGTCACACGAATGAGGCCATCGCCCGAATCCTCGACGTCCAACGGCGAAGCGCCGCCCCCCATGCGGTTGCTGAAGCCCGCCGCAAGATTTCGCAACTTCGGCAAAATCTTCGCGCGGTCGGCGGCGTCGGGCACCCGCAGCTGCACGCCGCGCGTCTGCGCGCCGATGCCGCCGGTAATCGCGACCTTCTCCTCGCGAAGAATGCGCCGCACGTCATCGCGTAAGTTCATCACCTGCGTGTGAAGAACCGAGGCTTTATCCACCTCGAGCATGACATAGGACCCGCCTTGAAGATCGAGGCCAAGGACAATGGTGGGCGGCTTGGCCCAGGCAGGCAGGCGCTCCGCCAGCGCTTGATAGGTCGACAGCGACATCAGGCTCGGCGTGACGGTAAGAATCGCGGCGAGCGTCATCCCCAAGATCGCGATGATTTTCCAGGTGGCGAAACGCAGCATTGCTCTCTATCGCTCAGTGTTGGGTCAAGGGGGAATGATCTAGAAGATCGTCGCTCAGCTTTTGGCGCTGGCGGACGGCTCCTTCACCGGTTCGCCTCTCGCGCGAACCTCGGTTATGGCGGAGCGCAGCAGGCGAACACGGACATTGGGAGCGATTTCAGCCTCGATCTCGGCGTCGTCGACGGCCTTGGTCACCTTCGCAATGATGCCGCTGGACGTGATGATCGTGTCGCCCCTGCGAACGTTTTTGAGCAAATCCTTCTGCTCTTTAGCCTGACGTTGCTGCGGACGAATGACGATAATGTAGACGATGCCGATAATGATGAGGATCGGCACGATCTGGGACATCAGATCGGGCAAGGATGGCGGCACCGGAGCCTCTCCGCCGGGATGGCCGACGCTGGTCTGAGGCGCGCCGCCAGGCGCAGGGGCTGGAGAGGTCGTTGCCGGAGGCGTCGCCGGCGCGGCTGGCGCTGTCGCGGGCGGGGCTTGCTCGGCTTGAGCAAAAGCTGGCGAAATCAGGTTCATGTTCGATCTCTTCAGATAGCGTCGCGTGGGCGGCGGCCAAAAAGGAGCCGCAGCGCGGCCTCGGAACGGGCGCGGACTATAGCCGCTCACCTTACGAAAGCAATGGCGCCTGCGACGGCGCAAAATAAAGGCTCAGACGCGTCACGATGAAAAATTTGCGTCAGCTTGCCGCACCGATCTTCTAAGACCGTCGAGCGCGATTAAATCTTCGCACAGGCCGTTTAGGCTGCGCCGGGGGGCCTTTCGAGGAGGAGCGCGATGAAGACTTTCCTGCCGAACCTGTTCACCGATCCAACCCATGTGCGGGACCCCTTCGCGACGCTGCGTCGGCATATCGACGATCTCGCAACGTCTTTTGGTCACGCATGGCCGGTCGCAACCCACATTGGAGCAGACGCGCCCGCGTTGAACATCGCGGAGTCCGACAAGGCGATTGAGATCGCCGCGGAATTGCCGGGAGTTGATGAGAAAGACATCAAGGTGGAGATCGAAGGACAAAGAGTCGTCATCTCGGGCGAGAAGAAGCGCGAAAGCGAGGAAAAAGAGAAGAACTGGCATGTGATCGAACGGAGTTACGGTTCTTTCCGACGCGCGGTGACGCTGCCTTTCGAGCCCAAGCAGGAATCAGTGTCCGCTCATTTCGAAAAAGGCGTGCTGCATATCGAAGTCGCAAAGCCGGCGACCGCGCAATCCGCAGCCAAGACCATCGAAATCAAGAGTGGCGATGGGGGAGCAAAGAAAGCGCCGCAGGATAAGGCGGCCTGAAAGAGCGCTGGCGGGATGCGGTAATGTAACGCCCGGAGTTTTTGCGTGGCGCCTGAACGCGGCGAGTTCGTGAGTTTGCTCGACGAACTCGCTTCGCCGTTGGTGACTTGGCGTTCGGCGCTTACCGTAGCCTCCCCAGGGCGATGAAGGTTGAACCGCGGTTCAAGAATTCTTTCGCGACGCCGAACCGTTTTCGCCAATCGACGTCGTCAGTTGTTTTCGTTCACGAAGGACCTAATTGCAGAAGACGAAAACAGGAGGATGACCGATGCTACGTCGATTTTCATTTGCGGTGGCGGTCGTTGCGGCGCTCGCGATTCCGTCTGCAGCGCTTGCCGGGGGGCACGGCGGAGGGGGCGGTCATGGGGGCGGTCATGGCGGCGGCTGGCACGGGGGCGGCGGCGGTTGGCATGGCGGTCATGGCGGCTGGCACGGCGGTGGGTGGCATGGCGGCGGTTGGCGTGCGGGCGGCTGGCATGGGGGCGGACGCTGGTGGAACGGCCGCTGGTACGGATATGGCGTCGGCTCATGCTGGCGTTGGGATCCCTGGGCCGGAGCCTGGACCTGGGTCTGCTATTAAGGCGGCGTCAAGCGCTGAGTTCGCTCGCGAGCCGGCGCATGAATTCAATGCAGGCGGCGAGTTCGTCAACTTCGACGAACTCGTCGGGCTGATGCGCTTCGTCGATCCGCCCGGGCCCGCAGATTACGCTTGCGAGGCCTGCCTTCTGGAACTGTCCCGCCTCTGAGGCGTAAGGAACCGCTATCGTATGATTGGCGCGCGCGAGGCGAAGCGCCAAAGTTTCCGCGATCGAGCCGGGAGCCGGAGCCAGTCCTGGAACCTCGACTTCGATCGTCGTTTCGATCCCAGCGTAAGGAAAGCGTTTGAGCGATCGCTCGCGCAGAACCGACGCATATTCGTCCAATCGACGTTTCGCCAGATCGCCCGGAACGCCGGGGAGCCCACGAAACTCCCAGTGGAATTCGCAATTCTTGGCGACAATATTGCGCGCGGTTCCCCCTTGGATGACGCCGACATGGATCGAAGAATAGGGTGGGTCAAACCTCCCCGAGGGGTCGCCCTCTTCTGCGAGTTCGCGCCCGAGCCGGTCGAGTTCCGCGACGAGCAGACAGGCCGTATGGACGGCGCTTACGCCCTGATGGAGGTTCGCGGAATGGACCTCATGTCCGATGACGCGAGTAATATGCGTCGTCACGCTCTTATGGGCGTCGGCGACGCGCATGGAGGTCGGTTCTCCAATGATCGCAGCCGCCGGGCGGGGCAGATCGCGTCCGAAGCGCTCGATCAAAGCAAGTGGTCCGCGGCAGGTCGTCTCTTCGTCGAAACTCAAAATGATGTGAATAGGGCGACTGAGAGCCGCCGCCTTGAATTCCGGAATCATGGCGAGGCAAACCGCGTCGAAGCCTTTCATGTCGACTGCGCCGCGCCCAATCAAACGCGAACCTTCGCGACGCAGAGCGAAAGGATCGCCAGTCCAATCCTGACCGGCGACCGGCACGACGTCCGTGTGTCCGGAAAGAAGCACTCCGCCGTCGCCATGGGGGCCTATTGTGATGAACAGCGCCGCCTTGTCTCCGGTTTCATTCGGCGAGCGAACGAACGGGACGTCTTGCGCCCGCAGATAGTCTTCGACGTAATCGACGAGCGCCAGATTCGACTTTGAGCTTTCCGTGTCGAAGGAGACGAGCGCGGCGGTCAATTCGATGGCTCGTTCGAGCGTCGTCATTGCGCGGCGATCAATTTAGAGTCGGCTTCGAAAACGGGCTGTCGAGCGAGAAGGTCGGAATTTCAGCGTCGAAAGTCTCGCCTGTGTCGGTGACCATGCGATAGCTTCCTTGCATCAATCCAGAGGGCGCCGCGAGCGGGCATCCGGACGCGTAACGATAGGTCTCGCCCGGCTCCAGCACCGGCGTTTCGCCGACGACGCCTGGGCCCTTCACCTCCTCGCGTCGCCCATATGCATCGATGATGATCCAATGACGCGACAGCAATTGAACGCGCGAGCGTCCAAGATTGGCGATCTCGATCGTATAGGACCAGACATAGCGCCCTTTGTCCGGATCGGATTGTTCCGGAAGAAAATCGGGCAGGGCGGTGATCTGGATATCGCGGGTGACGGCTACATACATGGGTCAGCAATGTAGAATCGCTCTAATGAAAATGGAATGCGCTTTTGTATGCGCGTGCGATGCAAAATGCGGCGCCCGAGCAGTTGTGACGAATTTAACACATGGTGAAAAAATTAGACATGGAACCGAAGCGCGGCAATTGTTGACGCTGTTTCATGCTGTTACGGTGTCTGAAGATGCAGGGCTGAGATGAAACCGATATCGTTCCGAGTCGCGTTATTTGCGTTGGCGCTGGCTGTTCAAGCCATCGCCGGCGGATTTAGCGTCGCCGCGACGAATGTTCAGGGCGTCTACGCCGAACGGTGCGGAAGCGGGGAAACGGGCGACCATCGCGCCCCGCTTGAACACCATCGTCACCACCATGACTGCCTGCAATGCCAGGGCTGCGTCGGCGGCCTATCTCCAATCGCGACATATTCGATCGGAGCGCAATTAGTCGGCTTCCGCGCGCCGACCTTACTGCGCTTCAGCGCCGCCTTTGTCGCGCCAGCGGCGTCGAGCCTGGCTCAGGCGCATCGAGCACGCGCGCCGCCCGTCCTTTCCTGACCCTCAGTTTCCTCGACTAGAAACTCTTTCGCCGCCTGACCCGGCGCGCCGCATTCTGCGGCTCCGAGAGCGCGTCCGCGCGCCCGAACGTCACCCCGAACAATAGCGCTTTTCCAGCAGCCGTCGCGGACACCGCGCGGAGCGGGAGCGCATGAAGGCGCCGTATCCGTGGCGTCTGGAGAGGAATTCGCCATGTACCGGTCCCATCTTCTGCGCGGAGTTTCAGTCTGCGTTTTGACGCTCGCCATTGTATCTTCCCCGGCCGCCCAGGAGGCCTTGCCCGAAATCGACGTGGGCGCGGCAGGGCAGGCGCCTGCTCCGCAAGGGGAAGCGGCTGCGATCGTCGCGCCGCCGGGATTCAGCCCTGAGAAATTGAAGCTGCCGGTTTACCGCGACCCGACAGGACAGACGTTCACCACCGTCCGGACCGAAGACTTCAAGGACTCGCCGCTCGTCACCATACGCGACCTGCTGCAATACAGCCCCGGCCTGTCCTTCAAACAGGGCAATGGACCGCGCGACATCGTGATTTCGATCCGCGGCTCGTCGGCGCGCAATGGCTTTGGCGTGCGCAATATCGTGCTGCTGGAGGATGGATTTTCAGTCACCCAGCCCGACGGCCTGTCGCGCACGGATCTGACCGATCCGCACGCCTATGCGGCGGTTGACGTGTATCGCGGTCCTTCCTCGGCGCTGTTTGGCAATTTCGCCAATGGCGGCGCCATTAATTTCCGGACCCGCACCGGCGCCGAGATCGACGGAATCGAAACCGGCCATGAGTTCGGAAGCTTCGGCTACATCAACAATTATACCGCGATCGGCAAGAATACCGGCAATTTCGACATTGCGGTCTTCGCCAGCGACGTGCGTCAGGACGGCTTCATTCTTAATCATGACGGCGACACGCAGACCGTCAATATGACGGCGCGCTACAGGCCGACGCCCGACGATCTGATCGTCTTCAAGGGCATTCACAACGAATTATTTGGCAATCTTTCGACCCGGCTCTCGCTCAATCAATATTACGCCAATCCCTATCAGTGGGGGTGCAACGTGGTGCCGCGCGCGTCCAATGCGTTCAGCTCCTTATATTGCGGACAGCAGAGCGTATTCCTCAATGGCGTCGCGGGAACAAGAATTCAAACCAGCCCAAGCGAGGCGGGATTTCATCGCAACGATCGCCGCGACGTGTTCGGCCTGCGCTGGGAGCATGATTTCGACAATGACACGAAATGGCGAACGCAGGCCATTTACGACGACAAGAACATCATTCAGCCGACCGGCGCCACCGCTGCGCTGCAAGATGAGCCCGCAGTCAACGCCAGCACCGACATCACCCGGCACAGTACATTGCAGGGCCACGACATCACGCATTTCCTGGGCTTTTACTTCAACCGAACGCGTTACGTAAGCTACACCACCAACACTTTGGCGTTTGGCGACGGCGCCATTGGAGCGACGACGAACAAGCAGAACGCCATGATGCAGAACATGGGGATGCGAGGCCGGCAGGAGCTCGCTCTTTCACCCGACGTCACCATGGTGCTCGGTCTTGCCGCCGAGCAAACCCGGATCGGCGCGCGATCGGAAAACTTCGGATACAGCAGCGCGACACGCTTGAATTCGTGGCTCGCTATCCCTGCCAATCACACCTATTGGAATTTCGCGCCGGAGGCGTCTCTCACCTGGCGCGCGACTCCCGAAGTTCTGACGCATGTGCGGGCGTCGAGCGGCTATGGCACGCCCAATCCCGGTCAGTTATTCGTCAATCAGCAGGGCTTGAACGGCGACAACTCCAATCTCAAGTCGCAGCGCAACACGGGCATTGACGTTGGGGCCGATTGGATTCCGTCTCCCGCCGTTCGCGTCAGCCTGACGCTTTTCCATGAATGGTATCAGAACGAACAACTGACCCAGACTCCTGGGGCGGGGCTACAGGCCTTCACGTTCAATGCGCCGGGGTCCGTGCACCGCGGCGTGGAGCTGCTCGTGGATTGGAGGCCGTTCGAAGGTTGGCGCCTGCTGGGAAACTACTCGTACAACAATCAGATGTTCACGGATTTCACGGAGCAGCTCGGTCCGACTTCTTTCTTCGATCGCGCAGGATACAAAATTCCGAATGTTGCAGCGCATGAACTCGCTGCACGGTTAGGTTACGACCAGCCCTTCGGAGACTTCCGAGGGCTCGGAGCCTATGTCGAATATCTCTACAAGAGCTCTTATTACCTCGATAACGGCAATCAACTCACCGTGCCGGGCTTTGGAATCGTCAACCTCAATCTGCACTATGATTTGCCGCTTCCCGAGAACTCGCTGCATCTTCGAAACTTCAACGTGTTCCTCGAGGTGGAGAACGTCTTCAACAGGAACTTCATCGCTTCGGCGAATAACGTCACAAACTCCCTGTTTGCGGCGGGCGTCCAAAATCCCGGATTTCTCCTTGCGAATCTCGGCACTGGCTCCATTTACGCCGGCGCGCCGCGCGCAGTGATGGGAGGAGTGAAGTTCAAATTCTGACGTCTTTGCGCCTCGGAAAGGTCGCTCTGCTCTCGCCACTAAAAGACGGGCGTCGGAGCGGCCTTGCCGAAAGACGTAAATCGCGCAACAATCAAAAAGCGAGGATCGCCTATTGGCCTTCGCGAGACGAGTTCGCACATGCGATATAAATGGTGCAGCGTTTTATTGTTCGCGCTGGCGCTGGCCGTTCAGGCCTTGGCGCCGGCGGCGGCCAATATCGCTTTTGCCGCATCGGGCGATCAGCGTTTTTCACTCCAAATTTGTTTGCAATCCGGCGGCTTCGCCGGAAGTAACGAGCTACCTGGCCAAAACGATCGCCAACGCGACTCCTGTCCTGTTTGTCAGGTCAGTTGCAGCGGCGTCGCGCCTCTCGAGGCGAGGCCTAATCCTGTCGGCTTGGCGCCCGTCCAGTGGACCGCGCTTGCCTGGACGGTGGCGGACCGCGCCTTGCCGGCTCCCCGCCACGAATCTTCGCATCAGCCGCGCGCGCCTCCCGCATTCTCCTGATCTTTCGAACGATGCGCTTGAACGGTTCGCGGCCCTGTCGGGTCGCGCGCCGTAGCAGCGCGATACAAGCCGGAAAACGGCGATCGGGAGAACGTCCATGCCGAAATCTCATACGCCGAAGGGCGAAGTCGGTATTGCTTGGTTGAAAAAATTTGTAAAAGCCGTCGCCTTTGCGCCACGACGGCGCGGGCCGTCAATCCGCTCGAAGAGCGACGGGGCTCCATCGACCTCGCATGCGGATTGTGCGCCGCGCATCGAGACTCATTCGGCGCCGAGAAAACAGGGCCGGCTGATTGATCTCGAGCGGAGGGCGAAATTTCGCCGTGTCCGCGGGATGGTCGGATAGCGTCGCTTCATCGACCTGCGCAGCGATTGATCGTGAGCCGAAAATGACTCGTAACCGCCTTGGCGTAATGTTGTTTGCGCTGGCGCTGGCCATACAGGCCTTGGCGCCGGTGGCGAATATCGCGTCCGCGGCGTTGGGCGACCGGGGTTTTTCGCTCCAAATCTGTCTGCAGTCCGGCGGCTTCGCCGGAAATAACGAGCTACCGGGCCAAAACGATCGCCAACGTGACTGTCCTGTGTGCCAGGTCAGTTGCAGCGGCGTCGCGCCTATCGTGGCATGGCTCCCTCCTGTCGGCATGGCGCCCATCCAATGGATCGCTACATCCTGGACGGTGGCGGACCGCGTCTTGCCGGCTCCAAACCCAGACTATTCGCGCCGCGCCCGCGCACCTCCCGCTCTCTCCTGATTTTCGTCATCGAAACGAAAACCGCCGCCTTCGCGCGGCAATGGGGAGAACAGCTATGTTGAACACTGATCTGATGAGCGGAGTGAGCCTCGAGACGCTCGGCGCCATGTTGGTGTCGTCTATATTCCTGGCTGAATGCGCGTTGGGGGAATTGTCTATCGCGCGAGCCGCGAGCCCTATTGGCGCCGCAATGGCGAGCCCGCAACGCCAAGACGCAGACCGAGACGCCTGCGAGCGGTCATACGGCGCCAATGCGTTGCGGCGATCAGAGCGAACGCGCTTGCGGGGTCTGTCGCGCTGTTTTATCCGCGCCCATACGCGGCGGATAATCCGCATTCGAGGTCGGCGATAAGATCGTCGGCGTCTTCCAAGCCGACGGACAGACGCAAAAGCCCCTCGCTGATGCCGAGCTGCGCGCGCGCGTCCGGCGTCAGGCGCTGATGAGTCGTGGTCGCCGGATGGGTGACAAGGCTCTTGGCGTCGCCAAGATTGTTGGAGATCTTCACGATCTCCAGCGCATTGGCGAGTTGAAAGGCGGCGGATTTTCCGCCTTTCACTTCAAAACTCACCAGCGTGCCGCCAGCGCTCATCTGCGCACGCGCCAGCGCGGCCTGAGGATGATCGTCGCGATAGGGATAAAACACGCGCGTCACATTTTCTTGCTCGGCGAGGAAATCGGCGATCTTCGCCGCGCTTGCGCATTGCTGGGCGATGCGCAACGGCAGCGTCTCCAGCCCCTTCAGCAGGACCCATGCATTGAAAGGCGAAAGCGCGGGCCCGGTTTGACGCAGGAAATTGTGATAGCTCTCGTCGATGATCTGTTGCGAAGCGAGAATGATCCCGCCCAGACACCGGCCTTGGCCGTCGATGTGTTTCGTCGCCGAATAGACGACGACGTCGGCGCCAAGCTCGAACGGCTTTTGCAGCAAGGGCGACGCAAACACATTATCGACGACGAGCTTTGCGCCCGCCGCATGCGCAATGTCGGCGATCGCGCGAATGTCATAGACCTCAAGCATCGGATTGGTGGGGCTTTCGAGGAAGAAGAGCTTGGTTTCCTTCCTTACGGCGTTTTTCCATTGGGTGAGGTCCCCGCCATCGACCAGCGTCGAGGCGACCCCCAAACGCGGCAACAAATCCTCGACGACATAGAGACAAGAGCCGAACAGCGCGCGCGCGGCGACGATATGGTCGCCGGCCTTCACTTGCGCGAGCAGGCTCGCGGTGACGGCCGCCATGCCGCTCGCGGTTGCGCGCGCGGCCTCCGCCCCCTCGAGCAGGCACATGCGGCCTTCGAACATGGCGACGGTGGGATTTGAGAAACGCGAATAAATAAAGCCCGGCTCGTCGCCCTTGAAGCGGGCTTCCGCAGCTTCCATCGTGGGATAGGCGAAACTTTGCGTCAGATAGAGCGCCTCCGACAATTCGCCGAAGGGGGAGCGCAGCGTTCCGCCATGCACGAGCTGCGTGGCCGGCTTTAAGGGCCGACCGCGGCTCTTGCCGCCAGCTCCTGGTTTACGATCGCTTCCGTCCCCGCTCATCCTGGTCTCCTCATGCGGCATAGGCTGTCGCGTGCGCTTGATCTGCGGCGGCGACTAAAAAAGCGGGTTCGCAAGGAGACCCGGCCTTTTAGCGCCTTGTTTTACGTGGCGGCAAGCCGGCCGGCTCAAATAACCACGTTGTTTCCCAAAATTGCCGATCGGAGCGCCGCTGTCAACATTGTAGGGCAGGCGCGTTTTGGTTAATGCCGCGAAAGGCCGTAGACTTGGCCGCGATAGCAGTTTGCGGGGTTTCTTGAATGATTGTGGACTCCATGCAGAAGTCGACGGGCGCCGGCGCGTTCACGCTTCCGAGGCAATCCGGCGTGCTGGCGAGCGGGCATATTCGCGCCATGGCTTCGCAAGGGATTATTCACGCATCGGCTCCTTTGCGCGACGAGCAATATCAGCCCGCAAGTCTCGATCTGCGACTGGGTCCCACGGCCTATCGCGTGCGCGCGAGTTTTCTCCCCGGCAAGCATCGCACGGTCGCCGATCTTTTGGCGGCGTTGAAATATGATGAAATCTCGCTTGAAGGCGACGGCGCCATTCTGGAACGAGGATGTTTTTACGTCATCCCCTTGCTGGAAAGCTTGAGACTCGACGCCCGGATTTCCGGTGCGGCCAATCCGAAAAGCTCCACGGGACGGCTCGATATATTCACGCGATTGATCGTCGACCATGGCGAGCGCTTCGATCTCGTAATGAGCGGCTATGAGGGGCCGCTGTTTGCGGAGGTCTCGCCGCGCAGCTTCAGCGTGCGCGCGCGCATGGGTTCGCGGCTCAATCAGATTCGCTTCCGACTGCACGATCCCAACGAAGCGCAACGCACGAGCTTCGCACTTTCCGACGCGGAGCTTGAACGCATTCACAATACGACGCCCCTCGTCGATGGCGAATTGAACCTGCGCGATGGGGTTGTGCTGCGCGTGGCGCTCGGCGCTGAGACCCTTGGCGATGTCGTCGGTTATCGGGCGCAGAAACACACGGACGTTATCGACGTCGATCGTATCGGCGCCTATCGGATCGATGACTATTGGGACCGCCTGCCGGCCCGCGCCGATCGCCGGCTTATTCTCGACCCGGGCGATTTTTATATTCTCGCCTCGCGACAGCGATTGCGCATTCCGCCAGACCTCGCCGCCGAAATGGCCCCGATCGATCCGGCGATCGGCGAATTTCGCGTGCATTACGCCGGCTTTTTCGACCCCGGCTTCGGCCATACGGCGAGCGGACGTCCGGGAAGCCGCGCCGTTCTCGAAGTGCGAAG
>CAWESG010000013.1:0-84275 GCA_963811555.1 uncultured Alphaproteobacteria bacterium | reverse complement strand
TGGTCTATAGCATTTGTCGGGTCATGCAACTCGTTTATGACATAATTCCGTCACGACCGCTCTCACGGCAATAAGTACCGCGGAGGCCGTTTGCCGATCGCCCCTAGCCTTGCTGCTGCGGCGTGCGGACAACCAGCCCGTCCAGCTCCGGCTTCACGGCGATCTGACAGCAGAGGCGGGAATTCGGTTTCACGTCGAAAGCGAAGTCGAGCATATCTTCCTCCATCTGGGAGGGTTTGCCGGTCTTTTCGACCCAGGCCTCGTCCACATAGACATGGCATGTGGCGCAGGCGCAGGCGCCTCCGCATTGCGCTACGATTTCTGGAATATCGTTGCGGCGGGCCGTCTCCATAACTGTCGAGCCGACCTCGCCTTCGACGGTCCTCGCCTGCCCATGTAAGTCGATGTAGGTGATTTTCGCTTTCACCGGCGTGCTGGCTCCCCCAGGTTCGGCGCCATAGCGGGCGATCCTATCCTCGATGACGGTCTTCACCATGGCTGTCGGTCTCTCCCTGACGCTGACGTCGGCTTGCTGATCAGCAGCGCCGTCGTCTTGCGCCTTAAGTTCTGTTGACGCATTCGAGATCGTCGTCTTCGAAGACTTGCGCGCCGTTCAGTTAGCATTCGTCCCGTGAGCGCGCTAGCCCCGTTTTTTAAGTCGGCGGGCTCGACGCGCGACCTTCAGATGACGCCTGCGGCCCAACGGGTCATTTGCCGGATGGTGATCTCCAGCGCCGCCCTCAGCGCCTGCGGCGCCTCGGCGCCCAACGTGCTTGGCGCGGGCGCTTCGCCGATGAAGATACGCTCGGCGCGCTGCGCATTGCTGCGATCGTCAATGACGCGCGCGGCGATTTCGACCACCGCCACGCCGCGCTGCACATCGATCTCAAAACGCCGTATCTCGGTCGCGAACGCAAAGTCGGCGGCCTTCCCGGAAGTCGTCGCCGGAACGCCCGCACGTTCGAAACCTTCGAGAATTTGCGTCTGCACAAGTCTCGGAAGACGGTCCGCCCACTGCACGTCGGAGAGATTGGCGACCAACTGGGGCCCCGTCCGGATCACGATGCGGTCCGAATTGTCCGGCGGGACCGCATCGGGCTCTCTGACGACAAGCCGCGCATGCATTCGCGTCCCCGTGACGCGAATGACGGGCAAATCACTTGCAAGGTCGAATGTCTGCCGTGGATTCGATCCGCAGGCCGCGAGCAGACAAGCGAGCGCCGCCACGAGAGGCGCAAGAATAGCCCGCGTTTCCGTCAGTTGGAGAGGCGGCGTTCGATTTAGTCGTTCACAGCGCAATGTGCAGTGACCATCGTTTGCGCCGTAGGATGCCTGTTGGCGCGCTTTGCGGCGCGCACACTAAACTAAGCCATTCCGCTTTCAAAGGAGCCCCCCGACCCTTGTGACGACGCCTATCGCCCCTGATATTCCGGCATTGACGGCGAAGGGCCGAAAATCACTTGCTGCGGATCCCGCTCAAGCGATTTGACCGCGCGATCGAGCGTGTCGACCGCCTTGCGCGCGTCAGTCGCAAGCTGCTCATACTGACGAAGGCCCGTGCCGGAAAAGCGATTAATGTTGGCGGAGGCGCCGGCGATGTCCCCGGTGATCGACTTGATCTTCTTCGGATCGAGCGCTGCGAGCACCTTATCCAAACGGGCGGTGATCGGCTTGAAGGAGCGAGCGAGATCGGCGACGGAGGAGAGCAAGTCCCCGACGTTTCCAGAATTGTCCGCAAGCGCCTTTGTGAATGTCTCGGCGTTCTTGACGGTCGCCGTCAGCGAAGCGGAATTGGCGTCGAGCAGACGATCGACCTTGTTCAGAACCTCGGTCGCGCGAGAGGACAAGCTCTGCACGCTTTCCAGAATGTTCTGAATTTCCGATCGTTCCGCCTGAATGCGGGGATAGCGTTGATCGTCGACGGCGACGAGATCGGGTGCGCCGGGGGTGCCGCCCGCAAGCGAAACTTCGGCGAACTCCGGTGAAGCCGCGCGTCTCGAGGCGCGCGCGCGTGTTGGTCTTCACAGGCGTCTTCTTGTCAATATTGATCAGAACGTCGACCCGGCTCGGATCATCATCGGAGATGGCGAGATGCGTAACCTCGCCGACCTTGAGGCCGTTGAAGAGCACCGCCGCGCCACGCGACAGGCCTGCCACCGAACCGGAAAAGACCAGCTCGTATGTCTTGTATTGCGCTGTCTGGCTCGGACCCGAGAACCAGAAGACGAAGCTGAAGGCGGCCACGACCACTGCGATCGTAAAGGCGCCGATCAGGGCGAAATTGGCGCGGGTTTCCATGAACCGTCCTTATTTCCCTCGTCCTTGTCTCCGGCTGGCGCGCCTGTCAAGCGACTGCCGCGCGCGCCGTGAAAATAGGCTCGCAGCCAAGGATGGTCCGAAGCGAGCATTGTGTCCATCGTGCCGACCGCGATGACCCTTCGGTCCGCCAGGGCGGCGACCCGATCGCAGATCGCATAGAGGCTATCCAGATCGTGCGTCACCATAAATACCGTGAGATCAAGGGTTTGCTGAAGCGTTCCGATCAGCTCGTCGAATTCCGCGGCCGCGATCGGGTCCAGGCCGGAAGTCGGTTCGTCGAGAAAGACGAGTTCGGGATCGAGCGCCAGAGCGCGAGCCAGCGCCGCGCGCTTCACCATGCCGCCCGACAATTCCGACGGAAATTTGTCCGCGGCGTCAGGGCCCAAACCGACCAGCTCGAGCTTGAGCAGAGCCAACTCGTCCATAAGCCGCTGCGAGATGTTGCGCGTCTCGCGCATCGGCACTTGAATATTCTGCCTGACGGTAAGCCCCGAAAAAAGAGCGCCATTCTGAAACAGGACGCCCCATCTCTGTTCGAGCCGCCGGCGCGCGCGCGCGTCGAGCAAATCCGGATTTTGACCAAACAGCTCAATGAGGCCCGAACGTTTTTGGTTAAGTCCGAGGATCGTGCGCGTGAGGACAGATTTGCCCTGTCCCGAGCCGCCCACAAAGCCGAGAACCTCGCCGCGATAGACGTCGAGATCGAGGTGATCCATCACCAGCCGGTCGCCAAAACCCACAACCAGGTCGCGCACCTTTATAACGACCTCGCGCTGGGGCGCGGGCCTTTCGGACGGCGACGGTTGGCGTTCGCTCATCGTCATTTGCGGCTCAATAGTGGATCGAGGTGAAGAACATGGCGAACAGGCCATCGACGACGATCACCATGAAGATGGCCTTCACCACCGACGAAGTCACCTGACGGCCCAGCAACTCGGCCGAGCCCTGCGTCGCAAGACCTTCCATGGCGGCGATCAGTCCGATCACCAGCGCCATGAAGGGCGCCTTGATGAGGCCCACGAAGAATGTGTTGCGACCGATCGCGGCCTGCAGAAGCGAAAGAAACGCCACCGGGCTTATGCCGCCATATCCCCAGGAGACCAGAAGTCCACCAAACAGGGCCGCCATATCCGCTATGAATGTCAGGAGCGGAAGCGAGATGATCAGCGCGAGAATGCGCGGCGCGATGAGCACTTCGATGGGGGACATGCCCATGACTTGCAAGGCGTCGATCTCCTCGCGCATTTTCATCGAGCCAATCTCCGCGGTGATCGCCGAGCCCGATCGTCCGGCGATCATGATGGAGGTCAAAAGCACGCCCATTTCGCGGAGGACCAATATGCCGATGAGATCGACGGCGTAAGTCGTGGCGCCAAACCGTTGCAATTGAAAGATGCCTTGCTGCGCGACGATAGAGCCAACAAGCAAATTTATCAGTGCGATGATCGGAATGCTTCGAAACCCGATGCTCTCGATATGATAGACCAGAGACGTTGTTCGAAACGTCGCCGGGCGAAGCAGAACGTGCCCGAGAGCAGTCACGAACTCGCCCAAAAACGCGACCCCCGAAAAGGCGTCCTTAAAAGCCCCGACCACGGAAGCCCCGATGTCGACCAGAGTGTCGACGAAGCGATTGGTTCTTGGCTTGGAGACCTCGTCGAAACGGCGATAATGCGCCTCCTCTAAAAGGATATCCTGCTCGTGGCGCGCATGTTCGATAGAGACGCTGACGCCCTTATGCGCGAGCTGTTGACGCGCCCGGTTGATAACCCACGCGCCGGCCGTGTCGAGCTGGGCGAGGCCCCCAAGATCGATCACCGCAAAATGAGCCTGCAGTCCCTCGCTCACGATCGCGGCGGCCTTGGCCTCCAGTTCACGCGAGGCGAGAAGGATCCAGTTGCCGGTAAGATCGATGTGCGCGGTATCGCCGACCCGCCGGCTCACAACGCCGGGGAGACTGGTCGATGTATTGCTCGCCATGTGGTCTTCCCGCCGGTTATCCTCAAACGGATCGTTTCCCGTCAGGAGGCTTGCCAACCGTCATAACTTTGTCGATGGGCGAAGTCGAGCGGCGGCGGATCGGAGGCTGGGGCATGGGGGTTTCTCTTCTCGTCGCAATTGAACGATTCCCGATCGCGGGCCGCTTCGTCATATCACGCGGCGCCAAGACCGAGGCTGTTGTCGTCACCGTGACCCTGCGCGATGGGAAATCCGTCGGTCGAGGCGAATGCACGCCATACGCGCGCTATGGCGAGAGCCCCGAGAGCGTGGTCGCAGCAATCGAGGGAGTGCGAGGTTCAATTGAGGCCGGAGCCGATCGTTTCGCTCTGTCGGCCCTTTTGCCCGCAGGAGCGGCGCGCAACGCCCTGGATTGCGCGTTATGGGATTTGGATGCGAAACGCACCGGCGTCTCCGCCCATAACAGCGCCGGCTTAGCTCGCCTCGATGCGCTGACGACCGCCTATACGATTTCGGTGGGATCGCTACAGGAGATGCGCGAGGCGGCTGAAAAAGCCGCCCACCGTCCCTTGCTGAAGATCAAGCTTTCCGGAGAGGGAGACGAGGAACGGCTCGCCGCGGTCAAGTCGGGGGCCCCGGCGGCCGCGCTGATTGTCGACGCAAATGAGGCGTGGCGGGAACGGGACCTGGTGAAGAACCTGGACGCTTGCGCGAGAGCTGGCGTCCTTCTTGTGGAGCAGCCTTTGCCCGCCGGCGAAGACGAAATGCTCGCCTCAATCAGACGGGCGACACCGGTCTGCGCCGACGAAAGCGCCCACGATCGAGCGAGCCTGACCAAGCTCGAAGGGAAGTATGATGCGGTCAATATCAAACTCGACAAGACAGGCGGCCTGACGGAGGCTCTTGCAATGGCTGCGGAAGCCAAGCGCCGGGGCTTTGAGATTTTCGCAGGCTGCATGGTGAGCACGTCGCTATCCATGGCCCCCGCGATTCTGGTTGCGCAACATGCGCGCTTCGTCGATCTCGACGGCCCTCTTCTGCTCGCCGAAGATCGCCAGCCTGGGCTGCGCTACGAAGGCTCGCTCGTCTTTCCTCCCACGCCGGAACTATGGGGGTGAGCGCAGCGTGCGTATGGGCTGAATCGGAACAAAAAGGGGTATAGCGAAAGCGGTTTCGAGCAGCACTTTTGACCATGCTTTCTCAGATTTCTATTGGGGGGCAAGGAGGTCGCCTCACCGACGAGGGGTTGGATTGGGCCTTTTGCGATACCGACAGCATGGCGTTTGCTAATTCCAACGGAATTGCTCTCGATGAATTCGAAAAACGAGTTCGGAAGGTTTGCACCTGGTTCGAACCGCTAAACCCCTATGAGCAGCGCGGCTCCATCCTAGAATTCGAGGATCAGAATTTCAGCGTAGACGGGCCCAGGCGGCTAGAGCCGCTCTACTGCGCCGCAATTTCGGCGAAACGGTATGCTTTGTTCAATCTGGATAGCGTCGGCGAACCTGTTATCCGAAAAGCGTCCGCCCATGGACTCGGACACTTGCTGCCGCCTTATTCCGATGAGGGCAAAGACGAACGCGAGAGCGGCGTCCGCCAGTGGCACGAGGACGTCTGGAAAGCGATCATCAAATCGCTCCGCAGCCCTAATCCGCTCGAAGTTCGAATTGATTGGCGCGAGGAGCTGAGCCATCCCGCCGTCAGCCAATATACAGCGGCAACACCGGACCGGCTCGACTGGTTCAAGGATTTTAACCGGGACAAGCCTTACATCAAACAGGTGAAGCCATTTAATTTCCTGCTGCAGTTTTACGGCAAGCGCCCAGACGAAATGGCAAGAGACGGGCTGCTGACCACTTCCGATGGCGTCCAGAAGCAACCGACGCCAGTCGCGCCCTATAGCCGCAAACCCTATTTCATGTTGTCGAGAGCTTGGGATGCCGCTTCGGGTAAACCTGTCGAACGGAGGTGGCTGCGATCCTATGCTGAGGCGTTGCGCGCGTACCACCTACACCCCGAAACGAAATTTCTTCACGGTGAGGCCACGGACTGCGGTCCGACATTTCGCCGGCATGTTTTCGTTGAGACAATCGAAGACATTGGCAAGGAGGCGGACAGATGGGATGACGAAGCCCCAATCGCCGCCGAAGATGAATTCACGGTTAGCTATGGAATATCGGAGACTGATCGAGAGAAAATGCTCGCGGTCATTCAGTCCGTTTCGAAGCGGCAGCTTGCCCGAACGGCGCATGTCTCGACGCGGACAATTCCCGAGACGCTGGATGAAGCCAATGAAATGTCGGAACAGGAATTCCGGCGTCTATTCAGCGAGGCGTCCGCGCTGGTGGAGGAAAAGGAAGAGTTCGCCGAGGCTGAGGAAAGGTTGGTGAGGTGGGTCGTCCAGCAGGTGGACGAGTGCGGTCTGAAATCGTTGGCCGATGCGCTGAACTATGACCCAGCGAACCTTGTAAAGGTGGTTGCGGGGCGGCGGAAGATTTCAAGTCTTCTACGAAAACGCATTGTCGAGAATATAATGGCGAAAGGAATCGACCCACATTAACTCAGGCGACCGGCCGTGCGCTCCGGCAGGCGGGGTACCAGGGCCGGGAGCTGGCGCACTTTGGATTGTTGCGCGTAAAGGATTACGACATATCGAAGCCGGTTGGTGGAGGGATCTGCGCCGGCTCAAATGGCACCGCGTCCGAGCGCAAACGGCTGCTGATAGTTGACGCCGTGAATATGTTCAAGCGATCCAAAGCGCTTTTGAAGGTGGAATCCGGGAGCCCCATTTCTTCGAAGAAAAAATAAAGTATCGGAAGCAGTTCAAATGGCGTGATGAACCTGTAATCTTCTCCGACGGCAAACAAGATGCCAAGCGGCCAAACAAATTCAGTCGATAGCAATGCCGCGGCCCACCGCAGCCGAGTCACAGGTACTCCGTTTTCGCGTAAAATGGCGGTTACTTCATTCTGCGTGTAATTTTTGGATTTCTCGCACAGGATTCCTGGCCCAGACTTATAACCAATAGCTGACGGTCGCGGCGATGCAGACAGCTGCGAGAAAGTTTGCTGCGTTTCGGTCGTAGCGCGTGGCGACGCGGCGGAAGTCCTTCAGGCGGCAGAACATGCGCTCGATGGCGTTGCGATTGCGATAGAGGAAGGGCGAGAAGCAGTTCTTCCATTTGCGATTGACCTTGGGCGGAATGTTCGGCATCGCGCCGTCATTCTCGACTTGCCGACGGATGGCGTCGCTGTCGTAGCCCTTGTCGCCGTGCAGGATGTCGCAAGCAGGAAGTTTCGCCAGAAGCTTCATCCCCGCCGTGCAATCGGCGACGTTCCCGCCGGTGAGCAGGAAGGCGATCGGGCGACATTGCGCATCGGTCAGCGCATGGATTTTCGTTGTGCGTCCACCACGCGAGCGTCCGATGGCGTGATTTTTCTCCCCCCTTTGCCGCCGCTTGCCGAGCGATGCGCTTTCACCGCCGAGGAGTTGATGAGAACCTCCGCCGGCGGCCCGCCAGCTTGCGCCAGAGCGTGGAACAGGTCGAACCAGACGCCTTTGGCGGCCCAACGGACATAGCGATTGTAGAGCGTCTTCTTCGGCCCATAGTCCGACGGCGCGTCGATCCAGCGTCCGCCGGATTTGAGCACGTGAACGATGCCGCTGATCACCCGGCGGTCATCGACGCGGGCCTTGCCGCGCGTGTCAGTGGGAAGATGCGGCGCAATCTTCGAAAACTGCGCGTCGGTCAGCCAGAAGCGGTCGAGAATCATCGGCGTCCCCTTTCGGAAAGCCGTGAATCACAACGCTTGGTTCATGCCAAGCAGTTTATGGGTCTGGGCCCTAACGACCAAGATCGTCTACAGCTTCATTGTTGTGCTCCGACTTACTACAGATGAAAGCTCTATGCGGCGCAACTACGCAGCCGTTACATCACGCCATTTATAGACCGCTCCAAAGTCGAATTGAACTAAGCGTCTGGACCTCCTACGGCCCAAACAGGTATTTTTCAGAAGGCGAACCAAATTATTCGCAGGAATATCGCGCACACACAAAAGTGGCCGGGCTGCGGTGCCATAGACCAGCAGATAGCCGGCTCCTGCTTACCGCAGCCATGCTCTTCTCCGACAGCGGCGTCCCTCCTATGGGCTTGTGCGAAGGGGTATCGAAAAATCTAACCTTGCCCAACCCTCAGAGCCGATCCCGAAAGAAGTTGAGTCGTCGAAAGCGGTTGTGCCCCTTTGACGAGTTGCCCTGACTTTGCTTGGGAGCACTCGATGTGCCGGAATATCACCTCGCCACCAAGCGCCGCGACCTTCACTATTCCTCTGAGATGACCAGCGGCGAAGGGACCAGACATTTGATTATGATGTCGAATTTTCCCGGATCGGCTCTGAATCCTTAAGCTGAAGGTCAAAAGTGATGCTCAAAATGGATTTCGCTATACCCCGAATCGGAACAAAAAAAGAACTTGGCAAAGAGAACAAATCATGCACAATAGCTTTGCGGGGGATGAATGGGCCGCCCCGCGCGCCGGCGTTGCGCCCGCGGGCCCTGCCGTGTCAGAAGGACTTCAGCTGTGAGCCAAGCCAATCTCCGCCTCGTGGAAGGAACCTCCGTGGACAAGACCAAGGCGCTCGACGCCGCCCTGTCGCAGATCGAGCGCGCCTTTGGCAAGGGCTCCATCATGCGGCTGGGCAAGAACCAGAAAGCCGTCGAAATCGAGACGGTTTCAACCGGTTCGCTGGGCCTCGACATCGCCCTTGGCGTTGGCGGCCTGCCCCGCGGCCGCGTGGTCGAAATTTACGGCCCCGAATCATCGGGCAAGACCACGCTGACGCTGCATGTGATCGCCGAGGCGCAGAAAGCCGGCGGCGTCTGCGCTTTCGTCGACGCCGAACATGCGCTGGATCCGATTTATGCGCGCAAACTTGGCGTCAACCTCGAGGACTTGCTGATTTCCCAGCCGGATACGGGCGAACAGGCGCTTGAAATCACCGATACTCTCGTGCGTTCGGGCGCTGTCGACGTGCTGGTCGTCGATTCGGTCGCCGCGCTCACGCCGCGCGCGGAAATCGAGGGCGAAATGGGCGACGTGCAGCCAGGCTTGCAGGCTCGTTTGATGAGCCAGGCGCTGCGCAAGCTGACCGCCTCGATTTCGAGGTCCAATTGCCTCGTCATCTTCATCAATCAGATTCGTATGAAGATCGGCGTTATGTATGGTTCGCCCGAAACGACCACGGGCGGCAATGCGCTGAAGTTCTATTCATCCGTGCGTCTCGATATCCGCCGAATCGGCGCTATCAAGGATCGCGACGAGGTGATCGGCAACCAGACGCGCGTCAAGGTAGTGAAGAACAAGGTGGCTCCGCCCTTCAAACAGGTCGAATTCGACATCATGTATGGCGAAGGCGTTTCGAAAGCGGGCGAACTGGTCGATCTGGGCGTCAAGGCGGGCGTCGTCGAAAAGTCTGGGGCGTGGTTCTCATATGACAGCCAGCGGCTCGGCCAGGGTCGCGAGAACGCTAAAGCTTTCCTGAAGCAAAATCCGGAGGCCGCCGCCCGGATCGAGCAGGCGATCCGGGAAAACGCCGGCTTGATTGCGGAACGTATCCTTGGCGACGTGGAGCCGGGCGAGGAAGAGTGAGGCCGCCCGGAAGGATCATCGGCCGGTTTCGCGTCTGGCGCGAATAATTTAGAAAGGCCCGGCTCACGCCGGGCCTTTTCCATTGCCGGAAGGACGCAGCGCTGGCATATCGCAGGTAACGACCTTGTGGCGCCGCCTAATGAACGCGTCAGCGCCCCGGAATTACGAACCACGAGCCCGCAAGACCATGACTGGCGTCAACCAGATTCGTTCGGCCTTTCTCGACTATTTCGTGCGCAACGGCCACGAAAGGGTCGCCTCCTCGCCGCTGGTGCCGCACAACGACCCGACGTTGATGTTCACCAACGCCGGCATGGTTCAATTCAAGAATGTTTTCACCGGCGTCGAAAAACGCCATTACGCGCGGGCCGCAAGCGCGCAAAAATGCATGCGCGCCGGCGGCAAGCACAATGATCTCGATAATGTCGGCTATACCGCGCGCCATCTCACCTTTTTCGAGATGCTCGGCAACTTCTCCTTCGGCGATTACTTCAAGGAAGGCGCGATCGAACTCGCCTGGACTTTCATCGTCAAGGACCTCGGCCTGCCGCGCGACCGGCTGCTCGTCACCGTGTACCATGATGACGACGAGGCCTATACGCTGTGGAAAAAGATCGCCGGCTTTTCTGACGACCGCATCATCCGCATAGCGACCTCGGACAATTTCTGGAGCATGGGCGAAGTTGGCCCATGCGGACCTTGTTCTGAAATCTTTTTCGATCAGGGCGAGGGCGTCGCGGGAGGGCCGCCTGGAAGTCCCGACGAGGACGGCGACCGCTTTCTTGAATTCTGGAATCTCGTGTTCATGCAATATGAGCAGGTCGAGCCGGGTCAGCGCGTTCCGCTGCCGCGTCCCTCGATCGACACGGGGATGGGATTGGAGCGCATCGCCGCCTTGCAGCAGGGCGCAACATCCGTATTCGACATTGACCTGTTCCGCGCGCTGATAGGCGTGATCGCCGACGCCGTCGGCATCGACCCGGCGGGGCCGCAAGGGGCGAGCCATCGCGTCATCGCGGATCATCTGCGCTCCTCGGCCTTTCTTGTCGCCGATGGCGTGACGCCATCAAACGAAGGTCGCGGCTATGTGCTCCGCCGCATCATGCGGCGCGCCATGCGTCACGCGCAGATGCTCGGCGCCGGCGAACCGCTGATGTGGCGCCTCGTTCCTGAACTCGTGCGCCAAATGGGCCAAGCCTATCCTGAGCTCATGCGCGCCGAAGCGCTCATTCGCGACACGCTCCTCACCGAGGAAACGCGCTTTCGCACGACGCTTGCGCGCGGTCTCGCAATTCTCGACGAAGAGACGGCGTCCCTTACGAAGGGCGCGAGCTTTTCAGGCGAGACGGCGTTCAAACTCTATGACACGTATGGATTTCCGCTCGATCTCACCGAAGACGCTCTGCGTCCCCGCGGCATCGGCGTCGACAAGCAAGCCTTCGAGCGCGCGATGGAGCGTCAGCGCGCCGAGGCGCGCAAGGCCTGGGCTGGCTCCGGCGAAACCGCGACCGAAACGGTTTGGTTCGCTCTCAAGGAGCGCGTCGGCGCGACGGAGTTTCTCGGCTATGAAACCGAGCGCAGCGAAGGCGTCGTCACGGCGCTCCTGCATGACGGCGTCGAAACATTCCAACTGTCCGCCGGACAGCGAGGCTTCGTTATTCTCAACCAGACTCCGTTTTACGGCGAGTTGGGTGGTCAGATCGGCGACGTCGGCGTCATGCGCGGCAAAGATGCGCGCTTTCGCGTCACCAATACGCTGAAGAAGCTCGGCGATCTCATCGTGCACGAAGGCGTGGTCGAAGACGGCGCCATTGTTCCGGGCCAGGCTCTCGAACTCGACGTCGATCATGCGCGCCGACGCGCGACGCGCGCCAATCACTCGGCTACGCATGTTCTGCACGAGGCGCTGCGTCAGGTGCTCGGCGATCATGTTGCGCAAAAGGGGTCGCTTGTCGCGCCGGACAGATTGCGATTCGACTTCACGCATCCAAAGCCCTTGACCGACGATGAGCTTGCGGAGGTCGAGCGCCTGTCGAATGAAATCGTGCAAGACAACAGTCCCGTCGAAACGCGGCTGATGGCGCAAGAAGACGCCATTAACTCCGGCGCGCGCGCGCTGTTTGGCGAAAAATATGGAGACGAGGTTCGCGTCGTCGCCATGGGACGGCCGGACCCCGGCGCGCGTCACGCATTTTCGGTCGAACTCTGCGGCGGCACCCATGTTGCGCGCACCGGCGACATCGGACTGATCAGCATTATCGGCGAAGGCGCGGTCGCCTCTGGCGTACGCCGGATCGAAGCCAAAACCGCCGAAGGGGCCCGCGCCCATCTCGTCGCGCAATCCCGCGCGCTGCGCGACATTGCTTCGCTCGTGCGCGCCCCAATCGAAGAGACGCCGACGCGGCTTTCGGCGCTCATCGACGAACGCAAGCGCCTGGAGCGTGAACTCGCCGACGCCAAACGCAAACTCGCCATGGGCGGCGCAGAAAGCGGCGGGGCGACGGAGGCGGTGCGCGACGTCGCGGGCGTCAAACTCTTCTCGCGCGCCGTGAGCGGCATTGAAGCCAAGGATTTGAAGTCGCTGGTCGACGACGCCAAAAAGGCGATCGGCTCCGGAGTTGTCGCGATCGCCAACGCGTCGCAGGACGGCAAGGCGGGTATCGTCGTCGGCGTCACCGCCGATTTGACGCAAAGATTCAGCGCCGTCGACTTCGTGCGCGTGGCGAGCGAAAAGCTCGGCGGAAAGGGCGGCGGCGGTCGCCCGGACATGGCCCAGGCGGGCGGTCCTGACGCAACCGCGATCGATTCGGCGCTTGCGGCGATCGAAGACGCGCTGCGAATCAAGGCGGCGGAATGATCGGACGTCGACAACGCGTCGCCTTCGCAAGATTGCGTCGACGCGTTCACGCGATCCTGGACAGCAGCGTCAGCGATCGTATGACGCGCATCGTCCATGGCGGGCTCGTCTTTCTGGTGGCGCTATCCGTTCTTTCGGTCATTCTCGAATCGGACAAAAGCCTTGCGGCTTACGGCCCTCTGTTTCATTGGATCGAATATTTCGCCGTCGCCATCTTCACCGTTGAATATGTGCTGCGCGTTTGGTGCGCGCCGGAACACACTCCCTACGCCAGCAAGGGCGAATTTGCGGCGCGCGTAGCCTTCGTGAAATCTGGCTCCGCGATCATCGATCTCCTCACGATCCTTCCGGTCTATATTTCGTTTTTTGTCGTCGCGGACTTGCGAGTCTTCATCGTTCTCCGCCTGCTGCGCTTTTTCAAGCTCGCCCGTTACTCTCCCGGCATTCGTTCGCTCATCGCCGTGTTGGAGGCCGAACGCAAAGCGCTTGCCGCCTCGGCGATCATTCTCTTTGGCGTCGTCATCTTCACAGCCGCCGCCATGCATGTCGCCGAGCACGAAGCTCAGCCCGATAAGTTCGGATCGATTCCCTTGGCGATGTGGTGGGCGGTGGAAACGGTCACGACAGTCGGGTACGGCGACGCGATCCCGGTCACCCTCGTCGGCCGCGTCATCGCCGCCATCGCCATGGTGATGGGCTTTGTCATGCTGGGTCTGCCCGTCGGCATCGTCGCCACCGCCTTCGCGGAGGAGATCCATCGCCGCGAATTCGTCGTCACCTGGAGCATGGTGGCGAGCGTGCCGCTCTTCGCCTCGCTCGACGCATCCTCGATCGCCGAGATCATGCGCTTTTTGCGCGCGCAGGAGGCGCCCGCGGGCACGATGATCGTTCGTCGCGGCGAACCGGCGCATTCGATGTATTTCATCGCAGCCGGCGAAGTGGAGATCGAACTGCCCACCACCAATGTCATTCTCGGTCCTGGGCAGTTTTTCGGCGAAATGGCTGTGCTGCGCCGATCCCGGCGCACCGCGAGCGTGCGCGCTCTACAGGCGACAAAACTGCTTGTCCTCGACTCCTTCGATCTTCACAATCTGATCCAGCGCAGCCCCGAAATCGGACGGCACATTGAGGAAATTGCTCAAACTCGTGCGAAGTTCACTCCGGGGGGGCGGGGAGATTTGATCGAAGAAGAAATCGCGAACCGCGACAATCCGACCCATGACGCGACTTTGTGAGGAACGCCTATGTCCTGAGGCGGAGCAATGCTAGATTGAGAGAATGATCCAGACGAGGTCGGCGGAAATTTGCGACTTGCATGATTTGAAGGAGAAGAGATGTTCAAGAAGATTCTTGCGCCGATCGACCTGAACGAGCCGGAATTGACCCAAGCCGGAATCCACGAGGCCGTGGCTCTCGCCAAGAGCAACAATGCCGATTTGCGGCTCATCAATGTTCAGACGCTCGTGCCCGTCGCCTTCATCGATTACGTGCCGCCGAATTTCGATGTTCAGCTGCGCGAGGAGACGGAGAAGGATCTGGCGGAAACGGTGAAGAAGCTGGATTATCCGCCGCATCGACTCTCGACCGCGGTTCGCTTCGGCTCGATTTATGCTGAGGTGCTGTCGGAAGCCGAACAATGGGGAGCCGACCTCATCGTGATCGGTTCGCACCGTCCCACAATGGCCACTTATCTGATCGGCTCCAACGCCAAGACGATCGTGCGCCACGCGAAATGCTCCGTGCTGGTGGTGCGGAAATGATCGCTAGGCCCGCCGTCCAATCGCGGACAAGCAAGTTTTGGCCTGCCGTTGGTCAATTGGCTCTCACGCTTGCCCTGTCGGCCTTCTGGGCCGCGCCCGCCAACGCAGATAAAGAGCTCATCGAGCGTGGACGCATGATCGCCAAGACAAACTGCGGCCACTGTCATGCCATCGGCAAAACGGGAAAGAGCGCAAACCCCAAATCGCCGCCGTTTCGTTCTATTTCGAAAAAATATCCATTGACGAATCTGGAGGAAGCGCTCGCCGAAGGCATCGTTGTCGGGCATGAAGGTGCGGAGATGCCACAGTTTAAGCTTTCAAGCTCACAAATCGAGGCGTTGCTCGCCTATCTCGCGTCGGTGCAGAAAAAATAGGCCAGGTTTTCTTTTTCATGACGGCAGTTCGAAGCCATGACTTGCGCCCGATGCGACGCTCATGACCCTCACTGCTTTACGCCCTAATTAGTCATTCGGTCGGACATTCAGTCCGCAAAAAATACTCCAAATGATGAGACTGATATGCGCTTCATCAGATTGAAAAGAACCATTGCGTTCGCCGCGATATTCCAAGCCGTCTTGATTGGACCGATCCTGGCCTGCTCCCGAATTTTTTGGAACGACAACGGGCTTGCCGAGATCGTCGGCCGCACGATGGACTGGCCCGAGTCCACCGATCCGCTGCTGACCGTCTTCCCGCGCGGGATGAAGCGCGACGGCGGGCGCGTGGGGCCGACGGAGGTCGTCAAGAACAACCCTCTGAAGTGGACCTCCCAATATGGCAGCCTTGTCACCACAATCTACGGCGTCGGCGCAGCGGACGGCTTCAATGAACGCGGTCTCGCCGCTCACATGCTGTATTTGGTCGCAACGGATTATGGCCCAAGGGACAAGAGCAAGCCCGGGCTGAACGCGGCTCTGTGGGCGCAATATATGTTGGACAATGCGGCGACCGTCACGGAAGCATTGGCGCTCCAGGAAAAAATACAGATCGTGATGGCCGAGGCGCGCGGCCACAAAGCGACGGTGCATTTGGCTCTCGAAGACGCGAGTGGCGATTCCGCGATCGTCGAATATATCGACGGCAAGCCCGTCGTTCATCATGGTCGCGAATATCGGATCATGACGAATGATCCGACTTACGATCAGCAGCTCGCTCTGCTCAAATCACAAGATTTCAGCAAGCCCCGCAGCGACATGCCGCTTCCTGGCAATGTCAATCCACGCGACCGCTTCCAGCGCGCCGCCTATTTTCTTCAAATGCTGCCGAAGCCGAAGTCCGAGCGCGAAGCCGTCGCCGACATATTCGCCATCGCCCGCAATGTTTCAGTTCCCTTCGGCGCGCCATACAAGGATTTCGGCATCTACAACACCGAATACCGGACGGTCGCCGACCTCACGAATAAAATCTATTTCTTTGAACTGACCACAAGCCCCAACGTCATCTGGACGGAGCTGGGTAAATTCGATCTAAAGCCCGGCGCTCCCGTGCAGCAGTTGAACCCTGACAATATTGATCTCTCGGGAGACGTTTCTGGAGACTACAAGCCTGCGAAGGCGCCGTTCTAGAATCGGCAGTTTTTACACTCTATTGTTTTTAGTCAATGTTCTGTTCGTCATCCTGCTTGCGCCCCTATGGCCCTGCAGAGCGAAATCTCCCGGGAAACAAGGGTTTTGCGTCGCTCGGAGGTGTGGTTTATGGCTGTTGAGAGAGCAGCCGAGGAAACGATGTCCGCGATCCCCGATTTCACGCAGATTCCCTTCGCCCCGCCCGCCGCCGCCCCAAAGGCGCACGAGCCGCGCAAATGGCTCACGCCCGAGGGCATTGAAGTCAAGAATTCCTACGGGCCGGAAGACATCGCCGACCTTTCATTCGTCGACGGGCTCCCCGGCGTCGCGCCTTTCGTGCGCGGCCCCTATCCGACCATGTATGTCGCGCAGCCCTGGACCATCCGCCAATATGCGGGCTTCTCCACGGCGGAGGATTCCAACGCCTTTTACAGGCGCAATCTCGCCGCCGGCCAGAAAGGGCTTTCCATCGCCTTCGATCTCGCCACCCATCGCGGCTATGATTCCGATCATCCGCGCGTTTCCGGCGACGTCGGCATGGCGGGCGTGGCGATCGACTCGATCTATGACATGCGCACGCTGTTCGACGGGATTCCGCTCGACCAGATGAGCGTGTCCATGACCATGAACGGCGCCGTTCTCCCGGTGCTCGCCTTGTTTATCGTCGCGGCGGAGGAGCAGGGCGTAAAGCCGGATCAGCTCACGGGCACCATCCAAAACGACATTCTCAAAGAATTCATGGTGCGCAACACCTACATCTACCCGCCGTTCCCATCCATGCGCATCGTCTCGGACATCTTTGCTTACACAAGCAAGCATATGCCCAAGTTCAATTCGATTTCGATTTCCGGCTATCACATGCAGGAGGCAGGCGCCTCCGCCGATCTCGAACTCGGCTACACGCTCGCCGACGGAATGGAATATGTGCGCGCGGGCGTAGACGCCGGCCTCGACATCGACGCTTTTGCGCCGCGCCTTTCGTTCTTTTTTGCGATCGGCATGAACTTCTTCATGGAAGTCGCCAAACTACGCGCCGCGCGCTTGCTATGGGCGCGCCTGATGAAAGACCTTGGCGCGAAATCCGAAAAGAGCCTGATGCTGCGCACCCATTGCCAGACCTCGGGCTGGTCTTTGACGGCGCAGGACGTTTACGTCAACGCCATCCGCACCTGCGTTGAAGCCATGGCGGCGACGCAAGGCCATACGCAGTCGCTGCACACCAATGCGCTCGACGAGGCGCTCGCTTTGCCGACCGACTTTTCCGCGCGCATCGCCCGCAATACGCAGATCGTTCTGCAGCAGGAGAGCGGCACAACTCGCATCATCGATCCGTGGGGCGGCTCTTACTACGTCGAGCGGCTCACGGCCGAACTCGCCAAGAAAGCCTGGGAGCATATTGAAGAAGTCGAGCAGCTCGGCGGCATGGCCAAAGCGATCGCCGCCGGCGTGCCCAAGCAACGCATCGAAGAGGCGGCCGCCAAGACGCAGGCGCGCATCGACACCGGTCAGCAGGTCGTGGTGGGCGTCAACAAGTTCCGGCCTCAAAACGACGTGGCTCCGGATGTGCTGAAGGTCGACAATTCGGCCGTCCGCGCCGCGCAGCTCGACAAGCTGAAACGCCTGCGTGAGGAGCGTGACGAAGAAAAGACGCAGGAGACGCTCGACGCGCTGACTGACGGCGCCAAGACCGGCGCCAATCTGCTCGATCTCGCGGTGAAGGCTGCGCGCGCCAAGGCGAGCGTCGGCGAGATTTCCTACGCGCTCGAAAAAGTCTTCAGCCGTCACCAGCCCAAGGCGAATGTCATTTCCGGCATTTATGCGCGCGAAGCGGGCGATAGCGCCGATATCATGCGCGTGCGCGGAATGACCGCGGCCTTCGAGGAAAATGACCGCCGCAAGCCGCGCATTCTCGTCGCCAAGCTCGGACAGGACGGGCACGACCGTGGACAGAAAGTGATCGCCTCCGCATTTGCCGATCTTGGCTTCGATGTCGTGATCGGCGATTTATTCGCGACGCCGGACGAGGTTGCGAAGAAAGCGGCGGAAGAGAATGTGCATGTCGTTGGCGTGAGTTCGCTCACCGCCGGCCATCTCGCGCTGACGCCCCAATTGCGCGACGCGCTGAAGCGGCAGAACCGCGAGGACATCATGATGGTCGTCGGCGGCGTCATTCCTGAGCAGGATTTTCAGCAACTCTACGACGCCGGCGCGAGTGCGATTTTCCCGCCCGGCACCAATATTCCGCAAGCTGCGGAAGAATTGCTGCATGAGCTCAACATTAAACTCGGCTATGCGCAGCGTGAGGTGCGCTAGAAAGCCTGACGACCGCGTAGCGACGCCGTCGCCGCCTGCTACGCTGGCGGGAATCGAATTCGCAGCGGCCACCACGCCTCGGGGCCGCCTGACCCGCCGAGGCCCCGCCTCTATTCCCGTTCTACGTGCTTGCGCAAGCTCCTTGATGCGACGTAATATTTTACGTTCATTATTTTTATTGGGGCATTTGCAATGCAAAAAAAGCTCATTGTCTTTTGCGACGGCACCTGGAATCGCGCTGATCAGGAATCAAACGGTAAGCCCTGCCCGACAAATGTGCTGCGGCTTTTCGAGGCGACGCAAGGCGCCGATCTGAACGGGGCGCCGCAAATCACGCATTATGTCGAAGGCGTCGGAACACGAAGGACGGAAAAATATTTTGGCGGCACCTTCGGTTACGGCATCTCCGACAACATCAAGAACGCATACGCCTTCATTGTTAGCAATTACGAAAAGGGCGATGAGATTTTTCTATTCGGCTTCAGCCGCGGCGCATTCACCGCGCGCAGCATCGCCGGACTCATCCGAAACATGGGAATATTGCGGCGCGATAGATTGCACCTCATTCAGGAAGCTTATGACAGATACAAAGATCCTGATCCGGCGTGGCGTCCGGACGGCGAGATGGCGAAAGCGTTTCGCGGAGCCAATGCTTTCGGGGACGAAACGATCGCCTTTTTAGGCGTCTGGGATACGGTCGGCGCGCTGGGGTCGCCATTCGGCTCGGTCCTGAGTTGGATTACCAACAAGCTCTTCAAAACGCAGTTCCATGACGTTCTCTTGAGCTCGATCGTGCAGAGCGCGTATCACGCTCTCGCCATCGATGAGAGACGATGGCCGTTTCGCCCCACTTTGTGGGAGCTGAACGACACGCATCGCGCAAGAAACGCCGAGAGCATGAAGACAGACGGAACCTTGCGCTACGAGCAGAAATGGTTCCCCGGCGTTCACTCGAATGTTGGCGGCGGTTACCCGAACCTCGGTCTTTCGGATTGCTCACTCGAATGGATGGTGGCGAAAGCCACGGCGCGGGGCTTGAACGTCGATCTGCACCAAATCGATTTTCCACGCTGGCAACCGGATCTGAGCGCTGAAATCAATAACTCTCAAACGTTCTATTATCGTCTCTTGACCATCCTGTTCGTAAAGCTGCCCGCGCCCGTTTTCAGATTGTTCGATAAGTCCAAAGACACGGCTCTGGTCGATCATATTACCTTCACTGGCGATTATATTCGGCCTGTGGAGGGGCAAGGGAATATCTCCGACGCCGTCAAAGGCTTCCCAAAGATCGACGACTATGAGGGCGAAGTCTCGCATTGCGCGATCGAGAAACTGTCCTATGAAGGGCCGCCGACCTATCGGCCGCGCAATATAAGCATCTCTTAAGGGATAGCATACGCTATCCTCTTCCAGAGCGATCATAGCAAGGCTCGCTAAACCGCGACCATTCCGCCGTCGACGTAGAGGTCGACCCCCGCGACATAGCTGCTGTCGCTTGAAACAAGAAACAGAACGGCTTTGGCGATTTCTTCCGGTCGCCCGAAGCGGCCGAGCGGAACGGCCTCGGCGATATGCGCGCCGAACTCCTCCACCTGCTGCGCGGGCAGGCCCATCTTGTCGAAGATCGGCGTTTCGATCGGGCCGGGGCTGATCGCGTTGACGCGAATCTTGCGATCCTTCAGCTCCTGCGTCCATGTGCGGGCGAAGGACCGCACCGCCGCCTTCGTCGCCGAATAGACGCTAAAGCCCGCCATGCCTTTCGTATTAGCGACCGACGAGTTCAAGACGATCGCTCCGCCATCGACAAGGAGCGGCAGCGCCTTTTGAACGGTGAATAGCAAGCCTTTGACGTTGATGTCGAAGTGCCGGTCGAAATGCGCCTCGTCGATAGCCGCGAGCGGCGTCGGCTGCGCGACGCCGGCATTGGCGAACAAGATGTCGATGCGGCCGAACCGCTCTTTGACCTCAGAGTAGAGTCGGTCGAGATCGGCGAGTTTGGCGACGTCGCCCTGCACGCCGATGGCGTTGGCGCCGATTTTCGCGGCGGCGGCGTCAAGCTCCGGCTTTCGGCGCCCCGTGATGACGACTTGCGCGCCTTCCTGCGCAAACAGCTTGGCCGTCGCAAGCCCGATGCCGCTGTTGCCACCCGTGATAACGGCGATTTTTCCGGAAAGCTCAGTCATTGAGACGCCTTTCAAGGTTTGGACATTGGTCCATTATTCCAATAGTTCGGAATATTAGAACTAATGCACTATGTGTCAAGCCATGCTAAAACTTCTCAATGAGAGCGCTTTATCATCCTCGCGTCGAAGAGATTACGGTCGAGGGTATTCTTTACGCCCTTTCGGATCCTGCGCGCGCACAGATATTCTTGCAGCTTGCGAGATCGGATTGCGCAAAGAACTGTTCGACCTTTCTCAAAATTCAAGACGCTCCTATGCCGAAATCCACCTTGTCTCAGCATTTCCGGATATTGCGCGAAGCCGGCCTCATCCGCAGCGAACGCAAGGGCGTCGAACTCGTCAATTCGACTCGTTGCGGCGAGCTGAAAGACCGCTTCGGTCCGATGATTCAGACTGTCATCGAGGCGTATGAGCGACAAGAAAAGAGCGAGAAGAAAGGCGAAATGAACACGGTCGCCTGAATTATCCGTCGCTTGCGTTCTCTTTCTCGAGAAGTTCTGGACAGGGCGGAAACGTCCCGCCGCGGCCCATCGCCTCACCCTTCTCCAAACACGCGCTTGAAAATCGTGTCGACGTGTTTGAAGTGGTAGTTCAGATCGAACAACTCATCGAGTTCGGCAGACGATAGTTTGGCGCTGACGTCTTCATCGGCGCCGAGCAGCGTGCGGAAGTCGCCTTCGCCACGCCAGACAGGCATTGCGTTTCGCTGCACGAGCGCATAGGCGTCCTCGCGCGAAACGCCTTTTTGCGTGAGCGCGAGCAAGACGCGCTGCGAATGCACGAGGCCGCCGAGTTTATCCAGGTTCTTGCGCATGTTCTCTGGATAAACGACGAGTTGATCGATGACGCCAGTGAGCCGCGCCAGGGCGAAATCGAGCGTCACCGTCGCGTCCGGGGCGATCATGCGCTCGACCGAAGAATGGGAAATGTCGCGTTCATGCCATAAGGCGACATTTTCCATCGCCGGAATGACCATGCCGCGCACGAGCCGAGCGAGACCCGTGAGATTTTCGGTTAGCACGGGATTGCGCTTATGCGGCATCGCCGACGAACCCTTTTGTCCGGCGGAAAAATATTCCTCCGCTTCCAGAACCTCGGTGCGCTGCAGATGACGGATTTCGGTGGCGAGCCGTTCGACCGACGACGCGACGACGCCAAGCGTCGCAAAAAATGCGGCGTGACGATCCCGCGGTATGACTTGCGTCGAGATGGGCTCGACCGCGAGGCCAAGCTGCTTCGCCACATGCTCCTCGACGCGCGGATCAATATTGGCGAAGGTGCCGATAGCGCCGGAAATCGCGCAGGTCGCGACCTCCTTTCGCGCATGAACGAGGCGTTCGCGTGCGCGCGAGAACTCCGCAAAGGCCTGCGCGAGTTTCAGACCGAAGGTCAAAGGTTCGGCGTGTATGCCATGCGAACGGCCGATCGTCGGCGTGTATTTATGCTCGTAAGCGCGCTTTTTCAGCGCCGCGAGCAGCGAGTCGACGTCGGCGATCAAGAGATCGGCGGCGCGCGACAATTGAACCGCCAGGCAGGTGTCGAGCACATCGGAGCTCGTCATGCCCTGATGCACGAAGCGCGAGTCGGGTCCAATAAATTCGGCGAGATGCGTCAGAAAGGCGATGACGTCATGTTTCGTGACTCGCTCGATCTCTTCGATGCGCGCGACGTCGAAGGTGACGAAATCCGCCTTGTCCCAGATCGCCTTGGCGCTCTCCCGCGGAATGACGCCGATCTCGGCCAATGCGTCGCAAGCGTAAGCCTCAATCTCGAACCAAATTCGAAATCGCGTCTGCGGCTCCCAGATGGCGGTCATTTCTGGCCGGGAATAGCGCGGAATCATTGTCGACTGTCCTCGGAGCGCGGAAATTTGTGAAGGAAACGCGGCCTAGCATAAGCATTCAGGCGGTGTCCATATGCGGCCGACGGCGGTTCTCGCGCCCGATGGCGAGCAATTTGCTCCAAAATCTCCTGCCATGCTGGCGCTTGCGCTTAGGGGCATCCATATCAAGGATAGCATCTCGCATCGCGGAGAGAACTTATGCAAAAGGCCGACGTCGTCGTATTGGGCGCAGGCATGGAAGGCGTGTCGGTCGCGTTGCATTTGCAGGCGCGCGGACGCGATGTGACCCTTATCGATCGACACGGCGCGGCGGGCCTCGAAACAAGTTTCGGAAACGCCGGGCTCATCGAACGAGGGTCGCTTTTCCCGCACCTCTTTCCCCGCGACCCGCTGAAACTCGTGCTCTATGCGCTCAATCTCCTGCCTGAGGCGAATTATGACTTCGCCTCTCTTCCGAGCATCGCGCCCTGGCTCTATCGCTATTACCGCGAAAGCAGTCCAGAGCGCGCCGCGGGCCACGCAGCCGCTTTGCGTCCGCTTGTGGAGCGTTGCCTCATCGAGCACGAGGCGTTGATTGACCTCGCGAAGGCGAGCGATCTATTGCGCAAGACCGGCTGGATCAAGCTCTATCGCACCCCAAAAACTCTCGAAAAAGGCGTCGCGGAGGCGGAGCGTCTGCGCGCATTCAATCTTCGGATTGACGTTTTGGATTCCGCCGGCGTTTTGGCGCGCGAGCCGGATCTCTCCGAAAAGGTCGCTGGCGCCGTGCATTTCCTCGATACGGCTTCCATCAGTGATCCAAGCCGGCTTGCGCAGGCCTACGCCGATTTGTTCACTTCGCGCGGCGGGCGCTTCGTTGCTGGCGACGCGCGGACCCTGCAGCAGGATCGGGAGGGGCGATGGAGCGTCGCGACTCGTGAGGGCAATGTGAGCGCTCGCGAAATCGTCGTGGCGCTCGGACCGTGGTCGGACGAAATCTTCCGTCCTCTCGGCTATAAGATTCCGCTGGGATGGAAGCGTGGCTATCATATGCATTACGCGCCTAAAGGCGGTGCGGTGCTGCGCCATCCGATTCTCGACGCCGACAATGGCTATGTGCTGGCCCCGATGACCCGAGGCGTCAGGCTCACCACCGGGGCCGAGTTCGCGCGCCGCGATTTCCCGCCGACCCCCCTGCAGATTGAAAAGACGGAGCCGATCGCGCGCGCGCTGTTTCCGCTTGCGGACCGAATTGACGCCAAACCCTGGATGGGCCGCCGCCCTTGCCTGCCCGACATGCTGCCCGTGATCGGCAAGGCGCCGCGACACGACGGGCTCTGGTTCGACTTCGGCCATCAGCACCATGGCTTCACGCTCGGCCCCGCGAGCGGGCGGCTCCTGGCCGAGATGATGACGGGCGAAGAGCCGTTCACCCACCCATGGCCCTATCGGCCTGATAGATTTTGATTTTCCGGGCGATTTGCACGCCGACTGCCGACTTTGCGTCAGAGCCTCGCCTGTGGCAGAAACGTTCTGAAGGAGAGAGGATCTAGATGGCGGATGTCAGTTTCCCAGCGGCGGCGGCGGCGGGCTTGCTGTCATTTCTTTCGCCATGCGTGCTGCCTCTCGTTCCGCCCTATCTCACCTTTCTCGCGGGAGCGGGCGTCGAAGAACTCTCCGTCGAAAGTGAAAGTCGCGCGCGCAAGGACGTCTTCTTCGCCGCGCTGTTATTCGTGCTGGGTTTCTCCACGGTCTTCGTTGCGCTTGGCGCCACGGCGAGCGTCTTCGGCCAATTGATCCGCGCGAATTTGCACATTCTCTCGATCGCGGCAGGTCTCGCGATCATTGTCATGGGCCTGCACTTTCTGGGGCTCTTTAAAGTCGGCGCTCTCCATCGCGAAAAGCGGGTCGAGATCGCCAAGCCTCCTGGGCCCCTTGGGGCCTATGTGATGGGTCTCGCCTTCGCCTTTGGTTGGACGCCTTGCATTGGACCCATCCTCGCATCGATCCTCGCCGTGGCCGGATCGCAGGAAACCGTCTGGCTGGGCTCGGCTTTGCTCGCGGTCTACTCTCTCGCGCTGGGCGTGCCTTTTCTGATTGCGGCGCTGGCGATGGAGCCGTTCCTGTCTTTCATCGCCCGGTTCAAGGCGCATTTCGGGAAGGTCGAAAAAGTCGTCGGCGTCATGCTGGTATTGACCGGCGTCGCTTTTCTCACCGGCGCCATTCAGGACGTATCGTTCTGGCTGTTGCAGACCTTCCCGGGACTCGCAAATTTTGGATGAGGCGCGATCCGTATCGCGAGTGATAAGTGTGACCGCCAACTACAAGCACACTCAAACGAACGGCTGGTTGCGGCTGGCGTTGGTTTTTCCAGCCTTCCCTCTCTTGATCGCCGCATCCCTTACAGGCAAGAGCCTATTGTTCGTTCCCCTCGCGACCATTCTCGGCGCGTTCGGATGGTTTTTTTCCTCGCTGACGGTGGAGGTCACCGAGCGCGAATTAATTTGGTTCTTCGGTCCGGGAGTTTGGCGCAAGAGCCTGGCGCGCGCGGATATCCGCGATGCGACGGCGGCGCAGAACAAATGGTGGTGGGGATGGGGCATTCATCTCACCCCCCGCGGCTGGCTTTACAATGTCGGAGGCCTGGACGCGGTGGAGATACTTCTGACGAGCGGCCGCACGCTGCGCATCGGTTCAGATGAGGCTGCGAAACTCGCGGATGTCCTCAACGGACATTGAGCGGAGGGGACCAATCAGCGGAGGGGCCCAAAAAAGAAAACGCCGGACGTACATCCGGCCCGGCGTTTGGAGCCTTCTTCGACTGTTACGCGTCCAGAGGCTCCTATCTGCCCTTTTAGACGTCAAACATGACCAGAAAATGACCAGCGGCGCGCATCACACGGTTCGCTCTGCGCTGCGCATCTACCCTCTATATCCCCTCGCCCGCCTCGTTGAAGCCCTCAGGCGGAGCGTCAGAGGGAAAAATACGAGCATGGCCGAGCGAGAGGGGCACCCGACTGCCGAGCGTCGCCGCATCGTTTAAAGCCGACTCAATCTCGAGGGTCTGATCATATCCGTCGATTGCTATCGTGGCGCGCATTCCGCCGGCGGTCCGTCGCAAACTCTCGACTCGTCCCTCCAATTCGCCATCGCCCTTGCTCGTAATCGCGATATCCGCTGGACGGAAAAACACTTTCGCGGGCCCGTCACGCAGACCTGTCGAGTCGATATGAATCTCTCGATCTCCAAATTTGACGTGTCCCTTGTCGACGACGACAGGCAGAGCCACGGCTTCGCCGACGAAAGACAAAACGAATGGCGACGCGGGACGATCGTATAACTCTTCAGGCGCGCCGACCTGTTCGATACGGCCCTTGTCGAGCACCACCACGCGGTCGGCGAGCTCCATCGCTTCGTCCTGATCATGGGTGACGAAAACGGTGGTAAGTCCGGTCTGTTTGTGAATCTCGCGCAGCCAGCGACGCAAATCCTTGCGCACTCGCGCATCGAGAGCGCCGAAAGGCTCGTCGAGCAATAACACGCGCGGTTCGATTGCGAGCGCTCGCGCAAGCGCCACGCGCTGACGCTGCCCTCCAGAGAGTTGCGCCGGAAAGCGAGCGCCCAACCCTTCAAGTTGAACCAGCTCCAAGAGCCTGTCCACACGCTCGGCGATTTCTGCGCGTGAGGGCCGCAGATGTCGCGGCCGCACCTTCAATCCGAAGGCGATATTTTCGGCGACAGTCAGATGTTTGAACAGCGCGTAATTTTGGAACACGAAACCGGCGCGACGCTCCTGAACGGAAAGCCCCGTCGCATTTTCACCATCGAAGAAAACCGCGCCTCGATCGGGCGTATTGAGACCTGCGATCACGCGCAACAAAGTGGTCTTGCCCGAGCCCGACGGACCGAGAAGCGCGATGAGTTCGCCCGGGACGATGTCGAGATCGACATTGCGCAGCGCTGGATAAGAGCCGAAATCCTGTTCGACTCCTTCGATGCGGATATGCGTGCCGTGTCGCGGAACGTCAGTGGCGGCGGCGGTTGGCGAGAGAGTCGGCGACGCGCCACTCGAGGAGCGGTTTTGAGACCGAGGGTGACCAACGCCAAACCAGCGAGGAGAGACGCGAGCGCGAAGGCCGCAACCATGTTGTACTCATTATACAAGATCTCCACTTGAAGGGGGATTGTATTTGTGAGGCCGCGGATATGTCCCGAGACGACAGAAACCGCGCCGAACTCGCCCATGGCTCGCGCGTTGCACAAGAGAACGCCGTAAAGCAAAGCCCATTTGACATTGGGCAATGTTACGAAAAGGAAGGTCTTGAAGCCGCTCGCGCCGAGCGTGAGCGCCGCCTCCTCTTCGACAACTCCTTGTTCCTGCATCAGCGGTATGAGTTCACGCGCGACGAAGGGAAAGGTCACGAAAATTGTCGCCAACACCATGCCCGGCGCCGCGAAGATGACCTGGATATGATGCGCGGCAAGCCAGGGTCCGAACAGGCCCTGCGAGCCAAACACCAGAACGAAAACGAGGCCGGAGACAACGGGCGATACCGAAAAAGGCAAATCGATCAGCGTGATCAGAAGACTTTTGCCACGGAAGGAGAACTTCGCGACCGCCCAAGAGGCTGCGAGACCGAAGATGACATTCGCGGGCACTGCAATCGCGGCGACGGTCAGCGTCAAGCGGATCGCCGCCAGGGCGTCGGGGTCGCGGAATGCGGAAAAAAATACGTCAACGCCTTTGGCGAAAGCCTCTGTGAAGACGACGGCAAGCGGGGCAAGCAAAAAAACCGCGAGAAACAGAACAGCGACGGCGATGAGCAAAAAGCGCGTCGTCGACGTCTCCTCTGTGACCTTGCGAAGCCTTGTGCGCGGCTCGTATGCGCCGACAATAACGTCAGACATGTCCGAACCTCTTTCGGCTCCACGCCTGAACAAGATTGATTGCGAGCAAGACGGCGAAAGACGCTCCGAGCATGATGGTCGCTATCGCCGTCGCGCCGGCGTAATCATATTGTTCGAGCTTCGTGACGATCAGCAAGGGCGCAATCTCGGAAACATAAGCGAGATTGCCAGCGATAAAAATAACGGAGCCATATTCGCCGACGCTTCTTGCAAAAGCGAGCGCAAAGCCGGTGAGAAGAGCCGGGATCAACGGCGGCAGCAGAACGCGCCAAACGGTTTGGAAACGGGATGCGCCGAGGGTTGCAGACGCCTCTTCAAGCTCGACGTCGAGTTCAGATATGATCGGCTGCACGGTGCGCACGACGAACGGCAGACCGACGAAAATCAGAGCGACGAGAATGCCGGCGCGCGTAAAGGCGATTTTAATGTCAAAATTTGCAAGCGGCTCGCCGAACCATCCATTCGGCGAATAGAGCGCCGCAAGGGAAATTCCCGCAACCGCAGTCGGCAGCGCAAAGGGCAGATCGACGATGGCGTCGAGAAAGCGTCGACCCGGAAACTCATAGCGCGTGAGAGTCCAAGCGACGATCAACCCGAAAAAAATGTCGACCGCCGCAGCCGCAAAGGAGATGAAGAACGTTGTCCGCAAAGCTGCTGCGACGCGCGGTTCGACCGCCACGTCGTAAAGCCCGGAAAGACCGAGCGTCGACGCGCGCAGCACGAGCGCAGCGAGCGGAAACAATACGATCAACCCTAGATAGGCGAGCGTATACCCGAGCGTAAGACTGAAACCGGGAATAACGCTTGGCGCTTTGATGCGCCAAGCCGCCGGTCTTTGGGTCTCAAATACGCTCACTTGGATGGCTCTTGTTTCTGGATTTCGTCGAAAACGCCACCGTCGGCAAAATGTTTCTTCTGCGCCGCGGTCCAGCCTCCGAAGGCCTTATCGACCGTGATGAGTTCGATATTCGGCAGGCGCTTCAAATCCTCCTTCGACGCGAATTCAGGATGAGCGGGCCGATAGTGATTTTTTGCGATGATCGCTTGCGCGGCGGGCGTATACAAGAAATTGACATAGGCTTCGGCGACTTTGCGTGTGCCCTTGGCGTCGACGTTGGCGTCGACGACTGCAACGGGCGGCTCGGCGAGAATCGACTGTGAAGGCGCTATGATTTCAAACTTGTCTTTGCCGAATTCATCGAACACGAGAAAAGCCTCGTTCTCCCAAGTGATGAGAACGTCGCCAATGCCGCGTTGAGCGAAGGTGATCGTCGAGCCGCGCGCGCCCGCGTCGAGCACCGGCACATTCTTGTAAATCGATTTGACGAACTCTTTCGCCTTTGCCTCGTCGCCATTGAACTTCTTAAGGCCGTATCCCCAAGCCGCGAGGTAGTTCCAACGCGCGCCGCCCGATGTCTTTGGATTTGGAGTGATAACGGCGACGCCAGGCTTTGCGAGATCGTTCCAATCCTTGATCGCCTTTGGATTTCCCTTTTTCACCAAGAACACGATCGTCGACGTGTAGGGCGAGGCGTTATTGGGCAAACGCTTTTGCCAATCGGCGTTGATCTTTCCGCTCTTGGTTGCAATCGCATCGATATCCGCGGCGAGCGCCAGCGTAACGACGTCCGCGGCGAGACCGTCGATCACTGCGCGCGCCTGCGCGCCCGAACCTGCGTGCGAGGCCTGTATATCAATGTCTTCGCCAGTCTTTTTCTTCCAGTCCTCGGCAAAAGCCTTGTTGATCGCCTTGTAGAGTTCGCGAGTTGGATCATAGGAGACGTTGAGCAAGGCGATCGCTGCTTGCGCGCCGAGGACGCCCATCAGAGACAGGCTCGCAGCGACCAGCGCAGGGCGGATAAGTGATCTTACAAGTGTCGATTTTTTCAACCGCATTTCGGCCAGCCCCCTCTAGACATATTAGTCCATAGATTTACTAAACTAATTTATCGCAAAGTTTTTTGGATGTAAATGGGATGGTCGCTGCTTGGGAAAAATAACGGGACCCCTACCGGTGGGGGTCGGCGCCGGGTGGTTATCTCTTTCGCGACGAGGTGGCCGGAGGGGCGCGTCGCTGGTTCATGACCAGCAGGATCAATGCGAGCGCCGCTGCTAGAGCGATCAGATAATAAGGCGTTTGCGATGCATAGGGCTTTCCGACGGAGAACGGAAAACGAGAGACCCAGCGCTCTCCATGAGCGCCCTCTGCCGTGACGATGCCGACGAAATTACCCGCTTCCCGGAAGACGTGATCCAAGTTCAGAGTTCCGTTTGGATAGATCTTGGGCGGCAGATAGGCTTCCGTCACGGCGTCGAGCGAGCCCGTCTCCTCGGCTTGCGGCACGTCGCGCACGATACGAAAATCTGTTTTCATGTCGCGCATTTCGGATTGCGCGTAATCGAGAATAAAGATCGTTTCGCCTGTGGACGGGGCGTCCTCGCAGAATTTCTTTCGAGAGGAAGCGGGCTGATAGCCCGTAAAATACATGAAATCCGGGCCAATCTTCAGCACGCAGACATCGTGATCATATCCGATGGCGCCACGCGCATGAATTGTCGTTGAGAGCGCAAGAAAAATCGCTATCGCCGCGACAAGGGCCGCAGCCGGCTTACCCCAAGACGTCATCGTCGTCAGTCCCGATCGCGAAAGCGCTTCGGCGTCGCCGCAATGCCTCGTCCCAATCGCAGGCCATGATTTTGCGGCTCAACGCCGCATCTTAGAAAGTCTCGCTGAAGTAGAACCGGCCGGACTTTTTGGGTCCGGCCGGGATTTATTCTTTTATTTGATCGCTAACGGATCAGGGCATGTCGCCGGCGACGAACTTCGGAATGACCGGTCCGCCGATTTCGGCCGCATAGCGCTGACCATTGGGAGCAAAGAACATCAACAGACCGCCGATCTGGCTGTCCGTGTCATAGGCCAGATCCGACAGACGCTCGATATCCCAGCGCGCGTCCTGAATCTTGACCGTCAGTTCTTTCGTCTCGCCCGGCGCGATCGGCGTGTTGTCAACCGACAGACCACGGTCGGCCAGCAGATAGTCCGGGAACTCGGGCTTCTGCGTGAACACGTCGGGGTTCAGGAAGCGAAGACCGGCAGCCGTATATTCGCCGAGACGAAGCGGCTCGCCCGTGTTGTTCGACACCTTCACCTGGATCGTCAGCTCGCGGCCCGGCACCTTGTAGACGCCGCCCAAAAGCGTGACCTGAACGCCCTTGCCGATGCCGGCGGTGCCTTCTGTCACGATCGGGGTCAGCGGCTTCTGCAAACCAGCCTGCAACGGGATGGTCCGCGGGAAGGTGCTGTTCGTCACGGCGTAGCCAATGATCGTCGCCAGAATGGTCAAGGCCAGAACGATCGCGCCAACGCGGCGGTCTTCGTCGCCGATCACTGCGTCAGGCTTGCCGTTCGCAACCTTGATGTAAGAGGCGATGATGCCCTTGGCGAAGAACCAATACAGGATCCACGCCGCGCCCGCGAGCAGCCACGGCATATGCCACATATAAACGCGGTCAATGCCATAATGCTCGAGGTCGACCGTCGTGCCGTCCAGCAAAGTCACCGGATCCACGAAGTCCTTCATGTCGCCCTTGATCTCGATCCACTGGCCAGGTCCGATGATCGGTCCGCCGCCTTCCACGTTGATCTGAGCGTGGACGTGCCAGCGGCCCGCGCGGCGAGCCTTCAGATTGATCGAGAACGCATAGTCGTTGCCCGGAACCAGAGACACCGAACGAGGAGCGAACTGCTCGCCGATGAACTGAGCCGTGCGAACCAGAACCGGACCCGGCTCGCCGGCGTTCAGGAACGACACGCGCGGATTGGCGACCGCCTGCGGCCACGCGGAGAACACGTGAACCTTGCCCGACAGCACCATTTCCTCATTCACGTTCAGCGATGTCTTCGACCACTGCACGTCATACCAGTTCAGCGTGCGCATGCGCAAAAACGCCTGCTGCGACTTCTCGCCGTGCGCCGCCGCCGGAGCGACGGTGAACGCCGTCGCCGCGACGCAAGCCGCAACGCCCATGGCCAGAAGCCGAGCGACGCGACGCGTCGTCAACTTGGCCAGTGTTTCGATTATCGACGTTTTCATTGAACAAACCTCCCAGTTTTCTTCTTCGCGGGCCGGCGCCAAAACGACCGGCCGCATGTCTCTCTTCGTGGACCGGATCCCGGCTCCCGCAACCGCCTCATTCAAAGCGGCCCGCAGATCGCCAATCAAACCGATCCATCTTCTTCTTCGCGCGATCGGCCGAGACGACCGATCGCGCCTTGTTCGAGATCAGATCTTGTCGATGACCTTCGTCGTCGAATACCAACGTCCCATGAACCACCACAGGAAGTAGACCATCATCGACACGAAGCCCGAGAAGAACGCGGCCACCGGCACGACGTCCTTACCGAAGGTGCGCAGCGTGCCGCGCTCGACCATGCGGATGTATTCCGGCATCGACGTGCGGACGAAGTGGAAGCCGATCAAATCGGCAAGCGTCATCAGCTGGCCATGTTGCTCGGTCGCCTGATGGAACGCCGCGATCGCCGGCCAGTTGTTCGGATAGAACAACAGACCCCAACCCAGCGAACCAATGATCGCCGTGATCACATAGCTGCCCGAGAGCAGCAGGATGATGTCCAGCCACAGAGCCGGAACGATCAGAGCCGACGGGAACACAAGGCTGATCGGGAAGTAGGTCCAGCCCCAGAAGTTCACGTAACGGTTGATCCACTCGCCGACCAAAAGACCGAGAGCCGCAAACACCGCCCCGAACGGAAGGCGGAAGTTCACCCAGAAAAACGCCTGCGTCGCAGCGCAGAACGTCACGCCCAGAATCGGAACGACCGTCGGCCACATACGGCGATCTTTCCAGTCAACCCAGAAGTCCCAGTCGCCCGCCGTCAGCATGAAGTGGACGTGATAACCGCCCAAAACAGCAAAAAACAACAGCGTCAACAACATCCAATCGGTCGCCTTCACGCATCCCGCCGCCTCGGCGACGGAATGGAACGGACCGACCGCCCCGCTTTTCGATGATGACATCACTCTTCTCCTTGGTGTCTTCGTGATTCCCCCGGCTCATCCGCCAGGTTGTCGTTGCAGTCTTCTTAATTCGCCCCGCACGCCATCCAGGATCGTCAGGACCCTCCCCGCCCCTCCCTTGCTCAACGCAACGCGCAAGAACAAAGGGCCGGTCGAACCATCGCAATCAAAGATCGTGAGAAGCTCGCCGCTCGCGCCTGGCTTTACGCCCGGCGCGGGCGGCCCATTGGATCAGCTGGCGATTACGCCAAAAGCTCCGCGCCTTCCTTGCCGATCAGCGCCTTGATGCGCATCAGGATCTGCAGCACGACGCCGAACACGCCCAGCGCCATCCAGCCGAAGAACACGAAGCCCCAATGCAACGGAGCGACGAACAGTTCTTCCATGAACCAGAAGGTGTGGCCCCATTCATTCAGGCCAACGTTCGGGATGATCATGAACGGGCCGATGGCGACGATCAGGAACGCCAGCGAGTAGCCATGAGCAAAATACGGAATGCGGGTCTTCGCATAGAAGAACGAGCCCACCGCGATGATCGAATAGATCGGGTAGCTCATGTAGAACTCGATGATGTGCGACGGCGTGAAGTCCGTGTCGCGAATCACCGTCATGTGCCAGGTGCCGTCCTGCTCCGTGAAGAAGCTCGCGCCCCAGTAAATGGCGATGCCATAAACCGTCAGCCACTGAACGAGCACAACAAGACGACGAAGCTCCTCACGCGGAGCGACGGCGTCGACGTTGCGGTCGCGCGTCTTCCACAGATAGCCGGCAAGGCCGAGACCCGAGACGAGCTCCAGCGGAATTTCCGTCCACAGGATCGACAGCCAATAGGTCTGGAACTCCGGGGCAAACGAGTCGAGACCCGCGCGCCAGCCGAAAATCTGCTCGTAAATGCGCACGATCAGATAGAAAACGTTCAGAACGACCAAGCCGATCCACATTCCCTTCAAATCGACGATCGTGTCTGCGCCAGCGCGGGCGCCAGCAACTTCAGTTGTCGAACTCATGCTTTATCCTCCTAAAGTGCTCCCAGGGATTTGCGCGTGACCGGTAACGCTCCGCCTCCCAAAACGGAACTGCCTCGTCCTTTTTATTAAAAACGCTTTCGCGGAACGCTCCTCAGCGCGCCCCGCTCAACCGCCCTTTTCCTTGGCGCAGCGCTCAGAAAGGCTCACGCCCCCTCTCGCCGCTTGTCGTTTATCGGACGAACACCGATTCGCCGCCTAAGACAGAAACCCCACCCGGATCCTAAAAAATCCGGCCGCAGACCCCGCTTAGCGTGCCCCAACAATTCCGCCACAGCCAAAACAAAGCAATACCCAACTAGGATAGGTAATAACAATCTATTGAATGGGAAACGATATCCTTTAGGGTAGGATAAAGATCGTGAAAAAAATTCACTCACCAACCCTATTCGGCTAGGTCGATCAATTCATTCGATCAGAAAAACTTGATAAATAACAATTAGTAAAGCGAATTGTGCAGCGCGAATTTGCGATGCCGAATGCGGTTCATCTTAGCAGCCTATTAGGATGGGCAATATTCCCCCAAGCTTCACCCTTCTCAACTGTTGTCGCGCCACAGCTCAACGCCGCTAAGATCGGCGTCCCTTGCTGCTTTCGCAATCTCCATTCCGCCGAGCGATAGATCCGGCGCTATCTCCGCGAGAGGAGCCAAAACAAAGCCTCGGGCGAATAATTCCTTGTGAGGCAGCGTCAATTCCGGATCCTCGATCAGATGCTCGCCTAGAAACAGAATATCAATGTCGATCAGACGCGGGCCCCATCTGCGCGTTGGCTCCCGGCCCATGTCGGCCTCGATTTTTTTTACCGCCGCTAGCAATTCATAGGGAGCGAACGTCGTCTGCCCGAGCGCGCAAGCGTTTGCGAAATCTCCTTGATCGAGATCGCCCCAGGGCGGGGTGCGATAGATTCGAGAAACCGCCGTCAGCCGAGCGACTCCTCGTTCTTCAATCAATTGCAGCGCGCGTTTCAAATTCGCCGGCTTGTCGCCGATATTGCTGCCAAGTCCAAAACCAACGCGCATGTCGTTTTTGACGCTCATTGCTCACGACCGTCCGATTTGCCGCAACACGCTGAACGCCGCGCGATGTTCGGCCGCGTCGTGAACGCGAAACACATGCGCGCCTTGCATTGCGGCGATGAGATTTGTCGCGATCGTGCCGATCAGTCGACCCTCCAGTAATCCATCAGGCAAGTCGCGAAAAAGTGATTTCCGCGACACGCCGATAAGCAACGGAAAACCGATGCGAAGCAAATCGGGAATGGCCCTGAGCGCCGCGTAATTTTGTTCGCGGCTCTTGCCAAACCCAATGCCCGGATCAAGTAAGATGCGTCGTTCGTCAATTCCCGCGCGGCGAGCAATCTGCAATGATTTTTCGAAAAAACGACGCATGTCATCGACGATGTCGATGTTCGCGTCGACTTCGTTGCGATTATGCATGATCACCACGCCGGCTTGCGCTTGCGCGACGACATGCGCCATCTCCGCATCGTGCTGCAATCCCCAGACGTCATTCACCAATGCGACGCCGCAATCCAACGCGCGGCGCGCCGTTTCGGATTTATAGGTGTCGATCGAGACTGGCGCGCCGGCAGACGCAACCAGCGCCCGCAAGAGCGGCTCCAGACGCGCCCATTCTTCCTCCACGGACAATGGCGTGTGACCCGGGCGCGTCGATTCGGCGCCGACATCGACAATGTCGGCGCCCTCTTCCACAAGCTTTCTTGCCTGCGCGAGCGCCGACTCGCGCGCCAGAAAAAGTCCGCCGTCCGAAAAGGAATCCGGGGTGACGTTGACAATTCCCATGATGAGCGGACGCACGCCGATAAGAGAAAAAAACTTCTCGCGTTCGTCGACGACCTTTGCGCTGTCAGTCACATTCATCCCCAGCCCTGCGTGACCAATTCGTCAGTCGTCATATTTGATGTAAGCGAAGCGCATATCCTGCTCCGGAGTTCCCTCTAAAGCGCCGCCCGCCTTCCCCGGCCGCCAACCCACGACCTCCTCGATCTTCTTTGCGAGGTCGAAATCCTTATCGGTTATTCCTTTCGCCGTATGCGTCATGAGCTTCACTTCGACCCAGGCGTAAGAGGCTGCGATGTCGGGATGATGCCAAGCGGCTTCGGCCAAATGGCCGACAGTGTTGATCACCATCAGCGTGCCTTTCCAGCTATTCGTCTTATATTTGCGTCGGATCCAGCCGTTCTCGTAGCGCCAGTGAGGCAGTTCTTTTGCAAGGCGCGCGACGATTTCATTCTCAGGATAGGCGTGTTCTTTCGTCGTCATGCATTGTCCTCCCGTGCTGACTCGTCTTGCCCTTGCGTTCGTCGCCTTGGCGCCTTACTCGCCAAGCCTGAGCGAAAGCGCGACTGAGCTGGAGCGTTTCCGCTGAGGCGAGATATAGCCCAAACTGGCGCGAAGTCTTGCGCATAATATGAGGTCTCATGACGGCTCACGTGAGCGTTGAAGCAGCGGCGCGGCTGCATCTTGGTTTTCTCGATATGAACGGCTCGCTCAACCGCATGTATGGCGGGCTGGGTCTCTCCGTCACGGGGCTGCGCACGCGATTGACTCTTGCGCCGGCGGCCAAAACATCTGTCGAAGGGCTCGAGAACGAACGTGCGTCGAAACTCTTAAATACGGCGATTGCGGCTCTCGCGCCGGATCGGCGTTACAGACTGACGATCCACGAAGCCATTCCCGCTCATTCGGGTCTCGGCTCTGGCACGCAATTGGCGCTTGCCATTGCTGCCGCGTTGCGGCAACTCGAAAATCTCCCTCTCGACACGCCAGCCGACGCGGCTCTCTTGCAGCGCGGCGCGCGTTCAGGACTTGGCGCCGGTCTTTTCGACCAGGGCGGACTCGTGGTCGACGGCGGACGCGGCGCGACGACTTTGACGCCGCCGGTCGTATCGCGACTGCCGCTCCCGCAGGAATGGCGAATCTTACTGATCGGAGATCCTGCGGCCGTTGGACTGCATGGCGACGGCGAACGCGAAGCCTTCAAAGCGCTGAAGCCTTTCTCGGAGGAGCAGGCGGGAGTTCTTTGCCGTCTTGTGCTGATGCAGGCTTTACCGGCGCTAGCGGAGCAAAATATCGCGGCGTTTGGCGACGCCGTCACGCACATCCAAGCGATCATTGGCGATTATTTCGCGCCGGCGCAAGGCGGGCGCCGCTTCATGAGCGCGAGGGTCGAAACGGCGGCAGCCGCCGTTGCGCGAGAGGGCGCGACAGGAGTCGGTCAGACGTCGTGGGGGCCGACTGGCTTTGCTTTCGTGGAGGGCGAGTTCGAGGCGCAGCGTCTCGCGGAATTGGCGCGCGCCTCGGGCGGGTCCGGGTTGGAGGTTTCGATCGTTGAAGGATTGAATCGCGGCGCCAAGATCGACGCCGTTTATGCGGATATCGCCTGAAAGCTCATGAGGCTTGAGCGCCGCCGGGAGACGCCAGCAGATCCTGCAGGACGTCATCATTGACCGGCTTTACGAGGTGACGATCGAAGCCAACTTCCTTCGTGCGCCGGCGATCCTCCTCCTGCCCCCACCCCGTCAACGCGATGAGGATCAGCTCGCGTCCCTGCGGACGCTCGCGGATGCGCCGAGCGGTTTCATAGCCATCCATTCCCGGCATGCCGATGTCCACCAGCGCGATTTCAGGCTCGAACTCAGAGAGCGACTCCAGCGCCGACAGACCGTCGTAAGCGACGCGCACGTTTGCGCCCAAACACTCCAGTAGCATGACAAGACTGTCGGCAACGTCATGGTTATCATCCACAACCAGCACGCGCCGAGACGATGATGGCGACGACATTGAAGAACCTTCCTTAATCACGTCGTCCGGCCGAGCCTCAATTAAGGGGAGACGGACCGTGAATTCGCTTCCTCGACCTGGCCCGTCGCTTCGCGCCTCGACTTGGCCACCATGCAAATTAAGGAGACTTCTCACCAAAGCCAGTCCTATGCCGACGCCTTCTTTGGCGCGGCCGAGGTTATGATCGACCTGCGTGAAGAGATCAAAGATGCGCGGCAGCATGTCCGCGGGAATGCCGACGCCGGTGTCTGATACGCGCACCACCGCCTCATCACCCTCTCGATAGGCTGAGAGATGAATGCGTCCTCCTTGGTCCGTATATTTTGCCGCATTATTGAGCAGATTGGCGAACACCTGCGAAATCCGGACCGGATCGGCGTAGATCAATAGGGGTTGCTGAGCGTAGGAAATGCTCAATTCATGGCCAGCGGCCTGAATGAGCGGCTGACTCATTTCGACCGCTTGGCCGACGAGAGTCGCCAAATCGACGCTCTCCCTCTTCAGTTCGATCTTGCCCGAGGTAATGCGTGAAACTTCGAGGAGATCGTCGACAAGTCTGACAAGATGATCGACCTGTCGATCCATCATGGAATACAGCCGATCGACGGAGGACTCTTCGCCTGCCGATCGTTTCAGCACATGCAGCGCATTTCTGATCGGCGCGAGCGGATTGCGCAATTCATGCGCCAGCGTCGCCAGGAATTCGTCCTTGCGACGATCCGCTTCGCGCAGCGCCTCTTCAGCTCGGATGCGTTCGTCGACATCCGTGTTGGAGCCGAACCACTTGACGATCCGGCCTCCGTCATCCCGAAGCGGAACTCCCATCGCCTTGAACCAGCGATAAACTCCGTCGTGCCGCCGAACGCGGTATTCGATCGAGAAATCTTCGCCGCGTTCGGCGGCCTCGAGCCATCCCTGCAAGGCAAAGTCCCGATCATCGGGATGAAGCTGCTCGAGCCATCCGTAATTGAGCTGAGAGCTTTCCGGAACGCCCGTAAAAGCGACCCATTGGGGACTGAGATAGTCGCAAGGGCCATCCGGCTTGCACGTCCACACAAGTTGCGGCAGCGACTCGACGACTTGCCGGAAGCGGCGTTCGCTCTCCCGGACCAAATCTTCCGCGCGCCTGTGCTCCGTGATGTCGGTGTTGATTTCCATGACCGACAACGGATGTCCCCACGCGTCGCGGTCCTGCGACCAACGACTCGAGACGATGATTTCGGAGCCGTCTTTGCAGACGTGCCTCAGTTCTCCGCTCCATTTGTTCTCGCGATGCAGAGATTCCTTTATGGATTCGAAGGGTTGCGGGAACTCCGTTTTCAGCAATTCGTCCAGGCGTTGGCCTAACGCTTCCTCTCGCTCATATCCGTAGGTTTTGACGGCGCCCAGGTTCCAATAGGAAATCCGCTCCTGCTCATCGCGCACGACAATGGCGTCATTGCTCAAATCCAGAAGCCGCGCCTTTTCGGAAAGCAATTCTTCGGCATTTTTCAATTCTGTGATGTTGCTGCCGATTGAAAGGATCTCGACGACTTCTCCGTGTTTGTTGCGGATCGCCTTGTTTGTCCAATTCATCCAAACGCGTCTTCCGTCACGAAGAACGTTCGGGTTGACGTTTTGCACGTAGCGTTCGGGATGTTCGACGATGGCCTGGACAACGCCCGTCACATTGGGCCCGGAAAATTCTTGCTTGGGCACCAGCACGCCAATGTTTCTGCCGATCGCCTCAGCTGCGCTCCAGCCGAAAAACTTTTGAGCGAATTCATTGAAGAAGGTGATCGTTCCGTCGCAGGACCATCGGATGATGGCGCTGTTGGCGTTTTGAACCAGCTCGCGATAGCGCCTCTCGCTCGCGCGCAGCGCCTCTTGAGCCGCAAGGATCTTTTCGTTTTCGTCGTCTTGCTGCTCAACGTCATCGGCGTGGGTTACGGCGCCGACGTAACCACGAAATTTGCCGTCCGGCTCAAACCATGGCTGCGCTGCGTCGACAGCCCAATGATATTGGCCATCCTTATTTCGCACGCGGTAATCGAGCCGAAAACATTCGCGGCTTCGACTGGCGGCGTCCAAAACGCGGATCGCCTCCGCCCTGTCGTCGGGATGCACCAAATCCAGCCAATCGAGGGACGAGCCGCCATTGAGCATATCGCCGGCGAATTGACGGCCATCCTTGCTCAGATATTTGCGAGCCCCGTTAGGCTCCATCACCCAGAGTTCGATTGACATTTTGTCGACCAACCTGCGGTCGCGCATTGTTGCGCCAACAACTCGAATAACAGCTGACTATTTAGAAGAATATACGCCGGAGTCTCACTGCTTTAGCGATTTCTTCCGGCGAAGGTTGGGGCTGTCACAAAAGAATTCAAGCGTTCAAACTCGACCTGAGCCGGATGTGCTTAACAAAAAACCGCAAGCGGCGGCGCCGCTTGCGGTTGAATATCTTTGCTGCGTGGAAACTCAGTAATTGTAATAGGCCACGCAGACCCGATTACCGTAATAGTCCCAGCCCCAGCGCGCGCATTGCTGCGGCGGAGCCGTCGCTGCGCCGACAACTGCGCCAGTAGCCGCGCCGATAGCGGCGCCGGCGAGCGTGCCGCCCGCGCGACCGCCAGAGGCCGCAGCGCCGATGGCTGCGCCGCCAAGGCCGCCGATGGCGGCGCCGCCCGCGGCGCGCTCACCGGGCGAGTTGCAGGCAAATAGCGGCAAAGCGGTCGCGAGGACCGTCGCCGCGACGAGAAGCTTCTTCATTGGGCTCTCCATTGTTTTATGAACGCCGCCAGCCTTTTCGTCGCCAGGACCGCGCGTCAGCACGGACGGCTTTTTCGGTCGGCTCGAGCGCCGCCGGTGCGGCCCGTCTCAAAACTCGTTCGCGCCGCCGCGAGCGGCACAATAAGGAAGAATATTTGACGCAGCAACTTTGCCAGCCGACCATGAGCGCCGCCGAATCATAATCGAAATCATGGCGAAATCAGCGTCGTCTTCCATTCGCGCATAACTATCCAGAATTGTTTGACCTTTGCCGAGAACCCCATGCCCGCGATGGACCTCCCTGCACAGCGAATAAAGCGGCGCGCCTGCATTGTCGTTATGGCCTTGGCGTCGCTTCTTTGCTGCGAAACTGCGCGCGCCGGCGATTCGTATCAGTGGGTGCAATTTGTGGCGGACGGGCTCGAAGCGCGCGCCATAACGCATGAGCCGACCTGCCCCAAGGCGACGCTCGACGGACGCGACGCGGCGATGTCCATACGCGCGCGGCCGGACGGCGATTTTCCAGTTCTCGTTTGCGCGCTCCTCCTGCCGCGCACCGCGAAAGACGCGAGAATCAACGGGCGCCCCCTGCCGCTGCCGCCCCCGCGCGTAAACAAGATTGTTCTCTTTGGCGACACCGGCTGCCGGATTCACGCCCTGATCGCCCAGGACTGCAATTCCATAAAGGCTTGGCCTTTTCGGCTGGGCGCCGACATGGCGGCCGAGCAGGCGCCGGACCTCGTCATCCATCTCGGCGACCTGCACTATCGCGAGACCGCCTGTCCCGCGACGCGCAAAGGATGCGCGGGATCGCCTTATGGCGACAACTGGGCCGCGTGGAACGCCGATTTTTTCTCGCCGGCCGAGGCTTTGTTGGACGCGGCGCCGTGGATTTTCGCGCGCGGCAATCATGAAAGCTGCGAACGCAGCGCCAAAGGTTGGCGTCGCATGGTCGACGCCTTTCCCTTTAACGCAGGCGAATGCCAACCGAACGACGCGCCTTTCACGGTCGATCTCGGCGGCTTGACGCTCGTCGTGCTGGACGTGACGGAAGCGGACGACAGAATCGCCAATCTGAAAGAGGCGGAATTTTACAAGACGCAGCTTGCCGGCGCCGCCGGCATTGAAGGTCCCGTATGGTTTGTTTTTCACAAACCGATTTTTACGTCGATCAGAATGAGCGGCATTGCGACGGAGGGCGACAATAAGACGCTTGTGGAGGCGGCGCGCAATTCGATCTCGCCAAATGTGCAGGCGATCCTTTCGGGCCATCTGCACACGTTTCAAGTGGCGAGCTATGTGCAAGACTATCCGGCGCAGATCGTTTCCGGACACGGCGGCAATCTGGATCAATCGGCGCCGAAGATATTCGACGGACTCGTCATCAATGGCGTCACTGTCGACGTCGGACGCAGCACGCCCGCGGTCTTCGGCTTTGCGGTGATGGAGCGCGGCGCCGACGAATGGCTCATCACGAATTACGATGTCCGAGGAACGCCGCTTGCGCGCTGCCATTTGAAAGCGCGCAAGCTCACTTGCGATGAAGCGATAGGCTCAGTCCGCTAGGGCAGGATAATCCGTATATCCCCTCGCGTCGCCGCCATAAAATGTGTCGATATCGGGTTTGGCGAGCGGCGCATTGCGCTGGAACCGCTCGACGAGATCGGGATTGGCGATGAAGGGACGCCCGAAAGCCACGAGATCGGCGGCGCCGCTGGCAATCGCCTCCTCCGCCATCTCGCGCGTATAGCGTTGTTGGCGATATAGGCGCCCGAGAAGCTCCTTCGCAATGCGCGGTAATCGAAAGGCAGATAGTCGCGCTCGGCCCCAGTCGAGCCCTCCACCACATGAAGAAATCCGATGTTCAGCCGCGAAAGTTTCTCCGCGAAAGAGCCAAAGGTCGCTTGCGGATCGCTGTCGGCGCAATCATTGGCGGGGCTCACCGGCGCGACGCGAATGCCCACGCGCGATGGGTCCCATTCGCGCGCGACCGCCTCGACGACCTCCAGCGGAAAACGCATGCGATTTTCAAGCGAGCCGCCATAGGCGTCCGTTCGCTTGTTGACGCCGTCGCGCAGAAACTGATCGATCAAATAGCCATTGGCGCCATGGATTTCGACGCCGTCGAAGCCCGCCTCCTTGGCGTTTCGCGCAGCCTTGGCGAAATCCGCGACGATGCCGGCGATCTCATCCGTCTTCAGCGCGCGCGGCGGCGACACGTCCACGAATCCGCCCTCGAGCATGGTTCTCGCCTTCGCGGGAATGGCGGAGGACGACACAGGCGCTTGTCCGCCCGGCTGCAGCGCGACATGCGAAATCGCGCCCGACATGCCAGAGCTGGATAAAGATTCGGCCGCCAGCGCCATGCACGGCGTCGGTCGTCTTGCGCCAGCCGGCGATCTGTTCCTTCGTATAAATCCCCGGCGTCCAGATATAACCCTGCCCCTGCTGGGAAATCTGCGAAGCTTCGCTGATGATGAGCCCGGCGCTGGCGCGCTGACGGTAATATTCGGCAATGAGATCAGTGGCGGCGTTGGTTTCATGATTCGCGCGATTGCGTGTGAGCGGCGCCATGACGACGCGATTGGGAAGCGTCAAATCGCCAAGTCTGAAAGGCGAGAGAAGTGAGGCGGGCATATCATTCATGAATTCACCTCTCTGAACGGGCGCTTTCCCATAGTAAGCTGACGATGTTCGCTATTTGGGGTTTTTGCCCGAATTTGCTAGCAGCAAGGCGCGGCGGACGAGATTGTTCCCGTAAGTCATTCCTTTGAGGACCTGGATATTGATGCACGCCCCAAATAGCGCCGAGGAATTTCGGCGCCGTCTAGACGCCGCGGCCGAGGACACAGAAGCGGCGCTGGACCGGCTTCTCGGGTCCGTTCCGCTTGCGGGAGAAATCGCGCGGCCGCCGCGGCTGCTGGAGGCCATGCGCTATGTGACGCTTGGCGGCGGCAAGCGGCTTCGTCCCTTTCTCGTCATTGAATCAGCGCGGCTGTTTGGCGTCGAGGGCGCGAGCGCTTTGCGCACGGCCTGCGCGCTGGAGATGATCCATTGCTATTCGCTGGCCCATGACGATTTGCCCGCCATGGACGACGACGATCTGCGGCGCGGGCGTCCGACGGCGCATAAGGCCTTCGACGAGGCGACCGCGATTCTCGCTGGCGATGGATTGCTCACCTATGCGTTCGACGTCGTCTCCGATCCGGCGACGCATGAAGACGCCGGCATTCGCTGCGCGCTCGTCCTGGCGCTGGCGCGCGCCGCGGGACTTGGCGGCATGGTCGGCGGGCAGGCGCTCGATCTCGCTGCGGAAACCGCGGGCCATCCATTGTCGCAGGATGAAATCCTGACGCTCCAAGCGATGAAGACAGGCGCTTTGTTGCGTTTTGGCGTCGATGCGGGCGCCATTTTGGGAAAAGCCAATGAGGCGCAAGCCGCGGCGCTCTCCCGTTTTGGCGCCGCTCTCGGAGCCGCCTTTCAGATCGCCGACGACATTCTCGACGCCGAAGGCGACACTGCGGCGCTCGGCAAACGCGCCGGCAAGGACGCGGATCGCGGCAAGGCGACGCTCATCGGACTGCTTGGCATGGACGCGGCGCGCGCACGGCGCGACGCTCTTGTGGAGGAAGCGATCGCCGCGCTGGCGGCGACGGGCCTAGGCTCCGCGACAGAGGTGCTGGCGGAAGCCGCTCGCTTCGTCGCGGCGCGCCGAAACTGAAAGCGCGGGAGACATGACGGAGAGCAAGAACCTGCACACCCGCCATCGGTCGCGCTGGTTGGTCCCGTTTCGCGTTATCCGGGCGCGCCCGCGTCTCTTCATTTGCGCGCTCTTAGGCGTTGCGGCCGGCCTTCTCTTGCCAAGCGACATCCGTCCCATCACGCGCGCGCTGATCTCCTGGAACATCGGCGTGCTTCTTTACCTCATCGCCTCTGCGCGGCTGATGATCAACTCGACGCATGAGACCATCCGACGCCATGCGCGATATCAAGACGAGGGACGAACCGTCATCCTCTTCCTGACCGTCGCAATTGCATGCGCCTCAATGGGCGCGATCATTGCGGAGCTGGGGCCAGTCAAAAATATGAGCGGCTGGCCGAAGGCGATCCAATTGGGATTGACCATACTGACAGTGCTGAATTCCTGGCTATTCCTGCATCTCACCTTCACGTTCCACTATGCGCATGAATATTATCTTGAATGCGCCAGGTCGCCGGACATGAAAGCCGAGAAGCGCGGCGGACTGATGTTCCCTGGCACGGAGACGCCGCAATATATCGATTTTCTTTATTTTTCTTACGTCATCGGCGTCGCCTGCCAGACGGCTGACGTCGAAACGACATCGCCCACCATGCGCGCCGTCGCGCTTGTTCATGGCGTGCTGGCGTTTTTCTACAATACGACGATCCTCGCCCTGATGGTGAATATATCCTCCGGATTCATTTGAACGATGCAAAGCGGCTGAATCATCGTGAACGTCCATCGATTTGTGCAACAATCTCCAATGGCGAAGATGGACGCGGACGCTGTCTCTGCGAAGCCAAAAGACTCGCTGGGCGCGAGTGCAAGGCTTCGAGCGATCCTGATCGGGTCGATCGGAAATCTTGTCGAATGGTACGACTTTTACGCCTATTCCGCTTTCTCTCTCTATTTCGCCAATTCGTTTTTCCCAGGAGACGATGCCGTCGCGCAGATGATGTCGACGTCAGGGATTTTCGCGTTGGGATTTCTCATGCGTCCGATCGGCGGCTGGCTTTTCGGCCATATCGGCGATCACCGCGGCAGGCGCTCCGCCTTGATGCTCTCAGTGTTGCTGATGTGCGTGGGCTCGCTCATCGTCGCCGTCACTCCGACCTATCAGTCGATCGGGAAACTCGCGCCGGCCTTGTTGCTTTTCGCGCGGCTCTTGCAGGGCCTGAGCCTTGGCGGCGAATATGGATCCAGCGCGACCTATTTGAGCGAAATGGCGACTTCGGAACGCAGGGGATTTTATTCGAGCTTCCAATATGTGACGTTGATCGGCGGACAACTCGTCGCGCTCATCGTGCTGCTCGTCTTGCAAAACCTCCTTCTGACTGCAGAGCAATTGCAGGACTGGGGATGGCGCATTCCCTTCGTGATCGGCGCTTTGTTGGCGCTTGTCGCGCTCGTCATGCGGCGCGATCTTCACGAAACCCAATCCTTCGAAAATCTTCGGTCAAAAGAGAAGAACTCGCTTCGCGCGCTGATCGATCATCCGCGCGAGACCGCGATCGTCATGGGTCTAACGATGGGCGGCACTCTCGCCTTCTATATTTATACGACATATATGCAGAAATTCCTGAAGCTTTCGACGGACCTCACCAGCGCGCAAACGACATGGATCAGCGCAGGATCGCTTGTGTTCGCCATGTGCCTGCAACCGATTTATGGCGCGCTTTCGGATCGCATCGGCCGACGTCCGCTTCTCCTGGCCTTCGGGATACTTGGAACGCTCTGCACGGTTCCGCTGCTTACCGCAATTCAGAACACCAAAGATCCGTGGTCGGCGTTTCTCCTGATCGCCGCCGCGTGGTTGATCGTTGCGAGCTACACATCGATCAACGCCGTCGTAAAGGCGGAGCTTTTTCCGGCCGCCGTTCGCGTTACGGGCGTCGCGCTTCCCTACGCGATTACGGTGTCGATCTTCGGCGGCTCTGCGGAATATGTCGCGCTATGGTTTAAGAATGAAGGCCACGAAAGCTGGTTCTATTGGTATGCGACCGCGGTGATTTCTTGTTCGCTCATTGTCTATTTTTTCATGCGAGACACAAAGATAACTTCACGCATCGACGCGGAGCTCGCCCCGCCGGCCGCCTGAAATCGCAACATGATCGACGCTCTGATCGCATTACGTTGACGAACGTCGACAGCATGCTAGGTTAACGACGCCGTAAAGCATAGATACATTCGATAGCGACAGAAATAATTGCATTCACGTTTTTTGAGGAGCGCATAGATGGCTGAAGTTCAACGCACAAAGAGAGTGAAGGCCGGAGACTGGCGGACATTGGAGTCCGGATGGAACGCCAATTTTACATGTCTCTTCGTCGCGCCGAACGGCGCCGAAATCAAAATTCGCTATGGGGCCGGATGGATTTTTGGCAAGGACAGCCAACAGCAAACGCTGGATGGAATTCACACCAAGTCGCTCAATGTCGGCAAAGGCAGCCTTGCCTATGCGAGGGTGCAAATGAAGGTGCGCAGCGACGCGGATGTGACCTATACCTACGTCGCCTCCGGTCCCTGAGGGAGCGCCTCAACCGCCGACGACGGTCGTCATCGTCTGTCCGCCGCGCATGAGCGTGATCTTCCAGTAATAGGCGCGTCCGCTCGTCGCCTGTTCGAGATCGCGCGTCGTTGCGATTTTCTTATCGTTGACGGCGAGGATCACATCGCCCTTTTGCAAGTTCAATTGCTGCGCCAAGGAGCCGTCGTCCACGTCGGTGACGATGACGCCGGTCATTGCGCCCTGAACGGACATTTCCTCGATGACGGCTGGCGACAGGTTGACAAAGGTCGCGCCAGTGAAGGGCGTCTGACCTTTGATCGTCACGGGATCGCGCGGCGGCGTTTCCGGGGCTGGCGCAAGCCGCAACTGCGCGGTGATCTTCTTGCCGGCGCGCAACACGCCAAGCGCGGCTTGTCCGCCAAGCGGCTTCGTTCCTAGCCGATAGCCGACTGACTCAGGGTCGTCGACGAGCTGGCCTTCGACCGCGACGATCACGTCGCCGCGCTTGAGGCCGGCTTCCGTCGCGGGGCCTTTCGGATCGAGATCGGCGATCAAGGCGCCGGTTGGGCGCTCAAGTCCCAAAGGTTCTGCAATTTCCCTGGTCAATGTTTGCAGGGTTGCGCCGAGCCAGGGGCGCCTGACCTGTTTGCCGCCGCCTTTCGCTGCAGCAATAACGATCTTGACCATATTGACGGGAATGGCGAAGCCGATGCCGACGGAGCCGCCGGACTTTGAAAAGATCGCCGAATTGATGCCGACGACGCGCGCATTCATATCCACGAGCGGGCCGCCCGAATTGCCGGGATTAATGGCTGCGTCGGTCTGAATGAAAAAGCCATAGTCGGAAATGCCGACCTGCGTGCGCGCCAGCGCCGAAACAATGCCTTGCGTCACGGTCTGTCCGACGCCGAAAGGATTGCCGATTGCAAGCGCCAAATCGCCGACTTCGAGCGCGTCAGAATCGCCCAGCTCCATCACTGGGAAATTCGAACCCTCCGTCAATTTCAGCACGGCAAGATCGGTGCGCGGATCGCGCAAGACGATTTTTGCCGGAATCTCGCGTTTGTCGGCGAGCGCAATCTTCACATCCGTCATTCCCTCGATGACGTGATTGTTGGTCACGACGAGGCCCGTTGGATCCACGATCACGCCGGACCCCAGCGATTGCGCCGTATTTCCGCGCGGAAGCCCGCCCTCGCCGAAGAAGCGGCGAAAAATCGGATCGTCGAAGAAAGGATTGGCCGGCATGCGTTCGACGCGCGAGGCGAACACATTGACGACCGCCGGCTGCGCCTTTTTCACCACAGGCGCGAAAGAGAGAACCGTGTCCGCGCGCGATTGCGGAACGACGCGCTCCTGCGCCGGCGCGGCTTGTGCGCTCGCTTGCGACGCAACGCGCGGTCCGATAGCGCAAATGGCGCAAACGAACGCTGTGGACATCAGAAGGCGCACGGAAATTCGCATCGGCCGCTCCTTGAGAGATTCGTCTCCGACTATATAACTCGAAATTCGCCAGTGATAAGGATGGAGCGTCAAGCCGGTTCTTTCACAAGATAAATGGCGTGAAGCGGCGTGGCGCGATCTTTCCGCGCGGGCGTCTCTATGACGCGCCAGATCGCCTTGGCGCCATTGAGCAATGTCTCAAAAACGGCTGAGCGTCCCGCCGACCACAGCGCCAGAACGCCCTCAGGCGCCAGCGCCGACAGCGCCAAACGCAGGCCGTCGTGCGAATAAAGCGCGGCGTTGCGTTCATACATCACGGCGTCCGGCCCATTGTCGATATCAAGTAAAACGGCGTGATAGGATGCACTATTTGCGGCAAGCAAATCCGCGACGTCATTGACATGGACGCGAACGCGCACATCCTCGAGAGCTCGGTCGTTGAGCGACGCCAGCGGCCCTTTGTTCCAGGCGATGATTTCCGGCGCTATCTCTGCGACGTCAATGCATGCGTCCTGCGGCGAGGCGTTCAACGCCGCGCGCAGCGTAAAGCCCATGCCGAGACCGCCGATCAGGATGCGTGGAGCGGGCGTCTCTACCAGGCCTAACGCCAGTTGCGCCAGAGCCTCCTCGGAGGCATGCGCGCGATTGGACATGAGGTCCCAACCATTGCAGCGGATTTCATACACGCCATTGCGATGTCGTAGGAGCAACTCGTCGCCCGACGAGCGTCCGGGCGCACGCCAGCGACTCCCATGGCAGAGCGTCGCCTTCGAATTCATTGAGCGAGACTGGCATTTTTCGCCGCGAGCCCGATGCGCCCCAAATGCGTGTCGCCGAACCCCGTTCCGTATTTCAGCCCGTAGCCCAGCGCTCTGTCAAACCCAATATGCGCGAGGTAGATCAATGCGAAATGCGTCAGCATTGTTTCGCCGAACCATACTCCTAAGGCGCCGAGAAGAAGCGGCGCAAGCGTCGTATGCGCGCAATTATATCCGATGGCGCCGATGCGCGGCCCTGCGAGATACGCGAGAAAGGAAAGGTCGGGCGCAAAGAACAGCAGAGCGAAGAGGCCCCACCCGCCGTCGATGCGACCGTAAATAAAAGAGGCGGTCGCCAAAAGCGCCGCCCCTTCCAATCTCAGCAGGAGTTTAGGCCATCCCGAAACGCTCTGAGTTTCGGGCAGGAGCGGCATCGCCTTAAGCCGCTTCTTCCGCAGCTTGCACAGGCCCGGAATCCTTGCCCTTGGCGTCCACGTCGCGATCGACGAACTCGATGACGGCGAGAGGCGCGTTGTCGCCATAGCGGAAGCCGGCTTTCAGCACGCGCGTGTAGCCGCCATTACGCTCCTTGTAACGCGGGCCGAGCACGTCGAACAATTTCTTGACGAGCGCAATGTCCTTGATCTGCGCGATCGCCTGACGACGGGCGTGCAAGTCGCCACGCTTTCCGAGCGTGACAAGCTTTTCGACGACCGGGCGCAAGTCCTTCGCCTTAGGCAGCGTCGTGACGATCTGTTCGTGCTTGATGAGGGCCTGCGCCATATTGGCGAACATGGCCTTGCGGTGTTCATGCGTGCGCCCGAACCGGCGCTTCTTGTGACCGTGATACATTGGCTCTCTCCGTTTTTATTACGGCCGCCGTGCCAAGGTACGGCCGTTCCTTATGCGAAATAGCGAATGGCGAATAGAAAAGACTATTCGCTACTCCCTATTCGCCATTCGCTTAGTAATGCTCTTCGAACCGCTTCGCGAGATCGTCGATGTTCTCTGGAGGCCAACCGGGCACTTCCATGCCGAGATGCAAGCCCATCTGCGCCAGCACTTCTTTGATCTCGTTGAGCGACTTGCGCCCGAAGTTCGGCGTGCGAAGCATTTCGGCTTCCGACTTCTGGATGAGATCGCCGATGTAGACGATATTGTCGTTCTTCAGGCAGTTGGCGGAGCGCACCGACAGCTCCAACTCGTCGACCTTCTTCAACAGCGCCGGATTGAAGGCGAGCTGCGGAATCGACGGCGCGGTTTCCTCGCGGCGCGGCTCCTCGAAATTAACGAAGACGTTGAGCTGGTCTTGCAGGATGCGCGCGGCGTAGGCGAGCGCGTCCTCCGGACTTATGGCGCCGTTCGTCTCCAGAGTGAGCGTCAGCTTGTCATAGTCGAGCACCTGACCCTCGCGGGTGTTCTCGACGCGATAGCTCACTTTCTTGACCGGCGAATAGAGGCTGTCGATCGGGATCAAGCCGATGGGCGCGTCCTCGGCGCGATTGCGGTCGGCCGGGACGTATCCCTTGCCCGTCGCCACCGTGAATTCCACGCGGATTTCAGCGCCCTCGTCGAGCGTGCAGATGACAAGGTCCGGGTTGAGAATCTGCACGTCGCCCGGCGTCTGGATATCGCCGGCGGTCACTGCGCCCGGTCCGGTTTTCTTCAACGTCAGGCGCTTCACGCCTTCCGCCTGATTCTTGATGGCGATGTCCTTGATGTTGAGGACAATGTCCGTCACATCTTCGCGCACGCCGGGGATCGACGAGAATTCATGCAGAACGCCGTCGATATGGATGGAAGTGATCGCTGCCCCCTGCAAAGACGAGAGCAGGATGCGGCGCAGCGCATTGCCGAGCGTCTGGCCGAAGCCGCGCTCCAGCGGCTCCGCGACTGCGGTGGCGATACGGCGCGGATCGTCGCCCGGCGCGACCTCGAGCTTGTTCGGCTTGATGAGTTCCTGCCAGTTCTTCTGGATGCTCACTTTGGCGCCTTTCCTTGAAGCTCTTGCGTTCGGCCGTTACGTTCTTCGTCGAGCCGCGCAAGAAAAATTCATCGACTGAAACCCTGGGGACGTCGCAGCGAACCCTCCGCCAGAAGCGAAACGGGCGCGCCGGCGCCGATCAAACGCGACGGCGTTTGCGCGGACGACATCCATTGTGCGGAATGGGCGTCACGTCGCGGATCGAGGTCACGGTGAAGCCCGCCGCCTGCAAGGCGCGCAACGCCGACTCGCGTCCCGAACCCGGTCCCGACACTTCGACCTCCAGAGTGCGCACGCCGTGCTCGCCGGCCTTGCGCGCCGCATCCTCGGCCGCCATCTGCGCGGCGTATGGAGTGGACTTGCGCGAACCTTTGAAGCCCATTGTGCCCGCAGACGACCAGGATACGGTGTTTCCCTGTGCGTCGGTGATTGTGATCATCGTGTTGTTGAACGTCGAATTCACATGCGCGATGCCGGAGACGATGTTCTTGCGCTCTCTACGGCGAACGCGCGTTGTTTCTTTGGCCATTGTCTTCGTCCTTCAAGCGCGCCCGTAATTCCGGGCGCTCGGGGCTAAGTGGGCGAAACGCAGCGCGCTTCGCTCCAGGTGATCGTCGCGCACCAAGCGCGACACAGCGATTACTTCTTCTTGCCGGCGATCGGCTTCGCCTTACCCTTGCGGGTGCGGGCGTTGGTGTGCGTGCGTTGTCCGCGGACCGGCAATTGGCGACGATGGCGCAGTCCGCGATAGCAGCCGAGATCCATCAAGCGCTTGATGTTGATCGCGACTTCGCGGCGCAGATCGCCCTCAACCAGATAGTCTCGGTCGATCGTCTCGCGAATTTGCAGAACTTCCGCGTCGGTCAGCTGCGACACGCGGCGCTCCGCGGGAATGTTGACTTTTTCCACGATCTCGGCGGCCTTCTTGGCGCCGATGCCGTGGATATATTGAAGCGCGATAACGACGCGCTTGTTGGTCGGTATATTGACGCCTGCGATACGGGCCACTGTGTTTCTCCATTTGGTGCCGGAACAGGAGTTCCCGCATGTTTCGCCCGCGTCCGGTGGAGCCCGGCCCTTGCAGGCGTTGGGTAAACGACAACGCGCCCACGCCCCCGCGAGCGGGAGCCCGAGCGCTTCATCGCAAATTTGAAGTTGTTGGTTCCTAGGCCAAGAGTTTCGACGCGTCAAGGCCGATTTGCGAAATTCGCCGAGCGTTCTCACGCGACCGACGTGCTTCAGCTTCGCAATGCCAAATCGATCGCCGCCGAGACGTGGTCGACCGGCGCCATGCCGTCGACCTGCTTCAATTCGCCATGTTCCGCATAATAGGCTGAAACAGGGGCAGTTTGCTTGCGATAGGCGTCAAGCCGCGTCTTGAAGCTTTCGTGATTGTCATCGGCGCGAACGGGGCCGCCCGTCGCCTTTGTTTCCGCCACCCGCTTCTCCATACGGGAGAGAAGGGCGTCTTCGTCGACGACCAGTTCGACCACAGCGTCGAGGCTGAGCTGCTTATTTCGAAGAAGCTCGTCGAGAGCCTTCGCCTGAGCCACCGTGCGCGGAAAGCCGTCGAGAATAAATCCACTGGCTGCGTCCGGCTCTTCGATGCGCTGGCCGATGATGTCGACGACGACTTCATCCGGCACCAAAGAACCACTGTCCATGATGGCTTTCGCCTCCCGCCCGATGGGCGTTCCGGCGGCGACCGCCGCACGCAACATGTCGCCGGTGGACAGCTGAGGTATTCCGTATTTGGCGACGAGGCGGGCCGATTGCGTGCCTTTTCCGGCGCCGGGCGGTCCAAGCAGGACCAGCCTCATTTCCGCCGCCCGCGCAGCTTGGTCTTGCGGATCAGGCCTTCATATTGGTGAGCCTGCAAATGACCGTGAATCTGCGCCACCGTGTCCATGGTGACGCTGACGACGATCAACAGCGACGTGCCGCCGAAATAGAACGGCAGATTGGCGTAGGAGATGAGCATCTCCGGGAGCAGACAGATCACCGCGAGATAGGCCGCGCCGAGAACGGTGATGCGCATCAGCACGTCGTCGATGAATTTCGCCGTGCGCTCGCCTGGACGAATGCCGGGCAGAAAGCCGCCATGCTTTTTGAGATTGTCCGCCGTCTCGGTCGGGTTGAACACGATCGCCGTGTAGAAGAAGGCGAAGAACACGATCAAGCTGACATAAGCCAACATGTAAAGCGGTCGCCCATGGCCGAAATAGGCGGAAATATTCGCGAAAATATTGTCCGAACCCTGGGCCTGGTAAAAGTTCACGATCGTGCTGGGCAACAGCAGCAGCGAGGACGCGAAGATCGGCGGAATGACGCCGGACGTGTTGAGCTTCAGCGGCAGGAACGAGGTCTGGCCTTCATAGACCCGATTCCCGTGCTGGCGCTTGGGATAGGTGATGAGCAGACGCCGCTGCGCGCGCTCCATGAAGACGATGAAGGCGACGACGAAAAATGACATCGCCATCACGCCGATGATCAATCCCGTGGAAATGGCGCCTTGCCGGCCCAATTCGAGGGTTGAGACGATCGCCGAGGGGAACGCCGCGACAATGCCCGCGAAGATGATGAGCGAGGAGCCGTTGCCGATGCCCCGCGCAGTGATCTGCTCGCCGATCCACATCAGGAACATGGTGCCGCCGACCAGCGTCACCACGGTGCTGAGACGAAAGAACAGCCCCGGATCGGTAACGACGCCCTGCTGACCCTCAAGCCCGATCGCCATGCCATAGGCTTGAAACGTCGCCAGCACGACTGTCAGGTAACGAGTGTATTGATTGAGAACCTTGCGACCCGCCTCGCCTTCCTTCTTCACCTGTTCGAGCGTTGGAACGACGCTCGTCAACAGCTGAATGATGATCGAGGCGGAGATATACGGCATGATGTTGAGCGCGAAGATCGCGCGACGCTGCACGGCGCCGCCCGCGAACATGTTGAAGAGCTCGAGCACGCCCTTCGATTGGCCGAAGAAGCTCTTGGCGAAGGCTTCGGGATCGATTCCAGGCAGCGGAATATAAGTTCCGAGGCGATAAATGATCAGCGCGCCAAGCGTGAACCAGATGCGCTTCTTGAGCTCATCGGCCTTGCTGAAACTGGAAAGATTGAAGCTGCTCGCAAGCTGCTCGGATGCCGACGCCATGAATGCGTTTCCCTCTTCGCGCGCGGCGCGTTTTTCATATCTTTATATGCGCCCGGCGTCTTTATATGCGCCAAGACGGCGGCGCGCCATGCGCTCCGCCGCTTTTTTTCGCCAAGCGCCGCATAGTAAGCGGCCCCTGTTTCTCGCATTCGTCATGATACGAAATTGCGAGAATAAGACAATGCCGCCGTCCCTTTAGCGGCGAACGCAAGGCCGATCAGGCGGTCGGCGCTTGCGCTGTCAGCAGCTTGATCGATCCGCCAGCGCCTTCGATCGCGGCGATCGCCGATTTCGACGCAGCGGCGACTTCGAAGGCGAGTTTGGCGGCGAGTTTGCCCTGACCCAGAATCTTGACGCCGTCGCGCGGCTTCGAGATCACGCCCGCTGCGATCAACACATCGATCGTGACGGGCGTCTTGGCGTCGAGCTTGCCCGCTTCGACCGCCTGCTGAATGCGGCCGAGATTGACCTCATTGTAATGCGTGGCGAACAGATTGGTGAAGCCGCGCTTGGGGAGACGGCGATGCAAGGGCATCTGGCCGCCTTCGAATCCCTTCACCGCGACGCCGGTGCGCGCCTTCTGGCCCTTCACGCCGCGTCCGCCGGTCTTGCCCTTGCCGGAGCCAATGCCGCGGCCGACGCGCATGCGGTTCTTGCTTGCGCCCGGATTGTCTGAAAGTTCGTTGAGTTTCACCATTGGTCGAGCCCTCATTTCCCGTCGACGACTTTGACGAGATGCGCCACCTTGGCGATCATGCCACGAACGGCTGGAGTGTCTTCAAGCGAACGACGACGACCGATCCGTGTGAGACCAAGCCCGATTAGCGTCTTACGCTGCAAGTCGGGACGCCCGATGGGGCTTCCGGTTTGCTCGACGGTGACTTTTTTGCTTTTCGTCATGTTCGAGCCCTTCCTCACGCCTCTGCGGCTTCGGCGTCGACGCCCTGACGCCGCGACTGCAAGGTTGAAACCTTCATAGAACGGCGAGCCGCAACGAGACGCGGCAGAATCCTCGCGCTCGAGCGCATCGAAGGTCGCGCGCACCATGTTGTAGCGGTTGGACGACCCCTGGCTCTTGGCGACGACGTCATGAACGCCGAGCGTCTCGAACACGGCGCGCATGGCGCCGCCCGCGATGATGCCGGTGCCGGGAGGCGCCGCGCGCAGAACGACGCGCGCCGCGCCATGGCGTCCGATGACGTCATGATGCAAGGTGCGGCCTTCCCGCAGCGGCACGCGGATCAACGCGCGCTTGGCGGCTTCGGTCGCCTTGCGGATCGCCTCGGGCACCTCGCGCGCCTTGCCATGGCCGTAGCCGACGCGGCCCTTTTGGTCGCCGACGACGACGAGCGCGGCGAAGCCGAAGCGCCGGCCGCCCTTGACCACTTTCGCGACGCGATTGATATGAACCAGGCGGTCCACAAATTCGCTGTCGCGCTCTTCCCGATCGCGGCCGCGGCCGCCTTCTCCATCACGCGCCATTCGCTTCTTCCGTCACTTACGCGGCCACGCCGGCCGCTCGCTTCGTTTCTTCACAGATTCGCTCGGATAAGGATTTCCTCATCCTGAGGAGCCCGCGAAAGCGGGCGTCTCGAAGGACGAGAAAACCCGCTTTTCGAACCCGTCCGTCGCCCTCGCGCTTCGAGACGGCGGCTTCGCCGCCTCCTCAGCATGAGGGCGAAGGGATTAAAACTGCAGGCCGCCCTCGCGGGCGCCTTCGGCGAGCGCCTTGACGCGCCCGTGATACATGTAGGCGCCGCGGTCGAACACCACTTCCTTGACGCCCTTGGCCGCTGCGCGTTCCGCGAGGAGCTTGCCGACGACCTTGGCGGCTTCGACATTCGCGCCTGTCTTCAGACTTTCGCGGTTAGGCTTCTCAAGAGAAGACGCGGCGACGAGCGTCACGCCCTTCTCATCATCGATGATCTGCGCGTAGATCTGCTTCGACGAGCGGAACACCGACAGACGCGGCCGGCCATAAGCGCGCGCACGGATGCTACGGCGGACTCGGGCCTTACGGCGCGTTTCGATTTTCACATCCTTTGCCATGACGGCGTCCTTACTTCTTCTTGCCTTCCTTGCGGAAGATGAATTCGTTAGCGTATTTCACGCCCTTGCCCTTATAGGGCTCGGGAGCGCGCAATCCGCGGATTTCGGCGGCGACCTGCCCCACTTGGCGCTTGTCGATGCCGGTGATGGTGATCTCCGTCGGCTTCGGCGTCACGATGGCGATGCCGGCCGGAATCGGAAACTGCACGTCATGCGAATAACCGAGCGCGAGCTGCAAATTCTTGCCCGCGACCGCCGCGCGATAACCGACGCCGGTGATCTCCAGCTTCTTCTCGAAGCCGGCGGTCACGCCGACGATGAGATTGTTGATCTGCGCGCGAGCCGTGCCCCAAAGAGCGCGAGCCATCTTCGTCTGCGAACGCGGATCGACCGAGATCGCATTGTCCGCATAGCTCACCGACACGTCGTCGGGCACGCGGAACTCGAGCTGACCCTTGGCGCCCTTCACCTGCACGAGCTGACCGTCGACCTTGGCGGTCACGCCGGCCGGCACCGAAACGGGCTTTTTGCCAATACGAGACATTGTTCTGTTTCCTATTTCGAGCGATGCAGGCTCAGAAGACCTTGCACAAAACCTCGCCGCCGACATTGTTTTCGCGCGCCGTGTGATCGGCCATGACGCCTTTCGGCGTCGAAACGATCGTGATGCCGAGGCCGTTGGCGACGCGCGGCGTCGCATCGACCGCCGCATAGACGCGTCTTCCCGGACGCGACACGCGCTCGATCTGCTTGATGACCGGCTGACCGTCGAAATATTTCAGCTCGATCTCGAATTCGCTGCGGCCGTTGCCGAAGTCCGTCGCGCTGTAGCCGCGGATATAGCCTTCTTCCTTCAACACGTCGAGCACATGCGCGCGCAGCTTGGAGCCAGGCGTCGTCACCTTGTCCTTGCGGCGCATCTGAGCGTTGCGAATGCGTGTGAGCAGATCGCCCAATGGATCGTTAATCGCCATCTTGCTATCGCTCCCTTACCAGCTGGACTTCACGAGACCGGGCACGAGGCCGCGCGATCCCATTTCGCGCAGCGCAATGCGCGACAGCTTCAGTTTGCGATAGAAGCCGCGCGGACGTCCCGACACCTCGCAGCGATTGCGGTAGCGGCCGGGCGCGGAGTTGCGCGGCAGCTCGGCGAGCTTCAGACGCGCCTCGAAGCGCTCCTCAGCCGTCGCCGACTCATTGACGGCCGCCGCCTTCAGGCGCGCTCGCCGTCCGGCGTACGCCTTGGCGATCTTCGCGCGGCGATTGTTGTTTTCGATCGAACTCTTCTTGGCCATTTGGTTATGCCCTCACGGTTTCCGCGTTTGAAGCTCTGCGCCTCACTGCCGGAACGGGAAATTGAACGCCTGCAACAAGGCGCGAGCCTCATCGTCGGTCTTGGCGCTGGTGACAACGATCACGTCGAGACCAAGGATCAACTCCGCCTTGTCGTAATCGATCTCCGGAAACACGATGTGCTCCTTGATGCCCAGCGCATAGCTTCCGCGACCGTCGAAAGATTTCGGATTCAGTCCGCGGAAGTCGCGAACGCGCGGCAACGCAACGGTGATGAGCCGGTCGAGGAACTCGTACATGCGCGTCTTGCGCAAAGTGACCTTGGCGCCGATCGGCATGTTCTCGCGCACTTTGAACGTCGAGATCGCCTTGCGCGCCCGCGTCACCACAGGTCTCTGCCCCGCGATAAGCGCAAGATCGCCCGCAGCCGACGTCACCTTCTTGGTGTCGTTGACGGCCTCGCCCACGCCCATATTCAGCACGATCTTTTCAATGACCGGCACTTCGAGCGGATTCTTATAGCCAAACTGCTTGGTGAGCTCGGCGCGGATGACCTCGTCGTAATGCTTCTTGAGACGCGGCGTGTAGGGGCCCTCGGGAATGACCGCTTTCGCCTTCGGCTCCCTTGCCTCTCCGTCCGCAGATTTTCCCTTCGGCGCGGCCTTCGGCTTCGCAGACTTTTCAGCAGCCGGCTTCGCCTCGGCGGGCTTCTTGGCCTCCGACGGCTTTTTCGCTTCGTCCGACTTCTTGGCCTCGGCGGCGGGAGCGCCGTCCGCAGGGGCCTTCGCAGCCTTGGCGGGTTTCGGCTTCTTTTCCTCAGCCATCGATCTGTTCTCCGGAACGCTTGGCGACGCGGACCTTGCGGCCGTCGTCGAGAATCTTGAATCCGACGCGCGTCGGCTTGCCGTCCTTGGGATCGGCGACGGCGAGATTGGACAAATTCAACGGCGCGGCCTTGGTGATGATTCCAGCCTCGCGGTCCTTGGTCTGACGCTGATGGCGCTTGACCATGTTGACGCCGTCGACCACCGCGCGGCTTTCGCTCGGAATGACGCGCAAGACTTCGCCGGAACGGCCCTTGTCGCGGCCGGCGAGAACGACGACTTTGTCGCCTTTCTTGATTTTCGCGGCCATTACAGCACCTCCGGCGCGAGCGAGATGATCTTCATGTGATTCTTGGCGCGCAATTCGCGCGGAACCGGTCCGAAGATGCGGGTGCCGATCGGCTCCGACTGATTGTTGATCAGCACGGCCGCATTGGAATCGAAACGGATCGTTGAACCGTCCGCGCGCTTGATGTCCTTCGCGGTGCGAACCACGACGGCCTTAAGCACGTCGCCCTTCTTCACGCGGCCGCGCGGAATCGCTTCCTTGATGGACACGACAATAATGTCGCCCACGCCGGCGTATTTGCGCTTCGAACCGCCCAGCACCTTGATGCACATGACCCGGCGGGCGCCGGAATTGTCGGCGACGTCGAGATTTGTCTGCATCTGTATCATGGCTTACCCGCCTCTTTCATCTGGTCTGGTTTCGGCCATCGGCCGACTTCGTCCAGAAAATCCACGTTCAAAACATCCTTGGCGTCTTCACGCCTTGGCTTCGCCTTCGACGACGCGCCAGCGCTTCAAGCGCGAGATCGGCGCCGTCTCTTCAATCGTCACCGTGTCGCCGACCTTGAACTTTTGGTTCTCGTCATGCGCATGGTAGTTCTTCGTGCGCCGCACCGTCTTTTGGAACAGCGGATGCGTGAAGCGGCGCTCGACCTTCACGACGACGGTCTTGTTCTGCTTGTCGCTGACGACGACGCCTTCGAGAATTCGCTTCGGCATGGCGTTACTTCTTCTGTTCAGCGCGCTTCTGCGCGGCAATGGTTTTCGCTCTCGCGATATCGCGCCTGACGATGCGCACGCGGGACGTGTTCTCGAGCTGACCCGTCGCTCGCTGAAAGCGCAGATTAAACTGCTCTTTCTTGAGGTTGAGGACCTCGTCGTTCAATTGATCCTCGGAAAAGGCGCGAAGATCGGATACGCGTTGCTTGCTCTTCATCTCGCCGATCCTTATTCCGCAATGCGCTCGATGAAGCGCGTCTTGATGGGCAGTTTGGCGGCCGCAAGCGTCAAAGCCTCGCGCGCGACCGGCGCGGGAACGCCATCGATCTCGAACATGATGCGGCCCGGCGCGACGCGAACGGCCCACAACTCCGGCGCGCCCTTGCCCTTGCCCATGCGCACTTCGGTCGGCTTCTTCGAAATCGGCACGTCCGGGAAGATGCGGATCCACACGCGGCCCGCGCGCTTCATGTGACGCGTCATGGCGCGGCGCGCAGCCTCGATCTGACGCGCCGTGATGCGCTCGGGCTCCAGGGCCTTCAGGCCAAACTGGCCGAAGTTCAGCGCGAAGCCGCCCTTCGTATTGCCGCGGATGCGACCTTTGAAGGCCTTGCGGAACTTTGTGCGTTTGGGTTGCAACATGATGTCGAACTCTCAAATTCAATGGGCGTCAGGCCGCGTCGCGCGGTTCGCGCGGTTCGCGGCGGCGACGCTCGCGATCGCGGTGATCGCGGTCCCCGTGATGATCGCCCCCACCAGCGGCCTGCTCGGCCTGGCGCTTGTCCTGCGCCATCGGATCATGCTCGAGGATCTCGCCTTTGAAGATCCAGACCTTGATGCCGCAAGTGCCATAGGCGGTGTGCGCGGTGGCGACGCCGTAGTCCACGTCAGCGCGCAGAGTGTGCAGAGGAACGCGGCCCTCGCGATACCACTCGAGACGCGCGATCTCGGCCCCGCCGAGACGTCCCGAACAATTGATGCGAATGCCCTGGGCGCCAAGACGCATCGCCGATTGCACCGCGCGCTTCATGGCGCGACGAAACGCGACGCGGCGCTCGAGCTGCTGGGCGATCGAATCGGCGACGAGCGCCGCTTCGATTTCAGGCTTCCTCACCTCGACGATGTTGATCACGACCTCGCTGCCCGTCAGCTTGCCGACCAGCTTGCGGATCTTGTCGATGTCGGCGCCCTTCTTGCCGATGACGACGCCCGGACGCGCCGAGTAGATCGTCACGCGGCACTTCTTATGCGGGCGTTCGATGACGATGCGCGACACCGCCGCCTGCTTCAACATTTTGGTGACCGCCTCGCGAATGGCGATATCCTCGTGAAGAAGCTTGGCGTATTCGCCCTTATTGGCGAACCAGCGCGAATCCCAGGTTCGGTTGACGCCGAGGCGCAGCCCGATCGGATTGACCTTCTGACCCATGGTTGCTCCTTCAGGCTTTCGCCGCTGCTTCGACTTCACGCACGATGATCGTCAGATTCGAGAACGGCTTCTCAATCCGGCTCGACCGACCGCGCGCGCGCGCATGAAAACGTTTCATCACCAGCGCCTTGCCGACAAACGCCTGCGCGACGATCAAATCGTCGACGTCGAGGCTGTGGTTGTTTTCGGCGTTGGCGATCGCGCTTTCCAGCCCCTTCTTCACCTCATGCGCAATTCTCTTGCGCGAAAACTCCAGATCGGCGAGCGCGCGATCCACCTTCTTGCCGCGAATGAGCTGGGCGAGAAGATTGAGCTTTTGCGGCGAGATGCGCAGCATTCTGACGACGGCCTTCGCCTCGTTGTCGGCAAGCGCGCGCGGATTATTCGGCTTCGACATGATCCGTTAGCCCCTCTTCGCCTTCTTGTCCGCCGCATGACCATGGAAGGTCCGCGTCGGAGCGAATTCGCCGAACTTGTGGCCGATCATGTCTTCGCTGACCGAGACCGGAATATGCTTATGACCGTTGTGAACGCCGAAGGTCAGTCCGACGAACTGCGGCAGAATGGTGGAGCGGCGGCTCCACGTCTTGATGACTTCCGAGCGACCCGAGGCGCGTGAGGCGTCCGCCTTCTTGAGCAGATAGCCGTCGACGAACGGGCCCTTCCAAATCGAACGAGCCATGGATCAGCCCTTCTTCTTGCGTGCGTGCCGCGACGACACGATGAAACGATCGGTGGATTTGTTGCTGCGAGTCTTCTTGCCCTTTGTGGGCTTGCCCCAGGGCGTCACCGGATGCCGGCCGCCCGAGGTGCGGCCTTCGCCGCCGCCGTGCGGATGGTCGATCGGATTCATCGTCACGCCGCGATTATGGGGCCGACGGCCAAGCCAGCGGGAACGGCCGGCCTTGCCGATCGAAATATTCATATGGTCGGGGTTCGAGACCGCTCCGATCGTCGCAAAGCCCTGTCCGTGAACCAGACGCTGCTCGCCTGAATTCAGACGAAGGATCACATAGCCCTGATCGCGGCCGACGATCTGCGCATAGGTTCCGGCGGAGCGCGCGATCGCGCCGCCCTTGCCGATCTTCATTTCGACATTGTGCACGATCGTGCCGACCGGAATATTGGCCGCCGGCATGGCGTTGCCCGGCTTCACGTCGACCTGCTGACCGGAGATCACTTCGTCGCCGACCGACAGACGCTGGGGAGCCAGAATGTAAGACAATTCGCCGTCCGAATAACGGATCAGCGCGATGAAGGCGCTGCGGTTGGGATCATATTCGATCCGCTCCACCTTGGCCGGAACGTCGAGCTTGCGGCGCTTGAAATCCACAATGCGATAGGTCTGCTTATGGCCGCCGCCGCGAAAACGCACCGTCACGCGGCCGTTATTATTGCGGCCGCCCTTCGACGACTTGCCCTCGGTCAGGGTTTTGACCGGCTTGCCTTTGTAAAGTTCGCTTCGATCGACGATCACGAGCTGACGAAGGCTCGGCGTGACCGGCTTGAATGTCTTCAGCGCCATGTTCTTGTCCTTAGCCTTCTCTTAGAGTCCGGTCGTGACGTCGATCTTTTGGCCTTCGGCCAAAGTGACGACGGCCTTCTTCACATCGCTCTGCTTGCCCCGAATGCCCCGGAACGCTTTCACCTTGCCCTTGCGAACAAGCGTGTTGACGCCCGTAACCTTCACGTCGAACAGACCTTCCACCGCCGCTTTGATCTGCGGTTTGGTGGCGGTCCGCGCGACCTTGAACACCACCTGGTTGTTCTCGGAGGCGAGCGTCGCTTTCTCGGTGATGACCGGTGCGACGATCACGTCGTAATGACGCACATCTTTGCTCATTTCAGGCGCGCCTCCAGCGCATCGACCGCCGCGCGGGTCAGGACGAGCTTTTCCCGACGCAGAATGTCGTAAACATTGACGCCTTCGACCGGCAATACGTCGATCTTCGGCAGATTGCGCGCCGCAAGCGCGAAATTTTCCTGCGGGCGAGCGCCGTCGATAATGAGCGCGCTCGAGAGACCCGACTTTTCAAAGCCAGCCTTCAGCAGTTTGGTCTTCGGCTCGGCGAGCGAAGCGCTCTCCCAAATGACGATCGCGCCGTCTTTGGCCTTCGCCGAAAGCGCATGTTTCAGCGCAAGCTGACGCACCTTTTTGGGCAGATCATGCTCGTGGCTTCTGACCTGCGGGCCGAAGGCGCGTCCGCCGCCGCGAAACTGCGGCACGCGCGCGGAGCCGTGGCGAGCGCCGCCCGTGCCCTTCTGCTTATACATCTTCTTGCCGGTGCGGGCGATCTCCGCGCGGTTCTTCACCGCATGGGTGCCGGCCCGGCGCTTGGCGAGCTGCCAGCGAACCATCCGGAAGATCAGATCCTCGCGGGGCTCAAGGCCAAATACCTCATCCGAAAGTTCGATCGAACCGGCCGCCTGGCCGTCGAACGACGTGACGTCGATCTTCACGGCTCAGCCCTCCTTCTGTTCGTCTTGCGCGGCGGCGCCGTCCGCATCCGTAACGCGGAACTTGCCCGGCTGCGGCGCATCCTTCGGCAGAGGCCGCTTGACGGCGTCGCGCACATAAATCCAGCCGCCGGCGTGACCGGGGACCGCGCCCTGCACGAGCAGCAACCCGCGTTCGACGTCGGTCTGAACGACGCGCAAATTCTGCGTCGTCACGCGGTCGACGCCCATATGGCCCGCCATTTTCTTGTTCTTGAAGGTCTTGCCCGGGTCCTGACGACCGCCGGTCGAACCATGCGAGCGATGCGACACGGAAACGCCGTGCGACGCGCGCAGGCCGCCGAAGTTCCAGCGCTTCATCGGCCCCGCGAAACCCTTGCCGGTGCTCGTTCCCGTCACGTCGACGAATTGCCCGACCACGAAATGATCCGCGGTGATCTCCGCGCCGACGGGAAGCAGCTCGCCTTCATTCACGCGAAACTCCGCGAGCTTCAGCTTCGGCTCCACCTTAGCGACCGCGAAGCGATTGCGCTCGGCTTTCGAGACGTTCTTGACCTTGGCGCGGCCAATCCCGAGCTGAACCGCCGTATAGCCGTTCTGCTCTTTGGTCCGCTGCGCGACGACCTGACAGCCGTCAAGCTTCAGGACCGTAACCGGCACATGCTCGCCCGCATCCGTAAAGATGCGGGTCATTCCGACCTTTTGCGCGATGACGCCCGACCGCATGATCTGATCCTTCGCAAAGCGAGCTTCCCGTTTAGATGCGGAAGCCGCCCAGTTCCTTTTGTCTTCTTACAGCTTGATCTCGACGTCGACGCCGGCCGCGAGGTCGAGCTTCATCAGCGCGTCCACCGTTTGCGGCGTGGGATCGACAATGTCGAGAACGCGCTTATGCGTTCTAATCTCGAATTGCTCGCGCGACTTCTTGTCGATGTGCGGCGAGCGATTCACCGTGAATTTCTCGATCTTCGTCGGCAAGGGAATCGGACCGCGCACTTGCGCGCCCGTTCGCTTCGCCGTCGAGACGATTTCCTTCGTCGACGTATCAAGGATTCGGTGATCGAAAGCCTTGAGGCGAATCCGGATGTTCTGACCGTTCATTGTCTCTTCCTCTAGGACCGCGAACTGACTGAGCCCGCCATTTAGTTGCGAGCCGTTGGCTCGCAACTCTTATTGTGAAAGCGAACCTTGAAGGCTCGCGGTCCAGAAATCCGCCTGTCGTTACTCGATGATGCTTGCGACGACGCCGGCGCCGACGGTTCGACCGCCTTCGCGAATGGCGAAGCGCAGCTTCTCCTCCATGGCGATCGGCACGATCAGCACCACGTCCATCGTCACATTGTCGCCCGGCATCACCATCTCCACGCCCTCCGGCAGCGTGACGATTCCCGTCACATCCGTCGTGCGGAAGTAGAATTGCGGACGATAATTGGTGAAGAACGGCGTATGGCGGCCGCCCTCTTCCTTCGTCAGAATGTAAGCCTCGGCCTTGAACTTCGTGTGCGGCTTCACCGAACCCGGCTTGCACAGAACCTGACCGCGCTCCACATCCTCGCGCTTCGTGCCGCGCAGCAGGCAGCCGACGTTGTCGCCCGCCTCGCCCTGATCGAGCAGCTTGCGGAACATCTCGACGCCCGTCACCGTCGTCTTGGTCGTCGGACGAATGCCGACGATCTCGACTTCCTCGCCGACCTTCACGATCCCGCGCTCGATGCGGCCCGTCACCACCGTGCCGCGGCCCGAAATCGAGAACACGTCCTCGACCGGCATCAGGAACGGCTGATCCTTCGGGCGCTCCGGCTGCGGAATGTAGCGATCCACTTCCGCCATCAGCTTCAGGATCGCGTCATGGCCGATCTCCGGGTTCTTGCCCTCGAGAGCGCACAGCGCCGAGCCCTTCACGATCGGAATGTCGTCGCCCGGAAACTCATATTTCGACAGCAGCTCGCGAACCTCTAACTCCACGAGCTCCAGAAGCTCCGGATCGTCGACCATGTCGACCTTGTTCAAAAACACCACCAGCGCCGGAACGCCGACCTGGCGGGCGAGCAGAATATGCTCGCGCGTCTGCGGCATCGGGCCGTCGGCGGCGGAGACCACGAGAATCGCGCCGTCCATCTGCGCCGCGCCGGTGATCATGTTCTTCACATAGTCCGCATGGCCGGGGCAATCGACGTGGGCATAGTGACGGTTGGCCGTCTCATATTCCACATGCGCCGTCGAAATCGTGATGCCGCGCGCCTTCTCCTCGGGAGCCTTGTCGATCTGGTCATAGGCCGTGAACGTCGCGCCGCCCGTCTCCGCCAAAACCTTGGTGATCGCCGCCGTCAGCGACGTCTTCCCATGGTCGACGTGACCAATCGTCCCGATGTTGCAATGCGGCTTCGTGCGTGAGAACTTTTCCTTGGCCATGGCCACACTCCTTATAAGATCTCTTAACCTTCAAGCGTTCGACGTCAGGCGTATTTGGCCTGGACCTTCTTCGATTCGCCTTCAGGCGCCTGCTCATAGTGATCGAATTGCATCGTGTAGTTCGCGCGCCCCTGGCTCATGGAGCGCAATGTGTTGACGTAGCCGAACATATTGGCGAGCGGCACCATCGCGTCGATCACGACGGCGTTGGCGCGCATGTCCTGACCCTGGATTTGACCACGCCGTCCGTTCAGATCGCCGATCACGCTGCCGACATAGTCTTCGGGCGTCACGACCTCGACCTTCATGATCGGCTCGAGCAACACCGAAGCGCCCTTTTGCAGCGCCTCGCGGAACGCCGCGCGCGAAGCAATTTCGAAGGCGAGAACCGACGAGTCGACGTCGTGGAAGCCGCCGTCGATCAGTGTGGCCTTGACATCCACAACGGGAAAGCCCGCGAGAATGCCCGACCCCATGACGCTGTTGATGCCCTTCTCGACGCCCGGGATATATTCTTTCGGCACGGCGCCGCCGACGATCTTCGACTCGAAAACATTGCCTTTGCCAGCCTCGTTGGGCTCGAAGATGATGATGACGCGGGCGAACTGTCCGGTGCCGCCGGTCTGCTTCTTATGCGTGTAGTCGATCTCGACGCGCTTCGTTAGGCGCTCGCGATAGGCGACCTGCGGCGCGCCGATATTGGCGTCGACCTTATAGGTGCGCTTCAAAATATCGACCTTGATGTCGAGATGGAGCTCGCCCATGCCCTTCAAAATCGTTTGACCGCTTTCCTGGTCCGTCGACACGCGGAAGGACGGATCTTCGGCGGCGAGCTTCGAGAGCGCGATGCCGAGCTTCTCCTGATCGGCCTTGGATTTCGGCTCGACGGCGATTTCGATGACCGGCTCCGGGAACTCCATGCGCTCCAGGATCACCGGCTTCTGCGGATCGCAGAGCGTATCGCCTGTGCGCGTGTCCTTGAGGCCCGCAAGCGCGACGATGTCGCCCGCGTAGGCTTCCTTGATGTCTTCGCGATTGTTGGCGTGCATCAGCAACATGCGGCCGACGCGCTCCTTGCGATCCTTGGTCGAATTGATGACCGTCGAACCCGACTCCACCTTGCCCGAATAGACGCGGCAGAAGGTGATCGTGCCGACGAAAGGATCGTCCATGATCTTGAAGGCGAGCAGCGAAAAGGGGTCGCCGTCGTTCGGATTGCGCACCATATCGGCGCCGGTGTCCGGATCGACGCCCTTGATCGCTTCGCGATCGATCGGCGAGGGCAAATAATCGACGACCGCGTCGAGCAGCGGCTGCACGCCCTTGTTCTTGAAGGCCGAGCCGCAGAACACCGGATGGAAGGCGATCTGACGAACGCCCTTGCGGACAAGTCTCTTCAAAGTCGCTTCGTCGGGCTCATGGCCGTCGAGATAGGCGCTCATCGCCTCATCATCGAGTTCGACCGCCGCCTCGATCAGCTTCAGACGATACTCGGCCGCCTTCTCTTTGAGGTCCGCCGGAATTTCTTCGTCGTGATATTTCGCGCCGAGGCCTTCATCCTCCCAGACCACCGCTTTCATGCGGACGAGATCGATGACGCCCTTGAAAGTGTTTTCGGAGCCGATCGGGAGCTGCATGCAGACCGGCTTGCCGCCGACCTTGGTCTGGATATCGTCGACGCAGCGAAAAAAGTCGGCGCCGATCTTGTCCATTTTATTGACGAAGACGACGCGCGGAACGCTGTATTTGTCGGCTTGACGCCATACGGTCTCGGTCTGCGGCTCGACGCCCTGATTGCCGTCGAGCACGCATACGGCGCCGTCGAGCACGCGCAAGGAGCGCTCGACCTCAATCGTGAAGTCGACGTGGCCGGGCGTGTCGATGATGTTGAGGCGCTTGCCGTTCCAAAAGGTCGTGGTCGCAGCCGAGGTGATCGTGATGCCGCGCTCTTGCTCCTGCTCCATCCAATCCATCGTCGCGGCGCCTTCATGCACCTCGCCGATCTTATGGCTCTTGCCGGAATAATAGAGGATGCGCTCGGTCGTCGTGGTCTTGCCCGCGTCAATGTGGGCCATGATCCCGAAGTTGCGGTAGTCCTCGATCGGATGGGAGCGGGGCATTGCGAAAATCCTCGTTTGGCGCTGCTTGCCGTTACCAGCGATAATGCGAGAAGGCGCGGTTGGCTTCCGCCATGCGATGGGTGTCTTCGCGCTTCTTCACCGCATTGCCGCGGTTGTTGGAGGCGTCGATCAATTCGGAGGACAGGCGGTCGACCATGGTCTTGTCGTTACGGTCGCGCGCGGCGTTGATGATCCAGCGGATCGCCAAGGCCTGCCGGCGCTCGTTACGGACTTCGACCGGCACCTGATAGGTGGCGCCGCCAACGCGCCGCGAGCGAACCTCGATCGCCGGCGCGACATTTTCGAGCGCCTGCTTGAACACCGCCAGCGGATCGCTCTTGATCTTCGTCTCGATGATGTCGAAAGCGCCGTAGACGATCGCTTCGGCGACCGACTTCTTGCCGTCGTACATAATCGAATTCATGAATTTCGTGAGAACGAGATCGCCATATTTGGCGTCTTCGATCACTTCACGTTTTTCTGCCCGGTGACGGCGCGACATGGCTTTCGCTCCCTAATTACTTCGGACGCTTGGCGCCGTATTTCGAACGGCGCTGCTTGCGGTCCTTGACGCCCTGCGTGTCGAGCACGCCGCGCAGAATGTGATAACGAACGCCCGGAAGGTCCTTCACGCGGCCGCCGCGGATCATGACCACCGAGTGCTCCTGGAGATTGTGGCCTTCGCCCGGAATGTAGCCGATGACCTCGAAGCCGTTGGTGAGACGCACCTTGGCGACCTTGCGGAGAGCCGAGTTCGGCTTCTTCGGGGTCGTCGTATAGACGCGCGTGCAGACGCCGCGCTTCTGCGGGCAGGCCCCGAGATGGCGGGACTTCTCGCGGTATGTCTTCGGTTGCCGCGGCTTGCGGATCAACTGGCTGATCGTCGGCATCAATAAGTCCTTCGCTTTGAGCGAATTGGCGAAACCCATTCACCCGCATGCGTTATCCGTTAACGCAAGCGAGCCGAGCGCCCTCGGCCGGATGGCCCAAGGCGCTCAAATTGCAGAGGATCCCGGGAAACCGGGATCGTGCCTTCCTGTCCGACGCGCGGCGGCGCCGGGATGATTACCAATTATGACTTGGCGGTCACAGGTGAGGCCGACAGCGTTTAAATTCGAATTGTCGCTCGCGAGTCGCAGGCGACGGCATGAACTTACGGCCTGTCGAAAGTGCGCGGAACCTAATCGCGACGAACCGCAACGTCAAGCGAAGATTCGGTGATATGACGAGAAAATTCACGTCATAGCGCGCGAAACGAAAGATGCGGATCGCAAGCGACCTATTGAGAGAAGCGCATCGACGCCGCCTTTTCGTCAAGCCCGCTGAATACGCCGTCGCGCGCGCGCAAAATCGCAGCCAATACATTGTCCTGGGAGGTTGGGGACGTTTCGATCGCGCTCCATGCGAAACGAAAAACGCCTTCGCGCAAACGCTGGCTCGCTTCATTCATTTGACGTTGCATCGCCTTCCCATCTGCGTTAGCTCGGCGGCGAAGACTGGAGCCGAACAATGAAACTCCCCAATCAATTCTATCGTCCGCTCGCCATCGGAGCCCCTGCGCCGCTTCGGGAGCTCCCCGTCAAAGTCGAGCGCATGATCCATTTCGTGCCGCCGCATCTTGAAAAAATGCGCGCCAAGGCGCCCGAAATCGCCAAACAGGTCGATGTGGTGCTCGGCAATCTTGAGGACGCCATTCCCGCCGACGCCAAGGAGGCGGCGCGCGCCGGTTTCATCGAAATGGCGAAGGCGACCGACTTTGGCTCCACGGGCCTCTGGACCCGCATGAACGCGCTGAATTCCCCCTGGGCGCTCGACGACATGATCGAAATCGTCGGCGCGGTGGGAAACAAGCTCGACGTCGTCATGCTGCCGAAGGTCGAAGGCCCGTGGGACATCGCCTATCTCGACCAGTTGCTGGCGCAGCTCGAGGCGCGCAATGGGGTCAGGAAGCCCATTCTTATCCACGCCATTTTGGAAACGGCCGAAGGCGTCAAAAATGTCGACGCCATCGCCTCCGCTTCGCCGCGCATGCACGGAATCAGCCTCGGACCCGCGGATCTCGCAGCCTCGCGCGCGATGAAGACGACGCGCGTCGGCGGCGGCCATCCCGAATATAAGGTGCTGGCGGACGCCGATCCCGGACAAGGCCTGCGCGCGGCGTTCCAACAGGATCTGTGGCACTACACCATCGCCAAAATGGTGGACGCCTGCGCGTCGGCGGGCATCAAGGCTTTCTACGGACCCTTTGGGGACTTCTCGGATTCCCCCGCCTGCGAAGCGCAGTTTCGAAATGCGTTCCTGCTTGGCTGCGCCGGCGCCTGGTCGCTTCACCCGTCTCAGATCGCCATTGCGAAGCGCGTCTTCTCGCCTGACCCCGCAGAGGTCGCTTTCGCGCGTCGCGTGCTCGAGGCCATGCCCGACGGAACCGGCGCCGTGATGATCGATGGCCGCATGCAGGACGACGCGACCTGGAAACAGGCGAAGGTCATCGTCGATCTCGCCAGGCAGGTCGCCGCGAGCGACGCCGAATACGCCAGAATATACGGCTTCTAGTCACGAGGGCGTGGACGGCTGCGCTCGTCCACGCTGCGCCCCTGGACCCTTGCGACATTGACGGGAGAGGCGCGCCTGCGCTACGACATTCGAAAGTTAAAGCGTTAGCAATGGCGTCGATAGACATGCCGCGAGAATCCATCGCCAAATTCGCCATCGGCCAGGTCGTTAAGCATCGCCGCTATCCGTTTCGCGGCGTCATCTACGATGTGGACCCAGAATTCGCGAACACCGAGGAATGGTGGCTCTCAATTCCGGAAGAAGTGCGGCCGCGCAAGGACCAGCCCTTCTACCACCTCTATGCGGAAAACTCCGAAACGGAATATGTCGCCTATGTTTCGGAGCAGAATCTCGCTCCGGACACCTCGGGCGATCCCGTGCGGCATCCGCAGGTCGATGAAGTTTTCGAGCGCGACGAAGACGGCGCCTATCGCATCAGGGCCGCCAAACGCCATTGACGCGTCGTCTCATCAGTTAACGGACGCTCAGTCAAAAAAATGCCCGCGACGAGCGCGGGCATTTCATTATCGTTTTGTGGTCGTTTACTTGCCGTTGGTCGGAGCGCTCTTTAGGGCAGGCGCGGCTCCTTTTTGAGCTTCGAGCTTCTTGCGCTCTTCTTCAGCTTTCTTCTGCAACTCTTCCTGCAGCTTCTTCTGCTGTTCTTCGAGCACCTTCGGGTCGATGGCCGGGCCATCGAAGGCCTTGCCGAAACCCGCGAGAGGCAAAGTGAAGGTCACTTCATTATTGACCTGATTCTTGACGATCACGGTCATTTTCTCGCCCTTCTTCATCGAATCGACGAGGGCGCCCTTCACTTTCGCTTCCGCAAAACAGCCGTTCGGGAAACAGATCTCGAAAGCGCCGGCTTCGAGCGGGGCCTTATCGACGGCGAAGCGGAAACCGGGTTTCAGCATCAATCCCGGCGGCAGCAGAAGACGCACGATTTTGCTGTCCTCGCCCTTCGGGTCATAGACGGCGAGCGCAAGCAACGGCTGGTCGGCCTGCGCGCCGAAATCGCGCGTCGTGTAGCAGATTTCCTTTTTCGTCTGCGGATCGGCGCCGCAAACCTTGGTCCAATCCTGCTGAACGGCGACGAGGTCCGCTTTGATCGGCCCCTGAGGTTGTTGCTGCTGAGCGGGCGCTTGTCCCTGGGGCGCCTGCTGCGCAAGGACCGGGGCGCCCGTCAACAGGACGGCTCCAGCGCCAGCCATAGCGAGCAACCGCTTCAAATTCATCGACATCGGAATTCCTTTCGAGTGTCTACCTGAGTTTTTCGTCTGGAGGACGGAAAACGATAATTCACGCGTCCTGACGGAAACCCGCCCAGTCCCCACGAAGAGGCCAAACATCCGACACGCCGGTCGGTCCCTTCGCAGTCTGCCGATCGAAGCGGCGACGAGTTGACGGCACGCCTCTTACATGTTCGGCGCAAAAAATTCCAGCGGGCAATGGGATAAAGCAGTCGTCGCCGCGCATTTTATTAGCCCTTGAGCTTTGCCCGCCGCATCGCGGAGAATCGATCGAGATGGCGGAAATTTAGTATTTACAATAAGATGTTTGAAAGCGCCCGACCCACGTTCGACGCCTTTTTGGTTGGGGAACGATGAAACAGTTGGATTATGGTCCGTCCATGCTCGTGCAAGCGATTCGTCTTTTCTTCCGCCCGCCGCCGCGCATATTCGTCGCGCTTCTTGGCGGCCTCGTGCTGGTCGCCGCCGATTGCGCGTGCGACCTGGCGTGGTCGAAGGAGCCGACTCACGGAATAGCCGTTCATGGCGAGCCAGCGCTGCCGCCCGACTTCGATCACTTTCCTTACGCCAATGTCGAGGCGAAAAAAGGCGGACGCCTTCGTATCGGTCTCGCCGGAACATTCGACAGCCTCAATCCCTTCAACTTGAAATCCGGATCCGCCGCGCAGGGACTTGCCGGCAATGTGTTTCAGTCATTGATGGCGCGCTCGCAGGACGAGCCGTTCACGCTCTATGGGTTGATCGCGCAATCCATTGAAACCGATGACGCGCGCTCCTTTGTCACGTTCCACCTCGATCCGCGCGCTCATTTCTCGGATGGCGCTCCGCTGACGGCGGACGACGTTCTGTTTTCCTTTGAACTGCTGAAATCCAAAGGGCGGCCCCAGCAGCGCATCGCCTATGGCTTCGTCAAAAAGGCGGAGGCGCCTGACGCCCATACTGTTCGGTTCGACATCAGTGGGGCCAACGACCGCGAATTGCCGCTCATCCTCGCGATCATGCCGGTGCTTCCGAAACATGCGACGGACGTCGAGCATTTTTCCGAGTCGACTCTTGCGCTGCCCTTGGGCTCCGGCCCCTACATCGTCGCGGAAGCGCGCCCCGGCGCGCGCCTGGTGCTGCGGCGCGACCCCAATTATTGGGCGAAAGACGTTCCGAGCCAACGAGGCTTCAATAATTTCGACGAAATAAACATCGACTATTTTCGCGACGGCAATGCGCTCTTTGAAGCGTTCAAGGCAGGCCTCCTTGATTATCGCGAGGAGACAAGCACGACGCGTTGGGCGAGCGACTATGATTTTCCGGCGCTGCGCGAAGGGCGCGTCGTAAAAGAAGCGCTGCACAACGACTCTCCCAAAGGGATGGAGGGCTTCGCCTTCAATCTGCGCCGAGACATATTTCGCGACATTCGATTGCGCGAAGCGCTTGGCATGATGTTCGATTTTGAATGGATCAACGCCAATCTCTACTCGGGCCTCTATACGCGCACGAAAAGCTTCTTCGACGATTCCGAACTCTCCTCATCCGGAAGGCCTGCGAGCACAGCCGAGCGCGCGCTTCTTGCGCCTTTTCCGGACGCGGTGCGCGAAGACATTATGGAGGGGCGCTGGCGCCCGCCCGTCAATGACGGCTCCGGCCGCGACCGCGGAGATGGCGCGGCGCGCGCTCGCCCTGCTCGCCGACGCCGGCTACCATGTCGACGGCGATGCGCTGACGAAGGACGGAGTTCCGGTCGCTTTCGAGATCATGGTGAAGGATCGCAATCAGGAGCGACTCGCGCTTAATTACGCCGCCTCGCTGCAGCGCATTGGCGTCAAGGCTTTGGTGCGTCTTGTCGACGAGGTTCAATATCAGCGCCGGCGGCAAAAATTCGATTTCGACATGATGATCGGCCAATGGACGGCCTCGGCCTCGCCCGGCAATGAGCAGCGCATGCGCTGGGGATCGGCGAGCGCGAAGCAGGAAGCTTCGTTCAATCTCACCGGAGCCTCCTCTCCTGCGCTTGATGCGCTGATCAATGCGCTGCTCGCGGCAAGAACGCAGGACGAGTTCGTCACAGCCGTGCGCGCATATGATCGCGTGCTGCTGTCGGGATTTTACATTGTCCCGCTTTATCATGCGCCGGAGCAATGGATCGCGCATTCGAACGACATCGCGAGGCCCGATCGCCTGCCGCGATATTCCGCGCCGCTGTTTAACGTCACGCTAGATAGCTGGTGGCGCAAATCGCCATGACGAAACTTTGTCATCAGGCGTTGTGCAATATCGGGATGCGTCACATCGTCTCGCATTGACGCCAATCAATTACAAACGCTCGCTCCTCTCTTACTCGTAGTCCCTCGTTCACGGGCGCGAGAAGTCGCACAGTTTCCAGCTGTTTTGGGTTCCACCAGCGTCCCATGATCGAGCGCAACAAAAAACGTTTTCACGGAAGGAAAACTCATGTCGCTCATGACCTGGACCAAGGACCAATTCGCGACCAATGTCAGCGCCCACGATAGCGAGCATCAGGAAATTTTCAGACTTGTGAACGCGCTTGGCGACGCCGTCGGCAGCGGCGACCGCGCACAGGTCGGCAAGCAACTGGACGCGCTCATCGCCTGCGTCGCCGATCATTTTGCGGCTGAAGAAGCGAATTTCGCCAAATATGATTACCCGGCCCTCGCAGCGCACAAAGCGGAGCACGACAAACTCGTCGCGACCTGTCTCGACCTGCAAAAGAAATTCCATGCAGGCGAAGCGGAAATCACCGGCGAAACCGCCGGCTTTGTGGTCGGCTGGCTAACCGATCATATTCCCAACAATGACAAATTATACGGACCGTTCCTGAACGCCAAAGGCGTCGCCTGATCGAGCTTCGCGTCGCGCCACCCCCTTCCCGCGCCATCGGGAAGGGGCTCATTCGCTCGTTTTATCGGTGGCTCGCGCGCCAATCGCCCGCGCCATTTCAACGAATTCGCTCGGCATCATGATAATGGTCATGGTGTTTTGCTCCGCGCCGACTTCAGTGATCATCTGCATGCGCCGCAATTCGAGTCCGGCAGGGCTCGCCATGATCTTTTCGGCGGCTTGCCTCAAGAGACCGGCCGCCTCCAATTCCGCTTCCGCCTTGATCTGACGCGCGCGCTTTTCGCGCAGGGCTTCGGCTTCCTGCGCCATGGCCCGCTGCATGGTCTCGGGGATCTCGACGTTCTTCATTTGCACGCGCTCGACCTTGACGCCCCAAGGCTCCGTCACCTTGTCGATCACGTTTTGCAGCGCGTCGGAAATCGCATCCTGTTCCTTCAACACATCATCCAGCGAATGCTGGCCAATGATGGAGCGCAACGCCGTCACAGCCACTTGCGTCACCGCATCGCCGACATCCGTCACCTCGATGATTGAGCGCGCCGGATCGACGATGCGGCGCCAGATAACGGCGTTGATTTTGGTCGGCACGTTATCGCGCGTAATTGTTTCCTGCTGCTCAACGGACGTCGTCATGGTGCGCATGTCGATTGTTCTTTGCCATTCGATGAATGGAAAGAGCAGATAAAGTCCCGGCCCCGACGTCCGGACATAGCGTCCAAGCAAGAACACGACGGCGCGCTCATATTGATTGGCGATGCGCACGCTGGCGAGCAGCAGAACGACCGCCAGCGCGGCAAGCGCGGCGAGATAGGGATGCCGTTCCGCGAAAACCCAGAGTGTTTCCATGATCGCCTCTTCTTTAATGCCTTCGCCGAATCAGACGAAGTCGCTGTCTCACTTTGGCATTTAATTGTCATTCCGCCAGACGCGTTCGACGAGGGTCAATCGGCATGTGTCACGACGCTCCATGCAATCAATAGGTTGTGGAATGAGGAGATCGGGCGGCGGTTTTTGTATAAAAAGGGCGTTCTCTCTTTCCGAAGTTGATTCCCTGATGACCGTTCGCCGTCTCGATCCCATCCTTGTCGATCGCATCGCCGCCGGCGAAGTGGTCGAGCGGCCGGCGTCTGCCGTCAAGGAGCTTGTCGAAAATGCGCTCGATGCGGGCGCCCGGCGCATTGACGTCGCAATCGAAGACGGCGGCCGCAAGCTGATCAGAGTCGTCGACGACGGATGCGGAATGAACGAAGCCGATCTGGCGCTCGCCGTAGAGCGGCACGCGACCTCCAAAATCCCGGACGGCGACCTCACTCATATCGCAACCCTCGGCTTTCGCGGCGAAGCGCTTCCCTCAATCGCCGCAGTCGCCGATCTTTCGATCGAAACACGCGCAACCGGCGCAGACCATGGCTTTTCCATCCGCGTGGAGGCGGGCCACAAACGTCCTCTTCGCGCCGCCAGCTGGCCGCGCGGAACGAAGATCGAAGTGCGCGATCTCTTTGCGGCGACGCCGGCGCGGCTGAAATTCCTGAAGTCCGAACGCAGCGAAACCTCCGCCATCGCCGACGTCGTCAAGCGACTCGCCATGGCGCATCCGCATGTCCGGTTCCATCTCGCAAACAGCAGCGGCGCGTCATTCGACTATCCCGCCTGCGTGCAAGACGCCGCGGGGAGCGTGCGACGCATTGCGCAGGTTCTTGGCGAAGAATTTGCCGCCAACGCCATCGAGATCGACGCCGAACGCTCTGGCGTGCGTCTCACCGGCCTCGCCGGTTTGCCGACTTTCAATCGCGCCAATGCCCAGATGCAGTATGTGTACGTCAATGGCCGCCCGGTGCGCGACAAGCTGTTTGCAGGCGCGATCCGCGCCGCCTATCTCGATTTTCTCTCGCATGATCGCCATCCTGCGGTCGTGCTGTTCGTCGATTGCGAATTCGCTACCGTCGACGTCAATGTGCATCCGGCCAAGGCGGAAGTGCGCTTTGCGGACCCCGGCCTCGTGCGAGGCCTCGTCGTCGGCGCTTTGAAACAGGCTTTGGGCGCGGCGAGCCATCGCAGCGCCGATACGCCTGCCCGCGCGGCGCTCGACATTCTCGCGGCTCGCGCAAGCAATTACGCCCTCCCCTCGCATGCGCGACGCAGCGATTGGCGGCCCGCGCCAACTCTCGACTGGGATGCGAGACGCTCGCCAAATGCGCCGTCAGGTTTTGCGGAAAGCGCACAGGCGGTTTTCATCACCGACGCGCCAATGGCGGATGCGCGCGCCAATGAATCAGACGCTGCGGCTCAGGCGAATGCGCCGCTCGGCGCCGCGCGCGCGCAAGTGCACGAGACCTATATCATCGCGCAAACGCAGGACGGCGTCGTCATCGTCGATCAACATGCGGCGCATGAGCGGCTTGTGTACGAGAAACTCAAGCGCCAGCGCGAAGAGACCGGCGTCGCGCGTCAGATTTTGCTTATCCCTTGCGTCGTAGAACTGGACAATGACCGCATGGAAGCGCTGCTTCCGGCGCTGACTGAACTTGCCGAGCTCGGTCTCGTGCTGGAGCCGTTTGGGCCCGGCGCCGTTCTGGTGCGTGAAAGTCCGGCGATTTTAGGCGAAATCGATCATGCGCGGCTTGTCGGCGACATCGCCGATGTTCTTTCCGAAGACGGCGATTCGCGCGCGCTATCGCGAAAGCTCGATCATGTGCTCGCAACCTGCGCCTGTCATCATTCCGTGCGCGCGGGCCGACGACTGACTGGCGAAGAAATGAACGCTCTGCTGCGTGAAATGGAGACGACGCCCGGCGCCGGTCAATGCAATCATGGCCGGCCAACCTATGTGGAGTTGAAGCTCTCGGACATTGAAAAGCTGTTTGGACGGAAGTGAAGAATTGTAATCTATTATTCGCCAGACCCGTCATGCCCGCGCTTGTCGCGGGCATCCACGTCAAGCAGACTAACATAGATGCAGCCCTTTCCGACATATTGACGACTTGGATCAAGCCAATTCGTCATGACGCGGATGGCCGGGACAAGCCCGGCCATGACGGGAAAAGGGCTGGATTGCTTCGCTTCGCTCGCAATGACGTTGAAAGATGGCTGATCAATTCTTCCGCGCGATAATGATCTTCGTATCGCCGTAACGTCTCGTTTCTTGCTCGATGAGACCATCGGGTAAGTCGACTTCGGCGTCCGCCGCCTCCTCGATGACGACGAGCGCATCGGGCGCGAGCCAGCCGCCGGAAACAAGCGACGCCAATGCCCGCGAGGCCAGTCCCCTGCCATAGGGCGGATCGAGAAAGGCGAGCGAGAAGACCTCGCCAGGAGGCGCAAGGCCGAGCTTCGTCGCGTCGCGGCGAAACACACGCGTCAGACCGCCCAGACCCATCGCCTCGATATTGGCGCGCAGCAGCGCGCGCGCCTGCGTCCCGTCATCGACGAATAAGACGCGCGCCGCGCCGCGCGAGAGCGCCTCGATCCCCAGCGCTCCCGTGCCTGCGAAAAGATCGACGACATTTGCGCCTGTGATGGGATCGCCATAAGCGTGCGCGAGGATGTCGAAGATCAACTCGCGCAAACGGTCGGACGTTGGGCGAATGGATTGCGATTGCGGCGCCTTCAGCACGCGCCCGCGCAACGAACCGCCGACGATGCGCATTTATGCGCGAGGACCGCGAGGTTTGCGCGGACCGCTCGATGGCCGACCGCCGGGCTTGCCATGCCCGCCTGATTTGCCATGGCCGCCGGATTTGCCGGAGCCGCCTGGCCTGCCAAAACCGCCCGGCTTGCCGCCGCCTCCCGGCTTGCGCGAACCGCCAGGTTTCCGAGCGCCTTCAAAACGACGGGGGCCTTCGAATGACTTCGCTTCGCCATGCGAGCGACTCGCGCGCGGCTTGTCGCCTGAAGGCGGTCGCGCAGAGCGCTCTCCGCCGCGCCGGTCGTCGCGTTCGAAATTCTTGCGGCGCGCGTCACGCTCTCCACCGGACGCACGCGGCGCCCGAAATTCCTCGCGGCTACGACCCTCGTTCCTCTCCGGGCCGCGTTCGCGACGGCGATCCTCGCCTCGCTCAGGCGCTCGCGCGCGCGGCTTAGCGGCGCCGTCCTTATTAAAACGCGACTCGCTTGTCGCGCGTGGCGCGCTCCCGGCCTCGTCGAAACGGCGATTCGGGCGACGTTCGAATCTTTCATTCGATGGGGCGCGCGCGTCGTCACGATCTCGCCGAGGCGCGCGCTCTTCGCGATGCGGCCTTTCGCCGCCGCGCTTCTCATATTGCGGGCGCTCACCCCCACGCGAGGAGAAACGGCGTTCTCCGCCCTCGTCGCGCGCGCGCGGAGTTCGACCTTCATGTGGCGGCGTCGCCTCATCCGCCCGGCGCAGAGCGCGAAAATTGCGTCCGTTACGCGTTTCGAACTCGGCTTTCGGACGCGCGACGACAACCTTCTCCACCGCCACGGCGCGGCCCTTGCGATCGCTGGTCGCGCCACGCTCGATGCGCGCGCGCGGACCCTTCTCGCCTTTCGATTCATGTTGGGCGCGCAGCACAGACACATGCTTGCGCGTTCTCTTTTGCGCGCGCTCACGCGCTTCCTGCATTTCGGTCGCCGTCGGCTCGACGCGCTCCTGCAAGGGCGAGGAGAAATCGACGCCGGCAAGTTCTGCGAGCCCTTTGCCCAATTGCTCGCGCAGCACCTTGAGGCGCACCTCTTCGACGACGCCCTCGCCTAGCTCGCCAAGTTGGAACGGACCAAAGGACAAGCGAATGAGCCGGTTCACATCGAGCCCAAGATGCTCCAACACGCGCTTGATCTCGCAATTCTTGCCTTCGCGAAGGCTCATCGAAATCCAGGCGTTCGACCCCTGCACGCGGTCGAGCGCGGCCTCGATCGGCGCATAGGTCACGCCTTCCACCGTGACGCCCTTCTTCAATTGGTCGAGCGCCGCCTGATCGACTTCGCCATGCGCGCGCACACGATAGCGCCGCGCCCAGCCTGTGGCCGGAAGCTCGAGCGTTCGGGCGAGGCCGCCGTCGTTCGTCAGCAGCAGCAAACCTTCGGTGTTGATGTCGAGACGGCCGACGCTGACGACGCGCGGCAGATCGGGATAATGACGCGCGAGATAGTCGAACACCGTTTCGCGGCCTTCGGGGTCCTTGGCGCTCGTCACGAGGCCCGCCGGCTTGTGAAACAGAAACAGTCGCGTGCGCTCGCGCTCGACGAGCGGGGCGCCGTCGACGGTGATTTTGTCGCCCTCGCGCACGTTGAAGGCGGGGCTCGTCAGCACGCGGCCGTTGACGGCGATGCGTCCTTCCTCAATCCATTGTTCGGCGTCACGGCGAGAACAGGCGCCGGCGCGAGCCATGACCTTGGCGATGCGGTCTCCCTCAAAAGCCTTCTCGCGCGGCGGGGCCGCACGAGCGCCTTCGGCCCTTGGCGCGGACCGTGGCTTGCCAGTATGCGGCTTATCAAAACGTGGTTTTTCGAAACGCGGCTTTTCGAAATGCGGCTTGGCGTCTTTCGCCCCGCGCTCATCGTCGTTTCGGCGCGGCGCGGTTGGCCGCCGCATGGGCCGGTCTCCGCCTCCGGCAAAGGCGCGCGGTTTTTTGGGTTTTTCATCGCTCATGCGCTCTGATAGCAGGTGAGGCGATGAATGCGAAACGGCAAACGATGGACAAAGCGAAACAAGATTTCACCGATCCCCTCTCCGCCGCCTTCGACGCCGCACGGCTGGCGGCCGAGGCTGGAGAAGTGCCCGTGGGGGCTGTGATCGCGCGCGCAGGCGAAGTCATCGCCTGCGCCGGCAATCGCACTCTGCGCGACCGGGACCCCACGGCCCATGCGGAGATGCTTGTCATTCGAGCCGCCTGCGCGCAGCTTGGAACGGAGCGGCTTGTCGACTGCGATCTCTATGTGACGCTTGAGCCTTGCGCGATGTGCGCGGGCGCGATTTCATTCGCGCGCATTCGTCGGCTGTATTTTGCGGCAAGCGATCCGAAAGGAGGCGCCGTGGAGCATGGAGCGCGCTTTTTCGCGCAACCCACCTGCCATCATGCGCCTGAGGTTTACGGCGGCTTAAGGGAAAGCGAAGCGGCGGAGTTGCTGCGGGCGTTTTTTCAAGCGCGACGCTGATTGTCGAGCCGCGCAGCCGCGCGCTCCAACCCTGCGATCAGATCAGCGCGGCACGCGTCTCCGGCGGCGAAGATGCGCGAAGCCTTGAGCAGGTCGAGCGCGAGATATTTATTGACGGCGGGCGATACGAGCACGTCCGGCGGCTGCTCCTCGATCATTCGAGCCGTGATCGCGTTCATCATGATCTGGCTTCCGACGATGATCGTCTCGAACGGCGAGGGCTGTCGTCTGCGCTCATCAAGACCGAAGGTCCCTGAGACGTCGACCGCAATGACAATATCCGCCAGTCCGGCGAGATGATTGTAAGGCAATGGATTGACCAGCCCTCCATCGACAAAATAGCTCTCGCCATAGGTAGCGGCCAACACAAGTCCGGGAATCGCCATCGATCCCGCAACGGCAGGTCTGAGCGGACCGCTTGAAAACACCGTTTCCCGACGCCGACGAAAATCTGTTGCGACAACGCGGAAGGGAATGCGCAGATCCTCAAATCGTTCGGGCATTCCTTCAGGCCAGAAGGCGTTGAGAAAGCGCTCTCCATCCAGCAGAACAGGATGCGCAAGGTCGATACGAAGCCTTCCTCGCCGCCGCGCCCTCGCTTTCAGAAGCCGCCGCAACAATTGCAAGCGCCTCGCAAATATGAATTCGACATGAGCGCGCAAATCACGGCCGGAATGCCCGGCGGCGTAGGCGGCGCCGATGATTGCGCCGATCGAGGTTCCGGCTATCGCGACGGGCCGCACGCCGAGATCGTCGAGAATTTCAAGAACGCTGATATGCGCAAGTCCACGCGCGCCGCCGCCGCCCAAGGCGATCGCGACAGTGTGGCCGCGATAGCCGCTCAAAGAAACGCCTCAAGCAGCTCCAGCGTTTCCGAGGCCGCTTCTTCTGCGAGATAGTGACCGCAATCGAGACTCTGTCCGCGAACATCGCGCGCCCAGCCCCGCCATGCGTCGAGAAGCGACGGGCCGCTTTCGGGAAAACTCGCCTCGCCCCACAGGATGAGCGTCGGAACGGCGATCTTATTTCCCGCCGCCTCATCGGCGATGAGCAATTCGCGGTCTTCGCCGTCGCCCGCGCGAAAGTCCTCGCAAAACGCGTGGATGCGCGTCGGATCGTTGAAGGCGGCGCGATAATGCGCCATCGCGCGGGCGTCGAAGCAGGCGAGCGATTTTTCCTTTGTTCCGCTCTTGAGCGTATCTTGAAGAAAACCGTCGGCGTCGAGCGCAATCAGATTTTCTGGCTTTGGCTCCTCGGAGGCGAGAAATTTTGCGCGCCCCACTCGTTGCAGATCGGCGACGCCGAAAAACTCATCAAGCGGCGCAATGTCGAGCAAAGCAAGTTTGCTCAGCCGTCCCGGATGATCCAGCGACAGACGCATTCCGACGCGCGCGCCTCGGTCATGGCCAACGAGAGCAAATTGCACAAAGCCGAGCTGCTGCATGACTTCAACGACATCGGCCGCCATCAGACGCTTCGTGTAAGCCGCGCCTTTCGAGCTTTCCGGCGCCGACGACCAGCCATAACCGCGCAGATCGAGCACGACCACGCTGAATCGTCGCGCGAGCGACGGCGCGATGCGATGCCACGCCACATGCGTTTCGCCAAAGCCGTGCAGCAAAACGACGGGAGGTCCTTCTCCATGCGAACGGGCGAAGATCTTGCCCGCTTCCGTACCAATCCAATGCGAGGCGAAACCGGGAAACAAATCGGCGAGATCGGACATCGACGAGACCATTATCTACTGGCTGCGGGCAGCCGCCATGAAGCTGGCCGCTATAAAGCAGGATCGTCGCCGATCGCCAAATTTTTTTTGCAACGTCAAATAGGGGTAGCGAACGGAAAGCGACTTAGGGCTCGTCGAGACGCAATGTCAGACATTTGGCGCCGCCGCCGGCCCTCAAAAATTCCGACAAGGGCGTGATGATCGGATTGAGCCCAAAGTCGCGCAGTCTGGCCTGCAATTCGGGCGAGGCGTCGTTCATGAAAATTTGCCCGCCAACTTCAACGGCATTGCACGCGAAGGATAGAGCATCCTGCTCACTCACTTCGATGCGATTTTCCGATGTGAAAAACGACTCGATCACCCGACGCGCGGGCTCGTCGAATGCTTGCGGGTAATATAGAAGTCGTCCGCCAGATAGCGGGCAAAAGCAAGTGTCGAGATGATAGAAGCGCGGATCGACGAGCCGTAGCGCGATCGTCCGACGCTCCATGATTTTTTCGATCAATGACGGAGCGTCGGAGCTTGAACGGAAACCATATCCGCACCAGATGAGCGGCCGGCGGCGATCGAGCAAAGCGTCCCCTGCCCCCTCGAAGGCCACATCTTCCGGCCATGGCTCAATCTCAGCGCCGTAATGGGCGAGCCAGTCCTGAAAAAAGGGCTCTTCCCCGCGGCGCTCCGGCGTTCGAAACCGGCTGACGATAACTCGCCGACCGACCACCAGTCCGGCGTTCGCGGTGAACACCATGTCGGGCAGGTCAGGCATTGGGGGGACGAGTTCGATTTCTACTTGCGTTGCAAGGCGCCGGTGCAGATCATGCCATTGGCGCGTCGCGGTAGAATGATCAGCCTTGCCGACGTGATGCTCCATCCATGGATTGATGATGTAATCCACGCCATAGAAGGTCGGCGCGCACATGACGATCGTCGGGCGCGTGGCGAGGGTCGCAGCGTTTCCCTGCGACAATTGATCGGAACCAGTCGTCAGCGTCCAAGTTCCCGTTTACGTGGGTTCGCTTCCTCAAATAAGATGTTTCGCCGTTCACGCAAGCGCGTCCGTTGCGATGGACCATTCAAATCCGTTTGAGCACGGTGAAGCTGAAAAATGAGGATTTCGTTTCGCCTTGCGACCTTCAATCTTGAAAACCTTGATTGGTCGACCTCGCACGACGAAGAATTCGAACGCCGCCTTATAGCTTTCGCGCCCATATTGAGGGAGCTTTCGGCGGATATCTTGTGTCTGCAGGAAATCGACGCACAAAAAAAGGGTCGCCACGGAGACAGGCGTTTCCTTGCGCTCGATCGACTGCTTTCCGGCGGGCCTTACGAATCGTTTCATCGCGCGACCAGCGTGAGGCCAGGAACAGCCGCCCCCGCAGATGTGCATAATCTCGCAATCCTCAGTCGATGGCCCGTTGTCGAGCACAGGCAATTGTTTCACGAGATCGTCTCGAAATGGACCTGGACGCCGCCAGGAGGCGACGCCGCGCAAAGTCCGATTGAAGTTTCGTTCGACCGGCCGCTGCTTTACGCCAGGATCGCATTGCCCGATGGCGCTCCTTTACATGTGATCAATTTGCATTTGAGGGCGCCGCGCGCGGTTCCGCTGCATGATGGCGACCGTCCGACGCCCGGCGCCGCGAGCAAGGCTTTCGCCGAAGGACAGTTTCTCGCGGCGCAGAAGCGGGAAGCACAGGCGCTCGAAGCGCGGCTCTTCGTGGACCGACTGTTCGACGGCGAACCTAATGCGCGCATCGCCGTCTGCGGCGACTTCAATTCGCAAGAGCATGATGCGCCAGCGCGCATTTTGCGCGGCGCTCGAGACGAAGACACGCCGCAAACGTCGCCCCGAATGCTGGTTTCGCTTGCGGAGCGAGTTACAAAGGAGAAGCGCTACAGCGTCTTGCACAACGGGCGCCCGATCCTGCTCGATAACATCCTTGTATCCGCCCGACTGTCCGAAGAATGCTCGGGCGCGCGCATACTCAATGCAGGCTTGCAGGACGAAGTTCTGGCGACAGACCCGATCGTCGGCTCGTTGCACGCGCCAGTGATGGCGTCATTTGATTTGGGATCGTAATCCGGGAGTCAAACAAATCCGCCGGATTGCTTGAGCGGCGGCCGCTTGCGCAATCCGACGGATGATAATTCAGAACGAGCGGTGGCTCAGCAGCCGCATTTCTTTTCGCACGCCTTTTTTTCACCCAGGCGATCTTCATCGGTCCTGGAGTGATAGGTCTCGCGAGACCGAATCTCTTCTTCCTCGCATTCTCTCATGCAATTGGCCTGCTTGCCGTCGCCGTTGGCGTCGCAGACGACTTTTTGAATGAGGCTGCTGGAAATGGGGGCGGAGTGTTCGAACGCAAAAGCCGGTGCGGCGAGTCCCGAAAGGAGCACGCCGGCCGCCAAAAGAACGCGTATTTTCATTTTTTCATTTTCCTTCCCGTGATCGGTTTGTCTGGGTCGACATTGTCGGGGATCGACCTCGGGAACATGCTCATGCGCAGGCACAATTTGTCAACGGCGGCGCCGGCCTCAACAATTGCGTTTTTTCTTCGAAATTATTGCGTGCGTCTGGGGCGGGGAGTGAGGCTGGGACGAGATCTGCTATTTGAACAATAACTTTAATTTCAGGATATTGCGCGTTGGC
>CAWESG010000012.1:0-47909 GCA_963811555.1 uncultured Alphaproteobacteria bacterium | reverse complement strand
TGTCGATGATCTTTTTGTGTTTCTAAGTACTGTTTTGAATTCAGGTTCTTCTGTTCCGGAGCGTCTTTGCCGAACGGCGCTCACACTTGGCGAAAAGGCCGAAGGCGGCTAGCCTGCGCGCGTTGATCCCGAAGCATGCGAAAGCCGCTGGCTCAAGCGTTCGCCGGGTCTGACGATATTTGCGCCAACCCTTTGTAGAGGGCTGCCATGGACTTCTCCTCGCCGTCGGCGCGCTTTAGCTTCGTCAAGCCCGTTCGCGCGTGAGTTTCCATTCCTCTCCATCTAGACTGTGACTGAAGGTTTCCGGGAACTCGAAGAGTGGGGACTATGCTGATCAAGCTTGCGAAGCGGGCTGCGATTCTTTTGGCTGTAGCCGCGGTCACGCTGCTTGCGGTCCGCGTGTACGACAGCCAACGAGGCCCGCCTCTCGAAATTTGGCATACCCACGCGCCGCACGAGTTAAGCGCGAAGGAGCTCGACGCCGCAGACTGGGACAAATATCTGGCGGTTGAAGCAAGAATTTTTGACGAAATCAGAACGGAGGTCAGCCAAAAGCTTGCTCCAGAAGAACAGATCCCGGTCAACCGGTATTTTACCGGCAGTCCGGTATATCCAGCGCACCTTTCACAGGACTGGAACCGCTCCTATTCTCTTGATCCTGAAGGGAACCCGGTTGGCGCGGCCGTGCTCTTACACGGTCTGACGGATTCGCCGTACAGCTTGCGTCATATCGCGCGACTGTATCGCGAACACGGCTTCGTCGTGATCGCGATCAGGCTTCCTGCCCACGGCACCGTTCCGGCTGCGTTGACCGACGTAGAGTGGGAGACATGGTCAGCGGCTACACGGCTCGCCGTAAGGGAAGCGCGCCGGCGGACAGCGGCATCGTCACCTCTGCATCTCGTCGGGTTCTCGAACGGCGGGGCCCTCGCGCTCAAATATGCGCTCGACGCCATCACGAACACGCGGCTGAAGCGACCGGAGCGCATCGTAATGATCTCTCCAATGATAGGGATCACGCGATTTGCGCGTTTTGCGGGGCTGGCGGGCTTGCCTGCGGTGCTTCCGGCGTTTGCAAAATCTGCGTGGCTTGGCGTGCTGCCAGAGTTCAATCCTTTCAAATACAATTCGTTTCCGGTCAACGGCGCACGACAGTCCTATCGTCTGACAAACTCCTTGCGACAACAGATCGCTCGCTACGACCGCGAAGGCCGATTGGTTGAGTTGCCTCCGATCCTCACCTTCCAGTCCGTTATGGACTACACGGTCAGCACTCCGGCGGTGATTTCGTCGCTCTATGACCGCCTCCCAGCGAACGGCAGTGAAATCGTGCTGTTCGACGTAAACCGAACCGTGAAGTTCGGCCCGCTTTTGCGAGCGTCGGCCGACACGGCGCTGGCGCGGATCGTACCGAGTGGGACGCGACGATACCGGGTCACGATCGTCACCAATGCGGACGCCAGTGGTAATGAAGCCGTCGAGCGCGTCATCGAGGCTGGCGCCACCGCCGAACGCACACGCGCGCTAGGCCTGTCTTATCCTCCGGGGGTCTATTCGCTTTCGCATGTCGCGTTGCCCTTTCCGTTGAACGATGCTCTTTACGGATTGAGTCCTGATCCTTCGGAGAACTTCGGCGTCAGTCTTGGCGCCCTGTCTCCGCGTGGAGAGCGCGGCGTTCTGATCGTCAGTATGGACGCTTTGCTGCGCATGTCATGCAATCCCTTCTTCCCTTATTTAAAAGCGCGGATCGAAGAAACGATCGGAAATCCCCCCGTGCGGGCGACCGCGGCCAAAATGATTTGGCTGAATCTCAAGAAAATAATCCAGAGCGACGTTCTTGTCAGAGCGGGAACGATTAAGAAAGGCCTAGGGCCAGTCTGCTGTTCATCGTGCGAATTTTGCTGTCAAGCTAAGGTCCGGGCTATTGTGAACGCAAGTGGGACAATGCGCGGGCTTGAAACAGGCAGGCGTTAGCGTCAATTCTGGCAAAGCGACACGCTCTGGGCCAAATACTGAATGGCCGATCGGAACTGGCGAGGGAGACCATGGAAAGCAGGGCCACCAACATTATGGCTGCTTTGGCCATAACGTTCCTTGTACTCGCAGCATCTTCAATTGCACAGGCGGTCTTCGAACCGGTCATCTTCGCAATTTTCATAATCGCTCTGATTTGGCCGCTGCAAAAATCGCTTCAGTCAAGAATGCCAAAGATATTGGCGCTTCCGATAACCATTCTCGTGACGCTGGGAGTCGTTATCGCGCTTACTTCCATGGTTGTATGGGGAGGCAGCGAGATTGCCGATTGGATTAGTCGGAATCTTTCCGCCATTCAGGACACGTTTGTTAATTCGACGAAATGGCTCGAAGATCACGACATTTTTGTCATTTCGCACGTGACGGAGAATTTCAATTCTGCTTGGCTAGTCAGCCTCTTGAAGGCCGCCGCTATACGATTGAACCTTCTTGTCGGCTTCTCGCTTCTGGTCTTCATATTTATGATAATGGGGCTTTTAGAAACCGAGGCTTTCCAAAATCATATCGCGTCCCTGAAGGATGAAGAGTCAAGCCGCCGCTTGTTGTTGGCAAGCCAATCGATCGGCAAGAAATTTCGCAAATACATGATCGTGCGCACCATAGCCAGCATTGTGACGGGCGTTGCTGTTAGCGGCTTTGCTCTTCTTGTCGGCCTTGAACTGGCGGCCGCCTGGGGGGTACTGGCGTTCGCTCTCAACTACCTGCCGTATATCGGCGCACTGGTCGTCACTGTTTTACCAGCGCTGTTTGCTTTTGTTCAATTCAACTCCTGGCAAACTGCGGCCTTTGTGTTTGTCGCTCTGGCCGTGATTCAATTCGTCATTGGAAGCTATCTCGAGCCGGTGTTTTCTGGTTCCGCACTCGCAATTTCACCGTCAGTGGTCACTTTTGCGGTCGTGCTCTGGACCTTCTTATGGGGCCTTCCTGGCGCCTTCATTGGAGTTCCCCTGACGATCGCCTTTCTCACGCTGTGTGAGCAGTTCCCGTCAACTCGCTGGATCGCGACCATGTTCTCGGGAGAACTGCCTAAACAAGCTCCAACCAACGCCTGACATAAACAGTCCTGGCGTTAACAGTCCTGGCGTTGTCACGAGTGACGGATGCTCGCGGCCTGGACTCCTATGCCGCTCGCGATACTTGCGAGTTTTTGAGAATAGTTCGCATTAAACTGAAGCACCGAGGCGCAGCCTCGGCCGCCCCTCTGCGCGGCGCAACACTACAGTTATTGCTCGTGGGTCTCAGGAATTGCTGACTCTGCATGCGAGGCCGTTCCAGCGTTTTTCGAATTCCGGGGCATAGCGCTGGATCCAGCGCATGACCGTCGAGCTACTCTGCATGCGAGGCCGTTCCAGCGTTTTTCGAATTCCGGGGCATAGCGCTGGATCCAGCGCATGATCGTCGTGTGCGCCAGTTCCAAAGACGTGTTCACACCAAATATGCCGCGCTTTTGCCGTTAGCACCGGGGTCCAATTCGGAGCTGCAGGCGCAATCCGCGGCAATCCCTGAAGAAAGGACCTTCAGAGAGGACGCCGGAGCCTTAAGTCGGCGCGGACGGCAAAGAATGGCCACATTTACGATTTCTGATGCAATATGAAGGCGTAAGCTTTACTTTACTGCCTCCGTCGCTCCTTTGAGGACTGCGACGCCGCAAGCCGATAGGACCGCGTCTTGCGACTGTTCCGAGCGACATCGCTCGAATGATCCGAACTCCAAAAGTCATCCACCACATGATCGTAACCGGGTTTGGAAACATGACTGCGCGCCAAGATCAACAGAAACTGATGGCCGAATTCGAGGAGTTCAAAGAGCGGCTCCGTCGTTCGCGAGAGGTAAATCAAGAGGAGAGCGGCGGTTTCTCAAAAGCTGCTCGCGCCTTCGCGGACAGATTCGACGCCCCCTCAATCGACCAACGGGAAGAAGCTGCTCATTCCCCGCAACCTCGCGTGGACGTATTGGACAGCATCGAGCTCACAAATACGAATCCGTCCGATCGCTCGATGATTCATAATTTCAATTTGATCGACGTCGACGTGCGGCGCTCCTATCACGATGCGATCGAGACAGGGGAGGCAAATCATCCAGACGTGATTGTGGATGCTGACCTGACCGCGATACGTCTTTCCCATGAAGAGGAGTTGACGCCGCCTTCAGACAAGAAAGTGAAGTCGCGGCGCTGGCCCCTCGTATCGGCGGCGGCGATCCTTGGATTGGTGGGACTCGCTTTGGCGATCGGCTATTGGGAAAACCCGACCGCTTTGACCGACCAGGAATCCTCTCAGTCGGAAGCGACTGTCACCGATAAGGACGCCCTTACGGAAAGCGCGGCCAAGACAGAGCTAGAAGACCCGTCGCAACTGGACGCGAGCGCGAAATCGCAGCCTGCGACTCCGAACTCCGAGCCGTCTTCCGAACCGCCCCGTGCGGCGGAGAAGTCGCCAGTCAATGACGCTTTGTCCACGCCGAGCGAGGCCTTCAAGGCTCCTGAAATCCAAAAAGATGCGACGCCGCTTGGAGCGATAGAGCCGAAAGCCGCGTCTTTTGAGACAAAGGCCGCGCCGCTCGCCGGAGACGCTCCGCCGCCGGCGGCCGCGCGCCCTGCCCCGCCTCGGTCCGCAACGCAGACAGCGCCATCCGAACCAAAGAGGACGAAGGTCTCGTCTCCAAAAGCTGGCGAACGTATCCAACCGGCGCCAATTGCGCGACCGGCAAAATTGAATCCTATTGAACCGGAAGCCAAGCCCAAACCGGAGCAGATTATCGCGCGACCCTCGGACGCGCCCGCGCCGCCTCCACCGCTAGCGCCAAGCCCCTCGGCGACGGGCGATCCAATCGGATTCATGAAAAACACGGTGACGTCCGTGACGGGCGCCGTTTCAAGCTGGGGACAGAACGTCATTGGATCTCGCCCGTGGTAGCGGGATAAAGAGGAGGCGCGGGTTGCGTTTGCAGCGCGCGCTTCCTAAAGCGCCAAGGCCTCCTCGGCTGGCGTAAATGAAAGCCCATGCGCATGGGCGAGCGCTGCAGACGTAATCTTTCCGTCTGCAATTTCGAGCCCGTTTCTCAAATGGACATCGTCGCGAAGCGCGTTTCGCCGGCCTTTGTCCGCGATCGCCAGAACAAATGGGAGCGTCGCGTTATTCAGCGCGAAGGTCGACGTTCGCGGAACGACGCCCGGCATATTGGGCACGCAATAGTGCAGCACGCATTCCACCTCATAGGTTGGCGATGAATGCGACGTCGGCCGCGAGCTTTCACAACATCCGCCCTGATCGATGGCGACGTCGACGATAACGCTACCGCATTTCATTGTTTTCAACATATCGAACGTTATGAGTTTTGGAGCCCGCGCGCCTGGCTGCAGAACGGCGCAAATCAAGAGGTCGGCGCGTTTCACAATTTCGGTGATGGCGTTGCGCGTGGAAAAAACCGTGCGGACGGCGCCGTTCAATTTGCTATCGATCCTGCGCAAGGCGTCTGGATTGCGATCGGCGACAATGACATTGGCGCCCATCCCAAGCGCGATGGAAGCGGCGTGGGAGCCAACGACGCCTGCCCCCAGAACGACGACCTCGGCCGCCGGAACGCCCGGAACGCCAGCGAGCAGAACGCCGCGCCCTCCAGCCTGTTTCTCGAGAAAATGCGCGCCCATTTGGGGCGCGAGCCGGCCCGCGACTTCAGACATTGGCGTGAGAAGCGGCAACCCGCCGCCCGGCGCCGTCACGGTTTCATAAGCAATGCAATGCGCTCCGCTTCTTATGAGAGCCCGAGTCAGTTCCGCGTCGGGAGCCAAATGCAAATAGGTGAAGAGCGTCTGCCCCCTGCGGAGCTTGGCCCACTCAACAGGCTGAGGCTCCTTGACCTTGACGATGAGATCCGCCTCTTCATAGATCGAGTCTGGACCATCGCTGATGACGGCGCCCACGGCCTGATAGTCGCCGGCGTCAAAGCCGGCGCCTAGCCCCGCACTGTTTTCAACCATGACGTGATGGCCGCCGCGAACCAACTCGCCTACGGAGGATGGCGTCAAGCCGACCCGAAATTCATTGTCCTTGATTTCCTTCGGGACGCCGACGCGCATAGCCGCTTCCTTTCAAGGCGACGCTGCGCCTCCCGCGATCCTAAATAGATCGAGACGCCGTGCCGCCAACGGACCCGCGTTGGCTCAAATGCATCCGCGATGCAGAATGCGCTCACTGCGAGCCCGGCAATGCGCCATCGCTTCGAGCGCTAAAGCGATCCAGAATCGCGATGACTTCCGCGTCGTCGATCTGACGAAAATCAGCATAGAAAAATCCGATCGCGCCAAAATTTTTATGCGCCTCGAGACAGACAATCTCATCGACCTCGGACCTAAGGGACACCAACGCTTCAGGCGGCGCAACGGGAACAGCGAGAACCAGCTTTCTCGGTTGACGCGCCCGGACAGCGCGGAGCGCTGCGCGTGTGGTCGCTCCTGTGGCGATGCCGTCATCGACGACAATCGCGATGCGTCCATGCACGTCTGGTCGCGGCCGATTGCCGAAATAAAGACGCCGACGCCGATCGATCTCGGCAAGCTCGCGATCGCGGACGGCGTCGAACTCCGCGTCGCTCACACCGGACATTTCGATCACGTCATCGTTGCGAACGACAAGCGGATGTCCGCCATCGGCGACCGCGCCCATGGCGAGCTCAGGCTGAAAAGGGACACCGATCTTGCGCACAAGGACGAGATCGAGCGGCGCATTTAAAGCAAGCGCGATCGGAGCGGCGACCGGCGCACCTCCTCGCGGCAGGGCCAACACCACACAGTTTTCGCCCTTATATTTGGCGAGTTCGGCCGCGAGACGGCGGCCTGCTTCCGAACGATCACGAAAAGACATTGGCTTTAATCCTGTATTGGCGCGCCCTTCGCGAATTCTTCATGCAATGATAACATACCGTGCAATTGGAGCTTCGACCTCCAGCGTGACTTTCGTCAAGGCAATTTCGAATGGCGTCATTGAAGAACCTCGGAAAAATCTCAATCTATATTGCGCCCTCGCCAAAATCGGATTCGAGTGAGCGAGCCCTATTTTGAGGAATTTCGCCGAGTGGCCGCCAAATGTCGTTCGAACTGGGAGAGAAACATGCCGGACATCAATCCTGACAAAGTTTGTTTTGTCATCGTCAAGGCGCGCGAACTCGAATCCGAAGACGAGGGAATGGAGTCTGACGCATCCAATCCTTCGGACGATGGGTTCGTCAGCGTCATGACCGAGGAAGCTTATTCGACCGTTCGCGCCGAATTGACCGAATTTATCGAGGCAATGGATGAAGACGAACAGTGCGAACTGGTTGCGCTGGCGTGGATTGGTCGCGGCGATCTCACCGCGGAGGAATGGGCCAGCGCCGTTTCGCAAGCACGCGAACGACGAAAGGGACCAACATCTGAATATCTTCTCGGCATACCCTTGCTCGCTTCCTTTCTCGAAGGCGGCCTGGCGGAATTCGGCGAAAGCTGCGAGAGCTACGAGTTGAAACGTCAATAGCGTCGCTCGCATTGAGGCGCGAACGCACTGCGTCTGAAACTTGCCTCCCGGCTTGAGCGTGGGTGGCGCGTGGCTGTCGCCAGCGGCGTTACCTCTAAAGGGTGATATGGTTCTTCCATAGCTCCCGAAGCGCCGCGAATAAGCGATCATCGAATGCGCCCAACAGACCCTTGGGAAATCTGACATGGCTTATTAGCGTTACCTCTAAAGGGTGATATGGTTCTTCCATAGCTCCCGAAGCGCCGCGAATAAGCGATCATCGAATGCGCCCAACAGACCCTTGGGAAATCTGGACATGGCCATGGGCGGCGACGATCGAAGCGCTTTGAGACAAAGGCCGCGCCTCCCGCCGCAGACGCTCCGCCGCCGGCGGCCGCGCGCCCTGCCCCGCCTCGGTCCGCAACGCAGACAGCGCCATCCGAACCAAAGAAGACGAAGGTCTCGTCTCCGAAAGCTGGCGAACGTATCCAACCGGCGCCAATTGCGCGACCGGCAAAATTAAATCCTATTGACCCGGAAGCCAGGCCCAAACCGGAGCAGATTATCGCTCGACCCTCGGACGCGCCCGCGCCGCCTCCACCGCCAGCGCCAAGCCCCTCGGCGACGGGCGATCCGATCGGATTCATGAAAAACACGGTGACGTCCGTGACGGGCGCCGTTTCAAGCTGGGGACAGAACGTCATTGGATCTCGCCCGTGGTAGCGGGATAAAGAGGAGGCGCGGGTTGCGTTTGCAGCGCGCGCTTCCTAAAGCGCCAAGGCCTCCTCGGCTGGCGTAAATGAAAGCCCATGCGCATGGGCGAGCGCTGCAGACGTAATCTTTCCGTCTGCAATTTCGAGCCCGTTTCTCAAATGAACATCGTCGCGAAGCGCGTTTCGCCGGCCTTTGTCCGCGATCGCCAGAACAAATGGGAGTGTCGCGTTATTCAGCGCGAAGGTCGACGTTCGCGGGACGACGCCCGGCATATTGGGCACGCAATAGTGCACGACGCCGTCCACGTCATAAGTTGGCGATGAATGCGACGTCGGCCGCGAGCTTTCACAACATCCGCCCTGATCAATGGCGACGTCGACGATAACGCTACCGCATTTCATTGTTTTCAACATATCGAACGTTATGAGTTTTGGAGCCCGCGCGCCGGGCAGGAGAACGGCGCAAATCAAAAGGTCGGCGCGTTTCACAATTTCGGCGATGGCGTTGCGCGTGGAAAAAACCGTTCGGACAGCGCCGTTCAATTTGCTGTCGATCCTGCGCAAGGCGTCTGGATTGCGATCGGCAACAATGACATTGGCGCCCATCCCAAGCGCGATGGAAGCGGCGTGGGAGCCAACGACGCCTGCCCCCAGAACGACCACCTCGGCCGCCGGAACGCCCGGAACGCCAGCGAGCAGAACGCCGCGCCCTCCGGCCTGCTTCTCAAGAAAATACGCGCCCATTTGGGGCGCGAGCCGGCCCGCGACTTCGGACATTGGCGTGAGAAGAGGCAACCCGCCGCCCGGCGCCGTCACGGTTTCATAAGCAATGCAATGCGCTCCACTTCTTATGAGAGCCCGAGTCAGTTCCGCGTCGGGAGCCAAATGCAAATAGGTGAAGAGCGTCTGCCCCCTGCGGAGCTTGGCCCACTCAACAGGCTGCGGCTCCTTAACCTTGACGATGAGATCCGCCTCTTCATAGATCGAGTCTGGACCATCGCTGATGACGGCGCCCACGGCCTGATAGTCGCCGGCGTCAAAGCCGGCGCCTAGCCCCGCACTGTTTTCAACCATGACGTGATGGCCGCCGCGAACCAACTCGCCTACGGAGGATGGCGTCAAGCCGACCCGAAATTCATTGTCCTTGATTTCCTTCGGGACGCCGACGCGCATAGCCGCTTCCTTTCAAGGCGACGCTGCGCCTCCCGCGATCCTAAATAGATCGAGACGCCGTGCCGCCAACGGACCCGCGTTGGCTCAAATGCATCCGCGATGTAGAATGCGCTCACTGCGAGCGCGGCGATGCGCCATCGCTTCGAGCGCTAAAGCGATCCAGAATCGCGATGACTTCCGCGTCGTCGATCTGACGAAAATCAGCATAGAAAAATCCGATCGCGCCAAAATTTTTATGCGTTTCGAGACAGACAATCTCATCGACCTCGGACCTAAGGGACGCCAACGCTTCAGGCGGCGCAACGGGAACAGCGAGAACCAGCTTTCTCGGTTGACGCGCCCGGACAGCGCGGAGCGCTGCGCGTGTGGTCGCTCCTGTGGCGATGCCGTCATCGACGACAATCGCGATGCGTCCATGCACGTCTGGTCGCGGCCGATTGCCAAAATAAAGACGCCGACGCCGATCGATCTCGGCAAGCTCGCGATCGCGAACGGCGTCGAACTCCGCGTCGCTCACACCGGACATTTCGATCACGTCATCATTGCGAACGACAAGCGGATGTCCGCCATCGGCGACCGCGCCCATGGCCAGTTCTGGCTGAAAGGGAACGCCGATCTTACGCACAAGGACGAGATCGAGCGGCGCATTTAAAGCGAGCGCGATCGGAGCGGCGACCGGCGCGCCGCCTCGCGGTAGGGCGAACACGACACAGTCCTCGCCCCTAAATTTCGCGAGCTCGACCGCGAGACGACGGCCTGCTTCAGAGCGATCCCGAAAAGACATTTGCTTTAATCCTGTTTTGGCGGCGTCATTCGCGAGTTATCCATGCAATGATAATTACTGTCGTAATCGGAGCTTCGACCTCCAGCGTGACTTTCGTCAAGGCAATTTCGTATGGGGTCCTTGAAGAACCTCGGAAAAATCTCAATCTCTACTGCTGCCCTACGACAAAATCTGATTCGGGTGATCGAGCCCTATTTTTGAGGAATTTCGCCGAGCGGCCGCCAAATGTCGTTCGAACTGGGAGAGAAACATGCCGGACATCAATCCTGACAAGGTTTGTTTTGTCATCGTCAAGGCGCGCGAACTCGAATCCGAAGACGAGGGGATGGAGTTTGACGCATCCAATCCTTCGGACGATGGGTTTGTCAGCATCATGACCGAGGAAGCCTATTCGACCGTTCGCGCCGAGTTGACCGAATTTATCGAGGCAATGGATGAAGACGAACAGTGCGAGTTGGTTGCGCTGGCGTGGATTGGTCGCGGCGATCTCACCGCGGAGGAATGGGCCAGCGCCGTTTCGCAAGCGCGCGAACGACGAAAGGGACCAACATCCGAATATCTTCTCGGCATACCCTTGCTCGCTTCCTTTCTCGAAGGAGGCCTGGCGGAATTCGGCGAAAGCTGCGAGAGCTACGAGTCGAAACGTCAATAGCGTCGCTCGCATTGAGGCGCCAACGCACTCCGCCTGAAACTCGCCTCGGCAGGCAAGCTTGAGCGCGGGTTGCGCGCAACCGGAAGCGCACGAAGCGCCTGTGAACCAGCGATCATCAAATGCGCCAAACAAACCCTTGGGAAATCTGGATATGGCCGTGGGCGGCGACGATTGAGGCGTATCGTCGCGCTCTGAAGGGCTGGACTCCTGACCAAGCTGTCGAGCCTTCCCCGCGGACTGAACCCGAATGGTCGACGCCCAATCGCGACGTATTCGAGCTTGCGGAGCTGCATCTTCGCGACTTCTCCGTTGGAAAGAGCGATGCCTTCCCAGTGCTCATTGTGGCGCCGTTTGCGCTCCATGATGCGGCGATCGCCGATCTCGCTCCTCATCATAGCATCATAGAGACTTTGCGCGCCTGCGGCTGTTACCGCATTTTCCTCATCGATTGGAAATCGGCGACGGCCGACACGCAACGGAACACGATCGATTCTCAACTTTCGGCGCTCAACGTCGCCGTCGATGAGATCGGATCGCCTGTTGATCTGGTTGGTCTCTGTCAAGGCGGATGGCTATCGCTCGTCTATGCGGCGCGTTTTCCGTCAAAGGTTCGCCGCTTGGCGCTCGTTGGCGCGCCTATCGACACCGCCGCGGAATCGTCTCTCTTATCTACGTCGGCGCGCACCTCTCCGGCGGCATTTGTCGACGACCTCATTCGCCGCGGGAACGGTCTTGTGCTTGGGCGACATACGGCTTCCCTTTGGCCGCTCGATCCCGACAAAACATTGCACATGATCGAATCACTTCAACTTGAAGGACCGCTTGCCAGCGATGAAAACCAGCGAACGGCAAAGATTTTTCAACATTGGAATCAGCGCTTGCTTGATCTGCCGGGACCTTATTATCGCCAGGTTTTCGACTGGCTTTTTCGCGACAATCGTTTGGCCACTGGCGCGTTTCCAGCGCTTGGACGCATTATCGATCTGAAAGAAGTGCATTGCCCGTTGTATCTGCTTGCGGGCGCGAGCGATAATATCGCGCCCGCAGCGCAAGTTTGCGCAGCGGCTTCTCTTGTCGCAAGCGCGACGCGCGTCGAAACGGCAGTCGCGCCTTGCGGACATCTCGCATTATTCCTTGGTCGACAAACTCTCACGAAGGAATGGCCGCGCATCGCAACGTGGCTGCTTCAGTGATCTCTATCGTGTCGCGATGGCAGCCTCGCGCAAGCCAAAGGGCGTCTAATTTCTGTGAGAGCGTCTTGCGGGAATCTGTTCGATGACATCCGGCTTTGGCTTATTCAACACTGCGGTTATGGGCATGGCGGCCCAGTCCGACGCGCTTGCCTCCATTTCCGAGAACATCGCGAATTCGAGCACGGTCGGATACAAAGACGCGACCACTCATTTCATGACGGTGCTGAGCGGTCTTCAATCGAGCGAGAGCCCCGGGGGCGGCGTCACGACGAGGACCCGTTATCAGATCGATCAGCAGGGAGCGCTTCTTCACAGCTCCTCGGTGACCGATCTGGCCGTGAAAGGCGCAGGGTTCTTTGTCGTCAGCAACGGCTCCGGCGAAACTTTTTTAACGAGAGCGGGCTCGTTCGTCCCCGACTCGCAAGGCAAACTCGTAAACGCCGCCGGTTATTATCTGATGGGATTTCCGGCGGGAGCGCCCTCATCTTCAAGCATCACGGGGATGCAGGTCATCACCATCAATCCGGGAAAGCTCGTCGCCAATCCATCGACCGCAGGCGTCTTCTCCGCAAATCTAGACGCGAACGCGTCCGTTACGCCGCCAGCCAATCTGCCATCGACCAATTCGCCGACGGCGACATTCACGTCGAAAACGTCTCTGACGGCATATGACAATCTCGGAAATTCCGTTGTTCTGGATGTCTACTTCACCAAGACGGCAGCCAACAGTTGGGAGATGACCGTCTTTGACTCTGCTAACGCGGCGCCGGGCGGCGGCTTTCCATATTCGACGCCCGCGCTCGTCACACAAACGCTGGGCTTTAGCGCGACAAATGGCTCTCTCACTTCCGGAAACCCTGTCAACATCGCAATTCCAAACGGCGCAACGCTGGGCCTCGACATCGGCAATATGACGCAGCTTGGCGCTTCCTTCGGAGTCAATGGCGCGAACGTCAACGGCAATGGCGCCGCGGCGGTGTCAAACATTCAAATCGGCAGCGACGGCACGCTGAGTTACGTTCTCGGGAATGGCCAGACGATTCCCGCTTACATGATAGCCCTTGCCAATGTGAACAGTCCCGACAACATGAATGTTGTCACTGGAAACGTCTTCACGCCGAACAGCAACTCGGGGCAAGCCTTTGTCGGCAATCCTGGAACGGGAGGATTTGGCCTCATCGCCGCTTCCAATTTAGAAAATTCGACAGTCGACCTTGCGACGCAATTGTCCTCGATGATCGTCGCGCAACGGTCCTTCACCGCGAACAGCCAAGTGTTTCAGGTCGCTTCCGACATTCTGCAAGTATTGAACAATATCAAATAGTTCAACTTCGGACTCCTTCATGACACTTTCGAGCGCGGGCGCAATCGCAACTCAGTCCTTAGGCGCGATCTCCAATCAGATCGGCGTGGCGTCGCGCAATGTCGCTGGCGTCAACACCCCGGGATATTCGAAGAAGTCAGCCAACGTCTTGACGGCGATGGACGGCGGGCCGGAAGTCGACGGCATTAGACGCGCGACGGACCTCGCATTGTTTCGCAATGTGCTTCTTTCTAATGCTGCGCAAGCGCAACATTCCGTCATAGCCGACGGGCTGTCGCGCATCGATCAATCGATGAATATTTCCAGCGGCACGGCCTCGGACGTGTCAAGCGGACGGTCGCCGGCCGCATTGCTTTCCGCATTTTCGAATTCGCTCCAAGACTATAGCGCCTCTCCCTCGAATGCGACCGCCGCACAGGATGCGCTCTCCGCCGCGCAGGCGCTGGTTGCATCGCTCAATGATGCGACCGCCGGAACCCAGGGCGTCCGTGAACAGGCCGACTCTGAAATTGCGACATCCGTCGCCGATATAAATTCTCTGCTCGCGCAGTTCGAAACAGTCAACAAAGACATTGTCACCGGGACGGCGACGGGAGCCGACGTTACTGACAGCCTCGACAAGAGAGACGATATATTGTCAAGCCTCTCCAAGCTGATTGGCGTCACGACAGTCGTTCGGCCCAATAATGATATGGCGATCTACACCGACAGCGGCGTGACGCTGTTTGAAACCGCGCCGCGAGCCGTCAGTTTTGTGGCTTCGGGCGCGTTCGGCGCGACAACCGTTGGAAACCAAATCTATGTCGACGGCGTTCAGATCACGGGCGCCTCTGCTCCAATGAGGATTCAATCCGGCAAACTGGCCGGGCTGATTGAGATGCGCGACGTCGTTGCGCCAGAATTTCAAAACCAATTGGATGAAACCGCGCGGGGACTCATCACCGCCTTTGCCGAATATGATCAGACCAATCCGAGCGTCACGCCCTCGCCGGGCCTTTTCACCTATTCAGGGGCGACGACCATCCCTGGCGTAGCGGTCATACCCGGCCTGGCCGGCCAGATTGCGATCAACGCCAACGCTGACCCAAGTCAGGGTGGCGTCATCACCAGACTGCGCGACGGTGGAATCTCGCACCCGGGCAATCCGGCCTACATTTATAATACAACTGGCGCGGCTGGGTTTGCGACGCGGCTGTTGCAGCTCAACGCCGCGATTTCGACAACGCAGACATTCGATCCAGCCGCGGGGCTTGGAGTTCAAGCCTCTCTGACGAGCTATGCGACGGACTCCATGGGATGGCTGAGCGCGCAAGTGAAACAGTCTTCGGCGTCGACGACCTATCGGAATGCGCTTCTCGATCAAGCGACGCAAGCCCTCTCGAATGCAACCGGCGTTAATCTCGACGAACAAATGTCCCGAATGCTCGATCTCGAAAACTCCTATCAGGCGTCAGCGAAGCTGCTCGCCACCCTCGACGCCATGTATCAGGCGCTTTTCAATTCAATACATGCGTGAGGCGGAACGATGGTTGGCGATATCGACTTACTCCCTAAGCAATGACTTGCGTCAGGCAATCATGGAAATGCAGGCGAGGCTTAACAAGTCGCAGCGCGAAATGTCTTCGGGCCGAGTTGCGAATTTGAGCGAGACTCTTGGAGTTGACGTCTCGCGCGATCTTGCCTTTGGAATTCGCAAGGACGACTTGCATGCCATTTCTCAGACCAACGATGTTGTCGCCTCGCGGCTCGACGCGACGCAAGCGTCGCTCGATAGCATCGTTCAAACGGCCAAGGACTTTCGGAGTGCGCTGATACTCGCTCAAAAGGACGGAAGCGCCGCGGCGCTTCAGAGTGAGGCGACGACGTCGCTCTCAACTTTTATCGCTACGTTGAACACAACCGCTGCAGGCGAATATGTGTTTGGCGGCGTCAACACCGATATCGCTCCAATCGTCGACTACTTCGCAACGCCTCCTGCCGCAAACAAGCAAGCGCTCGACGCGCAGTTCCTTGCGACCTTCGGCATGCCGCAGTCCAATCCTGTGGTCAGCTCGATCACCGCATCGCAAATGCAAAGTTTTCTGAATGGATCATTTGCGAATTTGTTCGCACCGGGGAATTGGACCGCCGGTTGGTCGAACGCCTCCAGTCAGACGATTCAAAGCCGCATATCGCTTTCGCAAACGCAGGTTACGTCCGTGACGGCGAACGATCCTGCGCTGCAGAAATTGGCCGCGGCGTATACGATGGTGAGCGATCTCGGTCTGGGTGGCCTTAGCACGCCTGCCTATGAGACTGTGGTGCAGAATGCAATTCAATATGTCGACGACGCCATCACCGGCCTCATTCAAGTACAAGCGAGCGTCGGCGTCATGCAGAAAAACGTAGCGACAGCAAATGACCAAATCAGTTCTCAGGATGGTTTGCTGCAAACATATATTGGCCAGCTTGAGGATGTCGATCCCGCGGAAGCGGCGTCGAAGGTGAACGACCTTATGACGCAAATCGAGTCCGCCTATTCCTTGACGTCCAAAATCAGTCAGCTCAGCCTGGTTAAATATCTTTGACCATCAAGTCCGGAACGAGCGAAGTGCATCGTCAATATTATAGCCAGGCTATCGAAGACTCGCCCCGCGCCGCGCGAAGCCGCGAACGCGCCGTTCTAGAGCGCGCAATCAAAAAGCTCACAGTCGCAAAGTCTTGCGGCGTTGGAAGCATCGAGGCGATCGAAGCGCTGTCGTTTCTGCGCCAACTATGGACTGCTCTGATCGAAGATTTGAGCGATGACGAGAACGCCCTTCCGATTTCCCTTCGCGCGTCCTTGATTTCAATCGGACTATGGATCCGCCGCGAAAGCGATTTGATCGAATCTGGCCAGTCGGAGAATTTCGACGGACTGATCGAAGTCAATCAAATGATCTCCGATGGCTTGGCTTGAGGATTTTCGATGAACATATCACTGCGCCGCGGAGAGAAGATTTATATTAACGGAGCGGTGGTTCGGCCAGATCGTAAAGTCTGCATCGAACTGCTGAATGACGTGACCTTTCTATTGGAAAATCATGTCATGCAAGCATCGGACGCGAGCACTCCACTCAAGCAACTCTATTTCGTCGTTCAATTGATGCTCATTTCTCCCAATGACACGACGGAAGCGATGGCGCTATTCGAGCAAATGTCCGCAGTGCTCAACGCATCGATTTCAGGATTCTCGCATTCTCGAAGGGCTTGCTGTCGTCGCAAGAAGCATTGCCGAAAAGCGCATGTTCGACGCGATCAAGGCGATACGCATCCTGTTTCCGATCGAAGAAGAGATTCTGAAAAGCAGTCAACCGCTCGAGCAACCCAAGGTCGCCTGAGGAGCTTTCAACATGTTCGTCAATGCAACGAATTCCGTCTGCGGGATCCCCTTCAACTCCCGACGCCGCCAAAAGCCAGACGCCGAGCCCGACGACGGCGGACTACAATACATTCCTGACGTTGCTGGTCACCGAAATGCAAAATCAGGATCCCACCAAACCCATGGATCCTACTCAAATGGTCTCGCAACTTGCGTCCTTCTCCGCAGTCGAGCAGGCAACCAAGACAAATTCGCTTCTAACCTCAATACTTACGTCTTCTTCTCTCGCTCAAGCGAGCGCCTTGATCGGACGCACCGTCACTTCGGCCGACGGTAGCGCCACGGGCGTCATTCGCTCCGTCGCCATTTCAGGTTCCGGGCTTACCGCAAAACTTGACAACGGCGCGACGATCTCGCTCACCTCCGACATTGTTGTTAGCTGAGCATGAATGAAGCGGATGCGCTCGAGATCGTTCAACGCGCGATCATGACCGTCCTCATCGTCTCGGGCCCCATCGTCGGCGCGGCGATGGTCGTTGGAATCATTGTCGCCCTTATTCAAGCGCTGACGCAGGTTCAGGAAATGACCCTGACCTTCATTCCAAAGATCATTGCGATATTTGCGGCCCTGAGTTTGGCGGCTTCTTTCATGGGCGCGCAGATTTATGCTTTCTCTCAGCAAGTCTACGCGCACATCGTGACCGGCTTTTGAGCCGGACGACGACTGACGTCTCTCAATCCGGCAGAACGAGGGTTCAAAAACGCGAATGACCCAATCCGTTCTGGCCGACGCGCCGACAAGCAGCGGGAAGTCACGGGACATTGGATTTGCAATGTCCATCGTCTCTATCCTTTGCATCTTCTTTCTGCCAATTCCTCCACTGATGATCGACGTGGGTCTGGCGTTTTCGATTGCGCTCTCCGTCCTCATCCTGATGGTCGCGCTGTGGATACAAAAGCCTCTCGAATTCTCTTCGTTCCCGACGATCCTGCTCGTTGCAACCATGCTGCGGCTGTCGCTCAATATCGCGACGACCCGCCTCATTCTGGCGAACGGCTCGGAAGGGACCGCCGCTGCTGGATATATCATCAGCGGCTTTTCAAAGCTTGTCATGAGCGGCGACTTCGTCATTGGACTGACTGTTTTCGCTATTCTGGTGACCGTCAATTTTCTGGTCATTACGAAGGGCGCGACCCGTATCGCGGAAGTGGGCGCGCGCTTCACTCTCGACGCCATCCCGGGCAAGCAAATGGCGATCGACGCCGATTTATCCGCGGGCCTCATTGACGACAAGCAAGCGCAACATCGCCGACGAGAGCTGGAAGAAGAGAGCGCATTCTTTGGATCGATGGATGGGGCGTCGAAATTCGTGCGCGGCGACGCAATCGCCGGACTTATCATTCTCGCCGTAAATATTTTCGGCGGAATTGTTATTGGCGTGACGCGGCACGGCATGGCGTTGTCGAGCGCGGCGGATGTTTATACCAAGCTCTCCGTTGGCGACGGCCTCGTCTCGCAGATCCCGGCCCTGATCGTTTCGCTGGCGGCCGGTCTGTTGGTGTCGAAGGGCGGAACGCGAGGATCGGCTGAACAAAATATTTTGCGCCAACTCGGCAAATATCCGAAAGCGCTGTTCGTCGCCTCCCTGTTGATGTTTGTCATGGCGCTGATGCCAGGTTTGCCTTTGGCGCCCTTTGCGGTTCTTGGCGGCGTCATGGCCTTCATCGCCTACTTCATTCCAAGGCAAGAAGCGAAGCTGCACGCAAAGGAAGCGGAGACGCGCGCCGATGAGGAGCGTCGCGCGCGCCATGAAGCGAAAAATTCCGTCAAAGCCTATTTGAAGGCGCCTGAAATAGAGCTCTGCCTGGGACGGCAATTATGGGCGCGTCTTCTTGTAACGGATGGAGATATTGGGCGGCGCGTCAACAAGATCAGGCGCAATTTCGCAAAGCAGTTCGGATTCGTCGTGCCCGAGATCAAAGTCTCGGATGATCTCGACATAGGCGCCAAATCCTACCAGATAAAGATTCACGGCACGGTTGTCGTCATGCACGAGCTTCGACTTGGTCAAAGCCTCGTCGTTATCGGACAAAATCAAACCCCGGACCTTCCGGGGGAAGAAACAATCGATCCCGCCTTTGGCATGAAAGCCATGTGGATTCCCGATGCGCTTCAGGATGACGCACGGCGCGAAGGCTACGAGCCGATTGATCCCATTTCCGTGCTCTTGACCCATCTTTCCGAGATTCTGAGAAATAATTTGGCGCGCCTCCTCTCCTATAAGGACGTGCGGGCGATGATCGATCGGCTCGACCCCGAATACCGCCGCTTGGTTGACGATCTCGTTCCAAGCCTGATTTCATATTCCGGTCTGCAATCGATCCTAAAGCTTCTGCTTGCGGAACGCGTGTCGATTCGCAACATCGAGCTGATACTCGAAGCCATTAGCGAGATCGCGCCCTTTGCGCGCCGCGCCGAAGCAATCGTCGAACATGTTCGCGTGCGCCTCGCCGTTCATATTTGCGGAGACCTAGCCGTCAATGGCGTTTTGAATGTCCTGCGGCTTGGCAATCGCTGGGATTTATTTTTTCATGAGAATTTGAAGCGCGACTCGAAAGGCGAGCTGATCGGGTTTGACGCCGACCCGAATTTGATCGAAGCCTTCGGCGTCGCGGCCTCCGAGGCGATCCGCCAACGCACGGCGCAAGGGGAAAGCAGCTTCGCGCTGGTGACAACCCCGGAAGCGCGGCCTTATGTGCGGCTCATCGTCTCGCGACTGTTCAGCTCGCAACCGGTTCTATCGCATCTCGAGATTTCTTGCGGCGTTGAGCTGCGATCATTGGGAACGATCTCGTGACCGCGACGCTGAATGATGCGCTTTTGGGCGTCTTCATCATCTTTTGTCGCACCGGCGCCTGTCTCATGACGCTGCCGGGTTTTTCAAGCCAACATATTCCGATTCGAATCCGGCTCTATGTCGCCTTCGCGGCGACTGTCGTATTGACGCCTTTGTTGTGGACGCTTGTTTTACCGATCATAGCCAGCGCTTCATTCTCAAAGATATTCTCCCTCATATTGGGAGAGCTTCTCATCGGCTCCCTGATCGGGCTTTCGGCAAGACTCTTTTTTCTCGCGCTTGAAACCATGGCGACATCCATTGCGATGACCATCGGCCTTGGCAACCTGCTGGGAAGCGCCGTCGCAGACGTCGACGCTTCGCCAGCCGTCGCATCCTTCATCGTACTTTGCGCGACAGTCTTGATTTTCGTCAGCGATCAATATTTGCAAATCATCGAGGGGCTTTTCTCTTCATATGGAACGATGCCGATTTCGGGCGGGGCGGAAACGGCCTCAATGGCGAAATTCTACCTCCAGGCGCTGGAGCAATCGTTTTTACTCGCACTGCGCATCAGCAGCCCATTCCTGCTGTTTGGCCTGGTGACGAATTTCGGATTCGGACTGTTGAACCGAATGGTTCCGCAAGTTCCCGTCTATTTTGTATCGGCGCCATTCTTGATCGCGCTCGGCCTCTACCTGCTGGCTGAGATTTCGCATGATTTTTTTATGAGCTTCTCCAGTCAATTTGGCTCTTGGCTGATCTCAGGATAGCCATGGCCAGAACGCGCGCGCGCTTTGAACGTATATTGACGCTGCAACGATTGTTGCAACAGATCGAGTCTGTTCGTCTGGCGGAATTGAGGGCCGGCCTCAACGATCTGCAGGAGTCGCGAGGCGGAATACATATCGAAACTCGAGAACGGGTCCAAGCCTCGCGGCGACGCTCGTGATCGAGGGCTTGAAATTAGCCGCCTGCCGTAAGAGCGAAGTGGCGGCGATGATCGAGGCTCAGACGGCTACGGCTCGCGAACAGCGACGGAAGGTTCTTCAAGCGGAACGAATGGCGAGCGACGCCGAGCGCGATTTTCAACGCGAGCTGGCGGAACGTCAATTATGGGAAGTCATCGATTGGGACATTGGCGCGGGAAAAGTCAGCGCGCCGTAAGTTTTGCCGTCTACCCTCGAGGTAAATGGGGTTGACCGATCATGTCCAATTTTCCGGCGACGGATATCGTAGCTGACGTCGCGCAAGCTGCGGACCCGGGAAAGATGCGCGTCGCCGCGAAGCGTCTCGCCGATTTATCCAAAGGCGCTGACGCGAGGGGTGATGGCTTCGCCACGACATTGAGTGAAACGTCGAGCGGATTTGGAAATGCGACGACCTGCGCGAACCGTCCCGATCGCGCGCGCGAGTTTAACAGTCATCAACCACGGAAACGCCGGCAGCGGGCGAATGCCGGACGCCGCAAGAAAATTCGAAGCCTATATGCTGCAATCCTTTCTGGAAGTGCTTTTGCCCAAGGAAAATCATGACACCTATGGGCAGGGCCTCTCCGGCGGCATCTGGCGTTCAATGATGGCCGAACAAATTGGAGCGCAACTCGCCAAACGCGGAGTGTTGGGGCTGGATAAGATTTTCGAAGCGCAGTTCGGCGCACAAAGGATCGCGGCCGATACGAAGGCGCTGAATAATGAAGCTATTCCGCACGCATAATCCGTCGAGCGCGTTGTATCGACGGAGTCCATTCGTCATCATTACAATCAAGGCGGCTTCCTTATGACATATGAACTTGCGACTCCGTTTTCCGACCGGAAATCCGACGCCTCGACAGATGAGGCGGAGATCGATGGCGCGCTTGTCGCATTCCTTCGATGTCTGGACAGACTTGAGTCGCTTATTCACGCCGAAACAGATTCGCTACGTGCGTGCCGCCCTATCGATTTTGAGGAATCCAATCTGCGCAAAGCGCGCGCCTTGATGGAGTTCATAAGAGTTTCGCGCGCTTTGCCGTCTCAACATGCGTTGGTGGTTTCTCAGCGCTTGGCGAAGCTTCAAGACAGTCTCGCCAAGAATAGCTCCGTGCTCGAACAGCATCTTCGCGCGACGATCGAAATTGCCGAGCCTTATGGTGAAGACCATTCAGTCCGAGGAGTCGGATGGAACATATTCAAACAATGCATTGCCGAAACGATAGCGACCGGCAAGATGGCCCGCACGTTTCTCATTGGCCTTTGGATATGCGCGGTCTCCTTGGCGTCGACTTACGCCGGCGGCTATTTCAAGACTCATCCATTTTTCGAAGCTGCGGAAGGCGATTCACATCAAAAGCTGGAAGTCAGGAAAGTCAAACCCATCACCGTTCCGATCATTTCGGGCGGAGCGCTGAAGGGCTACATCTCCGCCGAGTTTTCTTTCTTGAACGACAGCCTTCGCAAGCGAGAAGGCGCGATCGATCCGGAAAGCTATTTCATGGATGAAGCTTTCCGCCTGATCTATTCGGACAATACGATCGATTTCAATAACATTGAAAAATTCGATCTCGCCGCTTTGACAAAAAAAATTACCGACCGCGTCAATGAGCGCCTCGGCGAACCGGCTGTGAAGGAGACTCTGGTCAAGAGCTTCACCTTCGTGCCGAAAGAGGATTTGCTTCGATAGAGCCGCCGTCGCGAACGCCCAACTATCTTCGTCTGCGAATGCTCGACGTCAGATCGCCGTCGCTCGTGTCGGGGCCCTCGTCTTGCAATGCCGGTCCGCGCGGCGCAATTTCGCGGCGCGGCGGCAAGGGAATGTCCAAGGGGCCAAGCGACTCGCGTGCGCTGACGCCAGCGCCGTCAAACGCCGCGCGCGGAGGCTTTTCGCCGGTGTCGCTGTCGTCGTCGTCGACTGTGGCGGCCGGATTGCGCGCGAGCAATTGCGGCTCTTGGCCTGGAGGCGGAGTCGTCTCTTGTGGGATCGGCTTGCAGATGTGCCGGCCATCTCGCCCGTGCAAAGCAAGATCGACGTGAATGTGATTGTAGTGGAACATATTGGAGCCCGGCGACAGAACCGTGCTGAAATGCTGGCACGATCCGGAATGCACATCCATGAGAAATGCGCGCGTCTGCTCGTCGCCGCGCGTCCAATCGCGCACGATCGAAATCTCGCGACCGTCCGCCAGCGCGAAGCCGCCAATATCGAGCGCGTTGCCGAACGAATGCTCGGAGAGAGGCGCGCCGCGCTGACCATTCATGCCGCGGCATGAATAAGAGCCCATCGAGTTGATCTGCGTGATATTCTGACCAAACCGCGCCTGCGCGGCGGGTTGCACGACATCCGCCAGCCACGCGTCGAGTTCCGCGACCATGGAGCAATCGAGCGTCGCGGTGGAGTTGAAACTGACCGCGCCGCCTTGCAACGCCGTCACCTTGAATGGCTTCGTCATCCCGCAAATGCCGGGACCGTCGAGTTCCTGCGCAATCTGCACATAGGCGCTCGGCTGCACGCGCCGCTCGGACAAGCACATATTCTCCGCCTGCGTGCGCCAGGCGGGGCGCTGCGGTTTCGGGCCGAGCGAGCAGCCGGAAACCGCGGCGAGAACAAGCGCCGACAAGAGCGGGAACAGAAATGGCGATACGCGACGAGCCATGCCGCGAAGATGGATGGAACTTCGTTAACGCGGGGTCGAAAATTCTAGTTAACGGAATGATTTCGCTCGCCCTGAATCATAAGGCCCGCCGCGGATGTGAACCGCGACGGGCCAATAGTTTGATGCGATGTCAGAGCGTTCAGGCGGAAGGCTGCGCGCCTTGATCGCCGCCCTTGCGAGCGCGCATGAAAGATTCGAACTCCTCGCGATCTCTGGCGCGGCGCAACTGATCGATGTGCTCCGCGAATTCACGCTGGGCTTCCGCCAGTTTGCGGCGCTCTTCTTCAAGCCGCGCAAGTTCGCTCTCGCGCCAATCGTCAAAGGCTGTGTTGCCGGACGAATGCATGAAGCCGGGTCCTCGCCAAGCGGGTTTCGCGGCCTCGCCCGGATTGCCTTGGAGACCGGAGCCGCACATGCCCCAGAAGGCTCCGGCGCGCTCGCGGGCGAAGTCGACCATATCGCCCTGATAATCATTCTTGCGCTGCCAGATTTTCCAAAACACGATGGCGAGCCCGATCGGCCAGAACACAATGAAACCGAGGATCATCGCTGCGATTTCGAAGGGCTGCCAATGGCCGCAGCGGCCATGCTGCGTTCGCGCGCCGAAGCCCGCGCCGCCAGGCGTTTGGGAACATCGATAAAAGCTCATGGTTCGCTCCGGTCTGTCTTCCCACCAGCCGCTTTGAGTCATGCACGGCCAATGTGAATGTTATATACATTAACATTGGTGCGCGCAAGTAGCGTTGGAGGGCGCGGGGCGAATATTTGAATTGAGGGCGTCCTTTTCAATGCCGGGCGGATTTCGCGCGCTCCGCGGCTGCATCCATCAATCCGGAGACGCCGACATGCAGCACGAGCGCGGGATCCGTTTCGTTTCCAGCCTGGAAATGACCGGAAATCGACAACATGGCCACGCCATGCGACATCGCCCAGACTTGGAGCGCGACATTGCGCGCGCCCTGCGCCGGGGCGCCGCAATGCTGAAGATAGGCGACGACCGCGCGCCACAATATCTCCAGCGCGTGGTCGGCCGCGGCGGCCGGCTCAGGCGCAGCCAGGGTCGCGGCGGCCCCAAACATCGCGCTATAGAGCCCGGGCTCGTCGCGTGCGAATTTCAGATAGGCTTCTCCCATGCGGCGCATCGCCGTCTTGGCGTCCGGTCGCCCTTCATCCCACGCCGATTCAATCCGCTCGCCAAACAGCTCGAACCCTCGGCGAGCGAGTTCCGCCATCAGATCGTGTCGGCCACTGAAATGACGATAGGGAGCCGCCGCCGTCACTCCGACGCGCTTGGCGGCCTCGGTTAGGGTCAGCGCCGCCGGCCCACCTTCGGCGAGAAGCTCGATCGCGGCGTCCACCAGCGCCTGTTTGAGCGCGCCGTGATGGTACTTACGTTTGATCTCCATCCTCTACTTTCGATGCGCCATTTGGGCGGCGGCGCAAGGCTCGCGCCAGTGCGTCGCTCCACGATCGGTATGGATCAAAACATAGTCTCACTTGGTTGAAACCCTTCAAGGGGGACGAAATCACCTTCCCAGCCATTTCCGTAGACGGAAAAACTCCTCGCCGAGCAGAATCGGCATTAACATTGCTTTAACAAAAGCGTCACAGACTTTCCGGACAGGGGAAAGTCCCATGAAACCAGGGGGACGTGATCATGGCCAAAAGTCAAATGCTCGACCTTGTCGCTGTCGTCGCCGCTTTTGTTGTCACAAGCGCCGCAGTATTAAGCGCCTGGTAGCCTATCCCGCGAGTTTGGCGACCAGCGCGTCGGAGATTTCGAAATTGGCGTAAACGTTCTGGACGTCGTCATTGTCCTCTAGAGCGCCTACGAGTTTGAGGATTTTTTCTCCGGCCTCGTCGTCCACCTGAATGGTGTTTTGCGGCCGCCAAACGAGGGCGGCCTTCTTCGGTTCACCGAATTTCGCCTCCAGCGCCTTGGCGACGTCGCGAAGGCTCTCGAGGGATGTGATGATCTCGTGGCTCTCCTCGGTCGAGGAGACGTCGTCCGCTCCAGCTTCGATCGCCGCCTCCATCATGGCGTCCTCGGACGCCGCCTTGCGGTCGAATTCGATCAGCCCGACCCGGTCGAACATGAAGGAGACGGCGCCCGTTTCCGCCAGGGCGCCGCCCGCCTTGGTGAAATAGGAGCGAACCTCCCCGGCCGTGCGGTTGCGGTTGTCTGTGAGCGCCTCAATGATGACGGCGACGCCGCCTGGCGCATAACCCTCGTAACGAACTTCGTCGTAGTTTTCGGCGTCGGCGCCGGAAGCCTTCTTGATCGCCCGCTCGATATTGTCCTTGGGCATGTTCTCGGCGCGCGCGGCGAGCACGGCGGCGCGCAGACGAGCGTTCATATTGATGTCCGGCAGGCCCATTTTGGCGGCCACAGTGATTTCGCGCGCAAGTTTCGAGAAGAGCTTGGAGCGGATCGCGTCCTGCTTGCCCTTCTTATGCATGATGTTTTTAAACTGGCTATGTCCCGCCATCGCCCTGTCGTCCTATTCTCCCGATTCGCCGCGCGCGGCGTCCGGCGCGTCATATACGCTGGCGCAAATCGGAAATAAAGAAAGAGCGCTTAGGCCTTGGAGCCCTCGATGAACCCCGACGCCGACAACGACGCCTCGCCCCGCATTCCGGACCCGCCCGATCCTCTGGACAGGCGCCAGCCGCTGCCCGGGTCACGCCCCAAACCCGACCACGAAGACCCTGCCGCATCGCAACGCGTCAGAGCGATTATGGAGAACCCCGCTTATCGGGAGGCCGACGGCGATCTCGAATTTCTCGACGGATACGATACGCGCGGATTGCGACTTCAGCTCGATTACCTCAAGCCGGAGCTGCATCTGCAAAAGCATCGTATCGATCATACGATTGTCGTGTTCGGCTCGACCCGTTTCGTGGAGCCTGCGGCGGCGCGCGCCAGGCTCGATGAAGCGCGCCGCGCCCTCGAAGCCAGTGGAGACGATCCGAACGCCATTCGGCGCGTCGCGGTCGCGGAACGCGCCTTCGACAACTCGCGTTATTACGAGATTGCCAGAGAATTTGGCGCGACCGTCAGCGCCAATAGTCGGATCGCGATTGTGACAGGCGGCGGTCCGGGCATTATGGAAGCGGCCAATCGCGGCGCTTTCGACGTTCAGGCGCCAACGGTTGGATTCAACATTACGCTGCCGAGCGAACAATTTCCCAATCCATATGTCACGCCAGACCTATGTTTTAAGTTCCATTATTTCGCCTTGCGAAAAATGCATTTTCTGTTGCGAGCGCGGGCTTTGGTCGCTTTCCCCGGGGGCTACGGAACCCTAGATGAATTGTTTGAAACGCTGACGCTCGTGCAGACACGCAAAATCCGGCCGCTCCCCGTCGTCCTTGTCGGCGAGGCCTATTGGCGCAAGGCGTTCGATTTGGATTTCCTCGTCTCCGAAGGCGCGGTCGACCCCGAGGACAAGGACCTTTTTTGGTATGCCGAGAACGCAAGCCAGATATGGACTGACATTGTCGCCTGGCATGCGCGAGCCGGGGTCAAGATCGCGCCCTAGGTTACGCTCAACGGTTGAATGCGAGCGGCCTCGCCCCTATTTCATCTCGGCAACGTCAAGACGGCGCTGTTTAATAAGGGAGTAAGCACCATGGGTTTGCTAGATGGAATTCTTGGCGGCGTCATTGGCGCTGAAGCGCTGTCGCTGGTGAAGGGCTACATCGAGAAGCATGGAGGCGTCGACGGCGTCGTTGCGGAACTCGAAAAAACCGGCCTTGGCCAGCAGGCGAAATCCTGGGTCAGCACGGGACCGAATTTGCCCGTTTCCGCGGATCAGATTCGACAAGCGCTTGGCTCGGATCGTGTGAAGGAGCTTGCCGCCAAATTTGGCGTTCCAATCGATAAGGTCTCGGAATTACTGGCGCAATATCTGCCCACGGCGATCGATAAGTCGACGCCGGATGGCAAATTGCCCGGCTGAGTCGCTAAGCGTAGTTTTGAGACTTCGCCGGCCCGAAAGACTGGCGAAGTCCTTTGCCCTTACACCGAGCCGTATTAAGCCCTCTTTGACTGTTGATCGTTCGTTGAAGCGATGTCGGCCATGCGCGCGCCAATGTCGTCGATCGCGTTGCGAAGCACGGTGATATCGCGCGCAATCGATCCGTCTCCGCCCTCTTCCGCCGTTTGCGCAGCCGAAGCGCCATTGTGCCGTAGGACCGCATGATCTCGACGCAGGGCGTCGACTGCGCCTTGCAGCATCGCATTGTCGGAGCGCGCGATCTCCAGGCGATCCGCCTGATTTCGTTCCTCCTGGCGCGCGGCGCGCAGCGAGGCTTCCAATCGCTGGACCTCATCCTCACGACGCGCTTCGAGCGCTCGAAGCTGCGCTTGTGTTTCCTTCAACTGCGTCTGAAGGGCGAGTCGCTCTTCTTTCGTCGCGTCAAGGGTTGTGACGGTATCTTTCAGTTTCTCGTCGGTCGCGGCGAGTCTCTCAGCTTCCGCCGAAACAAGCGCATGCTTCTCGCGAAGTTCTTGGAGTTCGCGCTGCAGATCGGTGTTTCTTGCATGCATCTTCGCGATTTTTGTCTCATGCGCGGCGACATGCGTAAGATGGATTTCGGTCTGACGACCAAGTTCTTCGTGGTCTGAGCGCAAATTGCGCAAGCGCTCCACATTGCGTTCGGCGCGTTCCGTCATCTCATGCAGCGCGGCTTCGGTCGAGCTCAAAAGATCCGTCCGCTCCTGAACGATCGTCTGGGTGTGGCGCAAGCTTTCCTGGGTTTCGATCGTTTGCGCGCATTGCTCCTTGAGCTGCTTGTCGAGTTCGGCGATGCGCGCGGCGTGACGCCCGATCGACACCATGTCCTGCGCCTTCGTCGCCTTGATCGCGTCCATTTCCTGCTGAAGCCGCCGAAAATTCGCGGAGGCTTCCGCCCGCAAAAGATCGCGCTCGGCGATGACCTGCTCCATCGACATCGGAGCCATCAATTGCAGCCGCCGGATCGACAGGCGCATGGCGCGCCGCCAAAACGCCGGCAAGAACATCAGCGTGAACAGCCCGGCCACAAGAAATCCGAGCACGAAATACATCGCCTGTTCGATCACCACGCGCTTGCCCCTTGCTTAGAGATCTTAACCAATGACGATCGGCCGCCGCAGCCAAAAGAAGCCAAAACTCACCGCTCAGCCTCCGCCAAATCGGCCCGGAAAGGGCAGATTGCCACGTCATAGCGGCGAAATCAAAACAACGGGGTCGCGGCCGTCAGGACTGCGACGAAATTCCGACCGGAATCGTTGAATGGAATTTCGTATAGTCAAGCCTCGTCACGCCCGAGTTGTCGACCGTAATGATGTCAGCATAGTCATGGTCCAGCATGACGTCCCCGGTCGAATAGACCTTGCGGGCGTGAACGGATTGGTTGGACGTTTCGTCGAGGCCGCTCAAGGTTATGACGAATGTTGCGTCGCTTTCAGCAAAATCCTCCATCTCCCATTCGTGCAAGGGACTGGCCTCGTTGATTGGATGCATGATCGTCCAGGTGAGCGCAAACATGGGACTTTCGTCACGAACGAGATCGAGCTTCCGAATCCGGCGAAACGTCGTTCCTTCAATCGTGTGTTCTGTGCGCAGCATCCAAAGTTTGGCGGTGGCGTCGGTGACGACATTATGGCGCGCATTGGCGAAGCGGATCATCAGCATTCGCGTCCCATCATGCGAGACAACAATGGGATTTTGCGCGAAGAGCAGACGCGCGCGCGGCCGAGAAAAGCGCGTAAACACCAGTCCGGCGACCACGGCCAGCGAGGTTATGCCGATAAACGTTCCGACCGTTGCGACAATGTGGCCGTAGGTCGTGCGCGGATGCATGTCGCCATAGCCGACGGTGGCGATCGTCTCGACGCTGAAGAAGAACAAATCCAGGAAATTGCCCGGCCGCGCATTGGCGATGGGATGGTCGCCCAAGGCGTAAAGCGTGGCGAAACAAAGATTGATCAAAACAAAGGCGCAGGCCAGCGCCGCTATGAAGACCGGCCAGCTCGCAACCATCGCATGGTGATGAAGATCGGTCCAAAAACTTCGCGGGAGGCCTTCGGTGACAATGCGGCGTTCGCCAATGCTCACCACGCGGGCGTCGGATTTAAGCAGTTTGAGCATCCCTCCTTTTATCCCGTTGAAGACCTCGCGCAACCCATCGCCGCCATTCGGCCAGTGTCCGAGACCGCATAAAACAAAGAGCGAGGCGAAACCGCCTCGCTCCTCATGGTCGGACCCTAGCCCGCCTAATCCGATCAGAAAGGATTCCAGGTCGATTGCGGCGTGAATTTCAGATAGCCCATGTTGAGCCCAAGCCGCGCGCCCATTCCCGTGCGGATGGGAACCACAACCATCTGGTCCGCGGTCAATGCGGTGAAGCCGAAGCCTCCGATGAGATAGGCCGAGCCGTCGACGCCGCCGAAACGGCGATAGATCGCATCCACTGCTGGCAGATTATAGACGAGCATCATGGTGCGGTCGCCGTCCGCCCCAGCGTCGAAGCCGAGCGAGGGGCCCTGCCAGAAAACGCGATGCTGGCCGGCGTTGCGCGTATACATGGCGCCCTCGCCATAACGCAGGCCGCCGATAAAGGCGCCGCCCGCCTCCTGGCCCAGAACATAGGCGTTGGGTTTTCCCCAGCGCTGAGTCGCCGACTCGACGCCCTCGGCAAGACCTCGCGAAAGCGAGCCAAAAAATTTATGGCCGTTCTGGATGACTTCGTCTTTGGAATAAGTGTCCAGCGGCTCTCCGAAGGCGTGAGCGGCTGGGTGGGCCCCGCGGCCGCAAAGGCCGACGCAAGGAGCATGAAATTGCGACGCGATACGTTGCGATACTCGATGACGCTCATGACTACGAATCCATGCTGACGCGAGTGCGCCCCTCGCCAGCGCTTTACGAAACGCCGATGCGCATGACGCGGGCCGCTGTGAAGCGTTACTTCTCAGCCCGGCGTATGGTTGCAAGTCAACGTTAAGAATCCGTTGCTCTGTTTGGATCGCCCCAGGCGATGAAGGAGCCGTTGAGGTAGTTGTCCGCCGTCTTGCCGTACATAAAGACGTCGCCCGCCGGCGTGAGAATGGCGCCGCCCGCCGCGCGCAAAATGGCGTCTCCGGCGGCTGTATCCCACTCCATCGTGGGGGAAAAACGCGGGTAAAGGTCCGCGCCGCCTTCCGCAAGGCGACAGAATTTGAGCGCCGACGCCTCCTGCCTGCTTTCGCAAATGTCTTCGCGCGTCAGATAGGCGCGGGTTTCCTTATCGAGATGCGTGCGGCTGACCAGCGCGACGAGCGCGCAAGGCGCGGGCTTGCGACTATGCAACTGGCGCCATTGCTCCGGGTTCGGCAGGGGAGCGCTGGGCTCGGCCTGCGTCACAAAGGCGCGCACGCCCCCAAACCACAGGCGCCCCAGCGCGGGCGCGTAAATGGCTCCGGCGCGCGGCGCGCCATCGACGACAAGCGCAATGTTGACGGTGAATTCGCGTCCATGATTGATGAACTCGCATGTGCCGTCGAGTGGATCGACGAGCAGAAAGGCCTCGCCGTGCGGCGGCAAGGCGCCAGCTGCGGCGCGTTCTTCTGCGATCACCGGGAGCTCCGGCGCGAGCCGCGCAAGGCGATCGAGAATAAGAACTTCCGCTCTCTCGTCGGCTTTGCAAACCGGACTCCGGTCCCCTTTAAGCCTTGTTTCGATGTTGGCCGCGGCGAACACGTCCATGACGATCGCCCCGGCTTCGACCGCGATGGCCGCGAAAGCCTCCGCCACGCGATCGAAATCGCCGGCCGAAATCCAGGCGGAGAGAGGGCTCGACGGTCGGTGCGACATCTCTTTGTCCGCGCTCATGAGGGCGCCTTTCGGAAATTATGTCCTTAACGGGCGGTTAACGCATGGCCGGCATGATCGTAAAGAGAACTTTTCAATGGCGCGCGCCCCGGCTACTTGTACATTAGTTCGGTTGAGGTGATTCGCGTTGGCCACATCTATTTCTGCTGATTGGGAAAAGTCGGCTACTACTCTCATCGCCGCACAGTCGGCTTCACGGGACGAACCCATGACCAAATTCTCGCTCGAGCCGCTCGATCTCGCCGCCCTCCTCTCCTCGCGAGTCTGTCACGATGTGATCTCCCCTGTCGGAGCTATCGTAAATGGGCTGGAGGTTCTGGAGGAGGAAAAAGATCCGGACATGCGCAGCCACGCGCTTGCGCTGATTAAGTCAAGCGCGGCCGAGGCTTCGGCGCGGCTGCAATTCTGCCGTCTGGCCTTTGGCGCGGCCGGCTCCAAGGGGGCGTCGATCGACACGGGCGACGCTGAGCACGTCACGCGGCAGCTTTTTGCCGATGAGAGAACGCAGCTCAACTGGAGCGTTCCGCGCATTTTGATGTCGAAAAACAAAGTCAAGCTCCTGCTCAATTTGTGCCTGATTGCGGACGCCGCGATCCCCAGGGGCGGCGTGATTTCCGTGACCTCATCCGGGGATGAAGACAAAACCGCCTTCAAAATCGAAGTCAGGGGCGGAAATGTGCGCATAGCCGCGAATGTGCCGAGTCTCCTTGCGGGAGAGCCAGAAGACGGCTCCATCGACGCGCGCGCGATTCAGGCCTATTACGCAGGCCTCGTTGCGCAAGCGTGCGGCCTGAAGCTCTCCATCTCAGCGACGCCCGAATCGGCGACGATCGAAGCGACGCCAATGGAAGCGGAAACGACGCAGTCGGCAGAAGACGAGCCCCAAAGCGCCGTCGCCTAGCCGGACGCAAATTTCAGGTCTTTTAACCTTAATCGATCATTATGCGCCATCCGCCCGCTTGGGCGGCTTGTGGGGCGCCATGGACGATTTTCATCCCGATAGTCTCGTTGAAGCAGTCGAACCGATCGACGGCGCGACGATGACGCTTGTCCATCTCGCAGGTCCCTCGCCCATTTCACAGATCGTGGCGCCGCGCTCGGACAGCGGCCGCAATTTCATTCGAGCGCATGGTCTTCGCAAAGAAGGCGCACAGAATTGAGGACTGCAAACGAGGGGATTTCAGGATGAAACAGGTATTGGTCGTCGATGATTCCGCCGTCATCCGCAAGGTCGCCCGGCGCATTCTCGAAAATTTGAACTTTCGAACTTGCGAGGCCGAAAACGGTCTTGCGGCGCTCGAAATTTGTCAGAGGTCCATGCCCGACGTCGTGCTGCTCGATTGGAACATGCCCGTCATGAACGGCTATGACTTCCTCAAGGCATTGAGAAAAATGCCGAATGGAGGCGAACCGAAGGTCGTCTTCTGCACCACGGAATACGAAGCCGGCCATATCGCGCGCGCCATGCACGCCGGGGCCGACGAATACATCATGAAACCATTCGACCAATATATCGTCCGTTCGAAGTTCGAGGAAATTGGTCTGGTCTGAGTTTCGGGTTTTGCGTTTCGATCACATTCGAAACGCGCGTTGTTGTGTCCACTGTGCGTAAACGAGGCGTTGGTGCCATGCGTAATTTTTATCCCGGCGCGCGCTGCGCCCACATCGCAGCCGCGCGTTTTATTCGATCTTTTTTCTCGATCGTTCATGAGGAGACGCGCTCATGAACGCTGGAATGATGCGGTTTCGCCGCAGCGTAACCAAAATCTGCGGCTTAAGATTGGAAGACGACGAAAGAGCGATCCTCATTCGCCTGGCGCGCCCGATGCGCGCGTTTGACGTCGCCAATTTGGAAGAACTTTGCGAAGCGATCGAGCGAGGGACCGATAAAGCCCTTCTCCATGGCGTCATCGACGCGCTGGTCACCACACAAACGCAGTTTTTCGGCGATCGCGCCCTATTCGAGCGATTCGGTCGCGAAACTCTCCCTCGCCTAAAGCTAAAGGCGCGGCCGGTCCGCATCTGGTGCGCGGGTTGCGCGACCGGGCAAGAGGCCTATTCCCTGGCGATGCTTATAAAAGAGACGCCTTATCTCGCCGACGCTGAGATCGAAATCCTCGCGACCGATATTTCCCGCGCGGCGCTTGAGGCGGCGCAACTCGGACTTTACAGCCAATTCGAGGTTCAACGCGGACTGTCGACGGAGCGCTTATTGCAGCATTTTGAAATGCAGGAGAACGCATGGCGGACGAAACACGACCTTCGCTCGCGCATAGTTTTCAATGAGTTCAATCTGCTTGATGACTTCTCGAGCCTCGGACGTTTCGACGTCATCTTTTGTCAAAACGTGCTCGACTATTTCGAGGAGAGCGCCAAACGCGACGTGCTTGCCCGACTCTCTCAGGCGCTTGTCAGAGACGGCAGTCTCTTTCTTGGAGCGTCAGACATTATTCAACGCTCCTACGCTCGCCCCGATGGATTTTACGTCGCGAACAAGGAGCCAACATTCCCCGCTGCGATTGCTGGAAACCGCATAGACAAGATGCGAAAGAGTTGCAGCGAGCGACCGCAGCGGCTTGCGCCGATTCCATCTGCGGACGCTTCACGCCTTAAGCCCGGTCGGCGCTCCCCCGACCGAAGCAACTTCGTCCCATTCCCGTTTCCAAAAGTCCGAAACGCTAAAACGGGCGATCTCCGCTCCGTTCGAATCAAGGATGATAAGCGCGTCAAAATCAACGATCTCAAGAGCCTTGGGGCTGCTCATCTCCATCTCGAAAAAATGCCGAACTTGCTCGATCAGGCTGGCTTTGTCGGATGATTGCCGTTCGTATTCGCGCAATGGTTTGAGCTTGATCCCGTTATCGCCGGAATCAAGGATTTTAACCTCTCGAACTCGATAAACGCCCATCGTCAAATCCACTTTCCGCCAAGCATAGCAGTAGATTGGGCGGCCGCGATACGAGTCAAGAGCGCCCAAATCTCAAACTGAGGCACTACCGAGCGGATCGAATTGGCGCTAACGTCGTCCAGCCATCCAGCGCAAGATATTTATTGGAGGCGACATGAATCTCAAAAACGTTGGAAGTCTCGCCGCTATCGTTTTTTTGACTTTGCTTTCGGGCAATGGCCACGCCTCTCCCTGCACGGCTCCTCACTCGATCAAGAGAGTCCAGAATTACAGTCCGGGAGGCCGTTTCGAATATGTGATTTTCGAAATTGTTTCATCTCCGATGATCCCTTACGCCGTGGGCGCCGCGACGCCGCCCTTCATTGCGGATCCGAGCGGGCTCGAGATCGCGGTCAAAGGCGGGAAATTCGAAAAAATCAAATTCACAAATGTATTTTGGACATGCGACATCAAGGAACGCCTGTCGCTTCCGGAGACGGCGATCAAGGACGTTAAAAAGCTCGGGCAGTTCGAAGGCGTTGTGGAATATGTCATCGGATACCGCGCCGCGTCGCATTATAGCTCGACGCACGCCTATCGATTGGGTTCGAATTGGAAAGTCGTTATGAAATTCAAAAAATAGAACGCTAAAGATTTTTACGCATAAACGAAAACGACTTCCTCCCTGTCGCCAGGGCAAGAAGTCGTTCTTTCAATTCTTCCTGAGCGAGGAGAACTTGTCGGCTTAGGCGGTGATGCGCTCGTCGGCCTCGTTGGGCTCGCGCAGGACGTAGCCGCGACCCCACACGGTTTCGATGTAATTGCGACCGTCGCTGGCGTTCGCGAGTTTCTTTCGCAGCTTACAAATGAACACGTCGATGATCTTGAGTTCCGGCTCGTCCATGCCGCCGTAGAGATGGTTGAGGAACATTTCCTTCGTGAGCGTCGTGCCCTTGCGCAGCGAGAGCAGCTCGAGCATCTGATATTCCTTGCCGGTCAGATGCACTCGGGCGCCGCTCACCTCGACCGTCTTCTGATCGAGATTGACGATGAGATCGCCGGTTGTGATGACCGATTGCGCATGGCCTTTGGAGCGGCGCACAATGGCGTGGATGCGGGCGACGAGCTCGTCCTTATGGAACGGTTTCGTCAGATAGTCGTCGGCGCCAAATCCAAGGCCCTTCACCTTGTCTTCAATCCCGGCGAGGCCGGAAAGAATGAGGATCGGCGTCTTGACCTTCGCGACGCGAAGCGTGCGCAAAACCTCATAACCCGACATGTCGGGGAGGTTCAGATCGAGGAGGATGATGTCGTAATCATAAAGTTTGCCGAGGTCGATGCCCTCTTCCCCGAGATCCGTCGTATAGACGTTGAAATTCTCGGACTTGAGCATAAGCTCGATGCTCTGAGCGGTGGCGCTGTCATCTTCAATCAGTAAAACGCGCATGTTGCTTCCCCACCGAGCTCCATCAAATCCTGCAAGCGGCGCCGCATCGAAACGCGTTGGGTGCTGGGCCAGCCCCCTGACCAAGCGACTCTCGCCTCTTCCTTTAACGGTAAGCGGAATTGGTTAATAAACCCTCACTTGCGCCCAGATTGCTGCCCAAAGTCTTAATCAGGCGACAAAACTGCGCGGACGCCTACGCAACGTCTGGAAGGCTACGGGGCGATACGAATCAATCGCCACACTCAATCTATCCTTTTTGACGACTTCGCGGCGCAAAAACTCCAGGCGGGCGAGGCCCGCGCGGCAATGAGAGACTGGCTCTGACCGGCCCACAAACCGATTCGCCGCCGTTTCTGGCTTGAGCGTTTCAATTTGCCATGGGCCGCAGCATGCGACCGGTCGTCTACTCGCTCAATGAGAGCTCGCTTTTTCGAGGCCGGCGTTTCATGATCCATCCGTCGCGAGTGGACGCGAAACAGGCTTCCGAGCCGCGGCGGCCGCATTGACTTGCGCCAGAGCTTTCTCCTATATGCGTTGCCCGACGTCGCTTCCAAAAAGCGGCGTCGGCCTCTTTGTGGACGCAGCGCGCCTTATCGGCGTCGGCGTGCGCAAATCTGTGCAGCGCCCCGGCGCAATGACGAAAATTCACGCATGGCGCCAGCGGCGGACATCGCTCCGGCCGGCCAGCCATTGCGAAGGATGGATAAACTGGCGATGGCGGCGCTTCCAGCAAGGTCGGCGCGCCTCGCATTCGGAGAACGCGCGTGAAAAGAACCTTTCAGCCCAGCAAGATCGTGCGCAAGCGCCGTCACGGATTTCGTGCGCGCATGGCGACTGTCGGCGGCCGCAACGTCATCGCCGCGCGCCGGGCGCGCGGCCGCAAGCGCCTGTCGGCCTGAGACCGAACGGGCTCTCGACCAAATCGGACGGGAGGCATGAGCAACAAAGCCCCCGTCGAATCCCAAAGCGCCGAACGCGCGAAACTGAGGCTGCGTCATCGCCGCGATTTCATTCGCGCGGCGAAAAGCGGCGCGACTCAGTCTCGCCGCGCGTTCAAACTTCAGTGCGCGGCGCGGGCGCCCGACGATTTTGCGCCGTCACGCTTCGGTTTTACGGTAACGAAGAAGATCGCCAACGCCGTCGGACGCAATCGCATTCGACGTCGTCTGAAAGAAGCTCTTCGTCTCTCTCAAGGGCTCCCCGCGCTGCCCGGGCATGATTATGTGTTCATCGCCCGCGGCGCGGCTTTGACGACGCCCTTTTCGGAACTCCAATCGCAAATCGCCGACGCCTTCGCTAAATTCGACGCAGGCGTCGACGCCGCCAAACGGCGCAACCCCAGGAACAGGCTTTCGGCGTCATGAAGGAATACACCAAGAATTTGCTCACCGCCGCCGGTCTGTCGCTGCTGTTCATAGCCGCCTGGGATTATTTCTACGCATTTCCGCAGCTGGACAAACAGCGTCAGACGGCGGTCGAACAGCAGAAGACGAGCAATCTTCCAAAGCTCGGCGCGCCGGAGAAGCGCCCTGCCGCGGCTCAAAACGCCGTGGTCGAGGCGCAGCCTAAGATCACGACGAAAACGCGCGCGCAGGCTCTGGCGGAAAGTCCCCGCATCGCGATCGACACGCCGTCGGTGTCCGGCACGCTCGCATTAAAGGGCGCGCGTCTCGACGATCTGTCGTTGAAGAATTATCGCGAAACCGTCGATCCCAAGAGCCCGATCATCGTCTTGCTGTCGCCGGAAGATGCGCCGCAGCCCTATTTCGCCGAGCTCGGATATTTGACCAGCGAAACGGAGTCGCCGCCCGTTCTCCCGACGACGGAAACGGTTTGGACCGCTGACAAAGACGCTCTCACGCCTGCGCAGCCGGTGACGCTGACCTATGACAATGGCCAGGGACTCGTGTTCCATCGCAAGATCTCGATCGACGACAAATATCTGTTCACCGTCGAGGACAGCGTCGACAACAAGAGCGACAAGCCGCTCACGATTTACGCCTTTGGCCGCGTGTCGCGCATCGGCCGGCCGCCCAGTTCCGGATACGCCGCCTTGCATGAGGGCTTCATCGGCGTGATCGGCGAGGGCGGCGCGACGGAAATCAATTACGACAAGATCGAAAAAGAGCCGCACGGCGCCAAAATGATCAAAGGCATCGGCGGCTGGCTTGGCTTCACCGACAAATATTGGGGCGCCGTCATTGCGCCGGATCAGAATGCGGCGATTGAAGCGCGATTCTCTTCCGTGGGAGGCGCCGTCAAGACCTATCAGGCCGATCTCGTGTCGGAGCCGATCACCGTTGAGCCCGGCAAGAGCAGCGCCTCGACGTCCCATGTTTTCGCGGGCGCTAAGGTCGTCGACACGCTGGACGCCTACAGCAAGAACCCGGGCATCAAGCGTTTTGACCTGCTCATCGATTGGGGATGGTTCTATTTCATCACCCGGCCGATGTTCCGGGTCATCGACTCCCTCTTCAAGATTCTCGGCAACTTCGGTTTTGCGATTCTCGCCGTGACCGTGCTCGTCAAGCTCGCCTTCCTGCCGCTCGCGAACAAGAGCTACAAGTCGATCGCGAAAATGAAGGAAATTCAGCCAAAGATTAAGGAGCTGAAGGAGAAATACGCCGGCGACAAGCACAAGATGAACTTGGAGCAGATGGAGCTGTTCAAGCGCGAGAAGGTCAACCCCATGGGGGGCTGCCTGCCGATGCTGCTGCAGATCCCCGTGTTCTTCTCGCTCTATAAGGTGCTGGTTGTCACCATCGAGATGCGGCAGGCGCCCTTCGTCGGCTGGATCAAGGACCTGTCGGCGCCCGATCCAACCAATCTCTTCAATCTGTTCGGCCTGCTTCCGATCGATCCGACGCAGGTTCCAATCATGGGTCCCTATCTGTGGCTCGGCATATGGCCCCTGCTGATGGGCGTCTCCATGTGGCTCCAGATGAAAATGAATCCGGAGCCGACCGATGAAATTCAAAAGATCGCCTTCAGCTGGATGCCGGTGATGTTCACCTTCACCATGGGAGGCTTTGCTTCTGGCCTCGTAATCTACTGGACGTGGAACAACATCTTATCGATCAGCCAACAATGGATCATCATGACGCGCTCCGGCGTGAAGTTTGAACTGTGGGACAATCTCAGAAATTCGTTCCGGCGCGTTCTGTAAGCTAGCTCGCGAGCAGCGAACGAAGGCGAGCGACGATCCGCCGCCAGCTTGCTGCTCGCAGTTTCACATATTCGGAAGAAAGATTGGGTTCTGCCCTTGGCCGAAGCGAATGAACCCGATTTTGTCGAGAGCGGCCGCATCCTGTTCGCGGGCCCGTGCGAATTCATATTCGCCAGCGCAAAACCCGAGGATCTCCCGCCTTTAGGGCCACCGGAGATCGCCTTCGCGGGGCGCTCGAATGTCGGGAAATCGTCGCTTCTCAACGCTCTGACAAACCGCAAGACGCTGGCCCGCGTCTCTCACACGCCGGGTCGGACGCAGCAGCTCAACTTCTTTGCTTTGGGCGGCGAAGCGGAACACGAGCGACTGCGTCTCGTCGACATGCCGGGCTATGGCTACGCCGCGGTCAGCAAGGGAAAGGTCGATTCCTGGTCGAAGCTGATGCGCGACTATCTGCGGGGCCGATCGAGCCTCGCGCGCGTTTTCGTGCTCATCGACGGTCGACGCGGCGTCAAGGAGACGGATGACGAAATGTTCGACCTCCTCGATCGCTCCGCGGTTTCTTACCAGATCGTCCTGACGAAACATGACGAACTGAAAGCGTCCGAGCGCGTCGCAGTGGCCGAAGCCACCGAGGCCGCCCTTGCGAAACGGCCGGCCGCATTCCCGCAACTCATTTTCACCTCTTCCCATACCGGGGAAGGCATAGCCGAGCTGAGAGCGGCGGCGGCGCGCTTGCTCGCCGAACGAAACGCTTGAAAGGCCGCATGCGTCCGTTCTAATGCTGGCTCGCCGTCGCCCAGATCGCGTTTGAGCGCCGATCCAATCGCAGGGTTGATCCATGACCGTTGACACCGCCGACAGCGCCGTGCAGCAAGCCAAAATCCTGATGCAGGCGCTGCCGCATATGCTGCGCTACGACGACGCCATCGTAGTCGTGAAATATGGCGGGCACGCCATGGGCGACGACGACGTCGCGCGGGATTTCTCGCGCGATATGGTGCTGCTCGAACAGTCCGGCGTGAACCCGGTCGTCGTTCATGGCGGCGGGCCGCAGATCGGCGCCATGCTCGCAAAGCTCGGCATCAAATCGGAATTCGCGGATGGATTGCGCGTCACCGACAAGGCGACGATGGAAATCGTCGAAATGGTGCTCGCCGGCTCCATCAACAAGCAGATCGTGGGCTTCATCAACGCCCAGGGCGGACGCGCGATCGGGCTGTGCGGCAAGGACGGCGGCATGGTGACGGCCGAAAAGCTCGCCCGCTCCCCCAATGGCTCGAAGGTCGATCTCGGCTTCGTCGGCGAGATCGCCAAAGTCGACGCGACCGTGCTCGAACAGATTCTCGGTCGCGAGCTCATCCCCGTTCTTGCGCCCGTCGCACAGGGCGTCGACGGCGCGACCTATAACGTCAACGCCGACACCTTCGCCGGCGCCATCGCCGGCGCGCTCGGCGCCAAGCGCCTCATTTTCCTGACCGACGTGCCGGGCGTGCTCGACAAGGACAAAAACCTCATCAAGGAATTGAAGGTTTCCGACATTCCCGGCCTCGTCGCCGACGGCACGATCACAGGCGGCATGATCCCGAAGGTCGAGACCTGCATGTACGCCATCGAACGCGGAGTCGAAGGCGTTGTCATTCTGGACGGCAAGATGCCGCATTCCGTGCTGATCGAACTTTTGACGGATCACGGCGCGGGAACGCTGATTACGCGGTGAGCAGCGGATGCTCCCCTCTCCCCGTTTACGGGGAGAGGTTAGGGTGAGGGGCCTTGGAGCGTCGCCCAGCATGTCGGTCATTCGCCGTGGCGGCATTTAAGAACAGGCGGCGTCCTTGCATAAATCCCCGGCCCCTCACCCCAACCCTCTCCCCATCCAAGATGGAGAGAGGGAGCGCGCCTATGACCCTCGCGATTCGCAGCGGCTGCTTGCGATCGCCAATCGCTTCAATCATGTCGACACATGGGTGTTTGATCTCGACAATACGCTCTATCCGCGCTCCTCCGATCTTTGGCCGAAGATCGACACGCGCATCACTCTGTTCATGATGCGCCTCTTCGGCCTCGACGCTCTATCGTCGCGGGCGCTGCAAAAGCACTATTACCATCGATACGGCACGACGCTGCGCGGGCTCATGACCGAACACGGCGTCGATGCGCATCAATATCTTTCTTTCGTGCATGAGGTCGACCGTTCGTCGCTCCTGCCCAATCACACATTGGCTCAGGCGATTACGGCGTTGCCCGGAAGGAAACTCATTTTAACAAACGGCTCGCGCGACCATGCGCTGAAAACCGCGCAGCGGCTCGGCCTCGATCATGTCTTCGAAGATGTGTTTGATATCATTGCCGCCGATTTCGTCGCAAAGCCAGACGAAGTCGCCTATGAGCGTTTTTTCGAACAATGCGCCGTTGATCCGAAACGCGCGGCGATGTTCGAGGACATCGACCGCAATCTCGTCATCCCGCACCAGCGCGGCATGACGACGGTGCTGGTGCTTCCCGAGCCCAGCCTCGTGGACTATCGGGAGCATTGGGAAATCGCCAAGGGCCAAGAGCCTCACGTCGACTTTGTGACCGATGATTTGGTGGGGTTTTTGGAGGGGTTGGCGGCGAAGCCAATTCCGTGAGCCTCCGCTAAGGGGCTTATCCGATTAAGGCAGTCATCGCGGTCGCCGCCGTCATGGCCGGCCTTGTGCCGGCCATCCACGCCAGGATAATGCGCCCCGCACGTTTTGCAGCGTCACCGCGTGGATGCCCGCGACAAGCGCGGGCATGACGAATAAATTCCCGCGCTCTTGGTTGAGCGTCACGCTTGGTTGACAGCACCCGCTCCATGCCTACAACGCATGCCAGACTTCACGGGAGTTCGATCATTCATGCCGCATACGGGTCTCGAGAGCATCATCGCCGCCGCCTTTGACGATCGGGCGAACATCAACGCTTCGACGCAAGGCGATATCCGCCACGCCGTCGAGAGCGCTCTGCGCCTGCTCGACGCCGGCAAGCTGCGGGTCGCCGAGAAGATCGAGGGGGCCGAGGGGCCGGACTCCTGGAAGGTCAATCAATGGCTGAAAAAGGCCGTGCTGCTCTCCTTCCGCCTCAACGATATGACCGTGATCGAAGGCGGACCGGGCGGCGCGACCTGGTGGGACAAGGTTCCCTCCAAATTCGTCCATTGGGGCGCCAAGGAACATGAGGCGGCGGGGTTTCGCTCCGTGCCGGGCGCGATCGTGCGCCACTCGGCCTATGTGGCGCCGGGCGCAATCCTCATGCCCTCCTTCGTCAATCTCGGCGCCTATGTCGATAGCGGAACCATGGTCGACACCTGGGTCACGGTCGGCTCCTGCGCGCAGATCGGCAAGAATGTGCATCTTTCCGGCGGCGTCGGCATTGGCGGCGTGCTGGAGCCGCTGCAGGCCAATCCGACCATCATCGAGGATGATTGCTTCATCGGCGCGCGCTCGGAAGTGGTCGAAGGCGTCGTTGTCGGCAAGGGCTCCGTGCTTTCCATGGGCGTCTTCATCGGCGCCTCGACCAAGATCGTCGACCGCGCCACGGGCAAGACGCATATTGGCTATGTGCCGCCCTACTCCGTGGTCGTCTCCGGCAGTCTGCCGGGCAAACCGCTGCCGGGCGAAAACTGGGGGCCGTCGCTTTACTGCGCCGTGATCGTCAAGACGGTCGACGCGCAAACGCGAAGCAAGACCGGCATCAATGAACTCTTGAGGGATTGATGGACGCCGCGCGCTTCCATTTTCTCTTTCGCAGCGACGCAGGCGAAATCGACCGCGCGATATGGATGCGCTACGCGGGCGCGATGGCGGGAATCGTGATCGTGCTGACGCTGCCGTGGCTCTGGCTTCGGGGGCATATCGTGCATGATCTGTCGAAGGACAAATTCTTCGATCTATCGATCTTCACGGCCTATGCCTATGCGCTGACTTACACCTTCGTGCTCATTCTGCTCGGCGTGAGCTATATGAATCTCACCGCGAAGCGCTTCCGCGCACTTCGCTGGCGCAACCCGCTCGGGCTGGCAAGTCTCGCGCCGCTTGTCGCCTTGCTTGCCGGCGCGCTGCGTCTTGTGCCGATCCTGAGCCCTGCGGCGACGGATATTGCGCCGACCTGGGCTGTATGGGGCGCCGAGGCGATCTTCGCGGGCGTCGCAGGGTGGACAATCTGGGAATTGGGGATAAAGGACAGGGCGAGCGACTAGTCAACAAATTGCGCAATATGTGGTGGAGGTTGCCGCCTCCATGGCTTTTCCCTAAACCTCAAATATGACCCTCTCGCCTGCCGTCTCCCTCACACGCGATCTTCTGCGCTGCCCCTCGGTGACGCCCGCCGACGCGGGCGCGCTGGGCGTGGTCGAAAAGGCGCTGAAGGGCGCCGGCTTCGAAATCCATCGCGCTAACCTTCTCACGAACCCGGAACGCCGGACATCGATAATCTCTTCGCCAAGATCGGTTCAGGCGCTCCGCATCTCGTTTTTGCCGGACATACGGACGTGGTGCCGCCGGGCGATGTGAAGCGCTGGCGCTTCGATCCGTTTTCGGGCGAAATCGCCGACGGCAAAATTTTCGGCCGCGGCGCGTCGGACATGAAAGGCGGCGTCGCCGCTTTCGTCGCCGCTGCAATCGCCTATGTCGCGGAGAACGGGACGCCCAAAGGCGCGATCTCCTTTCTTATCACCGGCGATGAAGAAGGCCCCTCCATCAATGGCACGGCGAAACTTCTCGATTGGGCGCGCGACCGCGGCGAGAAGTTCAATCACTGCATTGTCGGCGAACCGACAAATGTCTCAACGCTCGGCGACACGATTAAAATCGGCCGGCGCGGTTCGCTCAGCGGGCGCATTGTCGTGCGCGGCAAACAGGGGCACTCCGCCTATCCGCATCGCGCCGACAACCCCGTGCCGGCGATCGCGCGCGTCGTCGCCGCTCTCTCGGCGCATGAGTTTGACAGCGGCACGACGCATTTCGACCGATCGAATCTCGAAGTCACGTCAATCGACGTTGGCAACACCGCTGCGAATGTGATTCCGGGAGAAGCGCGCGCTCAGTTCAATATTCGGTTCAACGACGCCTGGACGCCGACGAAGCTGCATGAACGCATTCGTGAAGTGGTGCGTGGCGCGGCCGGCCCCGCTCAGGTCGACGTCGAATTCTCTCCCTGCAACGCTGTGTCTTTTCTTACCGAACCCGGTGACTTTACGGAACTGGTGTTCGAAGCGGTGCGCGAGATCACGGGTCAAACGCCGAAGCTCTCGACGAGCGGCGGGACGTCCGATGCGCGCTTCATCACCCGCGATTGTCCGGTTCTTGAATTCGGCCTTATCAATGAATCAATTCACGCCGTCGACGAACACGCGCGCATTAGCGACATCGACTCTCTCACGGCGATCTATCGGCGTATCTTAGACCTCTATTTCGCGCGTTGACGTCATGAGCGACGCAGTCCCCTCATCAACCGACAAGCTGCGCGTCGAGATTGAAGCGGGCGTCGCGCGCGTCCTGATCGATAACAGCGAACGCCGCAACGCCTTTGATTTTTCCATGTGGCGCGCTTTGCCCGCCATCATGCGTCGCCTTGATGAGTCGAGCGATGTGCGCGTCGTCGTCTTGACCGGCGCGCCCTCGCTTCCTTTCTGCTCCGGCGCCGATATCTCCGAGTTTTCGACCGTGCGCGCGACAGCGCAAGGCGGACGCGATTACGAACAATCCAATGTCGAAGCCTTCGACGCTCTCTCGCAAATCTCCAAGCCCGTGATCGCCGCCATCGCGGGCTTTTGCATGGGCGGCGGGATGGGGCTCGCAGCCGCTTGCGATCTGCGCATCGCCGCCGAGGGCGCAGTCTTCGGCATTCCCGCCGGACGGCTTGGCGTCGGCTATCCGCCGTCCGCGATGAAATATATCGTCGCGGCGGTCGGTCCGCAGAATGCGATGGACCTCTTTTTCACCGCACGCCGCATTGACGCCGAGGCGGCGAAGGCCGCCGGATTCCTGTCGCGCATTCTGCCGCGGGATGGATTTGACGCGGCCATCGGCAAGCTTGCCGCCGGCGTCGCAGAGAATGCGCCGCTCACCTTGCGAGCCGCCAAAGCGGCGATTCGCACGGCGGCTCAAATGCCTGGCGCCAGCACGATTGAACAATGCGAGGCGCTGGCCGGCGCCTGTTTCGACAGCGCCGATTACGCCGAAGGGCGCGCCGCCTTTCTCGAAAAGCGCGAGCCTAAATTTTCGGGGCGCTGAGCTCTTCGCGGCTTCACCGCGCCAGAAGTCTGTCGATCCTGCGTAAATCCGCGTGGTGAAGCAGCAACACTTGGTTTGAGGTCGCCAGCTTCTCCGCCGCCGGCGTGTAATCGCTGGTGGTGACGACGACGCCTCGTTGCGCGCCCTCGTGAGCTATGGCCGCGACGATCTCTTGAACCGCGCGATTGCCGACAGGCTTTGAATATTTCTTGCACTGGATCACGATGCGCATACCGCGCTTATCGGCCACGATGTCCACGCCTTGGTCGCCACTGACTTGCGTGACGCGGGCTTTCCATTTCATCTCCCGCAAGACAGCGGCGCAATAGTGCTCGAACTCTTCCGGGCTCATGTTCTCGTGGAACTGGGCCTCCGTGATTTGTTCATAAACGAGCACCGCCAAATGGAGCAGGCCGATGAGGCCAAGACCCATGAAAATCATGCCTAAGGTGCGCGGCCAGAAAAACCCCGCAAGGACGGTGAATGCGACGATCCAGATCACGCATTTCGCGATGCCGCTGCTTTTCTTCCGGTGGCGCGCCATTGCTGCTCTTCAGAATCATGCGTTCAGGCGTCGAATGTATGGGCTATGAAAGGTGAAAGACAAATTTCCCTGTGCAGGGAACGCTGGGCGACAAGCTCAAAGACAAGCGCCCGTAGCTCATTTCACAGCGGCGCGTAAAAGAGACGCTTTGTTTCCGTGAAGGCGGCGTCACCACTCGTCAGTCGCTTTTCGGCCGGCGACGGTTGGCTGCGTAGCGACGAGCGGCGAAGCCGCCCGCTATGAGGACAAGCGCTCCAAAACCGACGACAGTGTAAATCTCCACCGGCTCCCACAGGCCGGCGGTGAAATGGTGGCGGCCGATATATTTCCTCGTCCCGTCGTCGCTCGCAGCTTCGACAAGCAGGATATATTTGCCGGGGTTTTTAAAGCTGTGGTCGAAATTGACCATTCCGTTTATGTGTTTCTCCGCCGGGAGATGAAACACTAAATCCGCGTTCGGGTCTTCTTCGCCGTCCTTCCTGCCCTCGTCGCGCAGGATGCGAATGTCCCAGATCATGTCGCGCAATTCGTCGTCTTGCCCATCCAGCGCGATCACGGCCGGCCCCACGTCAGGTATCGCGTCACAAAACCGCTCGATGGTTTTCTTCGGCTGCAGGGCGACGAATTTCATCGACTTCGAGCCAAGGTCGATCGGACAGTCCGGGTCGTAATAGTGCCACCCGCCCTTCGCGAAGGCGGGCCGTCCCGCGAAAGCCGCCAACGCCATCAGCGCAAAGACCAAGACGCTCCATATGTTGCTATATGCCCGCATTGTCCCCTTGATCCTGTTGCCAAGCTCAGCCCGCGCCGCCAACGATGCGCGCCTGATTATAGCGCGTCGGCGCCGCGGATAGTCGCTCTCGCGGCCCACGCCTTACTTGAGCCGATACCGATGCGTGACGACCTTATAAAGGGCCTTTTAGGCGTTCGATCAACCGGTTAAGTGCCTGAGAGTCGGCATGGGCTGCGCCGCCAAAATAATCTCGAACTTCACCGCTAGGAGCCGGCTGAGGTCCAGTCGTTAACTAAAAAGTGCAATTTTAACGATTTTCTTCGCATCTTAACCTGGGGCTCGCGCGTTATCCCACTGCTCGCCTCTCGCCAGCAGCTGAAGCCGGGGCAGTTGGACTGGATTGGGATGCGGGATGAATGCGAACTGAGAACGCCAAATCAAGCCGTGCGCATTACGCCGGAAAAGTTCTTTTTAGGAGATTTCAAATGGTGAGAGTTCCTGCTGTGGGGCGCCGCCACATCCACCGCGTAAGCTTTTCGGGAGCGTTCGCGGCGCTCATCGCCTCGGCGGCGCTGGGCTTTCAGTCCACTCCTGCTGCGGCGCGGGGTTTTTTTGACATGTTCGAAAGCGGCTATCGTCGAGCCGAACCGTCGCCTTACTGGGGTTCACAACCCTACCGCCGAGCCGAGCCTGAAGCCTACGGCCGTCGTCACACGAGGACGGGCGGCGCGCGGCCAAAGCGCGAGGCGAAGCCCGCCGAAGTCAGCGGCCTCGAACGACCGCTGTTTGCGGTTATCTCGATCGCCGACCAGCGCGTCTCCATTTACAATCACCACGGGCTCGTCGAACGCTCGGCGATTTCGACCGGCATGGCGGGCCATCCGACGCCGAAGGGCGTCTTCACCATCATCGGCCGCGAGCGATTTCATCATTCGAATATCTACTCCGGCGCCCCGATGCCGTTCATGCAGCGCATCACTTGGTCCGGCATCGCCATGCATCTCGGCGTCGTTCCCGGCCATCCGGCCTCGCACGGCTGCATCCGGCTTCCTGCCGGATTCGCCGCCAAGCTTTGGGGATTGACCAAGATTGGCGAGCGCGTCGTCATTTCTCCGCAAGACGTGACGCCGGTCGAATTCACGCATCCGCTGTTGCCGGCGCCGAAGATGCAGATTCAGACGGTCGCCAATGGCGCGGAGGCGCCGGCGCTCAGACTCGCCGCAGGCCTCGGACGTCCCGGCGCAGCCGGCGCTGATCAATCCGCGTCAATACGCCGAGCAGCTCAAAAACAAGGCCGCGTCCGATGCGGTGGCGGCCGTGAAGGCCTCAAAGGAGATGTCCGCAGCCATCAGCGTCAAGCGGCAAGAAGCGTCGCGCGCGGAGGCGGAGCTCGAAGCGGCTGAAGCGGCCCATGACTCGGCTCAGGCGAAAGCCGACGCCGCGACGAGGGCCTATGAAGCAGTGGTGGCTGCGTCGGGCGCCAAGCGACAGGGATTCATTCCGGTGTCGGAGCTGACGTCCGCTGGCGGCGATATCTGCGACAGCGCCGAGGCCAGGCGTCTGGCGAAGGACGATGAAGCGGCCATGGCCGCGAAATATGCGGCGGCGACCGCCAAATTGAACGCCGAGGCGGCTCTCGTCGAGACCGCAGCGAAGGTCCAAACCGCGCAAACGGCCGCAGCCGCCAAGGCCGCAGATCTCGCGGACGCTGATCGGCGCCTGGACGAAGCGACGCAGGCCGCAGCCGACGCTGCGCGCGCCGAGAAGGAAGCGCTGGTGCGCATGTCGCCCATCTCCGTGCTGGTCAGCAAGAAAGACCAGCGGATTTACGTGCGCCAGGGGCTCGCGCCGC
>CAWESG010000011.1:0-32463 GCA_963811555.1 uncultured Alphaproteobacteria bacterium | reverse complement strand
TGGGGGACCTGGATTCGAACCAAGATTAACGGAGTCAGAGTCCGCTGTTCTACCGTTGAACTATCCCCCAACGAGCCTCAAGCGGCGCCCGGCTGATCTAGAGAGAGCCGCGCGGCGTGTCAACGCTCGTCGCAATCCCTTGCATTTCCTTGCACACTGCGACAGTTTCAGGGACGTGCGTCTCGTCATCGGGGCGCAGGCGGATGGGTTTGCCCGCCGCCAGGGGAGAAAATCTTTGCGGGAGAGAGACTTAGCCGGACCGGGAGAGCCGCGTCGCGAAGAGCTTCAGCGGGAGGGTCCAGTGATTGCTTCCAGCGGGGCGATCGACGCCGCGTCGAACCCGCCTCGACCGCCTTATCCGCACCATTACGCAGGCCGGCCGACCGGCGGCGGCCGGCGGCCCGTCAATGAATTTGCGTCAAATCATATTTATGCGGCGCTGGATCTCGGCACCAATAATTGTCGCCTGCTGATCGCAAAGCCGGAGCAACGCCCCCGCCGGCAAGGCGCCGACCTCTTGCGCATTGTCGACGCCTTTTCCCGCATCGTGCGTCTGGGCGAAGGCCTGGGTCGAGCGGGCCGGATCAGCGAGGAAGCGATTGAGCGAACCATCGCGGCGCTGGAGGTCTGCGGAGCCAAGATGAAGGCGCGCGGCGTGTCCCGCGCGCGGCTGATCGCCACGCAAGCCTGTCGAGGCGCCGCCAATGGCAAGGAATTTATCGCGCGGGTGCACGAGCGGACGGGGTTGGAGCTTGAGATCATCGACCGCGAAACCGAGGCTCGTTTCGCAGCAAGAGGATGCGGCGCTCTCGCCGATCCTCGCGCGGAATGCGTCTTGTTGTTCGACATTGGCGGCGGCTCGACCGAGCTTGTCTGGCTCGCGCGCGCGGAGGGTTCGCATTCCAACTACGAGCTACGCGCATGGACCTCGCTTCAGCTTGGCGTCGTTTCACTGGCCGAACAGTTTGGAGGCCGGCATGTCAGCGAAGAAACCTTCATCGCGATGACAAACTACGCGCGCGACGCGCTTAAGGATTTCTATATCGCGACCGCCGAGGAGCGACGCTGCCCCCGCTTCCATCTGCTTGGCGCCTCCGGAACGGTGACGACGCTCGCGGGCGTGCATCTCGGCCTGCAGCGCTATGATCGTTGGCGCGTCGACGGGCTTTGGATGTCGGATGAAGAAACGTCAACCGCAATTCATCGCCTTCGCAAGATGAATTTCGAAGAGCGTGTCGCGAATGGCTGCATCGGTCCCCAACGGGCCGATCTCGTGCTTGCAGGCTGCGCGATTTTTGACGCTATTCGCGAATTGTTTCCAGCCGAGCGCACGCGCATCGCCGATCGCGGCCTGCGCGAGGGCATGTTGCTCGAGCTGATGGAAGCCGACGGCGCCTTCGATCACCTCTGAGACGCCGCCGCGCGTTTCACCGACGAGTCGATTTACGCGGGCTCTTTCTTTTTGCGGCTTTACGCGGCGTCGCGCGCGCCTTTTTCACGCTCGTCCGCTTCAAGGGTTTCTTTTTCGCAGCCGGTCTCGCGATCTTTCGCGCGCTGGTTTTGCGAGCTGGTTTTCTTTGCAGCCGTTTTGCGGGAGGTTTTCTTCGCCGGAGCCTTCCGGGCGTATTTCTTCGTTGCAGCCTTGCGCGCGGACTTTTTGGCCGCGGCCTTTCTGGCTGCTTTCTTTGTGGCTGTCTTGCGCCCAGTCGTCTTTGCGCGCGCTTTTCTTGGCCGGCGCCTTTTGCGCGCGTTTTGCAGCCCGCTTTTCCTCAACCGCTGGCGCAATCTCTTTGCCGGCGGGTTTTTTTGCGCTCGCGGCGCTCTTTGCGGGCCCGGGAGCGGGCGGAGCGCTTGGATGCGACACGAGCTTCAACGTCGGCGCGCCAAGTGAACTCCAATTCGGGTCCTTCCGCGTCTGCACATGCGCGGGCAACTGCAATCCCGCAAAAAGATAACGGTCGCGGAATTTGATGTTCCTCTCGTCGTAGTAGGAGGTCCACCACGGCGAGGTCTGCGACGCCTGATCAGGGCGCCAAAGCACGAGCGGCGCGGCCGTCGTCGCATCGCGCATTTTCGAGCGGAAAGAATAATGGTCGAAAATTTTCAGCGCTTCGATTGCGTAGATCGTCGCCAGTCCGCGATCCTCAATCACGCACAGGCTGTCGCCATTGGCTTGTTCGCCGCCCGCCGCAAGATTCGAGGAGCCGGTGACGACAGTTGGATTGTCGCCGTTGAAATCGATCACAACGAATTTGTCGTGGATATGCCGTCCGGGGCCGGGATCAAATTCCTGAGTGAAGGGATACGGCACTTTCGACTTCAGATAGGCGAAGCTCGTGACGTCGCCCATCGCGCCGTCGCCGCTCTGCACCGCAAGACCTTTGGCGGTTTCCACCGTGCCGTAAGAAAAAACCGTCGGCTTTTCCGCGATGGTTCGCAGCGACGCGAGCACGTCGCCGCCGCCGGAAGGCTCCATCACCGCATAGAGAACGGAGCTTGTCGCGGACCGAATCCGCTGCGTCACCGGCCCCAATGAAATATCGGAATCGGCATGAGGCGAGAGCGCGACGCGTGACTTCGGAAGCTCCGCGTTCGAAACGTCGCTGATTGGATTGTAATCTTGCGCAATGGAATCTTTTTTGAACTTCGCCGTCGAGGCGCCGTTCGCAAAGGCATTGTCGAAAGCCTCCGCGAAGTAAGCCGGCGTATGCTCATCTTCCGCAACGATAACATTGTTCGATTGAACATAGATCCCGCGCACCGAAAAATTCATCGATCCAAACAGGACGCGCTTTGCCGTTCCGGAGGCGTCGCGTTCGATGAAAACCTTATTATGCTGATAGCGGCTGAAATGACCTTGTACGACGTTATCGGCGCCCGCGGCTTCTATGATCATTTTCGCGGCGTCGACTTCGACGGCATCGCCTGTGTGCAACGACGCATTGTCGAGCACGGCGCGCAACCGCCCTTGCCTTCCTAAATCACAGATCGCTGAAATGATGTCTGGCTCGTCAAGATCGTATGCGAAGACATCCACTTTCGTCGTCGTGTCTTTTCGACAGTGATCGAGAAATTCAAAGAGCGCCTTCCGCGCTCCCGCCCCAAGCCACTCATATTGCGCTTGATAAGGCGTCGTATCGAAATCCGGAGTCTTTGGCCCCGCCGGCCGAATATCCGCGTTGTGGAAACGCTCCGCATAGGCTTGTGACGAAATATATCCGCGCGTGAAAGCCGCGTTAAACTTGCTATGAAGATCGAGCTTGGGATCGACGACGACGCGAGCCTGGGAGCCTTCGCGCAAGGTTACCCCTGCTCCCGTGAAATACATTGCGCATACACGATAGGTCGTCGTCTTTTCGATACCATTTGGCGGGATGTCGACCCAACGGAATTTTTGAATCGGAGCGATATTGGATGGCGTCCATCTTCGCTGCTTTGGAGTCGTTGCGCTTGTCACCGAGCTCGTCGAAATTCAAGCGGTTCAACAAAACTTGCTCAGGCTCGCCGTCCGCTTGCCTGAAAATCGCAAAACCAGCGAGGTTTTCGGTTGCATTGTCCGCAAGGGACATGGCGATCAAAACGCAATTTGCGCCGGAATAGGCTGCGACGCGCAAATCCTGAGCGTCCGCAAAGAAAACATTTGGCATGACATCCTCCAAAAAAGGACCGCGCCCCAAATTTGTTACGCGAGAATACTAAGCGCGCCCAATAGTTTATGAGGCTACGCCGGTTGCGCGTTACAAACAAGGCTCCGCGACGCGGAAAGCGGATAGAAAAATCGATGTCGCCAAACTTCGCTCGACGCAGCGCGCTCAAACCCGCAAAATGGAGCCGGATCGATGGCGATTCGAGTGGCGCGACGAACAGATGACCGACGAACTAGATCGACCGCTTGGCCAAAAGCCGCCGCCACCAGTCGCGGCGCCGCGCCAGCGCCTCGACACAAGGAGCGCGCTCGTCATCGGCGGCTCGATGATCGTCGTCGCCGGCTACGCGGTTTTTTCGTTCTTCCACGCCGACCCCTACGCCGGCGAACCCCACGCCGTCGCCCGGATCGAAACCGTGAAAGCGCCGGAGACGGCGCCAACGCCAGCCTCCTCATCAGCCGCCGCCATGCCCGAAGAGCAGACTCAGCGGGCCGCCGCGCGCGGCGATCGCGTCTCAAACGCGAGCGAGATCGAACAAATGTCCGGGGTCAAGGTCACCCGTACGGGCAGTCCCGACGCGCCTGGCGCGATGATCATCCAGCTCGATCGGCCCGCGGGCATTCGACTGACCCCCGCGCCCGATAAGCGGCTCGTGGAAAAAGGCCGATACGGTCTCCTGCCGAAGATCGGCGCCGACGGCTCCAAGCCAATGGACGTCTATTCGCGGCCGGTCTCGCTGTCTCCAAAGCTGAAGTCCGGCGCTCCGCGCATCGCCATCGTCGTCGGCGGGCTGGGTTTGAATCCGTCGGTTTCGACAAACGCCATCGACGAATTGCCCGAGGCGGTATCACTCGGCTTGGCGCCCTATGGCCAGAACATTGACGCGCTCGCCGCGCACGCGCGCGATCGCGGACATGAGATCTTGCTGCAAGCTCCGATGGAGCCTTTCGACTATCCTCAGAACAACCCCGGGCCGCATACGCTGCTGACCGGCGCTCCGAGCGAAGCTCAGCTTGACGATCTGCAATGGCTGATGAGCCGGTTTACGGGCTATGTCGGCGTCATGAACTTCCTGGGAGCTCGCTTCACTTCCGATGAGAAAGCCCTGACTCCTGTGCTCGCAGACGTCGCCGCGCGGGGGTTGTTTTTCCTCGATGACAGCACGTCGCCGCAATCTTTGGTCGCGACGGCGGCGTCCCGCTTGGCGTTGCCGTCGTCGCGCGTGGACATTGTCATAGATTCGAAGGACACAACGGCGTCCATTGACGTCGCTTTGGCGCAGCTCGAACTCTTGGCGCGCGACAAGGGCGTCGCTGTGGGCTTCGCCAGCGCCCTGCCGGCGACAGTTAGGCGCGTTGCTCGATTTGCGCGCGATCTCGAACGGCGCGGAATTGCGCTCGTTCCAGTTACGGCGGCTCTTTCGCGAACGCCGATCTTGGAAACACGAACCGCGCCGCAAAACCGATGAAACCTTCTTACCGGCCATGCGTCGGCGTCATGCTGATCAATCGACACGGGCTGGTCTTTGTTGGCCGACGCCGCCCCAAGGGGCCGCGCGACCTCGTTGCGCCGCGGCTCGAATGGCAGATGCCTCAAGGTGGGATCGATCACGGAGAGGCTCCCTTGAACGCCGCAGTGCGCGAGCTGCACGAGGAGACAAATGTGAGAAGCGTCACCTTGCTCGCGGAATCCCCCGATTGGTACAGCTACGATCTGCCGCCCGAAGCGACGAAGCGCTGGAAGGGAAAATTCATCGGACAGACGCAAAAGTGGTTCGCGTTTCGCTTCACAGGCAAGGACAGCGAAATCAATATTGATCATCCTGGAGACGGGGCGCATACGCCGGAATTCGACGCTTGGCGATGGGAGCGGCTCGAAAATCTGCCGCAACTCATCGTTCCCTTCAAACGCGATGTTTATGAGAAGGTCGTGCGCGACTTTGCGCATCTCGGCGTGGTCGAGGGTGAGACGAAATCCGACTCGGAATGACGCGTTTTCGCCTGCCGCTCAATCTTCCGAAGGCTGCACCACTTCGCACTGGACAGCGCGCACCTGCTGCTCGGCGCGGTCGCGATCGGATGGGCGCTTGACGAAGGATCGGATCAGCACGAATCCCCGGCCGGAAGGCGCGGTGACCCGTATCTCCGGCGGCGGCGCGTCATCCGAATCCTCGCTCTCCAGGTCGGAAATTTGAGCCGCGTCGCCGACCACGACGTCGATCTTGCCTTTGATCGCTGAGCGATCCGTCATCGCGTGAAAGACGCGACCGGCCACGCCGTGAAAGGACAGGCCGAGGAATTCGTCCGGATCCACGTTTCCGCGCAAATGCATGACGCCTTTCGAAAGATCGAAAACGCAAACGCCTTCGACCAGCGCAGGGTCCTGGAACGGGCAGAACCTGGACGCCAGGCTGCGCGGGCGCGAGCAAAGAGACGCCGGCCGGCGATTTTAGAGCCTCGGACAATCGCGAAAGAGCGTCTTTCGGCGCAAGATGGGGCATCAGCAAAACCGATACGAGATGCACGATGCCGGCAACGAAAAACGTCGCCACAATCCATGGAACGAGGTCGAGCTGGCGGTCTGTGAGCTTCATGCGCAATGGGTTTTCGTGATCTTGGGAAAGGCGGCGGGGTCGAGCCGCGACTCGATGTCGAAGGGCGTGTCGTAGAGCCGCATCACGACGATAAAATCGCGCGCATCTCCGGGTGAAAGCCAATTTCCGGGTCGCGCTTCCTGCGCGACGAAGATTTCGAATGCGCCCGTATCGCGACGAAGAATGTCGCTTGACGCATAAGCGTAGCGTCCCGTCGGATTTTGCAGCACATAGCCATCGCGGCTGGCGAGGCCGAGCGTCCAATAGCGCGCAGCCGGGATCGGATCGACGATGCGATATTCGCAACGTCCATCGAGACGCTGACCATCGGAATCCGTCTCGGCCAAAAAGACCAGGCCTTCTTCGCGTCCGAGCGGCGCTTCCCCTGATCGCGCGAGAATCGCGCGGGCGTAGGGATCGATGTCGGCGCCGCCGTTTTGCGGCCACGCCGTCCAGGGCCCGGCATGGATCGCGACGACGCCATGTCCGGAGCCGAGGGAAACCGCGGTCGTCAACAGGCCGAGCAGAATGCCGACGATCATTACGGTGAAGGCTCTTACGTAGTTTTTCACTGAAGTCTCGTTCCCGTCGCGCTCAATCGCTCAATACGGAGCGACGCCTATTCGATCACGCCGCCGCCGGAATGCAACCCTGACGAAGCCCCAAGAGCGCCGCCGCCGGCCATTGCGGGCGAGGACGCGCCGAGATCGCCGCGCTTTTCGCCAATCGAGCGAATTTTCGTTTGAATGGAATCGAGCGCCTCGATCGCGCCATGCGACAGACTCGCCGGTCTTTGCGGAGCGCCGAGTTCGAGAGGCTTGACGCTTGGCGGGGGAGCCGCCGCGGTGTTTGCGGCCGGCGCCGGCGACAGGCCAACGATCGGCTTGAGGGCGATGCCCTGATGAGCATAGGCCATAATGTCGTGCCACGTTCCCGCTGGCAGCGTGCCGCCGGTCATATTGTTCATCGGCTCGTTGTCGTCATTGCCATACCAGACGCAGCCGCCCATCACTCCGGAATAACCGCAGAACCAGGCGTCCTTATAACCGTTGGTGGTGCCGGTCTTGCCGATCACATCGATGCCTTCGCCGAGCTGAGCGCGCTTGCCGGTCCCTTCTTCGACGACCCGTTTCATCATTGTGGCGAGCTCGACGACTTTGGCGAATGGCACCGCCTGTTCCTGCGGCTTGGCGTCACGGTCGTGGCGATAGAGCACGTCTCCGCGACTGTTGCGAATTTCGATCGCGGCGTAAGCGACCACCTTCTTGCCGCCATTGACGAAGGCGGCATAGGCGGCGGAATGCTCGATGGGGATCACGTCGCTTTGGCCCACCGGCAGCGACGGCGTATCTTCGAGAGGCGTCGTAATGCCGAGACGACGACAGGTGTCGATGATCTTGGCGCGGCCAATGCGCGAGTCGCCATTGCCGATGGCGATCGAAAGTTTGATGGCGATGGTGTTGAGCGATTTGGCGAGCGCCATGGAAAGCGGCAAAGTGCCCGCGTAGCCGCCGGAGTAGTTGTGAACGCAATAATTGCCGATGCAAGTCGGCGAATCCGTGACTTTCGTGTTCGGGTTGAACTTTCCCGTCATCAAAGCGGTCAGATAGACGTAGGGCTTGAAAGACGAGCCCGGCTGTCGCGCGGCTTCCGTCGCGCGGTTGAACTGGCTTTCGCTGTAATCGCGTCCGCCGACAATCGCGCGCACAGCTCCGTCCGGCTCCATCACGACGGCGGCGCTTTGCGTGGCGTGGAAGGAGCGACCCTGCTCGCGCAAATTCGTTTCGATCACCGATTCGGCGCGCTTCTGCACATTCGAGTCGAGCGCCGTGCGGACCGTGAGAACGCGATCCGCTCCGAGCTTGCCGGCCTCTGCGAGCTTGACGATCTCCGCATAAGCAAAGTCCAGATACCAATCGGGGCTCGTCTCTCTTGCGCGATCGACCGGCGTCGCCGGATTGCGCTGAGCGACCGCGATCTGGCTCATCGTCATGAAGCCGGCGTCGACCAGATTGTCGAGCACGTCATGCGCGCGGGCGCGCGCAGCGGGCAGATTGACGTGCGGGGCATATTTGGCCGGAGCCTTGAAAAGACCCGCAAGCATCGCGGCTTCCGCAAGATTGACGTCGCGGACGGATTTACCGAAGTAAAATTCCGCGGCCGCCTGAATGCCGAAGGTGCCGCCGCCCATATAGACGCGATCGAGATAAAGCTTGAGAATTTCGCGCTTCGTCAGTCGGCGTTCGAGCCACAGCGCTAAAAAGGCTTCGTTGATCTTGCGGGTGATCGTTCGCTCATTGGACAGGAACAAATTCTTCGCGAGCTGTTGCGTGATCGAGGAGCCGCCTTGCACGACGCCCGATGAGCGCGCATTCACGGTGAGGGCGCGCGCGGTTCCGATGACGTCGATGCCGAAATGTTCGTAAAAGCGCCGATCTTCGGTCGCGAGCACGGCCTTGATCAGGTGATCGGGATATTGTTCGAGCGGAACGGCGTCGTCATGTTTGATTCCGCGCTGTCCAACCTCGGCGCCGTAGCGATCCAGAAAGCTGACGGAGAGATCTTGTTTCTTCAGCCAGTCGTCGCTCGTCATATTGAAGGCGGAACTCGCGAGCGCCATGGCGAGAATTCCGCCGGCAAGTCCCAAAGTCAGCGCTTCGCAAGCGAGTTCGACGCCTAACCGGGTGATGCCCGAGACGTGAAATCGGCCCATGAAGGCCGAAAAATTCTCGTAGCTCTCGCGCGACCTGCGGCCGCTGTCGAACATACTGGAGTCGACCAGGGCGTCGAACGCCAAGAGAATCCGGGAAATGCGCTTGTAAAAAGGCGACGTTCGCCAGCGTTCGAACAAAACCCAACTCCTTAGGCCGCGCCCACAAATCGCGGGTCGACATTAGCACTTTTTAAACCAACTTGACGATGGGTCTACGAAGGCCCATTGCCCATATGGTTTTTGAGTAACCGCCAGAAAAGGGGCGAGACCGTAACGAAATGAAGGATCAAAAAGAGACGAACGCGCCTTTTTGGACCAAGCCCCTCGCCGAATTGACCCGCGCTCAATGGGAAAAACTATGCGACGGCTGCGGCCGATGCTGTCTCGTCAAGCTTGAGGATGAGGACACTGGCGCAATCCATCACACCAGCGTCGCCTGCAAGCTGCTGGACAGAAAAAGCTGTCAGTGCGGAAATTATCGGGAGCGGCGCAAATTTGTCCCCGACTGCGTGCGGTTGACGCTTGCGAAGCTATCACAAATCAACTGGTTGCCACCAAGCTGCGCCTACCGATTGCGCTTTGAGGGCAAGGACCTTCCTTCCTGGCATCCGCTGATCACCGGCGACGCCGACAGCGTGCATCGCGCCAAGGTTTCCGTGCGCGGCCGCGTGGAGGGCGGAGAGGACGAGGTCGAGACGGATGATTTGCCCGATTACATTCGCCAGTGGCCGAAAAGATGGCCGAAAAAGACGGCGTAGGGCGTTCGCTCGCCCGTGCTCGTGTCCGAGTCAGAATAGTGGCCGTCACGAGACGGGCCTGAGGCGGCCGAGTGAGAGTGATCTTGAGCTTCATATTCCTTTCGCCGATAAACGGTTGGCTCACTCGGAAAGCGGCGAAAAGACGCGAAGACAACGCCGCTCCTAGTATTGCTCCAACCAAGCCATGCTCCGCTCCAATGTGTCGCCGAGTTCGCGCCTGTCGAACTCATGAATTCCTGATTCTGTGAATTTATTCCTTGACAGCAGGACGATAGTCCTATAGACAATCGGCATGCTCCACAATTGCGCTTGAGCGGCGGGCCACCGAGACGCCTCGCTCAGAAATTTTCATCACTCCGTAAAATCCTCAACCTTTCGGTGCGCCGATGCGAAGCAAGAGCGCTTCTCCCTCGCTCGCAAAAATCGAGCAAGCGAAATTACTCTACGACACGGGCGTCGCTCCGGTCACTGAAGTGATGAAGCTCCTCGGTATGACCCCAAGCCAGTTTCGCAGTTTTCGTAACCAGCGCGGCTGGCCCTTGCGCGCGTCGGCCTGCGCGAAGCGGGACGGGAAAGCCGAAACACGTTCGATTGGGCCATTGCGCGAACGCCCTTCCGGCGCGCTCATCGCGCGGCTGGAAGACGCGGTGGAGCGAGAATTCGCACGCGCGGAAGACGCGCTCGCAAAACAGACGCCGAAGACAATCGAATCCAGCGCGCGCACGCTCGCCATTCTCGTGAAGACTTTAGCGGAGTTGAAACGGATGAGCCGAGACGCGGACTCCGGCAAGGGAGCTGCGGGGGAAGATAATGAACGAAACGGCGCAGATGACGAAAGCTTCGATCCGCCTCCCCGCGAATTGGCCGAACTCCGCGCGGAGCTTGCTCGACGGCTCGAGCGATTGCGCGGCGAAGGGTAAACTGGACGCGCTTCTCGACGGGCTTTCCGCCCTCGAACTTGAGCGCTTGCTCGATGACTGGGAGTTTTGCGCGCGCAAGGATCAATGGCCCCCCTTTGCTTTGCGCGAATGGAAGCCCCTGGCGCGTTTGGATGATTCTCGGCGGACGCGGCGCCGGTAAAACCCGCGCCGGCGCCGAATGGGTGAAGGGAATGGCTCTCGGGCGTTCGCAATTCGCGCTGAGGCCCACGGAGCGCATCGCTCTCATTGGTGAAAGCGCAGCGGATGTGCGCGAGGTGATGATCGAAGGCGTATCAGGCATCCTCGCGGTGCATGGACGAAATGAGCGTCCGCGATGGGAATCCTCGCGCTGACGCCTCACCTGGGACAATGGCGTTACATTCATTTTGCGTTCAGAAGGCGCCCCCAATAATCCTGCCGGGGGAGTGTGGATGCCGCGGACTATGCCAAAATTGGCCTTGACGATCTGTTGGCTCGCGGCCGCAAATCTTTCGCTCGCCAATGAATCTTCCCCGCCGCAATGTTTTTCCACAGCGCAAACGCGGGAGAATATAATTGCGCATAAGCTTGCCGATCCTTTCGAGTCGATGCAAACGGCCGCGCGGACCGCGCAAGGAGACCCGATCGGCGCGCGGCTCTGCCGCATCGACGAACAATTCGTCTATGAGATCAGTCTCCTGAGGCGAGACGGCCACCTCGTTAAAATTCTTGTCGACGCGGTAACCGGCGCGCCCCATTCTGGACATCAGGATCGTTAGAAACCTTATCATTCGTGGAGAAGCCAGTGCGCCTGCTCGTCGTGGAGGACGATAAGGACTTGAACCGACAGATCGTCGCAGCGCTGGAGCAATCCGGCTACGCGGTCGATCGCGCCTTCGATGGCGAGGAGGGTCACTATTTGGGCGACACCGAGCCTTATGACGCCGTGGTGTTGGATATCGGTCTGCCAAAGAAGGACGGCGTCACCGTGCTGGAAGAGTGGCGCAAGGCCGGTCGGACGATGCCGGTGCTTATTTTGACGTCTCGCGACCGATGGAGCGACAAAGTGCAGGGCTTTGACGCCGGCGCCGACGATTATGTGGCGAAACCCTTCCATATGGAGGAAGTGCTCGCCCGCATAAGGGCCTTGCTGCGCCGCGCGGCTGGCCACGCAACGAGCGAAATCGTTTGCGGACCGGTTCGGCTCGACACCAAGGCGGGGCGAGTTGTGGTCGACGGCGCTCCGATCAAGCTCACCTCGCATGAATATAGATTGCTGGCCTATTTGATGCACCATTCAGGACGCATCGTCTCCCGCAGCGAAATCGTCGAGCACCTCTACGACCAGGATTTTGACCGCGACTCCAATACGATTGAGGTATTTGTCGGCCGCCTTCGAAAGAAGCTCGGAGTCGATCTGATTCAAACCGTACGTGGCCTCGGTTATATCGCGGCGGCGCCCCCTGAGGCTGAAAGAACCAAGCCGTAACCGCGCCGATGCGCCGCCTGAACTTTTCCATGCACTCGATCGCCGCGCGGCTGTTCCTGACCGCTGCGGCGCTCAGTTCCGTGATCTTGCTCATCGCCGCGCTGTTGCTGACCGAATATTATCGCCGCACGGCGGAAGAAGTGTTCGAGCAGCGGCTTGGCGTTTATCTCCGAGCGATCGTCGCGGACGTCGCGCAGTCCGGCGAAGAAGGCAAAACAGGCCCCGGGCAATTGGGCGATCCGCAATTCGAACTGGCGCGGTCCGGCTGGTATTGGCAAATCACCCGCCTCGATGACGAGCGGCATGAGATCAAAGCGTCGCGGTCGCTATTCGCAGAACGACTCCCGAAACTCGCTGATCTCGGCGTCGAGGCGGAAGTCGGCGGCATTCGGCGCGGCTCCGCCCTCGGGCCAGACGGTCGCATGCTGCGCATTGTCGAACGCGTCATAGATGTGGGCGACGTGGGAATTTATCTCGTTCAGGTTGCGGCGAGCACCTCGGAGATGGACAGTCAGATCGCGCGCTTTCGACTGTCTCTGCTCGTCGCCTTTGCGCTTCTTGCTATCGCGCTCGCACTCGCCACCGGATTTCAGGTCGCCTTTGGTCTGCGGCCGCTGCGATGGCTGCAACGCGAACTCGTCTCCATCCGGCGCGGCGAGCGCGAACGTATTGAAGGCCACTATCCGAGCGAAGTTGCGCCGTTGGCCGATGAGCTCAATCTGTCGATAGCGGCCGCTCGCGATATTTTGGAGCGGGCGCGCACGCAGGTCGGCAATCTCGCTCACGCTTTGAAGACGCCTCTCAGCGTTATCATGAATGAGTCCGATTCAGCGCCTGGCTCGCTCGCTGACAAGGTGAACGAGCAAGCCGCGATCATGCGCAATCAGATTTCCTTCTATCTCGACCGCGCGCGAGCGGCGGCGAGAGCTGGCGCCATAGGTTCGACGACTCAAGTCGCGCCGGCGATCGAAGCCCTCCTGCGCACATTCGGCAAAATCTATAAGGAGCGCAGCGTCGCCTTTTCCAGCGCGGGGCCTACGACGTTCCGTTTTCTCGGCGAACGGCAGGACTTCGACGAGATGATCGGCAATCTGCTCGACAATGCCGGAAAATGGGCCGCGAAGGAGGTGACGATCTCGGCGCGGGCGCTCGAGCCGCAGGCCGTTGGCGGACGCGGACATCTGCTCTTCACCATCGACGACGATGGCCCGGGCCTCGCGCCCGAATTACGTGAATCGGCAACGACGCGTGGACAACGCCTTGATGAAACGAAGCCTGGTTCGGGACTGGGTCTCTCCATCGTGACGGATCTCGCGGCAGCGTACGGCGGCTCGCTGAGACTCGATACGAGTCCGCTGGGGGGATTGCGCGCCGAATTACGGTTGCCGGGGTTTTGACAGAGGCGCCTGCATCCTGCATGACTCTGCACCCGCCGTCGAAATTTCAGGAAATGAATATGGCGCGCTCTGAAGTCAAACGCCTCGCCACCGCCTCGGGCATTGTTTTCGCGGTCCTCTTCCTTTCCGGATGCAATAGCGGGTCGCAGCCGCAAGTCGCCGCAACGCCGGCGGCTCCGGAGCCGCCCGCCGCGGGCGTGGTTGGAACAGCCATTGGTCAATCGCTCGACAGCGAAGATCGTGCGACCGCGATCGCAGCGCAAAATGACGCAGTCAATTCCGGCGCACGAAAGACTTGGCGCGGCGCGCACGGAACCTATGGCTTTATCGAACCAGGTCCCGAAGGCGTGACCTGTCGGGACTATACGCACAAAATCTTCATCAACGGTCGTCCACAAGAAGGCCGGGGCCAAGCCTGCCGAAAATCCGAGGGCGGCTGGCGCGTCACGAGCTGAGAGCCGCACAACCCGTCAGGACGATCGCCGCCTCATGCGACTGATGTTTCTCATCGCCTTGTTGTTCGCCTGTCTGGCGGCGGGGGCCTACAGCATCTTGCGGCTCACAGAATCTGCGCCTTCGGCTCATGTCGAGGCCGAAATTGGGGATGCGCGTTTCTCTTATCAGAAGGCCTATGCCAGGGACGCCGCCACGGCGGTCGGAGGACTTGAGGATCGACTGGCCTTCGCCGTCGCCTTTCCGAACTTTTCGCCGCTTATCCCTCCGAATGCGAGCATGTCTCCGCGCGAGCTGGCTGAACGCAGGCAAAAAACCATCCTCATTACGGTAACGCTGGCGGATGACGGAATAAATCCCGCCGATCGGCCCGCGCGGCTTTACTCGCGTTTTTTGGAAGGGGAAGCCGTCACGGCTCAAGGCGGGCTCATTATGCGTCAGTTTGAATCGGGCTCGCCATATCAACTCGAACAGCTTTTCCTCGCTCCGCCAGACGGGCGCGCATTTTTTGCCCGTTGCCCGAAGCAATTGTCCACGGACCCGGCGCTGGATTTGTGTCTATCCGTCTTTCGGGTGAAAACTCTCGACGTCGAACTGCGCTTTGCATCGACGCTTCTCGAACATTGGGAAAGCTTGATCGATCAGACGCGGAATTTTATCGCCTCGATCGAGATTCACAGCCGCAAAAGGTGATTGCAGCCATACCGTCAGGCGATCAAAAATCCTCCAGATCGAAATCGAGAATGGCGATTTGAAGCGTATAGCTTTGCTGCTTGGGATCGTCGGCGGAAATGATGCCAAGAAAATCCTCGCCGCTATTGAGCTCCACGGAATCCGTCTTTTTTCCTCGCGGCTTGACGGTGAGCTTGTCGTTCTCGAATAGTTTGCGCAGATAGGACTGCAGGACCTCGCGTCCGATCGGCAATTTCATCTCGAACGCAAAAGAGCGGTCGCCATCTTCATCGTCGACCGCGAGCGAAGCGATCTTACGCTCGCCGAGATGCACCGCTGCGTCGTCAGGATTCTTTGGATCAGGGGTAACCCGCAAGCCCTCATTGCCGAGCGACTGGCGCAGGAATGCTTGCAATTTACGCAATTCGTTCTTGTCCAAGCTCGTCTCCCCAGGCGACCGGTCGATTGATCGATATGTGACCGCTTATTTCATTGCCTTATCGCTAGCCAGTTGCATGAAAAGTCGCGGGTCCGCAAGGCCGGCGCCGAGGACGCGGGGCGAGGGGCCAAAAAAATGCCCGGAGCGATGGCTCCGGGCAATCCGATCTCACTTTGATTTGGAGATTACTGGCCGCCTGCCTTCAGGCGCTTATTGCACTCGCTCCAATATTTCGGCCATTTCAGATTCGGATCCTTTTTCTTCAATTCCGCCTTCTGCGCCTTCCATTCCTCTCCGCATTTCTTTTGGCGGACGCGCATGGCCGCCTGACCTTCGCTGACAGGCTTGGCGGGAGCCGCAGACTTTTCGGCGGGCGCAGGGGCGGTCGCCGCAGGCGGCGGAGTTGTCGGCTTCAAGGGATTTGCGGGCGCAGCCGTCGTCGGCGCGAGGAGCCGGCGTCGGAGCCGCCACGGCGGGAGGGGCTTCCTCCGTCTTCGGCTCGGCAATGCGCGCCCGGCAGGCCTTGAGGAAGTCCTGCCAGCTCTGACCCTTCAATTCATTTGCGGCTTTCGCGGCTTGATATTGCGAGCCGCATTCTTTCAATACATTCGCCTGCGCCTTCGCCTCGCCGGACACGGCGGTGGCGAAGCAGACTGCGAGCGCGCCGGCCGCAGCGTAGGAAACAGCGAGACGGATCGACATAAAATTTCTCCCCTGAGTAAAGCCGCCTCCAATCCAATATACCTCGAAGCGGCTCGTGACGGCGTCGAATAAAGCACAGCCTGTGCCACAAGTCTCCATGCGGCGCGGAGATGGTTTCCGCCAGCCAAAGATAGCAAATTGAACGGGAGACAGACAGCGCGCGAGCGGGCATTATGTTGTGGCTCACAAAATGGCTAATCCAATGTCTGAGGTCCGAAGCAACCCACTCGCCTGGCGGGACGCGGCGATCATTCGTCACGCCGACGGCCTCGCGCGCTGCCCATGGGCGGGGAATGATCCGCTTTATATCGCCTATCACGACGACGAATGGGGGACGCCGGAAACCGACTCGCGCGCTCTTTACGAGAAACTCGTGCTCGATGGGTTTCAAGCAGGCCTCTCCTGGATCACGATCTTGCGCAAGCGCGCGGCGTTCAGAGAGGCTTTTGCCGGCTTTGATCCCGGGCTCGTCGCCCGATTTGACGAAAAACGCGTCGCCGCATTGATGGAAAACGCCGGAATCGTACGCAACAGAGCGAAAATTGAAGGCGCCATCGCCTCCGCGAGAGCCTGGCTCGCGATCGAAGAGGCCGAAGGATTTTCCAAATATCTGTGGAATTTCGTGGACGGCCGGCCGATCATCAACAGGCCGCGGCGCATGAGCGAAGTGCGCGCGCAGACGGAACTTTCCGAGCGGCTTTCAAAGGACTTGAAGGCGCGAGGCTTCAAATTCTGCGGCCCCACCATCGTCTACGCCTTCATGCAGGCGGTGGGGATGGTGAACGACCATCTCGTCGGCTGCCATCGCCAGGAGCCGGCTGAGAAGAACAGGCGACGATCCTCAAAAGCTTGAGTCAGCTCGCCACCGACTTGACCATCGCAAGATATTGCGATGATTGACGCTCGTGAAACCCACCAAGGAAACTCCCCCTCGCGCCTGGCAACGTATGTTGTCCGGCAGGCGTCTCGATCTGCTCGATCCGTCGCCGCTTGACGTCGAAATTGTTGATATTGCCCACGGCCTCTCGCGTGTCGCCCGCTGGAATGGCCAGACAAGCGGCCCCTATATTTTCTCCGTGGCTCAGCACAGCCTGCTGGTGGAACGCATCGCGCTCGCTCTCGAACCCTCGATCGGACGCACGGAGCGGATGTTCATGCTGCTTCACGACGCGCCCGAATATGTGATCGGCGATATGATCTCGCCATTTAAGGCCGCAATCGGGGACGCCTATAAGCGCGTTGAAAACCGGATACTTGCGGCGATCCTGTTGCGTTACTCATTGCCGGCGCAGCCTTCCGCCTCCCTTCTCAGGCTTTGCAAGCGCGCCGATCGGGCGGCGGCCTTCTTCGAAGCGACCCGGCTCGCCGGCTTCACTCGAGCCGAAGCCGAGCGGATTTTCGGTCGGCCGGCGACCTCGCCCCTCCCCTTTGAGGCGGCGCTCGCGCCAATGCCGATTGAGACCGTCCAGCAGCAGTTCCTGGAGAGATTTCACGCAATCGACGAAATGTGAGATTAAGGGGCGAAGTTGCTCCGGCGGGATGTGAAGATGGGACGCCTCTACGTCTGCTCGCTCACCAAAGTCGTCGACACCGTGCGCACGAGCGGCGCGCGTTCGCTCGTCACGATCCTCACGGCGGGCGCCTCCATGGCGCGGCCTTGCGAGATCGCGCCACAGCAGCATTTGCGAATTGCCGTCTCGGACATCGAAGCGCCGGTGGAAGGGCATATATTGCCCGCGACGAGCCATATCGAGCAGTTGCTCGCCTTCGCCAAGGCCTGGGACCGCGCCTCCCCCCTGGTCGTCCATTGCTACGCCGGCGTGAGCCGGTCGCCGGCGGCGGCCTTCATCATCGCCTGCGCCCTGACGCCGATGCGCGCGGAACGCGATGTGGCGCTGAATTTGCGGCGCGCCTCGCCGACCGCGACGCCGAATTTGCGCCTCATCGGTTTAGCCGACCGAATTTTAAATCGGCGGGGCCGCATGATTGAAGCGATCGCCGAAATTGGCCGGGGCGCCGAATGTTTTGAAGGAACGCCTTTTGCGCTTGAACTTGCTTGATTTGGACAAGAACTTGCTTGATTTGGATAAGGCGTGACGACTCCCCAGAGGATTTCTCCGACGCAATCTCCTTTGCCGGTGGCGATCGGTCTGACCGCCGCGATCGTCGCCGTGTCAGGTGACGAGCCGCTGATTTTGACGGCCCGCTCTGAAGAACCGGGCGCGATCACGGCATTGCCTTCGGGGCCGTTCGATCCGGTGCGCCATCGGACTTTCGAGATCGGACTTCGCGACTGGGTGGCGGAGCAAACCGGCGCCCCGCTTGGCTATGTCGAGCAGCTCTATACATTTGGCGATCGCGGCCGCAGCGCACGCATCGGCGATCGCGATCCCCATGTCGTCTCGGTCGGCTACCTTGCATTGGCGAGCATCGGCCACGACGCGCCCGTTGAAAAAATCGCAGGGTTTCGCCGATGGTACGAGTTCTTCCCTTGGGAGGACTGGCGGGTTGAACGGCCGAGTTCAATCGAGGCGATCATTCTCCCGGGACTTCGCCAATGGGTGGAGGAGGCTCCATCCGCCGTCTCTGCCGCCGGGCTGTCGCGCCGGCAGCGGGTCGATCTCCTTTTCCCGCCCAAGGAGCGCGGCTTCAACGAGGAAAATGTTCTTGAGCGCTATGAGCTGCTCTATGAGGCCGGGCTGGTCGAAGAGGCCTTGCGCGACGGTCGCGAGGCGGCCGCCAAACGCGGCCGACTCGAGCCGCTGGGCGTTCCGATGCAGCATGACCATCGCAGGATTCTCGCGACGGCCATGGGCCGACTTCGGGCGAAAATGAAATATCGACCCGTGATTTTCGAACTCATGCCTGCGTCTTTCACGCTCACCGAACTGCAGCGGACCGTCGAAGCGATCGCCGGCCGACACCTGCATAAGCAGAACTTCCGCAGGCTCGTCGAAACCTCGGCCGTGGTCGAGCCCACCGGAGAGGTGTCGCTCAAAACAGGAGGTCGGCCAGCTGCGCTATTTCATTTTCGCCGCAATGTCTTGCAAGAACGTCCAGCTCCCGGCCTCCGGGTCGGGATTAGAGGATAATATTCCTCTTAAGCGATTATTCACCGCAATATGGTGAATGTCGTCTCAACAGGCGTAAGCAAGCGTAGAGGCTGTCCTTGGGTTATTTGAATCCGCCGCCGGCTCCGGCTCCCGTCGTCGTCTATAAGGACGTCGGCGGACTCGTTTCGGAATATGAGGCCCAGACCGAAACCTATCGTCGCGAAGGACGCGAAGTTCGACTGCATGAATGTCGCTCGGCGTGCACCATGGCGTTGAGCCTACCGAATGTGTGCGTCTACCCTCATAGCCTGCTCAAATTCCATCAAGCCTATAATGCTCTGAACCGCCAGGTGGATCTCGGCGTCTCGGCGGCGCTGTTCGATTCCTATCCCGCCGCCGTTCAGGGACGACTCGGCTATCTGACGCGCGAATATAAGGTTCTGACCGGGGCCGAATTGATCGAACTCGGCGTCAGAAACTGCAATGGCGACGACCGCACGATCATAGCTTCCAAAAAGCCGCCAGCGGCGCCTCAGGCGGGCTCGAACCCGCTCGGCGAGATTGCGCAGAACGTCAAGACGGCGATCGCAACCGCATGGCAGCGACCGGATGAGGCGGAAAAAGAGCCGATCCGTGTCGCGGTCGCGGATCGAAGCCCGGTCCCGCAGACGATGGCGAAACTCATCTCTCGCGGCCCGGAACGCCCAAATCCCGGCGATGTCGCGCAAACAGCTCAGTTTGGCTGGTCGCCGAAGGAATTTGGCGACGTCAAAATCGAAATCGATTATGGGGCCGCGCCTCTGCCCCCGCGTCGACCGCCCTCAACCGCTTTCACATCGGACGAGCCGCTTCCTCCGCTCGGCTATGCGCAGCTCATCCACGGCGCGCAACCGATTGTCACAAATACCCAATTCGTGGACAGATCGGCCGTGGTCCAATGATCGCAGCCTCGGCTTTGCGATACGGCCAAGTATCGGCTACATTTTGCCACGATGTCGCTTTAGCGTGCCCTATTGTGGGGGATTTATAGGGTCGTGAGTGGCGTCTAGCGTTGGCCCAAGGGCGCGCTGACTCTCGGCGCCTCGCGTAAAATCCGCTCGCAAGACGGGAAAGATTGCCGCCCATTGGCGGGCGCGCCGTTGCGGACTTGAGGACCTGTCGGTGTCGCTTTTTGTTACGACGAAAATCGACGACGGCGGAATTGTTAAGCGTAATTTCAGGCGCCGGCGACGAGCGCTTGCGGATGATCCAAGAGCTTTCGCCGAATAAGGAAAGAGACGTTTTGCAAAAAGAAACTGCGTCTCGAAAAATCATCGCCCGCATCTCCACTCTCGCGGGAGCGATCGCCTTCCTTTCCGCCCTATCGCCTTCATTGACGGAAACAGCCGTCGCAAACGGCGAAACGCGCACCATCAATCTCTATCACACGCACACGCGCGAAGAGATTTCGGCGACCTATCTGGTGAATGGCCAGTATGATCAGTCGGTCCTGAAACAACTCAACTGGTTCCTGCGCGATTGGCGTCGCGACGAGCCAACCAATATGGATCCGCGGCTGTTCGACGTCGTATGGGAGGCCTACCGTCACGCGGGCGCGACGGAGACCATCCATGTCGTTTCAGCCTATCGCTCCCCTGAAACCAACGCCATGTTGCGGCGCAGGTCCCGCGCCGTCGCGAAATATTCCCAGCATATGTTGGGAAAGGCGATGGATACGACGATGCCCGGCATGTCCATGTCGAACATTCGTGAAATCGGCATGCGCATGCAGCGCGGAGGCGTCGGCTATTATCCGACCGCGGGAACGCCCTTCGTCCATTTGGACGTCGGCAATGTGCGCTCCTGGCCGCGCATGACTTATGATCAACTCGCGCGCCTCTTTCCGGACGGAAAGACGGTGCATCTTCCCACCAACGGCCAGCCTCTCGCGCGTTACGAAGAAGCGCGTGCGGAAATCGAGGCGCGCGGCGGCGGCGCATATGTTCCCACGGAACGCAGAAGCAGAGGTTTCCTGGCGTTCTTGTTTGGCGGCGGCGGCGAAGACGACGAAGATAGCGGCGAAGCCGCGCCCGCGCCGAGCACGCGGAAGCAATGGGCTTCATTGGCGCCACGCAACGCGCGAGGAGCGGCGACGCAGTCCGATGAGGAAAGCGGCGCATCGGCGAATGATGCGAGCGGGCGTCGCGGACGACCCGACGCGCTCGCCCGGGCGGAGAGCGACCTGCCTCGCGGCGAGACCCAGATGACTGCGGCGCCGCAGAATGCGGGAACGCAACAGCCCGAAGCGACTGGCAAGAGCTCTGACGCGAATGCGCCATTGCCGCCAAATCGCCCGTCCTCTCTTGGCAATGCGAACAATGGACGCGTGACATTGGCCTCGCTCGAATCGAATGAAACGGCGAAGGATGCGGGAGACAGGCTTAGCGAGGACATGTCGGATTCCTCGAACGGCGCTCTCACGGCGCCCTTGCCGCCACGGCGCCCGGCCGGCCTTTCCGTTCTAGCGTCCCTTGCGCCCATGCCGCCGCTGCGTCCAGCGGATCTCGCGCAGTTGAGCGCCAATACGCCGGCTGCGGCCAAAACGTCCCCAACGGCGATCGCCAAGAAAGAAGCCGACGCCAATGCCGCAACGGCACTCGCGAAATTGATCGACGTCACCGGCACGACGCGAGTGCGTCCAACCATTGCCTCGACGGATTTGCGAGCGGGCATTCCCGCGAACGCCGAACCGCAAGGCGCGCAAGAAGACGCCGCAAAGAGAGAGCCGGATGATGCGGCGCTGGCCTATGCGGCGCCGTCATCCGCCGCCCAGTCGGACGCTGCAGGAACTCGTAGCGAGTCACCGACCGGATTGCGCGCTGCAGCGAAGTCCGCAACCGGAAAAACCGAACTGAAACGAACGGGCCTTGTGCCGGCCCGGCTTGATCGCTCCAATTTCCACGCTTTGACGAGCGTCACTCCAGCAAGCCGGTTCGGCGGATCGTCGGTTCTTGGCTCCGCGATCAGCGCGCCGAGAATGGCGGCGCGCGTCGGACCCAGCGTGCTGCGGGAAGACACAGGGACTAGCTATGTCTCGACCTTCGTGACGCAAACTGCCGCCCCGTCTGTCGAACATTTTGCTCCGGCGCATTGATCGATATCAACGTCGCCGATGGTTAAAACGAGAGTGGTGGGGGAAGTAGTCCCGGCTTGCGTCGCCAACATTCGCCGGCGCTTCTCAAAAGCCGATGTAATCGAGCTGATTTACCTCTCCATTCATTCTTGCGCGTTCGCATCTGTTCGCTATAATCCGCGCCAGACTGGGGGACTAGCTGGGGGACTGTAGAGGTGGCGGGACGATTGACGGCGCGTTCCGTGGCGACGGCCGGCCCCGGCGAATATCTCGACGGGCGCGGCCTTTATTTGTGCGTCGCTCCGTCCTTGTCTCGGTCCTGGGTTTATCGGTTTAGCTGGCAGGGCCGCCGCCCCGAAATGGGCCTTGGCTCGTTTCCAGACGTCACTCTTGCTGAAGCACGAAACCTCCGAGACGAAGCCCGCCGCGTGCTGCGGTCCGGCCGCAATCCTATCGAAGCCCGGCGCGAGTCCGCCAGGACAGCCGCCGGCCGGCCGACGTTCGGCAGCGATCGCCGACGCATCTGCTCGAAAGCAAAGCTCGCGAACTCCGCAGCAAGCGAAGCCTCGATCAGTGGAAAGCGTCGTTGACCGAGACCGTCGCGGCGCTGCGGGAGCGGCCGGTCGACGAGATCGATACGGAGGCCGTTCTCTTGAGTCCTCAAGCCGCATCTGGATCGAGCGGCCAAACGCTGGCGACCGTTTGCGCGGGCGAATCGAGGCCGTTCTCGACGCCGCCAAAGCGCAGGGCCATCGAGCACAGGCGAAAATCCAGCCACGATGGCGCGGCCATCTTATCCCACCTGTTGCCGAAGCGCTCGAAAGCTCACGCGCGGCCATCATGCAGCGATGAATTACCACGACGTGCCAGACTTCATGACGCGTTTGCGTCGAGATCGATAACATCGGCGCGCGAGCGCTGGAATTTTGCATTCTTGACAGCGGCGCGGAACCGGCGAGGCGCTGGGCGCGACGATGGGACGAAATCGACTTTGACGCGAAGAGTCTGGATCAATTCCGGCTGCGCGCATGAAAGCTGCACGCGAGCATCGCGTCCCCTATGCGAGCGGCGCATCGCAGTCCTCGAACATCTGCGCGCCATTGCGCACTTGCGAGTTTGTCTTCCCGAGCCCGCGCGGACCTACGCCCCTGTCTCATGTTGTCATGCAGAAGGGACTCGAACCTACGAAGGCATAGCCAGGGGATTTACAGTCCCCCCCCTTTGCCGCTCGGGACATTCCCCCAATTTCGCGCCAACGCCCGGAACAGAGCCGGCGAGAAAAGGCCCCGTCTAGACGGGGCCGATGAATGTAGGGCGCATATGGGGAATTCCGGCCTCAGCTGTCAACCCGAAAATCGAGCGTCTATCGCCGGCTCAGCCCCGCTTATCGTGCTCATTATCCGGATCGTTGCGAACCCAATCGGCGAGCTTCGCGAAATTTGAGCGCAACTGCGCGCGCAGCCGCACATCATCGATCGTCTCCTCCAGCGCGGCCCTCATGCATAGCATCCAGGCGTCTCGCTCTTGCGGCCCAATCGAGAAGCGCATATGGCGCATCCGCAACCTTGGATGCCCACTTGAACGCGAATAATCGTCCGGCCCGCCGCCGAGCCATTCGGCTAGATACTGCTTCAATATCGCTTTCGTGCTGGATAGATCGGTTGCATGCATCGCGCGAATGGACTGCGCGGAGGGCGCCTCGTCCATGTTTCTATAGAAAGCTTCAACGAGGCGATCCACCGTAGGCTGGCCGCCAATAGCGGCGAATGCGGATGTGGCGGTTTCTGCGTCGCTCATTTGCCGATCCGGGCCCGTCATTGATGTGTCCCGGAAAGTCGCTCGCAAATATTGCGCCGAGCGTCAAACGCCGATTTTGCAGCCTTGAGCAGTCTGAAAGAAGCGCTCGACTTACAGAAATGACTTTATGAGATTGCCGACAAGCAGGTTCCATCCGTCAATCAGCACAAAGAACAGAATTTTCACCGGCAATGAGATCGCGGTCGGCGGAAGCATCATCATGCCCATCGACATGGTCAGCACGGCCACGATCATGTCGATGACAAGGAATGGCAATACAATCAAAAAACCGATTTCGAACCCGCGCCTCAATTCCGAGACCATGAAGGCGGGGACCAAAATCTGTAGCGGGATCGCTTTCTGGTCTTTCGTCGCCGACTGATCCTTGGCGAGATCCTCGAATAATTTGATATCCTTGTCGCGCACATGCGCGGTCATGAATTGTCGAAACGGCAAAGATATTTTTTCAAACGCCTCGGCTTCTTGGATCTTATTGTCCATCAGCGGCTTCAGACCCGTCTCCCACGCCTGAGTGAAGGTTGGCGTCATGACGTAGAAGGTCATGAAAAGCGCCAGACTGATGAGCACAAGATTGGCCGGCGTGCTTTGCAGCCCAAGACCACTCCGCAGGAAAGACAATGCGATGACGAAACGCGTGAAACTCGTCACCATGATGAGAAGCCCCGGAGCGACGGACAGCACCGTCAAGACCACCAGGATCTGAATGATCTTTCCGCTCGCCGTCGCGCTCCCCGCCGGCAGGAGCGAGTTGAGATCGAGATTCTGGGCAACTGCGACTGAGGGTGCCAATAGCAAAAAGACGAGGACGAGCGCCTTTTTCATCTGTACGACAATCGTCTCAATGATGAATTCCTTCACCTGTTTTTCCGATCGAATCGAGGCGCGGTCGCTCAATTCTTCATGCAATCGCCTCAGTCCGTCCGCGCCTTGAATCGATGCAAGCGATGTAACGCGAAGAAAATCGACGATATCCGATCTCAGTTGTGAAACGAGGATGTCCAAATTCGAAATCGACCTTTCGTCGTAAACAACAGCGGCCTGAAGACGCACCCACACTGTCTGCGGGTTCCCCAAATTGGTGACGACCGGCGGCAACTCCTTTAGCTTCAATGTGAGGGATTCGCTTGAATCATGACGCGTTGCGCGTATTGATGCCCATGCGATCCAGCATCGACGAAAGGGATTGCTCGGTAAAAGGCGAATTGCGCAGCGTGTCGCCTGTTCCTTGAAGGCCGACGACAACTCCATAGCCGATGAGTTGGAACTCTCTCACGCCCTGCGGAAAAGTGATGTCCTTGATGCGCACGGACGCAATCGACGTGCAACAGAAAAAGCAAAGTAAAGCCAGCGCCAGGACTTGCCGCATCAACCCTCGCCGACGCGAATGGACCCGTCCGGCTGCATGCGGCCGGAAACGACCAATCCACTATCCTGATTGCGAACGCGAATGAGATCCCCGATGGCGCCCGCCTGTAGCGCTGCGCCATAGGCGACGATCGTCAAGCCCGCTTCGTCAAAGACGATCTTCACCTGCGAACCGATCGTCACGAGCCGCGGTGAGTCAACGGCGATCGGCAGGATCGGCTTCCCAGGCAGAAGCGTCCGCTTCGCCACCCTGCCCAGCAGCATCGCCTTCGAGTTCGACAGCAGCCCCCTCCGGCGCATCTTCTTGCCGAACGCTCTGTTCTTCGAGCATCGACTCGTGGATCACATCGCCGGGATAAATCGTGACGCGCGGCGCCGGCACAATCCGGTCTTGCGCCTTGACGCCAGCTGTAGCGTCACCAAAAACGATGATGATCGCCGCGGCCACCGCGTGAAGGCGGAAGAAACGATCAATTTATCAGCGCCATTATCTGATGCCTTTTGAAATCACCCCAGCCATGTCATCGGCGGCTTGAATGACCTTGGAGTTCAATTCGAACGCGCGCTGTGCGGAAATGAGATTTACGAGTTCCTTGACGGGATCGACATTGGAGCTTTCCAGATAGCCTTGGCTGATCAGACCGTATCCGGCGTCGCCGGGAACGCCGACGACCGGATCGCCTGAAGCCATGGTTTGGCGAAACAGATTCCCGCCTAGCGACTCGAGCCCGGGCTCATTGGCGAAATTCGCAATCGTCAATTGGCCGAGTTGTTGCGGCGCGGTTTGCCCTCCGATCGTCGCGGAAACCAAGCCCGATTGACTGACTGTCACGCCGATGGCGTTGTTTGGCACGATAATGGTCGGACTAAGCAGATAGCCATCGACCGTAACCAACTGCCCGTTGGCGTTCGGGCTAAAAGATCCTGCGCGCGTATATAGGGTTTCATTGTCCGGGCCCGCGATTTGAAACCAGCCATGGCCATTCAGTGCAAGATCGTAAGAATTCCCTGTATTCGTCAGCGCGCCTTGAATTTGAAGACTGCGAATCGCCGCAGTTCTGACGCCCAATCCCACTTGCGCGCCTTGCGGCATTGTCGCGTCGCGGCCGCGATTGGAGACGCCTTGCAAACGCTCGGTCTGATACAGAAGATCGGTGAATTCGGCCCTCGATCGCTTGAAACCTGTCGTATTGATGTTTGCGATATTGTTCGAAATGACTTCGATGTTTTGTTGTTGCGCGCTCATACCTGTCGCGGCTATGGCCAGAGCTCTCATCTCATCGTCCTCAAATCATCATCTTGCTGATCTCTTGATAAGCGCCGACGGCCTTATCGCGAATTGCAATCGCCGTCTGGAGCGTGCGCTCGGCCGACATCACCGCATCAACGGCCTGCTGCACGCCGATCTTGCCTTGCACCGAAGAGATGGCTGAGGCTTCTCCCTTCTTTAAGGTTTCGACCGTTCCATTCGAAAGCTGGTCCAGGAACTGCGCAAACGACGTATCCGTGACCGCCGCAGGCGAAACGCTTGATGCTGGAGCCGCGGCCGAAGCGAGGCTGGCGCTCGCAGCGCCGACGACGGAAGAAACGAGAGATGGAGCGAGCGCAATCATCATATTCCTTTCAAAAGATCGATCGTCATTCCATACAAATCCTTGGTCTGTTTGATGACCTGAAGATTTGCCTCATAGCCGCGATTCGCCTCCCGCATGTCGGCGAGCTCGACGAGCAGATTGACATTGGGCGTCTTCACTTCGCCGGCGGAGTTTGCAGCCGGATTGCCGGGATCGTGCTCAATATTGAATGGCGTGGGGTCGACCCCGAGCGAACTGACTTTCACGAGATTGGCGCCGGAGGCGCGATCCAGCTCGCTTGCGAAACCAATCGTCTTTCGCTTGTAAGGATCGGCTCCGGGCGTCTTGCCGGTCGATTGCGCATTGGCCATATTTTCTGAAATGATGCGAAGCCGCGCCGATTGAGCGGCGATGCCGGAGCTTGAAATTCTCATGGACGTTTCGAGAAAATCCATCGCCTCAGCCTTTCAGGCTTGCAAGCCACATATCGTGGAACGCCTTCAAGATGTTCGAATCGAGAGCGAATTTGGAATGAACGTCGCTGGCCTTCAGCATCTCCTGCTCCGGAGACACGGAATTGCCCGAATGAGTAACTTCCCAGGCGTCCGCAGGTTTCGATCCCGGCGACTTCGGGTCTGACGGCGAAGTTCGAATGTGCATTGGATGAGCGCCAGACATTTCGAGAAAGCTTCGATCAAGAACCTTCGCGAAAGGCGTGACGTCCAATGCGCGATAACCGGGCGAGTTCGCGTTGGCGATATTCTGCGCTACGAGCGACTGCCGCGCCGACAGCCAACTGCGATGCTGATTTGCGAGATCGAAAAGATAGACGGGCTCCATCCCCACCTCATTCGCAACTTGTTGAGTACGTCGCATTACGATGCGACGGCGCGCACGCGCGAATTCATTTCAGTCCGCGCAAGATGCGGCGCTCACGCCACGCGATGCGTCGGAAGGTAAGGAGTGACTTTGGGAGCTGGCGCCGAAGCGGGCTCGCCCGAGGATTTTTTCGGCGCTTGCGGCGGGAACGGAGGCTTCAGTTCCTTTTCTTTCGCCTCTGGCGTTGGAGGATCGTCATAGATCGTTGAAATCTCTCCGATGAACCGCTCAATCGCCTTCAAGGCGCGATATTGAGGAATTTGCGTCAGTTCCTCGAGCATTTGTTCGCGCAGTTGTTTCAATTGAGCAATCGCGTGCATGAAATTCTCCCCTTCGAGCGCACGCTCTTGTTTAGACACTCAACCTTGTTCAGACCTTGCGCAACGGGAAAGCTCCTCTCCGCACGCGCCAAACCGAATTAAGCGCCATCGAAGCGCTCGCGCGAATCATCTTTTCCCCATGTTCATCAGCCGCAAGACAAACCAGATGGGCACGACGATGACGGCGCCCGCCGCAACATATTCGGCAATATTGCGCACCGCGTCGAACCCCATCGCGTAGATACGATCGAAAAACCGCTGCACCCCGTGCAGAATGTCGATCGGACGCAAATCCAGCCACATCAGCAAAGCGCCGACGACGAGCGATATGAACAGCAGCTTCAGAAATACGTTGAAGGGCGAACCGCCCAGAAAACTTTCGAGTGAATTGTTGGACGCCATGATGTCGCCGTTCGCCTCCATTGAGCCGGGGAGAATGCGCCTCTCCTTGGCGGGAGGCGCCGATGCGTGTTTATCGAGATTTGGCCAGTTGGCGAAAGGGCCTTGGTCGCTCATATCGCTGCTCGGTTGCGTGCGCTTGTTCGTGTCACGATCTGTCGCCCGGCGCTTCCTCACGGAACACACGCATCATGCGCCGCAAAAACCGCTCGGTAAAGGACAGGGTGCGCTCGAATTCCTCTTCGCTCGGCAATGTCGAGCCATGTTGCCGAGCCGCCGGGGCGTCCGCCAATCGACTTTTCAGTTCTGCATTTTCACGCGTTAGTCGAGACACTTCGCCTTCGAGAGCGGCGCGTTCATCGGTGCTTGCCCGACATAGCGACATCCCGTCCTTGACGGTGCAGAAGGAGACAGCGCCCGACTGCCTGTCGAGACGCAGAAAACCGCCTTCTGCGGGCGTCATCGAATAACGCTCCCGCTCCTGCATGTTGGACGAGGCGGGCTCTTCGGCGAACGCAGGAGCCGCGGCAAGCATCACAATGGCGGTCAGGAGGGCCTCTCTCCGCATTCGGGCTCCTATTGTCTCAAAGCCTAGGCCGCGCAGCACATGGGGATTGAATGGGGCGACGTCAATGGCCCAATCGACGGCGCCTTGATTGGTTGAGGCCTCGCCTCCATATTTCTATCGTTCGAAGCGCAGCTAAGCCCCTATCCCAGGCGCTTGAAGGGCTCTTGGCATGTCACGATCAACGCTTCATTCGCCCTTTCTCTTGGGCTTCGATGAAATCGAGCGGGCGCTCGAGCGCGTATCGCGATCGGGTTCGGACGGATATCCTCCCTATAATATCGAACGCTTGCCCAAGACCGAAAATCAGCCGGAACGCTTGCGAATCACTCTCGCCGTTGCGGGTTTTACGCGGGAGCAACTCGACGTATCGCTGGAAGAAAACCAGCTCGTCATTCGCGGAAAGCAACGCGAGGATCGCGAGCGGAGTTTTTTGCATCGCGGCATCGCCTCCCGCCAGTTCCAGCGCGCCTTTCTGTTGGCCGAGGGAATGCAGGCTTTGAGCGCCGATCTGCAAAACGGACTTCTAAGCGTTGACCTGGCTCGTCCCGAGCCGGAACGGGTTGTCAAGAAGATCGATATTTCAATTCGCGATTAGGCCTAACTTGGCGCTCACTCCGCCGGCGCATGAGCCCGCGGCGCGCGGTGTGGCGCAGTCAGTTTCGTCGCAGCGAAGATCGCGACGAGAGTAATGATATACACCACCACCTGCATTTGAGACGGCTGGTCGGTATAGCCGATCAGCGTGTGCAAAACGCGGCCGGCCAGACCGGCGTCCGGCAGAATTGCCGACGTGTCCCAGGCGGTTTGCGTGAGCGAGGTCACGATCCACGCCTGTTGCAGGAAGCCAACGCATTGCGCGGCAAGTCCTGCGGCGAGGAAGGTGATGAGCGCCGTCGTCACTGCGAAGAGATGACGGGGCGGAATCGTCACCAAGCCAAAGAAGGTTGCGACGCTGACGAGAACGCCGAGCCCTAGTCCGGCAATTCCGCCGGCCAGCAGATTCCACGTGCTCTCGCCGGAAATCAGGATGCCATAGAGAAACAGCGCCACCTCGGAGCCTTCGCGCAAGACAGCGAGCGCAACGACAATGGCGAGCGCGATGAAGGATTTGTCGCCCGTCGCCGCGGCGCGTCCGGCCTCCGCCAGATTGCTTGCAAGTTCGCGTCCGTGACGGGCCATCCAGATATTATGCCAAGCGAGCATGACAACGGCCGTGGCCAGAACGCCCGCGTTGAACAACTCCTGTCCACGTCCGGCGACAGCCTGCGTCAACGCTTCGGCGAAAGCCGCGACGAGCGCGGCTCCGACGACGCCCGCCAACACGCCGCCGCCGATCCAAAGCCTCGAGCCGCGCGCGCCGCGCGTCGCCGCCAGAACGATGCCGACAATGAGGCCGGCTTCGATGACCTCGCGAAAGACGATGAGTAGCGCGCCAATCATAATCTGTCCTATTCGACCACGAGAAAACCTTCAGCCGTATCTTCGTGATAATCGCCGAAGAAACGATAGCGGCCCGGGCTGAGCGGCCGAATGCGCAAGGTCGTGGATGCGCCGCCCGCGACGACCTTCTCGACGCGCAGCATTTTGCTTTCGAATTCCTCGGGCGTCGGATCGAGATTTTTCACGACGATCGTGACCGGCGTATTCGCCGGCGCGCGAACCTCGGACGGCGAGAAGCGATGATCCTTTATGGAGACGTGAACGGTCGCCTCCTGCGCGTAAGCGGCGTTCGCGAAGAGCGCGGAAACCGCCAGCGACCAGGAGCAACCACGAACTCATTAAACGTTTCATTTCGTCACCTTGTCCTATCAAAACTCGACCCCGAGCTGCAGTCTCGCCATGTAGCGGCTGTAATTCGTGAGATCCAGCGCGTGGACCTCGCCTGCCGCATGTCCGCGCAACTGCGTCGAGAACGCCGCAGAGACAAATATCTTCTTGTCCAGGCGCATAAACAAGGTCGGCCCTGCATAAAGCGCCTGTCCCTCAAGCTTGTTGAACCAGAAACCGTCGGAATGCGCGCGGTAATATTGCAATCCGCCGCCAAACGCGATTTGCGGCGTTAAGCGGTAGGTGACGCCGCCTGTCACTCCGAGCGTCGACTCGCGCTCCCACAGCGTCTCGCCCAACCCCCGCGAAATCTCCGGCACGTAGACGAAATTGACGGCGGCGTAGAGACGGTTTTGGATCAGCTCGGTGTCGACAATGAACTTGGTTTCGACTTCGAAAGCCGCCTCGCGTTGCCCGCTGGTTTCGGATACTCGGCCCCACTCCGGCTCGACTTGCAGGGTGACGCCGAACGGCGAACCGGGCCCTCGACCGATGAGCACATACCGAAATTCGCCGGAAAGTCCCTTCAGAGAGGTGTTGGTCAAATCCGCGAGCCCGTCGACGCCGCGGATACGAAAATTATAACCGGTTACTCCGAGCGAATATTGGAAATTCTGCGTCAAAGTATGCTCGAATTCGACCTTCTGTCCGATCGAACGATAGAACCCCTGAGCGCCTCCACGCGTGATCGTCGCGATGGGATCGGGGTCGTCCGGCGCGATTGTCAGCTGGCGACGACCCTGGTTGACCAAGGTGATGAACTCGAGCTCCTTCTCGCCTTCCGCGTCGATGTCGGAGCCCTCAGTGAAGCCAAAGATGTAATGGGTCTCAATTTCGTGGAACTTGTCGGAGGCCGGATGATAGAAGCGCTTCGGATGAGCCGCCGAAATTCGGCCCTTCAACATTGAAGTGGTAGTTCAACCCGACGCGCACGGTATGGAAACGGCTCGTCGCGCCTGACAGCGTCGCGGCGTTGACGACAGTTTCGCCGTCGGAGTCGACAAGATTGAAAGCGTGGCTGTGCGTGCGCCCAAGATCGACGTAAAGATACTCGAGCTTCGCCGACCAGTCGGGGAGAAACGCCCATTCGACGCCTGCGCCAGCCGCCCAGCCGAGCCGCGTTGAATCGTGGAATCCTGTCCCGGAAAGGTTATCGCCGGTGAAAGTCGTGAACTCGTATCCGCCGCCGCCATAGGCCAAGCCGCCTGTCCCGTAGAGCAGCAATGTCGGGACTGGCGCATAGCCAATCCGGCCACGCAGAGTTCCAAACCAGTCGATCGTCTGATGCGCGGCGACAAATGGAACTCCGCCAAGCGAAACTCCGACGCCTCTCGTGCTGCCGCTTAAGCCCGCCGCCTGCACATCCGCCTCGACCCCGACGACGGCCTTGTCGAACTGCCAAAGATGGCCCGCCTGCAGTCCGCCAAGAACGCCGCCGGGGTTAGCGCCAGGAAAAGCCCAAAATGCATTTGGAGCCAATGCAGCATCCGTCCCAAAGCCGGAGAGCTGCGTTCCCGTTCCAAATCCGCCGCCGAAATTCGAGCCGATATAAAATCCGGACCAGGTAAATTCCGGCTCCGTCTCTGGAGGGGGAGCTACCTCTTGAACAGTCGTTTGTGTCTGGAGCGCCTTACGAGGAGCGCCGTACGCGTTAGGCGTGCATGCGATTCCGAGCGCAAGAGCCGAGGTCGTAAGAAGCGCTAAGCGAAAAAAGGAAAGTCGGGAGGACTGATCGGCAACCCTCGATTTGTCACAACGAAGCTGAAGATGGCTGGAGCACTGATTA
>CAWESG010000010.1:0-72049 GCA_963811555.1 uncultured Alphaproteobacteria bacterium | reverse complement strand
ATTCGAAAGCTGGTCCAGGAATTGTGCAAACGACGTATCCGTGACCGCCGCAGGCGAAACGCTTGATGCTGGAGCCGCGGCCGAAGCGAGGCTGGCGCTCGCAGCGCCGACGACGGAAGAAACGAGAGATGGAGCGAGCGCAATCATCATATTCCTTTCAAAAGATCGATCGTCATTCCGTACAAATCCTTGGTCTGTTTGATGACCTGAAGATTTGCCTCATAGCCGCGATTCGCCTCCCGCATGTCGGCGAGCTCGACGAGCAGATTGACATTGGGCGTCTTCACTTCGCCGGCGAAGTTTGCAGCCGGATTGCCGGGATCGCGCTCAATATTGAATGGCGTGGAGTCGACCCCGAGCGAACTGACTTTCACGAGATTAGCGCCGGAGGCGCGGTCTAGCTCGCTTGCGAAACCAATCGTCTTCCGCTTGTAGGGATCGGCTCCAGGCGTCTTGCCGGTCGATTGCGCATTGGCCATGTTTTCTGAAATGATGCGAAGCCGCGCCGATTGAGCGGCGATGCCGGAGCTTGAAATTCTCATGGACGTTTCGAGAAAATCCATCGCCTCAGCCTTTCAGGCTTGCAAGCCACATATCGTGGAACGCCTTCAAGATGTTCGAATCGAGAGCGAATTTGGAATGAACGTCGCTGGCCTTCAGCATCTCCTGCTCCGGAGACACGGAATTGCCCGAATGAGTAACTTCCCAGGCGTCCGCAGGTTTCGATCCCGGCGACTTCGGGTCTGACGGCGAAGTTCGAATATGCATTGGATGAGCGCCGGACATTTCGAGAAAACTTCGATCAAGAACCTTTGCGAAAGGCGTGACGTCCAATGCGCGGTAACCGGGCGAGTTCGCGTTAGCGATATTTTGCGCTACGAGCGACTGCCGCGCCGACAGCCAGCTGCGATGCTGATTTGCGAGATCGAACAGATAGACGGGCTCCATCCCCACCCCTATTTCGCGATTTTTTGTAAATGCGCCACATTGCAGCGCGCATTTTTGCGCCGATTGCGCGCGCGAATTCATTGCAGTCCCGCAAGATGCGGCGCTCACGCCACGCGATGCGTCGGAAGGTAAGGAGTGACTTTAGGAGCTGGCGCCGAAGTGGGCTCGCTTGGGGATTTTTTTGGCGCTTGCGGCGGGAAAGGAGGCTTCAGTTCCTTTTCTTTCGCCTCTGGCGTTGGAGGATCGTCGTAGATCGTCGAAATCTCTCCGATGAACCGCTCAATCGCCTTCAAGGCGCGATATTGAGGAATTTGCGTCAGCTCCTCGAGCATTTGTTCGCGCAGTTGTTTCAATTGAGCAATCGCGTGCATGAAATTCTCCCCTTCGAGCGCACGCTCTTGTCTAGACACTCAACCTTGTTCCGACCTTGCGCAACGGGAAAGCTCCTCTCCACACACGCCAAACCGAATTAAGCGCCATCGAAGCGCTCGCGCGAATCATCTTTTCCCCATGTTCATCAGCCGCAAGACAAACCAGATGGGCACGACGATGACGGCGCCCGCCGCAACATATTCGGCAATATTGCGCACCGCGTCGAACCCCATCGCGTAGATACGATCGAAAAACCGCTGCACCCCGTGCAGAATGTCGATCGGACGCAAATCCAGCCACATCAGCAAAGCGCCGACGACGAGCGATATGAACAGCAGCTTCAGAAATACGTTGAAGGGCGAACCGCCCAGAAAACTTTCGAGTGAATTGTTGGACGCCATGATGTCGCCGTTCGCCTCCATTGAGCCGGGGAGAATGCGCCTCTCCTTGGCGGGAGGCGCCGATGCGTGTTTATCGAGATTTGGCCAGTTGGCGAAAGGGCCTTGGTCGCTCATATTGCTGCTCGGTTGCGTGCGCTTGTTCGTGTCACGATCTGTCGCCCGGCGCTTCCTCACGGAATACACGCATCATGCGCCGCAAAAACCGCTCGGTAAAGGACAGGGTGCGCTCGAATTCCTCTTCGCTGGGCAATGTCGAGCCATGTTGCCGAGCAGACGGGGCATCCGCCAATCGACTTTTCAGTTCTGCATTTTCGCGCGTTAGTCGGGACACTTCGCCTTCGAGAGCGGCGCGTTCATCGGCGCTTGCCCGACATAGCGACATCCCGTCCTTGACGGTGCAGAAGGAGACAGCGCCCGATTGCCTGTCGAGGCGCAGAAAACCGCCTTCTGCGGGCGTCATCGAATAACGCTCCCGCTCCTGCATGTTGGACGAGGCGGGCTCCTCGGCGAACGCAGGAGCCGCGGCAAGCATCACAATGGCGGTCAGGAGGGCCTCTCTCCGCATTCGGGCTCCTATTGTCTCAAAAGCCTAGGCCGCGCAGCACATGGGGATTGAATGGGGCGACGTCAATGGCCCAATCGACGGCGCCTTGATTGGTTGAGGCCTCGCCTCCATATTTCTATCGTTCGAAGCACAGCTATGCCCCTATCCCAGGCGCTTGAAGGGCTCTCGGCATGTCACGGTCAACGCTTCATTCGCCCTTTCTCTTGGGCTTCGATGAAATCGAGCGGGCGCTCGAGCGCGTATCGCGATCGGGTTCGGACGGATATCCTCCCTATAATATCGAACGCTTGCCCAAGACCGAAAATCAGCCGGAACGCTTGCGAATTACTCTCGCCGTTGCGGGTTTTACGCGGGAGCAACTCGACGTATCGCTGGAAGAAAACCAGCTCGTCATTCGCGGAAAGCAACGCGAGGATCGCGAACGGAGTTTTTTGCATCGCGGCATCGCCTCCCGCCAGTTCCAGCGCGCCTTTCTGTTGGCAGAGGGAATGCAGGCTTTGAGCGCCGATCTGCAAAACGGACTGCTAAGCGTTGACCTGGCTCGTCCCGAGCCGGAACGGGTCGTCAAGAAGATCGATATTTCAATTCGCGATTAGGCGTAACTTGGCGCTCACTCGGCCGGCGCATGAGCCCGCGGCGCGCGGTGTGGCGCAGTCAGTTTCGTCGCAGCAAAGATCGCGACGAGAGTAACGATATACACCACCACCTGCATTTGAGACGGCTGGTCGGTATAGCCGATCAGCGTGTGCAAAACGCGGCCGGCCAAACCGGCGTCCGGAAGAATCGCCGAAGTGTCCCAAGCGGTCTGCGTGAGCGAGGTCACGATCCACGCCTGTTGCAGGAAGCCAACGCATTGCGCGGCGAGTCCTGCGGCGAGGAAGGTGATAAGCGCCGTCGTCACTGCGAACAGATGACGGGGCGGAATCGTCACCAAGCCTAAGAAGGTTGCGACGCTGACGAGAACGCCGAGTCCCAGTCCTGCAACTCCGCCGGCCAGCAGGTTCCATGTGCTCTCGCCGGAAATCAGGATGCCATAGAGAAACAGCGCCACCTCGGAGCCTTCGCGCAAGACAGCGAGCGCAACGACAATGGCGAGCGCGATGAAGGATTTGTCGCCCGTCGCCGCGGCGCGTCCGGCCTCCGCCAGATTGCTGGCAAGTTCGCGTCCGTGACGGGCCATCCAGATATTATGCCAAGCGAGCATGACAACGGCCGTGGCCAGAACGCCCGCGTTGAATAGCTCCTGTCCGCGTCCCGCAACAGCCTGCGTCAACGCTTCGGCGAAAGCCGCGACGAGCGCGGCTCCGACAACGCCCGCCAACACGCCGCCGCCGATCCAAAGCCTCGAGCCGCGCGCGCCGCGCGTCGCCGCCAGAACGATGCCGACAATGAGGCCGGCTTCGATGACCTCGCGAAAGACGATGAGTAGCGCGCCAATCATAATCTGTCCTATTCGACCACAAGAAAACCTTCAGCCGTATCTTCGTGATAATCGCCGAAGAAACGATAGCGGCCGGGACTGAGCGGCCGAATGCGCAAGGTCGTGGATGCGCCGCCTGCGACGACCTTCTCGACGCGCAGCATTTTGCTTTCGAATTCCTCAGGCGTCGGATCAAGATTTTTCACGACGATCGTGATCGGCGTATTCGATGGCGCGCGAACCTCGGACGGTGAGAAGCGATGATCCTTTATGGAGACATGGACTGTCGCCTCTTGCGCGTAAGCGGCGTTCGCAAGGAGCGCGGAAACCGCCAGCGCCAAAAGCAACAGCGAACTCGTTAAACGTTTCATTTCGTCACCTTGTCCTATCAAAACTCGACCCCGAGCTGGAGTCTCGCCATGTAGCGGCTGTAATTCGTGAGATCCAGTGCGTGGACCTCGCCTGCCGCATGTCCGCGCAACTGCGTCGAGAACGCCGCCGAGACAAATATCTTCTTGTCCAGGCGCATAAACAAGGTCGGCCCTGCATAAAGCGCCTGTCCCTCAAGCTTGTTGAACCAGAAACCGTCAGAATGCGCGCGGTAATATTGCAATCCGCCGCCAAACGCGATTTGCGGCGTTAAGCGGTAGGTGACGCCGCCTGTCACGCCGAGCGTCGACTCGCGCTCCCACAGCGTCTCGCCCAACCCCCGCGAAATCTCCGGCACGTAGACGAAATTGACGGCGGCGTAGAGACGGTTTTGGATCAGCTCGGTGTCGACAATGAACTTGGTTTCGACTTCGAAAGCCGCCTCGCGTTGCCCGCTGGTTTCGGATACTCGGCCCCACTCCGGCTCGACTTGCAGGGTGACGCCGAACGGTGAACCAGGTCCTCGGCCGACGAGCACGTAACGCAATTCGCCAGAAAGTCCCTTCAAGCTGGTGTTGGTCAGATCGTCGAGCCCGTCGACGCCGCGGATACGAAAGTTATAACCGGTTACTCCGAGCGAATATTGGAAATTCTGCGTCAAAGTATGCTCGAATTCGACCTTCTGTCCGATCGAACGATAGAATCCCTGAGCGCCTCCACGCGTGATCGTCGCGATGGGATCGGGGTCGTCCGGCGCGATTGTAAGCTGGCGACGACCCTGGTTGATCAAGGTGATGAACTCCAGCTCCTTCTCGCCTTCCGCGTCGATGTCGGAGCCCTCGGTGAAGCCAAAGATGTAATGGGTCTCAATTTCGTGGAACTTGTCGGAGGCCGGATGATAGAAGGCTTCGGATGAGCCGCCGAAATTCGGCCCTTCAACATTAAAGTGGTAGTTCAACCCGACGCGCACGGTATGGAAACGGCTCGTCGCGCCTGACAGCGTCGCGGCGTTGACGACAGTTTCGTCGTCGGAGTCGACAAGATTGAAAGCGTGGCTGTGCGTGCGCCCGAGATCGACGTAAAGATACTCGAGCTTCGCCGACCAGTCCGGGAGAAACGCCCATTCGACGCCTGCGCCAGCCGCCCAGCCGAGCCGCGTTGAATCATGGAATCCTGTTCCGGAAAGATTATCGCCGGTGAAAGTCGTGAATTCATATCCGCCGCCGCCATAGGCCAGGCCGCCTGTCCCGTAGAGCAGCAATGTCGGGACGGGCGCATAGCCGATCCGGCCACGCAGAGTTCCGAACCAGTCGATGGTCTGATGCGCGGCGACAAATGGAACTCCGCCAAGCGAAACTCCGACGCCTCTCGTGCTGCCGCTTAAGCCCGCCGCCTGCACATCCGCCTCGACCCCGACGACGGCCTTGTCGATCTGCCAAAGATGGCCCGCCTGCAGTCCGCCAAGAACGCCGCCGGGGTTAGCGCCAGGAAAAGCCCAAAATGCATTTGGAGCCAGCGCAGCATCCGTCCCAAAGCCGGAGAGCTGCGTTCCGGTTCCAAATCCGCCGCCGAAATTCGAGCCGATATAAAATCCGGACCAGGTAAATTCCGGCTCCGTCTCGGGAGGAGGAGCTGCCTCTTGAACAGTCGTTTGTGTCTGGGGCGCCTTCCGAGGAGCGGCGTACGCGGCAGACGCACACGAGATTCCGAGCGCAAAAGCCGAGGTCGCAAGAAGCGCTGAGCGGAAAAAGGAAAGCTGGGAGGACTGATCGGCAACCCTCGATTCGTCACAACGAAGCTGAAGAGGGCTGGAGCACTGATTAGGGGCTAATAGTTGAGAAACATTCCAAAGAACAAACATTGCGACCCTCAACTCCTTCGAAGACAGTTCGCGGCTCGAAGGAGCTATCAGCGCAGAGCGCGTCAACGATTGAAAAGTAATTTGACGCGTATACCCGGTCAATGAATATAGTCTGGATTATTTCCAAGCTAATAAACGTCAGAAGTCTCACATATTACTGTTGATTTACCGACAATCGAAAGACGCGACGAAAACATTGCTTTGCGGCCTTCGGCCTGCGTCTCGCCTTCCCAAGGAAGAGCGCTTTGTCGGGAAACGAACGAGCTTTTTTGAACTGACCTTCTATCCGGGATAGCCGTGACGCGCTTTGCTCGCGCGTATCAAGCTCGTCGCGTGCGCGTCCTGACCGCTCGCACAGGCGGATTGGGCCTCGCCAATCTCCCCTTGAATCTTGTCGTAAACGCCCTGGTTCACGTGACCCATGGCGCGGTCATTGTCCATGATCGCGCGATAGCGGGCGATCGCTCCAGAACAGCCCGCGCCCTCCGGCAAAGCGACGTCCGACGGCGCGACTCTTTGTGTTGCGGCGACCGGCGCTCCGGAGGCGGGCTCCGGCGTGCGCGCATTGTTGCATCCGGCAAGAAGCGCAGCGACGAGACCGACGGTGATTGGCGGCAAGCGACGCGAAAGCATTTGATATCCTCCGACCCAACAGCGCCATTTCATAAGGTGCTCGATGCGCGCGAATAGCGATCAAGGCGAACCGCCGAGCGCGAACCTTCGTCCTTGCTCCTTGTATAAAACGGCGCCACGATCCCGCAATTGAAAAACGGGGCGCGGCGTTCGCGCACGGACGAAAGGCTCCTCGCACGAGGAAAATTATTGGAGGCGATCATGATCCGCAATGTCGTATTGCTTGACGGCACATGGAATACGCCACGTTCCGGCACGAATGTTTGCAAACTCGCATCCGAGGCGGACGCTCTTTCGAAGCTGATCCTTCCGGAAAAAGATGGAATCAAGCAGAACGTCAAATATTTTAAAGGGGTCGGCTCCGGCGGCCTCGCGCTTCAACGCATTCTCGGCGGAGCCATCGGTCTTGGCTTACGCAAGATCGTGCAGGACGCCTATAATTGGGTCGTCGAAAATTACGAGCATGATCAAGAGCTATACATCTACGGCTTTTCGCGCGGCGCCTATGCGGCGCGAGCGCTCGCCGGTCTGATCGGCGCTTCGGGCATTCAAAAAAGCACGGACCCCGAACTCTTCGACATCATGTGGACCAATTACCGGGCGCGCAAAGCGATACGAAGCGACGATGCGCCGCCGCCTTCAGGAGGCCAAGCCTTCACGGCCGACGCAGCGCGGGCTCGGGAGTCCGGCAAAATCCACTCGATGAACCGCATCAAATGTCTTGGCGTCTGGGACACCGTCGGGTCCTACGGCGTGCCCGCTGGCGTTGGTCTCGCGGCGCTCGCGCGTTACATCAGCCTCGCAGTGTTCGGATTCCAGGACACGAAGTTCGGCAAGCACATCGATCATGGCTTGCACGCCATAGGCGTCGACGAGCGGCGCCGGCCCTTCACGCCGACCTTCTGGACCGTCGACAAAGGACATCCCCAGCCAAAGAACGTGGAGCAGACATGGTTTGCGGGCGTTCATTGCAACGTCGGCGGCGGATATCCCGATAAGGGCCTTTCCGATCTCGCCCTGCTTTGGATGATCGCAAGAACCAGGGCGCTGACGGAACTCGGCTTCGACGTCGACGCCGTCAAAACGGCGCTGCATCCGGATATCGATGGCGAAATTTATGATTCCGCCAAGGGCTGGCTGTTTGACTCGCTGTTCCCACACAGCCGTCCCATGTTCTCGCCGGACGCTCTGAGCCATGGCTATTTCACCAATGCCGGCGACCCAAAGGAAGAACACATCAACGAGCGCGTGCATTGGAGCGTGCTTGCAAAGGTCGGGCGCCCCTGCGCCATTTTCGGCAAGGCCGGAACTCCCTATGATCCGCCAAATCTTCCAGCCGAGTTCAAGAAGGCGGGCCATCCGGACCCGGGGGATCCCCGGATCGCCTTTGCGACGCCGCAAGAACTGGAGCTTTTGCCGCCTCAAATTCGGGCCTTGGTGTCCCGAAGCCGCGATGGCCTAAGGCCTCGAGGCGGCCAAGTTTTTTGTTGGCGGGCTCACTCGAAGCCGCTATAAGCTCTTTTTTCGTGGCGCGCGGCCGGCAGGTCCCGCGCCGCGACTGTTTTGCGGCGCTGCATGGCTGCGCGTCCTCTCCACCGGAGTCCGGTAGTCGAATGGTCAATCCGTTTCAATTTCTACAGGAAGTTCGCTCCGAGGCGAGCAAGATCACCTGGCCGACCCGTCGTGAGACCTTGATCACGAGCGGATTGGTGATCTTGATGGTGCTTTTCGCCAGCCTGTTTTTCGTTGTTGTCGATTGGGCGTTGCGTTTGGGCGTGGGGCTGCTGCTTCGCATCGGCCAGTAAAGTATTTGGAGCTAACGCCTCACCATGACCATGCGCTGGTATATCGTACACGCCTACTCGAACTTCGAGAAGAAGGTCGCCGACTTTATTCGCGAGCAGGCCACGCAACGTGGCCTTTCGGATAGTTTCGAAGAGATACTGGTTCCGACCGAACACGTCGTCGAATTGCGGCGTGGCCGTAAGGTCAACACCGAGCGCAAATTCTTTCCGGGCTATGTGCTCGTCAAATGCGACTTGAGCGATCAAGTCTTCTCATTGATCAAGAACACGCCCAAGGTGACCGGATTTCTTGGCGCAGACAATAAGCCGATGCCGATCGGCGAGGATGAGGCCGCAAGAATCAAAGGTCAGGTCGCTGAAGGCGTCGAGCGTCCCAAGCCGACGATCCAGTTTGAGGTCGGGGAAACCGTTCGCGTCGCCGATGGACCTTTCGCGTCCTTCAATGGAGTCGTCGAGGAAGTCGACGAGGCGCGTTCGCGCGTGAAAGTGGCGGTGTCGATCTTCGGGCGTCCAACTCCTGTCGAACTGGAGTTCACGCAGGTGGAAAAGGTTTGAAGAATTCCTCCCCCGCTGATGGGGGATGGAAGAACGTGGCGGGCATGCCCGGACGCCATCCGGGAGTCCATGTCGGACCACGAACTGCAACCGGCGGCGTAAGCGCGCTCAAATGGCGCGCCGATCTCCGCTTATCGTTGGAGAGGTAAAATGGCGAAGAAAATTGCGGGCTATATAAAGCTGCAAGTGCCCGCCGGATCGGCGAATCCATCGCCGCCGATCGGCCCCGCGCTCGGTCAGCGCGGTCTGAATATCATGGAGTTCTGCAAGGCGTTCAACGCCAAGACGGCGCAGTTGGAGAAGGGGATGCCCATCCCCGTCGTCATCACCGCCTATCAGGACCGCTCCTTCACCTTCGAAATGAAGCAGCCGCCCGTGTCCTACTTCCTCAAGCAGGCGGCGGGCGTGAAATCGGGCGCCAAGACCACTGGCCGCGGATTTGTCGGCCAGGTGACGCGTGAGCAGATCAATGAGATCGCGAAAAAGAAAATGCCCGATCTCAACTGCGACAGCATCGAGGCCGCGTCCGCGATGATCGAGGGCTCCGCCCGTTCCATTGGCCTTGAAGTGGTGGGGTAAGTCATGGCGCATATCGGAAAACGCATCGCCAAGGCGCGCGAGGGCGTCGAGCGGACGAAGCTCTATCCATTGTCTGAAGCGGTGAAGCTCGTCCGCGAGCGGGCGAAGGCGAAGTTCGACGAGTTCGTCGAAATCGCCATGAATCTCGGCGTCGACCCCAAGCATGCCGACCAAATGGTGCGCGGCGTCGTCAATCTGCCGAACGGCACGGGCCGCGTGCTGCGCGTCGCTGTATTCGCGCGCGGAGCGAAAGCCGACGAGGCGAAGGCCGCCGGCGCCGACATTGTCGGCGCTGAGGATCTCGTGACGACAGTGCAAGGTGGAACGATCGACTTCGACCGTTGCATCGCCACTCCCGAAATGATGCCGCTGGTCGGCCGTCTCGGTAAGGTGCTGGGTCCGCGCGGCCTGATGCCCAACCCGAAGGTCGGCACGGTGACCATGGACGTCGCGGCCGCCGTGAAAGCCTCCAAGGGCGGCGCGGTGGAGTTTCGCGTCGAAAAGGCGGGCATCGTGCAGGGTACGGTCGGCAAGGCCAGTTTCGACGACGGGAAGCTCGTCGAAAACATCAAGGCCTTCGTCGACGCCGTCGCCAAAGCGAAGCCCGCGGGCTCCAAGGGCACCTATATTCAGCGCGTCGCTTTGAGTTCGACCCAGGGTCCGGGCGTAAAGATCGATGTGTCGAGCCTTGGCGCCGCCCAAGCGTAAGGCGCGTTTCAAACGAGCCCTGCTCTAATCGATTGAAAGCCGGCGAGCGATCGCCGGCTTTTTCGCGTCGGCGCTCTAGGCCTCCCACGGACCTTTTTCGCGCTTGGGTCCAAATAGCCTCACCTTGCGGCGTTTGAACATTGGCGTGATGGCGAGGCCCGCCGCTATGCCGCCGACATGCGCCCACCAGGCCACATGTCCATGATCGCTGGTGAAGGCGTTGAAGAATTGCAGCGCGATCCATGTCCCGACGAACAAATAGGCCGGCGCATGAATGGGAATGATTCCCGCAACGAGGCCGAAGATCGTCGATCGTGGATAGAGCAGCAGGAAGGCGGCGCAGACGCCGGAGATCGCCGCCGATGCGCCGACAAGCGGCGTAACGGTGTGCGGGGCCGCAAGCGCGAAGAAATAGCCGCCCATGACGCCGCAGCAAAGATAAAACAGCAGATAGAAGATCGATCCCATGGCGTCTTCGACATTGTCGCCGAACACATAGAGAAACAGCATATTTCCCGCGAGATGCAGAAAGCTGGAATGAAAGAACAGACTTGTAATGAGCGTTAAGGGAGCAGGCGGCGAGACGATCCAGTCAGCGAGCTTCGCCTCGCCGAACAAAACCGCAGGGATCAACGCAAAGCCGCGCGTCACGGTCAGCGGATCGCCGAAGAACTCGCCGTGGACGGCGATAAAGACCACGACATTAATGCCGATCAACATCCAGTTGGCGATTGGCCAGTGCAGATATTTCAACGGCGCATCGTCGTGAAGCGGCATCACCATCGCGCTTTATCCTCTCGCTTCGACGATAAACTCCGGCTGGACCCGTTTTTCTGCCGTCAGGCTCGAGCCAATATGGGCCGAAGCCGCGCCAGAGCAAGAGCGCGCAGGCCCGCCGTGTCGAAAATGAGGATCAGCGCGCCAAACACCGTCACTCCGACAAAAACCTGCATCAAGAGCGTCAGAAATCCAGGCGTGAAACTGCGCAATGGCCACACGGCCGCAAACATTGCGGCGGTGGCGAACCCAGAGCCCAGAATATCGCGCGCGTGCGGCCAAACAGGATTGGTTCGCGCGGCGAAAACCAGGACCGCGCCCAGCGCCGCGATATAGGCGCCGCATTGCGCGAGCGCAAAGCTGGAGGCGTCGGAGCCTCGCGGCAAGACCAGCATGAAGAACAGACCGGACACGACCGCGACGCTCGCCGCAAGAATGAGCGGTCCGGTGTTCTTGGAGATCTGAAAAACGGGATTGATCGCAAATTGAATGACCGCCATGGCGAAAAGTCCGGGCAGCATCAAATCGAGATAATGACCAAAGGGCCCGCGAAACTGCGTGGGCACGATCAGTTGCTCGATCGACGGCATCACAAGGAATGTGCCGACGCAGGCGGGCAGGACCAAAGCGACGACGATGCTCATGTTGCGCGCAATCTGTTCGCGCCCTTTGTCCGGTCCGTGTTCGTCATGCGTTGCGACGGCGATTTGAAACAGCAGCACGTCGAGCGCCGAACCCAGCGCCGAAATGGCGCGAATGCCGAGATCGAAGGCGAGTGAGAACTGGCCCGTTTCGGCAAAGCCGTACACGCTGGCGACGAAGCTGCGCCCGGCGAGCGGAACCGCCTGATAGAGCATGTTGGCGGCGATGATCGGCGCCGAGTAAGCGAAGAGCGCGCGCGCCGTATACATTCGCGCAACGCTCGGCGTGGCGCCGACGTCCTTGAGCGAGGAGCGCGCCGTCAGCACGGCGCCGAACAGGCTCACAATGCTCCCGGCCATGGCGACGCCGGCCGAATGAAAAATGAAGGCGCCGCCGCCGGTGAGCAGGAGCGCCAATACATTCTTCACCAACACGAGGCGACCATAGAGCCGATCCTGAAAACGCGCGCGCAGCAAAGCGGTGGCGTAATCGAACAGGCCGTTCGCCACAGCGGTCACCAATGCGAGCAGAATGAGGGTGTTGTCGAAGTCGAGCTTTGGACCGATGAGAGCGTAAAGCGTCGCGCTGACGATGAGACCGACGGTGATAAGACCAAAGCACAGGTCGAGCGTCGCGCGGATCACCGGCTCATCTTCGCGCGTGCGCTCGGAATAAAAACGCGTCGCGGACAATCGCAGCCAATCGAACAGCGCCGTCTGCACGACGATCCCGATCGCAAAGGCCAGAGCGAAACGTCCGTATTCCTCGGGCCCGAGGAATTTGGCGACGAGCAGGCCGATGACAAAATTGGCGATCGTATTGGCTAGGAAGGCGATAAGAACCTTCACCGGTTCGATGTCTCCAAGGCTGGATGTTGCGTCAACGGACTTTCTTGATGCGATAGCAATTCATTCTGAAAAACGGCCAAGCGACGCGAGTTCGCGCAAGGCTTGCGCGTCGCGCGGCGTGACATTCGGGTATTTTGGCTCTGCCGTCGCAGGATCGAAATATCTCCACGATCTCGCGCATTTGACGCCGCTCGCCCGAACTGGCGCGACGGCGACGCCCTTGACCTCCGGCAAGCGGAAGGCGTCGGGCGGCCCTTCACCGTCCACAATTTCGATATCGGAGGTAATGCAAATCTCCGCGAAGTCGACGCCCTCGAGCGCGTCCCGCAAAGCGGCGTCCGCGACATAGACGACAGGCGCGGCCTCAAGCGACGAGCCGATGCGCTTTTGCGCGCGCTCGATCTCGAGCGCGCCGGTGACGACCGAGCGGATGGCGCGAATCTTCTCCCATTTCGCGGCGAGTTTTTCATCGCGCCAGCTCGACGGAATTTGCGGGAAGGGTTCGAGATGCACCGATACGGCGTCGCCGTAACGCGACAGCCACGCCTCTTCCGCCGTGAAGACGAGAATGGGCGCGAGCCATAAAGCGACGCTGCGGAAGATCGTCTCGATCGCCTCGAGTGACGCCTTTCGCTTCTCGCTTGATGGCGGATCGCAATAAAGCGCATCCTTGCGAATGTCGAAATAGAAGGCGGACAGCTCCGTATTCAGAAAGGACGAGAGGGCCGCGACGACGCGCGCATAATCGAAGGCGGCGTAAGCGTCGCGAACAATTGCGTCGAGCTCCGCGAGTCGATGGAGCATGAGACGCTCCAAGTCTTCCATGGCGGCGACGCCAACAAAGTCCTTCGCATCGTAATGCGCCAGCGTGCCGAGCATCCAGCGAATCGTATTGCGCAATTTGCGATAGTTGTCGGAGACGGTCTTGAGGATTTCCGGCCCGATGCGCTGATCATCCGAATAATCGACGCTCGCCGCCCAGAGCCGCAAAATATCAGCGCCCGAGTGTTTGATGATGTCCTGCGGCGCCGTCTGATTGCCGAGCGACTTCGACATCTTGCGGCCCTTCTCGTCGAGCGTGAAGCCATGCGTCAGCACCACGTCGAACGGCGCGCGGCCGCGCGTTCCGCAACTTTCGAGAAGCGATGATTGAAACCATCCGCGATGCTGATCGGAGCCTTCGAGATACATGACCTCGTCCTCGCCGCCGTCGCGTTTTCGTTTGACGCCGGCAAGACCGGCGAAGTGCACAGGGTCTTCCAGCACGAAGGCGTGGGTGGAGCCTGAGTCGAACCACACGTCGAGCACGTCGCTTATTTTTTCATAGTCGCTCGGATCATAATCCGGCGCGAGAAAACGCGCCGCAGCGCCTGACTCATACCATGCGTCGGCGCCTTCTTTTTCGAACGCTTCGATGATGCGCGCATTCACGCGCGGGTCTTTCAGGATTTCGCCATCCGACTTGCGCACGAACACGGCGATCGGCACGCCCCATGCTCGTTGGCGCGAGACGACCCAATCGGGACGATTGGCGACCATGCCGCGAATGCGATTCTCGCCCGCCGTCGGAACCCATTGCGTTCGCGCGATTTCTTCGAGCGCGATGGAGCGCAGCGTGGGGAGGTTCGCGCCTTCATCCTGAGGAGCGTGCGCAGAACGCGTCTCGAAGGACGAGGGTGGCGAACCCTCGCCCTTCGAGACGGCGCTTCGCGCCTCCTCAGGGTGAGGGTTCGAATGCGCAATCGTCTTATCCATCGCAATGAACCATTGCGGCGTGTTGCGAAAGATGACCGGCTTTTTCGAACGCCATGAATGCGGATATTGATGTTTCAGCTTTCCGCGCGCGACGAGATTGCCGGCGGCGATCAGCGCCTGAATCACGGCTTCATTGGCGTCGCCTTTGTCGCCTTTTTCGGTGATGACGCGCTTGCCCTCGAAGCCCGGCGCATCCTTGGTGTAGAAGCCGTCTTCATCGACGGTGTAGGGAATGCGCGTGTCGATGCCGCGCTCAGCAAGCTGGCGGCCATTCGCCATCCAAATGTCGAAGTCCTCGCGGCCATGGCCGGGCGCCGTGTGAACGAAGCCCGTGCCCGTATCGTCGGTGACATGCTCGCCATCGAAGAGAGGAACGTCGAAAGTCGTAGCCGAGATGCGCGCCGCTGATGTCGAACAAGTGATGATCGCAATCACATCGATCGCTTGTGCCATGAATCGCCTTCGCAAGCGTTCGATAGTCTCGACTTTCGCGGCTTTGAACACTTCTGCCGCAAGATTGTCAGCGAGGATGTAATTTGTCGCCAACGGCTTAGCCCAATTGCCTTCGGGAGCCTCCGTTACGTCGATAAATGCCATAATCGATCTTGCGCGAAAAGGAGATCGCCCGGTTGCCCGGCAAGGTCCATGGCGTCGTCGTCCAAATTACGACTCGATGCGTCTCCACTCCGCGACAGGCGATCTGTTCGCCGTGGTTGATCCGATCTGCCATCGTTCCAAAAGCGCTGCCAATCTTGGCGACTTATGATCGGAAACGCCACCCACACCGTATCGCTGACGTGATCCTCGTATTCGACCTCCGCCTCCGCCAGCGCAGTCTTTTCAACAACGCTCCACATCACCGGCTTCGAGCCGCGATAGAGCAGCCCGTTCTCCGCGAATTTCATGATCTCGCGAGCGATCTGCGTTTCCGCCGGAAAGGCCATCGTCGAATAGGGATGCGCCCAGTCGCCCGTCACCCCCAAGCGCTTGAACTCCTCCCGCTGCACCGAAAGCCAGTGATCCGCATAGGCGCGACACTCGCGGCGAAAGGCGACCATTTCCTGAGGATGCGCGAAATCAGGTTTCTTCTTGCCTTTGGAGCGGTAGTTCTCCTCCTCGATCTTCCATTCGATCGGGAGACCATGGCAGTCCCAGCCGGGCACGTAATTTGAGTCCTTGCCCGCCATCTGCTGACTGCGCGTCACCATATCCTTCAAGATTTTATTGAGCGCATGGCCGATGTGGATATTGCCATTGGCGTAGGGCGGCCCGTCGTGCAGGACGAATTTCGGCCTGCCCTTCCCCGCTTCGCGCAGCTTTTGGTAGAGCCCCATCTTCTCCCAGCGGGCCAGCAGCTCCGGCTCGCGCTGCGGCAGACCGGCGCGCATCGGAAAATCCGTCTGCGGCAGATAGAGGGTCTTGGAATAGTCCAGGCCTTTCGGCGTCTCGTCGTTCATTTTTCGACCGGCTCAGGCGGACGCGGCGCGTCGAGGCGCCGGCGGGTCCGCGTCAATTAGAGGATTTGTGGAAAAAGCGCCAATCCCGCCATAACCCGGTCGCCGCGCGAGCTTTTCTAGCTCAGAGCGCGGGCCGGGCCGGTAATTCGAATGGCGCGAAAAAAACGCATGGGCGGCCTTTTAACGCAGCCGCCGCCGATCGCAAAACCCCGCGTCTCACGCCGCGAAGAAATAACGCGTCAAATGAAAGAAAACCGGCGCCGAGAAACAGACGCTGTCGAGCCGGTCGAGCACGCCGCCGTGGCCCTTCACGGAATAGCCCCAGTCCTTCACGCCCATGGAGCGCTTGACCGCCGAGAGCGACAGGCCGCCGAAAAAGCCCATGGCGACGATCACCGCCGCCATCCCTGCCGCTTCAAACGGGTTGAAAGGGGTGATCCAGAAGAGCGCGACGCCCAGCAGCGTCGCCGCCGCGCCGCCGCCCACGAGCCCCTCGACGGTCTTGGAGGGGCTGATGTTCGGCGCGATCTTCCTTTTCCCGAAGAGCTTGCCGCAGACATATTGTGCGACGTCGGAAAACTGAACGACGGTGATCAGGAAGAAGAGCAACAGAAAAGCCTGGCCCTCGTAGCCGGGGATCGTCAGCATCGTCAGCGCCGGGGCGTGGCTGATGCTGTAGACGGTGAGCATCAGCGCCCATTGCACGCGCGCCACACGCAGCAGGAAGTCGTTCACGTCGCCCGCGATCGCGGCAAGGATCGGCGCCAGCAGGAAGCCATAGACGGGCACCAGGATGGAAAACATCCCGTACCAATCCATCCAGATCAGAATATATTGCAGCGGCAGAAGCACGTAAAAGGCGCCGATCAGCGGCAGATTGTCGGCGGGGCGCGTCGGCGTCAGCGAGACGAACTCCCGCAGCGTGTAGAAGGACGAGAGCGCGAAGAGGATGAGCGTCGCGGTGCGGCCGAGAAGGAAGCTCGCCAGGAAGATGATGATCATCACCCACCAGGCGTCGATGCGGTCGTTCAGATTTTTGATCGTCTCCCGCTGACCCTCGCCCTGCGCGCGCTTCGCGAGCACGCGGCCAACGAGCGTTGCGATCAGCAGGATGGCGAAGACCCCGCCAAAGAGCGCGAAGACCTTTTGCTGAGGGGTCATCTAGGCTAGCTCCGCCACCGCGCCGCGGGCGCGTTCGAGAAAAGCGCCCTTATGCTCGCCGGCGATGCGCGCGAGCGGCGCGCCGAAATGCACCTCGCAGGAGATTGGGACTGGCAGCAGCGCCCCCTTGGGAAAGGCGCGGGAGGGGTTCTTCAGATAGACCGGCGCCAATTCGACCTCTGGAAACTCGTCGGCTAGATGATAGAGACCAGATTTGAACGGGCCGGGCAGCAGACCGTCGCCGCGCGTTCCCTCCGGAAAGATGATCAGCGAGCGCCCGGCGCGAAGCTTTTCGCGCAAGGGTTCGAGCGTCTCGTCGTGCGGCCCGCCGGAACGGTCGATCAGGACGACGTCGAGGACGTTCTTGGCGACAAGGCTGCGCAGATCGCCGCGGCCCCAATAATCCGCCGCCGCCACCGGGTGAGTGACGCCGCGCAGCGCCTCGGGCAGAGCCGCCCAGATCAGCAGCGTGTCGAGATGGCTCGAATGGTTGGCGAAATAGAGCCGCGGACGGGCGTCCCGCGTCAGCCCGCGCCAGACGGGGCGAGCGCCCACGAGAAAGCGGGTCAGCCCGATCAACGCGCGATCGATCACCCGGCTCTCCCGTCGAGCTGCGCCGCGATGGCCCGCAGCCGCGTCACGCAAGTCGCGGCGGAGCCGAACGCAATCGCCGCCGCCGCCGCAATGAGGATAAAGCCGCTGTCGTGGAATTGCGCCTCGATCCAGGCGAGGACGCAGGCGCCGGTGAGGAGCGCCATGCGATGGGGCTTGGCGAGCGGCCCGCGGAAATCCTGCGCAAGGCCGAGCGCGCCGCCGAGCGCGCGGATATAGGCGGTGAACGCCGCGAGCAGCGCCCCGAGCCAGCCCAGCCAGCCGGCGCCGGCGGCGTAACCGAGCGCGACGATCAGCAGACTGTCGGCGATGCGGTCGGGCGCCTCATTGAAGAGCGGTCCGAGCGGGTCGCCGCGCCCGCCCTCCACCGCGACCATTCCGTCGAGCAGGTTGCAAAGCAGCCGAAGCTGGACGCAGGCCGCCGCGACGAGGAAGCGCCAGGGCGACGAAGGCGCGGTGAACAGCGCCAGGGCGCCCACGACCGCAAAGGCGACGCTTAAAAGCGAAATCTGATTGGGCGTGATGGGGGTGCGCAGCAGAAGCTTCGTCAGGCGACGCGCAAATTCGGTGTCGCGCGTCGCAAGCGGACGGCGCGCTTCGGGCGCCGCGTCCTGATCCTGATGCATGTTAAGCTATCCGGCAGAAATCAGGCGTTACACTGACGTGAAAAGCTTGCGGCTTCGTTACAGCTATCGAAGTCTTTTGAAAGGCCCGACGCCGAGCTTGTTCGCCACCCATGCGCCGACGCCCAGCAGCGCGATGATGGGCGCAAGAATGAGGAAGAAGCCGGAGAGGAAAAACAGTCCAAGGGCGACAAAGATCAGCAGGCCAAGCCCGAGCAACAAGCTCTGAAACGGCCCGAGCTTGATGAATTTCACCTCGCCCGAACCGCGGGAAACCCAGATGCGCGACGACGCCCGAGCAAAGGGATCGTCCTCCACGTCCGGCGGAATGATTTCGATCTCGCGATCGCCTTTTGGTTCGTCGGCCATGGCCCTCTCCTGCCGATCAAAGATAGGCGGCGTGACCCGCCGCGACAATGTCAGCTCTGTTTGAGACGTTCTTTGGCCAGGATTTCTTTGGCCTTATCCGCATCGTCGCGCATTTGCGCCACCAGCGCATCCACGGAGGCGAACTTCTCTTCGCCGCGAATGAAGCCGAAAAAAGCGACCTCCACCTTTTTGTCGTAGAGATCGCCGTCGAAGTCGAACACATAGACTTCAAGCAGCGGCGGGCCGTTGTCGAACGTCGGCCGGCGGCCGAAATTGGCGACGCCCTCGTAAATTATGCCGTCCGCCTCCAAAGTCACCGCATAAATGCCGTGCTTGAGCCGGTTCGAAGGGTCGAGCGCGATATTGGCGGTGGGAAAGCCGAGTTCACGGCCCATTTTCCGACCAGCGATCACGACGCCCTCGACGAAATAAGGATGGCCGAGCAGACGGCGGGCGAGCGCCACATCGCCCTTTTCGAGCGCTTCGCGCGTCGCCGTCGAGGAGACGGCGTCGAGGCTTCCCGCCTCGTCCTGCGTGATCCGCTCGACGATCTCGACCGTAAAGCCCAGTCGCGCTCCCTCGGCGCATAAAAACTCGGGAGTTCCAGCCCGCTTCGCGCCGAAGCGGAAATCATAGCCCGCCACCGCCGCCGAGACGCCAAGCCGGCGCGCCAGCACGTCCTGCGTAAAGTCAGCGGCGGGGCGCGCCGCAAAAGCCGCGTCGAATGTGAGAATGATCATTCCATCGAGCCCCAGGCGCGCCAGCAGGGCCGCCTTGGCGTCGGGCGGCGTGAGGCGGAAGATCACCGAACGCCCTTCGAAGAAGTCGGCGGGGTGAGGCTCGAAGGTGAGCAGGGCGCAAGGCTTTCCGAGCTTTTCCGCCAAAGCCTTGGCGCGCGCGATGACCCCGCGATGCCCGCGATGCAGACCGTCGAAATTGCCGATCGCCACCACGGCGCCTTCCAAGCCGCTGGGAGGCTCGGTTGGATCGAGGGCGATGATGAAAGGGCGGGCCAGATCGGGCAAGGATTCATCCGTTGCGAGGCGCCGGACGTCGGGCGGGCGCGTCACGCCGAGGCGGGCTTCTCCACGGCGGCGGCGCGGTTCGCCTGCTCGCGGCTCGGCACCATCACGAGCGCTTCGCCGTCGAGCACCACTTTGCCGTCGACGATGCATTCGCATTTGAGCTTCGCGCGACGCCCCTTTTCGACAAGTTCGACCACTTCCACCACCACGTTGATCACGTCGCCGATCTTTACGGGCGCACGGAAATTGAGGGTTTGCGACAGATAGACCGCGCCCGGTCCCGGCAGATACATGCCGATGACGGTCGAGATCAGCGAGGCGGTGTAGAGGCCATGCACGATGCGCTCGCCAAACCGCGTCTTACTAGCGAAATGGTCGGAGAGATGGATCGGATTGCGGTCGCCGGAAAGGTCGGCGAAGGCGATCACGTCGTCGTCCATGACGGCCTTCATCAACGTCTCGCGCATCCCGACGCTCAAGTCTTCGAAATAGTAGATTTTGAACGGTTCGGACATGAAGTTTCACCGGGAGGTTGACAGGACGACGGCGTTTCCCGCTCCCTTTTACCACACAAGTTCGGACGCCAAAGCCACAGGTTTTGTTTTCGCGCGCTGAAACAGCGTTTCCAGCGCCGGTTCGATCAACGAGCCGTCGTCAGCCCGCAATTCGTCGCGATGAATGCCGTCCACGATGAACCAGGCGTCGAGCCCCGCTCGCCCCGCGCCGGCGAGATCGGTTTCCGCGCCATCGCCGATCGATAGAATACGATCTTTCGACACGCCGCCGCGCAGCTCTTCGACGCGTTGAAGAGCCGCCGAATAGATCGGCAGATGCGGCTTCCCCGCCATGACGACCTTTCCGCCAATCGCCGCATAGCGTTCCGCCAATGCGCCGGCGCACCATAAAATCTCGTCCCCGACGCCGACCACAATGTCGGGATTGGCGCAAAGCATGACGAGATCGCGCGCCCGCATCGCGGCGAGCCGCGCGTCATAGTCATGCGGCGTCTCCCTGCGTTCGTCGACGAGGCCCGTGCAGACGACGAAATCCGCCGCGTCGATTCCCGTCATATGCAATGGGGAGCCGAGCCGCCGGCCGGCTTCCTCGAACAGTCCGACATCGCGCTTGGGCCCGAGATGAAAACAGCTCTGGCCCTTACGCGCGACGATCTCGCGCAGAGTCAATTCACCGGCCGAGAAGATGTCGTCGAAGCAATCCGCCGGCAATCCAAGTCCGAGCAATTGACGACGGACTTCCTCGCTCGGACGCGAAGCATTGGTGACGAGAATGATCGTTCCGCCGCGCGCGCGAAATTGCCTTAACGCATGAGCGGCTTTTGGAAAGTGAACCTTCCCGTCGATCAGCACGCCCCAGACGTCGCAGAGGATGGCGTCATAACGATCCGCGAGCTGCGAGAGCCCGACCGCAAAAGGAATGTCGCGAACAGCGTTCGTTTCCGTCGCTTGCGCCAAGCAAGGTTTCTTCAAAACCGCGCCTCGCCGATTGTCGCGGCATGGGCCGCTTGCGCGACTGGAACGAACTCGCCCGTTGATTCATCGAGCGCGAGCAGACGCCCGTCCATGACGCCGAAGTAAGCTCCATGCAATTGCAGATAACGTCGTTGCTCGAGCACATTGATCATCGGAAAGCTTCGCAGATTGCGCAGTCCTTGTTTGATGGATTCGAATTCGAGCCGTTCAATATAGGGCTGCTCGATAGGAAGCGTCGGCGTTCCCGCGAGTTGGGCGGCCGGCGCCAGAAGCTTTATCCATCGCCCGATGAAATCGCCGGGCGACAGAGGCGGGAGATCGGGATTGGCCTCATTCTCGGCGTAAGCTCGAATGCCGCCGCATTGCGCGTGGCCAAGCACGACGATGTGCTGAACCTTGAGCGCCATGACGGCATATTCGAGCGCGGCCGACGTCCCATGATAGTCGTCGTCCGGCGCATAGGGCGGAACAAGATTGGCGACATTCCTTAAGACGAACAGTTCGCCCGGCCCGGCGTCGAAGATCGCCTCGGGCGCGACGCGGGAGTCGCAACAGCTGATGACCATTGTCTTGGGGCTTTGACCCCTTTCGGCGAGGTCGCGAAAGCGTTCCTGCTCGCGCCGAAAGCGGCCCATGAGAAAAGTCTCATAGCCCTCGATCAGATGTTTTGGAAGTTTCGCGTCGGACAATGTCTGAACAGTGGCGTCTGTCATTGCTGGCCCTTTGGCGGACGGGACATTGTCCCGGTTTCGCTAAGCGCGGCCAGAAATTGGCGTAGCGAAAGCGGGTCCTTTATTGTGGAGCGCGAGCCAACAGGCAAGCAAAGAATGAGGGCCGTCCCGCATTCGATTGCTCAAGAAAAGCTATAGCGGAGGGATCATGATTTCGCGATTGAGGCGCAGCGTGCTCGCCATGCCGGGGTCGAACGCCCGGGCGCTCGAAAAAGGCAAGAGCCTGCCCGCCGACGTGCTGATGTTCGAACTGGAGGACGGCGTCGCCGAGAGCGCCAAGGAGATCGCGCGCGAACAGGTCGCCGCCGCCCTGGCCGGCGGCGGCTATGGCGCTCGTGAAATCGTCGTGCGCGTCAATGCGCCGGGCTCGCAATGGTATGAGTTGGACATCGCCGCCATGGCGCCGGCGGGTCCGGCGGCGATCGTCATTCCAAAGGTCAACTGGCGCGCCGATGTTATCGAAGCCGCCGCCGACGTCGTCGCGGCCGGCGCGCCGGCGCACACGCGCCTTTGGGCGATGATCGAAACGCCGCGCGCCATTTTCGACATCGAAAAGATTGCGAGCGCAGCCGACGATCCCGCCTCGCGGCTCGACGCGATCGTGCTCGGACCCAACGATATCGCCAAATCGACGAGGGCGCGTCTGACCCCCGGCCGTCCGGCGATCCTGTCCTGGCTCTCGGCTGGGGTCCTCGCGGCGCGGCTGCACGGGATCGAGATCATCGACGGCATCTATAACGACTTCAACGACGAAGCCGGCCTGCGCCGCGAGGCCGAACAGGGTCGCGACTTCGGCATGGACGGAAAGATGCTGATCCATCCGTCGCAGATCGGAGCTGTCAATGAAATCTTCGCGCCCAGTCCTGCGGAGATCGCATTCGCCCGCAAGATCATCGAGACTTTCGACATGCCAGAAAACGAAGCAATCGGGGTCGTGCAGATCGAAGGACAAATGGTCGAGCGTCTGCATCTCGACGTTGCGCGCCGAACGCTCGCCCTCATGGAGGCCGCTGGCGTTTAGAATTGTCCGCAGGATGACGGTTCAAAGATGAGATCTGCCGGCGGGGGCGCCTGTTTCGCAGGCGCTTCGCGTCGTCTATAAGAGATTCGACGAGGATGGCGACCATGGCGCAGAACGATCCGGATAAATCGGCCGAAAGCTCCAAGAAGGACGCGGAAAAGACGGACGCTCGAAAGGCGGACGCCAAGCCCTCCGGCGCATCGCCGCCATCCGAACCGACCCAACCGCCACGCGCGCCGCGCTCTATTGATTCCGGCGTCGTCAAAGCGTCCGGAGGAGCAGCCTCTCCGCTGTCGTCAACAACCGGCGTGAAGTCTCCGTTCGAGACCGCGAACGATGCGCCGGCGCACGACCTCTCGAATGGATCAGAGGCGTCGGAGGCGACGGAGCCGCCGATTGAGCCCTATATCGAACCGCCCCGACGACGATCGGGGTTTTCCTTGGGGCGCATTTTGCTCGCGCTTATTGCGCTTGTCGCGGTCTTTATAGGCGCGACGTTCGTTTTCAAAGATAAGGACGAGCGGCTTCGCGCGGTCGCCGACGCCATTGAAAATGCGGTTCGAAACCCGCAGGCGTTTTTCGCCGCCTTGCAGGACAGGTCCTCAGGACCGCTCAACGGAAAGACAACGTCTCACCCAAGCTTGGCGGTGAAAGAGGCCGCGCCGTTGTCGGAAACCCAGCCTTCCGAGCCGGCCGCGCCAGCGACCCCGGAGGGGACCGCCTCCACGTCTCCGCAAAGCGACGCCAAACCTGCTGAGGCGCCGCCCGAAAAAAGCGCCGAGGCGCCTCAGCCGTCCACCCCATCGCCGGCCCCCACGCCGGCTGCTCCGGAAGCCGAGCCTGCTCCGCCCCCACGCGAGGCGCAGATCGACAATCGCGACGCGCTCGTGAAACGGGTCGACCAATTGGAGCAGGTCGCGCAGTCGGCGCTCAAGATCGCCGAAGAAGCGCGCGCCGCGCGCGCATCCGAGGGCTCGGATAAATCCGATTCATTGTCCGAGCGCGACTACCTCGTTGCGCTCGAAGGCCGGATCGACGAACTCGCCAATGAAATCAAATCCGTTCGCGAGAAACTCGAAGCTCCGAAAAGCGAGTTGCGCGCTCCGCAGGAATCGGCGGAGGCGAAAAGTCAGGCGGCGGCCAAAAAGGGCAACAGCGCTGAACTCGTCGTGGTCGCGCAATCGCTCGCGCAAGAGGTTGAAAAGGGCAAGCCTTACGCGGTCGAACTCGCCGCGCTGACTGCCCTTGGCGCAGATTCGGAACTATTGTCTGCGCTCGCGCCGGCGGCGGAAAAGGGCGCGATGACGCCCGAACAGTTGCTGCATGGGTTCGAGCCGGTCGCGAAACGGCTTCAGGCGATCGAGTCGCCGCAGTCCACCGGCTCTTATGTCGAGCATATGATGCGGAGCTTGGGTCGACTGGTCAGGGTGCGCCCGTTGAACGAGGCTCCAAGTTCGACCATCTCCGACCGTGTGGAGACGATCCGCTCCGCTCTCGCGCATAATGACGTCGCGGGCGCAGCGGCGGCGTTCGATCTGCTGCCAGACTCCGCCAAGACGGAAGAAAGCGCATTCGGCGAACTTCTGCGTCAGCGGCGGGACGCTGAGAAGGCGTCCGCAGCCATTCTCTCTGGCGCCATCGCGGCGCTCGGCCGCAACAAGAGCTGACGCGAGGACCGGCCCATCATGCTGTTATTGCTTATTTTCATCGCGGCTCTTGCGGTCGCGGCCTATGCGCTGGAATGGATCATCGATCAGCCCGGTTCGATCGCGATCGATTTCGGCGCATATCACCTCGACACGACGATCCCCATCGCGGCTGCATTTGTCATCGCCGTTCTGGCGGCGATCGTCGTCGTGGGAGCGCTCATTACGCTCCTCTTGCGCGCGCCCGGACGGCTGACCCGCGCAGGTCGACAGAAACGCCGCGAAAAGGGTTATCACGCGCTGTCGCGAGGGATTATCGCCGCCGCCTCCGGCGATGCGGCGCGAGCGAGAAAAGCCGCCGTAGACGCGGAGAAATATCTCGATCATGAACCTCTGACGAAACTCCTCAAGGCGCAGGCGGCTCAGCTGTCCGGCGATCTTCGTGGGGCCGAGGCGGCGTTTCACGAAATGACGCTGCGGCCGGAAACCAAGATACTCGGCTTGCGCGGCCTGCATATTGAAGCGCAGCGACGCAATGACGTCGAAGCGGCGCAAGTCTTCGCCCGCAGCGCTCACGAGGTGGCGCCGCTCCCCTGGGCGGGCGACGCCGTTATTGAGCATCACGCCGCGCAGGGCGAATGGGACAAGGTTCGCGCGACAATCGAACATAACTTGAAAGCCAAGTCGATCGATCTCGCGGCCGCGCAACGTCTGCGCGCCGTCGCCGAGACGGCTCTCGCGATGGAAAAGCAGGAAAGCGATCCGCATGAGGCGCTCGCTCTCGCGCGTCTTGCCTTAAAGCGCGCGCCGGGCTTCGTCCCCGCCGCCGCTCTCTCCGCCCGGCTGCTGTCGAATATGGGCGACCGCCGCAAAGCGCTCAAACTCATCGAGGCGGAATGGGCGAGAAGCCCGCATCCGGATCTCGCGGAAGCTTATTTTCAAGCCGCGCCGGGCGAATCCAACTCAGAGCGCCTGTCGCGCGTCGCAAAGCTGGTCCAGTCCGCGCCGGCGGCGCCGGAAAGCCGCCGCCTGCTGGCGCAGGCCGCGTTGGCGGCGCGCAATTTCCACATGGCGCGCCGCGCGCTGACGCCGCTGATCGAGAACGATATTCAGCCGACCGCGCAAACATGCCTGCTCATGGCCGAACTCATCGACGCTGAAAACGGGCCGGACGGCGAGGTGCGCGAATGGCTCGCGCGCGCTTCTCGGGCGCCGCGCGATCCGGTGTGGATCGCGGACGGGGTCGTCGCGAAAAGCTGGGCGCCGATCTCGCCTGTCACCGGCAAGCTCGACGCCTTCGAGTGGAAGGCGCCGCCGGAAAGCCCAACCGCCGCAACCGAAGACAGCCGCGCTCGTATCCCCGCGGCCTTTCTCGCGGCTTCATCGAAGCCGCCGCTCGAAATATCCGGCCCGCCGGACGGCGGTTAAACGCGCCAGTCCTGCGTCGCCGCAATCCATTCGCGCGTTCGCGCCTCCGGGTTTTCGTTTCGCAAAATATCGGTGACGACGCAGGCGCTGTCGGCGCCGGCTTGCAAGACCGCGCGCGCGCGCTCAGGCGTCAGGCCGCCGATGGCGACGAGCGGGGTCGCGCCAATGCGCTTTCTCCAAAGCCCGATTTTTTCGAGGCCCTGCGGCGCAAAGGCCATTTGCTTCAAGAGCGTCGGATAGATTGGCCCCAGCGCGACATAATCCGGCGCGAGCGCCAATGCGCGTTCGAGTTCGGCCTCCGTATGCGTCGAAACGCCAAAGCGCACGTCATGCGCGCGCAGAGCCGGGATGTCGGCGCCGTCCAGATCGCCTTGGCCCAGATGCACGAAATCGCATTTTTCATCGATGGCGACGCGCCAGTAGTCATTGACGACGAGTTGCGCGCCATGCGCGTCTGCAAAGATCGCGAGCGCGCGCGACCTGCGTCCGCACCTCCTCTTCGCCACGATCCTTGACGCGCAATTGGACGAGTTTCACGCCGAGCGGCAGCAGGCGCGTCAACCATGAGGCGTCATCGACGATGAGATAGAAGGGATCTGGTCGACGCGTCATGCGCTCTCGTCGAACGCGCGGCCAATGACCGGCGTCGAGGGTTCGGCGAGATCGCGCGGCGTCATCGGCTTGGCGAGATAGGCCTTGCGCCCCGCTTCGACCGCAAGCGCAAAAGCCTGCGCCATGGCGACCGGATCGCCGGCCAAGGCGACCGCCGTATTGAGCAGCGCGGCGTCATAGCCCAGCTCCATCACGGCCGCCGCATGCGAAGGGGCCCCGAGTCCCGCGTCCACGATCAGCGGGACATCGGGGAAATGCGCCCGCAGGGCGCGAAGGCCGAAGAGATTGTTGATCCCGCGCCCGGAGCCGATCGGCGCCGCCCAGGGCATCAATACGCGGCAACCGGCGTCGAGCAATCGCTCCGCGACGACGAGGTCCTCGGTCATATAGGGAAAGACCGAGAACCCCTCGCCGCAAAGAACGCGCGCAGCCTCCACGAGTCCGAAGACGTCGGGCTGCAGAGTGTCCTCTTCGCCGATCACCTCCAGTTTGATCCAGTCCACGCCGAACACCTCTCGCGCCATTTGCGCGGTGGCGATCGCCTCCTTGGCCGTGCGGCAGCCGGCGGTGTTCGGCAACACTTTGACGCCGAGATCGCGAATGAGCCGCCAGAAACTCTCGCCGGCGCGCGAGCCGCCCGCCTCGCGACGCAGCGACACGGTGACGATCTCGCAGCCTGACGCGCGGATGGCGTCGGAGAGAATTGCGGGCGAGGGAAAGCGCGCCGTGCCGACGAGCAGCCGCGACGAGAGCGTCGTGTCATAGAGAGTGAGAGGATCGTCGCTAAACATGATCGGATCACCCTCCCTGCCGGGGCGTCAGGATTTCGACAGCGTCGCCGTCTCGCAAAACGACGTCGTTGCGATCCTTGCTGCGCACAAATTCCTGGTTGAGCGCGGTGGCGACCGTCTGCGTCTCATAGCCCAGTTCTTCGAGCAGTCGGGCGAGCGTCTGGGCTTTCACCTCACGCGTGAGCCCGTTCACGCTGATCTGCATCCATGACCTCCGGAAAATATTCGCCTTGCAGGACGACGCGGGCGGCGCGGTTGGCGAGCGCCGGCGCGAGGAGAAAGCCGTGCCGGTAGAGCCCATTGATATAGAGAGTCTGCTCCCGTCTTACGAGGCGCGGCAGATTGTCGGCGAAGGCCGGGCGCACGTCAGAGCCCGTCTCGACGATCTCCGCCTCGGCGAAAGCCGGATGAATCGCATAGGCCGAATTCACAAGCTCGACGATCGAACGAGCGGTCACGCGCGAGCGCTCCTCATTTTCGATCATGGTCGCGCCGATCATGAACACGCCATCGCCGCGCGGCACCACATAGACGGGATGGCGCGGATGCAGCATTCGCACCGGGCGCGACAGGCGAAGATCGTCGGTCTTCAAGACGAGCATTTCGCCCTTGACGCCGCGCAGCCCAGGCAATGCGTCGCGCGCGGAAAAGCCGCGGCAGTCGATGGTCCAGTCGGGGCGCGTCGTCATGGAGGCGGCGTCGACGCCAAGACGGATGTCGACATTGTCCATCGTCTTCAACCGCTCGGCGAGGGCGGCCATGGCGGCGCGCGGCTCGAGATGCGCTTCCGTTGGAAAGAACAAAGCTTGCGTAAAGCGGCCGGAAAGATCCGGCTCCAGTTCGGCGAGTCTCGTTTCGCCGACCTCCTCGAAATGACGCGTGCGGCGGGCGAAATCGCGCAACTCCGCACGGTCGCGCGCGGGCGCCACGACGAGACTGCCAGTCGCCGTCGCAACAGGAATGTCCCGGGTCCAGAAGGCCAGCGCCTCTTCGCCAAGTTCGGCGACGATCGGCTCCGCGCTTTGCAATTCGCACCAGGGCGCAATCATGCCGCCGGCGAAAAAGGAACAGCCGAGGCCGACGCCGTCCTGACGCTCGACGAGCTCCACGCGCACGCCGGCCGCCCGACCCTGGCGCGCCATCTCGAAAGCGGCGGCGAGGCCCATGACGCCTGCGCCGATCACACGAAGGAGCATGTCGGCGTCCTTTGTGCGAGGCGAGCGACGGAGGCGTTGATTAAGATAGGAATGCCGGAAATATCACCCTCCCTACGCCAGCGTGAACTGGATCAGGTTCGAAGGGTCGCCGAGCCGCGCTTTCGCGCTCATCAGCCTCTCAGCCCCTCGAAAGGACCGACGCAACGATGCGACGAATCTTTCAGCAGGGCTCCCCTGGCGGATCGTGACGTTCGCGCGAACCTCTTCCCGCGTCAAGCGAGGCCGGTCGGAGGCGCGCCGCCTGCAGGCTTGCCAGAAGCGCGGCGATAGACCAATTTGATTGCTTATAAAAACGGCGAGACGGGCGACGAACATCGTCGAAAAATCGTTCGCCAATCAGGGAGAAGAGACATGTCGGCGAAGAAGTTTGCGGTTTGCGCCAAGGCTGCGCTGGCCGGCGCTTTTGCCTGGAGCGGTCTGGTCGTTACGGCCGGCGCGGCGGAGCTTGGACCGTATTTTCCGATCCCCAATAATTTCGCCATCTCGGGATCGGCGAAGGACTCACTGCTCAAGATTCAGAACGATTGGCTTTCAACCGGCCTCGCCAAACTAAAAAAAGCGCGCGATGAGGCGGCCGCCGCTCTCGAAAAAGCCAAGGCGGACGGAAGCGATCAAGTCGCCGCGCTCGAAGAAAAATTCAAGGCGCTCGAAAAACAGACCGACGACGTCGCCAAGGAGCTCGCGCTCGAGACGGACGAGACGGTGACGAAAGAAATTCAGGCGGAGCGCAAGCGGCTGTTTCTTTTGAACGTCAACCGCTGGATCAATGGGCTGAACCGCTCTGCGACCGAACAGATGAAGATCGCCATCATGAAGGACGGCGCCGAGGCGATGACCGGGGAGCGCATGGCCGCTCACTATTCGGAGCAGGCGGACGAAATCGAGCGGGCCAAGCACGATACGAGCATCGAGAACTGGGCTACCAAATAGGTCCTTCACAAGCCACTGAATACATAAGTTTTTTGCGCAGCATTCCTGCACAAATTTGTGCGCAGCATAATCCTTTCGCTGCGCACAAAAATCAGTCTTTAGCCGATATCGGTTGAGGCGGGCGCTCGCTCGGCGAGATCCTGCGCCGCGCTCTCGATGCGCTGCGCCGCCTCATTCACCGCCCGCGAGATGCGATCCTTCAGCTGCGCGTCGCTCTCACGGACGCGTTCGACGGCGGTCCGCAGCATGGCGATCTCCGCCTCCAGGCCTTCGAATTTCTTGCGGGCGGCTTCCGCCTCGTCCGCCATGGTCAGCGCCGCCATGACCACGATGCGCTGCTCCCCGATCTCGCCAAAGCCGCCGCGAAGCGACAAAATCTTATCCTCGACGCGACGCGCGAGTTCCTCGAGATGGGCTTCTTCGCCGTCGTCGCAGGCCATGCGATAGGTTCGACCGGCGATGGTGACCACGACATGGGCCATTGGTTCGTCCTATTCCTCGGCTTGGGCGCGCCCGAGAACCGATTTGATCCCCTCGCTTGCAAGCCCCAGTCTACGCAAGACGTCGTCGCGCGCCTTTTCGAGCGCGTTCGCCTTGGACAGCTCGGCGTCGAGCTCCAGCGCCAGCCGGCTGCGATCGTCCTGCATGACCGCAAGCTCTTCTTCAAGATCGGCCAGCGACAATTCATTTTCGATACGCCGGGCGACCGTCGTCTCAAGCAGGCTGAGCGACGCCGAAAGCCTCGCAAGCGCCTTGTCGATGGGATCGGGCTCCGCTTTGTCCGTCATGGAAAACACAATCGAAAGGATTACATCTTGCCGATTGCGGCGCGCGCGCCGATTCGACGAAGCAAAGTCGTATCACGAATTGGCCCAAACCCAATCGGCCAAGGGCTAGAGCGAGACGCGACGCCGCGTTGACAGAGGGACGCAAGCTGTTATCAAGCGCCCATCTCGAACGCGCCTCACCGCATCTTCGCGCTATGCGCTCGCGTCCTTGGCGTTCGAACGGCGACCGCAGCCGCATGGCTAGCGAAGAAGGAGCATCTGAATGACCGCGAGAGTGGCGATTAACGGTTTCGGTCGTATCGGGCGCAATATTCTTCGCTATATCATCGAGTTCAGGCCGCACGGACCTCGAGGTTGTGGCGATCAATGACCTCGGACCGGTCGAAACCAACGCGCATCTGCTGCGCTACGATTCCGTTCATGGCCGCTTTCCGCATAAAGTGACGGTCGTGGGAGATACGATCGACGCGGGCCGCGGACCCATGAAAGTGACCGCGATCAAGAATCCTGCGGAGCTTCCCTATAAGGAGCTGAAGATCGACATTGCGCTCGAATGCACGGGCCTCTTCACAGCCCGCGACAAGGCGAAATTGTTGCTCGACGCGGGCGCCAAGCGGGTTCTCGTCTCAGCGCCTGCGGAAGGCGCCGACATCACGGTGGTTTTCGGCGTCAATCATCAAAAGATCACGAAGGATCATCTCGTGATCTCCAACGCCTCCTGCACCACCAATTGCCTCGCGCCCGTCGCCAAGGTCTTGCATGAAGCGATCGGCATCGAAAAAGGCATTATGACCACGGTGCATTCCTACACCGGCGACCAGCCGACGTTGGACACGATGCACAAGGACCTTTATCGCGCCCGCGCCGCCGCGCTGTCCATGATCCCGACGTCGACCGGCGCCGCCAAAGCCGTGGGGCTCGTGCTTCCGGAGCTGAACGGCAAGCTCGACGGCTATGCGATTCGCGTTCCCACCCCCAATGTTTCGGCGGTCGATTTGAAATTCGTCGCCAAGCGCAAGACGAGCAAAGACGAGGTCAACGCCGCGATCAAAGCGGCGGCGCAGGGCCCGTTGAAGAGCGTCCTGAACTTTACGGACGAGAAGCTCGTCTCGATCGACTTCAATCATGATCCGCATTCCTCGACCTTTCATTGCGATCAGACGAAGGTGCTGGACGGAGACTTCGTTTCGATCCTTTCCTGGTATGACAATGAATGGGGTTTTTCGGGCCGCATGACCGATGTCGCCGCGACGATCGCCAAATTGATTTGATAAGGTCGAGGCGGCGCCCGCCGCCGGCCATTTCATCGCCAAATTGAGTAGGACGCAGCCTATGCCGTCGTTTCGAACGCTCGACTCCGCCGACGTGAAAGGCAAGCGCGTCCTGTTGCGCGTCGATCTCAACGTCCCGATGGAAGAGGGCCGCGTCACCGACGCGACGCGCATCGACCGCATGTCGCCGATGATCAAGGAAATCGCCGACAAGGGGGGCAAGGTGATCCTGCTCTCGCATTTCGGTCGCCCGAAGGGCGCGCCCAATGAAGCGGATTCCCTGCGTCCGATCGCTCCCGTGCTTGCGGATCATTTGAAGCGGCCCGTCGCTTTCGCCGATGACTGTGTCGGCGAGGCGGCGCGCGCCGCAATCGCCAATCTCAAGAATGGCGACATATTGCTCCTTGAAAACACGCGCTTTCACAAGGGCGAAGAGAAGAACGATCCGGCCTTTGTCGCCGAACTCGCTGAAAACGGCGATATTTTCGTCAATGACGCGTTTTCGGCCGCGCATCGCGCTCATGCCTCGACGGAGGGCCTTGCGCATAAGCTGCCCGCCTTCGCTGGCCGCACCATGCAGGCGGAAATAGACGCCCTCGGCCAGGCGCTCGATCATCCAGAGCATCCTGTGATCGCAATCGTCGGCGGCGCAAAGATATCGACCAAGCTCGAATTGCTCGGCAACCTTTTGCAGAAGGTCGAGTATCTGGCGATCGGCGGAGCGATGGCGAACACATTTCTCGCCGCGGAAGGAAAGCCCGTCGGCAAATCATTGTGTGAGCACGATCTGCTCGACGCGGCGCGCGCCATTTTGGCGAAGTCTAAAGAGTCGCGATGCCAGATCGTTTTGCCGGTCGACGTGACGGTGACGCAAAAATTCGAAGCCCACGCTCCCTCGCAGTTCGTGTCGGTCGATCATGTCGGCAAGGATGACATGATCGTCGATCTGGGACCGAAGTCGATTGCGCAAGTCGAGAGCCTGCTCGCAAAATCGAAAACGCTCGTTTGGAACGGCCCCTTTGGGGCCTTCGAGCTTCCGCCCTTCGACGAAGGCACCAACGCCGTCGCGCAGACCGCCGCGAGACTGACGGTAGAAGGGAAGCTGCTCTCGGTCGCCGGCGGCGGCGACACCGTGGCGGCTTTGAACCAGGCCGGCGCCGCGCAATATTTCACCTATATTTCGACAGCGGGCGGCGCGTTCCTGGAGTGGCTCGAGGGCAAGTCCCTGCCGGGCGTCGCCGCGCTGTTTCGATAGGGCTCGCTCCTATAATTGCGAAAGCAGCGCCTCGGCGCTCGAGGTTTCCGCGACGCTCGGGTTTTCTTCAACGTTGATGCGCTCGACGGTTCCGTCGTTCACGATCATCGAGTAGCGCTTCGAACGAAGTCCGAGGCCATGGTCGGCGAGATCGAGGTCGAGACCGAGCGCCTTGGCGAAAACGGCCGAGCCGTCCGCAAGCCCGTCGATCTTTCCCTTGGCTTTCGATGCGTCGAGCCAGGCGTCGAGCGTCCAGACATCATTGACGGAGGTCACGGCGATGGCGTCGATCCCCTTGCCCTTGATGTCTTTTTCCTTGTTGAGAAATCCTGGCAGATGGCGATTGTGACAGGTCGGAGTGAAGGCGCCCGGAACGCCGAAGAGCGCAACTTTGCGGCCTTTGAAATAATCGCTCGCCCTTAAGGGTTTTGGACCGTCCGGCCCGAGAACGGTGAAAGAAACGTCCGGGATTTTATCGCCAATCTTGATTGTCATTATGTCCTCCGGTTCAAGGCCGCGGATAGATCGCAAAATCTTTCCGCCCCACCTATCCCATGAATTAGGGCGGCGCCAAAACCGAAGTATTCGGATTTGGCTCTCCTCGCGTCTTCCTGTCGCCACGGAAGCGCATTAGTTTGACTTGCATCAGGGAGATTTTGATTCATGGCCACAACAGACGCCGTATTGAACACGATAGACGCAAATCTTGACGCTTCGACGGGGCGACTGTTCGATCTCCTGCGGATCAAGTCGGTGTCGACCGATCCGGCCTTCACGGGTGAATGTCGTCGCGCCGCCGACTGGCTCGCCGACCAGCTGAAGGGGCTCGGCTACGAGGCCGAGGTGCGCGTCACGCCAGGCCACCCGATTGTCGTCGGCCACGCCAAGGCGAAGCGCAAGGACGCGCCGCATGTGTTGTTTTACGGCCATTACGACGTGCAGCCGCCGGACCCGCTGGACCTATGGGAAACCGAACCCTTCGACCCGCGCGTCGCCGAGGGCAAGCAGGGCAAGGAGATCGTGGCGCGCGGCGCCTCCGACGACAAAGGCCAGCTCATGACGTTCCTGGAGGCTTGTCGCGCCTTCGAGGCGAATGGCGGCCTCCCCTGCCATGTCACTTTTCTGTTCGAAGGCGAAGAGGAGACCGGCTCGCCCTCTCTGCCGGAGTTTCTCGACAACCTATAAGGACGAGCTTTCGACCCCCGATCTCGCGCTCGTTTGCGACACCGGCATGTGGAACGCCACGACGCCCGCCATCACCGTCATGCTGCGCGGACTTGTGCAGGAAGAGGTGGTGATCCACGGCCCGAGCCATGACCTGCATTCAGGCATGTTCGGCGGTCCGGTCGTCAATCCGATCCATGTGCTGGCGAAGATCATCGGCGATCTTCACGACAAGGACGGACGCGTCGCCATTCCCGGTTTTTACAATGGCGTGACCGAAGTGCCCGAAGATATCGCCGACCAATGGCGTCATCTCGATTTCGACGAAGGAAAATTCCTGAAGGGAATCGGACTGACCCAGCCCGGAGGCGAGAGCGGGCGCAGCGTGATGGAGCAAATCTGGGCGCGCCCGACATGCGACGTCAACGGAATTGTCGGGGGCTACACCGGCCTCGGCACGAAGACCGTTTTGCCGGCCCAGGCTTCCGCAAAATTTTCGTTCCGTCTTGTCGGCGCGCAGGACCCTCAGACGATCGTCGATAATTTCCGCGCCTTCGTGCGGGAGCGCCTGCCGCAGGACGTCACTGTGGACTTCACCTCGCAGGGAGCGTCCGGCGCCCTGCAACTGCCCTTCGGCTCGGAGGCGCTCAATCGGGCGCGACGGGCCTTGCACGAGGAATGGGACAAAGAGGCGGTCCTCGTGGGCTGCGGAGGCTCGATCCCGATCGTGGGGTCGTTCAAGCGAGACCTTGGCATGGATTCGCTGATGATCGGCTTCGCGCTGGAGGACGACCGCATTCATTCGCCCAATGAGAAATACGCGTTCAGCTCATTCCACAAGGGCGCCCGCTCCTGGGCGCGGGTGCTGGCGGCGCTCGCGGGGTAACGCGAAGCCGGCTCCGGCCTTAAGCCGGGATAGGCGTCGCTCTCAAGGGTGCAAAAAATCCCCCAGCCTGTTGGAAATCCGCGACGATCTGCCCCTCGCATTTCGGACTGTCTTGGTCTATTTAGGAACGGCTCCAAAGACTACGGTCTTGGGGTCCCCGGTCGTGTAAGGGCCGGCGTTACACAATCGGCCGGCTGCCGGGAACGAAGGGTTGTCGCATGAACTATCGGCGTTTTTTCGAATCTGCCGTCATGCGTCTTCAGGAAGAGCGTCGATACAGGGTCTTCGCCCATCTCGAGCGCGACGTGGAATCCTTTCCGCGCGCCGTGTGGCATCGTCCCGATAGCGGCACACAAGACGTCACCATTTGGTGCTCCAACGATTATCTCGGCATGGGCCAGCATCCGGACGTGATTGCGGCCATGGTCGAGACGGCGGCGAAGGTCGGCGCCGGCGCGGGCGGCACCCGTAATATTTCGGGCAACAGCCACGCGATCGTCGAGCTGGAGCGCGAGCTTGCAGACTTGCATTGCAAAGAGGCCGCGCTCGTCTTCACCTCCGGATGGATTTCCAATCTGGCGTCGATTTCGACAATCGCCGACCTTTTGCCCAACTGCCTCATTCTCTCCGACGCCTCGAACCACAATTCGATGATCGAGGGCGTCAAGCGTTCGCGCGCCGAAAAGAAAATCTTCCGCCACAATGATCTCGGCCATCTCGAGGAACTGCTGAAGGCCGCTGGCCCGCGTCCCAAGCTCGTCGTGTTCGAAAGCCTCTATTCCATGAACGGCAATATCGCGCCGGTCGCGGAGATTGCGGCGCTCGCCAAACGTTATGGCGCCATGACCTATATCGACGAGGTTCACGCGGTCGGCATGTATGGGCCGCGCGGCGCCGGCATTTGCGAACAGGCCGGCGTGATGGATCAGATCGACGTCATCGAAGGCACGCTCGCCAAAGGCTTCGGCACGCTGGGCGGTTATGTGGCGGGCGACGCAGTCGTGATCGACGCCATTCGCAGCTACGCCGCCTCCTTCATCTTCACGACGGCGCTGCCGCCGGCCGTCGCGGCCGCCGCCTGCGCCGCTGTGCGGCTCTTAAAAGAGCGTCCCGATCTGCGCGCGGCGCATCAGCGCGCGACGCACATCACGAAACATGCGCTCGGCGCCGCCGGCCTGCCCGTGCTCGACAATGGTTCGCACATCGTGCCGGTGATGGTGCGCAACGCGGAGCTGTGCAAGGCCGCGAGCGACATGCTGCTCGAGCGGCATCGGATCTACATCCAGCCGATCAATTACCCGACCGTGGCCAAAGGCTCGGAGCGCCTGCGCGTGACGCCGACGCCGCGCCATACGCATGAGCATATTGCGCAATTGGTGGAGGCGATGGTCGACGTGTGGCAGACGCTCGGCATTCCCTTCGTCGAGCCGCCGGCGCATCTGCATGTCGACGAGAAGAGCGACGAGCGCTGCACCTATCCCGAGATCAAACTCGCGGCGCAGTGAGCGGCTAATCGCCAATTCCTCACTCTGGCGTCATGGCCGGGCTTGTCCCGGCCATCCACACGGCGCCGAGAAGACAAATGATCGTCGCGTGGTTATGATTCTTGCCGCTCGTTGTCCGCAGCACAGTGTGGCTTAATGGCGTGGATGCCCGCGACAAGCGCGGGCATGACGGCCCCCGCAGCACGGCCTCACACCCTTCCCACACTCACATATTCAAACCCGCGCTTTCGCACATCCGCCGGGCGGTAGACGTTTCGCAAATCGACGATCACCGGCGCTTTCAGCAGCGTCTTGACGCGATCGAGATCGAGCGCGCGAAACGCGTCCCATTCCGTCACGATGACGAGCGCGTCGGCGCCTTCCAGCGGCGCATAGGCGTCCTCATGGAACGTCACTTCCGGCATTAAGCGGACGCGCCTGATCCATGCTCTCCGGGTCATAGGCGTGCACGTCGGCGCCGTCTCCGGCAAGCGAGGCGACGATGGCGAGCGAGGGCGCGTCGCGCATGTCGTCCGTATTGGGTTTGAAGGCGAGGCCTAAAAGCGCGATCTTCTTGCCGCGCACCGAGCCGCCGAGCGCATTGATCACCTTGCGCGCCATGGCTCGCTTGCGCGCGTCATTAACCGCAACGACCGTCTCGACGATCCGCAGCGGCGCGCTATTGTCCTGCCCCGTCTTGAGCAAAGCGAGCGTGTCCTTGGGGAAGCATGAACCGCCGTAACCCGGCCCCGCATGCAGGAATTTCCCGCCGATGCGCTTGTCGAGGCCAATTCCCCGCGCAACGTCCTGAACGTCCGCGCCGACCTTCTCGCAGAGATCGGCGATCTCATTGATGAAGGTGATCTTCGTCGCAAGAAAAGCGTTGGCTGCGTATTTGGTGAGTTCCGACGTGCGGCGCCCGACGAAATAAAGCGGCGGCTGATTGAGATTCAGCGGACGATAAATCTCGCTCATCAGCTCGCGCGCGCGCGGATCGTCCGTGCCGATCACGACGCGGTCCGGACGTTTGAAGTCCTCGATCGCCGCGCCCTCGCGCAAGAACTCGGGATTGGAGACGACTTCGAAATCGGCGTCCGGCCGGATTTCGCGAATGATGCGCTCAACCTCGTCGCCGGTGCCGACCGGCACGGTCGATTTATTGACGATGACCGTGAATCCCTGCAACGACGCGGCAATCGTGGTCGCCGCCGCGTAAACGAAGGAAAGGTCGGCGTGTCCGTCGCCGCGCCGTGACGGCGTGCCGACCGCGATGAAGATGGCGTCGGCGCCGCGCACGGCGGGCTCCAGCTCGGTGGTGAAGAACAGTCGATTTCTGGCGCCTGTTGACGGCGACCAATTCGTCGAGACCGGGCTCAAAGATCGGCATCTCGCCTTTCAGCAGCCGCCCGATCTTGTCGGCGTCATTGTCGACGCAAGTCACCTTATGGCCGAAATCGGCGAAGCAGGCGCCAGACACAAGCCCCACATAACCTGAACCAATCATTGTAATGTTCATTCAGTCAACTCTTTTGGATTCGTCAGCCGCCAAGACCGAAAGCCGCGATCGCCGCCATATTGACGATCTCCGTGTCGGTGGCGCCGAGTTGAACAATCTGGATTGGTTTGTCCAATCCGACGATCAGAGGCCCCAACACTGTGGCGCCGCCCAATTCGGTGAGCATTTTGGTGGAAATAGCCGCCGAATGAAACGCCGGCATGACAAGCACATTTGCGGTGTCCTTCAATCGGCAGAACGGATAGGACGCCATTAAGTCCTTATTGAGGGCGATGTCGGCGCCCATTTCGCCTTCATATTCGAAATCGACGCGACGCCGGTCAAGAACGCGCACCGCTTGATGGACGCGCTCGGTGCGCTCGCCCGGCGGATAACCGAAGGTGGAAAAGGCGAGCATGGCGACGCGCGGCTCCAGTCCGATTCGCCGCGCGACGCCGGCGGCTTCGACCGCAATATCCGCAAGCTCTTCGGAGGTGGGCATTTCCGTAATGGCCGTATCGGCGACGACGACGGCGCGTCCGCGCGCGAGCACCAGCGAGACGCCGATCAGACGATGGCCGGGCTTATGATCGATGACGCGGCGCACGTCCTCGAGCGCGATCGAGAAATTGCGCGTGACGCCTGTCACCATGGCGTCGGCGTCGCCTTGCGCGACCATGGCGGCGGCGAAATGATTGCGGTCCTGATTGATGAGCCGCTGACAATCGCGAAACAGATAGCCTTTGCGTTGCAGACGCTCAAACAGAAATTGCGCATAGACCATATTGCGCGACGAGAGCCGCGCATTGTGGATTTCGATATGTTCGCCGAGTTCCAGACCGGCGGCTGCGGCCGTCTGCGCAACGCGGTCCTCGCGTCCGACGAGAATGGCGCGTCCGAGCCCCTGGTTGACGAAGGAGAGCGCCGCGCGAATGACCTGCTCCTCCTCGCCTTCCGCGAAGACGACACGCCCCGGCGCCCGGCGCACGCGTTCGAAGATCGTCTGCATGACGCCCGCGACCGGATCACGCCGCGCGGATAATTCGGCGCGGTAAAGTTTCATGTCGATGATCGGGCGCCGCGCGACGCCCGAATCCATCGCCGCTTTGGCGACGGCCGGCGGCACGACGGAGATAAGGCGCGGATCGAAGGGAGCCGGGATTAGATAGTCGCGTCCGAAACGCGGGCGCGTTCCGTGATAGGCATGCGCAACTTCATCCGGCACATCCTCTTGCGCAAGTTCGGCGAGCGCTTTCGTCGCCGCGATCTTCATTTCCATATTGATGGTTTTTGCGTGCACGTCCAAGGCGCCGCGGAAAATATAGGGAAAACCCAGCACATTGTTGATCTGGTTCGGATAGTCCGAGCGGCCCGTGGCGACAATGGCGTCGGGGCGCACAGCGAAGGCCTCTTCCGGCGTGATCTCCGGATCGGGATTGGCCATCGCGAAAACAATGGGGTCCTTGGCCATGTTCTTCAGCATAGCGGGCGTCAGCGCGCCCTTGACGGAAAGTCCGTAAAAAATATCGGCGCCCTCAAGCGCCTCTGAGAGCGTGCGCGCCTTGGTGTCAACGGCATGCGCGCTTTTCCACTGATTCATGTTCTCGGTGCGGCCGCGATAGACGACGCCCTTGGTGTCGCAAAGCGTGACGTTCCTCGGGTCAAAACCCATCGCCTTCGCGAGATCGAGACAAGCGATGCCGGCGGCGCCGGCGCCGTTGCAAACAAGCTTGGCGCGCTTGATGTCGCGGCCGGTGAGCTTCAACGCATTGAGCAGGCCGGCCGCGGAAATGATCGCCGTGCCATGCTGATCGTCATGGAAGACCGGAATGTCCATCAATTCGCGCAGGCGCTCCTCGATGATGAAGCATTCGGGCGCCTTGATGTCCTCGAGATTGATCCCGCCAAAGGACGGACCGAGATATCTCACCGCGTTGACGAATTCCTCGACGTCCCTGGTGTCGACCTCCAAGTCGATTGAATCGATGTCGGCGAAGCGCTTGAACAGCACCGCCTTGCCTTCCATGACAGGCTTCGCCGCCAGCGCGCCGAGATCGCCGAGCCCCAATATGGCGGTGCCATTGGTGATCACCGCCACCAAATTGCCCTTCACCGTGTAATCGAGCGCCGTCGAAGGGTCCTTGGCGATCGCCAGCACGGGCGCCGCGACGCCTGGCGAGTAGGCCAGCGACAAATCGCGCTGCGTCGCCATGGGCTTCGTAGCGACGATGGCGAGTTTTCCGGGGCGGCCTCGCGAGTGATAGAGCAGCGCCTCTTTTTCGGTAAAAACGAGATGTTCCGGGGCCTGGAACCCATTATCCGCCATGGTCCGCCGACTTTCCTTGAGCTGCGCCGATTTCGCGCGGACCATATCCGCAGGGTGCCTTGTTCCACAAGTGTGCGGATCGCCTCAGATTCGGCCAACTTTAAGGCCGCCGAGGCCGATTGAAGTTCGCCCCCTCAACGCGCTGTCAACAACTGCGTGTCGCGAGGCGCATTGCGTGGCGCCCGAGGTGAAAGCTTGCTAGCCTGCCGGCCATGTCCAAGGTTGCAGACATTGATGCGCGCGAGCGAGACGCGAAGGCTCCCGCCCGGCCGACGCCGATGATTGCGCAATATATCGAGATCAAGGCGGCCAATCCGGATTGCCTGCTGTTTTATCGCATGGGCGATTTTTACGAGCTGTTTTTCGAAGACTCCGAGATTGCCTCGCGCGCGCTTGGAATCATGCTGACGAAGCGCGGCAAACATTTGGGCGAGGATATCCCCATGTGCGGCGTGCCTGTGGAGCGCGCCGACGACTATCTGCAAAAGCTCATTGCGCTCGGCCATCGCGTCGCCGTCTGCGAGCAGTTGGAAGACCCGGCGGAGGCGAAAAAGCGCGGCGCGAAATCCGTCGTGCGCCGCGATGTGGTGCGTCTCGTGACGCCCGGAACCATCACAGAAGAAACATTGCTCGATCCGGCGCGCGCCAACGCCTTTTGCGCGATCGCTCGGATACGCGCCGACGACGTCGCCGCCAGTTGGCGTTATGGACTTGCGAGCGTCGATATTTCAACGGGCGCATTCACCGTCTGTGAATCCGATGAGAGTGAGCTTTCGGCGCAGATCGCGCGGTTGGAGCCGCGCGAGATCGTTGCGTCGGAGTCGCTTTTTCGCGACCCCGCGATTGCGGCCTTGCTGCGGGATTGCGACGCGCCCGCGACGCCGCTCGGGCGAGAAACATCCGGAGGCGACGGAGCCGAACGGCGCGTGTCGGAATATTTTGGAGTCGCCACGCTCGACGGGTTCGCGGCGCTCACCAACGCCGAAATCGCCGCAGCGGCCGCAGCGATTCATTACATTGAACGCACGCAGAAAGGCCAACGGCCCGCGCTGCGACGCCCACAAAGCCTGCGTCAGAGCGCAGTGCTTGAGATCGACGCCGCCACCCGGGCCAATTTGGAGCTCACGCGCACCCTTTCCGGCCAGCGCGCTGGCTCGCTGCTTTCCGTCATCGATGCGACCGTAACGTCTGCTGGAGCAAGGCTTCTTGCCGAGCGCGTCTCCGCGCCGCTCACCGAGCCGAAGCTCATCGCCGCCCGATTGGACGCGGTCGCTTTTTTTGCAAATGAACCAGAACTGAGAGCCGCTTTACGCGCGCGGCTCGCGCGAGCGCCGGATCTTGCACGGGCTGTCTCGCGTTTGTCTCTGCAGCGAGGCGGCCCGCGGGATCTCGCAGCCATACGCGTTGGTCTCGCCACCGCGCAAGATATCGCCGCATTGTTTTCTCCCCATGCGGAAGCTCCGGCGGAACTCGCGACCGATATCGCTGAACTTGCGAGCGCGGACCGCGAACTCGAACGCAATATTGCGCGGAGCCTTGCCGAGGAGGTCCCCCTCGATAGGCGCGCGGGCGGCTTCATTGCGCGCGGCGTCGACGCCGAACTTGATGAAGCGCGCGATCTGCGCGACGAGAGCCGGAAGATCGTCGCCTCATTGCAAGCGCGTTACGTGGAATTGACGGGAACGCGTCAGCTCAAGATCAAGCACAATAATTTTCTGGGCTTTTTTCTGGAAGTTTCGCAAACGCACGGTGAGAGGCTCCTGCGTGCGCCTTTCGACGAAACGTTTCAGCATCGCCAGACCATGGCCGACGCCATGCGGTTTTCGACCCGAGAACTCGTGGAGCTTGAAACGAAAATCGCGTCGGCCGCCGACCGTGCGCTCATGCGCGAACTTGCTTTGTTCGAAGAACTTTCGACCGCGGTTCTCGCGCAGACCCAAGCTCTCCAACGTCTCGCGGAGGCCTTCGCGCGCCTCGACGTCGCCGCTGCTCTTGCGGAACTTGCAATCAAGAACAATTGGACGCGGCCGCATGTCGACGCGTCGCTCGATTTTGAAATTACCGGCGGCCGCCATCCTGTGGTCGAAGCGTCATTGGAGGCGCAGGGCAAAGCCTTCGCGCCCAACGACTGCGATTTGAGCGCGCCGGCGCTGGCGACGTCCGGAGGAAAGATCGCCGTCGTCACGGGCCCCAATATGGCGGGCAAATCGACATTCCTGCGCCAGAATGCGTTGATCGCAATATTGGCGCAGGCGGGCTCTTTCGTTCCGGCGGAGGTTGCGCGCATCGGTTTCGTCGATCGTCTGTTTTCGCGCGTCGGCGCGGCGGACGATCTTGCGCGCGGACGCTCGACCTTCATGGTGGAGATGGTCGAAACGGCGGCGATATTGAATGGCGCCGGCCCGCGCTCGCTCGTCATTCTCGACGAGATCGGGCGCGGCACAGCCACCTTCGACGGACTCTCCATCGCCTGGGCGAGCGTCGAGCATCTTCATGAGGTCAATCATTCGCGCGCGCTTTTCGCCACGCATTTCCATGAACTGACGCAGCTAACAAAACGTCTTTCTCGTCTCGTCAATCTCACCATGAAGGTGACAGACCATGCGGGGGATGTTGTCTTCCTGCATGAAGTCATCAAGGGCGCCGCCGATCGCTCCTATGGCGTGCACGTCGCAGAACTTGCGGGTCTCCCCGCAAGCGTCGTCGCGCGCGCGCATGAAATTCTCGCAGAACTCGAAGCCGCCGATCGCAAAAGTCCAGTCGAGACCTTGATTGACGATCTTCCGCTCTTTGCTCGAGCGCCGCAAAGCGCGAAGGCGCCCGACGCCGTGCGCGAGGCTTTGTCTGCAATCGATCCCGATGCGCTGACGCCGCGCGAAGCGCTCGAGGCGCTCTATGCGCTGAAGGAAAAAGCGCGCCGGAATTGACGGCCTCTTGTATTCGTCCCTCGTTTTGCGTCGGCGCAAGACGGCGGCGTTGACACATTCTGTATTTGGAGTTACTGTCACGTAACACTAAATATGGAAATATAAATGTCTTCAAGATCTTATCGGCAGGCGGCGCGCGCCGTTTCCACGCAGGACACGGAAGAATCCATTCTTCTGGCGTTTCGCGAACTGCTGAATGAATCCTGGTTCGACGAGATCACGCTCGACGACGTTGCGCTGCGCGCCAACACCACGCGTCAGACGGTGATCCGACGCTTCGGCGCCAAATCTGGGCTGCTCGCGGCATTCACGAAACGCATTGCAAATGAAATCACGGCGCGACGCGCTTCGGCGCCGCCGGACGATGTGGACGGCGCCGTCGCCATTCTGATCGACGACTATGAAGCGACCGGCGACATGGTTGTAAGGCTTCTGTCGTTGGAAGGAAGAATAGCAGAAATCGAGCCGACGCTGGAGATCGGGCGCGCCGAGCATCGCCGTTGGGTTAAATTGACTTTCGCCTCCCATCTCTCCGTTTTTACGGGAAAAGATCGCGAAGATCGTCTCTCGCAACTCCTGATCGCAACCGACGTCTGGGTGTGGGTTTTGTTGCGCCGAACGCAAAAACGAACCGCCGTCGAAGCGGTTCGAGTGACGGCTGACATGATCAAGAAAATTTTGCGGAAATAAGAGGATGACGAATATGACTCGCACAGCTTCTTCAGGCGGCGGCAAAATACTCGTGCTCGGATGGGAAGGCGGCGGCAACGTTCCGCCGACGATCGCCGCCATTCGCGCGCTTGTGCGTGAAGGGCATGATGTGCGTTTTCTCGGCGACGATTGCATTCAGGACGAAGCGCGCGCCGCTGGAGCGCGCGTTCTCAGATGGCGTTGCGCCCCCAATCGTCCCAATCGCTCTCCCTCTTCATCTTTCGCCCGCGATTGGGAAGAGCCAGATTCGGTTTCCGCATTCCTCGCCTGGGTGCGCGCAATTTTCATCGGGCCGTCCGCCGCCTATGCGGAGGACGCCATCGAAGCCGCGCGTGATGAGCAAACGGATCTCATCATCGGCTCCGACTTGCTGTTTGGCGGCATGATCGCGGCGGAGGCTCTGAAGATTCCCAATATGTTGCTCGCGGCCAATATCAGCTTCATCCCGCTTCCGGGCCATCCGCCCTTTGGCATGGGGCTTTTGCCTGCGACAAACGCCGAAGAAGAGAAAAGGCACAGGGAAATCGCCAACATGGTCGAGGCCATGTTCGACGGATTTCTTCCGACCCTCAATGCGTCGCGCGCGCGCTTTGGGCTGGCGCCGCTCGCGAGGACGCTTGACCAGGTGCGGCCGGATCGTCTGCTTCTCGCGACGGCGCAGGCGTTCGATTTCCCTGTAAAGCGCTTGCCTAATTTCGTGCGTTATATCGGTCCAATCTTGGAGGAGCCGGGCTGGATCGACGCATCGGCCAATTCATCGAAGATCGCGGCTGACGGACGTCCCCTGGCCCTCGTCTCCTTCAGCACAACGTATCAAGCGCAAGAAGCCGCCCTCGCCTCGGTCATGGAAGCGCTCACGACCGTGCCCATGCGCGGAGTCGTAACGCTTGGAAAAGCGATGGAAGATCGAAACCTCGCGGCGCCGGAGAATATCGACATTCTCGCCGGGGCCTCGCATGACGAAATCCTGCAACACGCCAACGTCGTCGTCACTCACGCCGGTCACGGCACGACGATGCGCGCGCTTCGCGCGGGCGCGCCGATCGTCGCCATGCCAATGGGACGCGATCAAAACGACAACGCCGCCCGAATCGTCTATCACGGCGCCGGCGTTAAATTGGAGCCGACGGCTTCGCCATCCGAAATCGCATCGGCGCTTCGGCATGTGCTGGAGGAGCCGTCATTTACGGCCAATGCGCGACGTCTCTCACGAGAGATCATCGCAAAGGGCGATGGAACGGCTGCACTGGTCGATGAAGCGCAAGCGCTTCTTCGTCGCTCAAAGGCGAATGTCTCACGCGTCGCGAGCTGAAAAAGGGCTCTCTGTGGCGGCAAGAGCCCGCACGCAAAAACTGAAAAGGATTCTCATGATCTCGTCTCTGTTTCTTCGCTTCGCCATCATCTTCGCCATCACCGGCATGGCCCTTGGAATTTATATGGGCGTGGCTCAAGACCACTCGCTCACGCCAGTCCATGCGCATATCAATCTGGTCGGCTGGGTTTCGATGTTTCTTGCGGGACTGTTCTATCGAGCCTATCCCAAATGCGAAACGAAATTGGCGTGGCTACATCTCAGCCTGTCGGTTATCGGCCTCCTGCTCATGGCGCCGGGCGTGGCCGCAGTGACGCGCAACATCTCCTGGGGCAAACCCCTGGCGATTTCAGGCTCGCTTATCACATTCGCATCTATCTTGGTCTTCGCTATGATCGTGTTCCGCGCACGCCCGCTTGAGCAGCCTCACTATTGATCGCGTGCGCCGGAGCACAAACAAAAACCGCAACGAGAAATAACTTGACGACGCTCGCAAGATCGAGCGGTCGTTCATCAGGGGTTCGTGTCATGTCTTACCGCATCATTGCCGCCGCTTTTCTCGCCGCGTTCGGCTGCGGTTCCGCAAATGCGGCTTGTCTTTACAAGCCGTTCAAGTTTCAGCCGGAAAAGAATGGCGGCGTCGTTGTGGACTCAAAGGTCGAGGCCGGGTCCTTCTGCGAGCATAATTTTGCGGAGGGGCCGGGCTATCAATTCGAGAGCGTTGCGATTGATCAACTGCCGGAACGTGGCTCGCTCACTCAGACGGATGCGACGCGTTTCGTTTTTACGCCGGGCCGCGGCTTCACCGGCAAAGACGCCTATACTTTCAAAATTTGCGCGAAGAAGGGCGAACAGCGCGGTTGCTCGACGGTCGCCTTTGTAGCGACCGTGCAGGGCAACGCGATGCCTCACGCATCGCGTTAACAGCGGAATAGCGCGAAGCGGTTCAGCTCTGCTGATTGAACTGGCGCGCCAACGCCTTTTCAATTTCAGGCAGCGGATGGCGAGTGAGGTCCTTGTCCAACTCGCCTCGCACCTTCGATTGCGCCTTGGGAGAAAGCTGCTTGCGCAATTCGCCGAGCACGCGCGGCGGCGCGACGATGACGATCTGATTCATTTCGCCGCTTTCCGCAGCTTTGATTGATGCGCATTGCGACTTCATGGGCGAAATGTTCTTTTTCGAGCTCGTGCCAATCGGTCGCCTCGACTGAACTGCGTCCCTTGCCAACAGACGAGAACGCGCGGCCCGGGGCGTCGCTTCCCTGTTCGCGGGTGGGCGGATTTTTTTCATCCACCCGCGCTTCGATCACGCGCAGATCGAGCAGATCGGGATCGCCATGATTTTCGAGGAACAAGGCCCGATGACCGTCGCCGACCAGAACCCACGCGCCATTATGAACAGCGATATTCGTCATTGTTGTTCTTCTTTCGCTTTCCGCCCCAATTTATAAAATGGGGCGCTTGAATGTGATGGCCGCAACCGCGGTCAATTGCCGCCTTCGAGAAGGCGGCGCGCGATGACCTGCGCCTGAATCTCCGCGGCGCCCTCGAAAATATTGAGGATGCGCGCGTCGCATAGCACGCGCGAGATGGGATATTCCAGCGCGAAACCATTGCCGCCGTGAATCTGCAAGGCGTTGTCGGCGGCCGCCCAGGCGACGCGGGCGCCCAGCAATTTCGCCATGCCGGCCTCCAAGTCGCAACGGCGGCCTTCATCCTTGGCGCGCGCGGCGAAATAGGTGATCTGCCGAGCCATATGAATTTCCGTGGCCATGGCGACGATCTTGTTGAAGACGCGCGGGAAGGAGAACAGCGGCTTTCCGAACTGCACGCGCTCCTTGGCGTAGCGAAGCCCGAGATCGAGCGCCGCCTGCGCGACGCCGAGCGCGCGCGCCGCAGTCTGAATGCGCGCGGATTCGAACGTCTCCATCAGCTGCTTGAAGCCCTTGCCTTCTTCGCCGCCAAGAAGATTTTTGACCGGCACTTCGAAATTGTCGAAGCCGATTTCGAATTCCTTCATGCCGCGATAGCCGAGAACTTCGATCTCGCCGCCGGTCATGCCTTTCGCGGGGAAAGGATTGTCGTCCGTGCCGCGCGGCTTTTCGGCAAGCAGCATGGAAAGGCCCTTGTAGCCCTTCTCATTTGGATTCGTGCGAACGAGCAACGTCATGAGATCGGCGCGCACGGGATGCGTGATCCAGGTCTTGTTGCCGAACACTTTGTAAACCTCGCCTTCGCGAGTCGCGCGCGTTCGCAATCCCGCCAAGTCCGATCCGTTATTTGGTTCGGTGAAGACCGCCGTCGGCAAGATTTCGCCGGACGCAATCTTTGGAAGATATTTTTCTTTTTGCTCCTGCGTTCCGCCGACGAGAATGAGTTCGCCTGCAATCTCCGACCGCGTGCCGAGCGAGCCGACGCCGATATAGGCGCGCGACAATTCTTCCGAGACGACGCACATGGCGATCTTGCCCATGCCGGAACCGCCATATTCCTCCGGAATGGTGAGACCGAAGACGCCGAGATCGGCGAGGCCCGAGATCACCTCGAGAGGGATGTAGTCGTTCTTGTGGTGCCATTCATGTGCGTGCGGAACCACGGTGTCGGCCGCGAATTTCCGCATCTCGCTGCGAATGGCCTCCAGCGTTTCGTCGAGGCCGGTCGCGCCGATGGTTTCAGAGGCCACATGATGATCGATAAGCTCCGCAAGCCGGGCGCGATTTTGCGCCGTGGAGCCCGTGGCGATCAGACGATCGATCGCGGGAATGCGCCGGCGGGCGATCGTTTCGCCGGAGAGGCCGAAATCGGACAGGCGCACGATTTCGCCCTGGCTCATCGGAATGCCGCCGAAGACCTGGGCGAGATATTCGGCGAAACCGACGCGGGTCAGCAGATCCTCGATTTCCCCATAAGCGCCTTCGCCAGACAGGCGTTCGGCGTAATGCAGCAGCTCGCGCAGACCCTGGACATAGGTCGCAAGCCAAGCGAGGCCGTGGGCGGCGTGCTGCTCCTGCTCGATCAGCTCATTGGACAGCTTGCCGTCTTTCGTGACCCGCGCGCGGACGCTTTCGAGCGCCTCGCCATAGAGCGCCTCCACCAATTCCAGCGCCGCCGGGGCGTCGGAAATCCAAGTCATGGTGTCGGTATGCGTCGCGGTCGCGATGGTCATTCCTGCTCGCCTCTGATTTTGAAGATCTGCCGCTCCTATACAGGTCGACGCAAAATGTGGAAAGGCGCGCGCGGAAAACCCGCGCCGGCGCGTCGGAAAGCCGCGGCCTTCCGACGTTAGTTGACTGAAATCAACGCCTTACTTCTTCGACGTCGCCTCGATGACGTCTTCAAAGCTGCGCAAGCCCGGAGCCGGAGAATTGACGAGCACCGCCATATTTCCGGGAGCGTGCTCATTCTTCCACATTTTGGTGTGGGCGAGCGGGATTTTCGCCCATGGAAAGACCTCGGACATGCAGGGATCGACGCGCCGGTCCAGCACGAAGCGGTTGGCGGCCGACGCCTGTTTCAAATGGGCGAAATGCGAACCCTGGATGCGCTTCTGGCGCATCCACACATAGCGCGCGTCGAAGGTGAGGTTGAAGCCCGTGGTGCCGGCGCAAAACACGACCATTCCGCCGCGTTTGACGAGCATGCAGGAGAGCGGAAAGGTCTGCTCGCCCGGATGTTCAAAGACGATATCGACGTCCTTCTTGCCGGTGATGTCCCAAATCGCCTTGCCGAAGGCCCGTGCGGCCTTCGACCAATCGTTGAATTCGGGCGTATTGACCTTGGGCAACTGCCCCCAGCAGCCCTTGAACTCCTTGCGGTTGATGACGCCCTTGGCGCCGAGCGACATCACGTAATCGCGCTTGCTCTCGTCGGAAATGACGCCGATGGCGTTGGCGCCCGCCGCTGCGCAAAGCTGCACGCCGAAGACGCCGAGCCCGCCCGAAGCGCCCCACACGAGCACATTGTCGCCGGGCTTCAGGCGATGCGGCTCATGGCCGAACAGCATGCGATAGGCGGTGGCGAGCGTCAGCGTGTAGCAGGCGGCTTCTTCCCAGGTGAGGTGCTTTGGCCGCTCCATGAGCTGGCGATCCTGCACGCGACAGAACTGGGCGAAAGAGCCGTCCGGGGTTTCATATCCCCAGATGCGCTGCGAGGCGGAGAACATAGGGTCGCCGCCGTTGCACTCCTCGTCGTCGCCGTCGTCCTGATTGCAGTGGACGACGACCTCGTCGCCGACCTTCCAGCGCTTGACCTTGGAGCCCACCGCCCAGACGATCCCCGAAGCGTCCGAGCCGGCGATGTGGTAGGGGTTCTTATGGGCGTCGAGCACCGAGATCGGCTCGCCCAGCGCGGCCCAGACGCCGTTGTAGTTGACGCCTGCGGCCATCACCAGCACGAGCACGTCGTGGCTGTCGAGCTCCCAGGTCGGCAAGACCTCCAGTTGCATCGACGTTTCGGGCGGCCCATGCCGCTCCTTGCGGATGGCCCAGGCGTACATGTTCTTCGGCACATGCCCGAGCGGAGGAATTTCGCCTAATTCGTAAAGGTCTTTCTTATCGGTCAACGTCTCGTCTCCCTGGGGCGCAGACTGTTACCTGTATTGACAGGTCGGCTGGCCTCAATTCATTCGGGCAATCGGGTGAAACGTCGCATTCCTTGCCCTCATGGTGAGGAGGCGGCGAAGCCGCCGTCTCGAACCACGAGGGTAAGGCGCGCTTACGCCTCGAACGGTTTCCTCGTCCTTCGAGATGGCCCCTAGAGGGCCTCCTCAGGATGAGGAAACCATTCGTCCGATCCTTCCGGCCCTCTTTATACGCACGGCTTTCGCCTGAATAGGGTCCTGTGTTATCGCAAACGGCGGAGGATCGACCTATGAACGATATGTCCGCGCCCCGGCGCGACAAACCCTGGATGTTTCGCACCTACGCCGGCCATTCGAACGCGCGGGATTCCAACCTCCTCTATCGCTCAAACCTCGCCAAGGGCCAGACGGGCCTTTCCATCGCTTTCGATCTGCCGACCCAGACGGGCTACGACAGCGACCATCCTCTCGCGCGCGGCGAAGTCGGCAAGGTCGGCGTGCCGGTGTCGCATCTGGGCGACATGCGGACCCTGTTCGACGGCATTCCGCTCGGCGAGATGAACACCTCCATGACGATCAACGCCACAGCCGTGTGGCTAATGTCGCTCTATATTGCGGCGGCGGAGGAGCAAGGCGTTCCGCGCTCGAAATTGCAGGGCACGACGCAAAACGACATCATCAAGGAATATCTGTCGCGCGGCTCCTATGTGTTTCCGCCGGCGTCGTCGCTGCGGCTCACCAAGGACCTCATTCTCTTCACGACGAAGGAATCGCCGAAGTTCAATCCGATCAACGTCTGCTCCTACCATTTGCAGGAAGCGGGCGCGACGCCGGTGCAGGAGCTCGCCTATGCGCTGGCGACCGCCGTCGCCGTGCTCGACAACGTCAAGGCCGCGGGCGAAATCTCGCAGGAGGATTTCGGTCAGGTCGTCGGACGCATCTCCTTCTTCGTCAACGCCGGCATGCGCTTTGTCACCGAACTCTGCAAAATGCGGGCGTTCACGGAATTATGGGACGAGATCGTTCTGCAGCGCTACGGCGTGAAGGACGAAAAATTGCGCCGCTTTCGCTATGGCGTGCAGGTCAATTCGCTGGGCCTCACCGAACAGCAGCCCGAAAACAACGTCACCCGCATTCTGATCGAAATGCTGGCGGTCGTTCTCTCCAAGGGCGCGAGGGCGCGCGCCGTGCAATTGCCGGCCTGGAACGAAGCCTTGGGCTTGCCGCGTCCCTTCGACCAGCAGTGGTCGCTGCGCATGCAGCAGATCATGGCCTATGAGACCGACCTTCTCGAGTATGGCGACATTTTCGACGGCTCGACCGAGATCGCCCGCAAGGTCCAGGATCTGAAGGCGGAGGCGATGGCCGAACTCGCTGCGATCGAGAAATTGGGCGGGGCGGCGGCGGCCGTCGAAAGCGGCTATATGAAATCGCGGCTCGTCGAGGCCAACACCGCGCGTCTCGAAGCGATCGAGGCCGGAGAACAAGTCGTCGTCGGCGTCAACCGATTCACCGAGGGCGAACCGTCTCCGCTCACCACAGGCGACAATCAGATCATGATCGTGCCGGAGCATGTCGAGGCCGAGCAGATTGCTCGGCTGAAGGCTTGGCGAGAACGACGCGACGCCAAGGCGGCGCAAGCCGCGCTCAATGAACTCGCGAGCGCCGCCAAAGAAGGCCGGAACATGGTTGAACCCTCCATCGCCGCGGCCAAAGCGGGCGTCACAACCGGCGAATGGGGCAATGTGTTGCGCGGCGTATTTGGCGAATATCGCGCCCCGACGGGCGTCTCATCCACCGCCCGCCAGGTCGGCGGCGCGCTGGACGACGTGCGCGCCGAAGTGCAGCGCGTCTCCACAAAGATCGGCAAGCGCGCGAAGTTTCTGGTCGGCAAGCCAGGATTAGACGGCCATTCCAACGGCGCCGAGCAAATCGCCGTGCGCGCCCGCGACGCGGGCTTCGACGTGATTTACGCGGGAATCCGATCCACTCCGTCAGAGCTTGTGGAAACGGCCGAGAAGGAAGGCGTCCATTGCATCGGCCTTTCCATTCTCTCGGGCTCCCATGTGACGCTCGCCCATGAGGTGATCAAGCTTTTGAAGGATCGCGGCCTGTCAAACGTGCCTCTCGTCGTCGGGGGGATCATTCCCCCGGCCGACGAGAAGATCCTGCGCGACGAAGGCGTAGCGGCGGTTTACACGCCCAAGAACTACGACCTCAACGTCATCATGACCGACCTCGCGCATATCATCGAGAAAAGCGTGGTTTGAGCGGTCGATCGGCGGGGCTCAGCGCAGCTTCGACGCCAATATGTCGATTTTTTCGATCTTGGGCGGCGTCGATAGGAGTTCGGGCGCTTTGCCCAGCAGCGCCTTCGCGACCTCGCCGCCCAAATGAGCGTCCCGGCCGGCCTCGTCGGGAAAGACGTCGAAAATGCCGAATGTCGAGGCCGAAAGGCGCGTCGCGAACCAGGCGGTCGTCGCAGGCTCCGCCTCCACGAGCGGGAGCGCCGATTTCAGAAAAGCGGCAAGTTCGTCCTCTTTTCCGGGTTTTGCTTCGAGCGTGACGAGAAGTCCGAACTTTGTCATGACATCCTCCTTCAACCGACTTGAACGCCCAGCCCGCGCGGATGGCCTCCGTTTCGCCACGTCGCGACCTTCTCATAGCGCAAGAGGCGCGTCGAGCGCGTGACGACCCGCGCGAGACTGGCGGTCCGGCGCGACAAGGTTGATCCTTGGCGAGGGGTTTGAGACAAGACAAGGCTGTTGGCGCCTTTGTGATTCGCGTCGGGCGGATTCGAATCGAAACAGGAATGACGCATGGCGACGAATTGCACTAACGGTCTCGACACGGGCTTCGTCGATCTGGGCTACGCCAAGGTCGCGGTCCTCGGAGTGGTTCAGGGCATCACCGAGCTTCTGCCGATCTCCTCCACGGCGCATATGCGAATCGTTCCCGCTCTCTTTGGCTGGAAAGATCCCGGATCGGCCTTTTCCGCGGCCATGCAACTTGCGGCGCTCGCCGCCGTCATCAGCTATTTCTGGCCGGACATCCGCGCGCTGGTCCTTGGATCGATCCAGGCGGTGCGCAGGCGAGACTTCAACGACTGGACATTTCGATTCGCGACCTGGATCGTTCTGGCCACCCTTCCGATCGTCGTCATCGGCCATTTCATGAAGCCGGTCTTGAACGCATGCGGATCGCCCATGCGCACGCTGCCCGTTGTCGGCGTCGCCTGCATCGTGATGGCGGCGCTGCTCGCCATCGCCGAACTCTACTGCAATCACACCCGCCGCCTCGACCATGTCAGCCTGAAGGACGCGATGATCGTCGGTTTCGCCCAGGTCGGGGCGCTGATTCCGGGCGTATCGCGCTCCGGTTCGACATTGACAGCGGCGCTGTTCCTGGACCTCAAACGCGAAGAGGCTGCGCGCTTTTCGTTCCTGCTCGGTCTTCCAGCCATCGCCGGCGCCGGATTTCTGGAGCTCTATGAGCTTGTCAAAGCGCATCTCGACTTGCACGGCTGGGCTGTTCTCGCGCTCGGCCTCATCGTGGCGTCGGCTTCGGCCTTTGTCGCCATATGGAGTCTCATGCGTATTCTGGAACGTTTCTCGGCTTGGCCGTTCGTTGTTTACCGCGCCTTCATCGGAGTCGTGATTCTGGTCGGCTTCTATATGGGTTTGCTGGCGTAGCCGACGGCTGCCGGCGGCTCGCTTCGCGGCCAATAAATCGAGCGCAATTGCGGCGGAGCCTCAACTTTTATTTTTAGCCTTATGGCCACGGAGCACTTGCGCAGGCGCCGCTTGGCGACCTAACATTGCGCATGGTCAAAACAGCCATATCCATACGACACGCGCGGCCGGGCGACGCTGAGGCGATTTCGCAGGTCCATGACGCCTCATGGCGCGACGCCTATCGCGGCGTCATTCCCGGCGTCGAACTCGAACGCGTGATTGCGCGCCGGGGACCGAACTGGTGGCACTCCGCGATCGTGCGCGGCAGCGGGCTTCTTGTCGTCAACTTCGACCGCAAGATCGTCGGCTACGCGACCTATGGCCGCAACCGCGTTCCGTCCATGCCCTATTCCGGTGAAATCTTCGAGCTTTATCTATTGCCCGAATGCCAAGGCGTCGGCTTTGGCCGCAGATTGTTCAACGCAGCGCGTCAGGAACTCGCCGAGCATGGTTATCTGTCCACGATCGTGTGGGCGCTCGCCGACAATGACAAGGCCTTGGCTTTCTATCGTCGGCTCGGCGGCTTGCCGATTCGGCGCGCGGAGGAGCGTTTTGGCGCCGACATGCTGACTCGCGTCGCTTTTGGATTCGCCGCCGCGCCGGTTCGCTAAGCTCTCCCTGAGGTTCTTCCATGCGTCTTGACGCAATCAAGATCGGCGCGAACCCGCCGCATGAAGTCAATGTCGTGGTCGAAGTGCCGCTGGGCGGCGAGCCGATCAAATATGAAATGGACAAGGCGTCGGGCACGCTGGTCGTCGATCGCTTTCTCTACACCGCGATGCGCTATCCCGGAAATTACGGCTTCATTCCGCATACTTTGTCGGAAGACGGAGACCCTTGCGACGTACTCGTCGCCAATACGCGGCCGATCGTTCCTGGCGCCGTGATCGCGGTGCGCCCCATCGGCGTATTGCGCATGCAGGACGAAGCGGGCGGCGATGAGAAAATCATCGCAGTCCCGACCCATAAGCTGACCCAACGCTACGACACTGTGCGAGAACTATACCGATCTCCCGGAAATCACCTCACGGCAGATCGAACATTTTTTCACCCATTACAAGGATCTCGAACCCGGCAAATGGGTGAAGTTCGCGGGCTGGGGCGACGCCGAGGAGGCGCGCGGCCTCATCTCCGCCGCCATTGAGCGCGCCAAGGCGAAATAGGGTTTTGCAGCGGCTCAATCAGCGCGCGCCGCAAAGCCGAGCGGCGGCGTGCGCGACACGACGCCCTTTTTGAAGCAGTCGGGCCGTTCCTTCCACGGAATGATTCCATTGTTCGTCGCAGCGAAAAGCCGCGCCGAAGCGATGACGGCGTCGGCGTCCGCATCCTTGTCGAGATCGCCGATCACATAGGTCCATTTGCTCTCGCCGACCAATGAGACGGTGCAGGGGCGTTTGCATACCGCGAGACATTCGACCGGCTCGGCCCTGATGTCCGCCGCATCCTCGGCGGAAAGCCGTTCACGCAGCGAGTTGAGCAACGCTGCGCCGGGTCGCCCATCGGCGTCGCTTTCCTGCCGACAGGACACGCAAACGAAAATCGTCACTTGAGGCGTCGTCAAACCCTGCTCCCCGCACGTATCCGCGCGCCGACTTTCAGCGACGCGTCAAACGAATTGATCGGGGACCTACAGCATGTTCGCGACTTCGACAATCGCGAACATGCTTGTCAGGCGCTCGAAGCCCTTAATGCGCGGGGTCGTAGCTGCAATGAGCTCCCCCGCCGGCCTTTTCCTTGACCTCGGCTGGATCGATCGTGCAATCGAGATTGGAGAGAGCCTCGAAAATCGAGCCTGCGGCGCCGTCTGGCGGCACGCCCACTTCGGCAAGCGTGGCGTAAAGTTCGTGCGCCTTGCGGCCGTGCGTCGTCGGCTTCTTCGTTCCGAAGGTGAATTCGCAACTATGTTCGGTGATGTCGACATTGCTCGCCTTGCAGGAAACGGCGTCCGCTTTGACGCTGATCTTCTTCTTCGGCGCGTAATGGATATTGGTCTGTCCGTTGAGAAAACGGGCCAGCACGATTTTGTCGACGGCGATGACATTGGGCGAATGCTCGGCGACGAGCGCCGCAAGCGCCAACGCTCCACTTCCGTCGATCGATCCCGCCAGAGCGGCGTTGCTCGCAAGCACGAGGGGAATAGCGAAAAAGGCAATCCGTTTCATGTGAAGTCTCCTGGACGACGAAACGCCCGCGCGGGAAGAAATTAAAACAACTCGCGCTGAAGCGGCGCAGGGATGATATGCGCCTCAGCGCAGCGGAAAATCAAGCCTGTCGAATGCTGTGGATTATTGCACTGCGGCGTCGCGCGCGTCGCTTGAGGGTAGGCGGATCTCGGGCTGAATGCGCTTGTGCGAAACAAGATCATTGTAGGCCGCAGCGAGCCTTGTCACGCTATCGACGAACACAAGTCGCGTTTCGGTGCGCACGCCGTAGTCCCGCAATTTTGCGAAGGCGCGCGAAAGCGTCTCCTGCTGAACGCCGAGACGCGCCGCGATCAGACGTTTGTCATAGGGCAGGCGAAATTGGCATCTTTCTTCGCCGCTGCGGACAAAGCGAAAGAATGAAGCGCGCCAATCGTTCGTCGGCGCTCTGCGCCTTGAGCGATTCGATCTCTCCAATGAGCCGACAAATCTTGTTTGTCGCTTCATGGATGACGGCCGTCGCCAAAGCGGGACATTCACGGAGCAATTGCGTAAAGCGCGAAGCCGACACTTTAACAACGCGCGTTGGGCCGACGGATTCCGCCGACACATGATAAAATTCGCCGCCCAGCGTCAGCGCTTCATTGACGCTTTGGCCATCGCAGCAAATATCGATGAGAGTTTCATCGCCGCCAGCGGCGACGCGCAAGAGCTTTACGAACCCGTGCAGGACGAAAACGATCCAAGTGGTTCTGTCGCCTTGCCGGAAAATGACGTCGCCATTCTGAAAGCATTCCGTCTTCGCGTCATGGACAAGTCGTTGCAGCGTCGCCTCGTCGAGCGACGCAAACAATGGAACCTCGCGCAAAGACGGCGGCTCCGCCATAGGTCAGCGACCTCCCAATTCGATCGCTTTTCACGGCGCCCCTTGGCGCCGCCCTCGCATTGAAGACGCGAAGCGCGACTTATTTTTCCAATCGAAACGAACGAGAACGATCTTAGTCAATAATATTTGTGCGGCCAGCGCGTTCTTCGTCCGCTGTCGTACAAAAACAGACTAACGCGCAGCCGGCCGGGGCGGAAGAGATTGCAAAGAGGCGAAACGTCGCATGTTTTTTGGCGCCGCAACGCAGCAACGCAATCATCACTTCCCGCCAATTCGGGTTTAACCGCCGTTCGTGTCTTTTCTGCGTTCAAGAAGAAAGACGGCCTGGGCGCCCATCAGATTCCACACCCACCAGGGGGCATTTACGCGCATCGGCGCGCGCGAGTTGTCGAGCGCGACGCCGCGGTCGATGCGTGCGCCGATGTCCTCGACGAGTTCGACGAAATCTCTGATCGTGCAAAGGTGAATATTCGACGTATCGTACCAGGTTTCGGAAAGGCTGGACGTAATCGGCATGCGCCCGGTCATCAGCAATTGGGTGCGCACGCGCCAATGGCCAAAGTTTGGGAATGACACAATCGCGCGCCGTCCAATCCTCAACATATTGACGAGAACCTTGCGCGGCCTGCGCGTCGCTTGGAGCGTTTGAGACAGGATGACGTAGTCGAAGCCATCGTCGGGATAGTCGTTGAGATCGGTGTCGGCGTCGCCTTGGATCACCGACAATCCCTTCGCGACGCAATCGTTGACGCCATGTTGAGAAATCTCGACGCCGCGTCCATCGACGCCTTTTTCGTCCGCCAGCAATTGCAGGAGAGCGCCGTCTCCGCAGCCGACGTCCAGCACACGGCTGCCGGGCGCGACCATATCGGCGACGACCGCGAGATCGGGGCGCACCGCCGCCTTGCCCAAGCGCGTCGTTGCAATGGCGTCGCTCATGAGTCTTTCCTCGAATCGCGCGGCGCCAATCCTCGCGCATGGGCGGCGGATTCCAGAAATCCGCGCGTCGTCGCGACGAAATCGGGTTCATGCAGCAGAAAGGCGTCGTGTCCCTTGTCGCTTTCGATTTCGACGAAAGAAACCGGCGCGCCGCTCGCGTTCAGCGCGTGAACGATCGAGCGCGAGTCCGTCGTCGGATAGAGCCAGTCGGAATTGAAGGCGACGACGCAAAACCGCGTCTTCGCGCCTTTGAAGGCTTTCGCCAGGGCGCCGCCGTAGTCTTCGGCGAGATCGAAATAATCGCAAGCGCGCGTCATGAAGAGATAGGAATTCGCGTCGAAGCGCTCGACGAAGGCGAGACCCTGATGCCGAAGATAATTCTCGACCTGAAAATCCGCGTCGAATGAGAATGTCGGCGCCGAGCGATCCTGCAGCTTGCGTCCGAATTTTCGCTGCAGAGCCATCTCGGACAAATAAGTGATGTGCGCCGCCATGCGCGCCACCGCCAGACCCTTTTCCGGGCGCACGCCCTCATCCTGGTAGCGGCCGCCGCGCCAATCGGGATCAGCCATCACCGCTTGCCGCCCGACCTCGTGAAACGCGATATTTTGAGAAGAATGCTTCGCGGCGGTGGCGATCGGCATTGCGGAGAAGACGCGCTCGGGATAGCTCGCCGCCCATTGCAGCACTTGCATGCCGCCCATGGAGCCGCCGGCGACGCAAAAGAGCATGTCGATCCCAAGATGGTCGATCAGCATGGCCTGCGCGCGCACCATGTCGCGGATGGTCACGACCGGAAATTCGAGGCCGTAGGCGCGGCCGGTGGCGGGATTGATGGACGCGGGGCCTGTCGAGCCCATGCAGCCGCCGACGACGTTGGAGCAGATGAGGAAATAGCGATCGGTGTCGAAAGGCTTTCCTGGGCCGACCATCGTTTCCCACCAGCCCGGCTTTCCCGTCAGCGGATGGCGATTGGCGGCGTGCTGATCGCCGGTCAGCGCATGGCAGAGGAGGATGGCGTTGGAGCGCGCGGCGTTCAGTTCGCCATAGGTCTGATAGGCGATCGTCAGAGGCGCAACGATCCCGCCGCCGTCTGTGACGAGCGGGCGTTCGATCGGAAAAGTGACGGATTTGCCCATCCGAAGGTCGACGGCCGCCGAATTCTCCATCGTCTCAAGCGCCTTAGCCAATTTTTCTCCTTTCGTTCGATTTGCCGAACGAATTGTTCGGCAACATCGGCGCCCAGGAGGACGAAGTCAAGCGCATCTGCGAAGGAGCGGACGCCCGCTCCTTCTATGCTTTACTGCGGCGCGAGATAGCGCTGGCCGCTCGCCGCCGGGGGGCTTGCCGCAGAAGCCGCGCCCGACGCCTGCGCGACGGAGGGGCCGCGATAGGCCTGCGGCGGCAGGCTGGCGCTGACCCGCGCCGGGCCGAAACCGGCGCCGCGAGTTTCGGGCGCCTGCGCGGCGGAATAACGCGGAGCCGGGGTGACGGGCGCCAGATATTGCCGTCCGTCGACGGAGGCGATCGGAGCGGGCGCGTCGATCATCGGCGGTTCGGCGTCTCTCGGCGCCGGCCGACGCGCCGTTCGTCTGCGGGGCGCATTCGCCGCGGCGGTTCTGACAACGGGCGCGCGCGAGGCTGCGATGATCGAACTTTCGAGGCTGACCGGAGCCTCCGCGAGATCTCCGCGTCTTTGCGGAACGATCATCTCGCGGCCGGCGTCGGCGCTCAGCTTCGTCGACTCCAACACCCGATCGATATTCTCGCTTGTAATCTCCAGCCGCTCGAACTGATTCGCGAGCTGATCGGCGGTCACGCCCGTGCGACAGATGCGCATGCGAATCGAGGCCGGCGCGCCGCCGCCGAGCGAAGAACCGCCACCCTTCGCGGCGCTATGAATATCGTCGACCCACTGCCAGGCGAAGGCGCAGCGCATGTCGCCCGCGTCCGCGCCGATTGCGAGGCCGAATGGGCCCAGCGCATTGCGCATCGGCCGCGTCACGATGCGCATCGCCGTATGCGGAAAGCGCGCGATGATCTCGTGACGAATGCCTTCCTGCGACGGCTTGCCCATTGGAATTTGCGCGCCCCTGCCGGTTTCCGGAGGTTCCGTTTGAATGTCGATCGACAGATCGTTCCAATCGCCCTCGGTCTTCGCCGTGCCGAGCGAAACGCTCTGGCGCCAGCCGTTCGAATATTGACGCTCCGTCAGCTTGCCGGGCGCGGGACCTTCGTCGGGCAGCGATAGAATGGCCAGGGAAGACGTCCGCTTCGCGCTGATCGGCGCGGAAAGCGGCTCGCCCACGGACGCTCCCGACGGAGGCGCGTCGACGCGCGCGACGAACGGGCGATCCGGTTCGGCCACTGAGCAGGCGGAAAGCGTAAGGGTCAGGAGAGAGAGGCGAAGCAGGCGTTTCATTTTACCGGCTCACGGGTTGATTGCGCTGCGCATAGGGCGCAGCGCCGGGATAGGAGTAAGTCATTGGCGGGAGCGTCGTGGCGGCGCCCGGCGCCGAGGGCGCGTAATTGCGGCTCGCGGGCGCCCCGCCCCGGCGCATGGCGTCGAGACCCTGAACTCCGACGCGCACCGCATCGGCGATCTCATCGGCGGAGAGCGTGCCGGGCGCCGGCGTTTGCGCCGATGCAGGAGGGACCGTCGCCGTTTCAATTCCGTTCCAGCCTGGCAGCAGGCTGAAGCCGTAGTTTTCATACGGCATGGGTCCAACGCCCGGCACGCGTCGCGCGACGAGATGCGGCGGCCCGCGAACGGGTTCCGGCTGCAAGGCGATGAAGAGCGCGGACGGACGCGGCGGCACGCTTGCCTTGGGCGCGCCGGGCATGCCGAAAGCCGGAAAACGAAGAGGATTTTCGACGGCGACCGCGACTGGGAATCGACCGCGCAAAGATTTCAGGACTTTGTCGATCTGCATGTTCTGCGAGACTTGGCGCATCTGCGCATATTGGGCGTTGCGGTCGAGCAGCTCATAGGGATCGCGCACCGCGCTCGTCGCTTGCTGCAACAACGCAGGCCCCGGCGCGACAACCGCGCCAATTCGCATCGCTGGGCCATGCAGCGTATTCGCCTTGCGACTGTCGCAAGGCGCAGGCGGATAGAGATAACCGCTCGGAAACAGCATTTCGACGACAGTCGGAAACAGCCCGTCGTAACGGTTCGCAATCTCGACGAATTGCTTGTCCTTCTTCAATTTGCGCAGCGTCAGGGCGTAACCGTGCGCGCTTGATTCTCGAGGCTGCCATGCGACCGCGCGTTCGAACCATTGCAGCGCAACGTCATATTGGCAGCTGTTGTAAGCGTACCAAGCGAGCGCCTGCGCGCCCTCTCCGGACGCGACTTCAGCCGTTGTCTTGGCGTATCTCGCCAGACGCTCGGGTTCGACATAAGGAGGAATTTCGCGCGTCAGATCGCGTTCAAGAAGATCGAGGAACAAAATGACGTTATTCGCCAGCGGCTCTCGCCAGGCGTAGGATACTTCTTCGGCGTCGCGCATGAGATTGAGCGCGCGCAGCGTATGCGCAAGACCATGCGCAATGGTCGCGTCGCCGCCATTGGCGATCGCCGTCTTAAACCATTCGAGGGCGTTGGCGTAGTCGCCGCGTTTGTAGTCGTACCATGCGACGAGGCCAAGATGGCCGGCGTCGCGCCCTTCCCGCGCAAACTGCTCATATTTGCTCACATCATCCGGCGGCGCCTCGTCGGCGCGCTCATTGTGCAGGAAGGCGGCCATGCGCGCGGCCGTAATGTCGTTGATGATGACGGAGAATTCGTTCGAGCCGTCGGGGCGCTTCGCGCCCATGTCGATCAGCGGCTCGACGTCGGTCATGCGCAACGCCGCCATGGCTTTTTGAATGGTCGCCAAGCGGAGTTGCGGATCGGAGTTGGACGTCAGGATCGACTTGTAGAGCGCGACGGCTTCGGCGGGTTGCTTGGCGCGAGCATATGATTCCGCGACCGTCCACGACACGTCGATATCGGCGTCGGCGACGTTGAACTTTTCTCCCTTGATGAAATCGACGACATCCTGCCAACGCCCGTCACGCCACAAAGCCGAGATTTTAAAGCGCAACTCCTTGCGCTGCATTTTCTGCGCGAGGTCTGCGGAGGGTCTCCAGTTAGGAAACTCCTTTTGGCGTTCGGCGATCGCGTTGCGCAATTCGTCGAAGCGATCCGCCGTATACAATTCCCATAACGGGCTTTCATCGACGCCGCTGAGAGCCGGCGCGCTGAACAGATCCGCTGGCGGCTCGAATCCTGGGTAGAGTCGCTGCAGGCGTGAGATTTCGGCATTGACGCGGGTCGTCTGATTGAGCGAGGCGTAATAGCGCAACGCAAAATCGTCCGGCCCCAAATCATCTGCGCCTTTAAGCAGCTTGTCGGGCACCGCGATCCCCGGGGTCGATGCGGTCTTGGCCGCGGCTTTCTTGCGAGCGTCGGATTTTTCCGTCACGCGCGGCGCGTCAGTTCGCTCGACGCTATAGGCTATGCCTGCGAGCGCCATCGCTGCGAGCAGCGTCGCAATCCCGATGAGGCGGTGCGTGCGGCTCATTTTCGAAAGCACGACGCATACCTCATTTGCGCTGCGACGAGCGCAAGCATATGCAGCGTCGCAGGATAGTAGTTTTCATTGGCGTGACTTGCCGCAAAATCGGCGGGTAGTTTGGTTCCCTCCACGACACAGGAGACGAGAGCGGCGATCGCGCCGATTCCAGCCTCGCCAAAGGAGCCGACATCGCGTCCGCTCGCCACGTCGACGATCGCCGGCGCGCCGCGCCCGCGCGCCGCCCAGGCGACGAAAGGCGCATATTGGTCGGTCTCGCCGAGACCCGCCCACGCCATGTAAAGCGGAACGCGCACGGCGTTATAGGAAAAGAGGGCGGGGAACCCCTCCGCCGGACGCACCTTCCAGTCGCCGAGCGCAATCCAATCGGCCGGCGGCGTCTGCGGCGCTGTGCGCGTCGCGTCGAGAATATCGAGACCCGTTTGCGTCAGGCCGGCCCAATCGAATTCCGGCGCGACGAGGTCAAGTCGCGCGAAAGCCGGAAAGACGTAATAGGAAAGATTGATGACGGGACCATCCGGGCGATCCTCCGCATGGAAGCCGCTTCTCGCGGGAAGCAGGACCGCTCCGAGCTTCGTTCGAAACAGCACCAGTTTGCGCGCGAGCGCCGTCGCGATCCGCCGCGATGCGACGCGATACGACGCATCGCCCCATAATTCGCCTGCCTCCGCCAGCGCCCAGGCGACGAGAATATCGCCGTCGCTCGCATTATTCATGTCGCTGACGGCAGGTCTTTGTGTCGGCTCCCATCGCCAGGCGATCAGAGAATCGTCACGAACCATCAGATTGGCGCGCGTCCAATTCCACACGCGATCGAAGACGGCTCGATCATTGGCGGCGACAGCGAGCAGCATGGCGTAGCCCTGCCCTTCGCTATGGCTGATGAAATTATTGCCCGTATCGATCACCCGGCCTTGTTCGGTTATGAAGCGCGCCTTATAGGCCTGCCAGACGCCGGGCGTTTGGAGAGCGCCGCCGAGAGCCAGGGCGCGAGAATCGAGATTCAGGCGCTTCTTGGATTTCGCCTGATCCGACGTCGCGGCTTGCGTCACCGACTGCGCAGGCTCTTGCGCGCGTGCGAATGCAACGCCCGCAACGAGCAGAAGAACGGCGCAGAAGACCTGACGCACGGCGCTCATCTTTTTAGGTCCTCCTGCCAACGTGGCGCACGAACCAGCGCGTGGCCGTCGCCAACAAGCCTGCGAGCATCAGCGCGGCCACGACATAGAGCGTCGCATGCAGCGACAGCCAGCCGGCGGCGATCAGCCGCGCATTGCCGAGCGATAGCGGCTGCGTCATCACAAAGCGCGAATCGACGACAGGCGAGACGTTGATCTTGGCTTGCGACATATCGAGAACCGAGACGCGGCCCGCGATCTGTCGCGAGACGCGTGGATCGACAAGGCAGCCGATCGACTCAACCAGCGTATCGACATTCGGCGACGTGACGATGGTCCAGACGTCTTCGCTGCTCTCGCCTAGAATATTCTGTCCCACCGCCAGCGATGATTGCGGCGACGCCAATTCGTCGGTCTTTTGGTCCAGCTCGGCCTTCATCCAGGTGGCGGCGTCCGTGAATTTCGATTTTCCCCAATGCGCTGCGCGATCGAGAAAGGCTGCGACATTCGCCCAGCGGCCGTCGCCGCGCACTTTTTGATCCCATTCCGCAAATAGGTCGCGTCCCGGGCGTCGCAGGTTCGATCGCGCCTGTCGGCGTATGGTCGACGCCCAATGCAGCGCTTTTATAGGCGTTGGCGCGTTTCGGCGGATGGCAGGCCATCGGGAAGTTCTTCTGCAACACGAGAAGATTTCGTGCCGTCGCCTCCTGCTGTGAGAGACCGGCGTCGTCACTTGGCGTGATCCTTGCGCTGATTTTCGACTTCCACGCCTCCTTCAAGGCCTGCACGGGCATGTCGAGTTTTTCAAGCAGCGATGAATTGAGCGACGAGAAGGGCGCAACCGCAAGCGTTGGACCCTTCGCAGGCGGAGACGTTGTGATCTGGAAATCGATCGGGCGCGCAGCCGAGACCGCAAGATGCGCAACCATCGTCGCCGCGGCGCCGATCGATTTTCGATCGAAGCTCGGAAGATAAAGTTTCGGGCGCGTCGCCGCGTCCGCATAAGGGAAGCCGCCCGTCGCGGTTACGGCGAGGTCGGGCATTCGCCCGACTCGGGCGATTGACGGCAATTCGATTTCCGTGGAGTCGAGAAGCAGAAACCTCTTGCTTGCATGGATCGAACTGAGCGGATCGCAGCTTGCGTCGCTATCGGTCGGGACATGCGCTTCGATCTCGATGCGATTCAATCCGGGCCGCAAAAAGCCGAGCGGAAGAGGAAGCGGGTTCTCCTTGAAGACTTCGCCCGACGCTTTGAGCAGGCTGAGGCTCACAGCCGTGCGATCGTTCACGTTCATCACGATCTGGGCTTTGGAGTTCAATCCTCCCGCATAGCCGCCGGCGAGATGAACATAGGCGCGGCCATAATCGGCGGCGTAGAAATCCGGAGGCATGATGATGTTGAAGGCGGCGCGAAACAATCGCCCCGTGAATTCCTGGCTCTGTATGCCGATATCGCTCAGTTTGACGCGCTGGCCTCCCTGCATGCGAACGCCCGGGAAGGCGGCGGCTGCGCGCAGGCCCGCCGCAGATCCCTTGGGCGCGGCGGCGACCAGAAACTGCTTCATCGCCTCGTCGACCTGCGACGCGTCGACGCCCGTGACGACGATCGTCGTGCGTCGTTCGGAGGTCGCCGGCAAGACGAAAGCGCGAGGTCGATCGACCGCCGTCAGGAAATCAAATTTGACTTCCTTCGCCAAGGCGGCGGCTGTTCCGACGAGGAGATTGACGCCATAACGTCCCTGAGCGAGCGGGCCCGTATCGATGACGGGTTGCTCGAATCGACCCACGATCGAGATCAGTTGCACCGCGCGCAACATGCGCTCGACGTCATCCGTCTTCGCTTTTTCCGTGATCACGGCGCGGATCGGAAGCGCGCCCTGTTCGTCCGGCGAAAGCGCGCCGAGATCGGCGAGATTGTCGACGCCGACGTCAGAGTCGGGGAGAATGAAACCCGTCTGCGTCGGATCGATCTGCGTCCATAATTCGAAGGTTGCCTCAAGCGAACAGTCGACTCTGTGGCGCTGCTCGGCCGACAGTCGCACGGAATTAAATCCCGGGCGCATCAATCCTTCGGGAATATCGAAGACGACCGTCTTGACCGACTGGATCGCCTTGATCGGCGTCTGACCCACAACTTCGTCGTTGATTGTCAGCGTCAGCGTCGAGGCTTCAGGCATCACTGAAACGGCGGCGAGATATCCGAGCTGGAATTGCAGTTTGCGCCGCGCCTGCTGTTCCGTGACGTAGATCGGCCATTCCGACGCGCCAATCTCCCCGGAGAGACGATAGCCTTGAATATTATTGGTCAAGTGCCGAATGATGGCGCGCTTCTCATTCGCCGCCGCCGTCGGCTGCGGAGAGACGCCAGGATCGCGCGGCGGGGAAATCACGATCGGCCTCCCGCTCGGCGCCAATCCAAAGATTTCCTGCGGCGCGGTCGTGAAGATCGCCTGCGCGCGCGCCAAATCTGTCGACAGCAAAGCGGCCGCCGCTGCGAGGATCAGCGTTGGGTTTGCGCGACGCCGCAAGGGCGCGCGCGGGACAGTTGCGCGAGCGTTCATGCGGATTTCACGGCGGGCGGCGAAGAGGTTTCCTTCGTTGCAGGTTGCGTCGATGATGGAGAAGAGGCTTCCTTCGTCGCGGATGGCGTCGGTTGCTTCTTGGCTTTTGCGACGAGACGACGCAGCCAGACGACCGAGAGCTCCGGCGCCTCTTGCGAAGATGCTGCCGTCTCATCGGCCGTTTTGCGTTTGAGCGCATAAGAGAATGCGCGAAACGGCTCGACCAGGCCCCACCAGATGAACTGCGCCGTGCCTGAGAGAATGCCTTTGTGCTTACGCCGCGTTTCCAGGAACTTCGGCAAGGCTTCGGGATCGCCATACATGAGATCGGCGAGCACGAAATATTCCTCGGGCTGCAGCATTTCAAACACGCAGTCGTAACGACCGCTGTCGATGTCCGGCGCACGCGCAACGATGACGGGAAGACTATGGTCTGCGGCGAACTTACCGATGGCTTCTATGTGAAGGCGCGCCTTGACGTCTTCGGCTTCGATGAATTGCGCAGGCGCGTCCTCTGCAAAACGCAGCACGCAGTCGCCTGCGGAGACGCTCTCGATCACGACGGGAACGGACTCGTCGTTGATCTTCAAAACGCCGCGACGATCGATCGCAAGACGCGGATGCTTGCTCAGTTGCTTTCGCTCGGCGACGGCGCCGAGCGCGGCCCCAGCCATGATCAGGTTAAAGCAGTTCCAAAGGCCGACAATCGCCATCAGATTGCTGATGCCGGGTTCAAAAAAATAGCGGAAGGCGGCGGTCAGTGCGCCCCAGAACAACAATGCGAAAATGGCGAAGAACGGCCAGGCGAGTTCGGAAAGGTGATCATTGTCGAGCGTCAAGCCTTTGGCTGTGACGTTGAATGTCGGTTTGCGCGGATTCATCACGACCGACACGATCGCCTTGGACAGGAACACGCCCTGACAATATTCGTAGAGTTCGGACACCCAAGGCCAACGCACGGCGCCGAACAGATAGTTCTGCACCATCACATTCACAATCATATAGGTCAGCGTATAGGCGATGGCCTCGTCGACGTTCGAAACGAAGATTTTGACATCGAGAAGAATGTAGACGAGCGGCGCCAGCATGAATATGAGGCGCGGAAACGGAAAAAACCAGAAGGACATGCTCGACAGATAGCCGAGCTTTTGAATGGGCTTCAGCCCCTTTTTGAACAAGGGGTTTTTGAGCATCATGATCTGCAGCATGCCCTGACACCAGCGCACGCGTTGACCGATGAAGGAAGAAAATGTTTCAGGTTGCAGCCCGGCGATGAGCGGCTTGTCGACGAAGGCGCTCGACCACCCATGCGCGTGCAATTCAAACGCCGTCTCGCAGTCCTCGGTGATGGTGACGCCCGAGAAACCCGCGGTTTCCTTGAGCGCCGCGCGTCGCAACAGAGCGGCCGAGCCGCAAAAGAACGATGCGTCCCATTTGTCCAATCCACGCTGCGTCAGGGAGTAGAACATCTCATTTTCGGAAGGCATTTTGTGGAATGTCTTCAGATTTTTCTCGATCGGATCTGGGTTGAGAAAGACGTGCGGGGTCTGAACGAGAAACAATTTCGGGTCGTCCAGAAAAAGGCCGATCGTCTCCTGCAGGAACGATCTGAACGGCGCATGATCAGCGTCGAACACAACGACAATATCGCCCTTCACATGGGCGAGCGCGCTGTTCATATTGCCGGCCTTGGCGTGTTCGTTTTTGGCGCGGGTCAGATAATGGCCGCCCATTTGCGCGCAGAGCGCTTGCAGCGACGCCCGCCTTGTGCGGGCGCTTTCAGCTTTTATTGGATCCTTGTCGTTGCATTTCTGATCCGTGCCTCCATCGTCCAGGAGCCAGATTTTTAGTTTGTCGCTCGGATAATCCATGGAGATGGCGGCGGCCATGGTCGTCGCCAGAATATATTCGTCTTCGTTATAGGTCGGGATGAAGACGTCGACGTTGGGCAGTTCGGCGTCGTCTCTGCGAGACAAGGGCTTGCGTTTGACCGGGTCAACATTGACGATCAGGCTGATGCCGAGAATGACGACGCAATAAAGTTCCGCCGAAAGCAGGATGAGCCCGAAGCCCAGACCGATCGGATCGGAGGCGGAGGGCAGCGTGAAGGTCACGCGCCAATACATGTAGCGAATGACGACGAAACTCGCGAGCGCGAGAAACAATTGTCTCGACAGAGCGCCTGCGGTGAAGTTCCACAGAAAAATGAGCGTGGCGATGATGGTCGTGCTGAGAACGAGTTGGGCCTGAACGCTGACGGGTTGCGTGAGCAATCCGACTGCGAGCACGCCAATCCCAATCCACACGAGTGAACGCAACGCCGACATTCAGCAACCCCAACCCAGGCGTCAAATGTAGACGTGAGGTGCTAAAGGCCGCGTTAATGATGACCGCATTTCGGAGTTTCTTCCGAGACTTGCGTGAAATCCCGACCGACTTTTTTTACGCAAACTGACGCAGGAAGCGGCGCCTTTCGTCCAATTCAGACGGCAGTGAAATTTGCCTCTTAGCATTGCGTTAGGATTTCGCGCGTCACCGCGCTCTAGAACGTAAATCGCGTCTCCAAAATTCCATACATTCCGGAGCCGCGAACGCGGTCAGTGAGGAAGCCTCCCGAGACGCCGAGTTGCAGAAGGCCGAGTTGCATGCCGGATATATGTCCACCAAAGCGCCATTGCTGAAAGTAGTCGTCGCCGAGCGCCACGAGTTCAGGACCGATGTACAGATGTTCGGCGAAGGCGAAACCGAATTTCAAACGGCCGTAATAAGCGTCGTTGTTGGTCGAATAATAGGCGACGCCCGAGAGCATCGTTCCTTCGGTCGGCATGACGTAAAAGTCCACGCCCATTCGAAAGCCAAGACGCGTTCCCTTGACGACGTTCGACGGGTCATATGCCGACAAATGATTGCTGGAGATTTCCGGTCCGCCATAGATTGCGATCGTGGCCCTCTTCATCACCCACTCATAGCCCGCCATGAACGAGCCGTCGGCGAGCGTGCCTGTGACGCGTCCAAGCCCTGGCGCCGAAGAAATGTAGCTATAGGTGCCGCCCAGTCCCGCAAGCCGAATGCGCATGCCGGTGCGATCCAGGGTCGCGAACGGCGCGATGGTGCCAATCATGGCGCCAGCCAATGAGCGCTGCGACGTGCCGTCGATTGCGATGTCGATCGCAGCCTTCGGAGATGCGCTGACGGGTCCGTCGTTAGGCAGGCCTGTGTACCAGTCCGCCGCTTGCGCGTCCGACCAAGCGATCGCCAGCGCCAACGCTATGCCCAAACTCACGCGCCACATGTCTTACAGTCCCAGCCCCTCGTCGCGGCTTGCAACGATATCGATGGATCGTTCTCGCGGCGTGAAGTCGGCCGCTAGCTCCCCCGATCCGATGGCCAGACTGGGCTGCAATTGTTAACTCGAAGCTGCGTGGGAAGCGACCAGACAGATAAAAACGAGCGCATATGATTAAGACGTTGTAAAACTCTTCGACAGGTGGTTGAGATCGCATGGGTTCGGTTGCGCAATACAACCGCAGGTCAGATTTTATTAAGATTTAGCGATACGAAATCGGCCTGCGACGCGGCGCGAGAATTAGCTCAGCGATTGGATTGCGGCGCTCAGACGCTCGAGGTCCTCGTCTCGGGACAACCGGTGATCACCCTCCCGAATAAAGGAGATCGTCGCGGGATCGGCGGCGAGCCGCTCCATGAGCGCGGCGGCGTGGCGCCAGGGCACGTCCTGATCGCAGAGGCCTTGAAGAATATGGACCGGCGCGTGCGAACGGATCACGCCGCCAAAAAGCAGATGATCGCGGCCTTCTTCGATCAGCCGGCGCGTAATCGGAGTCGGCTCGCTGGCGTAAAGCGAAGGCATCCCCCACACGCCGCGTTCGACAATGTCTCGCCTCGCCTGATCGTCGAGATTCTTCCAGATCAGCTCTTCGGTGAAGTCAACGGCGGGCGCAATCAAGACCAGCGCCTTCAGCCGATGAGCTTCCCCTCGTTGCGCGAGGCTGCGGGCGAGCAACAGCGCAATCCAGGCCCCCATGGAAGATCCGACGACGATTTGACAACCCTGGGTCGAGATGTCGAAGAGCTGGATGCTTTGCTCGAGCCAATCGCCGATCGCGCCATCCTCGAAAAGCCCATCCGACTCGCCATGGCCGGAATAGTCGAAGCGCAGGCAGGAGCGGCCTTCGGTTCTCGACCATTCGTCGAGAAAGCACGCCTTGGTCCCACGCATGTCCGAATTGAATCCCCCGAGCCAGACCACTCCGGGTTTCGGCGGCTCTGCGAGGGGCTTTCGAAGACGACGCGCGATGCGCCAAGGAGGCTCCGATCGGGACGTCGCGCGGGCAACCTCGACATAATCCAGAATATCGTCATCCACGCTCATTTTGGACGCATGGTCCGCTTGCCCCATTGCCCGTTCCCCTTGAAAAACTTAACATTGCTCATAGTTGTTCGATAATCGCGTAAGTGAATGCGCTGCGTCGGCGAGACGAGCGCACTCCAGGTGAAGCGCCTCGTGTATCCATTTTCTGCGGTGAGATTATGGACGCATGGGTCAAGGAGGCGCGGGCTCTCGAGCGACGTAAGCGCAGGCTGCGCGTGTCAGAGACTGTCCGTAACCTTATGCAACAGGAATTCATAGCTTTCCCCTCCTCCACCCGGCGGCTCGCCGGGCGAACGATTTTGCAGATCGTTCCCGATCTCCATTCCGGCGGCGCCGAACGCACGACGGTGGACGTTGCGGCGGCGCTTACGGACGCCGGCGCGCGTTGCCTTGTCGCATCGCGTGGCGGCCGCATGGTCAGCGAACTGCAATCCAAGGGCGGAATTTGGCTTCCCTTCCCCGCAGCGACCAAGAACCCGTTCGCCATGGCGTTCAACTCCGTGCGTCTGGCGCGGGTCATTCGCGACGAGAACGTCGACATTGTGCACGCGCGCTCGCGCGCTCCGGCTTGGGTCGCCTATTACGCGACGCGCCAGACGGGCGCACGGTTTGTCACCACCTATCACAGCGCCTATTCAGGCTCCTCCGCAGTCAAATTGCAATACAACGCCATCATGTCGGCCGGCGATAGGGTCATCGCCAATTCGGAGTTTGTCGCGCGCCGAATAGCGACGCTGCATCCTGAGGCGTCCAGGCGCATTGCCGTCATTCCGCGCGGCGCCGACTTGCGCCTGTTCTCTCCAGCAGCGGTCGATGCGCGTCGCGTCGAACGGCTTCGCGCGGCTTGGGGCGTTGAGCCGCATCAGCGCGTCGTGTTGTTGCCGGCGCGGCTCTCGACACGGAAGGGGCACGCCATTTTGATCGAAGCGGCGACACGGCTTGTCGCCGCAGGATTGAACGACGTCCGCTTCATCTTCGTTGGCGACGCCCATAGCGAGGCGATGAAACGTTCAATCGAGGCGCAAATCGCCCGCGCTGGCCTCGTAGCCGTCGTGCGCAACGCCGATTATTGCGACGATATGCCGGCCGCTTATCTCGCTGCTTCGGTCGTCGTTTCGCCTTCGACCGAGCCCGAAGCGTTCGGCCGCGTCGCGATCGAAGCGCAGGCCATGGGCGCGCTTGTTATCGTATCCGATCATGGCGCAGCGCCCGAGGTCGTGCTGGCGCCGCCCGAAGCTGCGCCCAGTGAAAGCACCGGGTGGCGCGTGCCTCCCTCTGATGCGACAGCGCTCGCCAAGGCCATACGCGAGGCTCTCGAGCTTGGCGCTTCGGCGCGCGAAGAATTGACGCATCGCGCCCGCAAGCATGTTCATACCCATTTTTCGCTCGAAGGCATGTGCCGTTCTACGCTTGAGGTCTATGAAGACCTGCTGTTGCGATAGGCCCACATCCAGCAGCTTGGAATTCTTACAGCCTTTAGAAGGGCAGCAGCGTTCATGACGCCATGATCGAAGGCTTCCGATCTCACATATGCCGAAGAATCGCCAAAATGACGGAGGAACCTCGTTCGCAGTCAGACGTAAGTCGGGAGCGATCGAAATGAGTAATGAACACCGGATCGATTCCACCAAACTTCAGAAGTTCGCGCACGCCGTCGTAAGCGGCGCCTTATTGGCCGCTTTTGCCTCTTCCTATGGCAATGCGGCAAGCGGCAATGACCCTCATGGCCTGTGGCTGCGCCCCGAGGGAGGCGTGCAATTCAGCTTCTATGACTGCGACGGATTGCTCTGCGCAAAAGTCGTCGCAGCGAAAAGCGCCGAAGACCAGGCCTCCATCGGCACGGTTATTCTGCGCGGCGCGCAGCAAACCGGACCGAATGAGTGGAAAGGCAAGCTCTACAACGCGGAGGACGGCAACACCTACGACGGCGTCATCAGCATCAAGAAACCCGGCGAGTTGACGCTGAAGGGCTGCCTATGGGGCGTCTTGTGCAGCGGAGAGACCTGGAAGCGTGTCTCGACTGGACCAAGCGCAGCAGGGACATCCGATAACGAACTAACCCAATGAGCGCGGGCGCCTCGACAGGCGCCCGCGTCACCAATGGCGGGCCTGAAGACTCGCGGTTCAGCTAGGCTGGGCCGCGAGTTTTAC
>CAWESG010000009.1:0-22686 GCA_963811555.1 uncultured Alphaproteobacteria bacterium | reverse complement strand
GCTCCACGCGGTCGATGGAGCGGGACAGGCGATCGAGTTCTTGCGTCAGTGCGGCTCGGAACGATCGGGATCGTCCGTGGTCGAGAAGGTACGTGATGGTGGCTTCCGCGATCGGAGATTCGGCCGACGCGCTCATTGAACGCTGAGCTCTTCGAAGCCGCTGCATCATGTCGGCGTCGAGATAGACGGACAGGCGTCGCTGAGCCGTTGATCGATGATCTCAGAATGCAATGTCGTTGTTGTTGATCGCGGCTCTGCTCGCGCAAGCGAGCGAAGCCTGGCCGCGGAGAGGTGTGGCTAAATCGTCTCCTCGCTGCTCCCTCTTGTCGACTGATGAAGTCCTGGGCGTCAACGAGACGCTTGGCTCCGACCGGCGCGATCTTCCTCGATGGTCGGGAAATGAGGTTCCTCGGCGAAGACTGCTCATCGGCAGGGAATCTTCGGCGGTCGCGGGGCTGTCCGTTGGAAGCCGGCAAGGTGCTCGAACTTCCGTCCTTTTGTTCGCGGAACCTACTCGAACTGCTCGGCGGCGAACTTCATCGATCTGCTCAAAGCGCGCGCGAGGATCGGTGCCATCAATTGTCTTATCATCGAAATAGCGTGCGCTCCGGCGCGGATCGGGGAGAGACCGTACACGAGGACGATCATCGTAAGGAGGGAGTCGGGATCGGTCTCTCCCGGCGTCAGCAGTGTACGTGCGGTTTCCTGAAACGCGAGACGATCGGTCCGAGCCATGGGCTCAGACGATGGTGGGTGTAGTCTCTTCATCGCGCGCATCTTCGGTTCGGCCGAGCGACGAGAGAAACGGCGCTCCGCCGTGGCGCCGTCATTCGGTCGCGAAGGACACGCGCACATGACAATCGTCGAGGATGGTGATCGTCGGCCGATAGGCCTTCTCGATCTGATCGAGCGACTGCGCGATCAGAAGCTTGAGAGCCGATAGCTGCTATGAAGGTGAGTGTCCGACTCGAAGAAATCGAGCCGACCGAGCGCGGGGAACTTGTCGAGCATGAGAAGCAGTGATGACGTGCTTGGCTTCCAACTTCACAAGTTTCTGCGTTACTCGTTGACTCATCCTGATCTCAGGATGAGGTGCATGCAGTGGTTGCTGTAATATGTCTGATGCGCACGACAAGGTAAGAGTGTTGCTGGCTTCGGCTGAGACGAGATCTGTGATACGCTAGTCACAGTGCTGTGTGATCCAGCGACGACAGGAACGACGAGACAGACAGGCGAGAGAAGGACATGGCGGTGGACAGGACGCCAGAAGTGCTCCTCGTCTCCGACCCGTCCAAAAGCTCGCGCGCCGTCGATGCGACGACGGGTGCGGACCGGCGTCATCATGATGACCGTAGTTGTCATCATGGCGTGTAGCGTCGTCATTGGGGGCCGCTTTAAATTGGAGCATAAAATTGGTGGAGCCGCCGGCCGAGTGTCCTGCTCCGCCGGTGTAAAGGACATGGAGACGGTCGCGCAGAAAAGCCGAGTGGCTGGTCTTCTTCCGACGATTGCGCCGTTGGAGCGAACCTTCAGGGTCGACGAGAAGATCGGCGACGTTGGTACGTTCTCGAGCTTCCGCCGGCCTGCGCCGTAGATCTTCCAAGAAGCTGGATCAGGAGGCCGGAAGAGTTGGCGTTGGTCGGATCGAACAGCAGCATGTGCTCGAAGTGCGCCGACGATCTGGCGCCGTCAGGTTGTACTTCTTGCCCTTGATGTCATGCACCACGATCGGAGCCTGAACCAGCGAGAAGCGTCGGAACGAGAAGGCCGATGCCTTCTGGTCAGATCGTGTTGGCGGAAAGCAGAGGACATGGTCGGGGCCGTCATGGCGGAGATACCTGGAATCGTCCGAAGTACGACGCTGTTGGGCTCGAGAAAGACCGCCGCGCCGATGTTGTTGAGCGTCGCCGAGCGCGCCAACGATAAGGTAACGGTATCTCTGTTCCGCGCGCGCGACGCACCGACATGCCGATGGCGACGGCAATCGAAGCAAAGCTTGCCCGAAGCGGCGACGACGAAGCCTTCGACGAAAAAATCGTGTAGGCGTCAAAGTGATATGATCGACCAGAAAAAGGCCGCGCGCATAGAAGCGCCAGACTCCGACGAGAAACCAGGGGTGAATGATCGGAACGCCAACCGTCGAGCCGTCCACTGGTCGCGCTCATGTGGTCGAAGCACGATCGAGAAGACGACGAAAGGTGGCCCCAGAGACGCGTGTGGCGGACACTGGATAGCTTTTGAGGGCCAGGCGAACGCTCGGAAGCGGAATCGAGGAGCGGTCGCGGATCGTCGCGCCATGGCGCGCAAAGACAGAGAAAAGGTTGACCTTCCCGACCGCGGGACGTAGAATTTCGAACCCACAAGGGGGCTCCACACGCTGCCAACGGCAATATATTCTGTCAAATGGACTAGAGCATGGAGGCCATCAATGAGTTCGCCAGCTGCTGCTGGCCCGGCCCACGATTTCGGCGTTCCCCCTGCCCCGCCCAATCTGGCGGATGCGGCGACGCGCGAGCGTTTCGACGCCGGCCGCCGTCGAAGGCGTGGTTCACCTCGCGGAAATCTGGCGGCTCACCAGCGCCTGAAGTCGCGCGCTTCTCGGCAACGTGTCGGAGCGGACCTGGTCCCGATGAAGGGCGAATGGTCCGGCGCCTTGTCGAAGACACGCTGACCCGCGTCAGCGTCCTGATCGGAATCTTCAAGGGGTCGCGGCTACTCTTCTCGGAACCGCTCTCCGACGAATGGGCGCGACTGCCGAACAAGGGGCCGCTCGATGGAACTGATCGGCCGCTCGACGCAATGATCGAAGGCGGCATTGAAGATGCTGGAGGTTCGCAGGCATATCGACGTATTGCGCGGCGGCCTGTGAATGGCTTTGCCGTCGATCGTCGATCTTGCCGAAGAGCACGGTGCGGCTGATTTCGACAGGTCGACCAGCGCCGTTTGTCGCTGCTCGCCGCTAATTTCGGCGTCCTTGAAGACCTCGCCAGCCTGGAAGCGCGACCAATGCGCGATTGCAAGCGCAAGAATTTGGTCGGCCAGGACTGATCCGCGCGAGCTGGTGTTCGGCCGCGCCGGCTACACCTTCATCAACGCCGCCTTCACGCACACGAGGCCGGGGGGATCGTTCAACGGCGAGGATCGCTCGCCGTGGTATCGCGCCTTCGAGGTCGAAACGTCGCTTGGAGAGGTGGCCTTTCATCTGACGCGCGAACTCGAAGCGATTGGGCGGTTCGACAACGTCACCGACTATGCCGAGCTGCTCGCTGACTTCTTCGGACCGTTTCATGATCCTACGCGCCGTCGACGCGCGGCCGAGCCGCCCTGCGCGAGGAACCGAGTGTGGCGTATCCGGCTGGTCAAGCGCTTGCCCGACATCTGAGAACGGAGGCTGCGAGCAATGGGATCGTCTATCCATCGGTTCGACATGCCGGCGGCGTGTGCCTTGTCGTCTTCCGCCCCGATCTCGTCCAAAATCTTCGGCAAGGCGGAATTTGGCGTCTCGAGTGGCAGGGCACCCCGACGCCCGACGAGCACGCGTGGTGAGCGCCGGCGGCGCTGGAGTCGCTCTCTGTCGTCTGACAGCCCGATTCCGCGCTTGCGACCAAAACTCCAGTCCACGCCACCGCCGGGCGTCATCAGGCCCGACACCTGCCTGCCGAGTTCCTTTCCAGTGACGGAGTCCAGGAACGAGGCTGAAGCCGAGACCATCGTCGATCATGGCGATAGCGACCGGACGCGAGAGCTGAGCGCTGGCCGATAGACGCCGGCGACGGTCTCGCCTCGGCGATCGTGCATGCCTTGACGAGGCCTGTCTCCGCAGCGAGCCGCGCGTAGGCTTCATTCGAGTTCGCGCGCACGCAATGTGTCGAGGAGATCGCGCGCGAAAATGAATCGCTGGCCCTGGCGGCGGGCGAGTCCCTCGGCGACAAGATGTTCGGCGCGCGCATTCATGGCCTCGCGGACGTCGCGGCCAAAGCCCGCCTCTGACAGTGGCATCGGCTCCTTGGCGACGAGGCGCCGATCGAGCCATGTGGCGCCGCTCGCGCGAGTTTGCTCTTCGATGGTCAAATCAGAGCGAACGGCGAGCACAAGTCGCGTTGCCCGCTTTCACGCGACGCGAGTCGCCGAACCTCCACGATCGCGCCTGGCGCGGCGTCGCCGGTCGCGTCGAGGTCTCTGAAGTCGGATGTGGTGGGCGCGACCGTCGACGCCGTCGATGACCGCGAAGGCCGAGCCCTTCAATTCGTCATCGAGGCCGCGCGAAATCGAGTCGGCCGATAATGGGATCACCGCGCGCGTCGCTGATCCCATGCGAAATCCGCCATCGCGCGCTCGACGCCGCGCTCAGTGAGGCCGTCGATGGATGCGCTTGACGATGTCGCCGCGTTCGCCGAGCGCGCGAAGGACGCTCTCGGCTTCCTCCGCCAGAATCCATTGGCCAGGGCTGACGGGCGCCGCGAGGCCGAGCTTTTCCAGCTTGCGGGCGCGCGCAGCCAGCATCGTTCGTTCGACATCGTTCGCCTGATCAGCATCGGGCCGAAGGTCGATCAAGCCGATCTCGCTTCGCGGCTTCCCGCGCCAGCGCCTGATCGAGCGGAGTCCAACGGTCGGCCTCAACCTGCCGTTCGAGCGATTGGCGAATCTCCTGCTCGCTGCGGGAGCCGAGCTCCAGGGTGACAAGTTGCTCGGCGCGAGCCCGCAGGCCGCGGCTGATGTAGTCGCGGCTGATGACGAGATCGCCGTCGGTCGTCTGTTCGCCCGCGCAGAGGACATGGATATGCGGGTGTTCGGTGTTCCAATGATCGATCGCCGACCCAGTCGATCTCGGTGCCAAGATCGCGCGCCATCTCGCCCATGAGGTCGCGCGTGAAGGCGCGAAGGTCAGTAAGCTGAACAGCATCATCGGGCGAGACGATGAAGCGAAAGTGATGGCGGTCGCCCTGGCATCGTTCTGCGAAGCCGCGCGTATCCGCCTCGTCGCTGGCCGCGTCAAACATTTTCCCCGGCGCGCCGTCGCGGGTGACGCCGTCGCGGCGCAGATAAGAAAGATGCGGGCAGAGCGGCGCGGCCTTCGCCCGATGTCGAACGACGCGCGCCTTGACCACCACGCTTCGCGATCGGGACGTGAGGCCTCGCAGCGCGGAGAGGCTCGCAGCGCGACCGCGCCCAAACGCGCCGCGCCCCTTTCCGCGAACGCCTCGACGATGCAAACCGCCGGCCTTCTGCGTCGCCGCAAGAACACGCGAGATGAAGCTCTTCGCCCTTCCCGGCTTCGTCGAGCGAATGCGACCAGGGCGGACGCGGATATCATCGTCGCGAGACATGGCGAAAAGCAGACGAGGTGAAAATTGGCAAGGCTTTGCAAACACATGTTGAAAATGACAGGCTGCGTTCCAATAACGCAGCCTGTTTGAATGCATTGAAGCGCCACGACAAACCGACCGCCGGACAAGCCCACAGGCTGTCTCTTTTATCTTGCCCTAAAACGGTCGCTTGCGCTCCCTCCCCTGTGCTCGCGCGTAAAGGCGCGAGAACCTGCGCTATCATGCGATAAAGCAAGAAAGCGGTCATCGGGAGGTTTCTGAGGCTTGGCGAGCGACGAATAGATCGGCGCTCTGCTGAGCGGCGGCGTATAACGCAGAACTTGAATCGCCGTTCGAGAGCGAACCGCGTGCGTAAATTTGGTCGTCACGCAGCGCCCGAAAGAGAGGATCCGAGGCGGCTTTTTGGCTCCTCGATGCGCCGTTGGCGCCGCTGTCATCCGTCGTCCCTTGCGTTTGTTTCGCCGCTGTCAAAGCGACAAAGATTGACGCATAGTGCATGTCGGAAGACGGAGGAACTTGCAGCGCGGGAACGTGCTCGAGACCGAGTTTGGGCGTCAGCCGCGAAATATATTCAGCGGTTTCGTTCGGCAATCGGCGTCCGTGAAGATATTCTTCATAGCGCTGCGGACCCGCATTATAGGCGGCAAGAAAACCGTTGCCGCCGTAGCGCTCAAACAGTTCGGAGAGATAGGCGGCGCCCGCAAGAATGTTGTCTCGCGGATTGAAAGGGTCAGGGCCGAGGTCGTGCGTTATGCGGAGCTCTTCGTAAGTCGCCGGCATGAGTTGCATCAGACCGATCGCGCCTTTTTCGGAAACGGCTCTCGCGTCGCCGTGGCTTTCGGCGCGCATAACGGCGCAAATCCATGCGGATGGGACACGGAAGCGACGCGACGCCTCATCAATCGCTTTCGAGACGATTTCCGGTGATGCTTGAAGTGAGGGAAGAACGCATTTGCCGAGCTCGGCGAAGGTTGTTCCGGTATGAATGACCGGGACGACCAATGCGCTGAGGGCTAGGGTTGTCGACAGTGTGAATGATCGGCGGCGGCGCTTGAAAGCGCGAAGAGTTTGAACGGCGCTTGGCGTCATTCGTGCGTCTCCCATGTCCAAAGCGGCGAAGCGCGCCCGATCAATCGGTCGGATGGAATCACGCCGAAATATCGCCCGTCGAGGGACAATGGCTCGTCCCAGTTGAGGAGAAAGATCTGGCCAGGTAGGACCACAGGACAGCCGCTCCAGACCGGCAGCAATCGTCCGGCGTGGTCCCTTTCCTGCGCCTCGGCCATCTCAATGCCGTCGACCATTATGGCGCGCCCGTTGCGGCAAACTTTCTGCCCAGGCAATGCGGCGACACGCTTGATCAGCAATGCGCCGAGGGGGAGATAGCGCCGCTCTGCAAGCCAGTTGGCGAGCGGTTCCGGCGGGCGGGCGACAACAAGATCGGCTAATCGAGAGCCTGTCGATCGGCTGCACGGCATAGAGGCCTATCGGGACGCTTTCGGAAGCGTTCCAGACCAGCAGCGGATCGTGATGTGTCACGAGCGTCGAAGCCATTGCGCAGAACGCGAGTAGCGTGAGGGTAATGGTTCTAATCATTTGGCCTCGACCTGCGCGCGTAAGAGCCAAGCCTTATGTCGTTCTCGGGAATAGGGCCGCGCCGGCAGTCCTGCTGCGAGTTGATTGTGAACATGCCGCCAATGATCGGGGCAGACGTCTTGCGGCGCGAAGCCGAGCGCCTCGACGGCGTCAACGGCGCGCAGAACACGCTGAACTTTCTCCCAGCCAACCGTGCGCAAAAGAATTTCAGCGCCGGGCCTGACGCCGGGAACGGATGAATAGGCTTCGCCCGATTTGCAGGCGCGCAGAATATCAATGCGCGAAACGAGCGTTCCGTAGTCGTTTGACGCCCAGCGGACGAAAGCGAAGATCGATCCGGGCTCGAAGGAAACGATGCGCCGGCGACGGTCGAGCGTGCGTTCGCTGACAGGCGTTCCGAACCGAATCCAGCGCTCGATCTTGCCTTTGAGAAAATAGAGTTCGACTTCGGTCGGCGCGGTCATGACACGCCTCCGAAAGAGGAAGCGGTGGCTGATACGGCGACGGCGCGTCGATGGGCTTTTGAGCGAAGACCTTGCGTGCGATCCGTTTGATCGAGAGCACTGCCAAAGGTTTTTGAAGGATGAAGCCAATGAGGGTTGGCTAACGCCGGTTCACGCTGCTGCTCTCCTTCTCTTTTCGGCAAAACTTCGCCGCGATTGTCCACATCGGGGATTTCAGCGCGATCCGTTAGATTGAATCCGAAGGATTCAATGTTAGTACAGTTAGGAGCGTCGTGAATGACGACGCGACAATGCGTTAGCGACCAATTTGGTCCCTGATAGCACGAGGATCCGGTCCCTGATGGCACGATAGGGGCGGTCCCCGATAGCACGAGCGTTTTCACAGCTTGTCCACAGGCTGGAGCGATGAATCGAGACGGCGCAGAGCGCGGTCCGGCGGATCAAGCGGGATCGGAGCGAAGATCAGCCGCTCATCGCCAAGCGGACCGCGGCGGATCGAGAGTTGGTAGTTTGGGAGAGGCTGCCGGCGAACAATATCGCGCAGGTCGAATGCAAAATGTTTGAGCGGCGACAGCGCGCCGGACTTGGCGTGAAGATGCCGAAAATCGAAGCTCCAGCCGCCGCCCTGGCGTCCGCCGTGCTTGCGAACGAGCCGATAAAGCCAACGCTCCAATCCGCCCGTCAGCGCAAAATAGGCCCGATCAATGGTGAGCACCAAAGCCTGGTCGAGAACGCCGGCGTAGAACCAATCCGGCAGGATCAATTCAACGCCGAGCGGCCTGCCGCTCGCATCAGCCGTCTCTTTCCATTCGTTGATCCAGGAGAAGCGATGACGTCGTCGCTCTGTTGGCTGGCGGATCGATGTCGCGACGCTTGTCGACTGCAGCCGATCGAGCGCCGCCTTCAGCCGTTGATAGTCTCGGGCGCTCGTCGCGCGGCCGATGAAGGTAAGGATTTCGTAAGGGGTCGCGGCCATCAGACGCGAGGTTTTGAGCCCGTTGTCGCGCGCCTGAACGATCTGTGAGGCCGCCCAGATCAGCACGTCGGCGTCCCAAATGGTCGCCATGCCATGTTCGGACGTCGCTTCGACCTTGATAACGATCTCGCCCGTCCGGAAGTCGATCGGCGTCGTGCGTTTTGATTTGGCCAAGCTGAAAAATGGATAGGACATGAGGTCTTGGGCGTCGCGTGGCGCGAGATCACCGGGGAGCGCGCGGAACAATTCGAGGCGCTCCCATTCGGCGCTACGGAAGCGTTTCGAACGATGTGTCATGACTGGCGCCGGACCATTCAGCGACGCGATTGATTGGCGCGATTGAGCACGTCGCTGGCGTGCCGACGCGCTGGCAGAACGGTCCCGACTCCGGGATCTGACGTTGACGCCTTTGTTCCGCGTTCGACCCACGCCTGCAGATCTTCAACGCGATAAACGACGCGCCCGCCGAGCTTGGAGTAGCGTGGACCGGTTCCATAGGTGCGGTGCTTCTCCAGAGTGCGGCCGGAAAGACCAAGAAAGCGCGCGGCCTCGGGTGTTCGCAGGTAGCGCGGCGGGAGTTCTGCTGTTTGCGTGGACATGATCGAGCCTCGGAGTAACGAAGCGCGCCGCCGAGAATTGGCGGCCGTCGTCGATCACTTTGGCGAGGAAGGTCCAGCGGGAGGGATGACGAATGTCGGGTGTATGAAGTTCGTCACCCGATACGCGTCTCGCGCGCGTTCAATGTCATCTTCAGGAGATTGTTGCGCGAATGCTGTCCGCTATTTGCGGAGCAGCTTGCGATAGCCGCCACGCATCAGCGCGAGGCCGCCTTGTCACAAGGCGGATCGTCGTGGCGCGGATCGACGAGGTCTTCCAGTGTTCGCGCTTGACTCGTTCATGACCAAAGAACTGTTCTGCAATATCGCGATAAGCGGCTTTTGCGAGATGTCCGTCGAGCGCACGGAGCATCATGACAGAGCGCCGATCGTCGATCGGCGCTGCTTGCGTCGACAATCCGCCGATGCGGCGGAGAAAGCGCAATGTTGCGGCAGCACGCGCCGCCGTCGATTGATCGACTGGAATGAGCGCGGAAAGCGCGACGCCCTGTTTGGGAGCGCCCGGCAACCAGAGCCGATGCTCGTCACGTCTCGCGCCAAGGATCAGATAGTCTCCATCAGACGTCGTGCGATGCGCCCGCACGTCCGGCCAGTTGTTCGGCGCATAGACGAGCATCGAGGGAATGGCGGGATGCTCGGAGAGCATCACGACGCTGGAGCAGCATTCCGGACGCCAGAAGACCTCCGCCTCGGCGGCGTTCAGCGCTGGGTCAACCGGGAAATCGAAGCCCCCAACACCGCTCGGGTCCATCTAGGCCTGCATCGAGTCTGGCCCGAAACGCGGGATTGGCGTACGCCGCCTGATATTCCTCGTTCCGCCGTAAATATTCCCAAGCGTAGTCGCGCCAATTCGTATCTCGCAAATGCTCATATGCGCGTGCAGAGCGCCAATCGCCAATCGTCATGGAAATTCTCGTCGTGGAGTGGCCACGCCAAGGATTACGAAAATATCGGGCGATAATTTGTCGCTGCGCCAACTCGAAGTTGCATGGGCTGATTTACTCAAACATTCAATGTCTGATCATTTGCTGCAATGACGTCGGGACCGAGCCATAAATATTTGATTGGACCAAATACTGTAAATCAACGACCCGTTCAGGGCGGACCATCGAGAAGGTCCTTGTAGCCGTGTGTCGTCATCCATTTGGCGCGGGCGAGATGCGTCTCATAGGCGCGTTTCGCGCGTTCCGGCTCGCGGTCAGGATCGATCCCCAGAATGATCTTCGATGCTTCCTCCCACGCCGCGCCTTCTTTGGCCGCGTCGAGCAATCGCAAATAGACGACCGAATGGGCGCGGTCGTAGTCGACGACGTTGTCGTCATTGGGCGCGACGTCGGCAATTGAGGGGGCGTTGTTGGGCGGCACGATTGAGCGTTTCCACGAGCAGTTTATCGTTGATTGTCGGCACTCTAGCCAATTTCTCTCGCCAACGTCTCGCGTGAAATTGGGGCCAAAATACATACTAAAGTGGATAAACCTCAAAGTATGTAACGGTCCAGCTTCTCCGCATGGATATGCGGAAACTGGTCGGACGGAACGTGAGAAGAATCAGGCTGGAGAAGGGCCTGACGCAAGAGACGTTTTCCGAACAGTCGGGATTTACACAGCAATATTTGAGCGATCTCGAACGGGGTCGCCGCAATCCGACAATCGTTAGCCTATACGAAATCGCCCTCGCCCTTGGCGTCGACCATGTCGCTTTGGTCAGTCCAGATGACGAAGCGCGGGAAGAGGAAGCTCGCCGCCTCGAAGGGAAACCGAGCAGGAGGGCTCAACGCCGAGCGTCGCAAGAGCCGAAGGCTGCGAAGAAAAAAATTCGCAAACCTGCAAAGCCGCGCGCCGACGCGTGACGTTAAAGCAAACAGTCATGGGGGTGGCCCCGCCCGATTTCTCGGACGGGGCGCTGGCGTTCAGTCGCCGTTGGGCTTGCGGCCCCGCGACCAGATCAGCGAGTAGCCGTCGCCGTCCTCGTCGTCGAAGAGGTTGGCGTAGATCGGCGCCGTGAAGCTCGGATCGTCGAGCTTAACCGAGAGATAGTCGCGGCCCTCGTTCGAGCGCTTGGACCATGCGGCGCCGATTTCGGCGCGGCCGACAAAGACGCGGTGGCTCGGCGCATTGTCGTTGGTGCGATTGGCTTCCGGAACGATGCGGACGCCTTTGGCCTGGACGCTGAGCGTCACGATCTCGCCGAGGAATTCGGCGCCGGATTTCTTGAAAGTGCCGATGTTCGCCATGATCAGTCTCCTTTAAGTTCTGCTGTTTTCGAGCCCGCGACCATCGCGGCCTCGATGGCGCTTCGCAGCCGAAGGCGATTCGACGACGCACCCGCAGGGCCGCAGCAGCGCGGAGGACGGCATGGACGCGGCTTTCTTGCCTCGCGAGGAATGACGCCACGGGCGTCAGGGGAAGAAAGTTGCGTCGATTCCGTTGCGTCCAGGGCGATCGAGGCGTAGCCGGCCTTCGGCCAGATGAAGCCATAAGAGAGGCCGTGACGGTCGTAGCTGGCCGAACAGCAATCTCGGCGGGAGACTCCGCGGACAAAAGGCGCCGTGAACAAGATCGGCAGAATTCAAGCGAAAGAAAAGAAGCTGCAGCGTTCAGAAAGGCGGCCGCCTTCAGGAAGATGTCGCTTCGGACGAACTGCTTGCCGAGAAGGAGAATGAGGCGGCCGGCATCAATCGGGCCGCTGCTGCGGCCAGCGCGGTTGCGAAGGCCAACTATTCGTCATCAGACGCGACCACAGACAGCGCTATGCCTCAACGCAAGACTGAAAGGCAGGACGGACGCTAATTGCGCGCTGGTCGCAGAGACCGAAAAGACACGGCGAACACCGCGTCTGCGCTCGGTCAGTTCGTGTGCTCCGTACTTCGAGCAATGCGGGACCCTGCGATTGCGCCGACAGTAATCGCGCCGATGACAGCAAACGCCTGCTGCCAGACGAGAGAAGTCGCCGTCAGGCGTGAGAGACCGAGAGCTGCATGATAGCCGGCGACGACGGCTGGCGTTGCGAAAATGGATGCGACGACCACCCGGTTCACCGGGGAGCGCGTCGCCGCAAAAATACGTCGCGCCAAATTGAGTGTAAGAGCGGCAGCGACAAGGCCGATCAACAAGGCGCCTATCGCGCCCGCGCCGCTCTGATGCGCGGCAAACGCTAACCTCACGCCGACGAAAAAAGGCAGGGCATGAACCGTGAGAGCGAACAGGAGCCAAGACGAATAGGCGAGTGTGACGATGCTGATGAATATGAGGCTGAGCATGGCGGTCCCCGTGACATGGTCAAGCGGTTGCGCCACCACCACCGCCACGGCGCTATCGCTACAATAGCCGAAGGTGACACATAAGGAAATGCAACACTCGGCTACAAGTGTCTCATATTGAATTTCTGTTTTGTGACCCAGACGTTCGTGCGTTGGCGACCAATGTCTCACTTGGACCGATATCGGACATTCCTAATGTGTCCCGGCGCAACGGCGAACACTGACCCTGAGCAGACATTCGGTGATTGCCGCTCGAAAGCCGACATTGGAAACTGCGCGCGAGCTGGGCGCTCGGCTCCTGCGCCGCGGCGCCGTATGGGGGGTAGGTGATGCAGATTTCGGGCCGTGCGCCCCTGCCGAGCACAAATTGTCCGAACCGATCGGACAGGCGGATGGCGCCATCCGCCTGTCTTCAAGGTAGATTAGCCGACGGTGCCGCCCTTCGCCTCGCACGCCGCCTTCGATTTCGCGGGTAGCCATCCTTGGCCCTTACAGGAATTCAGACCTTTGCATGAATTGCTCGCGGTTTTGCAGGAGCTCGTTCCTTTGCAGGAGTTGATGCCCATACAGTGGACAGTCTTCGCCGCCTTCTTTGCGGAAGCCGGCGTAATGGATATGCCGTTCAGTGCGAGCGCAACTGCCGCCGCCGCGAGAGTTGTGCCGGAAACGATATTGACCTTCATGTTGATCTCCTCAGGAATTCGCTCGCCAAACGAGCACATGTGAGCTTTCGAACGAGTCCCCACAAACGAGCCGGGGTCTGGGAAAGAAGCCCACGAAACGTTCTTCGTTGCGGCGGAGAACAACGTTACAAAGATCTGCTCGATTGGAGATCAAAATTACGAGAGTTCTTGAATTGCGCACATCATCTGATTTTTAAGAGACGATCGATGGACAACGTGCCGGCGCCTCGTGCGAGCAATGGCAACAGCAAGCCGGCCCAGCTCAAATGGGTCGGCCATGCGGCGGGATAGACGAAGACTTCGATGATCAGCGTCATCAAGAGCAAAGCGGCCGCGGACAAGCGCGTAAAGAGGCCAAGCGCCAGCAGGATCGGAAACAGGTGCTCGGCGTAAGTCGCCAGATGTGTGGCGACATCCGGCGGCAATAGAGGAAGTTTGTATTCCTCTTCGAAGAGCTGATAGGCGCCGGGCGTAATGGTCAGCAGGCCCTCCACTTTCGTGCGTCCCGATTGAAAAAAGACGGCCGCGATTCCGAGGCGAGCGACGAGCGGCGGAAGCCAATCCGGCGTCAATATTTCGGCGAGGTCGGCGAACGTCGCAAAGGGCTTTCTCAGCCAATAGGCGATTGAGGTCATTCTTGGTCATCTCTTTGAAGTGAAGCGAGAGCGTCAATCGGCATGAACGCGCCGAAGGTGATGAATTGAGCGATCAGGGTCTTCAGGTCAGCCGTAGCGTCGATCTCGAGAGCCGCGGTTGCGGCTTGGCCGAGAGTCGCGCCTGCAAGACATTTTTCGAGAAACGCGAAACCCGCGGCGTCGAGAATCAGCATGACGACTTCGCCACGCGGCCTGGCGATTAGAGCGCCTTCGGCCAACCATTCGAGATCGACTCGATCTGGCGTCGGCGCCGGCGGCCTGTTCAGCCGCCAGATTGAAGGCGAGGGTTCCGCGAACCATCCAAGCCGCGCGCTGGGATGTAAGCGAAATTTCAAATCGAACAGAGAGTCGGAAGGAACGCCGTCTAGAGCCTCCGGCGACAAAACGTCCGCGTCCGCCGCGATATGCGCCTCGGTCCAGAACCGGTCCAGTCGAGCGACGCCGGGCAAATAGGACAAATCCTTGGTAGCGGGGAGCGCGGCCAGGAAATCCGGATAGGCCGCGCCAAATGCGCTCAAAGAAACCTCTTCGGGAAGATTTTCCGCCAAGAACGCGCAAGCGCTGGCAGTGAACCATTCGTCTCCCACGAGCCGTTCGACGGTTGGGTAGTTGGCGCGAAGCGCGTCGATGAGGGCTTTGTAGACCGTATTCCGGTGAACGCTGAGACCAATCCGCAGCGCCTCGGCGTCTCCATATCCGGTCAAATCGCCGTCATGGTGGAGAGCCTCCGAAAACCGATCCTGAAACGCGGCGAGATCAGACATGGGCCGCCTCCTGGCGCTCGAGCAATGGCGGCGAAGTCAAAAGATCGTGGGCGCGATCGCGTTCTCTGCGCAACTCGGCAAAGGGGGGAATATTGTCGTCACGCTCGATCAGAGTGGGTTTGGGTCCAACCCTTTTGATCAGCCTTTCGTAGAGACGCCAGACGGCTTCACAAATCGGCGCGTCGTGGGTGTCGATCAGGAGGCGTTCGCCGTAACGCGCGTCGGCCGCGTGGCCGGCCAAATGAATTTCGCCGATGGCTGTGCCTGGGATCGCATCGAGATAAGCCTGCGCGCTAAAACCAAGATTGTTGGCGCTGACAAAGACATTATTGACGTCGATCAGCAGGCCGCACCCGGAACGGCGGACGAGTTCGTCGAGAAACTCGGTTTCGGTCAGCTCATGCTTGTCCAGCGACATATAAAGCGCCGGATTTTCGATGAGAATGGCGCGACCTAGCGCGTCTTGGACGCGCATGACATTCGCCACGATCCGATCGAGCGCCGAGCGGGTGCGGGGAAATGGCAGAAGGCCGGGATTGTAAACACCTCGCCACATCGACCATGCGAGATGCTCGGACACGACGAAGGGTTCGAAGCGGTCGACCAGAGTCTTCAGTCGCGCCACATGCCGCATGTCTGGATCGGCGTCGGCGGCAAGGGACAATCCGACGCCATGCAGGGATAACGGATGGGCGTTTCTCAACGCCTGGAGCATGGCCAACTTGGGGCCCCCGTCGACCATGTAGTTCTCGGCATGCGCCTCGAACCAGAGACCGCTCGCAAGACAGCTGACCGCCTCGTCGAAATGTTCCGGCTTGAATCCTATTCCTGCGGTCGGTCTCATAGTTCAGATCCCGATTTGGACGATTTAACCGCCGGCGCCCTTGCCGGATATTTGTGTCAAAGATCCATTCCCCTTCGGGGTCTTGATCGAGGTGCAGGTTCCTTTCGCAACATATTTCCAGGCGTTGCCTTGATAATCGACGCGAGAGGTTCCGGCGCAGGTCGTGCCCGGGCCGGCCGCGCAGTCGTTCTTGCCGGCCAGTGCGACGCCGAAGCACTTTTCCTGGTCGGCGTGTTGCGCCAACGCCGAAACGGCATGGAGTGATACGGCCGCTGCGAGCGAACCAGCCAGGACAAGATTTACGGAACAACGATCCATCGCTTTTCTCCTTAGAACGAACGAGAGCTCGAAACACAGCCCACAACGTCCTATTCGTGCAGCAGGGCCTCTGCGTTACACGGTTGCCTAACTTGATAGTCCGTGAGTGGATTGCGGCGCTCGACGCCGGGCATGCGTATGAAGTAACAAATAGGCGGCTTCCAACGAAGTAGTGGGTGGGAACGTGGGATTACGCGGGTCCGAGGAGGAATGGGCCGTGTTGATGCGCGCTGCGATCAATGGCGATTCCGCAGCGTATCGGCGCCTTCTCGCTTCTCTCACGCCGGCTCTGCGGACGGTGGCGCGCCGAAATTGCGCTCGGGTCGGTCTGGATGGAGGCGAGGCCGAAGACGTCGTTCAAGAGGTTCTCTTGGCTATCCACCTCAAACGACATACTTGGGACGCTGATCGGCCGATCGGTCCATGGATTATGGCCATCACACGCAACAAATTGATCGATGCGCGTCGCCGTCGAGGGAATAGGACTGCGCTGCCGATTGATGACCTGGCGGACATACTGACCGCTGAAGGAAGCGACGACGCCATGGATCGGCACGATCTCGACCGTTTGCTCGATAGGCTCGGCGACCGTCAACGAGATTTGGTGCGTTCCTTGTCGGTCGAAGGACGTTCAGTTCAAGAGACAGCGGAGCGCCTAGACATGAGCGAGGGCGCCGTCCGCGTCGCGCTGCACCGGGCCATCAAGACGCTTGCAGCCCTGTATCGGAGAGGCGGCCGATGAGAACCGAATATCTGATCAACGCCCTCGTTGCCGATCTGACGGTTTCGAAGGTGCCGATTCCGGCAGATTTTCGCTGGCGCCATAGCATTGGGCTCGATCATCGCCGCTGCCGCATTTCTGCTCTGGATCGGGGTTCGTCCCGACATTGGCCAAGCGCTACAGACCTCGCGATTCTTGTTCAAGTTCGTAGTTACCTTGGGTCTCGCCACGACAGCGGCCGGACTTCTTTTACGCCTCGCAATCCCAGGCGTTTCGACCGGTTTTTGGGCGTGGGCTTGCTTGGCGACGCCAGCGCTACTCGTCGTTGCGGAAGCAGCCGAACTCATCGTCATGCCGGCTTCCACATGGTGGCCCAGGCTCGTGGGATCGAATGCCCGATTCTGCTTGATCCTGATCCCGCTTCTATCGATCGGCCCCTTGGCGTGCATATTACTTGCTTTGCGGCAAGGCGCGCCAACAAGGCCCGGCCTTGCTGGCGCTGTAGCGGGACTCGTAGCGAGCGGTATTGCAGCGACGCTCTATGCGTCCCATTGCACTGACGACAGCCCGCTCTTCGTGGCGACATGGTATTCGCTGGCGACCGGCATCGTCGCCTTGGTCGGATATGTCATCGGATCTCGAGTTCTGCGATGGTAGTTCGCATATTCACGTGAGTGACCGCATTCGGACCGCGCCGATGCGGAGCGTCATTTGTTGTCGTTTTGCTGTTAACGCCCACAAGCTTCCAAGCTAAGCAGCATTCGATCCAGATTTTTTTTTCACGCGTCGCGAATCCTTTTTGCCGATTCCCGCCTCTTATCCAATGAGGGCTTCCCTCGCTGAAAACGATAGGAGATCGAGAATGTTTTACGTCAAGAACGTCCCGGGCTGGGAACGGGCGCTTAGAGTTCTCATGGGAGTCGGGTTGGAAGCGACGGCTATCGTCCATTTCGGCTCTACTCCGATGGGATGGGCCGTAGGGGCGGCGGGAGCAATGGCGGCGATGAGTGGCCTCTTCGGCTTCTGCCCGGCCTGCGCCCTTGTCGGACGCAAGCTCGGCAACTGATCTCGGAACATGGCGATGGCGGCGAACCGACATGATTTAATCGTCTGCGCGCAACGCGGAGACGCCATGGCGATCGACCGGCTCTTGGTCGAGTGCCGGAGCGACGTTCGCCGCTATGCCATGCGCCATTGCGCAACGAGCGAGATCGACGACGCTGTGCAGGAAACGCTGCTGATCGTCGCACGCCATATGCAATCACTTAAGACGGCCGCCTCGTTTGCCGGATGGCTGTTCACCATCGTGCGGCGTGAATGCCAGCGCCTCTCGCGCAAGATGTTCTTCCATGAGGACTTGGCTGACGAGAAGATCGAGACATGGCTCGTGGAACAGTCAAACGACGAACTGCGCGTCGAACTGGCGTTCGCGCTCGAGTCTTTGCCTGCTCGTTATCTGGAAATCATCCTGCTGCGCGATTTCGAGGAACTGACCATGTCTGAGATCGGCGACCGCCTCAATGTGACGTTGGCGACCGCCAAGAGCCGGCTACGCCGGGCGCGCGTCCTCGTTCGGGAATATCTCCTGAGCGACGACGCGGCGCAGCGTGACGATGCGCGCTCAGTAAAGGACTGAACATGAGCGTCAATCGCGAGTCTCTCTCACGTCGCGCCGTCGTCTCGGGCCTCGCCTGCATAGACCGCGTCGTCCGCATTGTCGCAGACCGACACGCCGCCCGTTCTGCGGACGAACAGCGCGCAATTCATCGAGATGCGTCCCGCCATTGCACCGCCGCCACTGCGTATCGAACGCATCGATGGTAGATTTGTCGATCTGAGTTCGTTTCGAGGAAAGGCCGCCCTCATAAATTTCTGGGCGACCTGGTGTCCGCCTTGCCGACGCGAATTGCCGCTGCTCGAGAAACTCCAGCAGATTATCGGACCGAAACCGCTGGAAATCGTCGCCGTATCGATTGACGAAGGGGGCCGGTCGGTGGTCGAGCCGTTTCTGAAACGCCTGAACATCACCCGTCTGCGACCCTACCTTGATCCTCGAGGGCTAATAGCAAAACGCGTTGGACAGGACGCCTCCACACCATTCATTCTTTACGGAATGCCGATTTCATATGTGATCGATCGTCACGGACGCATCGCCGGATACATCACAGGCGAGGTCGACTGGACTGGCGATGACGGTCTTACCCTGCTGAAATATTATATGACCGTCTAAACGTAGCTGAATCGCTCTCAAAATCTTCAAGATCGCGCCAGCACAATCCCACAGCCATGGCTACACGCCGCACAATTTCACCAGGAGTGAAGGGGGCTTCGTAGAGATCGACGAGATGAACGTCGCGAGAGCGACGTAACCAACCCCTGATTTTCCCTGGTGCGGGATTGATACACGCCAACATCACGATGGCGAACCACTTCAGCGCGAAGGGCACCGCCAGCTCGCGTGGCGGCACCGCCGGATCATGGAGTGCGACCCGGAGGATCCCTCTGGCGTATTGCGTCCGGAATACGGTTCCAGATGGACCATGGATTCCAAAAGCGTCTGCTTCCTATCTCAAGCCTTGCTTGTGGCCTTGTTGCGTGTTTCTTGAGCCCTATCGCCTAATAATAAGGCTACACCCAAAAGATCGGCAGGACAGAATTTTCGTTTAGCCCCTGCCCTTTTTTGCGGTTTCGACAAATCGGCCTCGCGGCATATGTTTTGCGTTAGCTCCTTCGTCAACGACGACCTCCCGCCCAGGGAAACGGATCCAGTGCCGGATTCCGTTCACGGATGGTGCCGAATGGCCCGCCTTTTTTGCGGTAGCCAAGAGCATCCGGTGGTCGTCTCACCCGAACCAATCGATGTGATGAACGAACGCCGTGACGGGACCGGGAGGTTGCGTAACGAGGTCATGGTATGAGTAAAGCGCCAGATTCTACGAAGCCACCAAAACTGGTGGTGATCGGCAATGGCATGGCCGCGCGCCGCGTACTCGAGAAATTCTTCGAACTTTCGCCCCATCGTTACCAAGTGACGGTTTTCGGCTCTGAGCCGCGCGTCTATTACAGCCGCGTCATACTCTCACCGGTGCTAGCTGGCGAAAAAAGCTCATCGAGACATCATCATTCACGACGACGATTGGTACTCGCGCAACGGCGTGACGTTGCACAAGGGCGGGATGATTGTTGCGATCGATCGCGGCGCCAAGACCGTGACGAATGCTGGGAGCCATGCCGAACCTTACGACAAGCTGACCATCGCCAATGGCTCGACGCCAATCGCCATACCGGTGCATGGCGTGAATCTTCCGAGCGTCGTCACTTTTCGCGACCTCGACGATGTCGACGCCTCTGCAAGCCCGAAATCGCGCGTGCTGCACGGAACGAGACGATCGACACCGGAAATGCGACCGCGCCAATTGCGAGCGACCGGTGTCACGCGCAGCGAAGACGCGCGATGTCAGCGTGTACACGCTCGGGGTCAGAGACGACATCATACCATCAGACCAGCGTCAATCAGGGTGAGCAAACATGAATCTGCAAGACTTTAAGAAGGCTGGTCACTGGCCGACGCTCTTGGCGGCCTTTCTCTATTTCGACATAAGTTTCATGGCTTGGGTCTCCCTCGGTCCGCTGATGATTTACATCACCAAGGGAATGCAAATCCCGATCGAAGACAAACTTTCCTTGGTCGCTATTCCAGTGCTCGGAGGCGCCTTCTTCCGCGTGCCGCTCGGCTCGATCGCCGACATGATCGGCTCCAAGCTCACGGGCGTCATCGCACAGGTCATTGTCATTCTGGCGGTCGCCGCCGTCTATTTCTTCGGTCTCAAGAGTCCAACGGCGATTGCGATCTTCGGCGCCTCGCTCGGCGTCGCGGGCGCCTCCTTCGCCGTCGCGCTACCGCAATCTTCCCGTTGGTATCCGCCGCATTATCAGGGAGTTGTCATGGGCATAGCGGGCGCAGGCAACATGGGCGTCGTGCTCGACACGTTGTTTGCGCCTTGGATCGCGGAAAATTTCGGTTGGCAGGCGGTCTACGCCGTGTTGCTCGCGCCCATGATCGCCATACTGGCGTTCTATGTCATCGCGGCTAAGGACGCGCCTGGCTCTCGCGCATCGATCAATTGGGGCGATTACGGCAAGCTGCTGCTCGAGGCGGATAGCCGTTGGTTCATGTTCTTCTACTTCATCACCTTTGGCGGCTTCGTAGGACTTGCCGCTGCTTTGCCGTTGTATTTCACCGCTCACTTCCACGCGACAGGCGTCGCCGCGGGCCTCATGGTCGCGTTGATTGTCGCCTTTGGCTCGGGCTTCCGGCCAGTTGGCGGCTACATCGCCGATCGGATCGGCGGCATCAAGACGTTGTCGATCCTCTTCATGATCGTTGCGGCTTGTTATTTTGCCGTCGCTCTGATGAAGGAGGGGCCGGTGGCGCCCGCTGGCGCCGTGGGTTGGAATTTTCTCGACCTGCCACGCGTCGCGTGGATGGCGGTGATCCTGTTCTCGCTCGGCGTTCTTTGCCTAGGAATGGGCAATGGCGCGGTATTCCAACTCTTGCCGCAGCGTTTCCGCAAAGAGATCGGCGTCATGACAGGCCTCGTCGGCGCAGCGGGAGGATTGGGCGGTTTTTTCCTGGCCAAGACTCTGGCCTATTCCAAGGGCATGACTGGAGGATTCGGCGCGGGCTTCGTTTTCTTTAGCATGCTTGCGCTATTGGGATTTGTCGGCTTGGCCATTGTCAAGGCGCGCTGGCGCACAACGTGGGGAGCTGTCTCCGGCGCGAGGATTTGATGGATCGAGGAAGGGCTTTTGCTCAAGCGTTATGATCATAGTCTTTGAGTGGATGTCGGCTTCGCCACGGAAACGGGGAAACGGCCGGAAAACGAGGATTACGTCGCAGCCTGCTTCGGTCCGCCCAACCGGCGATCGGAACTGGGAGTCGTAGCCGTCGTCGCGGACGGGGTCGGCGGCCACAAAGGCGGTCGCCAAGCTTCGGAACTCGCTGTTCGCTGCTTTATCGACGGCTATTATGCTCAGCCTGAGACGCTCGGTGTCTTGCGCGCCTCGGCCCGCTCGCTGGAAGCGATCAACAGTTGGATCGCCGCGCAAGCGCGCGCCGATCCTGAACTACTCGGCATGGGCTCAACGTTCACCGCGCTGATTGTCGCACGACGCACGGCTTATGTCATACATATCGGAGACTCGCGGCTCTATCGGCTCAGCGATGGCCGGATAGAGCTGTTGACGAAGGATCACACCATTGGGCGCGGCGACTTTTCGAGCGCCTTGCATCGTGCGGTCGGCTTCGAAGACGCGATACGCTTTGACCATGCAGCACTTGGAATGAGTGTGCACGATCGATTCCTTGTTTGCACCGATGGCGTCCACGGCTGGTTGAGCGATCAGCGGCTACGGGAATTGCTCGGCGAACGCGCCTCGCCCGAAGAAACCGCTCGCATCATTGTAGATTCGGCTCTCGAGGCCGGCGGCGTCGATAACGCGACGGCGCTTGTCGTCGACATCATCGATCTCCCTCCAGCCGATGAGCGCGAAATCGCGCACTCCCTCGCGTCGTTGCCGATACAAAAATTGCCAGAGCCCGGCATGATCGTCGATGACTTTCGGATTGATGAAGTCATTTCCGATGGGCGTTACAGTAGGTTGATGCGGGCCACCGACCTGCAAAGCGGGAAAAGTCTGGTCCTGAAGTTCCCGCATCCCCGCGTCGCCGAAGACGCGTCCTATCGACTGGCGTTCGTCAACGAAGCATGGGTCTCCGCGCGCGTACGAAGCCCTTGGATCGGAGAAATTATCGAATTATCGCCCGGCAGACAAACCCGCCTCTACTCGGCGATGCCTTTTTATGATGGCGAAACGCTCGAGACGCGGTTGCGCAGGCTTCCGAAAATAGGTTTGACGGAAGGCGTTCAGATCGCCACGCGACTCGCGCGCGCCATAGCTACATTGCATCGGTCGGGAATCATCCATCGCGACATCAAGCCGGATAATGTCATCCTTTTGCGCGACGGCGGATTGCGTCTCGTCGATCTCGGCGTCTCTCGCGTGCCGCAACTTGAAGATTTTCCTGAGCAGGACATCCCTGGCACGCGCGAGCTACATGGCTCCCGAATTGTTTGCGGGCGTCGCCGGCAATGAACTATCCGATCTTTATGCTCTTGGAGTGACCATCTATCGCGCGTTTAGCGGCAGTTATCCTTACGGCGAAATCGAACCCTTCAGCACATCCGCGCTTTGGTAAGCCGCAGCCCCTATGTCCGAAGCGGCCGGATCTTCCGGCTTGGCTCGACGCCGTCTTATTGAAGACGGTGGCGTCAGACCCCCGCGACCGTTACGGAGACGTTCTCGAATTCGCTTTCGAGCTCGAGAACGGAGCGGCTCGTGGCCGTCCGTTGGAGCCGAAAAAGAAATCGCTCTATGACAGAAACCCACTCGCCTTTTG
>CAWESG010000008.1:0-95670 GCA_963811555.1 uncultured Alphaproteobacteria bacterium | reverse complement strand
ACCAACTGACGACCCGATTCTCACCTCAAGTTTGGCGAAATCCCGCGCGCAGCGCCGCCAGGCAAAATTCGACCATCTGGGCGCTCGTCGGGTCGGGCCGATCGGCGCATTCAACCATCAGCCGCGGATGGCAGTAGCGAATGCAGGCGGCGTGCACCGTCCGCGCCGCTAACCTCGCATCGCCCTTGTGAAATTCGCCGCTTTCCATCCCTGACGCGATCACTTGCTCAAGGAGGTCGTCGACTCGATCGATGTGGTTGGAGACGATCGGCCAGTTTTCTTGTAACGCCGCCTCGACCATATCGTGAATCTTTCGATCGGCGATATAGCGCTCTGCGTTCATTTTCTCGTTCGAGAGAATAAGCTGGCGCAAGCGGTCGGCTGCGGCGCCGGGACCCGCCGCGATCCGCTCCAGCGCCGCTTCGACCTCGGCCATCAAATGCTTTGCAACCGCGGCGTTGATCTCCGATTTAGCCCCGAAAAAACGATAAATATTGGCTGGCGACATGCGCAGCTCGCGAGCGATGTCGGCGACCGTCGTCTTCTGAAACCCGATCTCTCGAAAGAGACGTTCGGCGATCGCAATGATCTTGCAGCGCTGATCGCTGTCGCGGGCAGCCGATGCCGTCGGTGTTGAAATGACTTCGCTCATTCCGCGCCCTCGCCCAATAATCTCGGCGCTCCGACGTTCAATCGCCCCTTTGGCGCGACTTCCGGAACGTCACCAAGCCGCGTCTCGAGATTGCGCCGGAACCACAACGCATAAAGCGCAGGCAGGAACAGAATCGTCAAGAAGGTGGCGACAAAGAGTCCTCCCATGATGGTAAGCGCCATCGGCCCCCAAAAGGCCGAACGCGACAAAGGAATCATCGCCAAAATCGCCGCCATGGCCGTGAGCGCGACAGGCCGCGTCCGGCGCACAGTCGCGCCGATAATGGCCTCTCGATAATTGGCGCCTGCTTCCAAATCCTGCCGAACCTGATCGACGAGAATGATCGAATTGCGCATGTCCATTCCAGATAGTGCGATAAGTCCGAGCAACGCGACGAAGCCGAAGGGCGCGCCGGAAATATTGAGCGCGAGCGACGCGCCAATGAGCCCCAAAGGCGCGCTCATCATCACGAGCCCAAGACGCGTGAAGTTCTGCAATTGGAACATCACGATCGTCAGCATGATGAGTCCCATCACGGGGAAGACCGCAAAGATCGAGGCGTTGCCCTTGTTCGATTCCTCGATCGCCCCGCCCATTTCGATCCGGTAGCCGACCGGAAGGCGCGATCGAATCTCTTCGAGACGCGGCCACAGCCGCGTGCTGACGTCTGGCGCCTGGACGCCGTCTTTCACGTCGGCGCGAACCGTTACGGTCAAATTGCGATTGCGCCGCCAGATGATCGGCTCCTCATGCTCATAAACGAGTTTTGCGATCTGCGAGACCTGCACCGGCGCTCCGCCGCGGGTGACAATCACCATGTCGCCCAGATGGCCCAGATCCCCGCGCTCGGACGGATCGGCGCGCGCCACGACGTCAACCTTATCGATGCCGTCGCGAATGGTCGTCACAGTTACTCCCGAGATCATCATGCGGAGGCGGCTCGCGACGTCCTGCGGCGTGAGGCCCAACATACGGGCGCGATCCTGATCGATGACGAGACGCACGGATGGCGTTTTTTCGTTCCAGTTGAGATGCGGATCGATCACCCCATCGTCGCTGCGCATCACGTCGCGCACCTCATATCCGATTTCCCGCACTTTGGCCGGATCGTCGCCAATGACGCGAAACTGAACCGGCAAACCCACAGGCGGACCGAAATTGAAACGATCGATGCGCACCCGCGCCTCGGGAAGGGCGCCGTTGGCTATGGCTGCGTCCAGCCGATGCTTCAGGCGCTCGCGCGCCTCCACATCCTTTCCGACAATGACGATCTCCGCATAGGCCTCATTGGGCAGCGCGGGATTCAGTCCAAGCCAGAATCTCGGCGGCCCTTGACCGACATAGGTCGTGTAATGCTCCGCGTCGGCGTCGCCCTTTAGCAGCGCTTCCGCCTTTTTGGCGGTTGCGAGCGTCGCGCCGATCGCCGAGCCTTCCGGCAAACGCATCTGCAAGAAAAGCTCGGGTCGCTCGGAAAGCGGAAAAAACTGCTTCTGCACATGCCCAAATCCGATTACCGCCGCGACGAATATGAAGCCTGTCGATGCGACGACAAGTCCCCGATGATCGACGCTCCAGGCGATCGTTCGACGTAACAGCCGATAGATTCGCGTATCGTAGATTTTGTCCGGGTCATGATGAGGCAGTTTGCTGAAATCGGGCAGCAGCATCGCGCCGAGATAGGGCGTAAACATCACCGCCACGAACCATGAAGTGATGAGCGCAATCATCAAGACCCAGAAGATCGAGCCGGTATATTCGCCCACTCCCGAATTGGCGAAGCCCACGGGAAGAAATCCCGCCGCAGTGACGAGCGTGCCGGTCAACATGGGAAAGGCGGTGGATTTCCAGGCGAAGGTGGCGGCTTCGATCCGATCGAGCCCCTGCTCCATCTTCACCGTCATCATTTCGACCGCAATGATGGCGTCGTCGACCAAGAGTCCGAGGCCAATGATCAGAGCGCCAAGGGATATGCGCTGAAGATCGATTCCGAGAATTGTCATCGCGACGAAGACGACCGCAAGGACCAACGGCACCGAAAGCGCGACGATGACGCCCGTGCGAAATCCAAGCGACGCAAAGCTCACGCAAAGAACGATGACGAGCGCTTCGATGAAGGAGCGGGTGAATTCGCCGACTGCTTCTTCGACCACCTTCGGTTGATCGGCGATCTGTTCGATTTCAATCCCGACCGGCGTCTTCGCCCTGATCTCGTCGACCGCCGTCTGAAGGTTTTTTCCGAAGGTTAGAACGTTGCCGCCCTTCGCCATGACGACTCCGACGACGATCGCCGGCGTCCCTTTGTAACGCGCCAGAAAAACCGGCGGGTCCTGAAAGCCGGCGGTGACGGTCGCGACATCGCCCAGGCGAAACACCTGGCCATTCGCTTCGATGGGCGTCGCGGCGATCGCGTCCGCGCCCTTGAGCTCGCCGGACACCTCGAGCCGCACGCGATTTGTCGGCGTTTCGAAGACGCCGGCCGCGTTGACGGCGTTTTGCTTTGCAAGCGAGTCGAATACCGACTGTGGTCCAAGACCAAGACTTGCAAGCTTCGCCTGACTGAACTCGACGAAGATTTTCCGATCCTGATTGCCGTAGACGTTCACCTTCACGGCGTCAGGAGTCTCGAGAAGCCGTTGCCGCAAGACCTCCACCAGCTGATTGAGCTGATGGTAATTCGCGCCTTCTCCGCTGACGGCGTAAAGCACAGTGTCGACGTCGCCGTATTCGTCGTTCACTTCGGGCCCGATGACGCCCAACGGCAACTCGCCGCGGATGTCATAGAGCTTCTTGCGCAGTTGGTAGAAGAGCTGAGGAATTTGCGAAGGCGGCGTCGTGTCCCTGAAGGTCACTTGCATCGCCACGAAACCGGGTTTTGTGTAGGTGTCGATCTTCTCGAGATAGGGAAGCTCTTGAAGCTTCTTTTCCATCAGATCAGAGACCTGATCCTGCATCTCCCTTGCGTTGGCGCCCGGCCAAGTGGCCGTGACGTTCGCGACCTTGATGGTGAAGGAGGGATCTTCCGCACGCCCAAGGCGCAAATAGGAATAGACGCCGCCGACGCTGATCGCGACCATCAGGAACAGCATCAGGGTCGGGCGAGCGACGGCCCATTGCGAAAGATTGAATCCTCTCATCGACCGCCTCAAAACGATTCCTGTTTGATGACGCGCACCTTTTGGCCTGCATCGAGTTTTTGGACGCCTAGCACGACGATGCTGTCTCCCTCCGCCAAGCCGCCGGAGACAAGCGCGCTACGTGAATCGTAACGGAGCACGGTGATCGGAGTGAGCGTCAGACGGCCTTCTCCGTCGACTTTCCACAGAGCCGTCCCCTGTCCTTGATCGAACAACGCTGAAAGCGGCACGTTCACCGTCGGAGCCGCATTGGGAGATTGGATTGTGAGCGTGCCCGTCATGCCGATCGCAATCGCATTGTCGGCGTCGGGAAGCGAGAAGCGCGCCGCAAAGGTTCGCGTGGCCGCGTCCGCGGATGGGCTCAATTCACGAAGCTTGGCTCGATATTTTTTCTCCGGCTTAGACCATAAGAATAGATGCGCCTCGCCTGCTCCAGCCGCTGCGGCAAATGATTCCGGCAGCGCGACGGCCGCTTCCAACTCTCCGGAGCGCGCGATCCGCACGACCGTCTGCCCGGCGGCGACCACTTGTCCCGGCTCCACGGACACCTGCGTGACGACGCCGTTCGCATCGGCGCGCAGCGTGGCGTAATCGAGGGAGTTGTTGGCCTGATCGAGCGCTCGGCTCGCTTTCTGATTGCGTCCGCGGGCCTCCTCGGCCGCAGTGCGCTGTCGATCGAGCGCAGCCTTTGCGATCCATCCGTCCTTATGCAATTTCATTGAGCGCCGCTCATCTGCGGCGGCCTGTTCGAGCGCGACGCGCGACGCCGCGAGTTCCGCCTCAGCCTGCTCTTTTTGGGAACGAAGATCAGCTTCGTCGAGCGTCGCAAGCACATCTCCCTTTGAGACGCGCTGACCGACTTCCACGAGGCGGCGCATCACCTTTCCGCCGACGCGGAACGCGTGATCCGCTTCAATTCGCGGCCGTATGGTGGCGACAAAGTCTCGGGCCTGCGATTGCGGTGCGTAATGGACAGGCGAGACCAGGACCGGACGATCCAGGTCGCGCTGCTCGGCGCCCTTCGATTTGTCGCCGCAAGCGGCCAGCGCCAGACTGGCGCCAACCACGAAAGCCAATGCTTTTACAGTGCCGAACGCCATACTGCCTCGCCTTCAGCCGTGCTGTCGCGAAAGCCGCTAAATGATTACTGACGAAAAACAATATTCATCATTCATCACAAAATCAAGACTAGGCTCCGCATGCGGCCCTTACTTTAGCTAGCAGCCGAAATGAGCGGCGAGCCAGGCTGCGACACGCTCAAGCCTGGACTCGATGCCGAAATGGGCCCCAAAGATCGCATAGGCCAGCGCGAGCGGGACCAAAGCGATTGCAAGAGCCCGTGCGGAAACCGCAGGATGCGGAGGCGCGAACCGCCAGAACGTACCGAAACAGGTCAGCCCGATCGCGACCCCCGCAAGGATTTCCGCCGCAGTATGAGCGCCGATGATAAAGCGGCTGCCGGCGATAAAAGCGGCTAGAAGCACGCAACCGGCCGCAAAGATCGATCTGTAGACTTGATTGCGGGCCTTGGTCGCCACCAGCGCCAACGACAGGAAAAACATCGTTGCGAGGCTCGAATGGCCGCTGGGGCTATAAATCGAATCTGCGACCCTTTGGCCCGAACAGGTCATGAAGGCGATTTTGGCGAGGACCGTCGCGCCCGACGCAGACGACAAAGGCAAAGACAAAAACGAGCGCGGTATGCCGGGCCCCGCTGAACCATAGAGCGAGGGCAAGCGCACAGGACGCCGGCAATAGAAAGCCGGAATCCCCCAAATTCGTGATGATCGAAAGAAAAGCTTCGACGGCGTCCACGCGGCAAGGTCCAGTCAAGTGCAGTCCGCGCTTACCGGCCCGTTCTAAAAGGGCGCGAAGGTTCAGCGAAGCGGCGAGCGGACAAAACGGGTAAATCAGAAAGGGGAGGATTACAAATCGCGCGTCTGACGGCAATTTCGCCCCAATGACGCCGCTTGCTCGGCCTAATTCCTTCGGTCTATATGCCCCTTTGCTCTTGCGGCGGCGCAGGCTGCATACAATCTGAAAGAACAATGGTGGACGGGAGGTCTGGCGGGCTCGATTTGAGCCGCCGAAACGTCGTCCGCAGACCGCTTCGGGGTCTTCAGTTACAAACGAAAGGAACGGAATATGGGTAAAATTATCGGGATCGACCTTGGCACGACCAATTCCTGCGTGGCCGTAATGGATGGGTCGACGCCGAAGGTCATTGAGAACGCAGAAGGCGCACGCACCACGCCGTCAATCGTGGCCTTCACGGACGATGGCGAACGCCTTGTCGGCCAGCCTGCCAAGCGTCAGGCCGTGACCAATCCTGAGAATACTTTTTTCGCGATCAAGCGCCTTATTGGACGCACTTTCGACGATCCGATGACCAAAAAGGACATTGGCCTCGTCCCCTATAAGATCATCAAGGCTCCCAACGGCGACGCCTGGGTGAGCGCGCTCGGCAAACAATATTCCCCCTCGCAGATCTCGGCCTTCGTTCTGCAGAAGATGAAGGAAACCGCCGAGGCGCATCTCGGACAGCCTGTCACGCAGGCGGTCATCACCGTCCCCGCCTATTTCAATGACGCCCAGCGCCAGGCCACCAAAGACGCCGGCAAGATCGCCGGGCTCGACGTGCTGCGCATCATCAACGAGCCGACGGCTGCTGCGCTCGCCTATGGTCTCGACAAGAAGGGCGCGGGCACGATCGCCGTCTACGATCTCGGCGGCGGCACGTTCGACGTGTCCATTCTCGAAATCGGCGACGGCGTCTTCGAAGTGAAGTCGACGAACGGCGACACCTTCCTCGGCGGTGAGGACTTCGACAATCGTCTGGTCGAATATCTCGCGGGCGAGTTCAAGAAGGAGCAGGGAATCGACCTGACGAAGGACAAGCTCGCTCTGCAGCGTCTGAAGGAAGCTGCTGAAAAGGCGAAGATCGAACTTTCCTCGGCAACCCAGACAGAAATCAACCTGCCCTACATCACCGCTGACGCGACCGGGCCCAAGCATCTCACGCTGAAGCTCACCCGCGCCAAATTCGAGGCGCTGGTGGACGATCTCATTCAGCGCACGGTCGAGCCATGCCGCAAGGCTTTGAAGGACGCCGGCCTGTCGGCGGCCGAAATCGGCGAAGTGGTGCTTGTCGGCGGCATGACCCGCATGCCGAAAGTCCAGGAGGTGGTGAAGCAGTTCTTCGGCAAGGAGCCTCACAAAGGCGTGAATCCTGACGAAGTCGTCGCCATCGGCGCCGCCGTGCAGGCGGGCGTTCTGCAGGGCGATGTGAAGGACGTCCTGCTTCTGGACGTCACTCCGCTGTCGCTCGGCATCGAGACTCTGGGCGGCGTGTTCACGCGCCTCATCGACCGCAACACGACGATCCCGACCAAGAAGAGCCAGGTGTTCTCCACGGCCGAGGACAATCAGACGGCGGTTACGATCCGGGTCTTCCAGGGCGAGCGCGAAATGGCGGCGGACAACAAGCTGCTCGGCCAATTCGATCTCGTTGGCATTCCGCCGGCGCCGCGCGGCATGCCGCAAGTCGAGGTGACCTTCGACATCGACGCCAACGGCATCGTCAACGTCACTGCGAAGGACAAGGCCACCAACAAGGAGCAGCAGATCCGCATCCAGGCTTCGGGCGGCCTGTCGGAAACCGACATCGACCGCATGGTCAAGGACGCCGAGGCGCACGCCGCCGAGGACAAGGCGCGCCGCGCTTTGGTCGACGCGAAGAACCAGGGTGAGGCCAGCGTCCACTCGACCGAAAAATCGCTTGCGGAGTTTGGCGACAAAGTCTCTGCGGCGGATAAGAGCGTGATTGAGGCGGCGGTCGCTTCGCTCAAAACCGCGCTTGAAGGCGAGGATGTCGAGAACATCAAGGCCAAGACCAATGAACTGGTGCAGGCCTCGATGAAACTCGGCGAGGCGATGTATAAGGCTCAGCAGGCCGAAGGCGCGGCCCCTGGCGGCGAGCAGCCTCACGCGAAAGACGACGTCATCGACGCCGACTTTAAAGAAGTGGGCGGCGACGACCACAAGAAATGACGGCGCAAACGTCGGGGTGGCCTTCGCCATCCCGATGCGCTAGCCAGACAAACCCGGCGCGACGCGCCGGGTTTCGTTGCGTAAAGAGGGAGCTCGCGGCTGGCGCGTGCGCCCGATGGAACGAGATGGGCGTCCGCCCGGCGAAAGAATGACTGCATAGGGGAATTGGGTCGGCTGACATGGCCAAGCGCGATTACTACGAAGTTCTCGGAGTCACGAGGACCGCGACAGAAGTCGAGATGAAGATCGCTTTTCGCAAGGCGGCCATGCAGTGCCATCCCGACCGCCATCCCGGCGACAGAGCGGCGGAAACGCGTTTCAAGGAACTCAACGAAGCCTATCAGTGCCTCTGCGACACGCAAAAGCGCGCCGCCTATGATCGTTTTGGCCACGCCGCTTTCGAACACGGCGGCGGGGGATTCGGCTCGGCCGAAGGCTTCACCAGCTCCATGGCCGATATTTTCGAGGATCTTTTTGGCGACGTCATGGGCCGCCGCGGCGGCCGCTCCAACGGCCGCGAGCGCGGGTCGGACCTTCGCTACAATATGGAGATTACGCTAGAGGAAGCTTTTAACGGAAAAACGGCGACGCTGAAGCTTCCCACCTCCGTCACTTGCGAATCATGTTCCGGCACGGGCGCCAAGAAAGGGCTCCAAGCCGAAAACCTGCACCACATGCGCCGGCCATGGGCGGGTGCGGGCGCAACAAGGTTTCTTCGCCATCGAGCGAACCTGCCCCTCCTGCCAGGGGCGCGGCGAAATCATCGACAATCCCTGCACCGCCTGCTCCGGCTCGGGCCGCAAAACCATGGAGCGCTCGCTCTCCGTCAATGTGCCGCCGGGCGTCGAGGACGGCACCCGCATCCGGCTTGCGGGAGAAGGCGAAGCGGGAGTGCGCGGCGGACCCTCGGGCGATTTGTATATTTTCCTTTCCGTCAAACCGCACGCATTCTTCCAGCGCGACGGCGCCGACCTCTATTGCCGCGTCCCCATTTCCATGGTGCGCGCAGCCTTGGGCGGCGAGATTTTCGTCCATGCGATCGACGGAACGGAATGCCGGCTGAAAGTTCCCGAAGGCACGCAATCGGGCCGTCAATTGAAACTCAAGGCGAAAGGCATGCCCGTTCTGCGCGGCCGCGACTACGGCGATCTGCATGTTCAGATCAGCGTCGAAACCCCCCAGAGTTTGACGAAGCGCCAGCGCGAATTGTTAAATGAATTCGAACAGGAGTCGTCTCATCAGACCCATCCGGAGGCGACGGGCTTTTTCGCTCGGATGAAGGAAATGTTTGGAAAATAGCTGACTATCTATTCGCTTCATGCGAGATCGCGTTCTCGCAAATGAAAGGCAGCAGCCGCTTGCAACATAAATTCCCGCCAAAGAAATCGTCGCTCGCCGACAATGCGCGATTCATACGCTCCTGGCTCGAAAACCCTCGTTTGATCGGCGCGGTCTCGCCATCCGGGCGCGCCTTGGCGAAAGCCATGGCGAGCTATGTCGATCTGGAGAACGAAGGCGCCGTCATTGAACTCGGCCCGGGCACCGGTCCGGTGACGCAAGCGCTTCTCGCCCGCGGCGTCTCCCCGCAGCGACTGGTCCTCGTCGAATATGAGCACCGGTTCTGCCATTTGCTCGGCGAGCGATTTCCTGGGGTTAAAGTGATCCAGGGCGACGCCTATGGGCTGAAAGCCACACTTCACGGCAAGATCGACGGAAAGATCGCGGCGGTCGTCTCCAGCCTGCCTTTGCTTGTTCGCCCCGAGCGCGATCGGATCGAACTCCTGCATCAGGCTTTCGATCTGATGGGGCCTGACGGGCTCTTCATCCAATTCACATACGGTCTGACCGTTTCGCCCATGCCGATCCGAAGCCAGCACGGCGGCGGCGCCTATGTCGGCAAGGGTTCGCCGCCGATCCTGCTGAACATTCCTCCGGCGCGCGTCTGGCGCTACCGGCGAGCGGGTCGCGCAACCGGCGAATGAAAGCGGACGCTCCTCGAGATCGCCTGATCGTCGCGCTTGATGTCGAGAGCGTTGAGGCGGCGCGGGCTCTCGTGCGGCTGCTCGATGAATCGGTTTCCTTTTACAAGATCGGAATGGAGCTCGCCTTTGCCGGCGGACTTGCGCTCATCGATGAATTGAAGTCCGCAGGCAAGAAGGTCTTTATCGATCTCAAGCTGCACGACATCGGGCAGACCGTGGAGCGCGCGACAAGACAGATCTCCCGGCTTGGCGCGGATTTTCTGACCATTCATGCTTACCCGCAGACCATGGCGGCGGCGCATGCGGGGGCCAGCGGCGGCACGCTGCGCCTCCTCGCCGTCACCGTGATGACGTCATATGACGACGCCGATCTTGCCGCTGCGGGCTACGCCATTGGCGTCGCGGAACTCGTCGCGCGCCGCGCGGCGCAGGCTTGCGAGGCGAAGATCGACGGGCTCATCCTGTCGCCGCTGGAGCTTCAACCGATCCGCGCTCTGGTCGGGGCCGACATGATTCTCGTCACGCCCGGCGTCCGGCCGAGCGGCGCCGACTTGGGCGATCAAAAGCGCGTGCTGACCCCCGCGCAGGCTATCGCGGCGGGCGCCGATTATCTCGTGGTCGGACGACCTGTAACCCGCGCGGATGATCCCAGAGCGATGGCGGAGCGGATTACCGCGGAAATTGGCGCGAGCCTCACGGCGCCGTGAGAAATTCGATTACGGCTTGGTTGAACGCCTCAGCCGCCTCAATATTCGAAAGATGCGCCGCTTCGAGCGTCACGAGACGCGCGCCGGCGATTGAATTTGCGATCTCTTCCCCAAGAGGCGGCGGCGCGGAAGGATCGTGGCGTCCGACAATGACCAGCACCGGCGCGCGAACAGTCTTGATTTCCTCGCGCAAATCCATATCGCGGAGCGCCGCCGCGCAGGCGATGTAACCGTCGGCCGGAGACGCTCGCACCACTGCCTCCACGCGGGCGACGACCTCCGGCTCGCGTTCACGGAAATCTTTCGTGAACCAGCGTTCGATCAAAGCGGGCGCCACAGCCGCCAGACCCCCTTCTCGCACCGCCTGAATACGCGCGTCCCAAGCGCTTGCAGGGGCGAAATGCGCCGCCGTATTGGCCAGAATCGCGCGCTCCACGCGCTCCCGCGCGTGAACCAGGATCCATTGTCCGATAGAGCCACCCATTGAAAGGCCAAGCCAATGGGCGCGCGCGACGCCGAGCGCGTCGAGGATCGCCAATGCGTCCCGGCCCAAATCCGCAAGAGTTAAAGCCCCAGCGGCGGCCGGACCGCTGGCGTGACCGCGCGAATCGTAACGCACCACTCGAAATCGTTGGGACAGAACGGACGCCTGCCGGTCCCACATGGTCAAATCCGCGCCCAGCGCATGCGCCAGAATAATCGGCGGCGCGTCGGGCGGTCCCTCCACGACCACATTGAACCGTTCGCCTTGGACGTCGATTTTGGCCATGCTGTTCATCTCGCGAAAATTTCGGGTCGCCCGGCCGCGGCGAATTCCCCTGCGGCGCGAAGAGCGATAGACACTCAAAAAGCATCACATAAGGAAATGATCGTGCGCGTCGCCACTTGGAACGTCAATTCCGTGCGCCAGCGGCTGGAGCAGCTCCTGGCCTATCTGCGCGACGTCGCGCCGGACGTGCTCTGTCTGCAGGAAACCAAATGCGAGGATGCGAGCTTTCCACGCCTCGAGATCGAGGACGCGGGCTACAATGTGGAGACCCACGGTCAAAAGGGCTTCAATGGCGTCGCTATTTTGTCGAAGCGTCCAATCGAGGTCGTGCGCGGGCTTCCGGGTTTCGAATCGGACCCCCAGGCGCGCTACATCGAAGCGATCGTCGCTGACGACAAAGGCGTGGTGCGCGTCGCCTCAATCTATCTCCCCAACGGCAATCCCCCGGCGACCGAAAAATACGCGTATAAGCTCGCTTTCATGGACAGTCTCATCGCCCATGCGCGAGAGCTTTTGAAGCTGGAGGAAGCGACCGTTCTGGCCGGCGATTACAACGTCATCCCCGCCCCGAACGACGTCTACGACCCGAACGCCTGGCTCGGCGACGCTCTGTTCCTGCCGCAGACGCGCGCGAAGTTCCAGACGCTCTTAAATCTCGGATATCTGGACGCGCTGCGCGCCAGCACCGACGCATCCGGCCTCTATACATTTTGGGATTATCAGGCCGGCGCGTGGCAGCGAAACAAAGGCCTTCGTATCGACCATCTCCTGCTGTCGCCGCAGGCGGCGGACCGGCTGACCCATGTCGCAATCGATAAGGAGCTGCGGGCGAACGCCAAGCCCTCGGATCATGTGCCGATCCGCGCCGACCTTGCCTGAGACGAACGTCAGTTCCGGTCTTTTAGATAATGCTCGAGCATTTCGACCGCGGCTTTCCGATCGGAATCGCTCGCCGCAACCACAGCCTTGCTGTGCATGTCGACAATCCACTGATCATTGGGGCCGCCAGAGGCCTGCTCCCGCGCCAAAGTCAGATACATGAGGCCGCGCGCGTGCTGAGGACCGGCGCCCGCCTCGCCTTTGAAGATCATTTGGCCGAGAAGCGCCTGCGCCGGCGGATGATTCTTGCGGGCGGCGAGATCGAGCCAGTTGACGCCTTGATGGACGTCCTTCTTGACGCCGACCCCGTCGATATACATCCGGGCCAGATGGTATTGCGCTTCTGCGTTTCCGAAGTAGGTCGCCGCGTAACGGAAGAGATCGTAGGCGCGTTCTTTGTCGGGCGCGATCTTTGCCGAAGGAACGCCGTCAAGCGCGTAAAGTCCGGCGGAAACGAAGGCGTTCGCGGCCAACGACCGCTCGCGCGGATCAGGCTCCTCCTCGACGAAATGATCGACGAGTTTGGAGAAATAGTCGTACGCCACAGCGTCGTCGCGGGTCACCCCATCGCCGTCCGCATACATGCGTCCGAGCTTCCATTGCGCGAGCAACTCGCCGCCGTCGGCCGCGTAACGCAAAGCCTCGACGGAAGTCTTGGTGTTGCCGGCGTGATAGCTCTCGATGCCCGCGCGCAGAGCCGCCTGCGGGTCCTTGAACATTGGCAAAGGCGCCGTCGGCGAGGCCTTGTGTTGGTCATGCGCGTCCAGCGCCGGCGCCGTCGCTACGAAAGCGGGGGCCAGAAACCAGACAGTCGCGCTGCAAAGCACGGCCGTTATGATGGCGCGGCGCACTCTGCGAGGAGCCGCCGAGTCAAGAATGCCTTGAAATGCCCCAACCATGCCCGCTACGACTTTCTTACGCTACGGCCGTCCCGCGACGTCATGAACAAACGCTTGCACCCCAAGGGATGCTGTCGCTGGGAGACGAATAAAGCAAAACATCCACCGGATCGTAGTGTCCGGCCGGAGGCGTCTCCGCATCGTCGATGGCCTTTGTGACAAGATTACTCTAGCGCGGCTTTTATGGCTGAAAAGGGGCGTTTCCATTTTCAAACCGGGGAAGATTCTTTCTCGCTCTAACTGTTGCAACAACACCACATTTTTTGCCCTAAAAAGTCTTAAACCAGCCGCCAGGGAGCCTCGGCTGCGCTGTCATAGCGCATCCGCAACTATTGGCGTTCATTCCAGAATCGCCGGACATGTGGTTTCATGCGGCGAATCACCGAATGAAAACGAATCGGCGCGAGGCTGAAATCTCAGGAAAGAGGAATCGCTTATGAAGTCTTTGTTGGGATGCGCGCTCGCGTCGGCGCTCGTCGTTCTTTTCTCCGGCGCCGCCGCTGCGGCGGACGCCAAAAAGGGGGCCATCATAGCAAAGCGGTGGTGCGCCGCCTGTCACGTCGTCGCAAGCGATCAGAAAAGCGCGAGCGCCGACGTGCCGCCTTTCGCCGACATTGCGCGTCGCCGCACCGATTCGAAAGCGCTGGCCGCCTTCCTCGCCGACCCGCACCCGAAAATGCCGGATATGCACCTCAGCCGCTCGGAGATCGACGACATCGTCGCCTATATTCAAAGTCTAAATCCGAAAGCTCGGCCGCCGGCTCCGGACGGCAAAGACGTCGAGTTGCCGAAGAAGGGCTAGCCCCTACTGCGGTGGTGCGGCCTTGAGAGAGCCTGCAAATGCTCGCAAGGCGAATATGAACGAAGTTCAAAAACCCGCCAGGTCGCCGGCCCAGGGCGAGAGCGTCTCGGCGCCCTCCTCCGACCTTTCCGCGCTCCCGGCGCCGGTCGCTAAAATTCGCGAAAAAATTCTCGAAGCCGCAGCCAAGCGCGACATTGAAGCCTTGCGCATCCCGATTGATTGGAACGAGGTCAGACCGCTGTTCGAGCGAGGTGCAAAGCATCCGGCCGGAACGGATCCGATCGAGGTGCTGAAGGCTCTATCCTTCGACGGGAAGGGCCGGGAAATTCTGGCGCTCGCGAACGCTGTTCTGTCGCAGCCCTATGTGCGAATCAAACGCGGGCCGTTCGAGTCGTACGAATGGCCAGCTTACGCTCGCACCCTTTCGCCGCCCGGGACCGACAGGGAATGGCGCGCCTTATGGGCCTGCGTGCGTTTCGCCGATCTCGGTCGCTCCAACGCAGAGGGGCGACCGCATGTCATGCGTCTCGGGATCGGCGCCGACGGCGTATGGCATTATTTCTGGAATGAAGAGTAATCCGGATCGGCGTTTTCACGCTTCCCGATAGGCGAGCAGCATCAATCCGGCCAAGACAAAGGCCGTCGGCCATATCCAGCCGGCCATGCGGCCGGTGGCGTCATCAAGACGTATCTCCAGCCACCGCGACCAGGCGGCGGCGACGCCGACCAGCGCCAAAGGCGTATGAGTGATTTCGATGAGAAACTCATCCCGGATATTGGCCAGTCCATGCGAATGCGCCAACAGAAGCGCGCCGCCGAACCCGGTTATGAGTGGAAAGACCAGCGGCGCCCAGGATTTCGAGACGCGCCTCAACCGCACGCGCCACTCGAAGATGGCGAATGCGACGATCAGCGCGACAAACAGCCGATGCTGCGCAATCTCCGGATCGCGCAAGCTCTCGAACAGCCCGAGATCGCCGAGCGGCCATACGCCTTCGTCGGCGCGCAGGAAAAGAAAGCCTGCAAGGGCGAGAAACAACAAGGGCCAATGCCGCGCAAATGGCGCAAGGCGCCGATTGCGTTCGAGCAAGGCCAGCAGACCCATAAGAGCGACGAAAGCCCCCGCCCAATGATGATTATATTCGGACCAGGCAATGTCCTCGGCATTGCGCGGCGCGACAGCGCCCTCACCCGGAGCATAGGCTTTCGGGACAATGTCGCCTTTCGTCGCGCCGCATCGGCCTGGACGTCGAGCTGCGCAATCGAGAGAGCCGCGTGATCGGGGCTTTCGAAGCGGATAGGCCATTGCGGCGTCAGACGCTCCACGATCTCGCCCAGACTAACGTGGTTGCGCGACAGATCGATCGCCGGCGGCAATGATGTGAGTGACGCCGCCGCGAACAGCACGGTCAGTCCAACCCCGATTTCCGCCTCCGCGAAGCGGCGCAGCCGCAAGATAGGCGTCGCCGGGTCGCGCCTTAGCCGTTCGACAGTGAGAAAATTCATGCCTCCCAGCAGCAGCAGCACAGCAAAAAGCGCGATCTTCGCAAGCACCATCACGCCATAGGCCGTTCCGTAGAACGCCTCGATCGAACCAATGTAGTGGATCGACATGATCGTTCCGCCGACCGCGATCATCGCGACGGCGCACATCGACATGAGCGAGAAACGACGCCCAACCTGACGCCATGCGAGTCCGTCCTCGGTCTGGAGAAGCGACATGATGAAATAAGGAATGCCGCCGATCCACATCGCCGCTCCAAACATGTGAAGAAGCTCCGCCGCGATTAACGTAGCGGGAGTATCCAGACGACTGGTAGAATGCGTCGTGGAAATCTGCCCCCATAGCAACGCGACGCCAAACAAGCCGAGCAACAATTGTCTGTTCAGCGAAATGACGTGAGCCCTGTATGTCGCAAGCGCGATGCAAACAGCGGGCGTCAGCACCAGGAGATCGGAAACGGCGGCTTCCGCGCTCAACGCCTCAGTCCAACTCATTTGGAAGGCGCCCATGAGCATGGTTGAAAGGGATACGATGTTAAGAGCTTCCACTCCCGCCAATGCGACGGCGCTCCAATACAGCAGGCGAAGGACGCGACGCGTGATTTGATCGCCCGCCGCCGCAAGCGAGGGCGCCAACGGCGACGCCAAGCACAATAGAAATGCAACGCCGCCGAAGGTCAGCGATTGTGCGGTCAGTATCAAGCCGCGCAGAATTACGCTCAGAAAGCCGAAGAGATCGATGAAGAGCTGCATGAATCAGCGACTCACGCGGAAAGGAACATCCCCTCGCGTAATATGTCCGTCTACGCTCAACACTTGCCAGCGCAAATGATAGGCGCCGGGCTGTAGCTCCAAGGCGTCAGATTTCAGAATGTTCGACGGCGCCGTTTCGACGAGAGGCAAGACGACATTCTCATCGCCCGGGGTGACGAGCCAAAGGCGTGAATGCCTGACGTCGATGCGGCAATTGAAGTGCAGTTCGACCGGCAGCCTGACGTCCCCAGCGATCGCCTCATTGGCGGGCGTCGAGTCCGTCAAGATTGCATGCGCCCGAGCGAATGGACCCGGCGCAAGATACAGCGCAGTCGCCAGAACGAAGCAGAGTCCCAGTCGCATCGCCTTCCCCGAACAATCATTCGCGCTGAAGGCCTATAAAACCCGCGGGCAAGCGGGCGCGCCCACACTGCGAAAATTCGTGCTCGAACAGAATCGATTTATACGGCGAAGCTGAGGATTGCGCAATAAACCCAAGGCTTTGCTGACCGCTTGTCAACAAGACTCCTACGGGCTCCAGGAAGCCGCCGCGACGTGGCGGCCTCCCCCGCCGAGCCTCTCGCTTCCTATCCAACGACCTCCAGGAACGCGTCCGCGTCTTCCTTGCGTTCGAAAATATGAGGCGCAATTCCCCGTTTGCTCAAGGCCTCTTTCATCTTCAGCCGCAGGAAAGCGCTGGTGGCGTAGCGCGTGGTCTTTGCGAAATAATGCTCCATCATCTGCTGAATCATATCCGCGTAATCGTCCAGGACGGACTCGCTGATGCGGAAGCCTTCGTGATTGAAGACCGCGTTCACGCGCCGGCCGAGATTGGCGCAAGCGTTGATCATGATCTTGTGCAGATCGTCGATGTCTCGCTTTGTGCGAGCATGCCAGCCCTCGAGATTGACGAACAGGATGTTGCGGTCAGCGTCATAGCTGACGCGCTCAGGCAGATTGAGATTGAGCAGATCGGAGATCAAGTCCATGGGCTCGTCGATAAATATGCGAGGATCCATCGGCAGCGGCTCGTTGATAATGGGCTTGAAGTCCATATGAGCCAATATGTCACGCCCAATGTCGATGCCCGGCGCCACTTCGATCAGCTCAAGGCCTTTCGGTTTGAGCTGAAACACGCATCGCTCGGTCACATACAGCACGGGCTGATTGCGCTTTTGCGCATATTTGCCGCTGAAGGTGATCTGCTCGACGAAGTTGAGAAACTTCTTGTTGCGGCCTTCCTTGATGATTCTGACCTGACCGTCTTCGATCTTCACCTCAAGCCCGCCGACCGTGAAGGTTCCCGCGAACACGACGCGGCGCGCATTCTGGCTGATGTTGATGAAGCCGCCGCAGCCATTGAGCCTGCCTCCGAAGCGGCTCGTATTGACGTTGCCCTGCACGTCGCATTCCGCCATGCCGAGACAGGTCATATCGAGACCGCCGCCGTCATAGAAGTCGAATTGCTGATTCTGATCGATGATCGAATGAGCGTTTGACGCCGAACCGAAGCTCGAACCACTCGCAAGCACGCCGCCAATCGCCCCGGCTTCCGTCGTCAGCGTGATATAGGGCGTCATTTTCTCTTCATTGGCGACCGCAGCGATTCCTTCCGGCGCGCCCACGCCGAGATTGACGACTCCGTTAGGAGGCAACTCGAACGAGGCGCGACGCGCAATCACTTTCCTCTCATCGAGAGGCATTTTCGCAATATTCTCGACCGGCACGCGTATTTCTCCCGCAAGCGCGGCGTTGTATTGCGTGCCGTAATTCATCTTGTGGTGCTCCGGCAATTCCGCGACGACGACGCAATCGACGAGAATGCCGGGAACCTTGACGTCTTTCGGCTTGAGCGACCCATCCTCCACAATGCGTTCGACCTGAGCGATGACGACGCCGCCATTGTTCCTTGCGGCCATGGCCTGAGCGAGGTTGTCGAGGGTCAGCGCTTCCTTCTCCATGCTGATATTGCCAGAGGGGTCAGCGCTGGTGCCGCGAATGAACGCAACGTCGATCTTGGTGGCGGTGTAGAACAGCCATTCCTCGCCTTCAAACTCGACGAGCTTCACAATCTCGTCGGTCGTGACGTCATTGACGCGCCCGCCGCCAAAACGCGGATCGACATAAGTGTAGAGCCCGACCTTGGAGAAGAGTCCGGGCTGGCCGGCCGCGCAGGCGCGATAAAGCTGCGAGATCACCCCCTGCGGCAAATTGTAGCCGAGGATTTTATTTTCGGCGGCCGCTTGAGCCACTTTGGGCATTCGCCCGAAATTCGCCGCAATGACGCGGCGCAGCAAACCTTCATGATGAAGGCGACCGGTTCCCAGACCTTTGCTGTCGCCAGCGCCCGCGGTCATGATGAGAGTTAGGTTGCGCGGGGCCCCAGTTTCTACGAAACGGCGCTCGAGCGCCGCGTGAAGCCCTTCCGGAATGCAGCTCTGAACGAAACCGCTGGTCGTCACCACGTCGTTGTCTCGGATAAGAGCAATGGCTTCGTCGGCCGTGATGACCTTGTTGTTCTTCATAGGTTCGCGTTTCCCTGTTGCGCTCCGCTCTCTTGTCTGAGGCTTTCCGGCTTATCGCCTTCGCCTCTTGGGCGGATGGTTTTTTAGCGCCGCTAGCGGAAGCGTAGAGACCGCTTCAAACTTTCGCAATAGCGTCGTCATCTCAAAAACCCCGAGAACCTCACATTGGCGAGGGCGAGGGGCTGACTTCGGCTACGACAAAACAAAGAGGCCCGCAACTGAGCTGCGGGCCTCTTGACTGCTAGGGCGAACTCGCCTCACCGGCGGCGATTACCATCCAAAACCGAAATACGGCGCCGGATATCCGTAGGCCGGATAACCGTAGACCGGGTAGCCGTAATAGGGTCGGGCATAATAACGCGGGTAGTAGCCGCGGTAATAATAGCCGTAGGGTCGGCGCCAACGCCGATACCAGACCTCTTCGATCGGCGCTTTCGCGGCGACAACGCCAGCCGCGGCGACGCCTACCGGCCCAGCGGAAGCTTCCTGAACCGGGGCCATGAAAGCGAACCCAGCGCCAAGAGCGCATGCCATCGACAATTTAGACATGGCGTTCATTTTTCCACTCCTTGCAATCTGCGATAGCGAAAAGTCTTCACGTTTACGCCTCGCACTAGCCACAAACGCTTCCGATCAAGCCATGGGGCTTCCGCCTTTTTTAAGGCTCAGCCTGATACTGCGCGCAGGACCGGAAGGACCGCAATCAAAACGATCAGAGATCGTAAATTTTCAGGCCTTGATCGTCATCAAACTCGACGTTCTCCGTGAAGGCCTGCGCCGCGAAAGAACTCGGACCTGAACGCGCGAAGAAGAATGCGATGGCGAAGCTGGCGGCGAGACGAACCCCCTCTATGTTTCGACTATCCACTGCAAGGCGGCGGAAATGAACAGGCGCCTGACGCCGACATGGAGGACGAACATGACCCGAAGATTATCCATCGCTCTATTGAGTCTTGGCCTTGCGCTTTTCTTCACGCCGCGCTTCGCAATGGCGGAGGACCACATCGCGGAGGCTGTCGCGCATACGAAGGAAGCGATCGCTGAAGGCAAAGCGGGTAAGGCGGCCGGCGTCGTCACCCATGCGAAAGTCGCATTGACCCATGCCGAAGCCGGCGAAAAGGCCAGCGCCAATCCTCACACCGAAGAGGGGATCAAGCATTTGAAAGAGGCGATCCAGGAGGGCGAAAAAGGCCGGGCGACCGAAGCGACCAATCACGCTGATATGGCTCTGACGCATCTGCAAATGGCGAAATAAGCGACGCCTCGACCGGGGAGGATAACGTCTGTCGGAGGCGGAGGGCACTCCGCCTTCGTCCATGAAACGCTCGGTTTGCTCTGTGGGTGACAAGCGATAGATTAGCGCGCCGCCGAAACACCCTTTCGGATTGCGACGGGTGGCCCCGCAGGCAAAAGGAAACTGCAACCAGATCGGCGACTGCGAAAGATGGGCGAAGAGATTGCGGCGGCAAGATTTACAGAAGACGATTTTGCGCGATTTGCAGAGCGTCTTCGCAAAGAGACCGCGATCGCCGACAAGTTATTCGCTTCCGACGCCTTCTCTAACGCGGGATATATGCTCGGCTTCGAAATTGAGGCCTGGATCGTCGATCATAATTATTTTCCCGCCTCAATTAATCAGCGCCTGCTGGAAGCGCTCGCCCACCCGCTTGTCGTTCCGGAATTGTCGCGTTTCAATGTCGAGCTGAATTGCGATCCGTTGCCGCTTTCAGGCGACGTGCTCGATCTCGCCTGCGACCAGTTGTCGCGTCTTTGGGCGCAGTGCAACTCCGTTGCTCATGAACTCGACGCCAATATGGTGATGATCGGAACGTTGCCGACCATTCGCGACGGCGACCTCTCGCTGGCCAACATGTCGCCGTTGAATTGCTTCTATGCTTTGAACGATGAAGTGCTGCGGCGGCGCCGCGGGCGCAAGCTCCGTGTGGACATCGTCGGCCGCGATCATCTTGTTTCGGAACATGCCGACGTGATGCTCGAGGCGGCGACGACATCATTCCAGATTCACCTGAAGATCCCCGCCGCCCTCGCGCATCTCTATTACAACGCATCTCTCGCGGCGTCGGGCCCGGTCATCGCGGCCTGCGGCAATGCGCCGTTCCTATTCGGACGATCGCTATGGGACGAAACCAGAATCCCCCTCTTCGAACAAGCCGTCGACGTGCCTTGCGCACGTAGTGACAGAAGTCGAGTGACCTTCGGAGCTGCATATCTTAAGAGTTCCCTGCAGGACATTTTTCGTGAGAACCTGCACGAATATCCAGTCCTATTGCCGATCGCCTATGACGATCCCGCAGAGCAATTGCGTCATCTGCGACTTCATAACGGCACGATCTGGCGATGGAACAGACCGCTCATCGGCTTTGATCCGGATGGAACGCCGCATCTGCGCATCGAGCACCGCATTCTGCCGTCCGGACCCTCGATACGCGACATGATCGCCAACACTGCTTTTTACGTCGGCGTTATCCATAGCCTTGTCGCGATGGGCGGCGACGGCGCAGGCGGACTTTCTCACGACGATGCGAAACGGAATTTCTATTCCGCCGCACGGAATGGTCTTGAGGCGACGCTTCATTGGCCTGGCGTCGGGATAATTACCGCCGAACGACTTATTCTCGATCATCTTCTGGAAGTCGCGCGCCGCGGCCTGGACCAATTCGGGATCGACCAGCGACCGGACAGTTGGCTGGACATTATCGAAGCGCGCGTGCGAAGCAAGCAGACAGGCGCCAAATGGCAACGAAGCGCCTTTGAGGCGCGAGGAGGCAATATTTTCGAATTGATGGCGGCTTATTGCGAACGTCAGCGCAGCGGCGCGCCAGTTCATGAATGGGAGTTGTGACGCGTGAAAGCCAATAGCGCCGCCGGGACGCTGAATGTGACCGAGACCACCCCCGAGGGATTCCTCGATTGCGAGGCCGCAAGTCTCATCGAGATTTTGCATGGACCTACGCTCTTCGATCTAAAGGGACGCGACCCTCGACCGCTTTTCGTCTCCGTTCTGCTGCATGGGAATGAGGACAGTGGACTGGTCGCCGCGCAACGGGTCTTGAAGCGCTACCAGAATCGAGAGCTCCCCAGATCGCTGCTGCTCTTTGTCGGCAATGTCGCCGCGGCGGCGGCCAACGTCCGCACCTTACAGAATCAGCGCGACTATAATCGGGTGTGGCCTGGGACGCCGACGCCTTCCGCGCCGGAAGCGGAATTGATGCGTCAGGTTTTTGATTATGCTAGCGCCCGCCAACCGCTCGCAAGCATCGACATTCATAACAACACAGGATGGAATCCGCATTACGCCTGCGTCAACGCTCTGGAACGTCCGTCCATCGATCTGGCGCGGCTTTTTAGCCGCACCATTGTGCATTTCCAACGTCCGCTCGGGGTGCAGTGCGCGGCGTTTTCCAGCCTATGCCCATCGATCACAGTCGAGTGCGGCAAAGCGGGCGTAAAATCGGCGACGGAGCACGCGACGGAGCTGATCGAATCCTGTCTTTCGATGGCTGACATTCCAAATCACCCGATCGCAGTCCAGGATATTGATCTCTTACGCACCTTCGTCATCGTCAAAGTTCCAGCCGAAGCCAGCTTTTCGTTCGATGGAACGCCCGCACAATTTTGTTTCCGTCCCGATATCGATCGGCTGAATTTCAGCGAACTCGCCGCCGGGACATCCTTTGGATCGCTTGGCGACAGGACTGAACGCCTCGAGATTGTTTCGGGCGACGGCGCCTCCGGCCACGACGACTATTTTGACTATGACGATGGAGGCATCCGTCTCAAGCAAAGCGCAATCCCAGCGATGCTGACGCTCGATCCCCGAGCGATAAGGCAGGATTGTCTGTGCTATTTGATGCACCGTATCGATTTGAATGGCGATAAACTATAAATAGATCAATGCGCGGGCGCTAAAGGTCTCAGTCAGAGATGATCGCCAGGAACTTGATCTTGGAAACAATGTTCAAAACCGCGAAGGAAAACCCGACGAAAAACGCCGCGGTCAGCAAGAGCAGTTTCGTTCTTTCGGACATGTCCTCCCTCCGGGACCGGAAAATAACACGAGCGCCTTGTCGCGGGAACCTTCTTGGACAACGCTCGATTGATTCTGAAGTCCTCCTCAACAAATGAAGCAACAGCCGTGAGAAAATCGAGAATCTCCGAAGATGCGAGTTTCAACTCCGCGCCGATCTCCCCGCCGCGGGCGGCGCGGAAAGCCAGTCAGCGTCGTTTTCACGGGCGCGTCCTGCGGGACGATTACGCGTGGCTGGCTGCAGAAAACTGGCGCGAAGTCCTCCGCGACCCCGCGGCGTTACCCGGCGACATCCGGAAATTGCTGGAGGCCGAGAACGCATATTGCGAATCCGTCTTGGGGCCGCTCGAGCCGCTGCGAGCGAAACTCGTCGCCGAGATGCGGGGACGCATCAAGGAGGACGATAGTGAGACGCCATGGCCGGATGGCGCCTTTGAATATTACGAACGCTATCGGGAGGGCGGCGAACATCCGCTCTACTGCCGCATGCCGCGCCATGGAGGCGCCGAGGCGATCCTGCTCGATGGCGACGCGTTGGCTGAAGGAAAAGAGTTCTTCGACATAGCGGAGATTATCCATGCGCCGGATCAAGCGCAGCTCGCCTGGAGCGTCGACGATAAAGGTTCGGAACTCCACGCGATAAGAACGCGTGCGCTCGCGGATGGCGTCGACCGCGCCGATGTCGTTGGCGATACGGACGGTTCGATCGTATGGAGCGCAGATTCGAAAAGTTTCTATTACGTTCGCGTCGATGAAAATCATCGAACGGCTGAGGTGTTCCGTCACGATGTGGGGACCGATCCAAAACACGATCAACTTATTGTCGAAGAGCGTGACCCCGCCTGGTTCGTCGCGCTGCGACGCAGCCGTTGCAACCGATTCGCGGTCGTTTCCATTCGAGGCCACGACGCAAGCGAATGTCATTTGATCGATCTGCGGAGCAAGACCGCGCCGGCTCGGTTAATCGCTCCCCGAGAACCGAAGCTCCGCTACGACGTAGAACCTCATGACGAGGACCTCTACATTCATTCCAACGCCGATGGGGCGGAAGATTTCGCAATCTTTCACGCGCCCTTGAGCTCGCATTCGCGCAAGGATTGGCGCGTTGTCGTGCCCCATGTCGTAGGTCGCATGATTGTCATCTGTACTGTGTTTTCGCGCTATCTTGCCTGGGTCGAACGCGAGAATTCTCTTCCTCGACTCATGGTGCGCGATATCGGATCTGGTGAGCAACACGCCATCGACTTCGAGGAAGAGGCCTACGCGCTCCGCCTTGAAACAGGTTATGAATTCGACACCACGACGCTTCGGTTCGTCTATTCCTCGATGACGACGCCGCAGGAAACTTACGATTACGACATGGCGACGCGAGCGCGCATATTGCGCAAACGACAGGAAATCCCTTCGGGACACGACAAGAAAAACTATGTCGCCCGACGTCTCTACGCTGAGGCGCAAGACGGCGAAACCATTCCGATCTCTCTCCTTCACCGCGCAGATTTTAATCCTGGCGAAGGCGCCCCGCTCCTCCTTTACGGCTATGGGGCCTATGGCCATGCCCTTTCGGCGAGTTTTGATTCCGACGCCTTATCTCTGGTCGACCGTGGATTTGTTTTCGCGCTCGCTCATGTGCGCGGCGGAACCGACAAGGGCTGGGCATGGTACGAAGAAGGTAAGCTTCAATACAAGATGAACAGCTTTACCGACTTCATCGCGGTCGGTCGCCATTTGATCGAAACTGGCTATACGAGGCCCGGCGCAATCGTCGCGCAGGGCGCGAGCGCCGGCGGCATGTTGATGGGCGCTGTCGTCAATATGGCCCCTGAACTATTCGCGGGCGTTATTGCAGGCGTCCCTTTTGTCGATGTGCTCAATACAATGCTTCGCGCCGATCTGCCGCTGACCCCGCCGGAATGGCTCGAATGGGGCAATCCGATCAAAGACGTCACGGTGTTCGATCGCCTCGCTTCCTACTCTCCCTATGACAATGTGAAGGCGCAAGATTATCCGCCTATTCTTGCCGTCGGCGGGCTTACCGATCCTCGCGTGACATATTGGGAGCCGCTGAAATGGGTCGCGCGTCTGCGCGCGACAATGTCGGGCGGCGGACCCGTGCTCATAAAGACAAATTTAGATGCGGGTCACTCGGGCGTATCTGGCCGTTTTGAACGCCTCGACGAAGTCGCCTTGGAATACGCCTTCGCCATCGCTTGCGCGAAGCGCGAAGAACAATAAGGTTCTCCTCCCCATTGGCGTTATTTCGGTTGAGTTGCGGGCTCTCCGCTCTGCGTTCCCGGCGAACCCTCTATCCCAGGAGATCCGGCCGCCACGCTGCTGTCTTCGGTGTCCGTGTCGACCGTGTCATTGTGCGGATTCTGCTTCTGAACGGAAGTTGAGGGGTCAACGTGCGATCCTGCTGCGGGACCGGATGTGTTGCCCTGCGCAAACACAGGACCGCCAGCAATCGCGCCAAAGGCCAAAGCGAAAACAGAAACCTTCAAGATTTTCATACCTGTTCTCCATTTAAATCCAGAACCGCACATTCGCGCGATTGATTGCAGGGGTTAAATGGAGGACGTCGGGCTATCGACAAGGCAAGGGCAAGCTCAAATGAGCGCGCGTCTTCCATGCGCGTCGAGCCAAGCTTTTCGTCGTTGGCGCTTCACGGACAGGTTAGCGCTGTGGCAAAGCGTCGTTTTTTCAGCTACTCAGTTTGAGCTTCAGAAGAGGATTGTTCATGGCCATCGAAAGCAAGCACCCCGAAACTCTCGCCCTGCATGCCGGTTGGCGCGCCGATGATACGACAGGCGCGGTCGCTGTGCCGATCTATCAGACGACGTCTTATCAATTTCACGACACGGAGCATGCCGCCAATCTTTTTGCGCTGAAGGAACTCGGCCACATCTACACACGCATCGGCAATCCAACGACGGGGGTGTTGGAATCTCGGCTTGCGGCGCTGGAGGGCGGCGTCGCCGCTCTTGCGCTTGCATCGGGTCAGGCCGCGTCGGCCTTTTCCTTGCAAAATCTCGCGCGAGCCGGCGACAATGTCGTGTCCTCGACCGATCTCTATGGCGGCACATGGAACTTGTTCGCCAATACGCTGAAGGACCAGGGAATCGAAGTGCGCTTCGTCGATCCTAGCGATCCGGAAAATTTCCGACGCGCCACGGACGATCGTACCCGCGCCTATTATGCGGAAACCCTGCCCAATCCAAAGCTCGTCGTTTTTCCCATCGCCGAAGTCGCAGCCATCGGGCGCGAATATGGCGTGCCGCTCATCGTCGACAATACGGCCGCGCCGATCCTCGCGCGCCCGTTGGATCATGGCGCCGCCATCGTCGTCTATTCCACGACGAAATATCTCGGTGGACATGGCACATCGATCGGCGGCGCCATCATAGACGGCGGCAATTTCGAATGGGAAAAGTTCCCGACACGTCAGCCTGCGCTCAACACGCCAGACCCCTCCTATCATGGAGCCGTCTGGGTGGAGGCGGTGAAACCGCTAGGTCCGATCGCTTACATCATCAAAGCGCGCACAACGCTATTGCGCGATCTCGGCTCCGCGCTCTCTCCTTTCAACGCCTTCCTGACGCTGCAAGGCGTCGAAACCATCACCTTGCGCATGGAACGCCACGTGAAGAACGCGCAGGCTGTTGTGGATTTCCTAGCGAAGCGGCCGGAGATTACAAAGGTCATCCACCCGTCGCAACAAACCGGCGAATCGCGCAAGCGCGCTGACAAATATCTAAAAGGCGGCTATGGCGCGCTTCTCGGCTTTGAATTGAAGGGCGGACTTCAAGCCGGCCGCCGTTTCATCGACGCATTGCAACTGTTCTATCATGTTGCAAATATCGGCGATGCGCGCAGCCTCGCGATTCATCCGGCGACCACGACGCATTCGCAGCTCGAGCCTGAGGCGCAGCTCGCGAGCGGCGTGACAGAAGGCTATGTGCGCTTGTCTATCGGACTGGAACATATCGACGACATCATCGCGGACATCGAGCGCGGTTTGAAGGCGGCCCGCGAATCCTGATGAATTTGACAACTTCCCGCTCAGCAGCCGCTCGTCCTCTCCGAAAGAGAGGACGAAGACTCGCCATAATATTGGCGAGTCTTCGCATTTGAGCAGTCAGACCTTGGCCGCCTGCGCGAGCGGCACGATCACATTTTGCGCCGCGCCGCTCATCTCGATGCAGCGCCATGTCGAAGGCCGATGGGGCACAGAATTAGGCCCGCTGAAGGTCTCATAGACGCCAATCGTGTGAAAATGCACGGTTTCGCCGCGCGGCACGTCGATGAACGGCAAGAAAAATCCGAAACGTTCGCCGCCCGTGTCGACGCTCAGGATCAGAGGCACGGACACCAGTTCTCCGAGTTCGGTGTCTTCGGCCTGGATTTCGATGACCTTGAAGCTCTTGTGAAACGCCCCGGCCTTGTAGATTAGCGCTGGAATAGCCTGGTTCGCCCCTATGGTGTAGTCGACCTCGACGTGCGAACCCTTGAGAATGAATTTATTTGCGGTCATTTTGCCTCTCCTTATCACCCCGTTCGTTCCCCTAAACCGGGGACGGGACCGATGGCCGATCTCTCGGCCAATATAAAAATTGATAAAAAACGCTTCGACGTGACAACGCATAGCGCGAAATTGGGTTCCCCTCAAAAATCAAAAAACATCCCGTATTGCTCGCGGCCTAGACGCCTTTGGCCAGTCTGCGGCTCATTCCGGCTTCCTTTGATTTCGTCGATCTTACTCAAGGCTCCGTTTTGCTGCGATTGGGTAAATTGCCCGTCGTTTCTCGGGCTCAACGCCCTTGGAGCCAAAAGCGCGATGACGGATCTTCTCGCAGATATCTGATGGGGCTCATCGGTGCTTGACGCCGCCAAAACATGCGAGGAATCGATGGGACTGGACAGACGCGATCAGACGAATTCCCTCTCGAAACACATTCCTTCTGTCGTTCGCGACCCTTTGTCTGGCGATTGCTCTCGTCATTGCTTGGGTTCTAGGCGTGACCCTGTTCTTTCCGAACGGATATATAGCTGGCTTCGTCTTCGAGCGCGCCGACCTGATCAGAGCGCACATCGACTACCTTATGATGGCGCAATTTCTATTTCTCTTTGCGCTGCTGTTTCGACAATATTCGATCGTTCCTCCATTATGGGTGATCGGCGCAAGCTGTTTTGGCGCGTTCTTCAATCCATTGTCGTTTGTGTTGAGAGCGCTGCATCCAAAGATTGACCTAACGACGTGCGCCTGAACCTCATTTTCCACTGCAAGCTGGCGTGAGTTTCAGCCTCACCACCGTCGGCTTTCTTGCCGCCGCGATTATTTCGGTCCACGCCGCCTGGCGATCCACTTCGCAGCGCTAGCAGCCGATAGATCGTCGGCGGTCGTTTAGGCGGAACGGATGCATCTACGGCCCTAACGGTCGACAACGACCAATAGAGCGGCCGTTCCGCCGCCTTTCAACGCTTTCTGTCATGCCTCTTATTTCTGTCGCGTAGATGGCCGGCGGAGGGCCCACTGGAATCGTGACCTCGTCAGGGAGTAATTGACGCTTGCGGCCCGTCGACCCCGCTTGCTATGGGTCGTCCCATTCGACCATAATTCGGTTCTTGAAGGCCAAAGTCATCACAAAATAAGAAGACGAGGAGGAAACATGTCGGTCACGGCGGCGCCGCCATTGCGTTTTTTCGACCGTGAGAATTCGGTCGCAGGACCAAGCTTCAATCGATGGCTTGTGCCCCCCGCCGCGCTGGCGATTCATCTTTGCATCGGGATGGCGTATGGCTTCAGCGTGTTCTGGTTGCCGCTGTCGCGCGCCGTTGGCCTTACGCAACCGAAAACCTGCCCCGAAGACATGGGCTTCTTTCAGTCTGTCGTCGCCACGAGCTGCGACTGGAAGATCACCATGTTGGGTTGGACCTTCACTCTGTTCTTCGTCTTTCTCGGCTCCTCGGCGGCGATCTTTGGCCACTGGCTGGAGACGGCGGGTCCACGCAAGGCGGGTCTGGTTTCCGCGGTCTGCTGGTGCGGCGGCCTGCTTATTTCGGCGGCCGGCGTCTATCTCCATCAAATCTGGATGCTTTGGCTGGGCTCCGGCGTTATCGGCGGCATCGGCCTCGGCCTCGGCTACATCTCGCCGGTTTCGACGCTGATCAAATGGTTTCCGGACCGGCGTGGCATGGCGACGGGCCTGGCGATCATGGGATTTGGCGGCGGGGCGATGATTGGAGCGCCGCTCGCCGACAAACTGATGAGCTATTATGCGACGCCGAATTCGGTTGGCGTTTGGGAAACCTTCGTCACGCTCGCCGCAATCTATTTTGTCTTCATGACAGTTGGAGCGCTCGGATATCGCGTTCCGCGCGAAGGCTGGAAACCGGCAGGGTGGACGCCGCCTGCTTCCGCCGCAAACAGCATGGTGACGCATCGCCACGTGCATCTCGACGTCGCGTGGAAGACGCCGCAATTCTGGCTCCTGTGGGGAGTTTTGTGTCTGAATGTTTCGGCCGGCATCGGCGTGCTCGGAATGGCTTCGCCAATGTTGCAGGAAGTCTTCGGCGGCAAGCTCCTGGGTCTCGACATAGGTTTCGATAATTTGGACGCCGCGCAGAAAAGGCAGATTGCGGCTATCGCGGCTGGCTTCACCGGACTCCTCAGCCTGTGCAATATCGGAGGACGTATTGCCTGGGCCTCCGCCTCCGATAAATTTGGACGAAAGGCGACATACGCAATCTTTTTCGTGCTCGGTTTCTTCCTGTACGCGGCGGCGCCATTTGCGGCGAACGCCGGTAATGTTGTCCTCTTCGTGTTCTTCTTCTGCGTCATCCTCTCCATGTATGGCGGCGGCTTCGCCACCATACCGGCCTATCTCGCAGATATATTCGGCACACATATGGTGGGCGCGATTCATGGTCGACTGCTCACCGCTTGGTCGACGGCCGGAGTGCTTGGCCCCGTGCTCGTCAATTACATCCGCGAATATCAATTGGCCGCGGGCGTCCCACGCGAAGCCGCTTACAATCAGACAATGTATGTTCTTGCGGCTCTGCTGGTTGCCGGACTGATCTGCGACTTGCTGGTGCGGCCGGTCGCCGCCCGCTTCTACATGACGGATAAGGAATTCGCGGCCGACAAGAAAATGACGGTTGCGCAGGTGACGAAGGAAGAATCCGACGCGCACGCCGATTTCGAGGATTTCATCGAAGAAGGTTATGAGCCCGCGCCGCTTTCAGCGGGGGTTCCCTCAACCGGAGCTAAATCCTCGAACGGTTTTAGTCCTCTTTTGTTTGCCGCGTGGGCGGCGGTGGGCTTACCGCTGGCTTGGGGGGTATGGATCACATTGACCAAAGCTGCGACCCTGTTCCATTGAGTCCCTCACACGAGAGCAAGGCTTACAAGTTAAGCACCAGCAGATTGCTCTTGGCGCGCGACACGCAGGCCAGGAAATAGCCTTCCGCCTTCTCCTGATCGGAGAGGCGCTTGTCGCGATGGTCGACCTCGCCTTCGATGACCTTGATCTTGCAGGTTCCGCACATGCCTTGTTCACAGGAAGTGGGAATCTTGACGCCCTGCTCCTCGAGGAAAGCCGTGACGGTCTTGTCGCCGGGGACTTTATAGACGGCGCCCGTGCTGGCGATCTTGACTTCGAAGACCTTGTCGAGCGCCGCCGGCGGCACTTTCGCCGTGAAGCGTTCGACATGGATGCGTTCCTTGGCCCAGCCCTTCTGCTCGGCTATGTTGACGATCGGATCCTGCCACCAATCGACGCCACAGATGAAGAGCTGCGTCTCCTCCGGCTGATCCGCCAAAATCGCCGCAGGGTTGAGTAATTTGTTCAACTCGCTGGACTCGTAGTAATATTCCACGTTCTCCGCGAAATTGGATGCGACGATCATCTCGTCGAACGAGCCCGGCGACATCATCGCATAGACGTAGTGCAACACGAAGGGAATGTCTTGGCGTTTGAGATGATCGGCGATGCTCAAGATCGGCGTCACGCCGATGCCGCGCGCCATCAAGATCGCGCGCTTCGTTCCGCGCGGCACGCGAAAGCGATTTCTCGGCAAGCCGACCTTCAACGTGTCGCCGACGTTGACTTGCGCATGTAGCGCCTTGGAGCCGCCGCGGCTGTTGGCGTCGTTCCACACGCCGATGACGTAGCGGTGACGTTCCGTCGCACTGTTGCACAAAGAATATTGTCGTACCAGGCCGCCGGGAACGGTCACGTCGACATGCGCGCCGGCCGAGAAGGCGGGCAGTTCCGCGCTGGCCGGATCGACCAATTCGATCGAGACCATGTTATGGGCCACATTGGTTTTCTTGGTGACAATGACCTCGTGCTGGGTGTCGTTCATCGTGTCGTCCGATCGAGAATCCAGAGAGAGCGTAATTTCAGGCAAAAAGCATACCAAGAGCAATTCCCGCACGCGGCGTCAGCTCGTCCAATCCCCGCATCATGACGCATAAATCGCCGCATGTGGCAGTCCGGCGCGATGGCGGCGCCACATTGCGTGAAACAGCCCTTCGAGCGCGAGAGTATAGGCGCGCACGTCGAAGAGCGGCGCGCTGGCGCGATTTGCCGCAAGCTTGGCGCGCAACGCCGCTAAGCGCGCGGGCTGCGTCGCGAGCGCGAGAGCGAGATCGAAATAGTCCTCCTCGTCTTCGACGATCAGCTCCGGCAGGCCGACCGCATGCAAGAGACTGCCAGCGACGCGCGACGGAAAGGTCGCGCCCGGCCGCGTCACCACCGGCGTGCCGGCCCACAGCGCGTCGCTGGCGGTCGTGTGCGCGCCATAGGGCGCCGTATCGAGCACGAGATCGGCAAGTTGCAGCCGCCCGAGATGTTCGGCTTGCGCCATGTCTGACGCGAAGACGAGCCGCACGCCGTCGATGCCGCGATTGCGCGCTTCATTGCGCAAATTGCCTTCGGCTTCTGGCGAAGCCAGCAGCCACAACACGCTGTCCGGCACGGCGTCGAGCAGTCGACACCAGACGTCGAACACCGCAGGCGTGAATTTGAACGCCTGATTGAAACAGCAGAAGACGAAGCCACCCTCCGGCAGCCCCGCCTCGGCGCGCGTCGGCGTCAGTCCGACCGGCCCGTGGCGACCACGCGGCTGGTAGGAGTGCGGCAGAAAGGCGAGGGATTCCGCGTAATCGACAGCGCTGGCGCGCGGCGTGACGAAAGAGTCTGTGACGATGTAGTCGCACAGGCCGTCGCCGAGCGTTCCAGGATAGCCGAGATAGTTCACTTGCAGCGGCGCCGGACGCAAGGCGAGGATCGAGGTGCGCGTCGCCTGCGTGAAGCCTTTCAGATCGATCAGGATATGGACGCCATCGGCGTGAATCTTTTGCGCCGCCTCAATGTCCGAAAGCGAGCCGATATCGCTGAAGCGATCGAAGGCTCTCCGCAGCCGTGGCCGCATCTCCTTGCCATCGTCTTTGCCGTAGGAATAAGCGTAAAGTTCGAAAAGCGAGCGGTTCTGCGCTTCCAGCATTTCGACGAGCAACAGCGCCGTGACGTGATCGTGAAAATCGTTGGAAAGATAGCCGAGCCGGATTTTCGTGAACGGCGCATCAGAGAAACGGAAGTTGAGGCGCTCACGATCGGGCGCCGCCGCCGCGATGCGTTTGCGCATCCAATTTTCCGAGCAGGCGCGCTGCTCGGCCGCCGTCACGCCTGGCTCCGACAAGAGCTGGAAAGGCGGCATGAGTTCGCCGTCGGATTCCGCCAACTTCGCGCGCGCGAAAGCCAGGCGCGCGGCGAAATCGTCCCACTCGCACATGCGGCGGGTTCGAACGAAGGATCGCATCGCGCCTTTCCGACGAAGCCCGCCTCGCGCGCAAAGCTCGGCCGGGGAATGCCGGCGCACCGCACGCGCCAAGTCAAGCAATCGCCGAGCCAATATGGGTGAGCATCGGCGCGCGGCTAGAAACTCACCTGGGCCATAAACTCTCCCGCTTTCATTTAACCGCGACGAAGATGGGCGCCGCGCCGAAAGCCTCCAATTCGCGCGCCAGCTCCACCGTTTCGCTCCAATCCAACGCCACGTCGGCGCAACCGTCGAGCGTAATGACAACGCCGCCCGTTTCGACATTGGCCGAAAACTCCCGGTCGCTGGCGATTGGGCTCATGTAGATTTGCCGCTCCGCGCTGAGCGCTGCGGCGACCGCGGCGAGGGCGCGGGCCACGATCGTCGCTTCTTCCGCCGTGAAGCGCCGCGGCGGCTGGCCAGTCACCGACAATGTCAGCAATCGGCCAAATGCCTGATGTTGCGTCGCCGCCAAGGCGAAGTTTTGCGCCATTGTCGCCCATTTCCTCGACATGGACCCGCGCCAACCCACGCAAGACCCTGATTAAATTTCTCATCACGCGTCGCGGCAGGCGCCGTTTCAATCGTCGAATGCCGGCTCAGCCGTTGAATCCGCCGGACAGGCGCTCGCGCCAGCGCTCGCGAAAGGCGTTGGCCAAATCCTCGCGCGCAAAGACGACCTCTATCGACCATTCGGTGGTGTGCGTATTGTCGGGCCACGCCCGTTCCGCGCCGCGCCAGACGGTGTTCGGCCAGTCAGGATTGCGCCGCGGCTTGCCGCCCTCGCGCGACGACGGCCGGCCGATGCGGGCGATGAGCCAATCCATGATTTCGGGCCGGAAGGCGGCGCCAAAAAACAGCCCATGCCGACTCAAGCGGTCGGGCGCCCGAAAGATGCTCTGATTGATCCAAGCGAAGGCGGGCGGATCAGGATCGTTGTGAAAGCACCGCAGCGCCAACAGCTGGAATCCCTTGGGGATGGAAAATGCCGGCACAGCGTTGACGCAGCCCGCAAACTCCTGCAACGCCGCCATTGCGGAGTCATGATTTTCCGTCCTCACGCGCTCGCTCCCCGCGCCTCGGGCGGCGGTCGGTCGACGGCCTTCAGCGCGTCGAGCACGGCAGTCAGCGCGCTACGCCCGTCCTCTACGGCCTCGGCCTCCGTGTCGCCGACGCCGAGACAGCCGGGAATCTCAGGATAAGCGAGGACGTAATAGCCGCCCTCCTCCGGCGCAACGCGGCTCAGCGTCGTTCGATATGCGGCCGCGTCGCTCATTTGTCCAACTCGTCCATGAGGTCCACCATCGCGACGAAGGCCTTCACATGGACGCTGCGCACTTTCGCCTTCATCGGAATGGCGACGCAGTTCGGCACGGAAGGATGCGTGAACACGACATGAGTTCCTGTGACCTTGCGGAATTTCATCGCATATTGCGAAGCGGTGATTTCGAAATCGGCGGGCGTCCAAGCGCCGGCCGGATCGGTTCGAAACGCCTCCAAGCGTTTGTTATGCACGTCGACGCCTCCCGTCGGTAACGGCTCGAATCTTGCTCTCTGTCGATGCAAATTCGCAGCCAGCCGTTCGGAGCGCCTGCATGTTCGTTCGCGTCTGCAAGGAAGACACTCTCATGGAAGGCGGCATGCGCGTCGTCATCGCCGATGCGCGACTCGTCGTCCTCGCTTGGCCGGAAAATGGCGTCGTAAAGGCGTTTCAGGGCGTCTGCCCGCACACCAACACGCCCTTGGCGGACGCCGATTTCGACGGCGTGACGCTGACCTGTCCATTGCATTTCTGGTCCTGGGACATGAACAGCGGCCAGCCCACACATGAGCATGCGACGCCGCTCGCCGAATATCCGGTGAAGATCGAAGACGGCGTCGTCTATGTCGAAACGGAGGGCGTCGCGCCGATCTTCGCGCAGCCCTGACGCGCCGCGCATGGTCCATAAATTGCGTGACGAGCAGCGAGAGGCGCAGCGCGGTGGATCGCGCGAAGGGAAAGAAAGATAATGGCGGTGGACCTCAAGACCGATTGGACGGACGCCGATCTCGCCAAACTTATGGCTTCCGTCGAAGACGACCGTGACTGGCGTCTCGAGGTGAGCGCCGTAGGGATCGCCGATCTTTGCGACAAGACGGACAATCCCACCGGCTCCGATTACGACGAGACGCTGCATTGTTTCTTCGAAACCTGGATGCAGGGAACGGATTTTGTCGGCGCTTCCGCCGCCGCCGACAAGACGCTCGTCGGAAAGATCGCCAAAGCCCTGCGCGAAAATTATCCAGAATTGAAGGCGGGGAAATTCGTTTACGTGGATTTGTAGCGCATTCCGGCGCCGCTCGGCGACCCGCGCCACTCCAGTGGCTGGCGTGCTTATTGCTTTCGCTAGGCCACGGAGGGACGATGACACACGTGCGTTTCCGCGAATTTTTGTCCAATCGAGGCGCGCCCTTCGTGATCGTTCTGGGCGCGAATGAGATTGCTTCGGCGGTTGCCGCGCGTCTGACGCAGGAGGGCTGCCGCGTCGTGCTCAGTCACGATCCTTACCCGCCCGTCATTCGGCGCGGCATGGCGTTCCACGACGCTCTCTTCAACGATCGCACCGAGGTCGACGGCATTAAGGGCTACTGCGGCGAGACTGCGCTGGAAATCGTACGGGTGTTGATGGCGACGGGAGTCGTCGCGGTGACCTCGCTGCAACTGACCGATCTCATTGCGCTCCGCACACCCGACGTGTTGATCGACGCGCGAATGCAAAAGCGCCGCATGACGCCCAATCTGCGCAACATCGCCAATCTCTCCATCGGCCTCGGCCCGCAGTTCGCCGCCGGCACGAACTGTGACGTCGCCATAGAGACGCATCCCGACCATACCGGCGAGCTCGTCGAAATCGGCGAAACTCGGCCCAACGATCATATTCCGCGCTACCTCGGCGGCGTCGGCCGCGACCGCTTCGTCTATTCCGCCCGAGACGGCGTTTGGCGCACGCCGCTCGACGTCGGCGCGCGCGTCTTCAAGAATTATCTCATCGGCCTTCTCGACGGACATCGCGTGATTTCGCCGAGGGATGGTTTCCTGCGCGGCATTGCGCGGGACGGAATCTTCGTGCCGCAAAATGTGAAACTCGTGGAGGTCGATCCGCGCGGGCGCGCCTCCAGTTGGACGGGCACCGACGAACGCGGGCGCGCCATAGCCGACGCCGCCTATCGCGCGATCGCCAAGGCCCCCCTGCGCTGTGGGACGCGGCCATTTACCAAGACTTATCATTGAGGCTTGGGGGCCGTGACGACGACCATGCTCGACAATCCCGCATCGATATACGACCGCATCGGCGGCTTCGACACAATCGACCGTCTGGTCGAAACCTTCTACCGCAACATGGACGCATTACCTGAAGCGCGCGGCATACGCGCCGCTCACGCGGACGACTTGGGTCCGACGCGCGCCATTTTGAAGGTCTATTTGGCCGAATGGCTCGGCGGCCCCAAGGAATATTCCGCCAAAAAGGGACATCCGCGTCTGCGCATGCGGCATGGGCATTTGCGCATTGGTCCCGCCGAGCGCGACGCCTGGATGCTGTGCATGAACGGCGCGCTTGACGCGACGATCGAAGACGTTGGCATACGCGAAGGCCTGCGCGAAAATCTCGCTAAGCTCGCCGATTGGATGCGCAACGATCCGGACAATGCGCATGACAAGCGCCATTGAGCAGAGAGTCGTCATGGGAGTCCTGGACACTGGGCGTTTCCGTCGCCGCCTGTCACGCGGCCTATCGGCTGAAGTGAGCGCGCCGCATCAGCTGCGATAGCCTTCTTCGGCAGGCGCCGGCGAGAAGACCAGCCGGATCTCTTCCAGCAGAATGTGTCTGCCCGTAAAGCCGGATCCGGGCGTCATATAGAATTTCATTTCCCGGCTCACCGTACGCGTCTGATCGCGTCGAGCGATCTCAGCCGAATTTGAACAGCACGCCGTAGCCGCCGCGCGGATAGTTCCATTCGATGTCGCCGCTCGGCTCGGCGATGATCCGGCAAGTGCCGCATTCGACGCAGCCGTCCGTCGCGATTTCGACTTGCCCGGCCGAGTTCATTTCATAGCAATGCGCCGGACAGACCTTCAGCAGGCTGAGCAGCTGCGGCGAGGGCTTGGTGTGCGGACGCACCTTGATGTGGGCCCTGCCGGCGTCGACGAGATAGCGATTGAGGTAAAGCTTGTCCTCGACCCGGACGGCTGCTTCTGCGCTCATTGTCCTTCTCCGTTTGCTAGAGGGTATCGTGCCGAACTACCTCCACGCGCGCGCCAGCCGAACGGCGTCGCCGACCAGTCCGGTCAGCGAACGCGCCGCGAGGAAGGAGCGGAACGTGCTCTTCTCTTTTTCCCGCTTCGGCGTGCCGTCGACGCGCAGGAAATTCGTCATCGCCTTCGAGACGAGCTGCGGATAGGTCAGGAAGAAGTTCTGCGCCTGAATGTGCAGCAGGTCCGGCATGTCGCGGTATTTCTTCAAATCCTTCATGACGAAGGACTCGTCGAGCATCTTCTTGTACAGCGCCAGATTCTCCTTGGTCATCGGATCGCGGCGCGATTTGATCTGGAAGATGGCTTCCGCGGCGAGCCGTCCGGAGGTCATCGCGAGATTGGAGCCTTCGCGATGCACGGCGTTGTTCAACTGCGCGGCGTCGCCGACGACGACCCAGCCGTCGCCATAGAGCTGCGGGATAGCCTTGAAACCGCCCTCGGGAATGAGATGCGCGGCGTATTCCTTGACTTCTGAGCCCGCGATGAGCGCCGCCACCGACGGGTGCTGCTTGAACTTTTCCAAGAGGCCGTAAGGGGTTTGCCCGGTCTTCTCGAAATCCGCGACGAGACAGCCGATGCCGAGCGAGATCAACTCCTTGTTGGTGTAGATGAATCCCATCCCGGTCATGCCTTCGGAGATGGTGCCGACCGCCTCGATGACGGCGCCCTCGTCTCCGCGCAGATTGAAGCGCGCCTCCAGAGTTTCCTGCGGAAGGAAGTGCATCTCCTTCACAGCGAGCGCGACATTGTTCTTGTCCGGCGTTTTGCGCAGTCCGGCTCTCGTCCCCAGCAATCCGCTGACGCCTTCCGCCAGCACGACGACGTCGGCGCCGACTTGGCCGTTCTTGCGGTCCGTACGCACGCCGATGACTTTGCCATAGGCGTCCTGCAACAGCTCGACCACGGTGGTCTCGCACAACACGACGGCGCCTGCCTCTTGGACTTTCTTCGAGAACCATTTGTCGAATTGCGCGCGGATGATCGTGTAGCGATTCGGACGCTCCTCGTTGAACTCATCCGAGCGATAGTGCAATCCCGTGTGGGAAACGTCGTCCATCATCCAGAAACGCTGTTCGACCAGATGGCGCTCCAGCGGCGCGTCTTCGCGAAAGTCGGGAACGAGCTTTTCCAGCATGTCTGCATAGAGGATAGCGCCCTGCACGTTCTTGGAGCCGGAATATTCGCCGCGCTCCAATTGCAGAACCTTGAGCCCGCGCTGCGCCAGGGTAAGAGCGGCCGCGTTGCCGGCCATGCCGGCGCCCACCACGATCGCGTCGAATCTTTCGTCGATCATTCGCCTCTCCTCTAGCTCGCTAGACGGTCGCGCTGATGCGGGGACAATCGTTTCGAGAAGGCTTCCGTGAGAGCAGGCAAAAGCCGTACCGCGTCGGTGACGATCCCCATATGCGCGAAATCGAAGATCGGCGCATTCTTGTCGGTGTTGATCGCAACGATGTAATCCGCGCCTTCTACACCCACCCGATGCTGGATCGCGCCGGAAATGCCCGCGGCGATATAGAGTTTCGGGCGAACCGTCTTGCCGGTCTGGCCGATCTGCCGGTCGGAGCTGACCCAGCCCTTCTGCACCAGCGGCCGCGAGCAACCGAATTCCGCGCCGATCGTCGTCGCGAGCTGGCGGATAAGTTGGAAATTTTCCGGAGAACCGAGGCCGAGCCCGCCGGCGACGACGACGTCGGCGAAAGCCAGATTGGACTTTGTCGAGTCGCGGTCTGGCAGAAAGGACAACACTTTTGTAACAATGTCGTCTTCCACCATGCCGAGAGGATGTTCGACGACGCGGCCAAGCGGCTTTTCGACGCGATCCGGCATGGGCATCACGCGCGGACGCACCGTCGCCATTTGCGGCCGATAGTTCAGCGTGAAGATCGTGCAGAGTAGCGAGCCGCCGAAGGTCGGACGCGTCGCAGCGAGCGAGCCTTCCGCATCAACGTCGAGTTCCGTACAATCGGCGGTGAGGCCGGTCAGCAGCGTCGTCGCAACGGAGCCGGCGAGATCGCGGCCGAGGGTCGTCGCGCCGAGCAGCAGTATTTCCGGCTGGTAGGTGTTGACGAGGTCCGTCAGCGCTTTGGTGTAGCTTTCGTTGCGGTAATCCGTGAGGATGTCGTCCGCGACGAGATAGGCGAGGTCGGCGCCATAGGCGAAGCTTTCCCGCACGACCGCCTGCGTCGCCTCGTTGCGCGCGCCGACGACGACCGCGGCAAGATCGACCCCGAGCTTATTGGCGAGAGTCCGCCCCGCGCCCATCAGCTCCCAGGAGACGGGATGCACTTGTCCGCGCTCCTGCTCGACGAAGATCCAGACGTGCTTATAGGCTTTGAGATGTTCGGGCAGCTCTTTCTTCGCCGCCGCGCGCCCCGCCGGAGCAGGAGCCTTTGCCTTGTCGTTCATATGTTGCGCTCCTGTTTCGAGATCAATAGCCGCGCGTCAATTGCTCGAGCTCGGCTTCGAGTTTCGGCCGGCGCTTGAACAATTCGTCGATGAAGGCGTCGCCCGGCTTGTCGCCGAGTTCGATGAGTTCGGCCTTTTCCGCACGCGGCTTCGGCGCGAAGACGCGCTTGACGATCGTCGGCGAGCCGCGCAGCCCGCATTTGGCGATGTCCTCGACTCCAGCGTCTTGCGCGCTCCATTTGACGATGGTCGCACGCGCGGCCTTCAGTGCGTCGGTCAGGGAGCCGATGCGCATTTCATTGACGCCTTCGAGAATGGTGATCAGACAGGGCATCTTGCTACGCAGTTTCTGCACGCCGCCCTCGCTGCGCCGCTCGACGTCGATCGTGCCCGCCTCAAGATCGACTTTGTCGATATGCGAAACATAGGTGAGCTGCATCAGCCCGAGGCGCTTGGCGACGCCTGGCCCAACCTGCGCGGTGTCGCCATCGATCGTCTGCTTGCCGGTGAAGACGACGTCCGGCGGGCCGAACTCCTTGCCGATCTTGCGAATCGCCGTCGCCAGCGCATAGGTCGTCGCCAAAGTGTCGGCGCCGGCGAAGAAGCGGTCGGTCAGCAGCACGGCGCGGTCGGCGCCGAAACTCAGCGCCTTGCGCAGACTGTCCTCGGCGGAGGGAGGACCCATGGTGAGAATGGTGACCTCGCCGCCAAATTGCTGGCGCAGCCGCAGCGCCTCTTCGATCGCAAAGAGATCGTAGGGATTGATGATCGTCGGGACGCCCTGGCGCATGATCGTATTGGTCACCGGGTGAACACGGATCTGCGCCGAATTGGGCACTTGCTTCATGCAGACGACGATATGCATTGGAGTTGTTCCTTAATATTCGCTAAGCGTTCACTTCAGAACGTTGAGCTGCACCAATGACGGCGGCGCCGCCGGCTTGACGGCGTCCTTATGGACTTTGAACAGGCGCTCATCGATCGGCGTCGACTTCAAGAAGTCCTGATAGGCGCGCTCCAGAAACTCCTTGCAGCGCGAGGTCACCGTGGCGTCGTCCAGCTCGGAGAAATCCTCGCTGAACAGATATTGGCCCATGCGCCGCAGAATATGCAGGCGCGCGACGTTAACGACTTTCGGCTCATAGTCGACGCCGAGCAGCGCGAAGAACTCTTCGGCGCAGGAGGCCTTTTTCAATTGTTCGAGTATGGCAGGCTCCGACATTTCGGTCTCCTTTATATCATCCGCGGCTGTTCCACCCCTGGCGTGGGGCCATCGCCCGCCTTGGCGTCTTTCTCTCGCTCGCGCAGACGTCTCTGCAGATGCGACACTCGCGTCTCCAAAAACTCGACGCGATCGAGCAGGACCGAAAAGGCCTCGCCGACCGGGTCGGGCATCAGATGGTGATTGAGGTTGATGCGGCCGTCGAAAGTGCAGCGGCCGATGTCGCGATGCACGATCTTCGCCGGAATTCCAACCACCGTCGCGTCGCGCGTCACACTTTCGATCACGACCGAATTGGCGCCGACGCGCGCATTGCGGCCGATCGTGATGGGGCCGAGAATCTTCGCGCCGGCGCCGACGATCACTCCGTCTTCGATCGTCGGATGGCGCTTGCCCGGCGACCAGGAGACGCCGCCGAGCGTCACGCCGTGATAGAGCGTCACGTCGTCGCCGACGACCGCCGTCTCGCCTATGACGACGCCGGCGCCATGGTCGATGAAAAAGCGCCGGCCAATCGTCGCGCCGGGATGAATGTCCACATTGGTCAGGAAGCGCGCGAACCAGGAGATTAGACGCGCCCCGAAACGATGATCATTGACCCACAGCCAATTGGCGAGGCGATACCAGATGACGGCGTGCAGCCCGGGATAAGTGAGCAACGTTTCGAAACGTCCGCGCGCGGCGGGATCACGTGTCGCGACGCAAGCCAAGTCCTCGCGGATCAGTTGCGCGCGCGTCGGCTCCTGCGCCGCCGTGGCTTGCGCTGTCTCGTTCGTTATCGTGGCGACTCGTTCGAGCATGACGCCTCACATGCCTCTCGCGTGAGAGCTCGCGCAGACGCTGCGCCAGATTGAGGTCAAGGCCTCGCCGCTGACCGGCCCCTTGTGATCGAGCGCATGGGCGCGCACGCAGGAGACGATCTCGCCGAGCTCCTCAACGCTGGCCGCCAAATGCAATTGCCGCAGCATCGCGGTGACGGCCGCCGAGCCGGAATGCTTGCCGATCACGATCGTATGCGCGCGGCCGAGCATGCTCGGGTCGAAGGCTTCATAGGTGCGCGGGTCTTTGAGCAGCCCATCGACGTGAATGCCGGATTCATGAGTGAAGACATGCTCGCCGACGATGGATTTGTTCAGCGGGATCGGCCGCCGCGCCGCGGCGGAGACGAGCGCCGCGACGTTGCGCAATTCAGTGAGCACGATGCCGGTTTCATATTTGTGCAACTGGCGCGCCGCCACGGCGACTTCTTCCAGCGGCGCATTGCCGGCGCGCTCGCCGAGCCCGATCACGGTGACCGACGCATGCGTCGCGCCCGCCCTGATGCCCGCCAAGGTGTTGGCGGTGGCGAGACCCAAATCGTCGTGACAATGGATTTCGATTTCGAGGTCGCTCGCCGCACGCAGTTTGGCGATCAGATCGAAAGCGGCGAAAGGATCGAGCACGCTCAACGTGTCGGCGACCCGGAATCGGCGGGCGCCGGCGGCTTGCGCAACCGCCATCGTCTCCATCAAGAATTCCGGCTCGGCGCGCGAAGAATCCTCGCCTCCGACAGCGACGTCCAGGCCCTTGTCCCGCGCGTAAGCGACGACGCGCCGCGTCATCTCTAGCGCCTGGGCGCGTCCGCCGCGCAGTTTCGCGCCGATTTGCGTGTCGGAAACCGGCACCGAAAGATTGACCATCGAGACGCCCGACGCCAGCGCCGCATCGACGTCTTCGACGCGCATCCGGCACCAGGCGATCGCTCGCAGCGGCAATCCGGCGTCGACGATCGCTCGGATCATCGCGATTTCCGCGCCGCCCATCGCCGGCGTTCCGGCTTCGAGTTCGGTAACGCCAGCGCGCGCCAAGGCGCGCGCAATTTCGAGCTTTTCTTCGCAGGTGAAAGCGACGCCCGGGGCCTGCTCGCCGTCTCGCAGCGTGGTGTCGTTCAACACCACATCGATCGCGCTCTGCGTCGGCGAACCCACGGGACGGATCCCAATCTTTCGGGGCGTAGACATTGTCATCCACTCATACGTGCGCCCAAGACGCCCGCTCCCCTGCGACGAAGGAACAACCGCACAACCGCATCACACAATCCCAGACATCCCTTCAATTGAAGGATTTCTGACAGCCGCAGGTTGAGCTGGCGTTGGGATTTTCGAAAGTGAAGCCGGAACCTGTGAGATCCTGACGAAACCCGAGCGTCATACCCTCGAGGCGCGGGCGCGAGGCCGGATCGATCAACACGCGTATGCCATCCGCCTCGACGACGATGTCGTCGTTTCTCTGCTGCGGATCAAGATCGACGACATATTCATAGCCGGCGCAGCCGCCTTCCTTGACCAGGATGCGCAGGCCACCCTCCTGTTGAGTGGCCTTCGCCATCGCATCCTTCACCGCGGCGATGGCTGCCTGCGAGACCGTGATCATGCTGGAACCTCCGAGCTGAACCCACTAGCACTTGGAGGAAGCAATCGACATGCCATCTCCATCACCGTGGAAAAGTGGCCTATCCGATTAGCAAATTATGAGATTGTTACAAAAGTGACAGAGGCTTGTTCGATTGGACTTACACCGTCTGCGCCGCGGGCGTCGCGGCCGACTCCGCTGTCGAGGCGACGCGGCTGGTTCCGGTTTCCGCGCCATAGCAAAGCTCATAATCGGCGCAGTTCGAGCACACTGGCGTGCTGCACATGACGAAGCCGTCATCCTCGCACATCATGCGATAGATGAAGCGCTTCCAGCGCATATTCTTATCGTTGCGCAGTGCGAGCGGCGCGAAATGGCGCGCGATCAACCGCGTCAACTCCGATCTTTCGCGAAGCCCGAGATCTTCCCAAAGATGATTTGGCTCCATGGCGCGGCGCGCTATCATGCTGGCGAGCCAATGTCCGCAATTGCCCTCGCTGGAACGGTTTTCCATAAGAAGCGCACGTACGATTTCCATCTCGTCCGCATCGACGAGGCTCGTCGAGCCGTCGCTGGACGAGACGACGGTCCGTGCGGCGAAGCAGTGTGAAAAGACCTCGCCGAGCTCCGCTTCCGTCAACCCGGCCCGCGCCGCCAGATTTCCGCCCTCGGTCGAAGCCAGGGCGATGATCGACGCCAATACGTGCCGGTCGAAATTCGCGTCGCCTTCGATATTCGCCGCCTCCGGCAAAACGCCGGTCAAATTGCGATAGGCGCTTGCAGCTGCTCCGACGCCTCGTTCGAGCGTCGTCAACGCCGGAAAGCCGCCATTGGTTTCGAGATCCGGAAAGGCGCGCGCCATCACGTCACGCTCCACTCAAAATGTAACGTCGACCTCCCGTAAGCGGGAGGTCGACGCTTTTGCATTGAAGATTTAGGCGATCGCCGCGAGGTCCGCGGCGGTCTTGCCGATCTGGCTCTCATCGATCGCCTTCATGATGCCGTGCTCCATCAGCATGTCTTCGAGCTCGTCCATCGTGATCGGCGTCGGGATGATGCCGTTGCCGCGGTTGGCGTGGATCTTCGTCGCCAGATTGCGATAGTGAGCGGCCTGAGCCGAATCCGGCGCATATTCCAGAACCGTCATGCGGCGCAGCTCGGCGTGCTGAACGATATTGTCGCGCGGCACGAAATAAATCAGCTGCGTGCCGAGCTTCTTCGCCAGAGCTTCCGCAAGCTCCAGCTCCTTGTCGGTCTGACGCTCGTTGCAGACGAGCCCGCCCAGGCGAACCCCGCCGGAGTTGGCGTATTTCAAAATCCCCTTCGAGATGTTGTTGCCGGCATACATCGCCATCATCTCGCCGGACATGACGATGTAAATCTCCTGCGCCTTGTTCTCGCGGATCGGCATGGCGAAGCCGCCACAGACCACGTCGCCGAGCACATCGTAGGACACATAGTCAATGTCCTCGTAAGCGCCGTTCTCCTCAAGGAAGTTGATCGAGGTGATGACGCCGCGGCCAGCGCAGCCGACGCCCGGCTCCGGTCCGCCCGAACTCGACGCAGCGGATGTTCAGATAGCCGACCTTCATCACGTCTTCGATTTCGAGATCCTCGACGCTGCCCGCATTCGCGGCCAGGCTCAGGATGGTGTCCTGCGCCTTGGCGTGCAGGATGAGGCGCGTCGAGTTGGCCTTCGGATCGCAGCCAACGATCAGAATGCGATGACCCATCTCGGCCAGAGCGGCCAGTGTGTTCTGGGACGTCGTCGACTTGCCGATGCCCCCTTTGCCATAAAATGCGATTTGCCGTAGTGACGACATGTCTCTCTCCTGTTGAGCCCTTCGACGGCTACCCAGAGATATGCTGGGCAGTTCCTCTGCATCAGAAACTGGTCGCGGGTTACGGGAAGGAACACATCGCTCGGCGTAACGTAGGCGTGCGCTCAGCCCTCACTCGCGTCCGACTGGTAGCAACCGCCATGCCAATACGGCCGCGCTCGATAGCCGATTGTTTTTTTGTGATTTTATCAATCGATGAGCGCATGACACATCGGTTTTGTATGTGAGGGAAGCCGACAGTCTCGACATTTGTTGCGAATAATACATCGCACGCCGCTCTTTGGTCCGCGACACATGGAGCTCCGGGACACATGGAACAGAGCTTGCTTCATATCTTCTGCACGGCATTAGCGGCGTATCATCGAAAGGAGCAGGGATGCAGATTGGCGTCGAGACCGCAAAGGCGGTTGATCAACGGCGGGTGTTCGTCCTCGACGAAGACGAGGTCGTGCGCGCCGCGCTTCAGTTCATGCTGCACGACGAGATCGAAACCCACGAAATCGCCAGCCTCGAAGAAGCCTATGATAAAGGCGTCGGCTGGCTGAAGCCGGACGTCGTTCTGCTCGGCGCTTCCTTTCTGAGGAGCAAGGGCCTCCCGATCCTCGCCGAATTGGCGGAGCGTTTCGGCGGCGTGCGCATATTGATCGTCTGCGATAAAGCCGACGAGGCGCTCGCGGTCGACGCCATGAAGCATGGCGCGCATGGAACATTGGTGAAGCCGTTGAAGATCGAAAATGTGCGGCAAAAGGTTGACACGGTCCTCGGGCGCGGCGGCGCCAAGCCGCTCGTGCAATTGGGGCTACTTTAAGTCAATACGCGCCGACTTCTCAGTCGGCGCTGCTCGATGGAGTGACGGCGTGACCTCGCAGTTGGCGCAATGGTTGACGATGCAAGGCTTTCGGACGGAAGGCGTAAACTCCGCCGGCGCCGATGGCCTCACGCCGCTCCTCAGAGCTGCGGCCGAGGCCAACGTCCAGATTTTGCGCGAGATCATCGCAGAGGGCGGGGATCTCGACGCCACGACGCGCGACGGCAACAACGCAGTATGGTTGGCGTGCAAGCGGGACGGAGTGGAGGCGATCGAGTTGCTCTCCGCCGCCGGGGCCAATGTTCACCATCGCAATCCCGACGGCTCGACGGCGCTGATCTATGCGGCTTCCGCGGGCAAGACGGAGGTTGTGGCGCTCTTGCTCACACTCGGCGCAGATCCCGCGCAGGAGAACGTCGACGGATTTTCGGCGCTCGATCTCGCGGCGAACATCGAATGCCTGCAATTGTTGCGCGCGGCGTCTCGCCAGCGCCGCGATCGGCTCAAAGTTGAAGGAATGGTCGAAACATGACGACGATCGACGACATCATCGAAAACTTCTCCCTGCTCGACGATTGGGAGGACCGCTACCGCTATGTCATCGAACTTGGCAAAATGCTCGAGCCGCTTCCCGACGCGTTGAAGAACGATCAGAATAAAGTCTCGGGCTGCGCCAGCCAGGTCTGGCTGGCGACGACAATTTCCCACGCGGGCGGCGGCGAACCGGCGTTGATGATCCGCGGCGACAGCGACGCGCATATCGTGCGCGGCCTCGTTGCAATCTTGCTGGCGCTCTGCTCCGGCAAAACCGGCGCGGAAATCCTGAAGGCTGATCCCGTCGCGTTGTTCGAGCGTCTCGGCCTACGCGAACATCTGACGCCGCAACGCTCCAACGGCTTCAAGTCGATGGTCGGGCGCATCCACGCGGAGGCGCGCGAGTTGCTCGCAACCTCCAGCGCGGTGTCTTGAACACTCGGATCCGTCAGCGCGACAAGATCATCACCAAGCGATCGACGCGCTTGCCGCCCTTGAGATGCGACGCGTAAATTTCGTCGACGTCCTCGGGCGTCGTCGGCCGATACCAGACGCCCTCGGGATAAACCACCATCAACGGCCCCGCCGAGCAAAAGCCCATGCAGCCCGCGGCGGTGAAGCCGATCTCGCCGCCGCCGTCGGCTTCGACGAGCTTGCCCAGCCGATCCCAAAGCGGCTGCGCGCCCGCCGCGCCGCAGCTGCCGCGCGGATGGTTCGGCGGCCGCTGCGTGAAACAAGCAAAGACATGCCGCTTGTAGAGTTGAGGCAGCTCAAATTCTTCTTCAGGCGTCTCCGACATACTGCACCAAGCCTTTGTGAGAATTGTAACGCGCGGCGCTCTGCGAGAAACGCGCTTCGTAACGAAAGCGCTCAACCATGACGCCGCGGACATGGAAATGTTTGCAAATTTCAGTCCAGCCTCGCTAGAGCCCACTGGCGCCTTACTTGCTGGTTGATTTCAACAGTTGAGAAGGCGGGCTCACGCCCATGCAGGATACTCACATGGAACAACAAATCGACATGACACAACTTCCCGAGCCGGACAGTCGCGTCAGCCGCGCCAATTCCTCGCCGGAGGCGCAAGCGCTCTATGAAGAAGTGGTCGCGGCGCTGAAGACCGTGTTCGACCCGGAAATTCCGGTGAACATATACGATCTCGGACTGATCTATCGCATCGACGTGATCGATCGACGCGACATCGACATCGACATGACTTCTGACGGCCCCGGGCTGCCCGGTCGCCGGCGAAATGGTCGGGATGACGAAGAAGGCCGTCGATGCGGTCGACGGCGTCGCCAACGTAAAAATCAATCTCGTGTTCGATCCGCCGTGGCACCAGAGCATGATGACCGACGAAGCCAAGCTGGAATTGGGATTCTTCAACTCCTGAGTTGAGGGTATCTCTCGACTGGCGGAAGCCTCGAACGATGCGTCTCATAAATACAGGCATGATATTCGCAACGGCGTGCGCAGGCGTGAGATGACTCCGCCATCTCTCTTCGAGAGCTTCCGCCACCTGCCTGCACATCGAGGCCGTCATGATCGAACTCACTTCCGGAGACGGACACAGTTTTTCCGCCTATCGCGCCGAACCCACTGACGCTCCGAAGGGCGCCGTCGTCGTGCTGCCGGACGTCTACGGCGTCACGCCACATCTGCAAAAGGAAGTCGACGGCTTCGCGGCTCAGGGCTATGTCGCGATCGCGCCGGCGCTCGCTGCTCAGGAGGGCGAGAACGACGGCCCTTCCGTCACGACGGCCTTGCAAGAGATTCAGGCCGCCGTCGACGCCGTGAAGAGCGTCGGCAAGGTGGCGATCGTCGGCTATGATTGGGGCGGCTATCTCGCCTATGTCTCGGCCAATAGTCTCAGCGACGTCGCCTGCGCGATCAGCTATTATCCGGCCGGAATTTCAGAGGAACGTTGGGTGAAGCGGAAAATTCCGACGCTGCTGCACCTCCCCGAGAACGACCCGTCATTGCCGATGGAAGAAATCGTCCAATTTCGCGCCCAGCGCCCGGACGTAAGCGCCTTCTCCTATCCCGAGGCCCGCAACGGCTTCAATTTCGATGCTGCCGAGAGCTTCAACGAAGCCGCCGCGCAGTCGGCGCGCGAGCGTACTTTGTTTTGGATATCGCAGTATGTCGAAGGCCAGAAGCCGATCGCGCTGAAGAACTCCGGCTCCTATGCGCAGGCCAAGGTTGACAAGAAAAAGAAGAAGAGCCGCGACGACGACATGGGTCCGCCCGACGCGTGATGATGCGTTTCGCCGCGAAGCGCTTTGGCGCACGCGGCGCCACCGCCACGCCCGACATGGATTGTCGGGCTGTCGCGGAGGAGGAAGCGGAGTCAACGCTTATCGAGATGATCAAACACGCCGACCGTTTCCTCTCCAGCGCAGCGGGGGAGGAAACGAGAGGGGTTTCAAATTCGGTCTATTGAGCGCGATCCGTCAATCCCGTCGCGCCAGCGAGCGTAGATAGCCTTGCATGTCGTCGCCGAGCTCCATGTCGACGGCCGGCGCTGTTTTGAGCAGGAGATTGGCGATGAAGGGTTCGTCGTTGCGCGGTTCGTTCAAAACCTCGCGCAGCACCGGCACATTGTCCTCGATGTGATGCAGGAAGGCGACGCCCTTCTCCAACACTTCTGTCCAGCGCTCGCGATGCCATTTCGCCAGCGGGAACATGATCTCGCGCACGAAATTCGACTTGCGCGCCTTTTCGAAGAAGCGCAGCCCCGCATTCCAATTTTCCTTGGCGCGCAGCGGCGGCGGCGGCAGGTCGGCGAGCAAGCATCTTCTTGCCGGCCTGCCCGACGAAATCGTCAAGCGTCACCGGGGCGTCGATTTGCCCGCGAAAATTCCATAAAGCGTTGAAACCTGGAAACTCCTTGCCGAAACTTTCGCTCAAGGCGCTTTCGACCTTGTCCACTGCGGCTTTGTCGCCCTTCAAGGCGGCGGTCATGCAGAAGGCGAAGATGGCGTCATTGCCGACGCCGGTCACGGCGTCGCTCTTCAACTGTCTTTCATCGAGCTTCGGCGTCACCCCATCCGCAGGGACAGTCGCCTCGCCGGCGCGCTGCGCCGTGATGAAGGCGGTGATCTCCAGCCAAGGCATGAAATTGGCGACGAAAGCATCGGGATCGACATAGACGATCGCCAAATTCATTGGCTTTTTGCGCGCCTGCAATTCCGTCATGTCGGTCATTCGTATGTCCTCTCGTGCATCGCGACGCGCATTTTCGTCTTGCCTCAGTCAGAAGTGATCATGACCTCGGGGGCGCCGTCCGGCTCTTCGAGGCCCAGCCCATCTTCCTCGGCGAGTTGCACGCCAGTGAGGCAGACGTCGCCGTCGTCGATGACGATCTGGATCGATTTCAACTTCTTGCCTTGGCAGGGACCAATGAAGCAGTGTCCCGTGTCGAGATCGAACTGCGCCTGATGATGGCCGCAGGTGAGAAAATTCCCCTCTTCGTCGAGAAAATGTCCCACCTCCGTGTCAAGACGCTCGCCCTTGTGCGGACAGGCGTTCTCGAAGCCATAGAAATTATTGCCCTTGCGCGTGATCAAGATCGGCCAAGGCTTTGGTTCGCCGGTCTCCTCGATTCGCATCAGCATGAAGCCGGAGGCGTCGCCGTCCTCGATCTCGCCCGTCTGGCAAATTGCATAGAGTTCGTTCATCGACCGCCCTCCTCGTTTGGCGCGCGCATTGCAGAACCATGTTGCCTAAGCGACGCAGCGTCCTACCCGTGCAATTGACGAGCCATGCGTTGCGCGCTCTGGGATGAGTATTGAAGCTTGTCCGAAATTCGAGCCACAGATCCGGCCAACAAAGGAGCAACGATCATGAGCGTCATCGAACATGATTTCGGCTTGGCGAACCGCCTGACGGAGCGGCGCTTCAGCAAATTGCTGGAGCTCGATGCGCTGCATGAGGCGAATATCCGAGCCAATCCGCTGCCCTATCTCGAACGCGCCAGCGAGCGCATCTTCCGCCTGCAGGCCGCCATGTTCGAGGCGATCCAAGCCGCTAAGCCGCCCGCGCCCGGCGCGGCGCCCGGCGTGGAGAACGTCCTGGTCGACAAGGCGGAATATCAACGTCTCAAGACCTGTCTCGCCTTGTTGGAAAAAGCCTACGCCGATTATGGAGCGAAGGACGAGGGCGCCTAAGACCGAGTCTGAGCAGGAGCTTTGTCGAAAAACCGACGACCGCTTTTCCGAAATCCTGTTCAGGCGGCTTTGGCTTCCTCAGCCGGCTCCCATTTATAGAACTCGGCGCCGTCTTCCGTCTTCGCCAAGGAGAAGCCGCAGCCTTTGAGCTCCGCCGCGAGCCCCTGCGCCTCGCCGGCTTTCACTTCGACGTAGACCGGCGCATTGCGCTTCAATATCGCTTCGATCAGCACTTTGAACACGCCTTGCTCGCGATGGCTGGCGGACACCACCGCCAGCAAGACGTTGATTGTTTCAGCGTTGCGCAGACCCCAATCGAGTTCGTCGCGGCGCGCAAGCAAAGCCCCAACGACATTGCGCTTTGCATCGAAAACGATCGGCGAGAATTCCGCCGTGCAGCACTTCATGATTTCCGTCAGCGCGCGCTCCTGATCGCTTTCGCTTTCGATCGAGCAAGGGATGTCGGCGGCCGTCTGCCGCATCAAAGTCCAAAGGTCTCTCATGTCGTCGAGCGACGCATTTCTATGCGCGAGGTCAGCCACCTGTATCTCCTTCGATTGCGCGCTTCGGATGCTTCGCGCGCGAATGTTCCAGAGGCAAGCAAGTCTCGTTCCCGGCTGCTAACGCGAAGACCTTGGCAAGAAACTTGCTCCCTTCCGCTGCAACGATTCAACCCGGAAGCGCGAGGGAACATGTCTGACGAAGGCTTTTTCATCGACTGGGACGGCAATGCGCGCCGCACGAACGATCCGGGCGGCGGCTATTTGTGCGAAGCCGACACGGTGGCGCGCTATGTCGCGATCATGACGAAGAACGGCGCGCTCATGCATGAAGGCACCTATTACAAAACCCTCGCCGATATCGAAAAGGCCGGCATCAAGGCGTCGCTGGTCCCCGGCTCGCATCCCTGGGGGAGCAAGGCGGAAGGATTTTGATCGAGCCCAACGGGAGCTGCGCTCATGCTGCCGACGACCATTCTAATCGACGAAAACCCGCGCTGCGTTGTACGACCTATCGACACCAAGGATCTCAATCGATTCTTGCGCAACGGCAAGGCGTTTCTTCTCGCCGAAAAGCCAGCCGGCAAGGTGACGCATCGCGCCGCGACGGAAGCGGAGCAAACACGATGGCGCGAAGCCTTCGCTCTGCATAAGGCCTGGGGCGGCGAGGACGAGGCTTTCTTCGGCGTGCCGCTGCAGGGAGAAACTTCAGCGAGCCCGGATTGAGAGCCTCGGACGACAGGCCGACGGGATTCGAAACTTCATTCGTCGATGCTGGGCGCGAGGATGACTTCCGCCGGCGCGCCCGGCCCCTGCCCCTCGATAAAATCCAATCCGCTCACGCGAGAAAGTCCACCGTCGCTGTCCATCAGCACCACGGCCTCCTGCGGTAATTCCCGCAATTTCACGATCAATTCCCCCACGGTCATCGCGCGCCTCTCATACTTGCCGTCCGCTTTGGCGTTCAGCCCGGATGGATCATGATCTCCATCGTTTCGTCCAGATCGTCGTGATCGGAAATCTCTTCCTCGGCGAGTTTGACCCCACACAGACACACGTCGCCATCCATGACGACGAGCGCGACAGGTTCGATCATTTTATCGGCGCACGGCCCCTTGACGCACAAACCTGTCTCCACGTCGAATTCGGCTTTATGCCTGCCGCAACGCAATCTTTGACCGTCCTCGCTGAAGAATCTGCCGTCGCCGATGTTCAGCCAGGAGCCTTGGTGCGGGCAGATGTTAACATAGCCCACGCATTGATCCTTTTCCGTCCGCACGACGAAAATCGAAAAGGGCCGCGTCGCCCCGTCTTCCGTGACACGCGATAGGCTGAAAGGCATGGCCTGGCCGCGCTCGAGACTCTCGAACGCGCAAATGACGTAGAGATCCACTTCGCCCTTCATGCCAAGATCTCCGTCACGCGTCTATCCTCTCCTCCGCAGACACATCACGCCACAGAGGCGAAACTTCGGCGTGTTTAAAAGACGACAAATCTTCCTCGCGCAGCGTCCAAGTCCGAACAAGCATTATTCTTGCCGTATGGCCTCTCCCAAGCGCGCTTCTTGCTTCGTCGTCCACATCGATGGCTTTCAGAGGAGGCGAAAAGTGGTCATGCTCCAGGTTGACGAACGCAATCAAGACGATCTCTCGCGCCTCGCCGGCTGTTATCTCTACGCCGGGACGCACATCAGCGTCGAAGACGGCATTGTGCATCGCGAAGACGGCCCGGCGGTGATTTTTCCGGACGGCGTGGTGCGCTGGTATTTGCGCGGCAAGGAAGTCACCCGCGCCGTCAATACGCTTTTTTACGACAACAAATGGCCGATCGCGAAAGGTCTCGATACGGCCGAAAAGCGCGCCCGCTTCGCCGAGAACTTCCTGACGTGAAACCAAGCTTCCCTTCCGCAAGGAAGTCATCTGCGGAAGGGATCATTTCAAGCGACGCCCCGTGACGAATTAGGCCGCCGCATTCTTCGCGGCGATCCCCGCGCGCAGTTCCTCGAGCTTGTCGCGAGGAATGCGGAACACGCCACGACCACCCGAAAGCGCCTGATAGGCGTCGGGCACGTTCAGACTGATCCAGTCGAACCAGGCCTGCGCGGAATTCGGCGCCGGCCGTTCGCTGATTTCCACGACGCTGCCGTCGGGCGAAAAGCGGACATGAAGCATGACGATGTCGGAAGACATTTGTCCCTCCTACCTTATAAGCCCGACGAGAAACCGAGCAGTTCGACTTTGATGTTTTCCGTGCCGAGGATCTTCGCCTGGCAGGCCAAGCGGGACTTCGAGCCGATGCCGACGATGGTGTCGAGCCTTTCGTTCTCTTCGCGCGCCACCTTCGAAATGCCCTTGCGGCCCTCATGCACGTAAATGTGGCAGGAGCCGCACTCTGCCTTGCCGTCGCATTTGTGATTGATCTCCTCGCCGCTCGACATGATGATTTGCAGCAAGGTTGCGCCCTCGGCGGCGTCCACAGTTTTTCCCGAAGGCATGATGGTCACGGTTGGCATTTCTATACTCCTGGTTGGGGTCGAGACGGTTAGTAAATGGCGGCGCCGGCGCCGACGTTGATCGACGCTTCCTTCATCGTCTGCACGATGAAGGCAATTTGGCGCTCTTGCAGGTGGACATGGAACGGCATCGCGACGGCGCGGTCCGAAACCTTTTCGGCGACGAGAAAACTGCCGCGACGATAACCGTAGTCGAAATAGCGCCGCTGCGTATGCAAGGGATTGCTGTAAGCGGCGGCCTCCACCTTTTCGACGAGCAAATCCTCCACGATCGAATCGCGGCTGGATTTGCTGAAGCGCGTGCCGAGATGCACGACATAGAGGAACCAGTGCACCTCGTCGACCTCGGGCCCGATGAAGGGATCCTTGATCCCTTCGAAGGATTTGACGTGCTTAAAGTAGTAGTGCTCGATGAGCTTGCGCTTCTCCAGAATCTCTTCGAGACGGCTTAGCTGGGCCAAGCCCAGAGCGGCCGTCATGTCGCTCATCGCCGCTTGATAGGGCGCGCTGGAGCCGACCACGACAGACGCTCTTTCGCTCGGTCTATGCGTGCGGAAGCGCCGCATCGCCACGGCGAGGTCGATGTCGTCGGTGACAACCATGCCGCCTTCGCCGCAGACCAGCGGGCCAGGCTGCGAGAAATCGAACACCGATGCGTCCCCGAAAGTGCCGACCAGCGCTCCCTTGTATTTGGAGCCGATCGCTTCAGTGGAGTCTTCGAGCAGGATGAGCCGATGCTTCTTGGCGATTTCGCGCAGCTCCGCCCATTGCGCGGGATGACCATTGGTGTTGCCGCCCACGATCGCGCGCGTCTTGTCGGTGATCAACGCCTCGATCTTTCCGGTCGCGATCACGCCAGACCAATAGTCGATGTCGGCGAAGACCGGCTTGGCGCCGGCAAGTGCGATGGCATGAACGGTTTCGCGGAAGGAATGCGGCGAGGCGATCACTTCGTCGCCCGGACCGATCTCATACGCCGCGAGCGCGAGCAGCAGCCCCATCGTGCCGCTTGGCGCGGCCACGGCGTATTTGCGCCCGAGATAGGCGGCGAAGGCGGCTTCGAAAGCCTCCATCACCGGGCCGCTCGACAAGCGGCTGGAGCGCAGCACAGCCTCCACCGCGGCAATGTCGTCGAGCGTGATGTCGGGGTCGGAAAGCGGAATGAGATCGCCGCCGGAGGCTCCTACAGGCGCCTGCGTCTCCTCTTCGAATTCGTCGTTCACTTCGACCGGCGCATTCATCACGAACCTCCCCGAAAAGCGACGATGACGCCGGTGGCGCGCGCTGGATCGTCGGTGACGGTTACGCAATGATCCGCGCCGTCCAGCAAATGCACGTTGCAATGCGTGAAGCTGCGGAAGGGCGCTTCGATGACGTCTGATGCGTCGCAGCGCGTCCAGGAGAGATGCGAAAATTTGGCGCGCAGCTCCGACAACACGGGCGCGTTTTCTGCGCCGAGCAGTCTTTCGATTTCCGTCAATTCCGCGTCGCTAATCGCCATGATCCGTCCTCGTTCGAAATCGAACTCACTGCCAGAAGCGCCGCTCGGCGTCTTCGTTGAGATGGTCGAGCAACTCCGCCAGACGTGGAAACTCGCTGTCGAGCTCCCATACGCCAACCGAATGGTCCTTGCGAAGAAGGCGCCAATTGCCTTTGCGTTCGTCGAAGAGCAGCAAAGCGATGTCGACAACTCCGCCATCCGGATCGATGTTTCGCGAGCAGCATGGGCTTTGAATGCGATAGCCGTTGGTGGTCTTGAGCAGGAGCGGCGTGACGTAGCGGTAGCGGCGCCGCTTCTCCAGTGCGCGCAGGATGCGCCTGTAGTCGAATTCGTTCGGCTGGGCCACGGCGACGCTGTCCATCATGGTCGTGACCGTCGATCGCATGTGCGCCATCGCTGCTTTTACAAGGGCGAAATTTCTTCCTCGAGGCAGCCGACGACGCGACCGTCGCCAAATTCCACGAGGTAGATCGGCGTATTCGAGTCAGTGTGCGATCCGACCTGCACGATTTCTCCCAAACCGCCATTGGCGACGAGCAACGCTTCCGGCTGCGCGTCGGGATAGCTTCCGTCATTGATCAGATCGACGAGCGTCCTTACTCTTTGGCCCCACTGATACTTCGGCATCCTCGGTTCGAACACGTTCACCCTCCTTAAGGCAGCGGCAGCTCGACGTCGTCGTCGCGCGGATTGGCGGAATCGAGTTCCTTACGCTTCATCCCGACGCGATTGCCGCTTTCGGTGAATTCGACGCCATAGATATAGAATTGCTGGAGAAAGGTGCCGATGCTCACGACATAACCTTCCTCGCCTTTCTTCGCGAGGATCTCCCCGATCTCCTTGCCGGCGTATGTGCCGTCGTTGCGGATGGTGCGCTTCGCCTTCACTTTCTCGCCGAAGGAGAAGGTGGGCGGCGCCGTTAATTCACAGACTTCGCTATCGCGAACGATGTTGCTCATCGCTGTGTTCTTCCGTGGTTTAGGCCAGCAATTGCGACGCGCGCTGCTCGAGCCGCCGCGGATTGCCTGATGTATGCGACGGAATCGAAAAGGCGCATTGTCTCTTGCCGGACAAGAGGCAACATGCGTGCCACACACCGCATTGGCGGGAAGCCACATGAAGGCCCATGGCCCCTGTCAGTTTGCCGACAAGCGACCCAAGCGTTCAAAATTGCATGTTAACAATGCAACATCCTCCGAAATCGTTTGGTTGCGCCTTCAGACCGAGAGCCGGGCCGCAAGCTTGGCCATTCATCCGCCCATACGCATGAATAATTTGGGCGCCGTGGCGGGCTCTCCCCTCACGGCGCACATGCATGAACCCGTTACCGCCACTCAGCCAATCAGAATCTCGCAAGCGCGCTCGATGGGCAGCGCGATCGGTATGATCCCCTGAATGGTGAGGAACTTCAGCTCGTTTTTCGTCAGCACCGCCGGATCGACGATCGCGTGATGCGTCGTCGTCGAGCGCTTCATGATCTGCCGGGCATAAGTACGCAGCAATTGGTCGTGAAAACGGCAGCCCACGAACAGAAAGCTGCGCTCGGCGCGACGGTTCTTCACCGCCTCGGGAAGCGGCGTCTGAATGTCGATTTCCGTCAGCACCTCGACGTAATCCGCGTCGGAGATCAGAAAATTCTTGGCCGGCGCGATACTGCCATGCGGCTTGTAGAGTATCGTCTTCCAGGTCTCGGCTTTATCCTTGGTTGTTTCCGTTCCATCGGCTTCATAGAAGCGGAACCAGCGATCCTCGCCGATTCCGGCGCGGGTGATGCCCTGGATCTCGCCCCAGTCGCTGCGACCTTCGAGCGCCGAACGCATCGTCGCATCGTACCAGCTGTCGATGATCATCGGCAGCTGCAGCGACGCAAGATAGAGATGCAGCGGCGTCGGCGCGATGCCGTCGGCGAAGGCCTGGGACATCAGAGCCGAGAGGGTCGAGCGATGCTTCATGCTCTCTATATGCTGCGCGCTCGCCCAGGCGTTGCCCTTGGCGCGCTTCGGCAGCGCCACCTTGGTCCCGAAAAACGCGGCGAGCGACTCGGGCGTCATCGGCACGTTGGTGGGCGAGAGCTGCGTCAACCCTGGACCGATATAGGGAACGACAGATCCCGTCTTCAACTCGGCGGCGATTTTGACGAGCGCCTCCACGGCCTTTTCATTTTCGAGGAGGACATGGCCGGAAAAGGGCGCATTCATCGCTTTCACTCCTCTTGGCCGCGCTTGCGGGCGTTGACCGTGATCGGCAGCGAGGTCCCCGCCGCCATTTCGGGCAGATCGAGAACCCAGCCGTTGGCGATCTTGATCCAGCCGCCCCAAAGGCTCTCATGTTCGCTTTCGACGATCGGCTCTTCCAAGTCCTTCTTGGGGACGTAGATCGACAGGCCGGTCTCTGGCGAACGGCGGATCATAATCTTCATTACTTTGACTCCTTCGGCGCGGATATCGCGCTTGCGCTAGTTGGTGACCAGCTGCGCTTCGCTGTTGCGCGACGCCTGCGCGATTTCCCGTAATTTCATGACGACGCCCGGCAAGGTCCGCAGGACTTCATCCACCTCCTCCACGGTGTTTTCACGCGAGAAAGAGAAGCGGATCGCGCCATGCAGCGCGTCTTCCGGCACGTTCATCGCGCGCAGCACGTGAGAAGGTTCGGTCGATCCCGCCGTACAGGCGGAGCCCGTGGAGGCGGCGATGCCGGCGCGATCCAAATGGGTCAGCACCGCTTCGCCCTCTACGTCGGAAAAGGCGATGTTGGACGTGTTGACGAGTCGATTGTCGACGTCGCCGGAAACTCGACACTGGCCGATCTGCTGCATCACGCCGCGCTCGAGCCGGTCACGCAGCGCCGCGACATGGGCGACATCCTCCTGCATGCGCGATCGCGCCAATCCGGCGGCGACGCCGAGTCCGATGATCCCTGGCGTATTCTCCGTCCCGCCGCGGCGCGCGCGTTCCTGATGGCCGCCGCGGACGAACGGAGCGAATTTCGTTCCCTTGCGCACGTAAAGGGCGCCGATCCCCTTCGGCCCATGCAATTTATGCGCGGAGAGCGAGAGGAAATCGATCTGCGTGGCCTTCAGCTCGATCGGGACCTTGCCGACAGCCTGCACGGCGTCCGTGTGAAACAAAGCGCCCGCCTCATGCGCGAGGCGCGCCAATTCTTCAACCGGAAACAGCGTGCCGGTCTCGTTGTTGGCCCACATCGCCGAGACGATCGCCGTCTTCGGTCCCAGCGCGGCGCGAAAGGCGTCCAGATCGATGCGCCCGCGCGCGTCGACGCCGATGAAATGCGCCTTGACGCCGCGAGTCTCTTGCAAATGTTCGACAAGAGACAGGATCGCGGGATGTTCCACGGCGGTGGTCACGATCTCGTCGCGACCCTCGCGCGCCGCGAGCCCGGCCATGATCGCCGCATTATCGGATTCCGTGCCGCCCGAGGTGAACACGATCTCGTGATCATGCGCCGCGCCGAGCAGCGTCTGCACGCTGCGCCGCGCGTCTCGCACCGCGGCGGAGACCTCGACGCCGAAGCCGTGCGAGGAAGAAGCGTTGCCGAATTCCTCGACGAAAAACGGCAGCATCTTCGCCACGACCTCAGGGTCGGTGCGCGTCGTCGCATTATTGTCGAGATAGACGCGCCGCATCGACACTCTCGCTCAATGACGCGCCGCGCCCGGCACTGGCACGAGCCGCACGAATTCGCCGAGCTTTTCGATCAGCTTGGCCTGGATGCCTTCGAGCGTCGCGCTGCTCAGCTTGCAGAGCACGCAGGCGCCGGTGAGCCGCACCATGATTTTGTTGCCGCAAATCTCGATGAGCTCACAATCGCCGCCATCGCGGCGCAGATTGGGGCGAATCTCGTCGATGACGGCGCGAATGATCTGCTCGCGCTCCGGCGATGACGCCGTTTCGAGCTGGCCGGCTTCTTCAATCGTCGGGGCGTCGTTTAACATCGCTTGGTCCTTCCGCCGCGCCGTCCCGCGGACGCGCTCTCATGAATGGAGAAGTCGGGCCGAGATCATCCGAAAGACTTGCCGCAGGAGCAGCTCGATTGAGCGTTCGGATTGTCGAAGGTGAAGCCGGAGCCCTGCACCGCGACGACATAGTCGATGGTCGTGCCGGTCAGCAGCTCATGGCTGGTGTTGTCGATGAACACCTTGACCCCGCCGCGCTCGATCACCGTGTCGTCGGGACTGGCCTCGCGAACAAGACCCATTTTGTACTGATATCCGGCGCAGCCGCCGGCCTCCACCATGATCCTCAGCCCGTCGACGGGATCGGCGGCGCCGGAAATGGCGGTCTGCACTGCGTTTAGGGCGCTGTCTGTAAGGTTGATCATGTCGCTCTTCCAGTGTCGAAATGCGGCTGCACTCCTAAAAGCAATTCATGTGCCGCGACAATTACGCATTGAACAGCATGGGAATCTCGGAATATCGGGCCAGTTTTGTCGTGTTTCGCACACTGCCGCGCCGCGTCGTGTCGCTTCCGTCGCGCCGATCGCTCGGTTGACGGCTCGAAACTCCGGCGAAGTTCTTGCATGACGGTCAGCGTGACGAAGGATCCCCCATGTGGATGCTGCGAACGGATTGCAAAACGGAGAACTGTCGATGACTCAAATTGAGAAGACTGCCCTTGCTCGTCTGGATCGGGAGGGCCGCCTGCTCAACGCAGTGCTTAAGGGGCCGACCGGCCAGCCGGGGCGTTTCGGATTTCGTGGCGACATCGCGCTCAAATTCCAGGCGCAGCTCGCCGACGAGAAGCGCCCGCCGGAATTTTGTGTCGAGCAGGTGCTGACCTTCGCGAAGGAGGGCGAAGCGACGATTCCGATCCTCGCCGGCTATCTGCATAATTTCGCCTATCTTGAAACGGTCCATGAAGTGATCGGCGATCTCCTCTCGCCGACTGGCGCTTACTTCATGTTCTGCAACAATATCGACCTGCTCTCGAAATTCCGCGTCAAGCTCGGCGAGATCACTTACAACGTGCTGCCCTGCGACGAGTCGACGGTGTGGAAGGAAATGATGGATCTCGCCATGGTCGACAAGAACGACATCAAGAAGCTCGACACGGGCGGCAAGCTCGACGTGCTGCTCGACGCCGCGCTGAACCTGAACGACGATTACGAGGTGATCGCCTATCAGCAGGGCGTCGATCGCATGGAGCCAGTCAAGAACCGCAACGAAAACCGCCCGGTTTGAAATCGGTCGCGCCGTGGAACCGGCTGCCGGTGGATGACGCCGGCGCCGACCGCCTCCCGCTCCTGACGGGGGAGGCGGATTACGTCCGGTTTCATTCGCCCGCGCATTCGCCTTCCTCGGCGTCTTCGTCGACATCCTCCGCCAGTGTGACGCCGACGACGCAAATGTCGTTGTCGACGACCGCGAGATCGACCGGGACGAGGCCGCGCCCCTTGCACGGGCCCTCGATGCACATGCCGGTGCCGAGTTCGAACAGCGCGCCGTGCTTGCCGCACATCAAGCGCAGGCCGTAATTGGGTTCGAGGAACGTATTGCGCTCCCAATCGAGATTGACGCCGTCATGCGGGCATTTGTTCAGATAGCCGAACACTTGCTTGCCCCAGCGCACGACGACGATCGGGAACGGCTTCTCTTCGCCGTTGTCGTCGAGCCGGACGAGGTTGAAGCCCCGCGCCTTCTGGCTCGGAATGTCGCTCATCGCGCAAAAGGCGTAGACGACCGCTTCCGGCGCCGCATCCTCCTGCTCGATCGTCGTTCCCTGCTCACTCATCCCGCCGTCTCCCGCTTCTGCGTTTCGCGCCGCTTCGCCACCAGCAGTGCATTCGCCTCAAGCGAAAACTCCCGCCAGGCTGCGGCGATGTCCTGCATGATCACCCGAATGTACTCCTGCGACAATTTATGTTCGTCCGGGAAGTTGGATAGCGCGCAGGACGTCTGGTTGAAGGCGACCACGTCGTCCATCATCGACTGCAGCAAGTCGCCAAAGGGTTTTTGGATGCGCGGCGTCAGCGCGGCGCGGCCGCGTTCGATTGCGACGTCGTCCATCTCGAAGGGAAGCGTCGCCAACAGGCGGAGCGCCTGCTGGAACACCTCTTCCATCGAACCGAGTACGGCGACCTGCGTGAGATTGTTGCGCTCTTGCGACGCCAGCGCGCGGTTGAGCCTCCGGCGATAATTTTCGAAGACCTCGTCGGAGCGGGCGTCCACCCAAGCAGCAAAACGCGCCAGACTCGCCTCGTTCACCGGCATATTGTCGAAGTGGCCGTCGTCGGAGGTCGCTTTTTTCGCATCGAGCGACGCCAAGGCGCGCTCGATGCGTCGCGCGGCGTCCAAAGCGCCTTCCAGATAGCCGGCGTTGCGCGCCGCCGTCTCGGAGCCTCCGAGATAAAGCTTTTTATCCCACAGCACTCGGCGCAACAACGGATTCGCCACGTCGCCGGAACCGTCGCCGCCATGCTGCGTGCGGTCGGCTGCGCTGCATGTCAGTCGCTCCTTCGCCCAATCTTGATAGTGAATGTGCAGTGGTTCGACATTGCGCTCGAACACATTGCAGATTTGACTCTCGAGCAGCACCGGCAGACCCACGCCGAAGGCTTCGCGCAAGTCGGCGTCGAGGGCAAGAAAACCGCCGAGCGCATGAAGTCCCGCCGCCAGGTCGCAGGCGTCGAAGATTTCGCCGATCACCGCTTGCTCATGGGTGACGAAGGCGGAGCCGGAGAGATTCTGCTCGCGCCAAAAGGCCTCGCGATATTCCAACGCGACTTTCGCCTGCGCCGCCATCCAAGTCTCGGCGCCGAGCATCGCCTGATCCGTCGCCTCGTCCAAAGGCGGCGTGAAGCTGACGGTTTCGCGCAGCAAGCGAGGAGGCAGCGCCAGAACAACGCGGGACGCCGCGATCTCCAAGGGCTCTTCGCCGGTCTTGAAGGTGAGCATCACATGGTCGCCGCAATCGCGCAGGCCCACGAGCTCGTGACCAAGATGCACAGCGTCCGCTGGCACCGCGGCGGCCACAGCCTCCACCAAGGTCGCCATCCCGCCATGCAGGCGCCGAGCGTCGTCGTAGAGCCGCTTGTCTGCGATGCGTTCGGCGCTTTTCTCGGCCTCGCGCAAATGCAGCACCGCGCCTTCGTCGTGCTGCGCGAAGTCCCGCAACTCCAATTCTTTGACGAGTTGCGAGATCAACGGCTGCGTCTTCGGCCAAAACCATGTCGGACCAAGGTCCAAGCCGCCGCCGTCGCCGCCCGCAACTGTGAGAATGCGCCCGCCGAGTCGGTCGCGCGCCTCGAAGACCGCAACCTCACGCCCGCGCAGGTGAAGTTTTCGCGCCAGCGCCAAACCGCATAAACCACCGCCGATGATCGCCACGTCCAACATGTTGCGTCCGCCGCTCGTTGTTCGTCGATGTCGTCGGTAGCAATTAATGTGCAACATTCTCCGCAATGCGTTATTTCATTGAATTATATAGCGTCATGGCACGAAAATTGAACCTCCCGGCTGGAGTTGCACAGCTAAGGAGTCGAAGATGAATCTGGCCACGGAGTTCGCCAATTGCTCGCTGGACGAGTTGAAGGAATTGCTGAGTGGCGGCACGTTGACCGTCTACTCCGTCGCGCGTCCGGCGACGGCGGACATACCGGTCGACCGCAGCGGCGTGCTCGCGACCTTCACTTTCGCCTCGCCGGCGTTTGGTCCCTCCAGCGAGGGCGCCGAGGCGCCGCTCTTCGCCGCCGATTCCGTTCCGGCGGGCACGACCGGCACGCCCGGCTTCGCGCGCGCGCGCAAGGCCGACGGCACGGTGGTCGCGGATTTTTCCGCGGGCAGCGGCGATCGTGAAATCAAATTCGCCGAAGTCTCCTGCTCGCCCGGCGCCCCGGTGAAAGTGGTCAAATTCACGATCAAGCAGAACGATTGGCCGGAGCGGCCCGACTATTACGGCACGCGTCCGCGCTCCGGCTATCCGCTTCCCGTCAGCCCGTGACGAAAAGCGACGCGCGACAATTGTGAACTTGCAGACAGGAGGTTCGACCGATGGCTGAAACCCTGACCGGCGCGCTCGTCAGCGCGGCATGGCTTGCCGAGCACATCAGCGACGGCGACATTCGCATTCTCGACTGCACATGGCACCATCCGAGCACCAATCTCGACGGCCGCAATCAATATCGCGGCCGGCATTTGCCGGGCTCGGTGCATTTCGACGTCGACCACATCGCCGATCCGAATTCCGATCTGCCGCACATGTTGCCGAGTGAAGCGGACTTCGCCAAAAAAGTCGCGCTGCTCGGCGTCGGGGACGGCGATCGCGTGATCGTCTACGACCGCCTCTTCGGCGGTTCGGCGGCGGCGCGCGTATGGTGGATGTTCCGCGTCTTCGGCTACGACAATGTCGCAATGCTCGACGGCGGCTTCAACCAATGGGTCGCCGCCAAACATCCAACCGAAATGTCGCCGGTGCGTCCGCAGCCCAAGACCTTCACGGCGCAGTTCAGGCCGGAACTCGTCCGCGGCTTCGACCAGATGAAGAGCTCTGTCGCGAACGGCGGCGAGCAGATCGTCGATGCGCGCGGGCCGGGCAAATTCGACGGCTCGCAAGCCGACGTGTTTCCCTTCAAGAAACTCGGCCATATTCCGGGCGCCGTGAACGTGCCTTGGGCCGATCTGGTCGATCCGCAGACAGGCGTGCTCCTCGACGCCGCGGCGTTGCGCACGCGTTTCGAAGCAGCTGGCGTCGATCTCGCCAAGCCGATCGTGACCACCTGCGCTTCGGGCTTGACGTCCTGCATGGATGCGCTGGCGCTCTATCTTCTCGGACGAGCCGATGTCGCGGTCTATGACGGATCATGGGCGGAATGGGAACGCGTTGGAGAAGCGGCGGAGGCCGCGTAAAAGGAGTGCAGCGCGTGACCGATCTCAGCGACCATCCGCTCGAAACGGGGGAAGAATATGCTCTCAACGCCGCGCCGGATCGGACGTGCTTCATCCTCCACAACAAAGCGGATGGAATGATCGCCGAACTACATGGCGACGACGCCGCGCGCTTTCGTCAGGACTACGACGAATTGAAAATCCAATATCCCGATTGGAATGCGGACAAGCTACTGGCCCAACTCTGGGATCAGGGGGGCTACGGCTGGCTCGCGCAACAGGAAGGTTGAAACAATGACGACTCTCGTGAAGATCACCGAGGATGGACGAAAGCTCGAAGTGAAAGGCTTTGCGATCTATCTCGACGGCGTGCTCGAAGCCGTCGATCTCACCGAGGTGAAGATGCACCCGGCGAAGCGAAAAATCTGGTCGATCATGCCGGACGCGACCTATGTCGCCGGCCGCGTCGCGCTGAATGCACAAGAGACGGAGATCGTTAAGAACGCGCTCAAGGAAGCCCAGGCGATGATGCTCGCCGATCCCGTCGCCATCGCGGAGCGTTTTCGCATCGCTGCAATGTGGAAAGCGCGCGAGCAGGGCATCGAGTGACGTAGTGAGGCTTCGTCTTGCGAGCCTGGAGGCTCGCATTTTTCCTCAAACCAGCGCCACGTCTTCCGCCGCATGCGTCTGACAATTGGTCGGACACACCCGCGCGCAGGCGCCGCAGCCGATGCAAGCGCCAGTGTCGTTCATCACCATGATCTTTTTTTCGACCTCATCGTCCTCGTCGTCGTCGAGCGCGACCAGATCGCCGTCCTCGTTCAACCCTTTCAGCGTCATCACGTCGCGGCCGCACACTTTGAAACAGCGTCCGCAGCCGATGCATTTTCCTGGGTCAATCGCAACAAGGTATTCTGGACGCCAATCGCGCCCATCGCGCGTCGATTGTGACATGGCCGTAGACTTTCTTTCTCGAGTTACGCGGTCTCCAGGGACTTCAGCGTCGCGCGCTTCTTCTCCAGCACCGCAAAAGCTTCATGCGCCTTTTGCGCAACCTCGGGGATGTTGGGCCAATTGATCGGCAGCTCTTCCGAAAGATCGTGCAGATCCATTTTCGCTTGCATGGCTTTGGCCGAGAGCTTCTTGATTTCCGCCTTCAGATCGTCGATCTCGCTCATTGCTCGCCTCAGTATTTCGCGACGTCGGGAAATTTTTCGATCATCTCGACGCCGGACTGAACATATTTGTCGCCTTCCGCCGCGAGCTTCTCGAAGCTGTCGAAGCCGAAACGATGCACGTCGCGCAGCTGCTTGTTGACGACGATCAAGCGTCCGCCGATCAGCACCATGCGCCCGAAGCCCTCATGACTCATCTTCAGCATCGGCGAGATCATGACGCCTGTGGCCCGTTCGACGGAAAGCGCGACGGCGTTGAAGAAGAGCTCCATGCGCCAGATCGTGTCGGGGTCGGGATCGCCGATGATCGGCAGCGCGCGGCGCGCCTCCTTGTCGAGAACATAGGGCGCCAGCAGATCGAGGTCCGACTTCGTCTCCCAGGTCCCATGTGTGTCCTGGGCCCGCCAGATCTTGATGAGCTCCTTCATGAAAGGAAGCTCGGCAACCGAAGTTTTCTCCAGTACGGCGGTAGGTTCAGACATGAATGTTCCTCACTCTTCGAAATCGAGCACGCGCTCTTTTCCCTTGGTCAAAGCTTTGCGCAGCCACGGCGGCGGCACGCCTCTCAGCACTTCCTGGAGCTTGTCAAGGAGATCTGAGATGGCTTCCGGCTGATTGACCTTCATCGGATGAATGTTGTTGGCGACGACGCGCGCCGCGCCCGAGCCGCCGATCGCGGCGACGTAGAGAATGGCGCAGTCCTTGATCGCGTCGATCTTCGGCGCGAGTTTGTCTTCATTGCCGTCTTCTTTGAGATCGCCATCGAATTGGATGGCCTCGACGAACTCGTGACTCTCTGGGCCGATCTCATAGATCGCGATGTTCTTGGCCCAGCCGAAATGCGCGTCGACGCGTTTCAGATCCTGGGTTGCGAATGCGACTTTCATGGCGCCTCCGTTTTCGCGTCTTAGTGCGAGGTTGCGGCGTGGGACGAGCCGACGCCCTCACGCCAACTGTCGGGTGTCGGTTCGTGGTTCTCCTCATGATCGGCCATCAACAGATTGCTGATGTCGAAGATCAGATCGCGCGCGCCACGATAGCCGACCATCAGCTGATGCCCGCCACCGAGGCGGTCGAACATTGGGATGCCCATGCGAAAGAAAGGAATCTTCAATCGCGAGGCCGCCTGTCGCCCATGCGAATGGGTGACCATCAGATCACAGTCCTTGGCCTTCGCCAGATTTTCGAGATCTTCGAGATCGCCGATCAGCACGTCATCCGTCGGCAGGCGCTCAAACACAGGAGATTGCGTGGTCGTCACGGCGACGAGAAGCTGCGCGCCCATCTCCGTCAGCAATCCGCCCACGTCAAAGAGCAGATCGGGCTCGGCGCCGATGGCGAGCTTGCGTCCGCCGATATGAAAATGCCCATCCAGCATGGCGTCGACGAGTTGGCCGCGCTGGCGACGATATTTCATCGGCGCCGGCCGGCCGCTGATTTCAGTCAGGAAGGCCATCAGCGCATCATTGGCCTCGAGCCCGCACAGCCTCTCGAATAGCCGGAACGGAACGCCGGTCTTCTTTTGCATGGCTTCGGCGGCGCGCCGCATTTGCGCGCCGATCGCGATCGTCCAGCCGGCCTGACCCATCATCGAGATTTCTTCGACGCCGACGCCGCCGATCGTCGTCGGCGTGAAATCATCGGGTATATGGCCGTCGAGCGAGCCGGCGAGATCAGGCAGAAAAGTCGGCTCCAAGCCGAAATCCTCAATGATCGTGCGCAATTCATCGAGATCGCCTGGCGTCAGATGGCAGCCCGGCAGCACGTTTACTTTGGCGGGATCGCGTCGCGCGGCGCTCTTTGGCGTGTCGACCATCGTTTCGACGATGCGCGTCACGGTCTTTTCCCAGCCGTCCTGAAAGGCGTCCTTGAAGTCGGGCGTCGACACATAGACGATCGGCAGATGCGCTACCGCGGCGTGCTTCTCGCGGATGATCTTGATGTAGCCGTCGACGTCGTCGCCCTTGGTTTCGGTCACGCCGGTCGAGCAAATGCCGATCATCTCCGGTTTGGTGCGGTTGTAGATGTTCAGCACCGCCTGCTCGACGTTCTCATAGCCGCCGAGCACCGTCGCGACTTCGCTCATCGCGGTCGTCTGCATTGGAATGGCTTCTTTGAAGTGCCGCGTGAACAGCACCAGGCCGAAAGACGTGCAGCCCTGCGAGCCATGCAGCAGCGGCATGGCGCCGCGCAGCCCCATGAAGGCGAGTGCGGCGCCGATCGGCTGGCTCATCTTCAGCGGATTGACAGAGCAGGCCTTCTTGCTGACGGTGACGGTCGCCATTGCGCTACTCCGCCGCGATCGCGTGAGACGCCGAAGCCATTTGCGCGAGGACTTCCTCGATACGCACGGCGCAGGCGCCGCAGCCGCCCGAGGCGTTGGTCGCTTCGCGCACGCCCTCGACCGTCGTGAGATCGTTCGCGATGATCGCATCCTCGATCACGCCGAGCTCGACGCTCTTGCAATTGCAAATCTTTTTCGCGCGGCGAACCTGTTCGGCCTTCACGGGATCCGCGGCGAGCGCCGCCGCCTCGGCTTCCGCCTGCGCCATCGCGCGGGTTTGCCAATTGTCGCCCGATTTTTCCCAAGGCGCTGGCTTACGCACCTGCGCCCAAACGGGATTGTAAAGCGCCTTGTCGATCTCTTCGACGAGCTTCACCATGCCGACATAGCCCATATAGGCGTGATGCCGCTCCTGGTTGATGTCCAGCCAAGGCATCGAGGCCTTCAGCGCGATGAATTGCGAGCGGCCGCCCGAGAGCATGATGTCGGCGCGCGCATCCTTGAGCATCTTGTACATTTCACGCGGCGTCATATCCTCGATCATATGGGCGTCCTGACCCATCAATTCCTTAATGCGCTCCTTGTCCTCCTTGGTCGACTTCTTGACGCGAAGTGCCGACGAGCTCCAATCCCGCCTCTTGCAAGGCGGCGACGACCGACCAGGATTTGACGCCGCCGGTGATCAGCAGCACTTTTTTCCCCTCGAAGCGCGGCTTGTATTTGGCGATCGCCGCCCAGGCCTTGGCTTCCTCCCGGGCGATGACCGCCTCGGTGCGCTCCATCAATTCTTCTGGGGCGCCGCGTTCGATCAGCATGCGCGCGATTTCGCGCAGCGAGTCGCTGCTGTCCTCTATGCCGTAGAAGGAGCCTTCGAAGAAGGGGATGCCGTAGCGCTCCTCCATCTTACGCGCGACATTGATCATCGCCTTGGAACAGACCATCATCGCGGCCTTGGCGCGATGCGAGGAGGCGACTTCCTTATATTTGCCGTCGCCCGAGATGCAGGCCATGATGCGAATGCCGAGCTCGTCGAGCAGCGGCTTCACCTGCCACAACTCGCCGGAGAGATTATATTCGCCGATGATGTTGAGGTCGTAGGGCGTCGTATATTCCGGCTCTTCCGTGCCGATCACATGCTGCAGCAGCGCCTCGCCGGCCAGCTTGTTGCCGAGATTCTTCGGACCGACAAAGCCCGGGGAGTTGATCGGAATGACCGGCTTGCCGAATTTTTCCCGAGCCGCTTTGCACACGGCGTCGATGTCGTCGCCGATCATCGCTGGCACGCAGGTCTGATAGACGAAGACCGCCGGCGGATCGTATTTCTCGATGATTTCGCGGATGGACTTGAACAGCCGCTTCTCGCCGCCGAAGACCACGTCCGTCTCGTTGATGTCGGTGGTGAAGCCGGTGCGCCATAGATTGGAGCCCGACGACTTCGCGCCTCGATTGTCCCAGGAGTTGCCCTCGCAGGCGATGGGACCATGCACGAGATGCGCGACGTCAGTCAAAGGCTGCAGCGCGATCTTCGCGCCGTCGAAGGCGCAACCGCCGGCCGCGCCGCCCGGCTGCAACTGCTTGGTGCAGCCCTTCTTGCGTTCGGCCTCGGATTTGTTCGCGTTCTTGCCGCAGCCCGGCTCGTTGAAGACGTCCTGGATCGTGGCTGAAAGCGAACTCATGCCTCTTCTCCCTCGCGCTGCGACTTCGTCACTGCAAGCAAGATGTGGACCGCTCCCGCGAAGATCGCGGGAGCGGAAACGCCTTAGCGGATAATGTCGAAGCTATAGTCGCTCTTCGCCGGCACGTTGGTGGTGGCGTCGATCGATTCGAAAATGCGATCGAGGACCCACACCAGAACGTTCAAGCCGCCCTGATAGCCCCACACCGGATAGCGGTGGTGATGATGGCGATCGAAGATCGGGAAGCCGATGCGGATCAGCGGCGTGCCGGTGTCGCGCTCGAGATATTTCCCGTAGGTGTTGCCAATCAGGAAATCCACCGGCTCAGTGAACAGCAGCGAGCGCATGTGCCAAAGATCCTTGCCCGGATAGACGTGGCAGTTCTGGCCGAAGGGCGAGGAGTCGAACAGCGCCTGCACTTTTGCCGCCCAAGCCTTGCTGCCGTTCGTAGCAAGGACGTGTGTCGGTTCGGCGCCGAGTTCCAAGAGGAAGCCGGCGAGCCCAAGGCACAAATCCGGATCGCCGTAGATCGCGAATTTCTTACCATGGATATGCGCGCTCGAATCGGCCACCGCGTCAACGAGACGACCACGTTCGCGAGCCAGCTCTTCGGGGATAGGCTTGCCCGTGATGCGCGACAACGTCATCAGGAAGTTGTCAGTCGCGGAGACGCCGATCGGGTGATTGAAGGCGGCGACTTCCTGACCATGCGCGGCGATCAGCGGAAGCGTCTTCTCGGTGCAATATTCCTGCATCGAGATCGTCGCCTTGGCGTTGATCGCATCCGCGGCCTCTTCCAGCGTCGTGCCGCCGTCATACATGCGGAACTCGCCGTCGGTCGGCGTGTCGAAGACTTCGCTGTTGTCGGCGAGGATCGTGTAGTCGATGCCCATCAGGCCGAAGATGCGCTTGATTTCGCGCATGTTGCCGACCGTATAGCCGTCGAAGCCGCCGATGAAGTTGATCTTTTCATTCGCCTTGCGCTCGAGCTTGTCGACCGTGCCGGCCTTGCCGTCCCAGAAGTGCTCGATGATTCCCTTCAACGCATTGTCGTAGCCGGTGACGTGGCTGCCGACAAAGGCAGGGGTGTGGGCGAAGGGAACGTCGTATTCCGCCGGAACCGAACCCTTTTCCTTCGAGGTCTTGATGAAGGCGTTCAGATCGTCGCCGATGACTTCCGCCATGCAGGTGGTCGAGACGGCGATCATCTTCGGCTTGTACATGTTGTAGGTGTTGGCCAGGCCGTCGATCATGTTGTTGAGGCCGCCGAACACCGCCGCGTCCTCCGTCATCGACGAGGACACGCAGGAGCTCGGCTCCTTGAAGTGTCTCGATAGATGGCTGCGGTAGTAAGCGACGCAGCCCTGCGACCCATGCACGAAGGGAATCGTTTGCTCGAAACCGACGGCGGCGAAGACCGCGCCGAGCGGCTGGCAGGCCTTGGCCGGATTGACCGTCAACGCCTCGCGAGCGAAGTTCTTCTCGCGATATTCGGGAGTCTTGGCCCATTCCCGAACGCGTTCCACCTCGGCCGGATCGCGCGGGTTTTCGAACATCTTCTTCTTGTTCGCCAGCATCTGCTGGTACTCGGGACCTCTGAAGAGGTCGAAATGGTCTAGGACGTGTTCTGCGCTCTGCGGCATGGTCGAACCCTCGCGTCATGCATTTGGGGGAGCCGGCGCCCGCGTCTGCGACGCGCCGGCGCTGGTTTATTCCGCGGCTTGAAGCAGCGGCTGTTCCTCGGTCTTCCAAGGCGCCTTGGTCATTTTCCAGACCGGCGAGTTGATCGCCATGTCCATGTCGCGCGCGAAGATCGCGAAACCGTCATAGCCATGGTAGGGGCCCGAATAGTCCCAGCTGTGCATCTGACGGAAGGGCACGCCCATCTTTTGGAAAACGTATTTTTCCTTGATGCCGGAGCCGACGAGATCGGGCTGGATCTTCTCGACGAATTTTTCGAATTCGTAGCCGGTCACGTCGTCATAGATCAGCGTTCCGTCCTTAACGTAATGCTGGGCGGTGCGCTGATAGTCGTCGTTATGGCCGAATTCATAGCCCGTGCCGACGACTTCCATGCCGAGGTCTTCGTAAGCGCCGATCACGTGACGCGGGCGGAGGCCGCCGACGAACAGCATGACCGTTTTGCCTTCGAGACGCGGACGGTATTTGGCGATCACCGCGTCCATCAACGGCTGATACTTCGCGATGACCTGCTCGGCGCCTTCCTTGATCTTGTCGTCGAAATAGCTGGCGATCTTGCGCAGCGACTCGGCGATCTTGCTCGGGCCGAAGAAGTTGTATTCGCACCACGGAATACCGTATTTTTCTTCCATGTGGCGCGAAATGTAGTTCATCGAACGGTAGCAATGCAGAACGTTCAGCTTCGCCTTCGGCGTCGCTTCGAGTTCCGCGAGACTGCCGTCGCCCGACCATTGCGCGATCACGCGCAGGCCCATCTCTTCGAGCAGAATGCGTGACGACCAGGCGTCGCCGCCGATGTTGTAGTCGCCGATGATGGCGACGTCATAGGGCGTCGGCTCGAAACGCGGCGCGGCGTCCGGAGCGATCTTGTCGAACACCCAATCGCGGATTGCGTCGTTGGCGATGTGATGGCCGAGCGATTGAGAGACGCCGCGGAAGCCCTCGCAACGCACTGGGACGATGGTCTTGCCATCATATTCCTTCGACTTGGCCTTCGACACCGCTTCGATGTCGTCGCCGATGAGGCCGATCGGGCATTCCGACTGAACGGTGATGCCGTTGTTCAGTGGGAACAGCTCCTGGATCTCGTCCATGATCTTCGCGAGCTTCTTGTCGCCGCCGAAGACGATGTCCTTTTCCTGGAAGTCGGAGGTGAACTGCATCGTGACGAAAGTGTCGATGCCGGTCGTGCCGATGTAATAGTTGCGGCGCGCCGCCCAGGAATATTGGCCGCAGCCGACCGGGCCGTGGCTGATGTGGATCATGTCCTTGATCGGACCCCAAACGACGCCCTTCGAGCCGGCGTAAGCGCAGCCGCGAATGGTCATCACGCCGGGGATCGACTTGATGTTGGACTTCACGCCGCAATCCGGCTTGCCTTCCTGATGCACGTTGAGGTGCTTGGCGCGGCGCTTGGCGGTCTTCTCAGGATAAACCTTCAGAACTTCTTCGATGAGCTCTTTGTTGCGGGTCTTGATCTCCGCGACGCTCAGTGTGGGCGAGACACTCATTTGATGGCTCCTTATGATTCGGATTTCAGCTCGACCTCCCGCAAACGGGAGGTCGACGCTTTTGCATTGAAGATTTAGGCGATCGCCGCGAGGTCCGCGGCGGTCTTGCCGATCTGGCTCTCATCGATCGCCTTCATGATGCCGTGCTCCATCAGCATGTCTTCGAGCTCGTCCATCGTGATCGGCGTCGGGATGATGCCGTTGCCGCGGTTGGCGTGGATCTTCGTCGCCAGATTGCGATAGTGAGCGGCCTGAGCCGAATCCGGCGCATATTCCAGAACCGTCATGCGGCGCAGCTCGGCGTGCTGAACGATATTGTCGCGCGGCACGAAATAAATCAGCTGCGTGCCGAGCTTCTTCGCCAGAGCTTCCGCAAGCTCCAGCTCCTTGTCGGTCTGACGCTCGTTGCAGACGAGCCCGCCCAGGCGAACCCCGCCGGAGTTGGCGTATTTCAAAATCCCCTTCGAGATGTTGTTGCCGGCATACATCGCCATCATCTCGCCGGACATGACGATGTAAATCTCCTGCGCCTTGTTCTCGCGGATCGGCATGGCGAAGCCGCCACACACCACGTCGCCGAGCACATCGTAGGACACATAGTCAATGTCCTCGTAAGCGCCGTTCTCCTCAAGGAAGTTGATCGAGGTGATGACGCCGCGGCCAGCGCAGCCGACGCCCGGCTCCGGTCCGCCCGACTCGACGCAGCGGATGTTCAGATAGCCGACCTTCATCACGTCTTCGATTTCGAGATCCTCGACGCTGCCCGCATTCGCGGCCAGGCTCAGGATGGTGTCCTGCGCCTTGGCGTGCAGGATGAGGCGCGTCGAGTCGGCCTTCGGATCGCAGCCAACGATCAGAATGCGATGACCCATCTCGGCCAGAGCGGCCAGTGTGTTCTGGGACGTCGTCGACTTGCCGATGCCCCCTTTGCCATAAAATGCGATTTGCCGTAGTGACGACATGTCTCTCTCCTGTTGAGCCCTTACCCTTTGTCGCAGCTCTCCCGCCGCGCATTGCGTTCGCTGCCGAGTTAGAGAAGGACTCCCAGTAAGAGGTTCTCTTCGACGGCCCTCGATCCTGTCGCGCCGTCTGCTTCGCAATGTCCATGCCAGCACTATCGCAGCGCTATCGCAGAGAGATAATCTGGTGTATTCAATTATTTGCGTGGCGCCCGCGACCCGTCGTGCAATGTCGAAAAGCTAACAACGACGTGATGTGGGCGACAATGTTATTGGTGTTATTGGCGAGCGGATGACGAAGGATTTTGCTGTGCAATTTCTCCGTTTATGGCGTCGTTTTTAGAGGTTACGCTTCTTTGAGCGAGGCGGCGATGACGAACCCAACCCTGAAAGGTTCGGCCTCGTCAAAAACGCCAAATGGCAAGATCGTTGCTTCTGGAGTCGATCCGGCGAATCCCGGCCTACAACAAATCGCGACGGCGTACAGACGCTGTTGGAGAATAAGACACAATGTCAGTAGTCATCAGCCTGCAGGATCGCGGCGTTGTCGAAATTGCCGGGGTCGACGCGACCAAATTCTTGCATAATCTGGTCACCAACGACATCGCCAAACTCGCCCCAGGCGAAGCCCGCTTTTGCGCGCTGCTGGCGCCGCAGGGCAAGATATTGGTCGACTTCCTGGTCTTCGCGGAAGGCGAGGGCGAGACGCGCCGCTATTTGCTCGATTGCCCGAGCGAGTTGGAGCCGGAACTCCTGCGCCAGCTTGGGAGGTACAAGTTGCGCGCGGCGGTGAGTTTCACATCGAAAAGCGAGGAACTCGCCGCCTTTTCCGTTCTCGGCGAGGCGCGACCGGAAATTCCCGCGCTGGCGATGGCGCGGGACCCGCGCTCCGAGACGCTGGGCTGGCGGCTGATCGCGCCGCGCGGGACAAAGGCGGAAGACGCGCGCGAAGACTACGAAGCGGCGCGCATCGCCGCCGGGGTTCCGCAAGGCGGGGTCGATTTCGCTTATGGTGACGCATTTCCGCACGAAGCGAACATGGACCTGCTCGCCGGCGTCGATTTCACCAAGGGATGCTATATCGGCCAGGAAGTCGTCTCGCGCACCAAGCATCGCAACCTCGCGCGGAAGCGCGTGACGCCTTACCACGTGGAAGGCGAGGCTCCGGCGCCCGGAACAAAAGTGATGGCGGGCGAGATCGAAATCGGCGTCGCGGGTTCACACAGCGGGGACAAGGGCCTCGCGCTGATCCGGCTGGACAAGCTCGCCGACGCCCTGGCGGCCGGGACGGCCCCGACGGCGGGCGGCGCGTCGCTGGAGTTCGTCGTGGAGCGGCCCGCGAATTAGCAGGATCGCGTTAAAGCTGAGATTTGCACGCTCAGCGTCGTGGAACGCGGCGGCGCCAATGGCGGAGCGCCGGCGCCAGGCAAGTCATCCCTTCGACGCCTCGCCAGCGAGACGCTCGCGGGCCGCTTCCGCGACGAGCGGATCGCTGTCGTGGATCAAATGTCCGATTTCTTCCACGTTCAATCTTGTCGCGACGTAATGGCGCACTCGCCAATCGACGTCATCTCTCAAATCCGACAATTGTTCCGGCGTCATCCTTTGTGCAGCATCAAGACGGACATCGGCGTTCGAATCTCGACACATTCGCCCCAACCACTGGGCGTCGATCCTTTGCGCCACGATACGCCGCACTTCGACTTCCGCATCGTCGAGCATCATCACCAGCAGAGCCGGCGCAACTTTGCGCGCAATGACGATCCGCACGTAATAGTCCTCATCATGCATCATCGGCATGAGATCCGCGTCGTCGAGCAGAGTTGCGACGCGGATGCGCACTTCCCGATGCGGATCATTGCGCAATTCGCATTGATAACGCGCCGGCAATCGCCGCACGGCCTCCCAGCGTACGGTTTCGTCGGGATCCGACAACAAGCGCGGCAAGAGAAAAGGATTGGCGAATTTCGCTGCTATGGCGCGCACTTCGAAATGCGGATGCGAAAGATAGCCGTCGGCGAGTTCGGGATGCCAATTGAAGAAACGATCGATGCGCCGCGCGTAGCGATCGTGCACGCATGCTTTGCGCAGTTCGCAACGCCCCGCGGCGAGCAGCTCTTGATGCGCACAAGCTGCACAATCGACTTCCCGCCCGCGCCAGTCGCGCGCCTCGTCGATCTCACGCGTCATCGTCGAGCCCAATCCTGTCTAAAACCCCCAGCAGAACTTTGGCGCCGATCTTATCCGAGGGGTCGAGTTCGAGAAGCTTGGCGATCGCGACGCGGCTCTCGTCGAGCGCGCCGAGCCGCATCTGCAAATAGGCATAGCCTTTCAAGGTGAAGAGGAAGAAGCGCGGCAACATTTCCTCGTATCGGTCGAAAATTGCATCCTGAGCGGAGGCGCGTCGCCAATCGCGCGGCATGTTGTTTTCGCGCGTCGCTTTCTCAAGACAGCGACCGGCGATTTCCAACGCCTCGCGCAAACGACCTTTGTAAAAATAGAAGCGATAAAATCCGATCAGCACGGCTGCGTGATCGGGAGCCCATTGCTGCGCTTGGCGCAAATAGCGCTCCGCCGTTTCCGAGTCCGCATAGGTCTCGCTGGCGAGATGGAGAAACTCTTCGGCTTCCGGCGGCAGACCCTCGCCAAGCAAAGCCCCGGCGAGAAGATCTTTCTCGTCGGGGCTCAATGCGGCCTGCTCGCGATCCGCCATCGGGCGCGCCCTTAGTGCACGTGCTCCCCGATGGGGGCGCTGCTGCTCTTGCATGATCCGGTGTTCTTCGGATCGTGAAAAACGAGGCCGCCCCCCGTCGGCGAATTGGAGAAGTCGATCGTCACATCGTTCAGCAGAAGGCGGCTTTCAGCCGGGAGGAAGAACTTCACACCTTCGACGACGAACTCCTGATCGCCGGCGCGCGGCGCAGCTTCGACGTCGAACAGCGCGCTGAGCCCCGAGCAACCGCCCGGGGACACCAGCAAGCGAAAGCCTCCGCCTGGATTGGCGCTGAACTGAATCATTCGCCGGATGAATTTTTGTGCGGCCGGCGTAAGCGTAAATTTCATTGCAGGCCTCCTCAAGCCGGCGCTTGGTAACGCGGATAGGCATTGTCGATCACGCAGGTGTTGTCGACCGGACAGACGGCGGCGCACTGCGGCGCGTCGAAATGGCCGATGCACTCCGTGCATTTCTTCGGGTCGATGACGAACGTGCCGTTCTTCTCGGAGATCGCCACATTCGGACACTCCGGCTCGCAGGCCGAACAGCTCGTGCACTGCGAGGCGATGATCTTAAGCGTCATGTCTTGCTCCCTAGCTTGGTTCCTTGACGCATTTCTCAGGCCGCGTTGATGAGGGCGCCCTGACGGATTTCTGCGTCGCCGCGCTCCTGATGCTCGATCTCGCCGCTGTTCACCTTGTCGAGATAGGCCTTGAACCAGGCGATCGCCGACTTCTCGATGAACTCATGCGCAAATTGATCGACAGGCTCGATTCCGGCCTTGATGAGGTCGTTCTTCGGGCAACCGCCGATCTTCGCGACGAACACTGCATGGCAGTCGTTGATCGCGCGGATCACAGTCTCCAGGCTGTCCTCGTCGCCATATCCGCCCTGGCAGTAGAGATCGACGCGGCGATGCCCGACGAATTTCGCGCCCGAGGTCGAGAGTTCGTAAACCTGGAACTCTTTAGCGTGGCCGAAATGTTCGTTGATCAGGCCCGAACCCTTCGTCGCCACCGCGATCAGCAACTTGATGTCGCTCGCCGCGCCGGCCAGCGTCGCCAGCTCTTCCTGCTTCGCCGCAACTTTCGCGACGCGCTCTTCTTCGACCTTCTCCTGATAGGCCTTGCGAGACTCGAGATCGTAATCGACCTCCATCGCCATGATCTTTTCGGTGGTGAACTCCGCGCTGCGATCCTCGCCGAGCAGGCCCACCGCGTCGGCGCGGCACTGGCGGCAATGGCGCATCATGTTCATCTCGCCTTCGCAGCTGTCCTGCAACGCCTTCAGCTCTTGCGCCGACGGACCGCGTTGGCCGTTCAGGCCGAACACCGTGCCGTGCTCCGGCGCCGAGATCAGCGGCATGATGTTGTGCAGGAACGCGCCGCGAGATTTGACGGCCTTGTTCACTTCAACGAGATGCTTGTCGTTGACGCCCGGGATCATCACTGAATTCACCTTGCACAGAATGCCGCGCTCGGTGAGCATTTCGAGACCCTGCAGCTGACGGTCGGTCAGGAGCTTGGCCGCCTCGACGCCGGTGTAGCGCTTATGCTTCCAGAACACCCAAGGATAAATCTTCGCGCCGACTTCCGGATCGACCATGTTGATGGTGATCGTGACGTGATCGACGTTGTAGCCGGCGATCGTGTCGACGTGATCCGGCAAAGCAAGACCGTTGGTCGATAGGCAGAGCTTGATGTCCGGCGCGGTGCGCGAGATCAGATCGAACGTCTTGAAGGTCTTTTCCGGATTGGCGAGCGGATCGCCTGGGCCGGCGATGCCCAGAACCGTCATTTGCGGAATTGTGGAGGCGACGGCCAAAACCTTCTTCGCGGCCTGCTCGGGAGTCAGCTTCTCGCTGACGACGCCGGGGCGCGATTCATTGGCGCAATCATATTTGCGGTTGCAATAGTTGCATTGGATGTTGCAAGCCGGCGCGACGGCGACATGCATGCGCGCATAATGATGGTGCGCCTCTTCGCTGTAGCAGGGATGGTTCTTGACCTTCTCCCAAATCTCCGTCGGCAGGTCGCCCTCCCCGGCCCCGGAACCGCAGCTCGCCTTGCCGCTGCCGCCCGACGTGCCGCAGCCCTTGTGCTCGGCGATCTTCTGCATCACGTCGCCCATCGCGACCGCCGCGTTCACCCCTTCAACTGGCTCCGCCGTTCCAACATCCAGAGACGTCATGGCTTGCTTCCTTCTGCCCTGCAAAGTCGCCTGGGCCGACTGTCGGCTGAGACGGAGCGATGCATGATTTTGCCGAAGGGATCGCAACAACCATGCCAGTGCCTCAGCTGAAAAATCTCTCTACAAATCAAAGCAGTAGCGATGTACAATAATGTCAATATGCAAACACGTCCCTACATTGTGCGCGGCGTCGCTTGTTACAAATTTAACATCGTCCATCGCATGCGGCCCGCACCGGAAAGCTCACGGACTCAGACAAGCATCTGACGCGCTTTCGATATGGAGTGAACGAAAAGGTCCACTTCTTCCATCGTGTTATAGAGCCCGAACGACGCCCGGCAGGTGGCCGTTGCGCCGAAGCGATTCAGCAATGGCATGGCGCAGTGGGTCCCCGCGCGGATTGCGATTCCCGAGCGATCGATGATGGTGGCGATATCGTGTGGATGCGCGCCCGCCATCGTAAAGGAAACAATAGCGCCCTTCTCCTCCGCCGTGCCGAAAATTCGGATTGAATCGATCTCGCGCAATCGTTCCGACGCATATTCGAGCAATTTGCGTTCATGCGCTCTAATGCGCGGCTTGCCGATCGAGTTGATGTAGTCAACCGCGGCGCCGAGCCCGATCGCCTGAACGATCGCGGGAGTGCCGGCTTCGAAGCGGTGCGGCGGATCTCCGTAGGTAACGGTCTCTTCCCGCACCTCGCGGATCATTTCGCCCCCGCCGTTGAAGGGACTCATCTCCGCCAAATGCGCATATTTTCCGTACAGAACTCCAATCCCCGTCGGTCCATAAAGCTTATGTCCGGTTACAACGTAAAAATCGCAGTCGAGATCCACAACGTCCACATCGAGGTGAACGGCGGCCTGGGCGCCGTCGACGAGAACTGGAATGCCGCGGGCATGCGCGATAGCCACAATCTCCTTGATGGGCGCGACCGTGCCTAACACATTGGACATGTGGGTCACCGCCACCATCTTTGTGCGTTCGGTCAAAAGCTTCTCAAATTCCTCGAGAAGAAAATTCCCTTCGTCATCGACCTTCGCCCATTTGATGACGGCCCCATTGCGCTCGCGCAAAAAATGCCACGGCACGATGTTCGCGTGGTGTTCCATGATCGACAAAACGATTTCGTCGCCGGCGCCAATCCGGTCGCGCGCGAAAGTTTGCGCGACCAGGTTTATCGCTTCCGTCGCGCCCCTTGTGAAGACAATCTCTTCCGAACGGCTGGCATTCAGAAAATGTTGTAGCTTCTCGCGAGCGCCTTCATATTGCTCCGTGGCGGCGTTGGACAGAAAGTGAAGTCCTCGATGGACATTTGCATATTCGCCCGCATAGGCGTGTTGAATGCGATCGAGGACTGCTTGCGGCTTTTGCGCTGAAGCCGCATTGTCGAGATAGACGAGCGGCTGCCCATGAATTTTGATGTCCAAAATCGGAAAGTCCCGACGCAACCGCTCAACGTCATATGATCCGCCATTCACAGCTCGTGGGATCATTTTCGCCCTCGCAATCGCTCGGCAAGGAGAGCGGTAATAGCCTCTCGCATGCTCCGATTTTCGATGGCGTCGATCACCTCTCCAATGAAAGCTTCCGTCAGCAGCGACTCGGCTTCCCCTTTCGGAATCCCCCGCGCCATCAGATAGAAAACCAAGTTCTCGTCCAGCGCGCCGACGGTCGAGCCGTGCGCGCATTGCACGTCGTCGGCAAAAATCTCCAGCTCCGGCTTGCAATTGGCCTGGGCGCCTTCTGAAAGCAGCAGCGCACGCGCCATCATCCGCGCGTCAGTCTTTTGCGCGCCAGGACGCACGAGAATCTTGCCCTGGAATACGGCTTGGGACGCATCATCCAAAACCGATTTGAACAAGGCTCTGCTTTCCGATCCGCCCCCCGCATGATCGAGGAACAATGTCGCGTCGGCGTGTTCGCTCGCTTTAAGAATATTAGCGCCATACAGGCTCGCGCGGGCGCCCTGGCCTTGCAGACCCACGAAAGATTGGTTGCGAAGCAAGGCGCCACCGAAATTCAGCACGAAGTCGCGCAGGACGGCGTTCGGCGCCAAGGAGGCGACGAGGGTCGAAACATGCATCGCATCCGAACCTTCGCGGCTAACCTTGATCCGATCAAGCTCGGCGCCCTCTTCGAGGACGATCTCAATTGCCGCATTCACGTGATATGCGCTGTCGTCGGCGCCCTCGTAACTCTCGATCAACGAGACTCGTGCGCTCTTTTCGACGACAATCAGAGAACGAAGGAAATAGGTGGCCGGCTGCGGCCCCGCGACGAAGACGAGCTCAATCGGCCGCTCCACCACGCTTCCCGCCTTGACGCGAATGACGACGCCTTCTCCCATGAAGGCGGTGTTCAGCGCAAAGGTCGGATCGTCGACTTCGCCAACCTTGCCAAGAGACGAGATCGCGGCAGCGTCGTCACTCGCCAAAGCCTTGGAGAGCGAAACGACGCTCAATCCCGGTTCGAGATCGGCGAGATCGGAGAGCTCCGGCGCAAAATAGCCGCTCACGAAGACGATGCGTCGCACGCCCAGATCTTTGAAAATCCCGGCGTTGCGCGCCGCGTCCTTCGCGCTCTGCTCCGGAGGCGCGGCGAGCGGCTTCACGTCGCGCAGCAGCGCGCGCAAATCCGTATACTTCCATGCTTCGTCATGTCGATTGGGCAGACCGGTCTTAGCGAAGACATCGAAAGCGGCGGTGCGCAGCTTGGCGAGTTGCGGCGCGTCGCCCGTTTTCTGACTGGCGAAGAATTGCGCCAACTGCGCCTCGGCGTCGGTCGGCGTGCGAGTGAGGGTCGTGGGTGCGCTGCTCATTTTTACGCCGCTTCGCTTTGATAGCTGGCGTAGCCCGTCTCTTCGAGCTCCAGCGCCAGCTCCTTGCCGCCGGTGCGCACGATGCGGCCAGCCGATTGGACGTGCACGACGTCGGGCGTGATGTAATCGAGCAGGCGCTGATAATGGGTGATGACGACGATGCCGCGATGATTCGAACGCAGCTGATTGACGCCGTTGGAGACGACCTTCAGCGCATCGATGTCGAGTCCCGAGTCGGTTTCGTCAAGGATGCAGAGCTTCGGCTCCAGCAGCATCATCTGCAACGTCTCGGCGCGCTTCTTTTCGCCGCCGGAAAAGCCGACATTCACCGGCCGGCGCAACATCTCCATGTCTATGTCGAGAATCTTGGCGATTTCCTTGACGCGCTTGATCAGATCAGGCGAGGACATTTCCTCCTCGCCGCGCTTCTTGCGTTGCGCGTTGAGCGCGGCGCGCAGAAAGGTCATCGTCGCGACGCCCGGCACTTCGAGCGGATATTGGAACGCGAGGAACAGACCGGCCGCGGCGCGCTCGTCGACGCTCATCTGCGACAGATCCGCGCCAGCGAGCAACGCCTGGCCTTCGGTGATCGTATAGCCCGGACGGCCCGAGAGCACATAGGACAGCGTCGATTTTCCCGAGCCGTTCGGCCCCATGATCGCATGCACCTCGCCGGGCTTCACCGTGAGATTATAGCCGTTGAGGATTTGCTTGCCGGCGATCTCGGCCTTGAGGTCGCGAATTTCCAGTAGCGCCGTCATACCACCACTCCTGATTTTCGAGGCGTCAACCGACGCTGCCTTCGAGACTGACCGAGATTAGTTTTTGCGCTTCGACCGCGAACTCCATCGGCAATTGCTGCAATACGTCGCGCACGAAGCCATTGACCACCAGCGCTACTGCGTCTTCCTGCGAAAGGCCGCGCTGCATGCAGTAGAACAGCACGTCCTCGGAGATTTTCGATGTCGTCGCCTCGTGCTCAAAGACGCAAGAGGGATTCTTAGCTTCGATGTAGGGGATCGTATGCGCGCTACAGGCGTCGCCGATCAGCAGCGAGTCGCAATTGGTGAAATTGCGCGCGCCTTCCGCCTTGCGATGCGCCGAGACCAGTCCGCGATAGGCGTTGGACGAGCGCCCAGCCGAAATGCCCTTCGAGATGATGCGGCTCGTCGTTCCTTTGCCGAGATGGATCATCTTGGTGCCGGAATCGACCTGCTGCTTCCCGTTTGAGATGGCGATCGAATAGAACTCGCCGCGGGAATTCTCGCCGCGCAGCACACAGCTCGGATATTTCCAGGTGATCGCCGAGCCCGTCTCGACCTGCGTCCAGCTGATCTTCGAATTGGCGCCGCGGCAGTCGCCACGCTTCGTCACGAAGTTATAGATGCCGCCCTTGCCGTTCTCGTCGCCGGGATACCAATTCTGCACCGTCGAATATTTGATCTCGGCGTCGTCCAGCGCGACAAGCTCCACCACCGCCGCGTGCAACTGGTTCTCGTCGCGCTTTGGCGCCGTGCAGCCTTCGAGGTAGCTCACGTAGGAGCCGCTGTCGGCGATGATTAGCGTGCGCTCGAATTGCCCTGTGTTCTTCTCATTGATGCGGAAATAGGTCGAGAGCTCCATCGGGCAGCGCACGCCCGGCGGGATATAGACAAAGGACCCGTCCGAAAACACCGCAGAATTCAGCGTTGCGAAATAATTGTCGGAGGTCGGCACCACCGTGCCGAGATATTTGCGCACCAGCTCTGGATGTTCGCGCAGCGCCTCGGAGATCGGGCAGAAGATCACCCCGACTTTCTTCAGCTCCTCCTTGAAGGTCGTCGCGACGGAGACCGAATCGAACACCGCGTCGACCGCGATGCGCGGGCGCTCTTCGCCCTCCGGCCGCTCGACTCCGGCGAGAATTTCGCGTTCATGCAGCGGAATGCCGAGTTTTTCGTAAGTGCGCAGCAGTTCCGGATCAACTTCGTCGAGCGATTTTGGACCGGCCGTCGATTTAGGCGCGGCGTAATAATAGAGATCCTGATAATCGATGGCCGGATAGTCGACGCGCGCCCATTTGGGCTCCTTCATCGTCAGCCAGCGCCGATAGGCTTCGAGCCGCCAGTCGAGCATCCATTCCGGCTCGTTCTTCTTGGCCGAAATGAAGCGGATGACATCTTCCGAAAGCCCCTTGGGAGCGAGGTCGGATTCAATGTCGGTGACAAATCCGTATTTATATTGATCGACGCCGACACGGCGAACCTGTTCAACTGTCTCCTGCACCGCCGCCATTTCGCTCTCCGTTCACTGTTGCGCTTCTTCCAGGCTCGCCTGGCGAGGCGCCTTACTTCCGGATCGGGATCGTCGCGCAGCCGCACGAGCAAATCCGCCGAACGCCGCTCCGCCAAGAGAAAGCGGACTTTCAAGTCTTCGTCGCCGACGAACAACCCCAATTGGACCGGCCGCGCCCACCGCTCTGCAATAATCATGCGCACCCGCGGATCGCGCTGCTTCGTCGTGCACTTGCGCATCGTCGTCGCGCATCGCGTGGGCGAAAATGTCAGGCGGCGCGCGACGCGCCATAACCGTGCGCACCTTGCGGTCGGGATCGGAGATCGGTTTCTCGGCGAGATGCGGCGGCAGGCGCTGCGCCTCCATCTGCCTGACGTCCGACTCCTCGTCGTCGATCAACGCGCGCAAATGGAATACGCTCGCGTTTTTTGCCGCGCCGACGCGCAGATCGAAATAGAGATGCGAGAGATATTTCGTGGTTTTCCGTGGACTCGCGGCGAAAAAACGGACGATGCGCCGCGCGTGACGATCTCTGCCCGAGATCGCAAAGGCCCTTCTCGCGTATCTCCCCATGCGGGCAATCGCGGCAGGACAGTAAGTTTCCGAGCCAGTCGACGGCCTCCATGCGAGGCGTCGTCCACTAGGCCGCGCCATCATGGCTACGCCGGCACGCAAGTGTTTTCGACGGGGCAGACGACCGCGCATTGCGGCGTATCGAAATGCCCCTCGCACTCGGTGCATTTCTTCGGGTCGATGATGTACATGTCGTTCTTGAGGCGGATCGCCGCATTCGGACATTCGAATTCGCAAGCCCCGCACACCGTGCATTGGGATGCTACAATTTTGTAGGCCATGTCGCGATTCCTCATCCGTTCAATTCTAGGCTTTCCCTCCCTTCAAATCGCATGCCAGCCGCAAACCCACCGTATATCCACCCGAACAGCAGCCCGCGGGTGATCGAATGCGAGCCTGGCTCGCAATCCAGGGGCCGTTTTGGTCCGCGCGCCTCCAGGCTCACTTGTTCAACCCCCTCATGTGAAGCGATGCAGCCCGCTCGGCCGCGCGAATTCGGACAAATGTCTTAAATACGACAATCGCCGGCTGCGCTCAGATGCGCTTCACTTCGATGTTGTATTTCTTCAGCGCGTAATTGACCTGGCGCAGCGACAGCCCGAGCAGACGCGCCGCTTTGGCCTGCACCCAGGCGGCTTTCTCCATGCCTTCGATGAGACGCTCCCGGTCGACCATCTTGCGGGACGACGCGAAGCCGTCGCCCTCCTCCTCGCCGGCAGCGTCGAGGGGCGCCGGGGTGTCCTCGAGGAAGGTCGGAACCGGCGCCGCGTCGCCGCGGCTCGCCAGCGCGACCTCCTCAGGCGGCGCGGCGGCGCGCATGCCGGCCTGTTCGGAATGCGCATGCGGAAAGGCGCCGCTGGCGCTGCCGGTCCACAGCAGGGCCGAGAGGCATTTGTTGGAGGCGCAGGCGAAATCATGATCGACGATGGTTTCGGCGCGCGCCAAAGTCGCCGTGCGGCGCACGCAATTTTCCAATTCGCGCACGTTTCCGGGGAAGTAGCAGCGTTGCAGCGTCTCGATGGCGCTCGCCGAGAGCTCGTGCTTTTGATCGTTTTCGGTGTTGAAACGCTCAAGGAAATTGCGCGCCAGCAGCGAAACATCGCCGGGCCGCTCGCGCAGCGGCGGCAGGAACACCGGCACGACGCTGATGCGATAATAGAGGTCGGCGCGGAACTCGCCCTTGTCGACGGCCTCTTCGAGGTTTTTGTTGGTCGCGAAGATAAATCGCACGTTGACCTTCAAGGTCTTGGCGCCGCCAACCCGCTCGAACTCGCCTTCCTGCAGAACGCGCAGCAGCTTCGCCTGAAAGGCGGGAGATATTTCGCCGATTTCGTCGAGCAGCAGCGTGCCGCCATTGGCGAGTTCGAAGCGTCCCGCGCGCTGCGCGATGGCGCCGGTGAAGGCGCCGCGCTCATGACCGAACAGCTCCGATTCGAGCACGCTTTCCGCCAGAGCGCCGCAGTTCAGCTTGACGAAGGGCTTGGCGCTACGGCGCGACAGATCGTGCACCGCACGTGCGAAAAGTTCCTTGCCGGTGCCGCTCTCGCCGCGCAGAAGCACGGTCGAATTTGACTTGGCGACGATGGCGATGGTGTCGAGCACCTCCATGATCGCTGGGCTCTCGCCGACGATGCCCGCGACATCGGGCCGCTCGCGACGGTTTTCCTTCGGCATGCACGAGACCAGCGCCTTCTCCAGCGTGCTGCACTCGTTCAGCAGCCGCTGCCGGTCGGCCGAAAGCATGCGGTGCAGCTTCACCGTCTGACCGATCAGATTGGCGATCATCGTCAAGAAGCGCAGATCGGCGTCAAAGGTGTAGGTGATAAACTCTTCCCATGTGCGGTTGATCGACAAAGTCCCGACGACGCGGTTATCGCTCTTGATCGCAACGGCGAGGAAGGAGACTCTCTCGCCGAGCGCCCGGGTGATCGTCTCGGCCGCCGTCGCGAACAAGGCGTCGCGGGTCACGTCCTCGACGATGACCGGCATGGCGGTGGCGACGAGCCGGTCGATCACCTTGGCCGGTAGCGTGTCGATCGGCTTGCTGCGATCGTGGCTGATCCAGCCCGAGGTCGCGACAATCTCCGGATTGCCGTGTTGATCGAGGATGGTGATCATCCCCAATTTCATGTCGAGGAAGGAGCTGAGCACGCTGACGACATTGGTGAGCGTCTGCTCGAGGCGGGCGGGCGCCGTCAGGATTTTGGAGATTTCATAGACGCCGAGCAGCGCTGTGTCGGACGACGGGGTTCTCGCCCGCGGCGCCTTTGCGGCCAAGTCCTCGGTGAGCGTAGAGAGTGGAGTCCCAACATCGTTCATGGCCGCCCTCCTAGCAAACCGCCACGATCAGGCCCCGGCCCAGGTTCCGTTCGCATGTGCGAAGAGCTGTTTGACCGTCTCACACAAGTCATACCCTGTCTTGTGCAAAAACCATGCAATCCAGCATCGTGTCGATAATATGCAGTGCACAATGTCGGTTTCTCGACATGGGCGGGGGTTCTCGTCCGAAGCGTGACGTTTGCACGATGCTTTGTTGGGGTTTCCGACAAGGTCGCGTCATGTACGTTCTCGTCATGTGCATCTATTGCGCACTGCCCTGCGCCAATTCCTCGATTACCTTCCAGCCGACGCTGCCTTGCGGATCGGCGCGGGAGAGGATGCCCAGATAGTCCAAGGCGGTTTCGCGCCGGCCGCGCTTCAACTCGATGAAGCTCAACGCCTTCAGCGTATAGAGCGCGAAGCGCGACGGCCCGTCATGCGCCTCCGCCTGGCTCGGCCAAGCCGACGGATCGCTCGGCCAACCGGCCTGCCGCGTGGCCTCCTTCATGCCCTCAGTGGCGACGTCGGCGGCGTAGTCGAGACTGCCCATGTAGGTGTGAATTTTGTATAGGCAGTAATAGGGCGCGAGCTCCTGCGGCGTCAGCGCCAGCGCTTGCTTGAAGAGACTGTCCGCCTTCTCGGGGTCGGTCCGATAGGCGACAACGCCCTGCTGCAGGAGTGCGTTGGTCTTTGGATCGAGTTCGCCGAAGTTTACGACGTCTGCGTCAGCACGCGGGGTGTTCATGGCCGGCCCCAAGCAAGCACTGAGCCAAATGGGCGGAGAGACATTATGGAAATCGTAGCGGAGCCGGCGTTCAAATATTTTTTGAGCTATAGCGGCGTCAAGCTGCCGCTCAACATGGTTTCGCCCATCGGGGCCGACGCTCTCGAAAACCGAAACACCTATTTTCGCACCCGCTATGATTCCGACGGCCGCATGATCACTTGCGAGAAGATCGTCTATGGCGAAGTCGAGTTGCGCCACGACTACGACTACCGCCCCGACGGCCGTCTCGCCCGCGCGCGCATCGACATGGCGGGCGAAGAGACGGAGATTTTGTTCGACGAGAACGGTGTCGGCGCGCCGCGCAGCCTTTGATCGAGGGGCGAGCCTGGAGTTTTGCGGTCCACTGATTCCCTTGGACCACGAGCCTCCAGGCTCGCATCTCAAGACCGTCGTATCAGATGACGCGTGGGTTACGCTTTCACACCCTGCTTATTCGCGATGCCTTCCTTGTCGAAGAGCGCCTTCAGCTCCCCCGACTGATACATTTCGCGTGTGATGTCGCAGCCGCCGATGAACTCGCCCTTCACATAGAGCTGCGGAATGGTCGGCCAATTCGAGAAGGCCTTGATCCCCTCGCGGACTTCGCCGTCGGCGAGCACGTTGACCGCCGTATAGGGCGCGCCGACCTGATTCAAAATCTGCACGACCTGCATGGAGAAGCCGCATTGCGGCGCCTGCGGCACGCCCTTCATGAACAGCACGATGTCGGCGCCGTCGATGATGCCTTTAATTTTGGATGTGGTGTCGGTCATTTCTCACTCTCCTCGCGCCGGCGCTTGCGTTGTCAACGCCAGCGCATGCAATTCGCCGCCGAGTCTTCCGCCGAAGGCGGCGTTGACCAGCTGATGCTGGCGCACGCGGCTCAAACCTTGAAACGCCGCCGACGTCACCGTCGCGGCCCAATGATCGTTGTCGTCGGCGAGCGCTGTCAGTTCGATCACGGCGTCGGGTAGAGCCGTCTTGATCAGACGCTGGATTTCCTCGGCGGGCATGGGCATGGCGTTTTCCTGATCTCTCGAGCGTCTCTCGCCCCTTCAAAAGCAATTTCGGCGCCTCATTCGAGCAAAAACACAGGGTCACGCCGCATAAATGGCGTGCAGATTCTCGCGCGCCGAGCATGATGGGGTTGCAGCGGGCGAACGCGCCTAGCACTCGATCTGGTCTAGAACTTGCTCATCCGCGATGCACGCAGCGCTAAAATGCAGGGTGGCATCATGCCGATGAAGGAAGAAAGCGTTCACCCCGGGAAGTGTTATCGGACGAAAGGCGGCGAAACCAACTCGGAAAAATATACGGTGATCAGCATCACGCGTGGGATCGTCACCTATCAAAGCTGGACGACCGACCCCAAACGCATGTCTCTGCGCACGAACACCGGTCTGAAGGCTTTCGCCGAAGTCCTTTTCAAGGAAATTCCCTGCCCCAACAGGGAGCCAGGCCAAAAGATCGAATATTTCGATCCCTCATAGAAAATACGATCGCCGTCCTGCGTTGTGGGAAGGATGGCGAGAACGTTCAGGGTCGCCGCCTCAATCCTGGATCGCGCTCTGAATTGAAAAGATATCGTAGGGAGGAGCGTTTTCGTCATTGGCGTAGCCCAAGGGCTGCGCGTCCGTGCTTGCGCCCGGTGCGCCGGATCGGCGCCTCATCTGGCCGATGTCGCCCCCATAAACGTGGATGACGATGGATGTCCGATCATCCAGCGCGTTACAAAGCTCCAAGACCTCCCCGCTCCCGGACGAGCGTGCTTCCACCGTGCTCGCCTGCAATAGACGGGACGCGCCGGCTTGCGCGCGCTTCGTCGGGAAACCATCGAGTTGCTGGCGCGCGACGGCGCCGCGCAACACGCCCACGATCTCCCAAACGGAAGGCTGAGAGATCGCCAGAAAGGCCCCACCCCACAAAATCGTGCTCACGACGGAAAAGCGCTCGAGCCCATCGCGATAAATCTGAAATTGCTGGCCTCCGGCGGGATTTGGGACGGCGAAGACCGTTGGCAGCCAATCGTCAGTCGTGATGAGCCGCGCCATGAGATCGCGGCCGATCACGAGAATCTCTCGCTCGCTTTCGGCGAGTTCGACCATGGACTGAATGTCCCAGATGAATCGCCTCAGCGCGGCGGGAACAGGGTCTCGCTCGATGACCTGCAAATTTGGATCGGCTGTATTCATCGCGATCATGGTCTCGATCTAGTCCGCGCGCCACCGGCTCCGCACAATGAGCATGGAAAGCGTTCGCCCGCTGCGCTGGCATGGTCAGCGGTTTCCAACGCCAGAGGCCAATTTGGAAAGCAAGCCTCGCGCCACGCGATAGTCCAAGGGCGAGGCGGAAGGCGTCGTCCGGCGACGTCGCGCGGAAGCAAACGCCTCGCGCGCTCATCGTTCTTCCCGCGCGCAAATCATATCGATGGTGGATACCGCTGCATCGATTTCACTTTCCTCAACTGTGAGCGGAGGAAATAGACCAAGGACCGAGCCCATGGCGCGGGTGAGGAGCCCGCGCTCGGCCAGCATCGCGCGCATTGGCTCCGCGTCTCCCGCGAGCGCCAAACCCTGCATCAGGCCAAGGCCGCTCAGCCCCGTAATGGCTCCGCGACGCTTATAAAACAACGCGGTTAGCTGGTCTTCGAGATACCAACTTCGATTCTGCACGCGTTCCTGAAAGCCTGGAGTTGATAGAGCGTCCATGAGGGCGCGCCCGGCCAGAAGCGCGGCCCGATCAACGAGCGGCGGGCAGGCGAGCGCCCCTCGCGCTACTCTTTGCGTAACGACGAGCGCGACCAGTGGCGAGGCGTCTACAAGCCAATGACCGGCGATCATCAGGTCCGGGGTGACGCCTGTCCATTCGTGAGCCCAAAGCATGCCGGAGCGACCGAGGCCGCAAAAGGTTTCGTCGAAACCCAGTATGAGGCCATATTCGTCTGCGGTCTCGCGCAGTCGGGCGAGCAAGCTTCCCGGGACGACCTCAAATCCAGCTCTCGTCCTAACCGGAGCGATCAGAATTCCCGCGGTCCTCACGTCGATTTCCGCCTGCAATGCGGCGTGATCGTCCGTTCGGAGAATTATGATCTCGTCATCGCTCTCGAGGCCAAGCGGCGGGCTCCCCGTTCCATCTGAGGCCCCGACGCAGACAATGAACCGGCGACGCTTGGGGCGGCCGACGATCCCGTGATAACGCCGGACCATTTCGACGGCGGAACGCCAGGCGTCGGCCTCGGAAGGAAGCAAAAACACGTGGTCGCCAAAAGAAACGGGCGAAATCTTGGCGCATAAAGCATCGGAAAGGGCCGCTGATTTCCGGCGAGCGTATTGGCTCGTTCGTGCGGGGCGCCGATCCTATGGAATTATCTGGAAAGAGGAGCGATGAGCCGGAAAAGTCGAGCGGCCCGCCCACCGCGAATGGGTCACCGGGGGCGGGTTCGCTCTTGAGCATTCGCGCACCGCTATTTCTTATATTTGCGGATCATCATTTCAATCGCAGTCACCGACTCCGAAACGTTGAGCCAGTTTTCGGCTTGTTCGTCGTTCTTAAATTCGCGGCCCAGATTAACCGGCTCGTCATGGCCGGTAATATGTAAGAAACAGGCCCATTTGCCACTGGGCAACTGCTCAACCGTAACCTTATGATCCGCCATACTTTCCACCCCTTGCCAGTGGCGCTTTTCTCGAAATGCCGCAAACGGGCGCGTCGCGCGCCTTCATCGCCGCCGCAGCCGAGCAAAAATCTCGCCATTTGGCGCCGCTCGATGAGCTCGGCCCGGGCACGCCATTTCAGGCGCCGTGTTCGATGAGGTCAGGGAGTCTTTTGGCGAGAGAGCTCAACACGCTCTGCGAGCCTTTGAGCATAATGTCGTAGACCGCGTCCGCGGCGGGGGCCGCGTCGATTCCGTCCTGGACAAATACGAAATGCGTGCCGCCATTCGGCAGCTGCGAGATCGTCCATGTCACTGTGGTGTCCATGTATCGGCCAAAACCCTTGAGCTCGTCGTGACCGCCGGACCAGCTGAATCGCAACATGCCGTCGGGCTCGACAGCAAGAACCTGGCATTTGAACTCGCCGTCCCAACGCTCGATCGGACGGCTCCAGATCGTGAACTTATGGCCCACCACGGGCTCAATGTCGTTTGGAAAGAACCAAACGGCGAGCCATTCGGAATCGGTCATGGCGCGCCAAACGGCCTCGATCGGATGTTCGAAGTCTTTTTCCGTCGTGAGGCTGCGTGTCCGTGAAGCGTCAAGCACGATGTCCTGCTCCTGTTGCAGGGCGACACGCAAGGATCGAGCCATATGGGCGCGGAAAGCGTCATTCGACATCAGGCGACTGCCTGGTTCGACTGACTTTTCATTCGCGGTCCGGCGCAGTGAATCGACGAGCGATTGGGCCGCAGACGCTGCGAACGTCAGTCGCTTTGTCGGCTACGCGGCGCGAGCCCTTGGCTCCGAACATGCATGGGCTCATGGTCGGTCCAGCTCTTGTGAACCCTTTTGCACAAACAAGGCGAGGCGCGGGGTCGGCTTATGCATGAAAGCGCTCCGCATGACGGACAAAGAGGAATGGGTCGTCTGGAACGGCTCGATGGGAATACTGGATATGGCGGCGATCGGCGATATCCAACATGGCGAGGGCGGCAGGAGGGCGTGGCTGGCGCCGCCCTATGGCGTCGTGGGGCCGTTCAGTCTTGACGAACTTGAAACGCGGGGCTGGATCGCCTTTGGCGAATGTCTCGTCATGTCGCGCCAAAGATGGCGGGAAGATCAGGTCAATCTGCGTCTCGAGGCGCGAGAAAAGCGCCGGACCTTCCTGTTTCAGCCGGATATCGGCGACGACCATGAACATCGCGAAATCTTAGACCTGCCAATCGAGGGCCTGCTCAAGCTGTCGGACATCAACGCCGCCTTCCGGCAGCTGGCCAAGACCGCGCATCCCGACGCAGGCGGCAGCGACGAACATTACCGCCGCATCGTAGACGCGCGCGACGCGCTGCTCAAGAAACTCACGATGACGGGTTGAGGTAATGGACGAGACTTGCTTTTGGGCAAAACCAATCAACATGTGGATCGCCGCATCGAGGGGAAAGATGGTAGCGGAGGTCCGTTTTCGCTCCAAAACCCCCCGGTCAAATTCAATGATCGCTTTGCGTTCCGGCTGGTGGCGTCATGAGCGCCCGGCGCTGCGCCCGCTGCAAAGAAAATTTGCGACAAAATCCGATCAGGACGCGAATGGGGCTCAAGCCTTCCCAATGATGCCGCCCCCCTCCCGCGCGCGCATTGGCGCGGGGGGATAAAGCGATCAGCGGGAATAGCGGAGCTGCCGGCGAAGTCAGATTTCGGCCAACTCGTAACTCGTGATCTCCATTCCGAGGCAAACTTCGGTGCAAAGCGGCACGGTCCAATTCATGAGCGTTCTCCCTTTTGTTTTGAAACGCGCCAGACGAGCCCGTCGTCGTGAGCATCTGCTTTCGCTAAGAGGAGGCTAACATCTCGCCCTTCGCTAAGGCATCAGGAAAATTTGGAAAGTAATTGCCGGTTTTTCCCTCTATGGACAGCCGCGCCGACATCATGCTTCACTCTCCTCCCCATCCGGGGCTGGAAACAGGACGTCAATCCGCGTTCCTCCACCTTGCCGCTCGGTGATCGAGATCTTCCGTCAAGCGCCTTCACGCGTTCCGCCATTCCGAGCAGTCCAAGCCCTTCGCCGCGTTCCATCGAAACTACGCGCCATTCGGTTCTTCCATCAAAATATGAAGCATGCGAGCGGCCGCATCACTCTCCTTGGCGCGCCCGTTGAAAGGTTCGTATTCGAAAGCCGAACTCACCTTTGCCCAATTCGCCGAAGAGTGTCGGTAGATATTCGTCAGCGACTTCTTGATCGTGCGATAAGCGGTGAGCGCAACGGCGGCGTCAAGCTGCGCCAAGTCATGCGGGGTTTCCAACGTAAGCGTCAGATCGGGATGAACGGCCTTCCAATTCGCGACGAGGCCGCCGAGCGCCTCTTCGAGACCAAGTTCTTCGAGACCGGGGGGCCGAAGCTGATCCAGCATCCGACGAATGACTTCTTGCAAAGCCTGTCCAGCGGCTTGAATATCTAAAACCGCCTTACGAGCGACTGCTTCTTCGAGCCTGGATTCTGACAACGCCTCTGAAAGCGTCGAAGCGCTCGCTCGAATTGAAAAGAGGCAAGGTCCGGCTTCGTCATGAAGATCGCGTGCGATCTCATGGCGCTCGTCGTCCTGAACCTTGACGAGCTTCTCCAGCAAGGCGTGGTTTTCTTCCTTCACACGGTCGAGCGTAGTCGCCAATGAGTTCAGGCGTGTGGCGATAAGTCCAAATTCGCTGGCGCCCATCGGACTTAACCGAACATTGGTTCTTCCTCCTCGAGGAGCGCGAGGCCCTGAGCCAAAGAGTCCAATGGCGCAAGGGAACGTCTGGTAAAAGCGATGACGCAAGCTAAGGCGACGAGCGTTGCAGCGAGACTTGTTGTCGCGAGAGAAATAATATCGGACCAGACTTCCGCCCCGGCCCGGTGTTTTCGCCAGAGCGAGATCGGCGCGCGCGGGGCGGTGAGGGAGCAGAAAGGTTAGGTGCTTGGGTCATTGTTGGAGCCTCCAGGCAACATGCGTGTCAACGTGCGGTCGTGAAACGCCCAATGATGGGTCAGCGCGGCGATCGTGTGTAACGCCGCCAGTGCGAGCAGCACATTCGCCAATGTTTCATGAATTTCTTCAGTCAGTTCCGTAAAGACCTTATCTTTCGACCAAGGAGAAGGGATTTCAAACAGGCCGAACAATGGCAATGGCTTGCCCTCGCCGAACAGCGCGATTACGCCGACGACCGGAACCGCAGCTAATAAGGCGTAGAGAGCATAATGCGCCAAGCGTCCGGCGCGGTCGGCCAACGGACCAAGCGGCGTCTTCTCGATCGGCGGCGGCGGATCGACAATTCGCCACGCGAAACGCGCCATGAGCAGGATGACGATGAGCAGGCCGGCGGACACATGGATGAATCGCCCTGCGTCGCGCAAAGCGCCGCGCGGAATTTCATCGCCCAATATGCCGAGCGTCCACGCGACGACCACAAGAATCGCTGTGAGCCAATGCAGAAATATCGGGGCCGCACCGTACCGATCCTGTGAATTTCGAAATCGCATCGCGCTTTCTCCCCGATTGAGGGTTAGGACAATTTGTCCCGCAAATTAACGTTACGCCACTGAGACTTGGAATCCTAATGTTGGCCGCCCGGGGCGCCTGTGTCGTTAAAGTTAGCAGCGCAGTTTGGTGCTTGGGATGCACGACCAATAACCGGATGTTTTCGACGGACGAATTGCTCTGCTCTGTATTGGCCTTGACGGCGCCATTGCTGATCGCGATTAACGAGAGAAGTGCCACGAATAGGGTAACTCGTTCGAGAGGATACCGAATGTGATCGAGAAAATCATCGTCGGAAACTACTCATGTGATTTCCAGGTGATTGAATCGTGGCGGCCGGGGTTGTGCGCGACAATCGAGGTTCAGTGCCGCCGCAAATTCGCAACGGCAGCCTCTTGTTGATTTGATCATTAGAGGCCCCACATCCATTTTCGATTATCGCGCCCACGACCCTGAAAAATGGTGATCAACAATTCAATCGGAGTTTTTCAACAGTATCCGCGCAAAGCGGTCTTTCGATGTTGGGCGCCGCTGAAAGTCGTCGCGATGAATTATTGCCATGAGTGGTAAGCAGCTAACCCGGGCGGACTCCTGAGGACCACCGTCCATCGCGAAAAGTTCTCTCTTTGGTGCGCCATTTCTTTAACCTACTGATTTGATATGGTGTTCGAAATCAACACTTTTGCAAAAGAGAGAACCGCCGGCCTTTGCGGTGATTGCCATGCGCGCTCAGTTCCAGCATCCTGCTTCGTCGTCGCTTCGTCGTGTCGCAGGGAGGCCGGAAAATGGTGAACGAACGACTGGATCGCCTCAAAGCGGGAGCGATCGACGAAACGAAAAAGCTATTCGGTGTATTTGTCTATCTTTGGGTGCTATTGACTTTGTTTTCGCTTCATAAGGCGTTCATTTTCAACGAAGACATTCTGACTTACCAGCAAGGCTTTGCTCTTATCAACGCGCTCGCCCTGGCAAAAATTGTGGTCGTCGGGCAAGCTTTACATGTCGGTGATCGTTCAAAAGATAAGCCACTCGTCTATCCAATCCTGTCAAAGTCTGCAATTTTTGCCGCAATACTTATTTTATTTCATGTTAGTAGAAGAGACCGTTATCGGCGTTTGGCACGGCAAAGCGGTTGCCGAGGCTATTCCAACTCTCGGCGACGGTACGCTGCAATCAATACTTATGATCGCAATCATTTTGTTCGTCGCATTGATCCCGTTCTTCGCCTTCATCGAACTCGAACGAGTTATAGGGCCGGAGGAATTACACACCCTCTTATTTGGACGCAAAACGAGCCGCGTCGCGGGGACCCACGTCGAAAAGCACTTCCTTAACTCCGAGACGGTTCGCGACGTCGTCATCGGCATGGCGGATGGACTCACCGTGCCCTTTGCGCTTGCAGCCGGGATCTCGGCGGCGGTCGCCTCCACTCGTATTGTCGTCACCGCGGGGCTGGCGGAGATTGTGGCCGGCTCGATAGCGATGGGCCTCGGCGGCTATCTCGCCGCGCGAAGCGATCAGGAGCATTTCCTCTCTGAAGAGAAGCGCGAGTATTTCGAAGTGGATAAACTTCCAGAACAGGAGCGGATTGAGCTGCGAGAAATTTTCTCAACGTACGGCTTGCACGATTCCGAACTCGACACCGTCGTCACTTCTCTCTCCGCTGACAAAAAGCGATGGGTGGATTTCATGATGCGTTTCGAGCTTGGTCTGGATCGGCCAGATCCTAAGCGTGCGCCGATCAGCGCCGCCACCATCGCGGCGTCCTATTTCATCGGAGGCTTGATCCCACTCGCCCCTTACATGATCGAAACGGACATAAAGCGCGCACTGTTGTTTTCGGCGGCGTTCACCGGCGTCGCATTGATCGTCTTCGGGGCGGTCAAGGGCAGGCTAACGGGCGTCAACCCGTTCAACTCGGGCCTACAAACCCTGCTGGTCGGAGGGCTCGCCGCCGGAGCGGCCTACTATCTGGCGTCGATCTTGACGTGAGGT
>CAWESG010000007.1:0-21196 GCA_963811555.1 uncultured Alphaproteobacteria bacterium | reverse complement strand
ACCTCTCCTTCCGAGCCGACGCCGACGGGCACATGCGCGTAGAGCGCATCCGCCAGCTCCTGCTGCACCGAGACGATCTGTTCGCGCGTGAGACCCGTGAGGTGCGTCCGCACGCCGCAAGATACGTCGAACCCGACGCCGCCAGCGGAAACGACGCCGCCCGCCTCGGGATCGAAGGCGGCGACGCCGCCGATGGGGAACCCGTACCCCCAGTGAGCGTCCGGCATTGCGTATGACGCCCGCACGATGCCTGGCAGCATGGCGACATTCGTAACCTGATCGAAGACTTTGTTGTCCATTTCGACGAGCAGCGCCTCGGTTGCGTAAATGACCCCTGGCGCCCGCATGGCGCCGAAAGGTTCGATCCGCCAAGCCGTATCGGAAAGCTTCTCGAAGCGGGTGATGTCCATCGCGACCTCTCCATCTGGCGCATGAGTAGACCCAGGGCGTCTCGCCTTAATCTAGCGCGACATCCAGGCTACACGTCGATGACGCACTGAGCCCGCCATAACCCAGGCAGATCTTCCACGACGGCGAGTTCGGTAAAGGTCGCGCCCTTTACTTCCACGGCAGGCGCGTGGCGCTCGCGTGAGACCCTCTCGCCCACCGCCCTCCCCGTCAGACGACCGCCACTGATCGCGACCGTAAAGGCGCCGAAGATCATTCCTCTCTCGGCCATCTCGTACACCAGCGCATTGATCCAATCGACGAGCAGGAGATCAAGCTTGGGCGCCGCCGCCTCAATCTCCACCTTTTGTTCGGCGCGCACGAGATGAGGGTCCGTCACGACCGCGGTCATGGCGAGCGCCGCCTGTTCGAAAGCCGTCTCCGGCGTCGGGCCGAAGCCACGGATTCCTATGTCCGCTCCATGCGGAAAATGTTCCCAGCGCGGAGAAAACGGATCGGAAACGGCGCCGTCGGACATTTGACTTTCCCAATGACGTGAGCTCGTGGAGGCTCATCATATCGCCTTCAACTATATGCAGCGCCCGACATCATCGCATTCCCGATTGCAAAGCGCCGCGTCATTGAGGGTCATGTCCTTGCTCGAACGATCATGCTCTAGCTTGCCAGCGCGTACAGACGGACTGTGAGCAAGGATTTTCGATCGGCATTGAGACCGACCAGGATGTCGAACGCGCCTTGTTCGACCAAGAGTTCAAACTTCTCGTCGGAAAACAAAAGCACTCGGCTGCCAGCACGAAAGCGACGGTCTTGGTTTGGCCGGGCGCCAATATGACCTTGGACCAAGCCTTCAATTCCAAGAGCGGGCGCGCCACGCTCGCCACGACGTCGTGAACAAAAAGAAATATCGTTTCTTCCGTCGCGACCTGCCCCTCGTTGACGGCGTCGACTTCGACTTTCACTTCAATCCGATCTTTCAGCTCGAATTCTTTCCGGCTCGCACGAAGGTTTTCCAATCTAACTTCGCTAAACGAGAGCCCATGTCCAAACGGGAAAAGCGGCTCCGTGGAGAGGTCGAGATATTTGCTGGTGAAGGGATCGGCCGCATCGGCGAGCCGACTCGGAGGTCGCGTCGCAAAAAAGATCGGGATCTGACCAATCTCGCGTGGCCATGTGACGGGAAGCCGGGCGGTCGGGTTGAAGCGCCCCGTCAGCACGTCGGCAATTGCATGCCCCGCCATGTCGCCGAGGAACCACGTGGCGAGCACCGCTTGCGCCCGTTCGACGAGCCAGGTCACCATTAGCGGCCGGCCCGAGGAGAGAAGAGCGACGACAGGCGCGCCGGTTGCTAGAATTGCTTCCGCAAGTTCGCGCTGACGGCCTGGCAGTCCTGGCGTCGCGCGACTTGCCGCCTCGCCGCTCATATTTGCGGCTTCTCCGAGACAGAGCACGATTACGTCCGCCCGCTCGGCTAAGGCGCACGCCGGCTCGATCCCGCCCCGATTTTCATCGTCAATGCTCACGCCCGCGTGGAAGGCGATCTCGCAATTTGGAAGAGCGGCCTTCAATCCCTCAAGGATCGTTACACAATTGCCAGGGCTTCCAGCCGCCGACCAAGGGCCCAGCATATCGGCGCGTGAATCAGCAAGCGGACCAATGACGGCGATGCGGCGCAAATTAACCGGAAGCGGCAAGATGTCGCGATTGGAGAGAAGCGTGATCGCGCGTCGCGCCACATCCAACGACAACTCCGTTAGCGCTTGCGCCGAAACTTCGACCGGCGCGACGCGCCGAAAGGGATCGTCGAACAAGCCGAGATTTTGCTTAAGCGTGAGGACGCGGCGGACGGCGTCGTCGATATCCTTTTGATCGACGAGCCCACGCGCCAATGCCTCAGGCAGGCAGCGGACGTAAGCGCCGCTCACCATATCCATGTCGACGCTCGCCTTCAGCGCGAGCGCCGCCGCCTCGACGAGATCGCCGGCTACGCCATGTTGGATCAGTTCGGCAATCGCTGTGTAGTCGCTGATGACGACCCCCTCGAAGCCGAGTTTGCCTCTCAGAAATCCGCGCAGAAGATCGACATGCACGGTCATTGGAACGCCGGCGACGCTATTGAAGGCGGGCATGATCGCGGCGCAGCCGGCAGCGACGGCGGCTCGAAACGGGGGCAGATACACTTCATGGAGCGCACGCTCGGAAACATCCGTTGCGGCATAGTCGCGCCCGGCCGTGGCGGCGCCGCCAGCACAAAAATGCTTGGCGGTTGCGGCGATCGAGGTTCGCTCGGCAAGATCGGGCCCTTGAAACCCTCGGACTTTGGCCTCGGCGAATTTTGCCGCGACCAGCGGGTCTTCGCCTGGACCTTCCGCGATCCGCCCCCAACGCGGATCGCGCGCAATGTCGAGCATGGGTGCAAACGTCAAAGTTATTCCGTCACTTGCGGCCTCAATGGCCGCCGCCCGCGCCGTGCGCTCCCAGAGGAGAGGATCGAACACGCCCGCTTCGGCGAGCGGAATAGGGAAGACCGTCTTATGTCCATGCAGCACGTCAAGGCCAAAAAAAAGCGGAACGGCGAGCCGCGACTCCTCGACAGCGAGCTTCTGAACCGCCGCAACCGCTTCCCGACCCCAGAGGTTGAAGACGCCGCCGATCCTGCCCGCACGAATGTTTTCTGTCATCCCGCCGCCGAGGACCGGTCCGGTTACGGCTTGTCCCGCCGTCACCAGGTTGAGCTGCCCGACTTTTTCCTCGATCGTCATCTCTGTCAGGAGCGAATTGATGAGGCTCATGGCGCGGCCTGCATGATGTCATCCCTCCAAGCGTTTTCTGTTACCCAACGCAAAACACGTAACCTCTATAGTCTCGTGATAATGTGGCGAGAGATTATCGTCTTGATTGTCGCGCGGCGATGCGCGACCGAATCCGTTCGGTGTGTCCGGAGAAAGGATAGCCGATTTTCACGAAAGCGCCGACCGCGCAACGGTTCCATGTGATCGAGAAAGGTTCGGCGCAAAGCCGTCCGAAGACGATCTTGCCCGTCGAGCCTGCGCGTGATGTCATGACGAAGCTGAGTAAACGGATCAAGATGGGATGATTGAGCAGGATCATACGGGACGTCGAACTCTCTCCGACCGGTGGGCGGCCGGCGATGGATATGCGTCGTCCATGAGCTTCATATTGCAGGTTTTCCGCCATTCGCGCGAGCGCGCCAAGCTGCTTTGGCTGGGGGTTGGTCTCATCGTGGTGATCGGCGCGACCGCTTACGGACAGATTGAACTCAACGCTTGGAACCAACCGTTTTACGACGCTCTTTCCCGCAAGGATCTTCCGGCCTTTGGCTCCCAGCTTCTCGTTTTCGCGGTCATTGCGGGAGCTTTGTTGATCCTGAACGTCGCCCAGACATGGCTCAATCAGATGGCGAAACTGAAATTGCGAGAAGGATTGACGCGGGATTTGTTCGCGCAATGGCTCACGCCGAGGCGCGCATTTCTTCTCGCTGGCGCTGGTGAAATCGGCGTGAATCCAGATCAGCGCATCCAAGCGGACGCCCAGCATCTTGCTGAACTTTCGACCGATCTCGGCGTTGGCCTGTTTCAAGCCACGCTCCTTCTTGTATGCTTCATCGGCGTCTTATGGACGCTTTCGGCAGGCGTCGCATTCGAAGTTGAAGGAAAGAGCTACGTCATTCCCGGCTATATGGTCTGGTGCGCTCTCTTTTACGCGGGCGTTGCGTCGCTCGCGAGTTGGCGCGTGGGCCACCCGCTTATCCATCTCAATGCCGAACGTTACTCCCGCGAATCCGACCTTCGCTTCGCCCTCGTGCATATCAATGAGCACAGCGAGGGAATCGCAGTATATCGCGGCGAGATGGAGGAGGAAGATCGGCTGCGCCGAGAATTCGATCGCCTCCTCATTGTTTTGCGTCGGCTCGTCAGCGCAACGACGAATTTGACCTGGGTCACGGCTGGTTACGGATGGTTTACGATCGTCGCGCCGATCATTGTCGCGGCGCCGGCTTACTTTGCAGGGAATCTCTCCTTTGGCGGACTGCTTATGGCCGTAGGGGCATTCACCCAAGTGCAGCAATCGCTGCGTTGGTTCGTGGACAACGCCGGTACGATTGCCGATTGGCGGGCGACGCGCTTCCGTGTCGACGCCTTTCGCCAGGCGCTACTCGAAATCGACAAGCTTGGCGAAGAAGTGAGCCGCATCGAACTCGTCTCGAAGGCCGACGACAAAATCATTCTTGATGATTTGGCTATTATTTCGCCAACAGGGTGCTCCCGATTGAATGAGGATCATATTGAGATCGCGCCGTCGGAGCGTGTGTTGATCGTCGGCGGCCATGTTTCAGGGAAAACGAGCCTCTTTCGAGCCATGGCTGGTCTTTGGCCATGGGGCAACGGCAGGATTAGCATGCCGCCGGCAGAAGGCGTCATGTTTATGCCGAAGCGTCCCTATCTGCCTGACGGGGCTTTGCGCGACATCCTTGCTTATCCGGCTTCGGCGGAAAGATTCACGGAGGAGCAGTTCTGCGCCGCTCTAACGCGCATGGGGCTCTCGCATCTCTCCCTCGGGCTCGATCGAGTCGCGCGATGGGACAAGGAACTAACCGATCCGGAGCAACAAGGCCTCGCATTTGCACGCCTGCTGCTGCACAAACCGCGCTGGGTTGTCGTCGACGAAGCGATCGGGTCGCTTGCTCCGGAGACGCGCAAAGCGTTCTTCGACATGTTCGAACATGAATTGGCGGCGACAACTCTTGTTTACATCAGTGGTCCGCAAGCCGAAGACAAGTTTTATACGCGGATTTTGCGCCTGACCAAGAACCCGCAAGGCGAGCTCTTGTCGATCGATGGCCTGTCTCGCACTCCGGCGTAAAAGAACCATCAAACCAGCCTCCCTGAGCCGATAGCAAAATACCTCCCGGCAAATATCACTTTCGAGCCAAGCAGGATTTTCGACGATGAAAACCGCTCAGAAACGCACGGCCAACCGCAGGCGCGAGCCAACCTTATCAGATGTGGCGCTGCTCGATCTCGTGCAAAGGCAATCGTTCCTCTATTTCTGGGACGGCGCACATCCAGCGAGCGGACTCGCCCGCGATCACGTGGACGTTTTTTCAGATCCAGAAAATGATATCGTCACGATGGGCGGTTCAGGCTTTGGCGTCATGGCCATTATTGTTGCGACTGAACGGCGTTGGATCACACGGAACGACGCTACAGCGCGTCTTGCGCTCATGCTCGATCTCCTGGAGAGCGCAACCTGTTATCATGGTCTTTTTCCGCACTTCATGAATGGGCGGACTGGCGCCACGATACCGTTCAGCCGAAAGGACGATGGCGGGGACATCGTCGAGACCGCGCTTCTCTTCCAGGGTCTGTTGTGCGCTAGGCGCTATTTCGATCGCGACTCACCCGTCGAAAACAGGCTGCGCGACCGCATTACCCGGCTATGGCTCGATGTGGAGTGGAATTGGCATACGCGCGACGGCCGCAACGTGTTGACTTGGCATTGGAGTCCTAACAATGGATTCAGTCTCGCCTATGAAATTCGCGGCTGGAACGAATGCCTGCTGACTTACGTCCTCGCGGCCGCGTCGCCGCGCTATTCAATTAATCCGTCTGCCTATCACGAAGGCTGGGCGCAGAGCCGGAACTTCCTGAACGGCCATTCTTATTACGAGATCGAACTCCCGCTCGGCCCTCCCTATGGCGGACCTTTGTTCTTTAGCCATTATTCCTTCTGCGGTCTCGACCCACGCGGGCTGAAAGACAGCTATGCCGACTACTGGCGGCAGAATACGCATCATGTCCTGATCAATTTTGAACATTGCGTTCGAAATCCCGGGAACCATAAAGGTTATGGACCAGCCTGTTGGGGCCTTTCGGCGAGCGATGATCCTGAAGGGTACAGAGCGCATGCGCCGGACGAGGATGATGGCGTGATCGCGCCGACTGCGGCCTTATCGAGTTTTCCCTATGCGCCGGAAGCGGCGCTTCGCGCCTTGCGACATTTCTATGATGGTTTCAGCGACAGACTTTGGGGTCGATTTGGCTTTACAGACGCGTTCAGCGAGCGCGCGGATTGGTTTTCCAAGACCTATTTTGCAATCGACCAAGGACCGATCGTCATCATGATCGAAAATTATCGCACCGGGCTATTGTGGAATCTATTCATGAAGGATCCCGATGTGCAGCTCGGTTTGCGCCGGCTGGGATTTCAAAGCCCGCATCTGAAATAGAGTGGAGCCAGAAAAACGTTTGACGGCGGACGCACGAGGATTGAATGAACGGCGCAGAGACGCTTCTCGATTGGATGACGAGGCAATATCAATTTTCCGCAACAGCGATGCTTCGCGCCATTTCTGCGACGGACATCGTTAAGGAGCGGCCTCACCTCGGGCAGACCATCCGGCCAGCGCGCGGATCCGTCTTGGCTTCGCCCGAGATCGCTTCTTACGATCCAAATCCGGATTATTTTTTTCACTGGCTGCGCGATTCAGCGATCGTCATGGACGCTTTGCGCATGCTCATTGCGGAGCGGATACTCGGGCCCGACGCACAAGAATATTTCGTGGATTTTGTTTGCTTCAGTCTGGGTCTTTGTAAGCTCGACGGCCGCGCCATTTTACATCGCGGGGATTTTCGGCGAGCGATTGATCCGGCGTTTCTTACGCATGTGCGTTCTGAAAGCGAGCTTAGTCAAGTCATTGGCGATCGCGTTCTTGGCGAGGTGCGCTATAATCCTGACGGGACGCTCGATTTAATCAAATGGGCTCGCCCCCAAAATGATGGTCCTGCGTTGCGCGCGCTTACGCTCTTGCGTTTTTGCCGTCTCGACGCATTTCGTGAGCGCAGTCGTGACGCCTCCGTTAGGGCGCTTCTCGAATGCGATCTCGACTATACGCTGAAGCATTGGCGTGAGCCGTGTTTCGATCTTTGGGAAGAGATTTCAGGCCACCATTATTATACGCGCATTGTCCAATATGCCGCGCTCGCTCAGGGATCGGCGTGGATGGAGGCATTGGGCGAAGCGACGCGCGCACAAAGCTATCATGCTGCTGCGCAGGAAATCTACCAACGCCTCGACGATCATTTTGATGCGAGCGATGGGGTTTATCTCACCTGCCTCGCCGATGCCTCAGTATCGTCAAGCGTATCGCCCACGAGGCGGCTCGACATCGCCGTAATTCTCGGCGTCATCCACGCTGGACTGGCGGATGGCCCTCACAGCGTCGTTGATCCGAAGGCTTTGGCAACGCTCGCGCGCCTCGAGCAGCTGTTTGCGAAAGAGTATCGGATCAACCGGGAGCGCCCCTCAGATTGCGCTCCTGCGATGGGGCGCTACGAAGGAGATGTCTATTACAGCGGCGGTGCCTATTATTTTTCAACGCTGGGCGCGGCGCAGTTTTATTTCCGCTTCGCCGAAGCGATAGGTAAGGGAAAGATGATTCCTATCTCGGAGGAAAATCGGACTTTTCTTGCGCATATGCTCGGCGAGCGGCCACAGGCTCTCGCGGGCCTATCGCTAGAAGCGCCCTACAGGCAAAGGCTCTTCAAAGCTTTTATCGATCGCGGCGACATGTTCATGGCGATGGTGCGAGCGCATACTCCGGCCTCGGGAGAGTTGTCCGAGCAGTTCGATCAGACAAACGGCGCTCAAACGTCGGCGAAGAATCTTGCCTGGAGTTACGCCGCCTTCATTAGCGCTTACGTGAGCCGAAAGGCGGCGGCCGCGACTATGCTGAGCATGACTTAATCAACTGAGAGGCGAGCAAAAAAGCGATCTCGCGACGTATTGATGTCGAAAAATTTGGGTAGCCGACTTCAAATCATCGTCGGCTAACCATTCTTTGACGCCGTTTTGCAACAACAAGCTACTTTTTGGTGGCGATCTCGATTTTCTTTTCCGCTTTTTGCGCTTCCGGCGTTTTCGGTAGGCGGATCGTTAAAACGCCTTTATCGAATGACGCCTCAATCTTGTCGGCGTCTACGCCCTTCATGAACCAGAAATCAATGCATCGAAACATTGGCGTCGTTCCGGCGCTATTATGTCGCACAAATAATAATATGAACTCATGTCATGATGTTTTAACGACAACGCCCGCGTGGGTCATTTCGCCAATCGCAGTCTTTTCGCTCGCCTCGCTGATTGAGCGAGTGGCGTTCAGCAACACATGGGCGTCAAGCCCGGCGCGAACGGCGTCGAGCGCGCTTGCGCGCACGCAGACGTCGAGCGCCAGTCCGCAAATCACAACACGCCGAATTCCGCGTCGACGAAGTTCGTCAGCCAGGCCGGTTCCCTCAAAAGCCGAGTATTGGTCTTTCTCTGGATCAGCTCCTTTTGTGATGATGAGCGCGTTCTGCGGGAGGCGAAGCTTCTCATGGTATTTCGAACCCGCTTCGCCTTGAATGCAATGCTCTGGCCAAGGTCCGCCGCGCGAGTGAAAGCTCACATGTTTTTTGGGGTGCCAATCGCGCGAGGCGACAATGAGCGCGCCTGCGTCCGCCGCTTCTTCAATGAGATGATTGATGACAGGCACAATCTCATCGGCGCCGCGGATCGGCAATGCGCCGCCAAAACAAAAATCTCGTTGCACGTCGAGGACGATCAAAGCATCGTCGCGCCGAAAGAGCATGATCGGGTTTGTTCCTCTGCTCCGTCGCGGGCGTCGCTTCCTGCGAAGCCCCGGCTGTCAATGAGCAAGCGCTAGATGTTAATTTAGCATGCTGAGCATAGGACCGATCGATTATTTCTGCGACAATGGCGCCTCATGGGCTTGGAGCCGTTCGCGCGTCTCGCGCTCACATCGATCAAGCTCCGCGCTGACCGCCACGTCGTAAGCAACGGCTGGCGAGGCGAGAGAGCGATGTTCGGCGGGCAGCGTGGCAATGGATTCACGCGCGTAAGCTCGAATGTCGGAAAGCGTGAACCTTTCGCTTTCGACGCGCTGCCCGGCAAGCAAGACTGGCCGCAGGAGAGGACTTCCTGGCAAGCTCTCTTTTCGAAGGGCGATCACGTCATGAGCGGCGACGCCCATATCGAATTGTCGAAACACCTGCTTTTGGCCAGGCAGCGAGCGTTTGCCGGTCGACAGCTTCATTCGTGGCGCGCCCGCATATTCCGTGAGTTTGTATGCGATGTCGAGAGCGGGCGCATCGGCAGACGTCGCCATGTCCGTGCCGACGCCGAACATGTCGATGGGCGCTCCGCGAGCGGTCAATTGGTCGATTGCGGCCTCATCGAGCCCCCCGCTCGCGACGATGCGCACATGGGCGAGGCCCGCCTCGTCGAGCATTCCTCGCGCCGCGCGAGAGAGTTCGTCGAGATTGCCGGAATCGAGTCGAATCGCGCCAAACCCGATGTTGGTCCCGCCCTTCTTTGCAAGCGCGATCGCCTTTTTCACCCCTGCAATCGTATCATATGTGTCGACGAGCAGCGTCGTGTCTGGAAAGATCTTCGCGAAACCTTCGAAAGCCGCTTCTTCCGAAACGCATGCTTCGACAAAGCTGTGCGCCATGGTTCCTGCAAGCGGAACGCCATATGCGAAACCGCCCGCCACGTTCGATGTCGAGGCCGCGCCAGCGATGAAGAAGGCGCGCGCGCCTTTTGTCGCGGCGTCGAATCCTTGCGCTCTTCGCGCGCCGTAATCGACGACGGGGCGGCCGCGCGCCGCGGTTACAACCCGCGCCGCCTTGGACGCAAGAATTGTTTGAACGCCTATCTGGTTAAGAACAAGAGTTTCGAGAAGTTGAGCTTCGGCGATCGGCGCCGTGACCTCAAGAATGGGTTCGTCGTGGAAAAACGGAGTTCCCTCGCGCATTGCGAAAATGTCCCCCGTGAACCGAAAGTCTCGCAACCAGTTCAGAAACGGCTCGGGGAAAAGGCGCAGCGACTGCAGGAAACGAATCTGCTCATCTTCAAAACGCAGCGACTGAATTTCGTCGAGAAGATCAGCCAAGCCACAAGCAAGAAGGAAGTTGCGGCCAGGAGGGAGTTTGCGCACGAAGAGGCTGAATGTCGCCCGCTCCGTCATCTTCAGTTCGAAATAGGCGCGGAGCATGGTGAATTCGTAAAAATCCGCAAAGAGCGCATTGCTCGACACGATAACTCCTTTGCATTTCGTCGCGATGTCGCGCCTGCCCCTCTTGGATCGCCTCGCGACGGCGCCGCAAGGAACGCTATGCGCCGCTCGGCGCTTGCTCGCGCGAGCGCGTTCCGCAAATAGGCGACAGCATTCTCCAGAGTGAAAAGCTTATTATAGTCCGTCTCGGGGATATTGATCTTGGTGCGTTCGTGAATGGCGATGACGAGGTTTGCAAAATCCATCGAATCTAGGTCGAAGACTTCGCGTATGTCATCTTGATCTCGCGCCGCCTCGGGATCGGCCTCGGGCGCGATCTCGCAAATCAATTCCAATATGAGCGCTCTGATTTCCGCATCCGTCATAGTTTTTCCGGCTCCTGCAAGTAACGTGCGATCGCTGCGAGATATAACCCGCCGATATGGCCGTCGGTGACCCTATGATCCGCCGCAAGACTGACAGTCACGAGCGGCCGGCTCTCGATGCGATCCTCGACCACCCAAGGCCGTGAGACGACCCGCCCGAAGCCAATGATGGCGACTTGCGGCGGATAGATCACGCCCGTCACTGTTTCAGCGCCCCTATCGCCGACGTTGGTGACCGTGATCGTGGGGGAAGTGAGTTCAGAGCTACGCAGGATTCCGCGGCGCGCGCGTTCGACGAGGTCGCGCATGGCCGTCATCAGTTCGGCTAGCGATTTTCTGTCCGTGTCGCGTATGGCGGGAGCGATAAGGCCGCCCCCGCGTAGCGCAATCGCCCAACCAACGTGAACCTCAGGAGCGGGGACGAAGACGCCGTCTGTATATGCGCCGTTGAACTGCGGCCACTCACGCAAGGCTAAGGCGGCGGCCTTGAGAAAAAGGACAGCAGGTAGGATACGCTGGGCGGGCGGTCTGTCTGCGTTGAAACGCTCGACCCAGGTCGAAGCGGCGTGGAGGTCCACCGTTTCGGTGAGGTAATAGTGAGGGATTTCTCGTTTCGAACGGCTCATCGCGGCCGCAATCGCTCTGCGCATTTCCGTCAGATCGACGCCTCTCTTGACGGATGGCGTGGCGCGAGGAGCGCTTGTCGCCGCTTCGATATCGGCGAGTCGAATCGAGCCCTCGACGCCGGTTCCCTTCACTGTTGCGAGATCGATGTTCAGCGCCGCCGCTCGCCGCCGCGCCGCTGGCGTGATCTTTGTTCGCGGAACTTGGGGCGCGACAGAAAGACTTGGCCGAGGAGGCTCGGCCAATGCATCTTGCGCCGGCTTCGGCGCCGCGGCGACTGTTTCAATTGGGCTTAGGACCGGCGGCGGGGCGCCCGGCGCATTTTCGATATTCGCTAGAACTGTTCCGACCGGAACGCGCTCGCCCTCGGGAACGAGGATGTTCGAAACCACGCCCTCTTGAAACACTTCGACCTCGATCGCGCCCTTTTGCGTTTCCACTACCGCGATAATGTCGCCCGATTTGACACGATCTCCGGGCTTCACGAGCCATTCGACGAGCGTGCCGGCTTCCATGTCGGCGCCGAGCGCGGGCATTCTAAAGTCGCTCATGACGGCTGGACGAGCTCGCGCGCCACGGCGACGATCGCCTCGGGCTGCGGCAGGCAAGCGTCTTCGAGATGCGGCGCATACGGCATCGGAACTTCGCGTCCACAAACCCGCCGCAGCGGCGCATCGAGTTCGAAGAAAGCTTGTTCGGCGATACGCATGCCGATTTCGGCGGAAATAGAACCGCTGCGCCATCCCTCGTCAATTATGACGCAGCGTCGAGTTCTGGCGACCGAGGCAAGAATCGTCTTCGTATCGAGAGGCCGGAGTGTTCGAAGGTCAACGACTTCCGCCTCGATCCCTTCTTTCGAGAGTCTTTCCGCCGCCTCGAGCGTCTTGAACAGGCTGCCGCCATAGGTGATGAGGCTCACGTCCGTTCCCGCGCGCAGCACCTTCGCATGATCGATGTCGACCGCATTCATATCCGATGAGAGTTCGCCCTCCATGTTGTAGAGCATGACATGCTCGAAAATGAGCGTTGGATTGGGGTCGGCGAGCGCGCCGATGAGCATGAAGCGCGCATCCTCGATCGTCGCGGGCGTCAAGACGCGCAGTCCGGGGATATGCGCGTACCAGCCTTCAAGACTATGCGAGTGTTGCGCGGCGACGCGCCGCCCGCCGCCAGTAGCCATGCGAATGATGAGCGGGATCGCGAATTGACCGCCCGACATATAGGGAATCGTGACGGCGTTGTTGAGGATCTGATCGAGCGCCAACAGGCTGAAATTCACCGTCATGATCTCGACGATCGGACGCATCCCAGCCATCGCCGCGCCGACGCCGGCGCCGACGAAGGCGCTTTCGGAAAGCGGCGTATCCCGAATGCGCGCTTCTCCGAACTCCTCCAGTAGCCCCTTCGTCACGGCATAACAGCCGCCATAACGGCCGATGTCCTCGCCCATGAGGAAAACACGTGAATCGGCGAGCAGCGCTTGACGAAGCGCCTGCTTGCACGCCTCGCGATAGGTTATTCGCAGATGGGTCACGGCGTCTTGTGGCGCGTTCACGTGGGGATTTCCTCCATCGTGACGAAGCGCTCGATCTCGGAAATCGGCTCGAGAGTTCCGGCTTCTGCGAAAGCGACCGCCGCCGCGATCTCGGCGTCGACCTCTTTCTCCATTTCGGACACTTCCTCGGCTTTGATCAATCGATTGTCCTCGAGCCAAGTTTGAAAACGGATGATCGGCCCTTTCTTGCGCCAGGCTTCGACTTCTTCCTTGGAGCGATAGAGCTGAGCGTCGAACATGGAATGTGCTCGGAGGCGATAGGTCCGACATTCGAGGAAATAGGGTTCGCTCGTTGCGCGGATCTTATCGACTGCGTTTCTCGCCGCGCTTTCGACGGCCACCACATCCATGCCGTCCACCTTGTCGCCAGCGATTTTATAGCTACTCGCTTTGTGCACGAAGTCTGTTTCGGCTTCGGCGCGCTCGACCGCCGTGCCCATCGAATAGAGATTGTTCTCGCACACGAAGAGAATCGGCAACTGCCAGAGCTTGGCCAAGTTGAGCGTCTCGTGAAACTCGCCTTCGTCCGCAGCCCCTTCGCCAAAGAAACAGGCGGTCACGGCCGAGCGTCCCAGCATCTTGTCAGCGAGCGCGACGCCCAACGCCAACGGCAGGCCTCCGCCGACAATAGCGTTGCCGCCGTAGAAGCGATGCGCGCGATGGAAAAAATGCATCGATCCGCCGCGTCCGCGGCAACATCCGTTGAGTTTGCCCAGCATTTCCGCCATCAGGCAACCGGGATCGACGCCTCGGGCGAGCGCCTGGCCATGCTCGCGATAGGTCGCGACGACCGCATCATTTTGTGTCAGCGCCTCCATCACGCCGACCGACACCGCCTCCTCCCCGTCATAAAGGTGAAGAAAGCCGAGAATTTTTTGCGCCTGATAGAGCTCGACGCATTTCGCCTCGAAATGCCGGATCCGGATCATCGCCTTCAAGAGATGACGTAGGTGGGCGTGATCGAGATGCACCTTGTGGGTCATCGCTCGTCGCTTTCCAACGTTGAGATATCCCCTTCGGGCAAGCCAAGTTCGCGCGCCTTGAGTAGGCGTCGCATGATCTTGCCGCTGCGCGTTTTCGGCAGGTTTGTGCGAAACTCGATTTCCTTCGGCGCCACGGCGGCCCCCAGTCGCTTCCGCGCGTGTCCGAGGAGCTCTTTGCGCATCGCCTCGTCCCCAATAAATCCGAACTTCAAGGCGACGAAGGCCTTGACGATCTCGCCGGCGATGGGATCCGGCTTGCCGATGACGCCGACTTCGGCGACGGCGGGATGCTCCATGAGCGCGCTTTCGACTTCGAACGGACCGATGAGATGGCCTGAGGACTTGATTACATCGTCGGCGCGCCCGACGAACCAGAAATAGCCGTCTGCGTCGCAATGCGCGAGATCGCCGGTGAGGTACCATTCGCCAGCGAAGCATTTGCGATAGCGCGCTTCCTCGTGGAGGTAGCCGCGCATCATGGATGGCCAACCGCTCTTGAGTGCAAGTTCGCCCTGCTCGCCGGGCGCATCCACTTTTTCGACGCCGCCGTTGGCCGTCCGCCGGATGATCCCGGCTTCGACGCCGGGCAACGGTCGCCCCATGGACCCAGGCTTGATGTCCATGGACGCGTAATTGGCGATCATGATGCCGCCCGTTTCGGTTTGCCACCAATTGTCATGGAAAGGTAGGCCAAAGGCTTCCATCCCCCAGACCACGGCCTCCGCGTTGAGAGGCTCCCCGACGCTGGCGGCGAAACGCAGAACGCTGAGATCATAATCTTTAGGGACGGCCGCTCCAAGCTTCATCATCATGCGGATGGCGGTGGGAGCGGTATACCAGACGCTAACGCGTTCCTGCGCGAGGATCCCATACCAAGTCGGCGCGTCGAATTCGGCCTCGACGACGACATTGGTCACGCCATGTACGAGCGGGGCTATGACGCCATAACTTGTCCCTGTGACCCATCCCGGATCCGCAGTGCACCAGAAACGATCATTCTCATGCAGATCGAGCGCATACAGCCCTGTCGCGTAATGCGTCACGACCGCTTCGTGCGCATGAAGGACGCCTTTCGGACGTCCTGTGGTGCCGCTGGTGAAATGTAGCAGAGCCGTGTCCTGTGGATCGGTCGGAGGTATCTCGAACTCCGGCGACGCCGCTTGCATCAGCTCGCTCCAGGAGTGCGTTTTCTTGCCCTTATCAGCGTCGATGAGAATGACGTGTTCGAGCTTGGGCAATCGCTCTCGCAGCGCGTCGATCTTGCGCCGGTAGAGTGCTTCTGTCGTGACCAGAACTCGCGCCTCGCCGATTTCCATGCGGGTCGCGATCGGTTCCGGACCGAATGCGGAGAACAGCGGCGAAACGACGCACTTGTTCTTGAGTGCGCCCAGAATGGCGATATAGAGTTCCGGAACGCGACCGAGCAAGACGAACACCCTGTCTTGCTCCATGACGCCGAGGGACCGCAATAGATTGGCGAAGTTATTGGTGGATGACGCCAGAGTTTCGTAAGTGTAATCGCGACGCTGCCCCGTCTTGCCGATCCAACGCAGCGCTACTCGATTTTTGCTCAGCCCATGCGCATGACGATCGACCGCCTCATAAGCGATGTTTAGGCCTTTGCCATGGGGCAGGCCGCTAAGTCCTTTGCGCGCCGCTTCCCAACTGAACTCGGCACAAGCGACCCGATAGTCTGCGAGGTTTGGAGGAACCACAAACGAGGTCGCATCCTTATGGATCGTCGCGTAGCGGGTGACATCGTCAGGAAGCCGCATCTTCGTTTCCCCCGTGGCGGCCAAGCGCGCCGGCTCCACCATCGGACCCGCCGGTCGAATTGGACGAACGCTCATGGCGGTCGGCGCAAACGAGTGTATGCAACAGCCCCGTCATGAACAAGAAGCCGGCTTGCGAACGAGGACCAAATCGAGCGGGGTGTAGCGTGATCGCGATGGGCCCAGCCGCGTCCGCCTTCCGATCGATGGCTGTGGCGCAAATTCAATGAACGGCTGTGAAACGGCGTTCGGAGGATCAATGGCGATCAGGCGCTAAGGACTGCGGTCCAAACCTCTGGCGCGGTTTTGCCCAACACTCGAAGCATTACCCAATGCGAACTGGCCTTTCCTGATCCGATGCATGAGTTCGATGCCGGCGATCGTAACCGACACACGCCGAAATCGCTTGAATCCGAGCATAGGGTCCAAACGAAGCTTGATGGATCGATGGCCCTGTTCAGTTAGATTATTGAGGTAATTCGACGATCGCATCTTGGTCCGCTTGCCGCGTCGATGTTCGCCGAGGAGCTCCCTCGCCGCGCGGTGCGGCGCCTGATAGCCATCGAGTGTGATGGCGCGAGGCAATCTGCGCTGACCCTCGAACGCCCGCCGAAAAAATGCTTTTGCCGCAGCGCCATCCCGCTTCGCGCGCAGCAGAAAATCGTCCGTCTTTCCAGCACTATCGACAGCGATACAGATAAGTCCAGCAGCCTTTGATCTTCACGTAAGTTTCGTCGACCCACCAAGAGCGGCCAGCTTTGCAGGCGAACTGGTTGCGCAAGCGCATGGCTTATCGCCCATGCCGGCAAGTGTTGGGCTTTGGCCGCTGTCGATGGCCGCTTCCTTGGTTTCATGGGCTCTCACTTTTGTGTCCCGACCGCCAATAGAGTCCAGTTTCTCGCAGACTTCGATATTGTAGGAAAACGATCGACCAAGGAGGCAGATCATGCGAATGACTTCGACTGCATTTTCAGATGGTGCAGCTATTCCGCGTCGATTTACCTGCGATGGCGATGATGTTTCCCCTGCTTTGAAATGGTTCGATGCGCCTGCACAAACAAAGAGTTTTGTATTGCTCTGCGATGATCCAGACGCGCCTGCGGGGGTTTGGCGTCACTGGGCCGCGTATGACATTTCGGGCGACCGAGAAGGGCTTGAAGAAGGCGTGGGTCGGCCTGGATCACGACAAGACTTCAAGCAAGCGACCAATGATTTCGATCGCTTAGGCTATGGTGGACCGTGCCCGCCTCATCGGCATGGAATCCACCATTACCATTTTCGACTGCTCGCGCTCTCTCAAGCTAGGCTGTCCCTGCAATGCAAAGACCCGTCTTGCGAGGATGTAGAGCGAGAAGCCCGCAAATATGTGCTGGCCGAAGCGATCTTGGTCGGAACTTATGAACGTTAGTCAAACATTTTCAAAGGTCACCCTTGGAGGCCATATTTCTTGGCAGGGAGAAGGCCATGCACATTCGCATCAGCTCGCGCCGGCCGGAGTTGGCGCGCGCCTTTGACAGTCTCTTGTTGGCGCCCGGACTGACGACATTGTCGGCATAACCGCCGATCATGACTTTCACGCTCGGATAGGCCACCAAAATGTGCAAATAGGCGGGTTCGATTCGAAAAAGCAGAAAAATGATCCATTTGTTGGCGTTGGGACGCGGCGCGTCGCGCCGACTTTTTCCGTTAGCATTCGAACCAGCAGGGATGCGACATGGCCGCTAGCCCTCCCCAGCAGAGCACGAGCAATGAAGCGGTCCTTGGCGCTTCGCGACGTTTCATTCGTTTTTTTTCGGAGATCGGCATCGAGGATGTGCCTCTTGTGGGCGGGAAAAACGCGTCTCTCGGCGAAATGTTTCGTGAACTCGCTCCGGCCGGCGTTCCTGTTCCCAACGGCTTCGCGATTACCGCTGACGCCTACCGGCACACTTTGGAACAAGCCGGCGTTTGGGCAAAGTTGCGGCAATCGCTTGAAGGACTCGACGCCGCGAATGTGGATGATCTGGCGCGCCGCGCCGCCCGTGCGCGAGAAATCGTCTACGGCGCCGCCTTGCCCGCCGATCTCGAGGGGGAAATCCGCGCCGCCCTGGCGCAACTGGCGGCGGAGTATAGGTCGGAGCTGACGGTCGCAGTGCGTTCCTCTGCGACTGCGGAAGATTTACCGACCGCCAGTTTCGCGGGCCAGCACGAGAGCTATCTCAACGTGCGCGGGGAAACGTCCGTGCTCGAGGCGGTCCGACAATGCTTCGCCAGTCTCTTCACCGATCGCGCCATCCGCTATCGAATTGACAACGGCTTCGACCATTTTAAGATCTTCAATTCGGTTGGCATCATGAAGATGGTGCGCTCGGACCTGGCTGCCTCCGGGGTTATTTTCACAATCGATACGGAGACAGGATTCGAGGACGTTGTCTTCGTCACGGGCGCTTATGGCTTGGGTGAGAATGTCGTGCAGGGCGCTGTCGATCCCGACGAATTCTACGTGTTCAAGCCAACTTACCGTCAAGGCAAACGAACCGTTCTAAAACGGACGCTTGGTCCTAAGAAGATCAAAATGATCTTTGCAACGGGCGGCCGCGCCACGACACGAAATGTTCCGACGGACCGCAAGGAGAGGGAGAAGTTCTGCCTTTCGGATCCCGAGGTGCTCGACCTGGTGGGACACGCCATCGCAATCGAAGAGCATTACAGCGCGAAGGCGGGCTGTCGGCGACCGATGGATATCGAATGGGCGAAAGATGGCGTGGATGGTCGCCTTTACATCCTGCAGGCTCGGCCAGAGACGGTCGCCTCGCGACGCGACCGCGATGTCCTCGAAGAATATCGCATCAAAGGGCATGGCGCGCTTAGAGTCGAAGGGCGCGCCGTGGGAACCAAGATCGCTGCCGGCAAGGCCCGCGTCATCGAGCACGCTGCGGAACTCTCAACTTTTGTCCCAGGCGAAATCCTCGTCGCCGACGCCACGTCGCCCGATTGGGGAACGATTATGAAATCAGCCGCGGCGATCGTGACGAACCGCGGCGGTCGCACCTGTCATGCGGCGATCGTCGCCCGCGAACTTGGCATTCCCGCGATCGTTGGAACAGACGTCGCGACGCGCGCTATCCGTACGGGAGAATTAATTTCAGTTTGTTGCGCCGAGGGTGACGTGGGGCGGGTCTATGACGGCGCCATCGAGTTCGAAATCGAGACGACGAACCTCTCGAATTTGCCGAGGCCGACCACGCATATCATGATGAACGTCGGTAATCCCGAGAGCGCTTTCAGTCTCGCCGCGCTACCCAACGATGGCGTGGGCCTCGCCCGTATGGAGTTTATCATCGCTGAATCCATCAAGGCGCATCCCATGGCCCTCATTCATCCAGAGCGCATTCGCCATCCCCACGAACGCGAGGAAATCGCGCGGCTGACGGCGAATTACTCAAGCCCCGGCGAGTTCTTCGTGCAGCGCCTGTCGGAAGGGGTGGCGACGATCGCGGCGGCATTCTATCCGAAGCCCGTCGTCGTCCGTATGTCCGACTTCAAGACCAACGAGTATGCGTCGCTGCTTGGTGGTAGCGCCTTCGAACCAGCCGAAGCGAATCCCATGCTCGGGTTCCGCGGCGCATCTCGTTACACGCATCCGGCTTATCGAGAAGGCTTCATACTAGAATGTGCGGCGATGAAGCGAGTACGCGACGACATGGGGCTCGTCAATGTGAAATTGATGGTTCCCTTCTGCCGGCGCATCGACGAGGCCGAACGCGTTATTTCGCTCATGCGGGATCTCGGCCTCGAGCGCGGGAAGGACGGCCTCGAAATCTACGTCATGTGCGAAATTCCTAACAATGTCATGCTAATAGATGAGTTTTCAAAGCATTTTGACGGATTCTCGATCGGCTCGAACGATCTCACCCAGCTTACTCTCGGCGTCGATCGGGATTCCGAAACAGTCGCATTCGATTTCGACGAGCGGGACGAGGGCGTGAAGACGATGATCCGCCTCGCCGTCGAAGGCGCGCGGCGCAATAAGCGCCACTCCGGCATTTGCGGACAGGCACCGTCCGACTACCCGGAAATCGCGGAATTCTTGGTGCGCCTGGGCATCGATTTCGATCAGCCTGAATCCGGAACACCTGTACTGCGCACCACGATTCGAATTCTGGAATTGGAGCGCGAGCTTGGTCGGACTCGGCGGCCGCATGAATGAATGCTTCGTCGCTTGGGCAGTGAGCTTGAGTCATTTGGCGCTATAGGCCTGTATCCGGCTTTTGCCGAGTGTTAATTGGCGTGACCTCGCCGACCCTGCTCCTACGAACCGTATCAACGGCCAACCGCGCGATCGGCATTGAGACGCCATGCCGATTTGCAGGCTTTCTGCCGCATCCACTTCTTGCAAGCCCTGGATGACAATATCCGCACCATGTTCGCGCAACGCCTCGACGCCGCTCTTCCATCATTTCCTCAAGCTGTTGATAGCGGATCGAATAGGCCACATACCAGCGGACACCCCAAAGGATCACCTCACGCTCAAAATGGCTGCCCTTCGTGCTGTCCGCCGGATCCGTTTCCAGCAACAATACGCCAAGCCTCTGCCAAGCAAAGTTTGCGACAGCCCCCTCTTTCCCCTTGGAAATGAATTGAGGTGGAAGTCGAACGCCGACGCCGTCAACGATGGACAAGTATCCACGGAGGAAACGATATTTCTCTTTATTCACGACTAGCAAGTTAAAGCAGGTTCGCTTGAACCGGAATATGCTTTCTATGCCCCGGTCGCGTCGCTACGCAAAGCGCGACGCAGAATTTTGCCCAAGCTCGTCTTTGGCAATTCTTTTCGAAATTCGACGAAACGCGGGATCTTGTACCCGGTAAGATACTTACGACAGTGCGTCTTTAGATCCTCGACCGTCAACGATGGATCGCGCTTGACGACGACGATCTTTACGGCCTCTCCGGAAACCGCATCGGGCACGCCGATGGCGCCGACTTCCAGAACGCCGGGGTGCATGGACACAACCTCCTCAACCTCGTTGGGATAGACCTTGAGCCCAGAAACGTTGATCATGTCCTTCTTGCGATCAACGATGCGTATGAAGCCATCCCGATCGATCGTCGCGATGTCGCCCGTCCGCAAGAAACCATCGGACGTCATGACTTTGGCGGTCTCCTCGGGCTTGTTCCAATAGCCCTTCATGACTTGCGGGCCGCGCACGCAAAGTTCGCCCGCTTCACCGATTGCAAGGTCCGCGCCTTCCTCGTCTCGGATCGCGACCTCGGTCGAGGGAATGGGAATGCCGCAGGAACCATTGAATTCATCCAGATCGACGGGATTGCACGTCACGACGGGCGATGTTTCGGTCAAACCATAGGCTTCGATTAGCGTCTTTCCGGTGATGGCTTTCCACTTTTTCGCCACGGGC
>CAWESG010000006.1:0-119294 GCA_963811555.1 uncultured Alphaproteobacteria bacterium | reverse complement strand
CTAGCGATTTGACGCCCATATCTTCAAGACGCAGAAATCCATTCGGCTCGGAGGGCTGAGGAGGCGACGATCGAAAAACACTTGCGCAACTTCCCAGAACGACATTCCCATAACTGTCGTGCTGAAAATGCGTATACGCTTGATTGCCTATCCGGTACCGGACCCATTCCCTGATAGCCGGGCAAGGACGAAACAATCCGCTCGTCGAGATGCAACTCCAGCCCCTCCCCATAAACCGCTTGCAAATGTTCGCCTGTTGAAGCTGAGACGATATTCATCAGCCAACCGAAGTAGTTCTCCATCTTTCGAATAGCTCCAGACGATTCAGAGCTCTCACGACGAAATAGGCGTCCCTGAGCCAACAAAACCTGTCGTCCACGTTCTATGAGTATTCGGCGCCTCCGGAATGCTCGTGGTCGATGCGGCGACGATAGCTGCCGGTTCTTGCGGCTCCGTCTGAGTGCAGAGTTTCAAGCGTTACCGCAGCGCGAATAACAGCCTCTTCCACTCGAAGAGACGGTATTGCCAGGCGATCCGCCCATTCGACCAATAGGTGCGCGTGCGCTCCCTGAACACCGTCCGCGGTCTGCGTCACGCCTTCGCTGAAAACTGTTCATCTGCTCCAAGATGAGATCAATCGGACTGTTCAGATTGAATGGCGTCTCGTCGCGGACGTAATCCCCGCGCCGGCGCATTGGTTGTGAGGCGCAGCGTCATGCTGGGCCCGACATAGCGAATGTGATGCGATCCCGCTTGTGAGCATCGCGACTCCACCGTATCAAATAGAGACATAAGCGGATTCGAACCCTTGGGCTTCCGCTATGGGCTCCAGGCGGCGGATCACGGGTTTCCGGAAAGAAAGGACGATCACGCAGCCAAAAGCGAGCGCAAAATCCGTCACGCGAAGCGAACCCTGCTTTCCGTGCAGAGTGGTTCTTAGGATTGCAGTATTTTCCTCGTATGATTGCTCCGTTCGAACGCAGTCCTCAAGCTCGATGGCGAAATAGCCGTATCGTCGGCATTGTGTCGCACCGAGCAGGAACTTGAAAGACGGGATCTCCGTCGAAACGCGGCAGGCAGCACCAGACAACTTCGCCTCGCGATCGATGACACAGCAAAGCTGCGATTTCCTATGACGCCGAGGTTGAGATCCCGTCATTGAGCAGCCTGAGCGCGGTTCGCCCGCAAGCTCTATGAGCCATTCACGCAGCTCTTGAATATTGGCGACTTGATACTTCGCCGCGGTTCGGTTACAGTTCCCGCCTTTTGATGAGAAATTCCGCTTCGCATTCACTAAGAAAACCCGCATTCGTCGGTTGGATCGTCGCCGGCAAATATTCGAATTCGACCTAGAAACAGCAGTTCGCTAGAAACATATCGATCGTCCTTCCTTTATCCGAGCGGTCGTTCACGATCTCGAACACCATCTTTCCAGCATAAATACTCAGATCTGGTCGTTTAGCGACGATGTCTTCAACGATCGCGTGACGTCGGCTTTCAAGGTAAGACACGGTAGTGCACGCTTGCGCGCCCGGCTTCGGTTCCGATCAAGATGTCCAGGTTCCACGCCCGATTGTGGTCCGCAGAATGAAGGCGATTGGAGCCGATATCGATCGAGCCCTCGGCATACACGACGCCTTCTGCGTCCCGTCGCTGAAGTCCGCGCACGGCTCCTACAGCAAGATCAAGGGATGCAGAATTCTATCGACCGCCGCGATGTCCCGCCCCGAAATAATGGCCAGCGCGCGCCCCGTTTCTCCGCCAAATTTTGTCACAAAAGAAGGATCAGAGCACTTGCCCGCACGCGGTCAAAATGATCTTCTAATTCCAATAATGTGCCGATCAAGATCAAGAAAACAGCATAACGCCCGATCTCGTCGACCCTCGGCAGCACTTCCAGAACTTCCTCTTTGACCGACCAGACGCGAAGAAGTCCTTCCCGAAGCTCATAGTAGCCCCCGCTGAAGTACACGAAAGTACAATGAACGCACGCGGAAGTCAATTTGAACACAAATGAAGTGCGTCCTTTGCTTGACACCACAGATGCTGCTTATGTTCCTCAACGGCGCGCCTACGCTTGCGCTTGTTTAATCAAACGTCAGCTAAGCGCTTCACAAGCTTGGACCTTGGTCTGAGTATGGAAAGACCGCGGCGCTCGGAGAAACATCTTTGTATTTGCATTCGCACTGCAAGTGACCTGCAAGGATAAATTTTGACCCGCCTCTTAGAGTGGGTTTATATCGTTCAGCTTTCGGTCGGAACTTTGACCAAACGGCGATATGTGGCGTCAAACATGGGACGGTTTGACGACCGATTCATCTCTCTAGAACGCGCCCAAAGGAATTTTGAATTGGGAGATTCGTTCTCGAGAGAATTCTCAACGGCGCCAAGGTTCCGGCACGGTCGTCAAGGAGTTCAGATTAGCCACTGCTCAGCCAGACTTTGGTCTTATCTCAAGCGAAGAAGGTAAAGACACTACTGTCTATGATGCAAACGGAGATGACATCGGTGAAATCGATCATCTGATGAAATCGTCAGAGGTTTCCGGCAACATCCGCTGCGCCGTCATGAGCTTTGGCGGTTTCATGGGACTCGTCGAGCCACTATCCGCTTCCCGTGGAGTTCTCTGACATATGATAGAGATCGCGAAGGCTATCTCACCAACGTCACCGAGCGACGGCTGAAGGAAGCACCAAAATACAGCGACGAAAAATGGACCGATAGGAGCTGGGAGAGCCGAAATCCACGAGCACTATCGGGCTCAGCCGTATTGGGATGAGGGACCGAGTTCAGAGTCGTGAGGACACACACCCAGCACCTGGAGGCCAATGTAACTTTCTCTGTTGTCGAGAACTGGTTCGAAAAACAGAGCCCCGCGCCGCGCGGGGCTCTTGTAGGTTTTGCGGAGGATAGACTTCCGATGGGGATCGCCGTCCCCATCCGCGACCATCGCCGTCACCGTCACCATGCCAGCTGCTGCCGCCGAACAGGACCCGCCGAAGTTGAGCAATCCCGCCGAGCGCATCCGCGCTGGCGGTGGCGGCCGCCGTATCCAACGCCCGCGCCATATGCGGGTGCGTACGGATAGCCTGTCCACAACCACAGCCACAACGACGGGAGCAGCGATCACCACCGGAACCTCGCGGATGATTACGTACCGCAATGATGACGATGGTCGCGAGGCCAGCGATAGGCCGCGTTTTTTCAGTCATCGAAGGTGCGGAGACTACTGGCTGGGCTAGGCTCACGGGCCAGCAGAGGCAGCCATCAGAACTCCAAAGCAAGAGCGGGGCTCCAACGCCGAGCAGCAAGAATTTTGTCAACTTATTCATGATAACGCCTCCATATTTACGGCTATACATTTTCAATGTTTGCGATTTGAGATAGCCGTCTACAGCTTATCGCGCTCGCTCAACGGGTCATGCAGTCAACATGTTCCCTGTCGGCGCGGGCGGCCAGTTCCGCGTCCCAGCGCATTCGGTAAAGCTTTCGATGTCGTCCCCGAATCCATATTTTGCAGAGCTATAAAAAGTAATCTTTTGGAAAAAGCACGAGATTTGACGGCACGAGATTGGTGGGAGCCTCGGATTTCTCAAAGGATACCAATCGCTCCCGATGTTTTTTGCATACGGCTCCTTGCCTCGTCGAGATAGACGGCCATCTAACGATAGCACGGCACTCTGCGGGTTATCGCCTTATGTCCCCAATGCACGCGGAATCAATGCGCAAGGGCCAGCGGTAACCGATGAAAAGCGGACATTCAGTCTCGGCTAACATCGCCGGTCGATGGAATGAGGCGCTTTTGACGTCCAAGTCTGACTTACAATCGCTCCGGAACGAGCTTGCCACTTTGAAAATCCGGTCCGGGACCCTTCTGGAGCAACAATGCGTCGCGTTCGCTGGCCTACGAGACGTGCTGAACAACATTGAAGTTCCGGCGCTGTTCTTCGACAATCATCTTCATCTCCGCTTTCTCACGCGAATGGCCCAGTCTCTTTTCGAAGTCAGTCCGTACGACGTCGGACAATCTATTTCGCATATCGCCCCGTTGCGGGGGTCAACCTTCACGCTTCCAGACGATGCAAGAACACTGGAAACAAGAAAATGATCGACGCGAAGATCGAAACACCCCTGCCGCGCCTTATACCAGCGTCGAACGGCAATCATGCATGCGGAAGATGATGCGGTCGAAGGCATTGTCGTCGCTTATGCCGACGTCACCACGCAACGCCAACTAGCCGCGTCGTTCGAAACGGCTAGACAGCGGCTGAGCTTCGAACTCTGCGAAGTCGCGCTTGCTCGCTTCGGCAAGCCACGACCTCCGTCACATTTACAATCGCTTGTGCTGCTCCACTCCCTTTAACGAACCGTGAGGGCAAAAACACAAGAACTTGTGGCGCGTTTGACGAAACTCTAAACTCAATGTCAGCAATGCTGATTTCGCTGCTCAATTCAATCAAATCGAAGCAGGACGATCGGCCAGAAAGATTAGATTTCCAATTAAGGATTTGCTCGAAGAGTTTGCAACGGGATTCGTCTCCCCAAGCGTCGGAACAAGGACTTTCCCTACATGTGCTTCCTTGCCGCGCCACGATTGAAAGCGATCCACGATTGCTGAGCAGGTTCCTTCGCAATCTACTTTCGAACGCTTTCAAATATACGCCGCAGGGAAAAGTTCTTCTGGTTGTCCGCCGCCTAAGGACGCGCTCGACATTCAAGTTTGGGACACGGGAATTCGTATTCCCTCTGTGGAGCTGGACGCGATTTTTGAGGAATTCCATCAGCTGAGCGTCCAAGCGCGAACGCAGCGAGCCTCGGTCTCGGCCTCTCGATCGTTCGAGACGCTTGGCGCGTCTCTTGGACCACAAAGTGAAAGTCGGTTCGCGACTGGGCAAAGGATCCGTTTCACGATCGAAGTGGCGCGATCGACGTTGCCGAACGGACAACGATACGGTTGAACAAGCAACCGGACGACAGTTGCCGATGACGCCGCAATTGATTGAACGAGAAAGTTCGCGTCTTCCTGTCCAAAAATGTCCGTCTCTCCGGAAACAGCAATTGTCTTTGTCGTAGATGATGACAGATACGTCGTGAGGCGCTTCGCAAGAGTGCTCGAGGATGATGGACGATTTGTCGAAGACTTTCAGACATGTCAGGATTTTCTCGATGCCTTCTCTTTCGTCCCAGGTCGCGAAGCATGCCTTTTGATCGACGCATATTTGCCAGGCATAAAAACGGATTCGAGTTGTTGCGGAGATTACGAGATTTGGCGAACGTCCTCCGGCCATCATGATCACCGGCGCGGCTGATGTTTCCACCGCTGTTCAAGCCATGAAGGCTGGCGCATTCGATTTCATAGAGAAACCCATTGGAGGACGGAGCTTCTTTTAAGCGTTAAACAGGCGCTAGAACACCCGTAACTCCTCTATCGCAACGCTAGGCGAGAGGCGGCGGCAAGTCAGATTTCCAATCTTGACTCCCGCGGCAGCGGCAGATCGTGGAAATGGTCTCCAGCCACCCAAGCGACATTGCAGCTGATCTGCGCATAAGCCAACGCACGGTCGAAAACCATCGCGCCTCAATCATGAAGAAGACCGGATCCAAGTCCCTCCGGAGCTTGCCCGCCTAGCCCTTATGGCGGCGTCGAAAGGGCCGGACACGACGTCCCCTCACTAACGAGGGCTCCGAAACCTTCCGTACAATTACTCATGATAATTCAATAGCTTAATTGAGTTCTTCAAGGGTTTTCCCAGCCTTCTGCCAAAATTCCTTTCTGAATGGGTATCTTTCCGAGCCTATGCGACGCCGCGATGGGCCGCATATGGTTGCGATGGCGCATGGCGGGGTCAGACGGAGAAACTGGCTTCCAATACCCAAATCGAACAAAAGGCCCACCCCAACGGTTCGCAGTTTCGGGGATTGCACGATGAGAGACGACGAAGTGATCGCAACGTTGAACACTCTCCTGCAAATCTCGCGGGATGGAGCGATGGGCTTTCGCACTTGTGCTCGGGACGTTGAGGCCAAGAGCTTGGCTCCCATGTTCCAAGCGTCCGCTGAGCGCTGCGATAAAGGAGCGGCTGAGCTCGAGTTCGACGATCCGAAAACTTGGCGGAGAACCTGCGTCGTCAGGCACCGTCTTGGGAACCCTTCATAGAACGTGGACTGACATTATCTCGTCGCTGACAGGGATGGAGGAACATGTCGTTCTCGAGGAGTGCGAGCGTGGGGAAGACGCCGCGATGCGCGTTTACGAATTGGCTCTTGCGCAAGATCTTCCTTTGGACATTGAACGCATTATTCGTCGCCAATACGCCGGCGTTAAAGAGAACCACAATCGTGTTCGTGCTCTGCGCGATTTAACAGCGCGAGCAAGCTGAAGGCGCATTTATCGGAGGGGCTCGATTTGCTTTCGTTCTGTATTGCGTTGAACCGGTGCGATACGGGAATGAAGCGAATTTATGCGACCTATCACTCGATTGATAGATCGGAGATCGTTTCATGGCGCCGTTGAAGGTGATGATCATACGTCACGCCGAGAAGCCACTCGGCGATGAGGGGGGCGTGGGTCCTACTGGCGTCTCCGACGATCAAGCACTGAGCGTACGGGGTTGGCAGAGAGCGGGCGCTTTGGTCGCGATTCTTCGCGCCGAAAGACGGTCGCTTTTGTCAGCCTCGACTGGCATGTCCGAGCAGGATTTTTGCCGCAGGAGTCGGACCGGAAGTGAAAGCAAGCGACATATTCTTACGGCCGGACCTTTGGCCGAATTGTTGAGCTCCCCGATCGATCGTTCGTTTCTCAAGCATCAGACTGAAGAGCTCGCCGACGCAATTCGCAATTGCGCAGGCGTCGTGCTCGTCGTCTGGGAGCACAAGGGAATCCCGAGGCTCATCGAGCTCATCACGGACCATTCGCTCCAAGCGCCGATGTGGCCGGATGATCGCTTTGACATGGTGGTGATTCTCGATCGTCTGGTGGGCGGCTGGTCCATGACCCAGACGCCGCAGCTGTTGCTCGCCGGCGATACCGACGAGCCTGCTTGAGACGAGAAATGACTTTTCTTTAATTCGCCGGTTCGATTCGAGGGCGGCGGCAACGAGGTGACCATGAAGTCCGACAAAAACAACCAGAAGAAGGCGGAGCAAATACAGGAACCGCAAAAAAATTTCGCGTCGCCAGCGTGAAGTCGTTTCCGACGAGAAGCTTTCCCTGAAAGAGAAACAAACCGCTCTCAAAAATTGGGAACAGGAGGCCCGCCAATTGGCCGTCGCCGAGGAAGAAGGAATGACCGGCGGAGAGCCCTCCAGGCTCGATGAGGTCAACGAAGCTCAATCGAAACTTCCCGAAAAGCCGGGTCGAACGCCTTCGCCAACTAAATCCGGGTGAATGTAATGCGTAGCTCACATTTGGCCATCGCCACTCCAGCCCGCCCGAAAGACAGAGTTTTCTCACAGCGCACTGCTCGGCTCGAACCCGAGAAGTTGAACGTAATTCCCATTCGCTTCGATGAAAACGCGGGCTGTCGAAAAGCGGTTTACGGGGATTTCGATGCAGGAGGAAAGAAGCGTGGATCAGATAAGCGCGGCAAGACGCCGACCGAACTCCTGCTTGCCGAAATTCCGCATCTTCGCGCCTTCGCAATATCTTTATCCGGTTCGCTCAACGCCGCCGATGATCTTGTCCAAGACACGCTCGTAAAAGCATGGGAGCATTTCGATTCCTTCGAGCCGGGAACGAATTTGAGAGCATGGCTCATCACGATACTTCGCAATAATTTCTGTTCAATTTACAGAAAGCATCGAAGAGAGGTGCAGGATATCGATGGTGGCTACGCTGGCCAGCTTTCCGTGCGCGGCGCCCAGGAAGGCAGTCTTGAATTGAACGACTTTCGTCACGCATTGGATCAACTTCCGCCCGAACACCGTGAAATTATCGTCCTCGTGGGAGTAACGGAACTTTCTTATGAAGAAGCGGCGGAAATTTGTGGAATTCCTAAGGGGACCGTGAAGAGCCGACTAAATCGCGCGCGCGCCAAACTCGTAAAGATCTTGGGACTGTCGGGCATTGAAGAAATTGGACCAGATCCGGTCAGCTCCGGGATCTTGAGCAAGCCTGCGTCCAGACACTCCTCTTCCTAGATCTGCACCCTAATTCATACATCATGATTGTTGCGCAAGCGTCAGTTAGTGACAGGAAGCACAAACCCAATGTTGCGAGAAACAGCCCCATCGTCAGCTCTAGAAGTAACGCCGCAATAGATTTCCATCGGGTTATGAAGATTGCGCAAGTCACTCCGCTTTACGAAGCAGTGCCTCCGCTTCTTTACGGGGGAACTGAACGCGTCATCGCGCATCTCACGGATTCACTAGTCAATCTCGGTCACGACGTTACGCTTTTCGCCAGCGCGGATTCTCGAACGCGGGCGAAGCTCGTATCCGTTCGCGACCAAGCGATCCGCCTGGATCCGACGCTGCTCAGATCGGACCTTGCAGCCCATTTGACCTTACTCTCCGAAGTTCGGCGCCGCGCTCATGAATTCGATGTCATTCATTTTCACACCGATATGATCCATTTTCCATTGTTCGAAGATATTGCCGGAAAAACCATCACGACCTTGCACGGGCGACTCGATCTTGCAGATTTGCCGAATGTCTATCGAAGGTGGCGAGGCTTTCCCCTCGTCTCGATCAGCGACGATCAGAGACGGTTTCTGCCTTCGGCGAACTGGATAGGCACGGTGCATCACGGAATGCCGATTGATCTCCATACATTCAAGAAGGAAGGCGAAGGCTATCTTGCATTTCTTGGGCGGATTTCGCCCGAGAAAAGGCCCGACCGCGCCATCGAGATAGCCAAGCGCATTGGCAAGCCGCTGAAAATGGCGGCGAAGGTCGACCCCGTCGACAGGCCCTATTTTCACGAAAAGATTGAACCGATGATCAAAGGGGAGCCCCTGATCGAGTTCATCGGGGAGATCAACGACGCGCAAAAGTCTTCATTCCTGGGCGCTGCAGACGCGCTTCTTTTTCCGATCGATTGGCCGGAGCCGTTCGGCTTGGTCATGATCGAAGCAATGGCGTGCGGAACTCCTGTGATCGCTTATGGTTGCGGTTCGGTGCCGGAAATTATCGAACACGGCGTAACAGGCTTCATCGTCAACAGCATGGATGAGGCGTTAGCTGCCGTTCGCAGCATCGATCAACTTGATCGAACACATATTCGAAAACGCTTTGAGCTTCGCTTTTCGGCGAACGTAATGGCTAGACGTTATCTCGAGCTCTACTCACTCCTGCCCACAGCAAATCCTAAAAATGACCTGCAGGCGCTCGTTCATCGTTCGTCCCACCAACCAAAGTACTTTGTCTTACAAGAAGAAGAGACGCCCTTCATGCCTGCGGTAAAGCAACCACTACTTTAGCTCGCAATCTCAGAGCTGTGTCACAACAGTCACCGGCGGTTCGTTACCTGGAATTCGCAAGACCGAAACAGAACCGCCGATCTCTCGAAAACTCAGGCTTACGATCTGTCCGTCAATTGCAATATCGAAAATCTCGATATCGCCGAGTCCGGTGGGCAGTCTTGGAAGTCATGATTCTGACCTCTCAACTCCAACCATCGACCGTCACGCCTAAACAAGCCTGCAGCATGCCAAAGGTCGAAGCGGCCGCCCACGCCTGAGGCAAGCAAGCAACCGGATATGCGACAGGCGACTCGGCGCCTGCGCGCGCAAAGCCGCAAAAAAGCTCAGGCAATCGCATGTCGAAATGCGCCGCAGCCTCCCACATTCCCGACAAAAGCTGGATGACGGCGTCAATTGCGCCATAGCGCCTCAGCCCGGCGATACAGAGGGCGGTATCGTGCGGCCAAACAGAGCCGTTATGATAGGACATGGGATTATAAAGCATCTGGCCGGAAGCCAATGTCCGTAAGCCCCAGCCGCTCGCAAAATCGCCACCGGCTAATTGGCGCGCAACGGCGCGCCCGCGATCCTGAGTAGGCAATCCCACGAAAAGCAGATGGCCAGCATTGGAAGCCCTTATTCTGCAAAGCTTGCCCTCTCCATCGAGCGCAATTCCGTAATATTGGAGATCCTGCATCCAGAACCGATTCTTCGACCGCGATGCGCAATTGCTCGGCTCGCGCGCGCCAACGCTCCGACGCGTCATCGTCGCCACGCCGCTTTGCGAGGTCGGCCATGCCCGTGTACGCGGCGAACGCATAGCCTTGCACCTCAACGAGCGCGATCGGTCCGTTAGGCATGCGCCCGTCGGCATGAAAAATCGAATCATGACTGTCCTTCCAGCCTTGATTCAACAGACCGCTCGCCTCACCGCGCTCGTAGGTGATGAACCCGTCCGGATTAGACCCGTGAAGGAGTCCATCCACTGAACCGCGGCGCATAACGCAGGCCACAATTTCTCGATAAAATCCATATCGGCTGTTCGGTCGGCATAGGCTGACGCCAAAGCCACAAAGAGACATGTTGTGTCGACGCCTCCGTAATAGCGCTCGAACGGCACCTCCCCGCGTGCCGCCATCTCTCCGCGTCGCGCCTCGTGCAGGATCTTTCCGGGCGCTGCGTCACGAAATGCCGAATATTCCGTGGCTTGATTCGCAGCGAGAAAAGACAGAACGCCTTTAGTCAGTCCGGGGTCGAGCCAAAGCACCTGCCAAGCTGTGATGAGCGCGTCTCGGCCGAATGTCGTCGAGAACCAAGGTATGCCAGCGTAAGGATACGGACCCGTCGGCAAGTCTGACACGAGCAAGGCAAGATCAGCTCGGGACTTTGCGATCCAGGCATTAAAGAGGGGCGCGGACGTCCTTAGCCGCGCGCCTCGCCGCAGCTTCTCCCGCATGGGCGTTCTCGCCCGCACTCCAGCTTCATAGAATCGCTTTTCCGACGGAACTTCCTCAACCTGCGCGCCTATTTCGATGTAGAGATCCAATTCGCCGCCTGGAGCGGCGCGAAACTTAAACCCTGCTTGCGACTCCGTCAGATGATGAGGGCTTTCTGAGAACGAGATCACAGAGCGCCTGAGAACATCATCGAGCCCGCTATATCGAAACTCGACGGCCGTTTGCGAAAGAATCGGTTTGAGCTTTTCTCCACGTCGTATGCGCTTTAGGCCGCGCACTTCGAACATGTCACAGAAGTCGGCGCCGAACGAGAAACTTAGCGGCAACTCGACGGTCGAGTGCCCATAATTGGTACAACGTATGCGCTCATATATACGCGCATCTGACAGGAAACGCTTCCGCTCGACGTGAACGACGCCTTCTGGCACGCCGACTTCCCCGATCGGGGCAAGTGGCCGATTGGTGCTGTGGGACGTAAACCAAACATTGTCCGCGCCGACAGATGCGCTCAACAGCGGCGGCGACGCGCCGTAAAGCGTGAAGAGAAAAAATGACAATAGGCGCGTGTCATTGAGAAAAAAACCATCCGCGGACCCTGACATATCCCCGGACGCGTCAAACACAGCAAAGGCGTCGCCGTCCTTGAGAGCATAAAGCTGTTCGGACGATCGAGATTTAGCCGTTGGCGCCTGGTCTTGGGACTCTTCCAGAGTGCGCGCCAAATCAGCCATCAAGACGTTGCCTTTCAGAGCAGTTGCTCACTCAATTGATGGCCGGATTTGCCGGACACCCATTGTCGGAAGGCTCTATTTTTTTAGCGCGCTCCAGCTTGTTGTGTTAATACGCCGCGCCAAAATATCAAGCCGCAGCTCGACTGTTGGCGGATGATTTTGCGATCTGAGTGAGAAGTTTATCCGCGTTCTTCTCCTGTTCGAGAGTGGTTTCGAGAAGTCCCGACGCCTCTTCCATGCCGAGGTCCTTTGCCCACTCGATCAAAGTTCCATAGCGGCAAATTTCATAATGTTCGACGGCCTGCGCCGAAGCAATCATGCCAGCATCCAGAACGTTATCGTTCTCGATCTCTTGCATATGATGCTTAGCCTCTCGAATGATTCCTTCGATCGCCTCGCACTTCTTCCCACGCGCGGTGACGTCGAGCCCTTTAAAAATCGTCTCGAGCCTGTCGATCTGGCCCTCGGTCTCTTTACGATGGGTTTCAAGAGCCTTCTTCAACTCGCTTGTGCGAGCCCGTTCTCACCATCTCTGGCAGCGCCTTTAGAATTTGCTTCTCTGCGTAGTACACGTCTTTGAGCGTATCTACGAAGAGGTCTTCCATTGTCTTGATAGACATTTGTGATCTCCTCAGATGATTGGGGAAGTTAACGCAAGCGAAAGCCATCCTGTTCCAAGACGGCCTCGCGACGTTAAACATACGGAACCAGCGCAGCCACTTAGGTAGCAGGACGAGACATCCGCCTGACAGCGATAATTAATGCAAGCCCCACGACGGCCGCGGGAATGAGCAGCTTTGGCGCGTCCGTCCGAGCAGCGATCTTACGCGCGACTTCAAGCCCGGTCGCAAGAGCGGCTGGGCTCGTCAGCCAATTTGGATCGAGCAAATTTGGTTGCTCGCTCATAAGAGCTTGCTGCGCTTGCAGGCGCGCTTCATTCTCGCGAGCCCGGGCGCGTCTCCATGAAGCCGCAAATAGGGAGACGCACACCGCCAAGGCCAAATACGCAACGCCCAGACCCAATCCCGCCGTCACTGCGCCATATCTTTCATCCGCCCAAACGAAGATGGCGACGCTGAAAAGGAGCAGAGCGACCATTGAAAAGAAATCTATCACCGCGCTGAAATAAGCAGACTTAACGCTGTCCGTCAGTTCGTGCTTAGTGTTCTGGATCAGATTGGTGAACACGCGGGGTAACCTCCTTTATGTTGACGATCAACGCCGAAGCTGGCTCGCGAGGATCGCCCCGATGCCTGCCGCCAACGCCAGCATCATGAAAGGACGCTCGCGCACGGTGTTTTCGATCAACTCGCTCAAACCATTAATATCCGCGTTCTGGGTAAGCTCACGGCCTTTTGCAGCGGTCTCTGAAACCGTCTCGTTGAACCCATCCCGGATCTTCTGAACGCGCTGTTTAATGTCGCCAGCGAATTCATCGCCTTTGTCGCTCAAAAGTCCCGTAAGTTCATCTGCGAGCGAGCTTACATTCTGTCGCAATGCGTCAAGCTCTTCCGAAATTTGCTTAGCATGGGATCCCATTGCTTTCGCTCCACCATGAGGATTTGTTATTCTTAAACGCAGCACGGGGCAGAATGTTTCTGATCGCTAAACGGTAATTTGGCTCCCATCCAGCGCCGCCCTAGCTTCCCTTTTGCGCCATCGCGCGCTGTTCGATGAGTTTGATTGCAGCGCGCGATGGCTACCTTCCGCTCAACTAGTGATGGATAAGGGCGAGGAGAATTATGATCGGAATTGGCACGCCGAGCATCCAAAGCAGAATAGAACGTCCCATTTTTCGCCTCCTTTTTACCAGCGCGTAAGGTTGCTTGCGTCGTAGTTCTCGTCGCGATGGCGTCCGCCCGTAACAGCGCCCCACCAGGCTGCGGCCGCGCCGAGCACCATGGAGGCTGCGGTCAAGAAGGCGAGGATGATCCCGCCTTTGCGAGCCATTTCAGCTGTGTCCTTCGCCTTGTCCGAGACAGACTTCATTCGCGCCGAAACTTGATCGACTCGCTTCTCGGCGTCCGTTTGGGAAAGCCCCGTCCGCGCCGCCACGAGTTTCGCTAAATAGCCGCGATCATCATTGCTGAGCGAGCCGTTCGCCACGCTCATCGCCAGAATGCGCATGACTTCTTGCCGCGTATCTCCGGTAATGGCGGAGCTGTTAGCCAAACCGTTTTTGTCCGCCGGGTTTCCCGGATTTCGCAACAGGCTGTCGACGGCATAGCCCATGGGATCCGTCGCCGCTCCCATGTTCGAAGCGACTGAGGAAACGCCAGACTTTGCGACGTCGGCGCTACCCTTCACTGCAAACGAAACGGTCGAGATTCCGATGGCCGCGCCCAACAACACGGATACGGCCCATACGACCAGACCATGGCCGCCGTCGCGAATGTGAATTTCATGGATGGTGGAGTCATTTATGCGCCGACGCATGCGACCTGTGACATAGCCTCCAACCGCAAAACTCGAGACCGTGATCCAGACAAACCAAAGAGCCAAAGCTATATAGAAAATTTGGGGAGAAGGACCTTCGTATGGGGAGACCAAAGAAAGGCCGATCGCGGATCCGAAAGCTGTCATCAGAACCGCTATTGCGCATGAAGTGACGGCTCCCGCGAAGATTGCCGGCCAATCGACATACGATCGAGATTCGATCGCTGTCGGACTCAGCGCCGTGTCAGTCATGTCATGCTCCTTTTGAGATCAGTGCAAGCCGAGGAATGAGAGTATGGCCATGATCACAACGATCAGGCCGACCAAATAGATGATGCCGTTCATGACTTACTCCACGCAGAATTGGCTAAGGCTGAGACCATGGCGCGATAATTCACCGATCGCTTCGTGCTTTATTCCGCTATGGAAAGCTTCAGCGGGTGCGAAGATTCGGAAACTATCAATGCCAAACTTGAACCCGCCTTAACGATGCAAATCGCTCGTCTGCGACATCGCAGAACGTGGTATCAACAAGCGTGATCGTTCTATGTTCCCGTCGTTTAAAGCGCTTCCTGAACAAATCGCGCTTTGAACAGACTGAATTGGGAGAAGCAGTTTTAATACGGACCAACCGAGACAAGTTCGTGCACGCTGAACAAACTGGCTTTGTCTGTCCAAACCCTGCGCGGCGTCCAGCCGGCAAAACAGGCCAATTGGCGGAATTCATCGATTGTATATTTATGCGAGCTTTCTGTGTGGATGTCCTCGCCAGCGAAAAAACGAAAGCGTCTACCCAATATGATTGCGTCGTGATCTTTAAGGCTGACAAGGCGCATTTCAATTCTGCCTTCGAAAGGATTGTAGGTCGCTTCGTGACGAAACGCGCTTAGCTCGAAATTTCCGTCAAGCTCGTGATTGATGCGTCGAAGCAGATTGATATTGAACGCTGCGGTCACGCCTTGATCGTCATTGTAAGCGTGAAGCAAGCGACGCACGTCCTTCTTCAGATCGACCCCAATGATCATTCTGCCGCCTGCCGATACTGCTCGCCTCATAAGCTTAAGCAATTTCGTCGCATCGAGTGGCGTGAAATTGCCAATTGTCGAACCAGGAAAAAAACCAAATTTCTGGTGACCCGCAATGTCGATTGGGAAAATGACCTGCTTCATGAAATCGCCAAGCAGGGGTCTAATTTCGAGATGAGGAAATCGTTGCGCGAGGCGGGTCTTGGCTTCGGTAAGCGCGCTAATCGATACGTCGATCGGAACATAGCTGCGGAGATGCGGCGATCTCTCGATCAGAATTTCGGTTTTCCAACTCGAGCCTGAACCGAATTCGACGAGAATTGAATCGTCAGCTTCGCTTTCGAGCATCTCAGTCGCGAATGTCTCCAGTATCGACACCTCGGCGTTGGTTAAATAATATTCGGGTAGACGCGTGATTTCCTCAAACAGCTCGCTTCCGCGGGCGTCGTAGAAAAATCGGCAAGGCAAAGTCTTGCGGGGCTTCGACAGCCCCGCAAGAACGCTCGCCGCGAAGTCGTCGTCCGCTGGGCTGCTTCGAATAGGCTCAACTGCTTTCAACATCAAAGGGCCTCCGAAGCGAGGCGCAGACCCAAAAATTGCCAGCGCTGATGGGGATAGAAAAAATTGCGATAGCTGAGGCGGGCGTGTTCACGCGGCGTGGCGAAAGAACTCCCGCGCACCACATGCTGACCGACCATAAATTTCCCGTTATACTCACCAAGCGCCCCGGCCGGTGGTCGATAGCCGGGGTAAGGCAGATGTGCGCTCGAAGTCCATTGCCAAACTTCCCCAAACATTTGGCGAGCGCGGCCATGCAACGCAGAGTCGTCCGCAGTTGACCGCCTGTCGCCTGTTTGGGAAATTTGTTTTTCCATTGCGGCGCCAGTTTCCCATTCGAATTCCGTCGGCAGCCGAGCTTTTGACCAACGCGCGAAGGCGTCGGCTTCGTAGTAGCTCACATGTGCGACGGGCGCTTGCGGATCGAGAGGCTGCAATCCTTCAAGCGACATTGCAAACCATTCGCCGTCACATTGCTCCCAATAGAGCGGCGCGCGCCAGTTCTCACGATTGATCGTCGTCCATCCGTCCGCTTGCCACAGGCTCGGGGCGCAATATCCGCCGTCGCTCATGAACTCCATCCATTCGGCATTTGTCACAAGGCGGTCAGCAAGCATAAAAGGATGGATAAATACGCTGTGCCGCGGAGACTCATTGTCCCAAGCAAAACCATTCCCGTCATGACCCACTTGTTGAAGACCGCCAGAGAACTCCACCCAACGCATTTTTTGCGCACTTTCGGCGCGGACAGGCGTCCGCGGCGCGCTATATGCGGGCCGCAGAGGATTCGCCGCGAACAGCGAAAGGATATCGGTGAGCATCAATTCCTGATGCTGTTGCTCATGATTGATGCCGATCTCGACGAGGCGAGCCAATTCGGAATTGAACGCCGCGACGTCGGAAATTAGCCGCTCAAGCGAACAATCTACATATTCGCGATAAGCAATTATGCGATCGATCGACGGTCTCGTCAGCAATCCGCGTTTTGAGCGAGGATGACGTTCGCCAATAAGCTCGTAATAAGAGTTGAAGCAATAGTTAAAAGCCGGGTCGAACAAAATGTAGCCGTCGAGATAATCCTTCAGAATAAAAGTTTCAAAAAACCATGTCGTGTGTGCGAGATGCCATTTTGTTGGACTGGCGTCGTCCATCGCCTGCACGGCCATGTCCTCCGCACTCAATGGCGCCGTGATCTCGATCGATCTACGCCGGGCATCGAACAGCCGAACTCTCAAAGAGCGAGCCGGCTCGTCTTCATCGGGAAAGCTCGACGCCCATTGGCGCCCATGTTCGCAATCCATGACCGGCGCCGATGAATGCATGCGAAGGCTCCTGTCAAAATCCGCCGCGAACTGGGATTACCGTCAGAGCCGCGTCCGGTGGTGGGCGCAGCCAGTCCTCCGATAACCTCTAGAAGAAGATGTTGGTTCCCGTTCTCCGCTCGCGGAATTGTTGTTCGCGCCGCGCTTGACGCTGCTGCTAAGATTTCGGTGACGTATGGCGTATGAAGTGGGTTCGCATTTCTGACGAACGGGTTTCTTTGCGAACCGTGTGCAGCCTCCTGCTTCACCTAAGCGCATATTGCTGAGGCGTATTCGAAGGGAGCAGCTTGCCGCGCTCCCTCCCCGCGCCAAGTAGCCAGGACAGGATCATCGAGGGGAAGGGCTTCGATGCAGCTTCACATCGATCAACTGCGCATCGTTCTTTTATTGGTGCTGGCGCTTCTCTTGAGCGCCGACGCTGTATTTCTGATCCTTCTGTTCGGCCTTCTTCGCTGACTCTTCAAGCGCTCCTAAAACTCCCCTATTTCGAGAGGCTGACGGCATCGCGGCGGGCAGACCTTCCGGCTTCCTAGCGCCCCCTTGCGGCAAAAGATCGCAGCTCGGGCGCTGTCATCGCGTTGGCAATTGAATTGCTTGGTAGAGCCAGCGGCTTTGTGAAAAGCGTCGCCCGAAAGGAGAAGGCCATGATGAGACCCGACCATTATTACGCGATTATGTTGATGATGAAATATGGATCACTGGCTTTCGCGCTGGTGTTCGCCGTCAAAATAGCGGCGTTTGCGTATAGGTCTATTCAATAAGGCCCTCCATCAAAGCTAGGCGCCATGCTCAAGAAATAGCCTGCTGATTGCAACGCTTGCCTGTAAAATAGCGTGACGCTCGCACCAGCTGATGGACATGGCGAATTACGCGGCGCGACGCCAATGGGCGCGCGAACCTCGCGACCTTTATCGAAAGCGCCCTCCCTCAATCGAAACCAATTGTCTCCCTCGCCTTTTTTACCAAATTAGGCCATTGAAGATCGGCGAACGCCCTCTTGAAGACTCTCTCTTGAAGACTCTTGAAGAAGAGTTCAGCAAATATTAACTCGTCGTGTCCTTTGGAGGAGGCTGTCGATGCATATTGTCTCCGACATCGGCGCAACGAAGACCCGCATCGCGGGCTCCATTGACCTCGAGGCTTTTGGTCAGCCCCTCATCTTCGAAACCCAGCAAGACTATCGAGCCGCGCTCGCCCGCTTTGTTGAAGCCGCGAAACAGATCAGCGGCGGCCATACGATTGAGGGCGCGGCGATCGGCGTCCCTGGCGTGATATCCCGGGACAAACGAAGCTTGACGCATGCGGCGAATCTCCCGCTCTGGAACGGCGCGGCAATTGCCGAGGACCTTCAGTCCGCATTGAACGCAAGCGTGTCGATAGAAAACGACGCCGCACTGGCGGGGCTCGGAGAGGCGATAGCGGGCGCTGGCCAAGGCTGCGCCATCATGGCCTATATGACGGTTTCCACCGGCGTGAATGGCGTGCGCATCGTCGATGGCGACATTGATCGCGCGACCTATGGATTCGAAATTGGCGAGCAACTGCTCGGCGTCCAGGCAACGGCGCCTAATTTGGAGCAGCTCGTTTCTGGCCGAACGATTAGCGAACGCTTCGGCGTCAATCCGTGGGAGCTTCGCGAAGATCACCCCATTTGGGAGGAACTCGCTCAAATCATCGCGATCGCCCTTCACAACACCAACGCCTATTGGTCCCCAGAACGCATCGTCATCGGCGGCTCGATGATGAATGAAATCGGCATTTCCATGCATCGAATCCGAATGCATCTCGAAGCCTTGCCGCGCAAATATCCCGTCGTTCCCGAAATCGTTCACGCGTCCTTGGGCGATGTTGGCGGGTTGTGGGGCGCGCTTGCCCGGCTGAAAAGAGATTTATTCGCCAGATGACCAAAAACTGAAGTGCGTGACGCGCTCAGCCTCAACGCTCGCGCGAGGGTTCGTTTTGGGAGCTTCTGATAAGTTCTGAAAACAAGAATAAGCAACATATTGAAACGAGCATCACGAAGATCGAGAAATGCCTCTCATACCCAAAGCCTAGGATGTAAGGGGTTACGTAGCTTCCCGTCAGCAGCAGGCTAGCGATCGCCACCCGCCGTGACTGCTCGTCGCCCCGCAGAAGCAGCCAGAGGCTTGCAGTCAGTCCAAATAGCTCTAAGACGCGACCGATTGCGAGCCACCCGCTTCCGACAAATTCTTCAATTCTTCCGCGCGTCTTTTCTTTCAGACCGTCTGTCATTCGGTATGGCACAAGACGCGGCGAAACGAGAACCGTGTAGAGTTTGACTCCGAAAGTCTTGAGCGCCGCGCCAGGATTTGCGACGATCCAGTCGATGGCGCGTTTCTTATAGGCGTCGTTCCAGGCCCATTCCGATTTAAAGCCGGCGCGCCCAGCTTCGTCAGGCAATGCGATTGGCTTGTCTTCACAGATCCTGATCGGCTCAAAAAGCATGTCGAGACTGCATTGCGGATAAAGGTCCAGCGTATGCTCGTTCCATCCACGAAACATGTTCTCTCCGTCGTAGCTCGACATGATCGAAAGCCTGTGGCCTGTCGTATAATTATGCCAAAGCCAGGACGTCGGGGCCGCGAGAGCCAGAACGGTCAACCCGGCGGCGAGCGACTTTCGTGCAGACGCAAAAGCGACGTAGACCATGATCAATGACGTCGCAAACCACACGAGTATCAATGACGATTTGAACAGATAGGCGGCCGAGGCCGCGACAATAGGAACGGCGTAGCGTCCCCAGGAGATGTTCTTCGGATCGGCGCTTATCAGAGTTAGCGCGCTTACCGCCGTAATCGCGAGCAACTCAAGAACATAGCCTTCTTCATAATGCGCGACAGACGCATGCTTGATGAGATTGGGGGCGAGCACAATAAAGGCTGTCACGGCCGCATAGAAAGCAAAATGGAAGGGTGACCTTACAACCAGGCGCTCTCCAATCCCGCGGCACGTCAGATACACCAGAACGCTGAACAGGATCGCTTTAATGATGGCGGCGATGCGAAGGCTGGTGGTGAAAGTGGAGATAAGGCCGAGAAAGAGCGGTAACCCCGGCATTCTCGACGAATGATCGCAATTCTCGGCGACGCAAGACTGAAATCCAAGCCCATCATGAAGCGATCGCACATAAGGATCGAAGCTAAATCCGAGATCGAAAATCGAACGATCGCCTGGAACGTAAACAAAGACAGCGACAAGCTTCAGAACCGCCATCAATATGACAAGCGCCAGGAACACGCGTCGCGGCTTTAGGACGAATGGCCTCGAAAGGAAATGACGCGCGAACTCTGGGAACATTCTAATCCATCTGAGCTTTGGCTGGCGCTAAAGGCGTATGGCGGGATAGGCCGCCCTCTCCTTGCATGTCAACGCGCACCGCGGCGCGTTTCGCTGTACAGGCCGTTTTTACAATCTTAACCTTGAGATTGAAACTCAGGAAGCCTGCGGCCGCGGTCGCTTGCGCCCATACAATGTGTTAAGCCACATCCCTTAAATGTCGAGAAAGCGTCGGCGGACGCTCGGACCTCCTATAATCTTTGGCGAGTATAATGAATACCGCGTATGTGCAGGACCTCGATGCTCGCGCTGTAACGCAACTGACGCGGACTGACGAGCCGCTCTCTTACGATATTTCATTGCCGCTCGTGATCGACCTCGACGGCACTTTGATCGCCACCGACGCTTTGCATGAGTCGCTGTTATTTTTCATCAAACGGCGTGGGATCGCGTCGTGGAAAATTCCCTTCTGGATTTTGGCAGGTCGCGCGATCGTCAAGAACCGCCTTGCCGAAGCGGTGACGGAGGAAGACGTCGCAACTTTCCCCGCCAATGATGAAATCGTCGCACTGGCTGAGCGCGAGTCGGGCCGTGGTCGCCGAGTCATATTGGCGACTGCAGCAGACATCTCCATCGCGGAGAAAATAAAGCTGCGCTACCCCTTCATCGAGGACGTCATTGCCTCAGTCGACGGCCGCAACCTGAAGGGCGTGGCGAAAGCCGAGGAAGTATTTGCTCGCTTTCCAGAGGGATTTATTTACGTCGGCGATTCTACGTCGGACCTTCATGTCTGGAGCAAGGCGACCGCAGCGATATTCGCAGGGCGTTCCGCCGCCATGAAGAAGAAGATCACGACGCGCACCGAACTCGCCGCCGTCCTACCGACCAAGATTCTCAGCTTTCCAACGCTACGAAGGGGCCTGAGATTTCATCAATGGGCCAAAAACGCTCTCGTTTTCGTCCCCCTGATATTGGGCGGCAAGGCCCATGATCAGACAGCCTGGCTTCATGCCTTGGGCGGCTTTGCAGCGCTGAGCTTGCTCGCTTCTGCGACTTATCTTCTCAATGACCTTTGGGATTTGACCGAAGATCGGCGCCATTGGTCCAAGAAAAATCGTCCTTTGGCGAGCGGCGATCTCCCAATTGCAACAGGAATCGGCCTGATCGTCGGCGGGGGCGCGCTGGCTTTTACTCTCGCTGCGCTACAAGGAGCCGCGTGCGTCGCCACGCTGGCGCTTTATCTTGCAATCAGTCTCGCCTATTCGTTCCGCCTCAAACGCGAACCCATCATCGACGTCTTTGTTCTGGCCTCGCTGTTCTCTATGCGATTGGCGCTCGGCGTCGTCGTCGCCAATGTCGTATTCTCGCCTTGGCTGTTTGTCTTCTCCATGTTCATATTCCTGTCTCTGTCTGCAGCGAAGCGTCAAACAGAGATCACGCGCATGGTCGCGCACGGGCTGAGCGAGACGCCGGGCCGCGGCTATCGCGCCAGCGACGCGCCGCTGGTGCTTGCGCTTGGCGTCGCCATGATGGTCGCGACCGTTCTCATCATGGTCATTTATCTTGTCGAAGACGCGTTCCCCGCAGGCTTTTATAAACACCCCTATTTCCTTTGGGCCTTTCCGCTTGTCTTGTTCCTTTGGCTCGCGCGCATCTGGTTGTTGTGTCATCGCGGCGAATTGCACGATGATCCGGTCGCTTTCGCTCTTAAGGATCGCCTCAGCCTGTTCTACGGCGCGCTGATGTGCGCGGCGTTTGGCGCCGCCTTGCTATAGGACCCGGGCACAGTGAGCGATTCTCCCTTTGCCGCGCGCGCGGACGTATTCTCCTGGGGACGCGTGACGCGCGAACCCCAACGGGTGGCGCGTCCCCATTTTCGGGATGAATTGCCCTCCCTCCTCGAAGACAAAAGCGTTGCAAGCAAATTGGCGATCGGCTTACGGCGTTCCTACGGCGATAGCTGTCTCAATGGCTCGGGCGCGCTTATCGATATGTGCGGGCTCGATCGGTTTATATGCTTCGATTCAGACTCCGGCATCGTGCGCGCCGAGGCGGGCGTCAGTCTTTCCGATCTCCTTCGTCTTGTCGTTCCAAAAGGCTGGTTTGTTTCAACGACGCCCGGAACACGCTTTGTCACGCTCGGCGGCGCGCTCGCTAATGACGTCCACGGCAAGAACCATCACAGCGCTGGCTCGTTCGGGCGGAACGTGCGTTCCTTTGGTCTGTTGCGCAGCGACCGCGGCCCTGTGACCGTCGCGCCTGAGAGTGAGCCCGCATTATTTTCTTCCACCGTCGGCGGGCTCGGTCTTACCGGCGTCGTCGAATGGATCGAGCTTCAACTCGTTCGAATTGGCGGGGCCTATCTCGAAGTCGAGACCATTCCTTACGATCGCCTCGACGCCTTCTGGGAGTTGGCGGAGGAAAGCGTCAACCGCTACGAGCACACGGTCGCCTGGATCGACTGCACATCGCGTGGCGACAATAGCGGGCGCGGAATTTTTTCGCGGGCCAATTGGATTGCTGACGGAGTCTATGACGTTCACGACGACCGCTCGTGGAAACGGATTCCACTCGAGGCGCCGGGCGTCGCCTTGAACCGCCTGACGGTCAGCGCGTTCAACGAATTCTATCATCGCCTCAACAGCGCCAAGACGGCAAAGATCCGTCAGCATTACGCGCCGTTTTTTTATCCGCTGGACGCTGTGCGCGACTGGAACAGATTATATGGCCGGCGCGGGATGCTCCAATATCAATGCGTCATTCCACGCGCCAATCAGCGCGACGCAGTCAAAGCGTTGCTCGACGTCATCACGGCTTCGGGCCAGGCTTCGTTTCTCGCCGTATTAAAGACCTTCGGCGATTTGCCTTCGCCGGGTCTGCTGTCCTTCGCGCGCCCAGGCGCCACTTTGGCGTTGGACTTCCCCTTCCGCGGAAGCGAGACTTTGAAACTGATGGCCGCTCTCGATGCGATCGTCGCGGAGGCTCAAGGCGCGCTCTATCCAGCCAAGGACGGACGAATGCCAGCCGAAATGTTCAGGCGCTCATTCCCCAGATGGGAGCAACTCGAAATGGACCCGGCAATGAATTCGGATTTCTGGCGTAGGGTGATGCAATGAGCGATCAGGCGCAACGCATAGTGATATTGGGCGCGGCTTCCGCGATCGCTGAGGCGACCGCGCGCATTTGGGCCGCCGAAGGCGCGCAATTCATCCTTGCCGCCCGTGACGCGACGCGACTCGAAGCCATCGCGTCCGATTTGAAAGCGCGCGGCGCTCAAGACGCAATCCCCTGGCCGCTCGACTGCGCAAACGCCGACGCAGCCGCGGAACTCGACAAAATGCTGAAGGCGCTCGGCGGTCTTGACGTTGTTCTGCTGGCCTATGGAGTTCTTGGCGACCAACCCGCGCTGGAGCGAAGCCCGAACGCCGTCGCGCAACTCATCCAGACCAATTTCACGAGCGCGGTCGCCTGGTGCCTCGCTACGACCGCCATTCTTGAAAAGCAAAAGTCCGGCGCACTGCTGGTCATCGGCTCGGTGGCGGGCGATCGCGGTCGGCGATCCAATTTCATTTATGGCGCGACGAAAGGCGGTCTCGCCCGTCTCGTCCAGGGAATCGCTCATAAGCTCGCGCCGCTCGGCGCCCGGGCGGTCTTGATCAAGCCGGGGTTCGTCGATACGCCAATGACGGCGGACATCACGAAAAAAGGCCTGCTATGGGCCAAGCCCGAGCAAGTCGCGACGGTGATCGCGGCGGCTGCACGAAGCGGCGGACCGGTCATTTACGCCCCCGCCTTCTGGCGCGTTATAATGCTCGTCATACAACATCTGCCGACCTTCATTTTCAACCAACTCAACATTTGAGGAGATCGACTTGGATCTCGACTCGGGAATCAAAACTTTCGATCACAAGGCGGAAGCGCGTCGATTCGCGCTTTTCGTCGCGCTTGGCGCCGTCGCGGCCGCCGCGAATTGGCTCGCGCGTTTTCCGCTCGAGCATTTCATGTCATTTTCGGCGGCCGTCATCGTCGCCTATATGGTCGGAATGGTGATCGCATTCACGCTATTCAGTCGCTATGTATTTCCCGCATCGCCACGACCGTTGCATGAGCAAATCAAATATTTCGTGCTCGTGAACATCGCGGGAATTATCCAGGTCTGGGTCGTATCGATGACCCTTCTCTATTATGTCTTTCCCGCAATTGGATTCTCAGGCGTCCTCGCCGAACCGATCGCGCATGGCGTGGCGATCGGGGTGCCAACCATCTCCAGCTATTTCGGGCATAAGTTCCTGACTTTCAGAAGCCATTAAAGAGCGTGGGCGTCCTGCTCCCTCTCAAACCGAGGCGAGAGCGCGCGACAATCCTTGCGACACCTGCTCCGCAATCTCCGCGAGCGCGGGATTGCCGATCTGCTGCATCGCGATCCGCGGATCGATGGCTGCGACTTCGACGCCGCCGCCAGCCTTCTCCTTCACGACAACATTGCAAGGAAGCATGACCCCGATTTTATCCTCGGCCTGCAGCGCCTGATGCGCAAAATTGGGATTGCACGCGCCTAGAATCGTGTAACGAGGAAAATCGACGCCGATTTTCTGCTTCAAGGTCTGCGCGACATCTATGGTTGTTAACACGCCGAAGCCTTCGTTTTTCAGGGCCTGAGTGACTTTTTCAACCGCCGAGTCGAAATCGCCTCCGATTGATCGCGCCATAAAATAGGTCATCGAGTCCTCCCGACCGCCATGCGGCGCATTCGCCGCCTCAAGCTTTCACATAAGGCGGGCCTTGCTCTTCGCCGATGGCGCTAATTGCCGCTACTTTCCCGAGCCTTAACCTAGTCAGCGGCCTCTCCGAATGGTAATTAGGCGCGGGCGATTTGGGCCTGGAGCTGGACGACTCGTTTGGACGGCTTCCGTTTTTGGGATAATTCCGTGTAGTGCGTTGTTTTTACTGTTCAAAAACCGCAAAACTCACACACGGGCTAAAATGATCTCAACGGTTCTCGCTCTCACCAGCTTAGCGGCCTGGTTCTATCTCATCGCTGCGCATGGCTCTTTTTGGCGTCTCACTGAACACGACCGCCATTTTGCGCCGGATGACGCGCCAAAGCCTCACGGCATACGCGTCATTGCGATCGTCCCGGCGCGGGACGAAGCCGACGTGATAACGAACAGTCTCGGCTCGCTCTTTCGCCAATCTTTCAGCGGACGGCTTGAGGTCGTTCTCGTCGACGACGACAGTTCGGACGGGACGGCGGAGGCCGCTCGAAGGTGCGCTGAGACCGAAAATGCGGCAGAGCGCCTGACGGTCATCAGCACCAAAGGCGTAGCCTCCGGCTGGACCGGCAAGATCGCGGCGATGAACCATGGCTTCGCCTATGTTCGAAGCTTGGCCCAGCAACCCGACTTCGTGCTCTTTTGCGACGCCGATATTGCGCTCGGCCCAAACCTCGTCGAGCGGTTGGCGACAGGATCGCCGGCGCGCGAGACGGCGCTTGCTTCACTTATGGTGAAGCTTCGTTGCGAAAGCCAGGCTGAGAGATGGTTTGTCCCGGCTTTCGTATTCTTTTTTCAGAAGCTTTATCCCTTCTCCCGCGTCAATGATCCAAATAGCGCCGTAGCTGGCGCAGCCGGCGGCGTTATGCTGATACCCCCGGATGCGCTGTCGCAGGCCGGCGGACTCGAAGCCATCCGGGACGCGTTGATAGACGATTGCGCGATGGGCGCGCTGATGAAGCGGCAAGGACCGATCTGGCTCGGCCTGACGGATGACGCTTGGAGCCTGCGCGCCTACCAAAATTATTCCGATATCGAGCAGATGGTGACCCGCTCCGCCTATGCGCAGCTTCGCTATTCGCCCTTGCGTCTTTTGATCGCCGTCGCAGGGATGTTTTTGGTTTATCTCGCGCCTCCCATCCTGGTCATATTCGGGGAATCGCCCGCTCGTGAAATCGCGCTGGTCGCATATCTCCTCATGGCGCAAGCCTATATGCCGTCTCTGCGTTTTTACGGGCTATCCCGCGCGCGCGCCTTCGCCTTGCCTGTCATCGCCGCCTGCTATACGTGGTTCACACTCGAATCCGCGCGGCGGCACCTATGCGGTCGCGGCGGCGAATGGAAAGGACGCTATCAAGCGCCGTTCGCCGACAAGACCATCAAGGCCTAAGGAGATCATGATCGATATCGGCGATACGAGTTCGGGCAAGACGCATCGCGACGAGAATTTTCCGGTTGCGTCATTGCTGATTGCTCCGCGTTACAGGGCTCCGATTCTCGCCTTCTATGAATTCGTGCGGGCGGCCGACGATATCTCCGATCATGCGACGCTCACTCCGGAAGAAAAGCTCGCGCTGCTCGATCGTCTGGAGGCGGCGTTGCTGCAAACCGGCCCAGACGAGCCGGTCGCAAAGCGACTGCGCGATATTCTGATCGAGCGCCGCCTGTCGTCCCAACATGCATGCGACCTTGTGACGGCGTTCCGACGCGACGTGACGCAATTGCGTTATGCGGACTGGGCTGACCTCATCGACTATTGCCGTTATTCCGCAATGCCGGTCGGACGCTTCGTGCTCGACGTGCATGGAGAGGATGCAAGCCGCACCTGGGCGACGAATGATGCGCTCTGCGCCGCCTTGCAGATCATCAATCATCTGCAGGACTGCGCAAAAGATTATCGCAGCCTGAACAGAGTCTATTTGCCGCAGGACGTCCTGGCCGCCCATGGCGCCAAAGTGGAGATGCTCGCTGCAGACCGATCGCCGGCGCCGCTTCTGTCGTCCATCCATGCGCTTGCGCGTCAAACCGCCGACCTGTTGAACGAAGCCGCGCCTTTTGCCGATCTCATCGAAGACATTCGGCTCGCCATGGAAGTCGGCGCCATTCATCGCCTCGCCGAACAGCTAACTCATCGCCTGCAAATCGCCGACCCGCTTGTCGATAAGGTTCACGCGACCAAAGCCGGCTTCGCGCTGACGGCGTCATGGGCCGCTGCGCTGACCTTCCTACGCCACCTTGCGCCGGGGCGACGACGTCGAACGATTGCTGGCGCGACGCTATGAGCCTCGAAGAAATGACCGAGCAAGCGCCGCAACAGCTGCGCGCCGTGGCGACCAAGAGCTCGTTTTATCTCGCCATGCGAATGATGGAGCCTTCGCGACGCGACGCCATGTATGCGATCTACGCCTTTTGCCGCGCAGTCGACGACATCGCGGACGAAGAGGGCGACCGCGACCTGCGCATGGAACAGCTCAACGAATGGCGCGCCGATCTTGACGAACTTTACGCGGGCCGCGTGCATCAGCGCTGCGCCTATCTCGCCGAGCCCATGCGCCGCTTTGGCCTTCAGCGTGCGGATTTTGAAGCCGTGATCGACGGCATGGCGATGGACGTTGAAAAGGAAATCTGCGCGCCCGATTGGAACGAGCTTGACCTTTATTGCGATCGCGTCGCAAGCGCCGTAGGCCGCCTGTCGATCCGCGTGTTTGGAATGCAAGAGGAGGCCGGCCGGCAACTCGCCCATCATTTGGGCCGGGCCTTGCAGCTCACGAATATATTACGCGATCTCGACGAGGATGCGCTGCGCGGTCGTCTTTATTTGCCGCGCGAGGCGCTGGAACGCGCCGGTGTGCGTGAGTTCACACCCTCCGCGGCGCTTGCTCATCCGAACCTGAATGAGGCGTGCGCGGAGGTCGCCCTGCGCGCACGCGAACATTTCGCTGAAGCGAACCGCATCATGGCTGCGCAGCCAGCGCGAGTGATCAAGGCGCCGTATCTGATGTCTGTCGCCTACGCTTCCATTCTCGACCGCCTTGTCGCACGCGGCTTCGCGCCGCCGCGCGCTCCCGTCCATGCGTCGCGAATAAAAATACTCGTCGCGCTTTTGCGTCGCGCCTTCGCGTGAGCGACGCCATCCACATTGTCGGCGCGGGGCTTGCGGGCCTTTCCTGCGCCATCCGGCTCGCGGAGCAAGGCCAACGCGTCATCGTTTACGAAGCGGCGCGCATGGCCGGCGGTCGCTGCCGGTCGTATTATGATTCGGCGCTCGATCTTATGATCGACAACGGCAATCATTTGCTTCTCTCCGGCAATTGGGCGGCGCGCGATTATGCGACGCGCCTTGGCTCGGCCCATGCGCTCGTCGGTCCGGATGAGTGCATCTTCGATTTTCTGGACACACGAAACGGCGAACGCTGGACGCTGCGGCCCAACGCCTCTCGAATCCCCTGGTGGATCTTCGTGAGAGATCGCGGCGTTGCCGGCGTTGACCCATTGGCTTATCTCGACGTCTTGGGAATTTTTCGTGCGGGGCGAGACGCCACGATCGGCGAGGCCATGACATGTTCGGGTCTTCTCTATGAGCGTCTGTGGGGCCCGGTATTGCTCTCGGCTCTCAACACCGATCCCCGTGAGGCCTCCGCAGCGCTGGCGGCAGCCGTGCTGCGCGAAACGCTGGCCGCCGGCGGGGCCGCATGTCGCCCTCTCGTCGCGAAGGACGGATTGGGGCCGGCTCTGATTGAACCGGCCTTAAAAATGCTCGCCGACAAAGGCGCGGAGGTGCGTTTTTCTGCGCGGCTGCGCTCCATCGAATTCGACGGCGAGCGCGCACGAAAACTATTCTTCGGCGATGAAGCGGTCGAGCTTAACGATAAAGAGCGGATCGTTCTCGCTGCGCCGCCTTGGACAGCGAACGAACTTATCCCGGAACTCATCGTGCCAGACGACTTTCGCGGCATCGTCAATGCGCATTTCAAAATCTCGGCCCCCAGCTGCCAGCCGCCTCTGCTCGGCATGGTCGGATCGCTCAGCGAGTGGTTGTTTTCATTTCATAATCGTCTTTCGGTCACGATCAGCGGCGCCGATCGCTTGATGGATGAACCGCGCGAAATCCTGGCGGAGCGCATTTGGGCGGAAGTCGCGGCGGCCACCGGCCTTGCCTCGGATTTGCCGCCATGGCAAATCGTCAAGGAGAAGCGGGCGACCTTCGCCGCGACGCCGCGGCAGGAAGCGCGTCGGCCGCAAGCCGTCACCAGATGGCCAAATCTGTTTCTCGCCGGCGATTGGACGGCGACAGGTCTGCCGGCCACGATCGAAGGCGCGATCCGCTCCGGCTATCGGGCGGCGGAATTCGTGCTTGGCGAAACGAAATAATCATCGCGATCAAAATTGGCCCGAAGATTGGAGGCTCTTGAAATGACCGCAGCAGCGCGTGCTGAAACATTTTCGCCTGTCGTCGGCGCTGAAGCGCTCGAGCAAAGCATTCATCGCGCGCGCGTGGCTCTTCTCGCTTTGGGTAAGAGCGACGGTCACTGGTGCTTCGAACTCGAAGCCGACTGCACGATCCCCTCTGAATATATTCTGATGCGTCACTTTCGCGGAGAGCCGGTCGATCGCGAACTGGAGCGCAAGATCGCCGTTTATCTTCGCCGCAGACAAGGCGCGCACGGGGGCTGGCCTCTGTTTGAGGACGGCGACTTCAATATGAGCGCGAGCGTCAAAGCCTATTTCGCTCTGAAGATGATCGGCGACAGCATGGACGCGCCACATATGGCGCGCGCGCGCGAAGCCATATTGGCTCGCGGTGGCGCCGCGAAGAGCAATGTCTTCGCGCGCGCGCTGCTCGCGCTTTACGGCGAAATCCCTTGGCGCGGCGTGCCCGCCATGCCGGTCGAAATCATGCTGTTGCCGAAATGGTTTCCGTTTCATCTCGACAAGGTCTCCTACTGGGCGCGAACGGTCCTTGTGCCTCTGCTGGTGCTGATGGTGAAAAAACCGCGCGCCAAGAATCCTCGCGACATTCATATTCGCGAACTTTTCACGACGCCGCCGGACGAAGTGCGCGTTTGGCCCAAAGGCGAACACCAGACATGGCCCTGGACTCAAATCTTTGGCGCGATCGATAAGCTTCTGCATGCTTTGGAGCCGTATTTTCCCAAAGGTCCGCGTGAAGCCGCAATCCGGAAAGCGGAAGCCTGGACGACGGAGCGACTGAATGGCGTCGACGGGCTCGGCGCGATTATTCCGGCTATGATCAACAGCCTGCTGATGTATGACGTGCTCGGCGTTCCCTCGGACGATCCGCGCGTTGTGGCCGCGCGCGAAGCGATCGAACGCCTGCTGGTCGTCAAAGATCACGAGGCCTATTGCCAACCCTGCGTCTCTCCCGTTTGGGATACGGCGCTCGTTTGCCATACGCTGCTCGAGGCCGGCGGCGCCGAGGCTGAAGAGCGTGCGCGCAGAGGTCTGGAATGGCTGGCGCCATTGCAAATTCTGGACGTGAAGGGCGATTGGATCGAGCAGCGCCCCAATGTTCGACCCGGTGGTTGGGCCTTTCAATATGCGAACGCCTATTACCCCGACGTCGATGACACGGCTGTTGTGGTGACGGCGATGGATCGCGCAACGCGGGATACGGGCGACGCACGTTACGCCGAACGCATTGCGCGCGGGCGCGAATGGATCGAAGGCCTGCAAAGCAAAAACGGCGGCTGGGGCGCCTTCGACGCCGACAACGCCTATCATTATCTCAACAACATTCCCTTCGCCGACCATGGCGCTCTGCTCGATCCGCCAACCGCCGACGTGTCCGCGAGATGCGTCTCAATGTTGGCGCAGCTTGGCGATCGTCCGGAAGCGAATGAATGCATCAAACGAGGCGTCGATTATTTGCTCGCGGATCAAATGCAGGACGGCAGCTGGTTCGGACGCTGGGGCGCGAATTACATCTACGGAACTTGGTCGTCGCTCTGCGCTCTCAACGCCGCCGGCGTCCCGCATGAGGAAGACGCCTATCGACGCGCGGTGCAGTGGCTCTTGGCGATTCAGAACGAGGATGGCGGTTGGGGTGAAGACCTCTCCAGCTACAAGCTCGATTATCGCGGCTATGAAAAGGCGCCGTCCACTGCGTCTCAAACGGCATGGGCGCTTCTGGGACTCATGGCGGCCGGCGAAGTCGATCATCCGGCCGTCGCGCGTGGCGTCGCCTTTCTTCAGGAGACTCAGGCGGATCACGGCCTTTGGAACGAGGAGCGCTTCACGGCGACGGGTTTCCCGCGAGTCTTCTATCTGCGCTATCACGGCTATGCGAAATTCTTCCCGCTATGGGCTTTGGCGCGTTACCGCAACTTATTGCGAAGCAACAATAAGATAGTTCAAGTCGGACTCTGAATGGATCGAGAGCCGCCGATCCGGCGCGCGTGGAGCATTGTGCGAGCGCTTTGGTCGGCTCTGTCTTTGCAGCGACGTTTGCTTAAGGCGTCCGAATCGTTAAATGTCCTTAAAGCATCGCAACTCGGGCGATCGGCGGAGAAGGCGATGGCTCGAATCGCCAGACGACAAGCGAGCGGCCTGGTAGATCGACGCACATCGCCTGTGCTCGTCATCACTGGCCTCGCGCGTGAGGCCGCCTGCGTCAAGGGCGAGGGCCTCATTACAATTTGCAGCGGCGCCAATGTCGATTTGCTGCGCGTCTCGCTCGACGACGTCGCCGAGACGAATTTTTCCTGCGTCGTGAGCTTTGGACTTGCGGGTGGCCTCGACCATGCGCTGCGACCGGGCGACGTGGTCATAGGATCGAAATCCGTCTCGGAACGAGGTTCCTTCTCTTCGCATTCGCGGCTCGTGTCGATCCTGACCGAGGGTCTTGCCGGCGCGAAGACGGGTTTCGTCGCCGGGGTTGACGCGCCGGCCCTTCATCCTCTGGCCAAGGCGACCCTGCGAGAAAAAACGGATGCGATCGCCGTCGATATGGAATCGCACATCGCGGCGGAGTTCGCGGAACGGCGCGGCCTGCCCTTCGTTGTCGTGCGGGTCATCAGCGATCCGGCGCGGCGCGCCCTGCCGCCGCTTGCCGCGAACGCCATCACTCCAGAGGGCGACGTCGACATCGCGCGCATTTTGCGCGAATTGGCGCAACGACCCGCTCAAATCGGGGATCTTATCCGCGCGGGTCTCGACGCCCGCGCAGCCTTTTCGTCGTTAAGCCGCTGTGGACTGCTTCTCGGCCCGCTGCTCGGCCTCGTGCTTGCGGATGTCTGACAAAGTCGCGACGTTCTGATCGAAGACATATTGCGCGGGGCGTTGATTCTCGAGCGAAATGTCGGGCGCCATCGGTCCTTCCGTGCGCACGCCGAACAGCGCCACTTGAGCGGCTTTCCAAGGCCGCATCACAGTGTCCTTCACGGCGCTCGCCTCGAAGCCGCAATGGACCATGCAGTCGGCGCATTTCTCATAATTGCCGACGCCATAGGCGTCCCAATTGGTCTCGTCCATCAGCTGCTTGAACGTCGGCACATAGCCCTCGCCCAGAAGATAGCAGGGACGCTGCCAACCGAACACCGTGCGCAAAGGATTGCCCCACGGCGTGCAATGATAGGCTTCGTTACCGGCAAGGAAATTCATGAACAGCCCGGACTGTTCGAACGACCAGGCCTTGCCGCCGCGTCCCCGTCTTAAGATCGCGCGAAACAACTCTTTGGTGCGTGTGCGATTCAAGAAATGTTCCTGGTCCGGCGCGCGCTCATAGGCGTAGCCGGGCGACACCGTCATGCCGTCGACGCCGAGCGCCGTCGCCGTATCGAGGAAGCGTGCGGCGCGCTCCGGATCGGCGTCGGAGAAAAACGTGCTGTTCGTCGTGACGCGGAAGCCCTTCGACTTCGCAAGCTTGATCGCCTCGACCGCACGTTCGTAGACGCCTTCCTGGCTCACGGCGTGGTCATGCATCTCTTTGTCGCCGTCGAGATGGATCGACCAAGTGAAATAGGGGCTCGGCTTGAACTGATCGATCTTTTTGGCGAGCAGCAGCGCGTTCGTGCAGACGATGGCGAATTTGCCGCGCGCAATGACGCCTTCGACGATCTGCGCGAGGTCCTTATGCAACAGCGGCTCGCCGCCCGCGATGACGACGACGGGCGCGCCGCATTCGTCCACGGAGGTGAGGCATTCTTCGACCGAGAGCCGCTTGTTGAGGATCGGATCCGGATAATCGATCTTGCCGCAGCCCGCGCAGGCAAGATTGCAGCGAAACAGCGGCTCGAGCATAAGCACGAGCGGATATCGCTTATTGCCCGAAAGATGCTGCTTCAGGATGTAAGAGCCGATCTTGACGACATATCGAAGCGGAATGGACAAGGCGTTTCCCTTGTTGCTTGGCGGGCCATCCGTCAGGAACCGCCGGCCCGAGTTTCAGAATCCCAAGAAGCCGAACGCGCGCCGCCCGGCGGAGTTCGAAGCGAACTCGCCGTCTATCACGAAAAGCGCTAGGGCGAAACCCGCGGCTTAGCTGGCGGCAGCCACATCCGGCCCCCCATAATGACGCTGCGGCAAGGGCGTGCTAATCGGCCTCCATGTTAGAAGGACTACCTCCAAACGGCGCGAGCCATATGATGCGACTTGTCGCCGACGAGCGGCGCGCCCGAGCCGTCGCCGACCTTGTCGTCGAGACCTTCGATCCTGCGGAAACGGCCGCCTCGGCTTTCGAGGAACCGGACGGCAAAAGCTGGGCTGTGGAAGTTTTTTTCGGCGATGAACCGGACGAGTCACGGATCCGAGCCCTGGTGGCCGCGGCGACGGACCCCGAAACGGCCGCGCAGGCGCGCTTCTCACGGGTGGCCAAACAGGACTGGGTGCAAAACGCTCTTGCCGGCCTCGCCCCCGTGCGCGCCGGGCGCTTTCTCGTGCACGGCTCCCACGACCGCGACAAGGTTGCGGTCAACCATATCGGCATCGAGATCGAAGCGGCGCTCGCCTTCGGCACCGGCCATCACGGCACGACGCTCGGCTGTCTGCGCGCGCTCGAACGAATCGCCCGCCGCCGCCGGCCCCGGCGCATTCTCGACATCGGAACCGGCACAGGGGTTTTGGCCATCGCCGCGGCGCGGGCGTTTCGCCAAACAATCGATTGCGGCGACATCGATCCCGTCGCTGTCGAAACGGCCCGCGCCAACGCCGTCGCCAATCGCGCTGGTCCCTATGTTCGCCCGGTGGTCGCGACCGGCGTTCGGCACGAAAGTCTTCGAGCAGGCGACTACGATCTTATTCTCGCGAATATTTTGGCGAAGCCGCTGCGCCTGCTGGCGCCGAGCGTCGCCGCCGTGGCGGCGCCTGAAGCCGAACTCATCCTGTCCGGCCTGCTCGCGCGCGATGTCGCCGGGGTGTTATCGGCCTATGCCGCGCAAGGCTTTGCGCTCAAGGAACGACGCGACATCGACGGCTGGGCGACGCTCGTGCTGTGCAGAGGCGGAGCGGCGGCGCGGCGATGACGTTCTCAGTGAGGCGACTCGCGGCGTCGGACGCCGAGACGTTTCAAAATCTGCGCCTCGAGGGCTTCCGCCTTCAGGAGCGAGAATTTCGCTACGCTCCCGAGGACGAAGCCGAGCTGACCCTTGCCGAGGTCGGCGCCCGGCTCGATCGCGATTTCGTGGTCGGCGTTCATGAGGACGGCCAAATGATTGGGATCGCCGGGCTAACGTGTCTTGATGGCGTCAAGACGCGACACAAGGCGCTGCTGTGGGGCATGTATGTGAAGACCGAATTTCGAGGAACGGGCGCAGCGGATATACTAATGTCGTCGCTCGTCGATCACGCCCATGGCCAGGTTGAGATGATAACTTTGACCGTGGTCCAAGAGAATTCCCGCGCCGTACGATTTTACGAGCGTTGGGGGTTTGCGACTTACGGAGTCGAGCCCAGGTCAATGAAGCTTACGGATGGAACATATCTCGACGAAGCGTTGATGGCTGTCGCCAGCTTTGTTTGCAGTCGGTCCGCGAAGCGGGTTCCGAAGTTCGAAGCGATATTGCTCCCCGCTGAACCAAGGTCTAGCCTCGCCCAATGTTCGAAGCAAAATTTCAATCCTTCACTGACGCCGGCTCAAGCGCGCACAGCGCCGAGCGGCTCAAGGCTTTGCGCGCGGAGCTTGCGCGCCTCGAACTCGATGGCTTTCTCGTCCCACGCGCCGACGAGCACCAGAACGAATATGTCGCGCCCTCCTCCGAGCGTCTCGCCTGGCTTACGGGCTTCACAGGCTCAGCCGGATTCGCCGTCGTCCTGATGAAAGAAGCGGCGATCTTTCGTCGATGGACGCTACGTCATTCAGGTGCGCGGCGAGATCGATCCCAAGCTATTTTCGCCGCAAGACATCGCCGATATGACGCCCGCGCGCTGGCTCGCGGCGCACGCCAAGAGCGGCGCGAAAATAGGTTATGACCCCTGGGTGCATACGCCATCGCAAATCGAGCGATTCGCAAAGGCGCTCGAGGGTAAAAATATATCGCTCATCGCGCTTGAGCAAAATCCGATCGACGCCTGTTGGCGCGATCGCCCTTCGCCGCCAAAGGGCGCAATTTCGCTCTACCCGCCGCGTCTCGCAGGCGCCAGCGTCAAATCGAAGCTTGCTCGCATAAGCAAATCGCTCGGAGACGCGGACGCGCTGTTGATATCCGATCCCCATTCGCTCGCCTGGACGTTCAATATTCGCGGCGCCGACGTCGCGCACACGCCGATTGCGCTTGGCTTCGCACTGACGCCGAAGACTGGCCGTCCGCGCCTTTACCTGGACGAAGCGAAACTGACGGAAGCAACCAAAGCGGCGCTCGGCAAGTTTCTCGACATCGCCTCGCCTTCGCAATTGCCGGACGATCTCGCCAAGGCCGGCGAGAGCGGCCAGACAATCATGTTCGACGCCGCGACGGCGCCGGCAAGGCTTGTCGAATCGTTTCGCACGGCGGGCGGCAAGCCGCGCATCGGCGACGACCCGATTGCGCTCTCGAAAGCGATCAAGAACGAGGCGGAACTTGCGGGCGCGCGAGCCGCGCATATTCGCGACGGCGCGGCGCTCACGCGTTTTCTTGCCTGGTTTGAAGAGGAAGCGCCGAAAGGAAAGCTCACCGAAATCTCCGCCGCACAGGCGCTCGAAACGTTCCGGCGCGAAAATGGCGAATTGCGCGATATTTCCTTCCCGACGATTTCCGCCTTTGGCGAACACGCCGCGATCCCGCATTATCGCGTGACGGAAAAAAGCAATCTGAAGATCGGACGCGGCGTCTATCTCGTCGATTCCGGCGCGCAATATCTCGACGGCACGACGGACGTCACGCGCACCGTCGTCGTCGGACGCGCCTCGAAGCAATTGCGCGAGCATTTCACGCGCGTGCTGAAAGGCCACATCGCCATCGCCCGCGCCGTCTTTCCGAAAGGCGTCTCCGGCGCGCAGTTCGACGCTTTCGCGCGACGTCATTTGTGGGAAGCGGGGTTAGATTTCGACCATGGCACGGGACATGGCGTCGGCGCCTATCTTTCCGTGCATGAGGGGCCGCAACGCATTTCGAAAGTCGGAACGACGCCGTTAGAGCCCGGCATGATCCTCTCGAACGAACCGGGCTATTACCGCGCTGGCGAATATGGAATTCGGTTAGAGAATCTCGTGATTGTCGAAAAGCGCGAGATTGCGGGCGGCGACCGCGAGATGCTCGGATTCGAGACCATTACGCTTGCGCCCTTCGATTTGAATTGCGTGGAGCCGAGTCTGCTGACGCCGGAAGAAACGCAGTGGCTCGACGCCTATCATGCGCGCGTGCGAAAGACGCTCTCGCCGCTCGTCGATGCGAAGACGAGGGCGTGGTTGCGGGAGGCGACGAGGAAGGTGAGTTAGAATCCGAGCTGTCATGGCCGGCCTTGTCGCAGGCATCCACGCCACGAAGCTGCTGCCCTTTTGAAAAAAACAGCGCGTTTCCACCTCACTTTGAGTGGCCGCGCGATGTTCCCGCGTGGATGGCCGGGACAAGCCCGGCCATGACGACGCGAACAGCCTTTCAATCACGCCTTGCGCGATGCTTCCTCATCCCGCGTCAGAGCGTCGCTCGCTTTCTGAATATAAGGCGCGGCGAACAACACGACCGGCAACATCGTCAACCACGCAAGCAGCCATGATTGAAGCCAACGGCTCGTGAACGAGCCGTCGGTCACGAAGGGAAAACTCGCGATCGCCGCCGCGACGGCGCATGTCAGGCCAGACTGAATGACGCCAAAGACGTAATGGCTATAGCGCCGTGATATTCCCAGCATGCGCTCCCCCAATGACGCCTCGCTCTGGGCCTGAAGCCTCTACGCCCGCTGAGCTGACGTCAAGGGTGCGCGGCGCCTCCCGTTCCTATGCCGCGCGCGGCAGCGCAGTAGGCGCAACAGCGTGCGCGATTCTCTCGCCCGCCGCCATCACGCGGCCCTGCGCGTCGGCGAGCGCGCCGGCGACGAGTTCGAGCCCCAGAAAGCGATCGCGCTCCACCGGCCCCGGCATTGCGAGATTCTCCGTGAAGCTCCTGCGAGAAGCCGAAGCGCGCATAATAGGGCTCGTCGCCGACGAGCAGCACGGCGCGATGATTGCGCGCCGCAGCGCGCCGCAAACCTTCCTCGATGACCGCGGCGCCGACGCCAAGCGAGCGATAATCGCGCGCAACGGCGAGCGGGCCGAGCAGCAGCGCCGGCCGGCCCATGCCGGCGTGAATGGCCCACATGCGCATGGTCGCGATGAGGCGATCGCCGTCCTTCGCGACAAGCGCGAGCCCGCGCGCAGGCAGACGCCCCGTTCGCAGTCGCTCGCAGGTTTTCAGGAGACGCGCCGGGCCGAATGCGTCGTCGAGGAACTTCTCGCGCGCGAAAACATCCGCGGACGTCTCCTCGGTAACGAAGAAAAGCGCGCGCGCGGGCGCGAGAGGCGCAGCGACCGGCTGCCTCGAAAACGACGTCTTGGGCGAAATCAAAGGTCATCTGTTCCTCCTTCGAGAGGACTAGCGACCCTCGCGCCTGACGCGCGATCGCGCGCCGGCCGGCCGGGACTGAGAAAGTTGGAATGGGTTCCCTCGCCCTTCGAGCGCGAGCGTCGCCGCTCCTCGGGTGAGGGAAACCTGCGGCTCAAATCACGAAGGATTCGAGCGGCGGGAAGCCGTTGAAGCCCACCGACGAATAGGTCGTCGTATAGGCGCCGGTTCCCTCGATCAGCACCTTCGCGCCGATCTCGAGGCTCACGGGAAGGGGATAGGGCTCCTTCTCGTAGAGCACGTCGACCGAATCGCAGCTTGGCCCGGCGATCACGCAGGGCTCCGTCGCGGCGCCGTCGACATCCGTGCGGATCGGATAGCGAATCATCTCGTCCGTCGTTTCGGCGAGTCCGTTGAACTTGCCAATATCGAGATAGACCCAGCGCATTTCATCGCCATCCGACTTCTTCGAGATCAGCACCACTTCCGCCTCGATCACTCCCGCATTGCCGACCATGCCGCGGCCCGGTTCGATGATCGTCTCGGGGATGCGGTTGCCGAAATGCTTGCGCAGCGCGCGGAAGATCGCGGCGCCGTAGGTTTTCACCGCCGGCACGTCCTTCAGATAACGCGTCGGGAAGCCGCCGCCGAGGTTGACCATCTGCAGCTGAACGCCGCGCTCCGCCAGATCGCGGAAAATATCCGCGGCGGACTTCAGCGCGCTGTCCCACATGCGCGGATTGCTCTGTTGCGATCCGACATGGAAAGAGACGCCATAAGCGACGAGGCCGAGCCGATGCGCATGCTCCAGCACGCCCTTCGCCATCTGCGGAGCGCAGCCGAATTTGCGCGAGAGCGGCCATTCGGCGCCGGAGCCGTCACACAGAATGCGACAGAACACTTTGGAGCCGGGCGCGGCGCGGGCGATCTTTTCGACCTCAGCCTCGCAATCGACCGCGAACAGGCGCACGCCAAGCTGATAGGCGCGCGCGATGTCGCGCTCCTTCTTGATCGTATTGCCGTAGCTGATGCGATCGGGCGTCGCGCCGGCGGCGAGCGTCTGCTCGATCTCGACGACGGAGGCCGTGTCGAAGCAGGAGCCGAGACGCGCGAGCAGCGACAACACTTCCGGCGCGGGATTTGCCTTCACGGCGTAGAAGACGCGCGTGTCCGGCAACGCCTTCGCGAAGCCGAGATAGTTCTCGCGCACGACATCGAGGTCGAGCACCAGGCAAGGTCCGGCGTCACGGCCGGCATGGCGGCGCGCACGGAGGAATTCTTGAATACGATCGGTCATCGCGGCATCCCCAACGAAGGGCGCGGGTGCGAGCCGCGCCAGGAAACAACAGCTTCGGCGGATGCAGATTCGCTAGCCGCTCGCGCGCGATGGAGACGCGACGACCGATTCGACGAATCGCAGTCCATGACCGTTCGCAATGGCGCGAGAGCGCCAAGCGCACGGTCGGGTGATGCGCCGTTGGATATTCAGAGGCCGAACCACGCATGCCTTTGCAGGCATGGGATTCGAACTGAATAGCCATCGCTTGGAAGGGGATGATCCCTTTCCGCACGCCCGGCAAGAAAGACAAGCCTCTTCGGTAAGTCAGCCTTTGGAGGGCCAACAGAGACGAAAAAGCCCGGTCCGTCGTTGCTTTAAGTCGCGATCCTCCGATGAAGCGGAGTTCGCCGGTTTCGCCTCCGGCTGCCGGTTTTATACCGACGGTTAACCGGCCTCTTGTCCGGATCCCCGCCGACCGACACACGACCACAGGCACGTGCGAATTTGGGCAACACTTAGATACGCGCTTTTGGCGGCTTGACAAGTATTTTTACGCGGAGGAGCCAAGTTTTTGCATCCCGCGTTCGCCGCGGGATGCCGCCTTGGTAAGATTTAATTTACGCTTGGCGCCGCTCGGAGGCTATAAAAGCGGCGCCTTGCAGCAAGGCGAGAAGCCCGCTAGCTAGGCATCGCGCGGCGCAGCCGTCCCTCGGTCGACGCCTTCGAAACCGCTTACGTAACTGCGCTATCCCGGAACCCACTCGCTCATGAATGACATTACACGCCGTGAGTTGATCGGCGCGATTACAGCAGCAGGCGTCTGTCAATCCGGTCTCGGTCGCGCGGTGGCTCAGACGGCTCAACCCATCCGCGCTCCGCGCTTTGGATTCGACGACGTCATCCGCAGAGCGCAGGAATTGGCGAGCGCGCCATTCGACACAACGCCGCAACAATACCCCGACGGCCTTGGCAAGCTGGACTACGACTCCTGGCGCGACATCCGTTTCAAGCCCGAACGGGCGCTCGCCGTCGGCGCCGGCGGCTCCTTCCGGCTCGAGACGTTCCATCTCGGCTTTCTGTTCAACCGCCCCGTCACGGTGAACACGATCCGGGACGGGATTGCGACGCCGATCCCCTACTCTGGGGCGCTGTTCGATTACGGCCGCGTGAAGATTGAAAAGCCGCTTGCCCGTCAACACCGGCTTTGCGGGCTTTCGTCTGCATTATCCGGTCAACGACCCGCATGTGTTCGACGAGGTGATTTCCTTTCTCGGCGCGAGCTATTTCCGGTTTCTGGGACGGGGTCAAAAATACGGCCTCTCCGCACGCGCGTTGTGCGTCGAGGCGGGCACATATAATGAGTCCTTTCCCTTCTTCCGCGAGTTCTGGATCGAAGCGCCCTCGAATGGCGGCAACCGGGTGACGATCTACGCTTTGCTCGACGGCGAGGCGACGACGGGCGCCTATCACTTCGAACTCAGTCCCGGCCAGGAAAGCATACTCGACGTCGAAGCGACGCTGTTTCCGCGACGCGCCGGCGTCAAGTTTGGATTGGCGCCGCTGACCTCAATGTATCTGACAGGCGAAAACGATCATCGCGTTCACGACAAATTCCGCTACGAGTTGCATGATTCCGACGGGCTTCTCATCCATACCGGCGCAGGCGAATGGATTTGGCGTCCCTTGAGCAATCCGCCGCAGGTGCGCATTTCCTCCTTTATGGACTTCGACGTGCGCGGATTCGGGCTGCTCCAGCGCGACCGCGCCTTCGAAGCCTATCAGGACCTCGATCTCGCCTATGAATCGCGGCCGAGCTATTTCGTCGAACCGCTCGGAAACTGGAAAGAAGGGCGCGTCGAACTGATCGAACTGCCGACGAGCGACGAGACCAACGACAATATTGTGGCGAGCTGGACCAGCGCAACGCCGCCTGAACAGGGGAAGCCCTTCAGCTACTCCTATCGCATCACGTCGAGCCTGGAGCTTGCGCGCCTGTCGCCGAACGGCCGCGCCACCAACACATTCGAAACGAGCGCGCGGGCGCTAGGGTCGTCCGAGCCGATTGAGGCGGGAGCGCATCGTTTTCTCGTCGATTTCGCCGGCGGAGATCTTGGCTACTACGTCCCCGATCCCTCGCAGGTGGAGCTCGTCGTCTCGGCGTCAAACGGGAAGATCGTTCGTACGAGCGTTTTCGCCAATCCGCATATTGAGGGCCTGCGCGCTTTGTTCGACGTCGCGATCAAGCCGGGCCAGACGTCCGATCTTCGCGCTTTTCTTCGCGCCGGCGACAGGACTTTGACCGAGACTTGGAGCTACATCTGGACGGAGCGCTGAAGCGCCGCTTCCTCATCCTTTATCCGCAGCGCCGTTGAGCCGCCCGAGATCGAAGGACTCCACGTCGCGCAATAACTCCACGAATGCGGTCGCCCAATAATCCGCCGCCGCCTCGCCCTTCGCCGCCGTCGCTTTGGAGGCGTCGCCCATCGCCCCGGCGGGCGAGAGATCCTGCGCCATCCAGCCGAAGCCGATGGGACGATCGGCGCGCAGCCACATGAAGTCGCGTTCGAAATCGATCGTCGCCGGAGCGAAGTTGCGGGCCCGGGTCATGTCGACGAGTTCTGGACGGAACGCCAGCATTAGCGAGGTTTCGATCTCGCCGCCATGGACGCCATGCCTCAATTCGTCTTCCGAAAAGAGCCCGTCCGGATAACCGAAGCGGCTCCAAGAGCAGGCCACCGCCAACATTCCGAGGCGGGAACGCAGCTCCAACGCGACCTGCGCGATGAGCGGCGAATTCCCGCCATGCGAATTCAGCAGCACGATCTTGCGCACGCCCGCTCGCGCGACGCTCTCGGCGATCTCGAGGAGAGAACGAGAGGCGGTCTCATGCGTAAGAGACAGCGTGCCGGGAAAATCGCTATGCTCGAGCGAAACGCCGAAAGTCTGTATCGGCAAAAAAAGCGCGTCGAGATCGTCGGGGAGGCGCGCGATGACGCGCTCGAGGCACCCGCGCATGATCTGCGTATCGACGCCCACCGGCAGATGCGGTCCGTGCTGCTCGACAGCCGCGATGGGGAGCACCGCGATCATGCGCTCCATGTCGAGCGCGCGAAAGTCGCGGATCGAAAGGTCCGACCAATGTCGGGACGGCGTCATACGTTCTCTGGCGCCGGCGCTTTCATCGCGGCGCGATATTTGTCGACAGCCGCCGACGGATCGCCCGATTCACGCACGACGCCATCCTCCAGCCAGATAACGCGATTGCACAAGGACGCCAAGAAGTTCAGATCATGGGAGACCATGAGAATGGTGCCCGTTTTCGCGAAATTGAGAATGTAGTTCTCGCATTTCTTTTGGAAGACTTCATCGCCCACGGACAACGCCTCGTCGACGATCAGAATATCTGCGTCCGCATGCGCGCAAATCGCAAAAGCGACGCGCGCCACCATGCCCGTGGAATAAGTGCGCATGGGTTGTTCGAACGCCGCGCCAATGTCGGCGAAAGCGGCGATCGAATCCATGCGCTGATCGATCTCTTTGCGTTTGAGCCCCAGTATGGCGCCGCCGATCCGGGCGTTTTCGCGCCCCGTCAACAGTCCGTCGAAGCCTGAGCCCAACGCAAGGATGGGCGCGATACGCCCCTGAACGTCGACGGATCCCGTCGTAGGCCGCGTTATACCGCATAGGATTTGCAGGAGCGTCGTCTTGCCGGCGCCGTTGCGGCCGATGATGCCGACTTTCTCTCCTCTGCCGACGTCAAAGGAGACGTCGCGAAGCACCCATTTTTCCTTGTAGAATTTTCTCCACAGTCCGAACAGAATCTGCTTCAGCTGATCGTTTTGATGCAGATAAAGCTGGAACGCCTTGCCGACGCCCGAACAGCGGATGATGGGCTCAGATGACATCGACGATGACCGACTTGTAGCGCATGAAAAACTGATAGCCGAACAGGAATGTGGCGTAGGAGACGATCACCACAACGATGTAAAAGAGCGGATCCGGCATCTGTCCATCGATCGCCATCCCTCGAAACATTTCGATGTAGTCTCCGACGACATTGAGTTTCAACCAAGGCGAAATGGTCGGCGGCATCTGCGCCAGAGTATAGAAGATCGGGGTCGCAAACATCAGCACGGGCACGATTGAGGCCATGATGTGCGCGACGTCACGCGTGAAAGCGCCGAGCGCCATGAAGAACCAGACTATGCCGAGAATGAACAATGCGAATGGAATGATGAGGATCGGCGTAAGCAGTATTGTCCAAGGCAAAGAGCCAGCCGTTAACAGCCGAAATGCGATAAAGACGCAAAAGCTGATTCCAGCGTAGATGAACGCCCGAATGGTCGCGGTCCAGGCGATCGTCTCGCTCGGGAAGATGGATTTCTTCACGAAATTCACATGCTCATGCAGCAGCATGGGCGCGCGATAGGCGAGTTCGCTGAACAGGTTGAAAATGATGAGCCCAATGAAGATGGCGGCCGCATAATCGGTGACGGACTTTCCGGCCGCGAGCTGCGGCACGGTGATGGAAAAAAGCACCGTGTAGGTCAGCAGCATGACCAATGGTGACAAGACGGCCCATAAAGGGCCCAGCGCCGATCCGCGAAACCGTGAAATGAACTCCCGGCGCACCACCGCCCGAATGAGCTCCCGATGGCGCCAGGCGCGTTCGAACGGGCCAATCACGTCATCCATCGATAGCGAAACGAAAGACAGAGGAACTATCCTTTCCATGAGCAACCCCGGAGCCTGATGGGCAACGCATAGACCAGTTCGGCGCGCCCCGTGTCAATGGCCGGGGCCGAGGCATAGGGGCGTCGGCGTCATCGACGCCGAACGTCAAAAAATTACAAAGCTTAAGCTGCTTCTTGCTGAAGCTCGGCTTCGCGGGCCGCCCTCGCGTCGGCCGCGAGCGCCGCGAGTTCGGCCTGCGCATCCGGCTGAATAAGCCCGGCCGACATGATGAGCTTTGCCGCCGCGTCCGGAGTCATGGCAATCTCCACCACCTTGTCTTCCGGCACGTAGAAAAAGAATCCGGTCGTTGGATTTGGCGTGCAGGGCAAAAAGACGGACACAAACGCCACGGCTCCCGGCAGGGCGCGCGCCACCATGCCCGCCGGCGGAGTGGAGATGAAAACGATCGACCACATGCCTTCCGTGGGAAACTCGACCAGCCCCACTTTACGAAAGCTCGTTCCGGTCTGCGAAAAAGCGGTCTCGAAAATCTGCTTGGCGCTGTTGTAGATGCCGCGCACGCCGGGCACGACGCCGACAAACATTTCGCTGAGGCTGATAAGGCTTCGGCCGAGGAGGTTGCGCGCCAGGAAACCGAGCAGCGTGAGGCTGATCGCAATCAGTAGGACGCCAAATCCCGGAATGCGGAAGGAAAGAAAACGTTCCGGCAGATAAGCGGTCGGGATGAGCGGTTCAACCCAATGGTCGACCGTGTCGATGAACCACCATACGAGCCATAAGGTGACGGTGAGCGGCCCGACCGCCACCAAGCCGTAGAGAAAATAGGACCGTAAGCTTCCGCCAAATCCTTTAGGCTTCAGCGAAATAGAGTCATGAGAGCCAGACATTGCGCCGCCGTTGTCTTGCTTGGGCGCGCGAGGCGCCGAATCGTTCGCGAATTCGTTGAATGACTTTGTAAATGAGTTGTTGCAACAAGAAATTAATTCGGCCGCCAATTCGATAAAAGAATCCGCTTCTCCCCAGATCATTAGCCTCTCACGAGCGCGGCCGCAGACTATTCGACCGTCACGCTTTTCGCGAGATTGCGGGGCTGATCGACGTCCTTCCCCATGAAGACCGCGGCGTGATAGGCGATGAGTTGCGCGGGAACCGCATAGACGATCACGGCAAAAGGACCGGCGACCTGTTCCGGGATTTCGACGAATCCGGCGAGTTCGGCGGCTGCGGCCTCACGGGCGAGTTCCGATCCGACGAGAATGATATGGCCGCCGCGCGCCGCGACCTCCTGCAGATTGGATACGGTCTTTTCGAGATTGGCGTCCGCCGGCGCCAGCACGATCACCGGCATGGCGTAGTCGATCAGCGCGATCGGCCCATGTTTCAGCTCGCCTGCGGCATAGCCTTCGGCGTGAATGTAAGAGAGTTCTTTGAGTTTTAGCGCTCCTTCCAGCGCCAAAGGAAAGGCCGGCCCGCGGCCAAGATAAAGAACGCTCGTGGCGCGCGCGATGTCGCGGGCGACCGGCTCGATAAGAGCCTCGCGGTTCAGCGCCGCCGCCATCTGGCCCGGCGTCGCAATGAGCTCAGACACCAGCGCGCGCTCCTGCGCCTCGCTCAGCACGCCACGGGCGCGCCCCAAAGCGAGCGCCAGGCAGGCGAAAACCGCAAGCTGGCAGGTGAAGGCCTTGGTCGAAGCGACGCCTATTTCCGGTCCCGCAAGGGTCGGCGCGACACTGTCGCTTTCGCGCGCGATCGTCGACGTATCGACGTTCACAATGGAGAGAATGTGCTGACCATGCGCCTTGCCGTAACGCAGGGCGGCGAGCGTGTCCGCCGTTTCGCCCGATTGCGAAACGACGATCATCAGCCCGTCTTCCGCCATCGGCGCCTCGCGATAGCGAAACTCGGAGGCGACGTCGATGTCGACGGAAAGTCTGGCGAAGCGCTCCAGCCAGTAGCGCGCAATCAAACCGGCGTAATAAGCGGTGCCGCAGGCGGAGATCGTTATGCGCGACAGCGATTTCGGATCGAAGGCGAATTCGAACGGCAATCGCACGACGCCGGCGCCGAAATCGAGATAATGGGCGAGCGTGCGGCCCACGACTTCAGGCTGTTCGTGGATTTCCTTCGCCATGTAGTGGCGGTAATTACCCTTGTCGACGAGCAGCGAACCCGCCTGCAACGGCTGGCGCCTGCGTTGGGCTTCATTGTCGGAAGCGTCATAAATGATGGCGCTCTCGCGGGTGAGCGCGACATAGTCGCCCTCCTCGAGATAGGCGATCGTGTGGGCGAACGGGGCGAGCGCCAATGCGTCGGATCCGAGATAGGACCCCTCGTCGCCCCAGCCGACCGCGAGGGGAGAACCCCTGCGAGCGCCGATCAAAAGATCCTCTTCGCCGTCAAACAGAAATACGAGAGCGAAGGCCCCTTTGAGACGCTTCAAAGCTGCGGCGACCGCCTCGACGGGCTTGGCGCCGTTACGCATTTCCTCCGTGACGAGATGCGCGACGGCCTCGGAATCCGTCTCTGTCACGAAGACATGCCCTTTGGCGGTCAGTTCGTTGCGCAGCTCACGAAAATTCTCGATGATGCCGTTATGCACGACGGCGAGTCGGTCGCTCGCATGCGGATGGGCGTTGGTCTCGTTGGGTCGGCCATGGGTGGCCCAGCGCGTATGGCCGATGCCGATTTGCCCCTGAAGATGGGCGGCGGCGAGCTTTTCCTCAAGGTTGCGCAACTTGCCGCTCGCGCGCACGCGCGTCAGCCGGCCGTTTTCCAGCGTGGCGATTCCGGCAGAATCATAGCCGCGATATTCCAGGCGCTTCAACGCCTCGATAATGGAGCCGGCGACGGGCTTGCGTTCTAAAATGCCGACGATGCCGCACATTCACGATCTCCCAGCGTAACGTCAGCAAGCGCTCTGCCAGCGCCGCCGCCTGCTTCTTGTCCGATTTTGGCGCAGAGTTGGATCAGCGGGCGCCGTCCTTCTTGGCCTTTTGCGTGGCGCGGAACGTCGCGGCCCAGCGCTCTTTTTCGATCTGCCTTCCGCGCCCGACGGCGAGCGCGTCAGGGCTCACGTCCTTCGTGATCACCGAACCCGAGCCGACATAGGCGCCAGCGCCGATTTTGACCGGCGCGACAAGCGCAGAATTCGAGCCGACGAATGCGCCGGCTCCAATCTCCGTGCGATATTTGAAGAAGCCGTCGTAATTACAAGTGATCACGCCCGCGCCGACATTGGCGCCGGCTCCCACCTCTGCGTCGCCGATATAAGTGAGATGATTGATCTTGGCGCCTTCACCGACGCTCGCGGCTTTGATCTCCACGAAATTGCCGACTTTGGAATGGGCGGAGAGATTCGTTCCCGGGCGCAGTCGCGCGAAGGGGCCAACGCTCGCGCCTTCGCCGACATGCGCGCCTTCGAGATGCGAAAAGGAGTGGATCACCGCGCCATCGGCGATCGTCACGCCCCGGCCGATGACGACGTGAGGCTCTATGGTCACGTCGCGTCCGATCGTCATGTCGGCGGACAAAAAGACTGTCTCGGGCGCGATCAACGTCGCGCCCGCCAGCATGGCCTCACGGCGCAGACGCGCTTGAGCGGTCGCCTCCACTCGCGCGAGTTGCGCACGGTCGTTGACGCCTTGCACTTCTTCTTCTTGCGCCAGAACGACGCGCGCGACGCCGCCTCGGCTCGCCACAAGTCCGACGACGTCGGTCAGATAAAACTCCTTCTTGGCGTTGTCGTTTTCGACGGCGTCGAGGAGGGACAACGCCGTTCGGCCGTCGATCGCCATCAGTCCGGCGTTGACAAGGCGTATCGCGCGTTCGCGCTCATTTGCGTCCTTTTCTTCGCGGATTGCGACCAAGGCGCCATGGTCGTCGACAAGGAGGCGTCCATAACCAAAAGGGTCCGACGCGTGAAATCCGAGTGCGACGACCTCCGCCCCATCCCTCAAGCCCTGACGCAAAGCGAGAATGGTCCCCGGCGTGACGAGGGGCGTATCGGCGAAGAGCACCAGAAGATCGTCGTACCCTGCATCGATCGCATTGCGCGCGGCTAGAACGGCATGAGCGGTGCCGCGCCGTTCTTCCTGCACGTAGATGCGCGCATCCGGACGCAGCTTCGAAACTTCCGAGTTCACCTGAGTCGCAGCCGGGCCCAACGACCACGGCCACCGCGCCAACTCCGGCCTCGGCGACGCTCGCAAGCACATGCGCGAGCATGGAGCGCCCCGCAACCTCGTGCAGGACTTTCGGTCGGCTCGATTTCATGCGCGTTCCCTCGCCGGCGGCGAGGATCACGGCGAGCGCCTTGCGATCCGTTGATGGAGAAGTCGACATGGTCGCGCGGTCTACCTTCAATGTTTGGCGCGCCGACGAAGCGGCCGCGGCGCCGAAGCCCCGCCTTGAGCGAAGTTCTTGGCAAATTCGAGCGCCTCCGGGCAAGCGCGACGCAAAAGGCCGGAATAAGGCCACGCCAAAAAAAGCGAAGAAATGCATTTCCGGCGTATCACTTTACGGTATACAGGCGGCCGCAGATCACATGTTGCGCGCGTCCCCTCCTCGTGCTTCGGTTACTCATGTTTGAACGCAGAGACGTGTTGAAAGCCGCGGCTGGAACCATCGCCGCTCATTTAACCCCTTCCATCGCATTCGCGCAGCAACAGCAAGCTCCGGCGTCCGCTCCTCCTCCCCCCTTCACAAGAGACTTCGTCATCGACCTGGCGCGGTCTGTGGCGCATCGTCCTTTTGCCGCGCCGTCCAGCGAGTTGCGCGAGCCCTTCGCCAATCTGACATATGAGCAATATGTCGGCATCAAAACCAAGCCCGAGGCCGCTTTGTGGGTCGGCGAAAATAGAGGCTTTGTCTTAGAACCTCTGCACCGCGGACTTATTTTTACCGCGCCCGTTGAACTCTACATCGTTGAAAATCAGGCTTTGCAGCATGTGGTCTATGATGCGAGCAGATTCGACTACGGTTCGCTGAAGATCACCGAGAAACCCAAAGACCTGGGATTTTCCGGCTTTCGCGTTTTGACGCCGCATAAGGACGGTCCGGCCACCGAGGTCGCGATTTTCCAGGGGGCGAGCTTTTACCGCGCGGCGGCTGTCGGTCAGCGCCTGGGCGTCACCGCGCGCGGCCTCTCCATCCGGACGGCCGACCCTCAGGGCGAAGAATTCCCTGCTTTTCGCATTTTCTGGATCGAAAAACCGCCGATCGGCGAGAATGTCATGGTGATCCATGCATTGCTCGATTCCGCGAGCGTGACGGGCGCTTATCGCTTCACGCTGCGGCCCGGGGACGCGACCATCATCGATACGGAAATGACGCTGTTTCCGCGCGCCGCCGTCGATCACTACGGGATCGGCGGTTTTTCCGCCGCGAGCTTTTATTCGCCGCTCGACCATCGTCGCGACGACGTCAGACCCATGGTGACGGAAGCCAATGGCCTGCAGATGCTCACCGGGAAGGACGAGTGGCTTTGGCGCCCGGTCTCCAATCGCGAAACATTGCAGATTTCCGCTTTTGTCGACTCCGATCCGAAGGGTTTCGGGTTCCTGCTGCGCGAACGCGACATCGAGGCCTATCAGGACGACGATCAGCATTGGGAGCAACGCCCGTCGCTCTGGGTCGAGCCGCTCGGCGAATGGAACGAGGGTTCGGTCCAATTGGTGGAAGTGCCCTCGGAATCCGAGATCAACGAGAATATATTCGCCTATTGGCGGCCCAAGCAGCCGCTCGCGGTCGGCAAGGAGATATCCTTCGCCTACCGGCAGTTTTGGTGCTGGTCGCCCCCCGCCCGAACGCCGCTCGCCATTGCTGACGACGCGCGTGGAGGCAAATCCCCCGCAGGAACGAAACTTCGCCGCTTTGTCGTCGTTTTCACAGGCGACATATTGGCCAACTCGCAACGCACGGCCAACCTCAAGGCCGCCTTGACGACGTCTCCCGGATCGGCGACGAACGTGCGCACGTTCCTAAACCCGCAGGCCAAGACGTGCCGCGTCGTTTTCGACGTCGACCCGGCCGGCGAAACTTTTTGTGAGCTGCGGCTTGTCCTCCAATCGGGCGACGATCCAATCAGCGAAACGTGGCTTTACCGATGGACGCCGTAAGCATCTCGCCCGGTCCGCTTCCCCGATCCGGATCCGCCGGCGCCCGTTCCAGATCCGGCGTCCGCAGCGCCGACGCCGGTTGAAGCTCGCCTTTCAATGCCTGCGCAAGCGCTATTCAAATTCGACCCGCATGAGGTTCACGAACCCCTGGTCCCGCGCCTCGCGAGGACGCCCTGGATCTCAAGATTGGCGACGTTTGGGGGCGGCCTGGCGCTGACTCTCTACGGCGGCTACGAGATGTACAAGGTTATCGACGTGGGCGGCGTGACCACGTTGAAATGGGCGTTGCTCGCCTTGTTCGTTTTGAACTTCTCCTGGATCGCCCTGTCGTTTGCAAGTTGCGTCGTCGGCTTCGTGGCGCTGCTGTTCCGGCGCAGACCGCCTTCGAGACCAACGGAGCTCGCCGCCAAGACGGCGGTGGTGATGCCGATCTACAATGAGGCGCCAAGCCGCGTATTCGCCGCCCTTCAGGCGATCTTCGAGGATGTCGAGGCGACCGGACTCGGCGCGCATTACGATTGGTTCTTCCTGTCCGATACGACCAATCCCGACATCTGGATCGCCGAGGAGCGCGCTTTTATCGCGATCCGACGCCGGCTTGGGCCGAAGGCGCGCATCTTCTATCGACGACGCGAAAAGAACACCAGCCGCAAGGCCGGCAATATCGCCGATTTCGTCTCCCGCTGGGGCGGGGCCTATGCGCATATGGTCGTGCTTGACGCCGACAGTCTGATGACGGGCTCGACGATCGTGCGCCTGACGGCGGCGATGGAGGCGGACCCGGACGCCGGCATCATCCAAACGCTGCCGCTCATCATCAACCGCAACACGCTGTTTGCCCGGGTGCAGCAATTTGCCGCGCGTATCTATGGTCCCGTGATCGCGGCCGGCCTTTCGGCCTGGATGGGCCGCGACGGCAATTATTGGGGCCATAACGCCATTATCCGCACCAAAGCCTTCGCCCATCATTGCGGATTGCCGGATCTGCGCGGACGCCCTCCCTTCGGCGGCCATATTCTAAGCCATGACTTCGTCGAGGCGGCGTCTGATGCGGCGCGCCGGATACGCCGTTTACATGATGCCGACGCTTGGCGGCTCCTATGAAGAAAGCCCCCCGTCGCTGATCGATCTGTCGCTCAGGGACAGGCGCTGGTGCCAGGGCAATCTCCAACATTCGCGCGTGTTGGGCGCGAAAGGCTTCTGTCTCGCGTCGAGGCAACATTTCCTGACGGGCATCTTCGGCTATCTGACGTCGCCTTTGTGGCTCATGCAGTTGTTGGTTGGTATCGCGCTCGTCTTTCAGGCGAGCTATTTCCGGCCTGAGTATTTCACCAGTCAGTTCACGCTCTTCCCGGTATGGCCGCGGTTCGATGCGGAGCGCTCGCTTGAACTCTTCGCGCTCACCATGGGCATTCTTCTCGCGCCAAAACTTTTTGGCCTCGTCATCGCCATTCTCGACCGCGACGCGCGTCGCGGTTCCGGCGGCGTCGTCATGCTCCTCGTCTCGACCCTGTTTGAGGTCTTGATGTCGGCGCTGCTCGCCCCGATCATGATGCTCATTCAAACGGGCCATGTGCTGCATATCCTGTTTGGCTTCGACACGGGATGGGACCCGCAACGGCGCGATGACGGATCGGTGCCCTTTGGCGACATCGTGCGTCGCCATCGCTCGCATGTGGCGCTCGGCCTATTGACCCTCGTCGCGGGCTTGCTGATTTCTCCTTCTCTCGTCGCATGGATGTCGCCGACGATCGCCGGCCTCATTCTCGCGATCGGCATTTCCTGGGCGACCAGCCAGCGCTGGCTGGGTCTCATGTTCCGTCGCGCCGGCGTGCTGGTCACGCCGGAGGAAACGACGACCCCGCGCATTGCGCGACGAGCGCGTCACCTGACCCGCGTCCTTGCGCGAGCGAAGGAGGATGAGGTCAACGGGTTGATGGCGATTCATGAAGACCCCGAACTCCGCGCCCTGCACGAGGCCTGGCTGCCATCGCGGAAGCCTCGTCAGCGCGGCCAAATCACGGCAGACCGCGCCGTGGCCGAAGCGAAGCTCGCCGACGCCGAAACGATCGAGGATGCGGTCGAGTGGCTCAATCGCGGCGAACGCGTTGTGACGCTCAGCGACCGCGCGCTCATCGCGATGTTGGCGCTCCTTCCTCACCGAGTGGAAGATGAGGCTGTTGCGGTTCTTGATGAGACCGCGGAGGTTGCGCGGCTTGCAAGCTGACGAGACGCTCCGCGCAAGGGGTCCTGTGACCGTGATCTATAAGATCGTCCCGGCGACGTTATGGCGCGAAGCGCGGAGCAAGTGGAGCTTTTCTGGGCGCGCCGGTCGATCTTGCGGATGGGTTCATCCATTTTTCCAGCGCCGCGCAGGTTGAGGAGACGGCGCGGCGTCACTTTGCGGGGCAAGAAGGACTCCTCCTCATCGCAATCGATCCGGCTTCCCTCGGTTCCGCGTTGAAGTGGGAACGGTCACGCGGAGACGATCTCTTTCCCCATCTTTACGGCCCGCTGGCATTTGATGCGGTGTTGCAGGAAAATCCCCTGCCCTTGCGCGCCGACGGGCGTCACGATTTTACGGGCCTGCTCGCGTGATCGGCGACGTCGCCGTCTCGCTGCTGCGTCTTCTCAATGCCGAAGACGCGCATCGCGCAACGATCGCCGCTTTGAAGGTTCTTCCCGTTCGAACGCCGCCGCCGGACGATCCGCGCCTCTCAGTCTCGGCCTTTGGCCTTCGCTTCCCCAACCCGCTCGGACTCGCCGCCGGCTTCGACAAAAACGCCGAAGTCGCCGACGCGACGCTGTCTCTTGGATTCGGGTTTACGGAAGTCGGCACGCTCACGCCGCGCGCGCAGCCCGGCAATCCGCGTCCGCGCGCCTTTCGACTGCTGGAAGATCGCGCCGTCGTCAATCGCTATGGCTTCAACAATGAGGGCCATGCGCCGGCCCACGCTCGGCTTAGAGCATTTTCGGCAAAAGTGGACACCGGTTTTGCCAAAGAAAATGCGTCAAAGGTAAGTGCGCGAAGCCCGCAGGGGATCGTTGGCGTCAACATTGGCGCGAACAAGGATTCGGCCGATCGCGTCAATGATTATGTGAAGGGCGTCGAAACCTTCGCGGATGTCGCGAGCTATTTCACGATCAATGTGAGTTCGCCCAATACGCCGGGCCTGCGCGATTTGCAGGAGCCCGAGGCCTTGCGTGAATTGCTGGCGCGCGTGCTGGAGGCGCGCGAGCGCGCGACACAGCGTCGACCTGTGTTGCTGAAAATCGCGCCCGATCTTTCGCTCGCGCAACTTGACGCTATTGTTCGCGTCGCGCGAGAGGCGCACATCGATGGAATGATCGTGTCGAACACGACGATCTCGCGACCGCATGACGCTGCGTTCGCCGCTCGCGAGAGAAAGCGGCGGCCTCTCCGGCGCGCCATTGTTTTCGCTTTCGACGCGCATGCTGGCGCAAACATTCCTGCGCGTCGAAGGCCAGTTTCCGCTGATCGGCGTTGGCGGGATCGATGGGCCTGACGCCGCCTTCGCGAAATTCGAAGCCGGCGCGACGCTGGTGCAGCTTTATTCGGCTCTTGTTTTCGAAGGGCCAGGATTGATCGCGCGCATCAAGCGCGGATTGGGAGAGCGGCTCGCGCGGGAAGATGCGACGCTCACGGCGATTGTTGGCAGAAGCGCGGCGGCGTTCGCGAGCGGCGTAATACCAGTGACGTAAATCCGTGACCCGTCATGCCCGCGCTTGTTGCAGGCATCCATGCCGTGACATTGCCGCGATTTTGCATAAGAGGCGCAGCGTTCGCCTATTGTGCATTGCTGCGCAGCGGGCCGACGTGGATGGCCGGGACAAGCCCGGCCATGACGACCTACTGGAACTATGTGACTCCTATGAAGAGACATGGGACGCAACAGCCCGCGCCAGACGGGACCAATCAAACGGAGGTCGCTGCGCGCCAGCTCTGGATTACTTCGCTTCGCTCGCAATGACGGCAGAAAACAGCTTGCAAGCAATATCCTTTCCTAAGACGGCTTCTAATCCCCTTCCCCACTCCCCGCCTCAATGCTATTCCCCGCGCACATCATCAAAGGGGATAGACATGAGCGAGATTTGGCTAGCGACGGGCGAAGCGACGATTTTGGCGGCGGAAGGTCAATATACCGACGCCATGCCGGAAGTGCTGATTGGCAATATCAAAGGCCCCGTGGGCCACGCCTTCGCCTCCATGACAGGACAGGTCGCCGGTCATCCGCGCATGTTCGTCATACGCGATCTCAATCAGCAGGTTCGCCCGGCGACCATGATGACCACCAAGATGACGGTGAAATCGGAGGCCTATGTCGAACTGCTCGGCGGGATCGTGCAGGCGGCGACCGGCGACGCCATCGTCGATTGCCTCGCGCAAGGAATCCTTCCGAAGGATCAAGCGAATGATCTCTGCATGATCATTATGGTATGGCTCGATCCGCGCTGCGCAACCGACGAGAACCTCGACAAAAAAGATCTCTACCGCACCAATTACGAGGCGACGAAGCTGGCGATTACGCGCGCCATCAAGGGCGAGCCGTCAATCGACGAATTGATCAAGAATCGCAAGACCGTCACGCATTATGCGCTGGAGGGCGTGTTCGACGACTGATCGCTTTCGTTGCGAACGGCGACGATAAGCCCTTCTTCGAACCAGCCGGCGAGAACCTGCGCGAGACGCTCCGGCGTCAGCGCATCTCCCTGCTGGAAGGCCGCCATCTGGCAGATTTCCCCAAAGGCGCGGCCCGCGCGCGCTTCATTGAGAGCGAGATATTCGTCCGCTTCGACAAGCCGATAGACCGAATCGAGATCGGAGCGCCAAACCGCCACAAATTCCGCGCCTGTCTGCGGAGCCGGCGCCTCCTGCGCCTCTTCCCCGCTCAACGCTTCGTAAGTTTCGACCGATCCAAGATCCAGTTGAAGCAGGATGAGGCTTGGGTGAAGCGCGAAGGCGAGACTTGGCCATTGCTCCGGCGAAAACGTCGCGAGCGAATCGATCGACAGAGATTTCGCTTCCGCAGCGTCGTAGGCGTCCGTCAACGCCCGTTCGAATCGAGCCAGTGAAACGGCGCGCGCTTCCTCGCGCCATCGCTCGCTTTTCTCCATGAAATCGGGCAGCGCCGTCGTATACCACCGCCCGTTGCGATGGCGCGGCGGATGGGCGGAAATATAGTCGTCGACGAGCGCATTGAACGACTCTTCGCCCAGCAATGCGCGCAGGCTCGGGTAGTCCTCGTTCAGGAATTCATCGAGCCGGATGCGATAGGCGTTGACATAGACGCCGTAAAGCGTCTCCCGCTTTTCGCGCTGCGACGGATTGATCGCCCGCAGAACCTCCGCGTTTTCCTCGTCGCCGGCGATGACGCCGGCTTGAAACAGGGCCTGGAGTTCGACGAGTTTCATGCCGCGTTGCGTGATCTTTCCGCCGCGATTTTGGCGTCAATCGCGCGCATGCGCTCCAGCTCGTCGAGAAGCTCCGAGAATGGAGGGAAGTTGTCGTCGCGTTCGATCATCGCTGAAACTCCGCCAAAGCGGCGTCTCGCCTGTTCGTAGAGCGTCCACACTTCCTCGCAAACAGGCTGGTCGTGCGTGTCGATGCGATGCGTTTCGTTATCGGTGTGCCCCGCCATGTGGAATTGAACGACGCGATCGACCGGAACCGAGTCGATGAAGCGCGAAGCGTCGAAGCCGTGATTGAATCCCGACACGAAGACATTATTGACGTCGAGCAGCAGCAGGCAATCGGCCCGTTCCGCCATCTCGGCGACGAATGTGCATTCCTCCATCTCGGATTGCCCGAAGGTGACATAGGTGGAGGCGTTTTCGACGACGAGGCGTCGCTTCAGGAAATCCTGCACCCGCGAGATGCGATCGACGATGTGAGCCAGCGACTCCTCGGTGTAGGGAATCGGCAGAAGATCATGCAGATTGATCCCATGCACGCCGGTCCAGGCGACATGATCCGAAATCCAGGCCGGCTCGACGCGTTCGGCCAAGGCCTTCAGTTCGCCCAGATAATCGAAATCGAGCGGATCGGTCGACGCCAGCGACATTGAAACGCCATGCATGACAATCGGATAATCGGCGCGAAAGCGTTCGAGCATGGCGAGAGGACGTCCGCCAGCCACCATGTAATTCTCGGAGATGATCTCAAACCAGTCGACGGGCGGACGCGTGGCCAGGATTTCGTCATAATAGACGGGCCGAAGCCCAAGACCGTAGCCAAGCGGCGCGGGCTTTTCCATGCCGAACTCCTCAATCCCTCTGACGCCCGCGGGCGACGATCCGAATTGATGTGAACATACACCCAAATCGCTCTCGCGCGCGACGGGACCATATGTCGCGAGCGGTTGAGGCTTCAGCCGATTGTCGCATCTTAAAAAAGAGGGGCGACCCGGGCCGCCCCTCGATCATTACTTGGATTTGCAAGAATTCTTATTGTGGCAGCTGTTCTTGTGGCAGGTCATTTTGCCGTGGCATTTCATCTTGGCGCCACATTTCATCTTGCCGCCGCAATGCATTTTCTTGCCGCCACAATGCATCTTTCCATGATGATGCTTGCCGTAGTGACTGGCGGAAGCAGGAGTTACGGCCGCGCCATTCAAGGCGAGGGCCACGGCCGCAGCGGCCAAAGCAGAACCAGAAATAATCTTGGTTTTCATGGACTTCCCCTTCTAAGAGCTCCGGAGTGGAGCGAGAAAGACGTCTGGACCAAAAACGAGCCCAGGCGCCTATTCGTCATGAACTTTCGCCGCAGGGATGATCGTCTGACTTCACCTTGAAAGGGTGACCCGCGCGGCTCGCCGCATGGGTTATTTCTTTTCGTCGCCCTTGGCGTCTGGGGTCTTTGTATCCGCGCCCTTGTCGCCCTTCATCGCCGCAGAGCAGCTGCCCTTCGCGTTGCAGGACATTTTTTCGGCTTTGGCCTTATTGTGATGATGTTTGTGTTTGGCCGCCGCAGGGCCGGCGCCGGCCAAAGCCAGCGTGATCGCGGCTATGGTCAAAGAGGACGCAGAAATAAGCCTAGCCTTCATTCAAATTCTCCTTTGTCGCAGCTGATCCTTTTTGGATCGACCGCAAATGCGACGATAGCATTCCGCCAAGCCTTCGTCAGCCAGCTCCCGGAATGAAACTCTCCAATGCACGCGAAGTTCAAGCCGGTTCGTCTAAATTCCGTCAATTCTTCGATGAATATTCTCTCCAAACCCCTCTCGGTGGGAATTATGAGCGTTTTAGGAATGCTGGATCGGCAGCGTGGTTCAGCATGCTGCGCCGCATCTAAGAGACGAAAAACACTTTGCTTGCCGTTCGCGCCAATGCTTGATAGAGAGACGCCGCGTCGGCCATGGATTTTCCCGTGACCGGCGCAATCTATGAACCCATGGCTTCTGACTTTCGGGCCGCGCCGGCAAGTTCGGTTTTCGAACTTTCGTTTCCATTGCGCCAGTCTCAACGGCGCATGAAACGTCCGAATGACATAAGCTCCCAGCAACGCAAACCCTGGCCGGCGCCGCCCGCTAACGGGCTTTTTAGGAGAAAGAATGTCATCCGCCACTGCACAGCGCGCGCCCACGCGCGAGGATTTCGCCGCCCTGCTCGATGAAAGCTACGGCGGTTCTGACGCTTTCGAAGGTTCCGTCATTAAGGGTCGCGTCGTCGCGATCGAAAAGGACGTCGCAGTCATCGACATCGGTCTGAAGACCGAGGGCCGCGTCGCCATCAAGGAATTCACCGGCTACGGCCGCGACCCGGCCCCGAAGGTGGGCGAAGAGGTCGAGGTCTATCTCGAGCGCATCGAGAACGCGCTCGGGGAAGCCGTCATCTCGCGCGACAAGGCGCGTCGCGAAGAGAGCTGGGTAAAGCTTGAAAAGGCTTTCGAGAACAATGAGAAGGTCGACGGCGTCATCTTCAATCAGGTCAAGGGCGGCTTCACCGTCGATCTCGACGGCGCCGTGGCCTTCCTGCCGCGCAGCCAGGTCGACATCCGCCCGATCCGCGACGTCGCGCCCCTGATGAACGTTCCGCAGCCCTTCCATATTCTGAAGATGGATCGGCGGCGCGGAAATATCGTCGTGTCGCGCCGCACCGTTCTCGAGGAGAGCCGCGCCGAGCAGAGGCACGAGATCGTCGCCAATCTCGAAGAGGGACAGGTGATCGACGGCGTCGTGAAGAACATCACGGACTACGGCGCCTTCGTGGATCTCGGCGGCATCGACGGCCTGCTGCATGTCACCGACATCGCCTGGCGTCGCGTCAATCACCCGACCGAAGTGCTCACGATCGGCCAGACCGTGCGCGTGAAGATCATCAAGATCAATCACGAAACGCACCGTATTTCGCTCGGCATGAAGCAGCTGCTCGAAGATCCGTGGCAGGGCATCGAGGCGAAATACCCGCTTAACGCGAAATTCCATGGCCGCGTGACCAACATCACCGACTATGGCGCTTTCGTTGAGCTCGAGCCGGGCATTGAAGGACTGGTTCACGTCTCCGAAATGTCCTGGACCAAAAAGAACGTGCATCCCGGCAAGATCGTTTCGACGAGCCAGGAAGTCGACGTTCAGGTGCTCGAAGTCGATCCGGTCAAGCGTCGCATTTCGCTCGGCCTCAAGCAGACCCTGCAAAATCCCTGGGAGGCTTTCGCCGAGAAGCATCCGGTCGGGTCCACCGTTTCCGGCGAAGTCAAGAACAAGACCGAATTCGGTCTGTTCATCGGTCTCGACGGCGATGTGGACGGAATGGTCCATCTCTCCGACCTCGACTGGAATCGTCCCGGCGAGCAGGTGATCGAAGAATATAAGAAGGGCGACGTGATCAACGCCCAGGTTCTCGACGTCGACGTCGAGAAGGAGCGCATCTCGCTCGGCGTCAAGCAGCTTGGCTCCGACCCCTTCGCCTCAGCCGCCCTTGAAGAAGGCGGCGCGGCGGGCGACGTCAAGAAGGGCGCCGTCGTCACTTGCGAGGTGATTGAGGTGAAGGAGGCCGGCCTCGACGTGAAGATCGCCGGCACCGATCTCACCACCTTCATCAAGCGCAGCGAACTGGCGCGCGATCGCGCGGATCAGCGCCCCGAACGTTTCGCCGTCGGCGAAAAGGTCGATGCGCGAGTCACGCTGTTCGACCGCAAGGCGCGCAAGATCGCCGTGTCGATCAAGGCGCTGGAAGTGGCGGAAGAAAAAGAAGCCATCGCGCAATATGGTTCGGCGGACTCCGGCGCTTCGCTCGGCGACATTCTCGGCGCGGCCCTGAAGGCGCGTGAGACCGAGGCGCCGAAGAAGGGCAAAGCGAAGACCGCCAAGTCGGAAGAAGAAGAAGGGGAAGAATAATCCTCGGATCAAGCAAGGCGACTCCAATCAACCCGCGCAAGTCAGCTTGCGCGGGTTTTTTGTAGCCAAGCGAGGCTCGTCAACTTTCCATTTACCCTGTTTCAAACTCCTCTCGTCATGGTAACCGCGACGTAAAGATTTAACTGCAAAACAGGCGCATCGCGTTTGTCCGCTGGGCGCGGAGCGTCCCGGATCAATTGTTTGGAGTTGCGTCATGAGCATCAGCGCTTTCGACGAAGAATACGCTGAATATTCTGCGCCTCGCGTGCTGCGTGCGCGCCCGATGGGAAATCTCGCCGCTTCGATGATCGGCGGCGCGGCGATTTTAATCCTCGCGATTGCGTCCATTTTCGTCAGACCGAACGCGCCCGAAGAAAAAGTCGCCGGCGGCCCCGCTCCGCTTCAAACGCAAGCGGCCGCTCCTCCCGTGGAAAAATTCACGCTGCAGCCTGCATCGGCGATCCCGACGCAGAAAAGCGGCGCGTTCGATCTCAACTCGCCCGAATTCGCCAAGGAGAAAAAGGAGTTCTCGACTTCGCGTCGCGAAGGCGGCGGCCGCGACGACGTTCTGACGATTGGTCAATTTTCGGGAGGCGGCGCCTTCCTTTATCTCGCCATCCAGCAAACCGGTGGAGAAAAGCTCGGCAATTCAGACTTCTTCCTGGATATGAGCCGACAGGCGTCGCAAGCCGGGCTCGCAGCCATGCATGTCGGACAGCCGGGTCCGCTCGCCACACGTTTTGGCGCGTTCGAAGCGGCCGACATTCGTCTGACGCAAGGCGGATTTGAGATCACCAGTCCGACGCCGATCACTGCGGCGGGCGAGCGCGCCTGCGTCGCCGTTCGGATGATGAACCCCAAGCTTTCGTTGGAGGCCGCTGGAATAGCGTGCGGCTCGGCGGCGAGGCCGATCGATCGGCGATCCATTGGATGCATTCTCGATCGGCTGGAATATGTCCCCGCCGCGGACGATAAAGCGCTTGCGGAGTTCTTTGCGGGCGCCGAGGTCACCCGCGCGGCGGCTTGCGCAAACGCCGAAACGCCGGCTGTTGCGGCCAAACCCGTCAAGCATCCGAAAGCCCCGGCGCTCAAAGGCTCGACTTCGAAACGTTAACGCCTATCTCCATTAAGGGCGCTGTTCGAACGCCGGTATCGCTTTGCGGTTCGATCGGCTACACTCGCTTCGAGCGTTGATTCAAAGGGGATCAAGATGCGTTATGGATTGAAGCTGTCGGTGAGTGTCGCCTGTCTCTGCGCCCTGGCCGCGTCGAGCGAGGCGCTCGCCAAGTCGCGCCGCCATCGTCATTATGCATATCCGGAAACAGTCTATCTTTATCAGCGGCCGCCGCTGGTTTTGGAGCGGCGCAGCTTCCTCGACCCCGGAACGAAGGTCCCCGTCGGCTCCACCAACCGCTATGTGGTCGAGCAGACCTATTTCAATCATGACCCGATCGAGGCCAATCAGCGGAGCTGGTATATGCAGGAGACGCTTCCGCAGCGGCCCCCGTACAATACGGACATGATCGTTCCCTACGACCCCGGCCTGCCTTTCTGGTTTCCATAAGGCCGGCGGGACGACCCATAATTCCTTTCCTTGACACGGCGCGCAGACGCCTGTAGCTCCCTACGATCCGGTAAGGGCATGTCCCTCGCCGGATCGCACCCGCGGCCGTTCCTCATTTTTTCTCAGAGTGAGCAGCCTGTCGGCCGGAAACCCTTCCGGCAGAGGAGGGCGCGTTCCTTAAGCCCGAGGATATCTCGGCGCTCGAGAAACGCGGTTAGACGGCGGGCCCCTTGGGCCGCGCGTCCCGTCGCCTCTTGCGCCGTTATGGCGGATTCGAGCTTCGAATTCGGCTCAGACTCAAAGAGGACGACATAAGTGACGAAACGCGCAGAAGCCAAATATAAGCTTGATCGCCGCCTCGGCCAGAATATCTGGGGCCGCCCGAAGAGCCCTGTGAACCGCCGCGAATATGGTCCGGGTCAGCACGGCCAGCGCCGCAAGGGCAAGCTCTCGGACTACGGCACGCAGCTGAAGGCGAAGCAAAAGCTCAAAGGCTATTACGGCAACATCTCCGAAAAGCAGTTCCGCAAATATTACGCCGAAGCGATCCGCATGAAGGGCGACTCCGGCGACAATCTCATCGGATTGCTGGAGCGTCGCCTCGACGCCGTGGTCTATCGCGCCAAATTCGTGGCGACGGTTTTTGCGGCCCGTCAATTCGTCAACCACGGCCACATCAAGGTCAATGGACGCCGCGTGAACATCCCGTCCTATCTCGTGAAGCCGGGCGACGTCATCGAAATTAAGGACGCCTCCAAGCAGGCCGTGACCGTGCTCGAAGCGATTGGGCTCGCGGAACGCGACGTGCCCGAGTTCTACGACGTCGATCACTCGAAGATGACAGCCAAACTCACTCGCGTTCCTCACGCCACGGAAGTTCCTTATCCGGTGCAGATGGAGCCAAACCTCGTCATCGAATATTATTCGCGCTAAGGCGCATATGTCGGGGCGCGCGACGCGCGCCCCGATCCTGCCTCAAATTTTTAAATTGCCACATTTTTTCAGCAGATTATTGTCACAGGCGTCTCAATTCTTGGATAAGCAATGACCTCCATGACATCTCACATCACCCGCCGTTCGATCATCGCTGCAGCCGTCTTTGGTTTCCTGAGCTTTCCTGCATGGGCGGAAAAAGCGTCTTCGGGAAAAGTCTCCGTCGACGAACTCATGGCGCCCAATGCGCTGCCCGACGTTTTTGAAGGCAAGGCGGACGCTCCCATCACCATCGTCGAATACGCCTCGATGACATGCAGCCATTGCGCCGCATTTCATAAGGACGTCTATCCGATTCTGAAAAAGAACTACATCGACGAAGGCAAGGTGAGATTCGTTCTGCGCGAATTTCCGCTCGATCCGCTTGCGACCGCCGCCTTCATGGTGGCGCGCGCTTCCGGCGACAAGCGCGACGCCGTCGTCGATCTGCTGTTTCAGCAGCAGAAAAATTGGGCTTTCGTCGACAAGCCGCTTGATGGCCTGTCCAGTGTCTTGAAACAGACGGGTTTGAGCGACAACTCGTTCAAGGCGACGCTGAAAGACCAGCAGCTTTATGAGAACGTCAATAAGGTTCGCGACCGCGCCGCCGAAAAATTCGGGATCGCCGCGACGCCAACCTTTTTCGTCAATGGCGAAAAATATGCCGGCGAGATCTCAATCGAAGATTGGGATAAGATCATCGCCGCGCAGAAAAAGTAGGTCGCGTCGTTCACGACGGCGCATCTCAAAACGCCGTCCGTCGCTCCAGCGCCGCCGCCAGCGTGCCTTCGTCGAGATAATCGAGTTCGCCGCCGACCGGCACGCCATGCGCGAGCCGCGTCGTCTTCACGCCGAGCGGCGCCAGCAGATCGGCGATGTAATGCGCTGTCGTCTGACCGTCCACGGTTGCGTTGACCGCGAGAATCGCCTCGCGCACATTTTGCTCGCGCACGCGCTCGATCAGGCTCGCGATATTCAAGTCGTTCGGTCCAATTCCATCGAGCGGCGACAGCACGCCGCCCAAAACATGATAGCGCGCATTGAGTAGCCCAGCGCGCTCGAGCGCCCAAAGATCTGCGACCGTTTCAACGACGACGAGGATCGACGCATCGCGTCGCGCATCGCGACAAATCGTGCATGGATCGCTCGTGTCGATATTGCCGCAGGTCGAGCAAATAACAATGCGCTCATGCGCGACTCGCAAAGCGTCCGCAAGAGGGCCAAGCAATTCTTCGCGCTTTCTGATGAGATGCAAAGCGGCGCGGCGCGCGGAGCGCGGGCCGAGTCCCGGCAGGCGCGCAAGCAATTGCACGAGGCGTTCGATCTCGGGACCCGCAACGCGATCAGCCATTGCTCCACGCTAACCATCTCGATCGTGATCCGTCCTGCCCGCGCTTGTCGCGGGCATCCACGCCCGGAGATTGCGTAGCATTGGGCATGGCGCGAAGCGCTGGCGCTCGTAACTTATCGCAACGTCTTGGCGCAGATGGCCGGCACAAGGCCGGCCATGACGCGAGTTGGACGCCGCGCGGAAAAAACCTAATCATGCAGACTTCAAAACGGCAATTTCATACCCGGCGGCAGTTGCAGCCCGCCGGTTATCGCCTTCAGTTTTTCCGCGGAGGCGTCTTCGGCTTTTTGGCGCGCTTGCGCATGGGCCGTCACGATGAGGTCTTCGAGAATGTCGCGCTCCTCCGCCTTTAACAGACTCGGATCGATCGCCACATTCTGCAACGCGCCCTTGGCCGTCATCGTCACTTTGACGAGTCCGCCGCCGGCTTCGCCTTCGACCAGCGTATGTTCGAGTTCGGCTTGAACTTCGACCATTTTGGCCTGCATGGCCTGCGCCTGCTTCATCATTCCCATGAAATCCAGCATTGCGCTTCTCCTTCACTCATCCTCGGGCTCAAGCCCATCGTCATAATTGATTTCTGGCGGCGAGCCAGCGCCTAAATCCAAATCCCTTCCGCGCACCGCAACGATTTCCGCGCCCGGAAAGCGCGCGAGAACGCTCGCGACCAAGGGATCGGCCTCAATGCCAGACCGACGTTCTTGTTCCTTCGCCTCTTTCTGCTCCAGCAGCGTGGGTTGTCCGCCGCTCGAGACAATCGAGACAATCCATCGCTCGCCCGTCCAATTTTGCAATCGCTGCATCAGCAATTGCGCAAGACGCGCGGACCCGCCTGGAGCCAGCTCGAATTCGATGCGGCCCTGTTCGAAGCGCATGAGCCGCACCTCCGACTCCAGCGCGACCTTGAGCTGCATGTCGCGCATCTCATGGGCGAGCGCTACGACGGCGGCGAAGTCTGCGAGAGCGACGCCGCGCTTCGCAGGCGCGGGCGACGGCGGCTCGGGACTGAGTTGCTGCGCAGCGGCGCGCGGCGCAGAGCCCGACAGCGTGCGTGGCGCGGTGGAGGATGCGGACGCGCGCGGCCGGGAAGCAGGCGGCGCAGGAGCTGGAGAGGATGCGGGCGATGCGGGCGCGCCCTTAGCGCCGAAACCCAAACTGCGGAGCGCTTCGTCCGGCGTCGGCATGTCGGACGCATAAGCGAGCCGCACGAGAACCATATCGGCGCTCGCCAGCGGACGCTGCGAGCCGCGCATTTCGTCGACGCCCTTCATCAGGATTTGCCACGCGCGCGTCAGAACGGGAATTGAAAGGCTGTCCGCCGCCGCTTGCCCGCGGCGCGCCTCCTCCGGCGTCAAGGCCGCCGATTGCGCAACATCGGGCGCGAGCTTCAAACGCGTCGCAAGATGAGTGAACTCGGCCAGTTCGAGAAGAACCTGCCCGGGATCGGCGCCGGCGTTATACTGGTCTTCCAATATCGCAAGCGCCTTGCCGATTTCACCCGACATTGCGGCTTCGAAGAGATCGATCACACGCGCTTTGTCCGCCACGCCGAGCATCAGGCGCAAATCGTCGGCGCAAATCGTTCCGCCGCTATGCGCCGCGCCATGCGCAATGGCCTGGTCGAGCAAGGACAGCGCGTCGCGCGCCGAGCCTTCGGCCGCGCGCGCGATCATCGTCAACGCTTCCGCCTCGATCGCCACATGCTCCAGATCGCAAATCTTGCGCAAATGTTCAGCGAGCAGTCCGGCGTCGATGCGGCGCAGATCGAATCGCTGGCAGCGCGAACGCACCGTCACCGGCACTTTGTCGATTTCAGTCGTCGCAAAGATGAATTTCACATGCTCAGGCGGCTCTTCGAGCGTCTTCAAAAGGCCGTTGAACGCGGCCTTCGAGAGCATGTGCACTTCGTCGATGATGTAAACCTTGGTGCGCGCCATCACCGGTCGATAGCGGGCGTTGTCGATGATTTCGCGCACGTCGTCGATGCCGGTATGCGAGGCCGCGTCCATCTCCAGCACGTCGACATGCCGAGAATCGATGATCGCCTGACAATGCACGCCGAGTTCATCCATATGGATGGTCGGCTTGTCGATCGCCGGCCGGCCGTCTTTGGCCGGAAGCTCGTAATTGAAAGCGCGCGCCAGAATACGCGCGGTCGTCGTTTTTCCAACGCCGCGAACGCCCGTCAGCAAATAAGCCTGATGAATGCGATTGAGGTCGAAGGCGTTCTGCAACGTGCGCACCATCGGCTCCTGGCCGATGAGATCAGCAAACCCCGAAGGGCGGTATTTGCGCGCCAGAACGCGATAGGCGGCCTCCTGCTGAGGCTCCGGCCCAAACAGCGCTGGCCCGTCGTCGCCCGCGATGGATGGCGCATTTCGCGCGCGCTCGTCGTCCATCTTCTCGCCTGACCGAAAGAGGTGATTGTGACGCGCCCCCCGGCGCGCAATGTCGCCGTTGAACATGACTCTGCGCGCGACGCGGTGGGAGGCTGGACGAAGACCCGCCCGATCTCGTTGGGGCTGCTTCCTTCCGGACCTGACCCGGTTGGCGAGTGGAGCGTCCACCGCCAACCTCCCGCGCTCTATGTGGCAAAAGAGAGGGGCCTGCGCAAGAGCGGCGCGCCGCCTCAAGGAACATGTGCGGCGGCCCGGAAGGCGGATTGCGCTCCAGAGTCCTCTTTTACCTTGAATTGAGCCATACGGGGACAGTATCACTCGTACCCGACATCCAAGCGCGATCGGATTTTCATTCACCCTCTCTTCCGAAAGCGGGTGCGCGGCTTCGTCGCGCTTGGTAAAGAAAAGCGCGAAAAAAGGACCCTTCCGCGTGAACGACGTTAAGAGCCCCGGCATTTCGGACAGAGACCGGCTCGACGCCGTCCTCGCCGAGTTCCTTCGCCAGGGTTTTGCGCGGAGCGAGCCCGCAATTCTGCAGCCCGCAAGCGTTTTTCTCGACCGATCCGGAGAGGATTTCCGCGGCCGTCTCTATCTGACGAGCGACGCCTCAGGCTCCGATTTCTGCCTGCGGCCGGAATTTACGATTCCCGTGTGCCTGGACTATCTCGCCTCCGCTCAAGCTGGAGAGCCGGCGGCCTTCGCTTATGGCGGCTCCGTCTTCCGCTTCCCGGCCGAACATCACAGGGAAAGCGGCGAGTTCCTGCAGGCGGGCCTTGAGAGCTTCGGCCGTGAGGACCGCGAAGCCGCCGACGCCGAAATACTCGCATCGGCCTTAGAGGCGGCCAGAGCCGCCGGCGCCGGGGCGCTTGAGCTGCGCATGGGCGACGCCGGGCTTGTGTCGAATTTTCTCGACCAACTCGATCTTCCTCCGGCCTGGCGGCGGCGCCTCGAAACCGGCTATGCGCGTGGCGACTCGATCGACAAGATTTTTGCCGTGTCCGAGAAAAGCTTCGGCTCGGAGCAGGCCGGCGTATTGGCGGCGCTCAAGAAAGTCGAACCCGAAGACGCGCGTGCCTTGGTGAATGATCTCCTTTCGATCGCCGGGATTTCGACCGTCGGGGGACGTAGCGCGAATGAAATCGCCGAGCGCTTCCTCGAACAGGCCTCGCTTGGAAACGATCAGGGCGTTGCGGCGGAAAAACGCGAACTCGTCGAACGCTTTCTTTCGATCGAAGGGCATCCGGATCAAGCCTGCGCGAGCCTGCGACGACTTGCGGACGACGCCAGGCTCGATCTCGGCGCCACACTCGAATTCTTTCGATACTCGTCTGGGCTTCATCGCGGCGCGCGGCGTCGATCTCGACAGCATGATCTTCTCGGCGAGCTTCGCGCGGCGGCTCGACTATTATTCGGGCTTCGTGTTCGAAGCGCGCAACGCGGCGTCGCGCAAAGGTCCTCCTGCGATCGGCGGCGGTCGTTACGACAGATTGCTGAAAACGCTTGGCGCGCCAAACGACATTCCAGCTGTGGGCGCCGCAATTCGGATCGATCGGCTGCGGCGCGACGACGACGCGCCCTCAGGAGGCGTCGCATGACCTCTCCTGGAAAACTCATCGTAGCGGCGCCGTCGAAGGGCCGCCTGCAAGAAAACGCCGCCGCTTTCTTCGCGCGGGCGGGCCTTGAACTGACGCAGGGACGCGGCGCTCGAGACTACCGCGGAACCTTAAACGGCGTCGACAATGTCGAGGTTGCTTTTCTTTCGGCGTCCGAAATCACGAGCCGACTCGCGAACGGCGACGTGCATCTTGGCGTGACCGGCGAAGATCTGGTGCGCGAAACGATCGCGGATGCGGACAAACGCATCGAACTTCTGGCGCCGCTGGGTTTTGGCGGCGCCAATGTCGTCGTCGCCGTGCCGCAGGCGTGGATCGATGTGCGCGGCATGACCGACCTCGCCGACGTCGCTCATGGATTTCGTGCGCGGCATGGGCGCGGCCTTCGCGTCGCCACCAAATATATACACATGACGCGACGCTTCTTCGCAGAACATGGCGTCGGCGATTATCGGATCGTCGAGAGTTCCGGAGCAACGGAAGGCGCCCCGGCGGCGGGCTCCGCAGATCTCATCGTCGACATCACGACGACGGGCGCGACGCTGAAAGCCAATGCGCTGAAGGTGCTGGACGACGGCGTCATTCTGCGCTCGCAAGCCAATCTGGTCGCATCGCTCACGACGCCCTGGAGCGAGACTGCGCGCGAAGCGGCGCGCATCATTCTTTCGCGCATCGCCGCAGAAGAGGAAGCGCGCACAACGCGCGAGGTGCGCGTGCGCCTGGCGCATGTGACCGACAAACTTATCCGCAAGGCGGAGAGCAAATTTGGAGCAACGCCGCGCGATGGAGGCGAAGACCAGTCGATGACCTTCTCCTGCCCCGCCGCCGCTGTGCCGCAGTTCGCCGATTGGCTGATCAATCACGGCGCCAAGCATGTCACGAGCGCCAGGCTGGACTATGTGTTCCATGCGGAAAATGCGCTGTGGAATCGCTTGGCCGCGAGGCTGGACGCCGCCCAACGCTGATTTGATAGCGATGCGGCAATTATCCGGCTGACAGGGGCCCGCAAAGGCCGCGGGTCCGTGTCGAGCAAGGCGAACAGGAGATGGTCGCGCCATTGGCCGTTGATGTTCAAGTAAGAGCGCGCGTAGCCCTCATGCTTGAAACCGATGCGCTCGAGCAGACGCCGTGACGAGGTATTGTTTGGAAGACAAGCCGCTTCGATCCGATGCAGTCTTTGGTTCTCGAACGCGTAAGTGATCGCCGCACGAACGGCGCGCGACATGTAGCCTTTGCCCGCGTGTGGCTGGCCCATCCAATAGCCGAGCGTCGCCGCCTGCGAGACGCCGCGGCGAATATGACCCAGCGTCAATCCGCCCAGCAGACACATTATCGCCTTCGCGGAAAATAAAGAACGAAAAGGCTTCGTCCCGATACATCTCTTCCGCGTGGCGACGCACGCGATAGCGAAAACTCGAACGCGTGAAATCGTCGAGCGGCCATAAAGGCTCCCATGGCGTGAGAAAAGCGCGGCTGCGTTCGCGCAACTCCACCCATTCCTGATGGTCGCTCATCTGAGAAAGGCGCAGATAGACACCCTCCCCCCGGAGGGGAAGGTCAGGATGACTGAATGCGCCGACGCGAAATAACGCCATGACGATCCTCAGTGGGGTATGCGCGCCGCGCGCGCATGATCGCGAATGAAAGCCGCGACCTGTTGTTGGTCATTATCCAATATTGTAAATTGTTCCTTTGCGGACAACAGGCCCGCAAAATTCGCCGGCAGCACCGGCTTTTCTCCAATAGCAGTTTCGATCGCCTGCGGAAACTTGGCCGGATGCGCCGTGGCGAGCGCCACCACAGGCGTGCGCGGATCCTCCCTGAGGCGTTTGCGCGCGGCGTGAACCCCGGTCGCTGTGTGCGGATCGAGCACATAGCCGGAGGTTCGATAGGTTTGCGACGATTTCGGCGCTCGTCTCCTGTTCGCTTGCGGAATGCGCTTCGAATTCATTGCGGATCAAGTCGAGTTGACGCTGTCCGATTGAAAACGCGCCCGATTGGTCGAGGGATGAGAATGCCGAACGGATCGCGGACGCATCGCGGGCATAAGCGTCAAACAGAAGGCGCTCGAAGTTTGAGGAGAGCTGTATGTCCATGGACGGCGACTGCGTTTGCATGACGGGTCGGAGTTCATAGCGACCTGAGCTTAACGTGCGCGCAAGGATGTCGTTCGCATTGGTGGCGACGACAAGGCGGTCCACGGGCAGCCCCATGCGTTTCGCGACATAGCCCGCGAGAACGTCCCCGAAGTTTCCGGTTGGGACCGCGAAGGAGACGTCGCGCCCTGGACCGCCGAGCGCGACGGCGCTCGTGAAATAATAAACGGTCTGCGCAACGACGCGCGCCCAATTGATCGAATTGACGCCCGCGAGAGAGACGCCGTCACGGAAATCGGCGTCGCGGAACAATCGCTTCAAGATCGATTGCGCGTCGTCGAAGGAGCCGCGCAAAGCGATGACATGAATATTGTCGTCGGCGACCGTCGTCATTTGCCGGCGTTGAACGTCCGACACGCGCTCATGAGGATAGAGGATAAAAACGTCGACGTGATCCAATCCGCGAAAGGCTTCGATCGCCGCAGCGCCGGTGTCGCCGGAGGTGGCGCCGACAATGGTTGCGCGCGCGCCGCGTTTCTCCAACACATGATTCATCATGCGCCCGAGCAATTGCATCGCCAAATCCTTGAAGGCGAGGGTCGGGCCATGGAAGAGTTCGAGCACGAAGAGATTGTCGTCGATCTGCACCAGCGGGGCGATCGCCCGATGACGAAACGTCGAATAAGCGGCGTCCGTCATGTCGCGAAGAGTCTGTGGCGAAAAGGCGTCGCTCACGAAAGGAGCGATGATGCGCGCGGCTGCTTCAGCGTAGGGAACGCCGGCGAGCGCCGAAATCGCCTCGCGCTCCAGGCGAGGATAGGATGCGGGCGTGTAAAGGCCGCCGTCGGCGGCAAGCCCCGCGAGGAGAACGTCGTCGAAAGCGAGTTCTGGCGCCTCGCCGCGTGTTGAAACGTACCGCACGATCCGATCCGCAAAATGAGCGCGCCCGGAGACCGGGGAACGCCGAGAACCTTCGGACGACCGCATTGCGGTCGCCGCATTTGGATGAACTCTTACCACATTGGAGCGCATCGCTGGCTATAGGATATTTGTCGCCTCAGTCGATTTTAACCCGCCTCGGGCATAAAGCACGAACATCAAAACGAGCGCCGCAGCCAAGCCAAACCAGGTCATGGCGTAGGAAAAATGATTATTGGCGAGATCGAGGTCGCTCGCAAATGGATGCGGCCGGCCATCGGAGAGGGAAGGATGAGGATCGTCGGAATCCAGCACGACAGTGAAGGGCGCCGCTTCGCTTAGGCCGAAGGACTTCGCTATCTTTTCGGGATCGCTCGTAAACCACAAGCCGTGTTCAGGATCGTCAGCGGGCGTGAAATAGTTTCGCGACTGCGGCGCGCGCATCACTCCCGTCAGCGTGATATCGCCCTGCGGAGCGTGTTTGCGCGCATCGCCTTTCGCATAGGACTGGGGGATGAAACCGCGATTGACGAGAACGACGCCGCCACTCGTGAGCAAGAAGGGCGTGATCACGAGATAACCCGGCTCAACGCCGAAATCCTTCGGCGCCGCAGAGTAGATCAGCGCCTCATGCGCGAAATCAAAACGTCCTGTCAGCCGGACATGATTGAAATCGTAATCGCTCGCGGAAAGGCTGGACCAGGCGTCAGGGGGCGGCAACTCCATCGGGAGGTTGTGCGCGCGCGTTTCAATACGTGAAATCAGCGCTTCCTTCCACGCAAGCCGGCGCAATTGCCAAAAACCAAGGCCAATCAGCAGAAGAAATGCGAGGGCTGCGGCGACCGTCGGCCACAATAGCCTCCGCGCCTTCGACATCATTTTTCAGGCCGGCCTTCTTCGGCTTTATTGAAATATTGAAGCGCGATCATGAGGCTTTTGGTTGGGCGCAGAAGCGCTATGCAAAAGATCGCGGCGAGCGGAAGGGAGATGGCCGCATGCACCCAGTAGGGCGGCTGGTAGACAACTTCGATATAGAGCGCCGCGCCGAGAATGACGAAGCCGGCGATCGTCATGACGAATATCGCCGGCGCGTCGCCCGCGTCCGCGAAGGAATAATCGAGGCCGCATTTTTCGCAAGAGGGCGCTAGAGTGAGCAAGCCCGAGAACAGACTGCCCTCCCCGCAGCGCGGGCATTTGCCGAGGAGGCCGGCGATATAGGGCGAAACCTTTGAATGTTCGTGAGTGGACATAGCGTCCTCCCAGTTGACTGAACGGCCACGGTCGTCCGTGACCGCCTACTCTTTGGGAATTGAGCGCGATTTGGATCGCTTACTCCATGGGCGCGCCCCAGTTGCCCCAAACATATATGCAGCTGAACAGAAACAGCCATACCACGTCCACGAAGTGCCAATACCAGGCCGCGAATTCAAAGCCGAGATGCTGATCCGGCTTGAACTGCCCGGCTTGCGCCCGCACCAGACAGACGATCAGGAAGATCGTTCCGACGATCACATGGAAACCATGGAACCCCGTGGCCATGAAGAACGTCGAGCCGTAATTCGTGGCCGATGGATGCGCCGGATCGAATTTGAAAGCGAAAGGCGCGTGCGCATATTCCCAGCCCTGAATACAGGTGAACAGAAGGCCGAGCGCGATGGTGGCGATGAGGCCCTTCTTCAGCACTTCGCGATCATTGTGCAAAAGACCGTGATGCGCCCAGGTCAGCGTTGCGCCGGAGCTCAGCAGAATGAGCGTATTGAGGAGCGGCAGCTTCCAGGGGCTTAGACACTTCAATGCCCTTGGGCGGCCAAACGCCCTGAAACAGCTCGGTGCGCATGAACTGGACCGGATCGGCCGGAAAGAGGCTTGAGTTGAAGAAGGCCCAGAACCAGGCGACGAAGAACATCACTTCGGAGAAGATGAAGAGAATCATCCCATAGCGATGGTGAAGCCGCACGACCGGCGTGTGGTAGCCTTTTACCGACGCCTCGCGAATAACGTCGCTCCACCAGACGTACATCGTGCCAATGACGCCGGCGAGACCGACCAGAAAGACGGGTCCGCCGATATTCAGTCCGGCGATCGCCTGACCTTTGTGAGAAGCCAGCCAAAGCACGGCTCCGATCGCCATAATCAACGCGGACAAGGCGCCGACAATCGGCCAGGGGCTCGGATCGACGAGGTGATAATCGTGTCCCGGTTTTGCGTGTCCGTCGGCCATAATCCTCTTTCCTTCGACTTACGCCGGCGCGCCGGCCAGTTTCACTCAAGCTCTGTGTTTGGTCTCGCGGGCTGGCCGCTTTCCCTTAGGATTTCGGTTTCACCGCAGTCGCCGCGCTGGTTTTGGCGGGCGTTTCGGCTTTCACTGCGAAGAAAGAATAGGAGAGCGTGATTTCGTCGACCTTCTGCATCGAGGAATCCGACTCGAGCGAGGGATCAAGGAAAAACACCACCGGCCACTCAGCGCTTTCATGCGGGCCAAGCCTCTGCTCCTGAAAGCAGAAGCAGGCGATCTTGTTGAAATAGACGCCAGCCTGCTCCGGGCTGACGTTATAGGCCGCCTGTCCGCGTGTTTCGTGATCGGAAAGATTGACCGCCTTGTAGAATATCGTCGCCGTTTCGCCGGTTCGCAGCGAGACCTTTGCGACCTCCGGCTCAAAACGCCAAGGCAGCTCACGCGCGACATTGGCGTCGAAGCGAACCGCGAGCGTTCTCTCTCCGCGTTGCGCGGGCGCGGTCTTTGCGACCTGCGTTGTTCCGCCGAAACCGGTCGCCGCGCAAAAGGCGCGATAAAGCGGAACGGATGCGAAAGAAAGCGCCAGCATTCCCACCGCGGCGACGGCGATCCCGCCGGCGACCCGACGCCGGCGACGCAACTGATCCTGATGGATATCGTTGCTCATGCCGATTGTCTCAGACGGGCGGACGCACGACGGCGCCGCCCAGTTTGACGATGGTGACGACGTAGAACAGCACCATGAAGGCCGTCACGGCGAGAGCAATGGCCACGTTACGCGCGCGGCGACTCTTCTCCTGTTCCGGCGACAGGACGATGCGGCCTCTGTTGTCTTGCTCACTCAGCGTTTCTTTTGCCATTTGCTTTTGCTTTCGCCGACGTTCGGCTCTCTCAAACCGCCCAACCCGTTAAGTGAAGCGCGCGCTCGATGACGAGCGCCAGAAAGAGAAAGAACAAATAAGCGATGGAAAAGGCGAAGAGGCGTTTCGCCGCACGATTGACGGCGTCAACGCCCCGCTTGCGAAAGAGCGACAGCGCGAACCCTATCAGCGCGGCGCCGAAGAACGTCGCCGCCGCACCATAGACGAGCGAAGCAAACCCCATGAAATATGGGATGACGCCGATCGGCGCGAGCAGCAACGCATAAATCAGAATCTCGAGACGCGTGCGCTCGTCCCCCGCAACGTTTGGAAGCATGGGAACGCCGGCGCGACCGTAATCGTCCTTCTTTAGCAGAGCCAGGGCCCAGAAGTGAGGCGGCGTCCACATGAAGATAATGGAAAACAGCACAAAGCTTGGAAGGGTCACTTCGCCGGTCGCCGCAGCGAAACCCACCATGGGCGGAAGCGCTCCTGCAGCGCCGCCGATGACGATGTTCAAGGGCGTCGAGCGCTTGAGCCAGATCGTGTAGATCACGACGTAAAAGAAAATCGTGAAGGCGAGAAGCGCCGCCGCCAGCCAGTTGGCGACGAGCCCCAGCGTAATGATCGAAAAGGCCGCGAGCACGAGGCCGAATGCGAGCGCCTCGTCGCGATCGAGACGCCCCGCCGGAATCGGACGGTTTTTTGTGCGCGTCATGAGCGCGTCAATGTCCGACTCGTACCACATGTTCAAAGCGCCCGACGCGCCGGCGCCGACGGCGATCGCCAAAAGCGATGCGAAGGCGATCACGGGGTGTGGCGGAACGGGCGCGAGCAGAAAGCCTGCGAAGGTGGTGAACAGCACAAGCGACATGACGCGCGGCTTGAGCAGCGAGATGTAGTCGCGCGGCGCAGCCAGCAGAGTGCGGTTCGCGTTATCGTTCTCGTCGGCCAAGAAGGAAACGTCGCTCATGACTTCACTCGGCGCTTTCGCCCGCGCGATGCAGGCTGTTGCTGAAAGATCTGCGTCGGGCGAGACGGAGTCTCGCCCGACGCTTTACGCGTTACATATGTCCCGAACCGACGATGCGCGGCAGGGTGGTGAACTGATGGAACGGCGGCGGCGACGACAAGGTCCATTCGAGCGTCGTGGCGCCCGCGCCCCAGGGGTTATCGCCAGCTTTACGCTTGCGCATAAAGGCGTCGATCATCGTGTAGAACCAGACCAGCATGGCGCCCGTGACGAAGATCATGCCAAGCGATGAAACCATGTTCCATTGCGCATAGGCGTCCGGATAGTCGATGTAGCGGCGCGGCATTCCGGCGAGGCCGAGGAAGTGCTGCGGAAAGAACACCACATTGACGCCGATGAACATCAGCCAGAAGTTCAGCTTGGCGAGCGTCTCCGAATACATGTAGCCCGTCATTTTCGGGAACCAGTAATAGAAGCCCGCGAAAATGGCGAACACGGCGCCGAGCGACAGCGTGTAATGGAAGTGAGCCACGACGTAGTAGCCTTCGTGGAACTGACGGTCCGCGCTGGCGTTGGCGAGCACGACGCCCGTCACGCCGCCCATGGTGAACACGAAGATGAATCCGATCGCCCACACCATTGGCGCGCGGAAAGAGATCGAGCCGCCCCACATCGTCGCGATCCAGGAGAAGATCTTGACGCCCGTGGGCACCGCGATGACCATCGTCGCGAAGACGAAGTAGCGCTGCGCATTGAGCGACATGCCGACCGTATACATGTGGTGCGCCCACACGATACTGCCGATGACGCCGATGCTGACCATCGCGTAGACCATCCCGAGATAACCAAAGACGGGCTTCTTCGAGAAGGTCGAGATGATCTGGCTGATGATGCCGAAGCCCGGCAGGATGATGATGTAGACCTCCGGGTGGCCGAAGAACCACAGGAGATGCTGGAACAGCAGCAAGTCGCCGCCGCCCGCCGGATCATAGAAGGCCGTGCCGAAATTGCGGTCGGTGAGCAGCATGGTGACGCAGCCCGCAAGGACCGGCAGCACGAGGATCAGCAGGAAGGCGGTGACAAGGATCGACCAGACGAACAACGGCATCCGGTGCAGCGTCATGCCCGGCGCGCGCATGTTGAAAATCGTGGTCATGAAGTTGATCGCGCCAAGGATCGACGATGCGCCGGCCAGATGCAGCGCCAGGATCACGAAATCCATGGCGGGTCCAGGCGAGCCTGTATTGGACGACAGCGGCGGATAAAACGTCCAGCCGCCTGCAAAGCCTTTCATGCCCGGCGCGCCTTCGACGAACATCGACATCACCGCGAGGATGAGCGACGCCACGAGCAGCCAGAAGGAGATGTTGTTCAGGCGCGGAAAGGCCATATCCGGCGCGCCGATCATGATCGGAACGAACCAGTTGCCGAAGCCGCCGATCAGGATCGGCATGGCCATGAAGAAGATCATCACGACGCCATGCACGGTAATGAACATATTGTAGAGATTCTTACCGGCGTCGAACGCCATGCCCGGGTCGGCGTTATGGAGGATTTGCGCGAGCCAAGGAAAAATCTGCACGCCCGGTTGCGCGAGCTCTAGTCTTATCGCCACCGACAACAGATAGGCGATGACGCCGCCGATCGCGCCGACGATGATGTAGAGCGTGCCGATATCTTTGTGATTGGTGGAGAAGAGAAAGCGCCGCAATCCGCGCGGATGATCGTGGGCGCCGTCCTCGGCCGTCGTAGAGCTAGCCATCTTCGCTATTCCTCGAATGCATGTTGTGGGCGATGGTCGATCAGTGCTTCACGTCGCTATCGGCGACGTGAACAGGCGAGTCGTTCTTAGCGAATTTCTGCTTCGCCTCGGTCAACCATTTTTCATATTCGGGCCGGCTGACCGCGCGGATCGCGATCGGCATATAGGCGTGATCCTTGCCGCAGATGAAGAAGCACTGGCCGTAATAGACGCCTTCCTTCTCCACCTTGAACCAGGTTTGGTTGAGCCGCCCTGGGAATCGCGTCCATGCGCACGCCGAAGGACGGAATTCCGAAGGCGTGAATGACGTCCGACGAGGTCAACTGCACGCGGATCACTTCGTTGACGGGCACCACCGCTTCATTGTCGACGGCCAGCAGACGCAAGTCGCCCGGCTGGAGATCGGCCTCAGGCTTCATGATCTGGTCGAAACCAAACCCGCCGCCCTGATCCTCGGGATATTTCCAGGACCAGTACCACTGATTGCCGGTGACCTTTAACGTGACGGAGGCTTCCGGAATTTCCACCTGATGCGCCAAGAGGCGGAAAGAGGGGATGGAGATGAAAACCAGAATGAGAACCGGGACGAGCGTCCAGACGATCTCGAGCCAAGTGTGATGGGTCAGTTTCGACGGAACGGGATTGGACTTTTCGTTGAACTTCCAGCCGACATAAATGAGGAGGCCCAGAACGAACAGCGCAATGACGGAAATGATCGGCAGCAGGATCTGGTTGTAAAACGCCTGTGTTTCATACCCGACGGGGGTCACCATTGCGGGAAGTCCCACGCCGCCGGGGGTCGGCCGACCCTCGACCTGCGCCAGCGCATATCCCGTAAAGAGTATGACCGAGGCCAATGCGCCTATCGCCAGGGCCGCGCGGCCAATTTTTTGTCGATCGCCGTTGAGCATTGAAGGTCGCCTCTCGCACCAATTCTTGATTTTCGGCATCTCTCGCAAGATTTCGACCAACCGACGGCGCAATGACGCCAGTGGTTCGATTGCCCGCCGTTTTCAACCACAAACGCGTGACGCGCGCAATCGCTGCAACGCCACATTCATGCGGTGAAATGCCGCCTTCCGGAATGGCTCTTGCGCATTTTTACGGCGCCGTTCGCGTTCGCCTTGACAGGCCCTAACCATTTGCTAGGCAAAGTCCCCGGGTCAAAACGCCCGTATCGGCCTCGATTCAGCCTTTTGTTGACGCCAAATCGGCAAGAGGCGCGAATGCGGCGAAGCAGGAGAAACAATGACGCCGTTTTGCGCGAGAACGTCAAATCGCTGGTTGCGACATGTAGTCGCGGGCGTTGTTTTCACCTGCGCGACAATCGCCCCCTTTGCATCTTCACAGGCGCAGGGCGTCGTCAAATCGAAATATGGCGACTGGGAAATTCGCTGCGAAACGCCGGCTGGCTCCAGCACGGAGCAATGCGCCCTCATCCAGAGCGTCGCGGCCGAGGACAAAGCGAATGTCAACCTCGTCGTCATCGTCTTGAAAACGAGCGACCGTAAAAGCCGCCTGTTGCGAGTGATTGCGCCGCTCGGCGTGCTGCTGCCAAATGGTCTGGGACTGAAGATCGACGATACCGATATCGGTCGCGCCGGTTTTGTTAAATGTCTCCCCACCGGCTGCATCGCGGAGGTCGTGATGGAGGATAAGCTCATCGAACAATTGAAAACCGGCAAGACGGCGACCTTCATCATTCATCAGACGCCCGACGAAGGCATCGGCCTTCCACTGACGCTCGCCGGATTCAAAGACGCCTACGCACATCTGCCTTGATCGCCCATGCGCGCCTTTCCTAAAACCGAAGCAGACCGTGGAGGATCGCAGATGTCGCGACGACTATCCCTTAGCGCATTGCTTGTCGCGATAATGGCGGCTCCGGCTTGCGCCTTCGATTTTCCGAGCCTTCCCAATCCCTTTGGCGGCGGCGACGCCAAGCCGGGGCAGTCTTCCAGCGGCGGCGACGCCAACAAGCCCAGCGCCAGTTCGCTCGAATGTCCTGAAATTCTCGTCGAGACCGGCGCCGCCTCCATGCGGATGCCCCCGGGCGCAGACAGCGCAAATGTGCGTTACCAACTTTCGCTCGGGCTTGTGGCGCGCGAATGCGCGATCGACGGCGACCGGATCGCGATCAAAGTCGGCGTCGAAGGCGCTGCGGTACTGGGCCCGCTGGGGCAGCCGGGGTCATACTCGGGTAATCTGCGCGTCGCCGTCCGCCGTCAGAAGGACGAAGCCATTCTCGGCTCGAAGACGTATAAGGTCGGCGCCACGGTGCCGCCCGGCGGCACACGCGGAGAGTTCAGGATTGTCGCCGAACCGCTGGTCGTGCCTTACACAAGTCAGCACGCCGCCGACGATTACGAAATTCTGATCGGCTTCACGCAAGGCTCGGACACAGGCGACAAGCCGCAAAAGGCGCGCAAACCGAAGCGCGGATGAGTTTCGGCGATTGTTGACGCAGCCAGTCGACGGGCCCGCGCGCTCAATGCGCGAGGGACTTCACGTCCTTGATCGCTGACGAAACAAAGTCCGTCGCCTCCGCGCCGCCCTTGCGCAGCACATTCGCAGCGACTTTCACGGCCGCATCGGCGGCGGCTTCGCGCACTTCCGCCATGGCCTGCGTTTCGGCGAGCGCGATTTTTTCCTCGACCTGCTTGGTGCGCCGCGTGACGAATTCCTCCAGGCGCTGTCGCGCTTCCTTGGCCAGCAACTCGGCTTCTTCTTTGGCCTGCGCGACGATGGACTTGGCCTCGGCTTCCGCTTCTTCACGCTTCTTCTCGAAGGAGGCGAGCAGCGCCTCGGCTTCATTGCGCAGTCGTTCGGCTTCGGCGAGCTCGGCGCGAATGCGGTTCGCGCGCCCGTCAACTGCGCCTGTCACGCGCTTATGAGCGCCGAAATACAACAGCACGCCAAGGAAAAGGGCGAAGCCGCCAGCAACGAAGAGTTCCGCGTCGTAAAGCATGACCCGTCTTCCTCTCAGCTCGATTTCAACGCGCGAAATTCGTCCGCCAAACTGGCGGGCTCGACGCGTCTTTCGGTGAGCTTTTCCAAAATCGACGCCGCTGCGTCGACGGCGATCTGTTCGACATTGCCGAGCGCTTTCAGCTTCGCGTCGGCGATCTGGCGATCTGACGCGGCGAGCTTCGCGGAGAACTCCTGCTCGCTCGTCGCCCGTTGCGCGGCCGTTTGAGCCGCGGCCTTTTGCTGCGCGTCACGCCCAATCGCCTGCGCCTGCGCGCGCGTCGCCCGCAGCTTTTCTTCATTCGCAGCGGCGGCGGCTTGCGCCTTGTCCTGCAGCTGTCTCGAAGCGTCGAGGTCGCTCGAGATTTTCGTTTCGCGCTCGCTCAGAATAGAAGCGACGCGCGGGAGCGCCAGCCGCGACATCAGCACATAGAGCAGGCCGAAAATCAGCGCGAGCCAAACGATTTGCGGCAAAAAATTCGCCGTGTCGAACGGCGGAAAGTCAGCGCCTTCCTTGCCGCCATGACTGACGGTTCCATGCGTCGTCGCGGCGCCGGTCGCGCCTGCTTCGGCGCCCTCCTGGGGCGCGTGTTCGGCGGAAGAATCATTCGCCATGACAACTCCGAGCTTTCTTAAGGTTCAACCATTGCCGAGCGGCTTGCGTCCGGCCCGGCGCAGAGCGCGGGCCGGACGAGACGTTACTTGAGATAAAGCAGGATCGCGATCAAGAACGCGAAGATGCCCAAGCCTTCCGCGAGCGCCGCGCCGATGATGGCGTTGGTGAACTGCCCGGCGGCGGCCGAAGGATTGCGCAGCGCGCCATTGACGAAATTGCCGAAAATCAGACCAACGCCGATCGCCGCGGCGCCGGTGCCGATCGCCGCGAGGCCCGCGCCGATCAATTGATATTCAGAAGCCATAGTCATCTCCTACTTTATGTGGGCGACCATTTGTTGTTGATGTTTTATCAGTGGCCCGGGTGGATCGCGTCGTTGAGATAGACGCAAGTCAAAACCGAAAAGACGAACGCCTGCAGGAAGGCGACGAGCAGTTCGAGAGCGTAGAGCGCCACGATGGCGAGCATCGGAACAGGCGCGAGAGCGGCCCAGGCGCCGGCGCCGATCAGCATCAGCACGAAGCCGCCGAACACGGCGAGCGTGATGTGGCCGGCGAGCATATTGGCGAACAGACGAACCGACAGCGAGATCGGCCGCGACAGGAAAGAGATGATCTCGATCGGCACCAGAACCACAAGCACCGGCAGCGGCACGCCATGCGGCACGAAGAGTTTCAGGAAGCCGAAACCATTCTTGTAAAAGCCGTAAGCGACGACGATGGTGATGACGAGAATCGCAAACGAAAAGGTGACGATGATCTGGCTCGTCACGGAGAATGTGTAGGGCACGAGGCCGATCAGATTGCAGATCAGCACAAAGGCGAACAGCGTGAAGACGAAGGGAAAGAAGCGCATCCCCTCATTTCCCGCCGTTTGTCGCACCATATTCGCGACGAATTCATAAAGAGCTTCAGCGATCGATTGGCCGCGGCCCGGCACCAGCTCACGGCGAGACGTCGCGAAGATCATCAGCGCGACGACGCCAAGCGCCGCCAGCAGCATGTAAAGCGACGCGTTTGTGAAAGAGACGTCGAAGCCGTTGATGCTGAGAGGCGCGATGCGCGTCAGCTCGAATTGTTCGATCGGGTTCAGCCTCGGCGTCGCTTCAGGATTCATCGCCCCTCCCCGGACGCGGCGCGTCCGGCCTTTCCATCATGGCAAGATCAATCTTGCTCTAGCCTTCATCCGCATCGCCCGATGGCTGCCTTCGCGCCGCCACGCGATACACATTCCAAAATCCCGCCGCCGTGCCGAGCCCCATAAAAACAACGAGCAGCCACGGCTTCGTGCCCAACCATGCATCGAGCTGCCAGCCGATAAAGGCGCCGACGATGATGGCCGCCACGAATTCGGAAAATACGGTGAGCCCCACGCTCATCGCCCGTCCGAAGGACCCGCCTTTCGATGGCGCCCGCTCCCTCGCCTCGGCGCTCCGAAGTTCCTCGCGCTCGCGTAGCGACGACTGCAGTCTGTTCAACCGCGCGCGCAACGCCGCGTCGTCGTCCTCATTCTCGTCAGGACTGCTCATCGGCCTTCTCCGTTACGCGCCGTAAAGGCGCGAACGTGATAGATGGCGCCAACGAGTGTCTTAGACAGGGCGACGGGCCAGGAAGATCGGCGCGATCAGACGTAGCGGCAAACCAAGTCGTTTCGAGCCGCGCGCAACATATGAGCGAGGCCAGATGAAGTCAAGGCGCAGGTCTTGACACATAGGATATTGAATCGACAGAGAATGCCGCCGCCGCAGCAAATCGACGCACAATGATTTTTCGCGGTTGCGAAGAAGCGGCCTTGCGCCCCGGCCCGGTTAGCTGGCGAGAGCGAATTTCTCGGCCTGTTCGAGATCGACGGAAACGAGTTGCGATATGCCGCGTTCGGCCATCGTCACGCCGAACAAGCGATCCATGCGCGCCATGGTGATCGGATTATGCGTGATGGTGACGAATCGCGTGTCGGTCTTCTTGCGCATCTCCGCGAGGAGATCGCAGAAGCGCTCGACATTGGAGTCGTCGAGCGGCGCGTCCACCTCATCGAGAACGCAGATTGGCGATGGATTCGTCAGGAACACGGCGAAGATCAGCGACATCGCCGTAAGCGCCTGCTCGCCGCCGGAAAGCAGCGTCATGGTCTGCGGCTTCTTGCCCGGGGGACGCGCGAGAATCTCAAGCCCGGCTTCCAGCGGATCGTCGCTTTCAACGAGTTGCAGCTCCGCCGTGCCGCCGCCAAACAGCAGCGTGAAGAGCTCCTTGAAATGCGCGTTGACCTGATCGAATGCGGCGAGCAGGCGCTCGCGGCCTTCCTTGTTGAGGCTTGCAATGGCGCTGCGCAATTTGCGAATCGCCTCGCTCAAATCCTCGCGCTCGGCCACCATTTTATCGCGGCTCGCTTCAATTTCGGCGAGTTCGTCCTCGGCGCGCAGATTGACGGCGCCGAGACGCTCGCGATCGGCGCGCAAGGATTCGAGTTTGCGCTCCACGTCGGCGATCGCAGGAAGTTCGGCTCCGGGATCGACGCCGGCGAGTTCCGCGAGCGCCTGAGGCGTCGTCTCAAGCTCCATCGTGATTGCGTGTTCGACATCGGCCGCGCGCTGGCGCGCCGCTTCAAGCTGCGCCTCGCTGCGGGCCTTCTCCTCGCGAGCGACGCTCATCGCGTCGAGAGCCGCGCGCGCCGCGCGATCCGCATCGGCGAGCGCCGTTTCAGCCGATGCGCGCGCATCGGACGCCGCCGCGCGCGCCGCCTCGGCCGCCTGCATGCTGTCCATCAGTTCGCGTCGCTGTTGCAGGAAGATTTCGGGCGCTTCGGCGAGTCGTTCCTGTTCGGCGCGCGCCTCTTCGAGACGCTCCTCCATCTCGCCGATACGGTCCTGCGCCTTGTCGCGCCGTTCCGCCCAGGACGCCATTTCGCGCTGAATTGCGGATTTGCGCGACGCGCGCGATTCTGATTCGTGCCGCAGCGAAGCGAGCGCCGCGCGCGCTTCCCCCGCCTGCGCGCGTTCGACGTTCGCCTTGGCGCGCACGCTTTCGACGACGCCCGCGAGCGACGCCGGCGCGTCGAGATTGTCGAGCGAATCCTGCAGCACGGCGCGCTTTTGAGCCGCCTCTTCGCGGTTCGAAAGCGTTTGCGCCTTGGCTTCCTCCAACGCCGAAAGGCGCTGGCCGATCTGCGCCTGACGCCGTTCGGCGGCGCTGTAACGCTCGCGCGCTTCCTCCATCGCCGCGCGGGCGCGCCTTTGCGCGTCGCGGGCTTCGCTTTCTTTCAAGGCCGCGACGCGCAGCGCCTCACGCGCAAACTGCGCTTCTTCGGCCGCCGCATCGGCTTGCGCGCGCGCGGAAACGCATTCCTGACGCAGGTCCTCGAGGCGGTTCTTTTCGGCGAGACGACGCGCCGCGGCGGTCGGCGCTTCGGCGGCCTGCGTATAGCCGTCCCATCGCCACAGATCGCCTTCCTTGGAGACAAGCCTTTGCCCCGGCTTCAACAGAGCGCGAAGGTTCGCGCCCTCGCCGCGCAGGACGACGCCGATCTGGGCGAGACGTCGCGCCAACGCAGGCGGCGCCTGCACGAGCGACCCCAGCGACGACACATTCGGCGGCAGCGAGGGATCGCCCTCGCTCGACGTGAGCGCCCAATGAGCTGGCGCGGAGGTTTCGACCGAAGCGTCGAGATCGTCGCCGAGCGCCGCGCCAAGCGCCGTCTCATAGCCCTTCGCGACACTGATGCTTTCGACGATCGGCGCCCATAGATCGCCTGACCCCGACTGCAGAAGCTTTTCGAGGGTGCGCACTTCGGTTTCGAGCCGCTGCGCCTGCCGTTCGGCGGCCTCCAAAGGAACGCGCGCCGAAGTCTCGGCCTCTCGAGCCTGGAGATGGGCGTCTTCGGATTCATGCGCGGCGGCGTCCGCCTCGCGCGCGGCCTGCGCCGCAAGTTCGAAGGCTTCCTCGAGCCGCGCGACTTCTTCGGCGCCGCCGCCTTCTCCGGCGATCAGCGCGAATTCGGTCTCGATGCGGGTGAGTTCGGCCTCAAAGCGCGCAACGCGGCGCTGCTCCTCGGCCAACGCCGAGTCGAGCGAGGCGCGCTGCGCATTGGCGCCCGCGAGCGCCGCCTGCGCGGAGGCGAGTTCGGCCTCCGTCTGCGCCAGCGCCTCTTCAATTTCTTCGAGCCGCGCGCGCGCCTGCGCCTCGCGTCCTTCCGCGAGCGCATCCGCGCCGGCCAGCTCTTCGCGCTCGTCGGCAAGGCGCTGCGTCACTTCGGCGGCGTCCGCGATCAGCGCTCCTTCGCGTTCGAGGTCGCGGGTGAATTGCTCGGCGCGGCGCGTCAACTCGGCGATTCGCTCCTTGGCGCGGCGCTCTTCCACATCCAGCGCCTCGCGCGCCACGACGATGCGATGCAGAGCCGCGCCAGCTTCGGCCTCCTTGTCGCGCAGCGGCGGCAATTGATGCGCCGCGACCGCCTGCAGCTTGGCGGCTTCGGCCTGCTCCAGAGTGCGCTGCGCCACTTCGCGCACGTCGGCCTCGAGTTTTCGCTCGGCCTGCGTCAAGTGCTCGGCTGCAAGACGGTGCGATATGAGCGCGCCGAGAGCCTCGTTCTGGCGGATCTGCGCGGCCACGGTCCGATAGCGCACAGCTTGGCGCGCCTGACGCTTCAGACTATCCGCCTGACCGTCGACTTGCTTTAAGATGTCTTCGAGGCGCGTCAGGTTTTCAGATGCCGCCGATAGGCGCAGCTCGGCCTCGTGGCGGCGAGAGTGCAGGCCGGCGACGCCCGCCGCCTCTTCCAGAATGCGGCGGCGCGCTTGCGGCTTCGCCGAGATGATCTCGCCAATCTGGCCCTGACGCACGAGCGCCGGCGATCGCGCGCCCGTCGAGGCGTCGGCGAACAGCAGCTGCACGTCGCGCGCGCGCACCTCGCGGCCGTTGATGCGGTAGACCGAGCCCTCTTCGCGCTCGATCCGCCGCGTGACCTCGATGGAATCGGCGTCGTTGAACGCAGCCGGAGCCGTGCGCGAACTATTGTCGAGGACAAGCCCGACCTCGGCGATATTGCGAGCGGGACGCGAACCGCCGCCCGCGAAGATGACGTCGTCCATCCCCGAGCCGCGCATGTTCTTGTATGAATTCTCGCCCATGACCCAGCGCAGGGCTTCGACGAGATTGGATTTCCCGCAGCCGTTCGGCCCGACGACGCCGGTGAGACCGGGCTCGATCAGGAAATCCGTCGCCTCGCAAAAGCTTTTGAAACCGTGAAGTCGCAGCCGTTCGAATTTCATTGCGTCAGACGGCCACAAAAGAATGGGGAATGCAAGAAATTGCGGTCAATATGTTGTGGGAAGCGCGCGCCTGCCATAGAGCGCTCTAGGAGTTCCAACGAATATCGATTTAACTTGCGCATGCGTCTCATCGCTCCAAAATAAGGCCGGTCGGCGCGCCGAATCAGTTTCGTTTTCGGAACAACCAGGAGAGACGCAGCGGCATTGATGCAGGACGGTGGAAGCGACGACTTTTGGATATTCGGCTATGGCTCGCTGATGTGGCGGCCCGGATTCGATTTTCTCGACAGCGCGCTCGCCTGGGTGCATGGCTATCATCGCTCCCTTTGCGTTTTCTCCCATGTTCATCGCGGCACGCCCGAGCGGCCCGGTCTCGTGCTCGGTCTCGATCATGGAGGCTCCTGCCAGGGAGTGGCCTTTCGAGTGGCGGCCAAAAACCGCGCCGCGACCATCGCCTATCTGCGCGAACGTGAACTGGTCACATCGGTCTATCGTGAAAAGATCGTCGCTTTACGCTTTTCGGAAGGGGCGAGAATTCGCGCGCTCACCTATATCGTCGACCGCACGCATGACCAATATGCCGGACGCCTACCCGTTGAAGAGATGACGCGCCTTGTGTCGACCGGCGTCGGCGCCACTGGCGACAATCCGGCCTATGTGCGCAACACCTACGAACATCTCTTGCAACTCGATATTCACGACAAGGCGCTCGCCGAAGTGGTGCGTCGGCTGGATGGCTCCTGATCAGTTCATGAGCGAATTGGCGAGATCCCTTAAAACGTCGCCGGCGCCGAAATGAACATGCCATTCGACAAGACCCAGCGTCCGCGCTTCGACTCGAATCGAGCGTCCATCGGCGGAGTTGAAATCTCGGGACGAGAGAATGCAGATCGGCCGACGGCCCCCCACGTCGCGCGCCACGCCAATCACGACGGCCTGGGAAAAATCGGCGACGATGCCTTCTTCCTCCGGTGAGAAGATCGAACACACGTAACGTTCGCCGGACGCGCCGCGCCACGCGTAGAAACGATCGAGCAGATGGGATGAGCTCAGCGCGCCGAGCGCCTGGCCGCGCGGCGCCGGACTATTTTCGACGAAACCAGCTCCGTAGCCGCCTTCGCCTGTCGCTTTTTGGAAGGAACGCTCCGTGACAAACATCTCAGTCTCTCCAGTCAACGCCCGCGAGATCACAATACGAACATTACTAGAACATAACGAGGACATTTGTCAAGACGAGCGCCTGCCCAGCCCCGGGTTCCTGGCATGAGCGGAACAGGCGCCCGTCCCTGCAGCGACGCCAGGCGCCGCTACCTCGAGACGATAGGAGCGTCTCGACAATGTGTATGCCTGAGGCGACGCGGCGCCGCTGTGCGCCAGCGCACAACCGAACGCATCGCTTCCGAGATCGGCGTGCAATAAGCGCTATTCAAGGCCCTGCTCAATTGTCGCTCACGGCAGAGGAGCGTTGCCCCGCAAGTCCCAGGCGAAGCGGACAGGCGTTCCTAGCTCTCCGGCGCTGGACTGTGGGATGAACTGAAGGTCTATCTTTTCAAAATTGAGCGTAACGGATTCAAACAGATCGCCTTTTTCCTCGTTCACCGCCATCTCGACGGAGGCCACCGAGACGTCGGAAAGCTTGACGATCAAAAACTCGAAAGACGATGCGCCAGCTCGCCGCATCGTCAAATTCGCCTCCCTCAAACGCCTGCCGCTTGCGCAGGCCAGCATGATCAAAGGCGACGCGATGTCGATGAGATGCGCGAAACGAAGGCGCCGGAATTGGGGCTTGCCGGCGCTGGCGCCACCCCCGCCACCCCCGGAACCCTTGGAATACTCCCCGCCCCAGTCCCATGACAACACTTGGATCTCATCCCTGTGTCTCGCGTCGGTCGAGTCGCCGTTGATGTCTGCGAGCTTCAAAAATACGTCGAGCGTCACGGCTCTGCTCCATCATTGAAATCATCATCGCCACGTTTTGAAATGGACCGCCCGCGCCCGCGAAGCGCCTCTTCAAAGAGACGCCGAAAGCCTCGCCGTCGTCGCAAGTGGCGCGCAACCGCCCGCCATCAAGCCATGGCCCCGCCGCCTTGCGTTCGCAGCCACGCCGCGCCGCAGGCCTTGGCGAGTTCGCGCACGCGCAGAATATAGCTTTGCCGCTCCGTCACTGAAATGACTCCGCGGGCGTCGAGCAGATTGAAAGCGTGGCTCGCCTTGATGCACTGGTCATAGGCCGGCAAAACCATCCGATGATTTTCGCTCTCGCCCCCGTCTCCAAATTCCAGCAGCGCCTTGCACTCGGCCTCCGCCGCGCGAAAATCGGCGAAGAGCTTTTCCGTATTCGCAGCTTCAAAATTATGCCGCGAATATTCCTGTTCGGCCTGCAGAAAAATGTCGCGATAGGTCACCTTGTCGGCGCCTTCGCGTCCGTTGAAGTTCAGGTCCATGATGCTGTCGACGCCCTGCAGATAGCAGGCGAGACGCTCGAGACCATAGGTGAGTTCGCCCGAGACCGGCGCGCATTCGAAACCGGCGACTTGTTGAAAATAGGTGAATTGCGAGACTTCCATGCCGTCGCACCAGCATTCCCAGCCGAGCCCCCAGGCGCCGAGCGTCGGGCTTTCCCAATCGTCCTCGACGAAACGGATGTCGTGAAGTCTGGCGTCGAGGCCGATGGCATTGAGCGAGGCGAGATAGAGGTCCTGCAAATCGGGCGGCGAAGGCTTCAGGATGACCTGAAACTGATAATAATGCTGCACGCGATTGGGGTTCTCGCCATAGCGTCCGTCCTTCGGGCGCCGGCACGACTGTGCGTAAGCCGCGCGCCAGGGCTTTGGGCCGAGCGCGCGCAGCGTCGTCGCCGGATGAAATGTGCCTGCGCCCATCTCCATGTCATAGGGCTGCAGGATCACGCAGCCCTGCGCCGCCCAGTAGTTTTGCAGCGTCAGGATGAGATCCTGGAAGGATGTCGTCGGGGAGAGAGCGGCGGGGGCGGTCATGATGATATCCTGCGGGAATTGCGCGCAAGCTATTCACGGCGCCAACGCAGGTCAACGGCATGCTTCGCCGGCGGCCGGTTTGAATATCCGCTTTGCGCCAGTTACGGACCTTAATGCCCGCGCCGCCGACTTATCGGAAGCACCAACGCGTTCGGCAGAAGCTTGAAAAGCCATCACGTGATCACAGGCGTGGCCGCTGTAACCTCCTCAGCTATCACCCTGAAGCTCGCGAGCGTGCACGGTCCAAATGAGGTTACAATCGCGACATCGGTCGCATCGCGCCCGCGCGCCATCAAGATGCGGCCGATTCGCGGCTCGTTGTGGCGGGCGTCGAACGTGTGCCAGCGGCCACCTAGATAGACTTCGAACCAGGCGCTAAAATCCATCGGGGAATCGTCGGGCGGCACGCCAATGTCCCCGAGATAGCCGGTGCAGTAGCGCGCCGGAATGTTCATGCAGCGGCAAAACGTGACGGCGAGGTGGGCGAAGTCGCGACACACGCCGCGTCGCTCGGTTTGAGCGTCCCACGCTGTTCTTGTCGGGCTCGCGTGTTGGTAACCAAACGTGATGCGATCGTGGACGTAGTCGCAAATCGCTTGCACCAACGGCCAACCCTTCGGAACCTGACCAAAAAGCGACCATGCGGTATTCGATAGGCGATCGGTCTCGCAGTATCGGCTGCCGAGCAGATAGATCAGGACCTCCACCGGCAGGTCTTCGAGTGCGTGCTGCTCCGCTAGCGGGTTCATTGCGTCCGGCTCCCCCTCGTCCTGCACGAGGAAGTCCGACGACATGGTCAGCCGGCCCACAGGAGCGCGGATCACATGGCAAAAATTGCCGAAACTGTCGTGATAGGTGTTAGCGGGGATGGGCGGATCGAGTCGCATGCGATCCGCGGTCAGCACATCAGCAAGGCGTGACGGATGGATGCTCAGGGTCAGAATCATGGGCGTCGGCTGCGGGCAGTCATAGGAAATTTCATAGCCGGCACGAATCTTCATCGAAGCCTCCTCTGCCGCGCAAGCGGAGCCGTCGCAATCGTCGCAGTTATCCTCCCGCGCCCGTGAAGGCGCCGCGTTCGGCGCCGGCGTCCGCCGCAGCGGTGACCTTGACCGCGACCTTCATGGCGAGATGGTCAGACGCGGTCCCGATCCAAGTTCCTTGCAGCGGAATCGCTTCCCTTGGCTCGTCCACAACCGCGATGCGCACCAAGTTCTGATTCCCGACCATGCCGCTTGAGGGATCGAAGTCAACCCAGCCCGGGCCGGCGATATAGGCCTGGACCCAGGCATGGGTGTTGCCCCCGATGTCGCCGTCGTCGTCATCGTCAAGATGCAGATATCCGGAAACGAATCGCGCGGCGATTCCAAGCGAGCGCAGCGCCGCGATCATGAGCGTCGCAAGGTCGCGACAACTTCCGCTGGCGAGCTCCAAAGTCTGGCCCGGGTCCTGAACTCCCTTCTCGTGCCGCGCCACATGCTTGAAGGTCCGGTTGATGGTCCGCGTCATATCGACGAGAAGCTTGTGGGTGTCGGCCGATCCATCCTCGCGCAGAAACGCGGCGGCCCAGCGATCGAGCTGGGGGTGCTGGGACTGCGGCGTGAGGAAGCAGGCGAGATCGGGCCTCTCTTCCTCGCGGTAAGCAAACGGATGGCTCCGCGCAAAGTCCTCAATATCGGCTTCTCGGAAGTCGGTCGGCGCGTGGCGGAGACGCACGGTGCTTTCGAAGCGAAGCTCCGAGGCGCGTTCGGCGAAACGGGCGGTCGCGACATGATTGCCGAAAACATCCCGCGTCCACGAGATTTGGCTCGGCGCGGGCGTAATTTCGAGTTCGGACTCGAGCACGATTTGGTCATCATCGTCGCGCGGACGCAGCATCATCCGGTGTTCGCCGAATGCGACAGGCTGCTTATAATGGTAGGTCGTGACGTGTCGGACGGTGAGAATCGGCATTGCGGTCCCGCGCTGATCCAAGTTGCAGATACTGTAAGTTCCGATAGAACGCAATTTCCGCGCCAGGAACAGGACTCGTTTTTCGTCCTGCCGCGTCGCCCCCATCCAACGAACGCAAACGCCAATGAATGGAATGCCTTACAGCCTGTTGGCGATCGACGAACCGGCGCCGATCACGGTGCACAACGAAAACGGCCTCTCGCCGTTTCTGATCGTCGTCGATCACGCGGGCAATTCCATCCCGCGCGCGCTCGGCCGGCTCGGCGTTCCGGAAACCGAATTGGAGCGCCACATCGCTTGGGACATCGGCATAGCCGCAGTTTCTCGCTTCGTGGCGGAAGCGCTCGACGCCACCTTAGTGCAGCAGAACTATTCGCGCTTGGTTATCGACTGCAACCGCGCGCCGGGGTCGGAGACGTCAATCCCGGAAATCAGCGAGCTTACCCCGATACCAGGAAACATCGGCTTGAGCGAAGGTCGAAAGGATGCGCGCGTGCGCGAGATTTTCCGGCCCTACCATGATCGGATCGCAACCGAACTCGATCAGCGACGGCAAGAGGGCCGGCCGGCGGCGCTGATCGCGATGCATAGCTTTACCCCGGTCTTCATGGGCGCGGCGCGGCCGTGGCATGCCGGCGTGCTCTACAATCGCGATGCGCGTTTCGCCCGTCGCCTCATAGCGTTGCTGAAACGCGAAGACGGGCTCGTCGTCGGCGACAATGAACCCTATAGCGTGACCGATGAGTCGGATTACACCATTCCGGTGCATGGCGAGCGACGGGGCCTGCATCACGTCGAGATCGAGATTCGGCAGGACCTGATCGCTGACGATTGCGGACAGCGAGCGTGGGGCGCACGGCTCGCGCGTTTGCTGCCGCAGGCGTATCAGGAGCTGGTGACTGCCGAGGCGCTCAGGCCTGTGTGAGGTCCACATGCACGGAGATAGCAGCGCCGCAATACGGCCTCCTTGTACGAGAATCCCGGACGAACTCCGAAACGGCGTCATCGATTGCAAACGACGAGGTTTTCCTCGGAGGCCAATGCGGGTGCGAGCAGCCGTTCAGTCGAACAAGCCATCCTTACCTGTTTATCGTCGCCTCGCCGCGATGGATCGCATCAGCTTGCGGCGTAAATTGCCCGTCCGCCTCATGCAGGACGAGCGGCGCAAGCAATGTGAGCGGCGCCTTCGAGCCCTTAACGCCGCGCAGCAGAATCCGCACGGCCGGCTCGCCAGCACGCGGCAGGATCGGGAGAATCGTCACGGCGGCGCCGAGCCTGCCCTCCACCGCCGCCAGACATTGCGTGAGCGCGGCGGCGCGGTGAATCATCGCGAGGGCGCCGCCCGGCGCGAGCAAAACGAGGCAGGCGCGAACCCATTCAGCGAGCGGCACCGTGGCCATATGAGCGTGCTTCATGAAACGGCAGATGGGTGAGGACGAGCGCGGCCTTCTCGTCTTGAAGCCCCGCCGCACGGCGCGCCCGACAGCGCGAAAACCCTTCCTCAAAACTCCTGCACCGTCGGCCTGATCACGATCTCGTTCACATCGACGTCGGCGGGCTGTTCGATCGCATAGGCAATGGCGCGGGCGATGGCGTCGGCCGGAATCGCCTGCTGGGCGAGCGGCTCCATGGCTTTTCGGCTCTCCGCATGCCTCGTCCCCGCATCGATCAATTCCGTGGCGACGGCGCCGGGCATGATGACCGTCGTGCGGATTTTGCCGCCGACTTCATGACGCAATCCTTCGGATATTGCGGCGACCGCGAATTTCGTGCCGCTATAAACCGAGCCGCCGGGACTGAACACTTTCACGCCCGCCACCGACGAGATATTGATGAAATGGCCCGAACCCTGTTTTTCGAAAACGGGCAGCGCGGCGGCGACGCCGTAAAGCACGCCCTTGATATTGATGTCGATCATTCTGTCCCAATCCTCGACCATTCGTTTCGAGATGGGCGCGATCGCCATCAGACCGGCGTTGTTGACGAGCGCGTCGAGCCTGCCGAAGGCTCGAACCGCGCCGGCGACAAAGGACTCGACATCGGCCTGTTTCGTCACGTCCAAAGCGAACGCCTTGGCCTTGTGGCCGCCGGCCTCGATCTCCTTGACGATGGCCTCCAATCGATCCAATCGGCGCGCGCCGAGAACGACGGAAGCGCCGCGCGAGGCGAGATGGCGGGCGGTCGCCTCGCCAATGCCGCTCGACGCGCCTGTGATGGCGACGACTTTGCCTTCGATATTGCCGCTCATATGCGATCTCCGTCTGTCCCGCCCTTTCTAAGAACGGCTGAACGAGCGGAGGGTTGCGAGGCAGCCTCGTCAAACCGCCCGTCCGCTTCGTCCAGCGAGAGCGGCGCGAGCAGCGAGAACGGCGCCTTCGAGCCCTTCACGCCGCGCAGCAGAATCCGCACGGCCGGCTCGCCAGCACGCGGCAGGATCGGGAGAATCGTCACGGCGCCGAGCCTACCCTCCACCGCCGCCAGACATTGCGCCAGCGCATCGGCGCGGTGAATCATCGCGAAGGCGCCGCTTGGCGCAAGCAGAGCAAGGCACGCCCGAACCCATTCGGCCAGCGGCGCGCGCGCGATATGGGCGCGGGCCTTGTCGGGATCGGGCGTGACGCGCACCCTGCCCGCTTCGTGAAACGGCGGGTTGGTGAGGACGAGCGCGGCCTTCTCGTCTTGAAGCCCCACCGCACGACGCGCCCTCGCCGACAGGGCATCGGCTTCATGGACCGAGACCCGCCCCTCAAGCTTATTCATGGCGACGTTCTCATTCGCCAACGCGCAAGAGGCGGCGTCGATCTCGACGAGGCCGACGCTTGCGGCTGGCGCGCGGAGGGCCGCCATCAGCCCCACCGCGCCCACGCCCGCGCCGACGTCGAGAATGAGGCCGGTCGTCTCAGGGGGCGTCGCGGCCGCGAGCAAAACCGCGTCTGTCCCCGCCCGATGGCCGCGCGGAGCCTGCCGCAATCGTAAACGGCCGCCCAGAAAATCATCGGAAGCGGCGAAATCGCCCTTGCGCGAAGCCATCATAATGCGGAAGACCCTTTCACGCAGAGATTTGCATAGCAAGTCAAAACAAGCCCTTGCGGTAGCCGACTTGCCGCAAGTGAGCCAACGCTTTAAATTCGCCGATCAATATTGATGGCTAAGGGGGCTACGTGGGTATCGTCATTCCGCTCGAGGACAGAGAACAGAAAGCCGCTGGCCTCGAAAGTCTTCTGAAACTCATCGGCCCCGATCTCGATCGCACCAATCAGCTGATCATTCAGCGCACCGGCTCGGACGTCACGACGATTCCGGAAGTCGCGAACCATCTCATCTCCGCGGGCGGCAAGCGACTGCGCCCCATGCTCGTGCTCGCGACGGCCGGCATGTGCGGCTACAAGGGCGACGGCCACATCAAATTCGCCGCCGGCATCGAGTTCATGCATACGGCGACGTTGCTGCATGACGATGTCGTGGACGAAAGCGACATGCGGCGCGGCAAAATCGCGGCTCGCATGCTCTGGGGCAACGAGACCTGCGTGCTGGTCGGCGACTTTCTGCTTGGTCACGCCTTCAAAATGATGGTCGAACCCGGCGCATTGCCGCCGCTGACGATCGTGTCGCAAGCGGCGGCGATCATCGCCGAGGGAGAAATCCTGCAGCTCAACGCCGCCAAGGATACGACAACAACCGAAGACGCCTATATGGCCGTCATCCGCTCCAAGACGGCGGAGCTTTTCGCGGCTGCGGCGGAAGTCGGCGTCATGCTCGGCGGAAAGTCCAAGGCCGATGAAGCGGCGGCGCGCAGTTACGGCATGAATCTCGGCATTGCGTTTCCAATTGGTCGACGACGCGCTGGACTATGGCGGCTCCTCCGCAAAGCTCGGCAAGAATGTCGGCGACGATTTCCGCGAAGGCAAGATCACTTTGCCGGTGGTGCTCGCCTTCCGGCGCGGAAACGAAAAAGAGCGCGACTTCTGGCGCCGCACGTTGGAAAAAGGCGAAATCCACGAAGGCGATGTGGAGACGGCCTGCGGTTTGATGAAAAAACATAAGGCTCTCGACGACACCAGTCGAACGCGCTGCGCATTACGGCGCGATCGCGCGCGATGCGTTGGAGATTTTTCCGGCCTCGCCCTGGAAAAGCGCATTGCTTGAGGTCGTCGACTTCTGCATCGAGCGCGCTTATTGATTAACGCGCCGGCGCGGCTCACGGGCGTTCCCTTCGGAGGCGCGAATGTTCGAGTCCGTCCGACTGCCGCATGATCTTCGCAAGGAGGATTTCCAGCCGCTCGAGGAGCGGCTTCGTGAAAGTCTTCTCGATGCGCAATTCGAACTCGCCGAACAAAAACGCAAATGCGTGCTGGCGCTCATCAACGGCTCCGACGGCGCCGGCAAGGGCGAGGTGCTGAACAAGCTCTACGACTGGCTCGACGATCATTATGTCGAGACGCTCTCCTACGATCAGCCCACCGAAGAAGAAAGCCTGCGCCCCGGCGCCTGGCGCTATTGGCGCGACATGCCGGCCAAGGGCCGCATCGGTCTCGTGCTCGGCTCCTGGTATCATCGCGTTTTGCGCGAACGCGCCACCGGGCGCATGAGCAAGGAAACGTTTCGCAATACGCTCGAAGAAATCAATCGTGCGGAGCAGATGTTGTTCCATGAGGGCGTGCTGGTCCTCAAGATTTGGCTCTTACATGGACGAGAGCGAAAGCGCGCAAGCGTCTCGCAAATATTCGCGAGCCAGACGGCTCGCTGCGCCGCGCCGTCGTCCTCGAATGGGAAGAGATCGACACGAAGAAAGAGCGCAATCGCCTGAACGCCGCGGCGCTCGAATTGGCCGAGGTCACGTCGACGGGCTACGCGCCTTGGGCGGTCGTGCCGGCTGACGATCCGCGCTATCGCGACGCCGCCGTCGCCGACCTCCTGCTGCAAACCTTGAAGCGCGCGACCGAGATCGAAACGAAGCCTTCCGCGGGCGACCGAAATGGCGTCGTCCCCGAAAGCTCCTTGCCGCGCCCGAGCGTCGTCTCGAAACTCGATCTGACGCAGAAGGCGGACCCGGCAAGCTACAGCAAGGAATTACTGAAGCTGCAACGGCGCCTGACGGAACTCACGACAGCGAAAAAGTTTCGCGATCGTGGTCTTATCGTTGCGTTCGAGGGAAATGACGCCGCAGGCAAAGGCGGCGCCATTCGCCGCGTGCGCGAGGCGCTCGATCCGCGCCGGTTTCGCGTCAACGGCGTTTCGGCGCCGAGCGACGAAGAATTGGCGCGGCCATATCTTTGGCGCTTCTGGCGCAACGTGCCGCCGCGTGGACATGTCGCGATTTTTGATCGCAGCTGGTATGGGCGCGTGCTGGTCGAGCGCGTCGAAGGCCTTTGCACGCAAGACGATTGGCTGCGCGCCTATCAGGAAATCAACGATTTCGAGCGGCAATTATACGAAGCAAACTATACGGTCGTTAAATTCTGGCTGGCGATCTCTCGGGACGAGCAGCTTGCGCGTTTCGAGGACCGCAAGGCGAAGCCGACCAAGCGCTACAAGATCGGCCCGGACGATTGGCGCAATCGCGAGAAATGGCCGCTTTACGAGCGCGCCGTCACCGACATGATCGACCGCACAAGCGCGAAACTCGCGCCTTGGCGGCTGATCGAGGCGAACGACAAGAAGTTCGCGCGTTTGCAGGTCCTGCGCGCCATCAACGAGCGGCTTGAAGAATTCGCGTAGACCACGAAAGACCAATCCGGGAGACGTCATCGCGAGCGCAGCGAAGCGAGTCTCGAATGACGAGATATCTGGATTGCGTCGCTTCGCTCGCAATGACGAGGCGCCCGGTTCGCGCCGTCCTCACGCGGCCTTTTTCTCCGCGATCGAAACCAGCGTGCGCAAAATGCGTCGCGCGCCTTCGAGCCGTTGCTTCATCGTGTCGAAGTCGCGGACGAAGACGATGCGCATGTCCGGCCTGACCTTCGCCTGCGAACCCTGCTCGGAGACAAAACGCACGAGACCGGTCGGATCGGCGAAATGATTGTCGCGGAAGGAGACGATCACGCCCTTTGGTCCCGCTTCGACCTTTTCGACATGCGCCCGCCGGCAGAGCGCTTTGATCGCGACGATTTCGAGCAGCTGTTCGACCTCCGGAGGCACGGGGCCGAAACGGTCGATCATCTCAGCCGCGAAGGCTTCGATGTCCTGATCCGTCTCCAGCGTCGAGAGGCGACGATAGAGCTGCAGACGCAAGCTGAGATCGGACACGTAATCTTCCGGGATCGTGACCGGCGCGCCAATCGCGATGGTCGGCGACCATGCCTCTTCCTGCGGCTCCTCAATGCCGGCCTTCAGCAGCGTAATCGCATCGCCGAGCATCTGTTGGTAAAGCTCGTATCCGACTTCCTTGATATGGCCGGACTGTTCCTCGCCGAGAAGATTGCCGGCGCCGCGAATGTCGAGATCGTGACTTGCAAGCTGGAAGCCCGCGCCGAGCGTATCGAGCGATTGCAGCACTTCGAGACGCTTTTGCGCCTGCGGCGTGATCGCGCGGTTCACGGGAGTCGTGAACAACGCATAGGCTCTGATCTTGCTGCGGCCCACACGCCCACGCAATTGGTAAAGCTGCGCGAGGCCGAACATGTCGGCGCGCCAGACGATCAGCGTATTTGCGGTTGGAATGTCGAGACCCGACTCGACAATCGTCGTCGAGAGAAGAATGTCGTATTTGCCGTCATAGAAGGCCGCCATTTTGTCTTCGAGTTCGCCCGCCGCCATCTGGCCATGCGCGATGACGAATTTCACTTCAGGCGTGTGCTCGCGAAGGAAGGCGGCGGCTTCGTCCAGATCTTCGATGCGCGGACATACGAAGAAAGCCTGCCCGCCGCGATAGCGCTCCCGCAATAGCGCCTCGCGCACGATGAGCGGATCGAAGGGCGATACGAAGCTGCGCACGGCAAGACGATCGATCGGCGGCGTCGCGATCAGCGAGAGTTCGCGCACGCCGGTCATGGCGAGTTGCAGAGTGCGCGGAATTGGCGTCGCTGAGAGCGTCAGCACATGCACCTCGGCGCGCAGCTCCTTGAGCCGCTCCTTATGCCCAACGCCAAAGTGCTGTTCCTCGTCGATGACGACGAGACCGAGGTCCTTGAAGGATACGCTTTTTCCCAGGACCGCATGCGTCCCGATGACGATTTCCACTCGGCCTTCGGCAATGTCCTTCTTGGCTTCGCGCGCTTCGGCGGCGCCGACCATGCGCGACAATTGCGCAATGCGAATCGGCAATCCCGCAAAGCGGGTCGTGAATGTCTTGTAGTGCTGGCGCGAGAGCAGCGTCGTCGGCACGACGACCGCAACCTGCTTGCCGTTGATCGCCGCGCAAAAGGCCGCGCGCAACGCCACTTCCGTCTTGCCGAAGCCGACGTCGCCGCACACCAGCCGGTCCATCGGCCGACCCGAGGCGAGATCGTCCAGCACGGCGTCGATCGCCTGCAGTTGGTCTTCGGTTTCCTCATAGGGGAAGCGTGCGCAAAATTCGTCGTAAAGTCCCTCCGGCGGAGTCAATTTCGTCGCCTGTCGCAACATCCGCTGCGCGGCGATTTCAATGAGCCCCTTCGCCATCTCGCGGATGCGGTTCTTCATCCGCGCCTTGCGGCTTTGCCAGGCGACGCCGCCGAGACGATCGAGCTGCGCCTCCGTATCTTCCGAACCGTATCGCGACAGCAGTTCTATGTTTTCGACCGGCAGGAAAAGCTTGTCGCCGCCCGCATAATGAATCTCGAGGCAATCGTGCGGCGCGCCAGCGGCGGTGATGGTCTCCAGGCCGATAAATCGGCCAATGCCATGGTCGACATGCACGACGAGATCGCCAGCCGACATGGCCGCGATTTCACCCAGGAGATTTTCGGCGTGCTTCGTCTTGCGCCGCCGGCGCACGAGACGATCGCCGAGAATGTCCTGCTCGCCCAAGACGACGAAGGCTTGCGTTTCGAACCCATGTTCGACGCCAAGAACGCCAAGAGCAGCCGCGCCTTTGCCGAGCGCAAGCGCCGCCGGCAGAGAGGAGACGGTTGCAATATCCTTCAAGCCATGTTCGGCGAGCACATGTCCGAGGCGCTCGCGCGAACCGTCGGACCAGCAGGCGACGACGACGCTTCTACCGGCGCGACGCAGCGCATTCACATGATCGGCCGCCGCCTGAAAGACATTGACGTCGGGCTCATTGCGCTCCGGCGCAAAGTCCCTGCCTGGCCGGGCCTGACAATCGATAATCGTCTTCGAGGCGCCCTCAGGCGGTCCGAAAGGCGTGAAACGCGCAATGCCGTGAGCGTCGAGGCGTTCGCGCCATTCTTCGCTCGTCAGATATAGCTCGTTTGGCGGAAGCGGCTTGTAATTGGAATTGGCGGGATCGGCGTCATACGCCTCTTTGCGCGCGGCGTAATAATCGGCGATTTGCGCAAGGCGTTCGTTTGCGGCCTCTTCGCAAAGCGAATCGAGCATCAAGGGCGCGTCGCCAATATAATCGAAGAGCGTATCCATACGGTCGTAGAAAAGCGGCAGCCAATGTTCGACGCCCTGATGCCTGCGCCCTTCGCTCACCGCTTCGTAAAGCGCGTCGCCGCGCGTCTGTCCGCCAAAGCGCGCCGTATAGGCTTGGCGAAAGCGCCGCATCGTATCCGTCACGAGGCGCAATTCGCTCATCGGCACGAGATCGAGCGAACGCAATTGACCCGTCGTCCGCTGGCTTTCGGGATCGAAACTGCGGATGGATTCGAGCGTATCGCCAAAGAAATCGAGCCGCACCGGCGCGGGCGATCCCGGCGCGTAAAGATCGATAATGCCGCCGCGCTGCGCATATTCGCCAGTCTCGCGCACCGTGCCGGAACGCAGGAAGCCATTGGTTTCGAGCCAACGCGCAAGCGAATCCATATCGACGACATTGCCGGGCGCGGCCGAAAACGTGTCGGCGGCGATCATCGCGACGGAAGGAACGCGTTGCAGGAGGCAGTCGGCGGTCGTCGCGACGATGCGCGGACGCTCCTCCGAGCTCCTGGAGCGCGCGAGCCGCGACAAGGCCGTCATGCGGCGAGCGGAAATTCCTGCATTGGGAGAGACGCGATCATAGGGCTGGCAATCCCATCCGGGAAAATCGAGAATTTCGAGATTGGGCGCCGCAAAGCGCAAGGCCTCGCGAAAGGCGGCGGACCGCGCGGCATCGCGCGCCACATGCACGAAAACCGCAGGCTTTCCCTCGGCGCGTCGCGCCATGGCGCGGGCGAGATCAGCGCAAACGAAAGCGTCGAAGCCGTCCGGCGCATGCGCGAACAGCAGCTTTTCGCTTTTGTCGAGGCGCGACAGCGCTGATTGCAGATCGGCTTTCAGATCGGTCATTGCGGCTGCGTTTTGCCCGTCATGCCCGTCCCCGGACTTGATCCGGGGATTGTCGCGGGCGTCCACGTCATGACATTGCGTCGGCGATCAACGGAAACGCTTGCGACGCCATAGCGAGGCATGGATGGCCGGGCCAAGCCCGGCCATGACGCGCCCTTGATTTGTGAATTCCTTTTAACGGCATTTATCGACAGACTCATGTTCAACGAGCGTTAGCGATTTTGACGCTCACAAATGGATCGGCCCGTCATGAGAGTGAAAGGCCGCGATTTTCCGAAACAGCGCGGTGTCGAATTCGGACGGCGCGCGCTCGGCGCCGCAAAGCCAGGAGAACAGTCTGTCGTCCGGAAGGTCCATCAAGGCTTCGAGTTCGGCGATCTCCGCCGCGTCGAGCCGATCAAGTTCCGCATCGACAAATCCGCCGAGAAGCAGGTCCATCTCCCGCATGCCGCGACGCCAGGCGCGAATGCGGATTCGACGCCGACGAATGTCGAGATCGCCCAAAGCTTGATCATGCGATTGCGTCGCCTCGGTCATATTCCGCTCTATATTGGCTGGCGTCTTCGAAAGCTGCGGCAAAACGCGGCGCATTGCGCGCGCAGGATTAAACCAGCCTAAAGGGAAAAGAAAGGGAGCGCGCGCCCGCGCCTTGAGCCGAGCGCCTTTTGCTGTGACGCGGAAGACGCCGAGTCGAAGCGGCGAAATTCTTGACTTTGCGCGGCGGGCGCCCTATCCGGCACGTCTCGCGCGCGAATTCGACGCGAATGCGGGGGAGTAGCTCAGTTGGTTAGAGCGCCGGCCTGTCACGCCGGAGGTCGCGGGTTCAAGTCCCGTCTCTCTCGCCATTAAATCAAACACTTGCAAAGCACTCCAAAAGGGTGTCTGGCGTCCGTCTTGTGAGGCCTTGCCGCAAAGCGAGTTCTGCAAAAACGACAGACCGCACAGCGGCGGCCTGTCGCTTAAGTCTTTCGCTCGCCTATGTACGAAAAGCCTTATCTGGTTGGCCGACCCTCTGATCCGCCTCCCGCGCAACCACAAACAGAAGATCGCTCAAACGATTCAGATAGGCCAGAACGCTGTCGGGCGGAGCCGGATTTTCGAGAGCCGAAATGCTTCGTTCCGCGCGTCGAGCGATTGCGCGAGCCATATGCAGACGACAACTCGATTTGTCCTCGCCCGGAAAGATGAACTCGCGCAATGGAGGCAAAGCATCCGTTCCACGATCTATTTCCGTTTCGAGAGTTTCGACAGCGCCAGTATCGAACGCCAGCTCGTGTTGACCCTCAGCGCTCACGATCGCGCTGATTGCGTAAATCGTTCGTTGAGCTGCACGCAGAATGTCGCTCGCCGCAGGGTAGGCGACGCGCGCCAGGCCAAGACTTGCGGACAATTCGTCCAAGTCTCCGACCGCCGCAATTCGAGGCTCGAATTTAGCCGTCTGACGACCTGAAAAAAGGCTCGTCCGGCCACGATCTCCCTTTTTGGTGTATAGCTTTGTCGCCATAAGCGTTCCCTTCTCAAACGTGGCGCGCAGCAAGGGCCGCCTGCGGCCGGCTATCAAGCCCGAATGTCGCGCTTAATTTATTCCACGCCCAGAGAGCGATGAAGGCGCTGGCGTTGATGAGGAAGATTTGAGAAACCGCCTCCACGCCAAAATCCTCGGCGTCGCGTCCTGTCGCGAGGCAGATGGCGAAGATCGATCCCTCATAGACGATGAAGGCCGCGACGAACGCAAGACTGAAGCCCGCGACGCCGCCCATTCGGCGCAAGACAAACCCAGCCGCCTCAAAGGACAGCAAAGCGATGACGAGAAGCGCGCCGCCCCAAGCCAGCGTCGTCGTGTCCAAGGGATAGTGCATGAAGGCGAATCCGATCGCCTGATTGGCGAACCAGATTGCGCCCATCGTCGCGAGAGCCTCGCGTCGGCTCGCTGTCAGAGCGACGATTGTGGCGAACGCCGCCAATGGCAGCGCGCAAGCGAAGCCGAGCGTCGAGAGAACGCTCGCGACGATGAGCGAAACGATCCAAAGCGAATGGCGCCAAGAAACGGACGCAAGAGAAGATGCTGTCATTGTAGGTCTCCTTTGAGTGACGCCGGAGCGCATATGCGCTTGCCGGCTGTTCGCGTCTTCATTTTCCGAATGGATGCGAAGACGAGAATTGAAAACGGCGATCGATTGTTCGATCCCCGAAAGAACGATGCGATCACGCATGTGAGAATCGGCGCGCGGAACGATCCGCTGGATCTGGCTCATGAAGATCGAACCATCGCGCCCGTAATTTGTCCCACAGCGCAAGGCGGGACCAGACGGGCTCCTTCAACACCTTGTCGGTTTCTGGATGAAGAAACGGATTGGGCAAGAGCACGGTGATCTGTTGTTCGTCTGCTCCGTTGAAAAGTTGAATGCCCCAGGACATGGGAACGCATGTTCGACCTAACCTGCGATAGAGCTCCGCCCTCGACGTGCGCCTATGTCTTGCGACCTCGGGCGGAGTCGGTTTGTTGCGCGATCCTTTCGTCTCGCCGATGCAAATGTGAAAATGCGTGACCCCGAACGCCACCGTCAGATAGCCGTCCAGCACGCCGATGCGCGTAGGCGCATTAGGCGCATGGATTTCCCACGCAGCCCCTTGGATGATCGGGCCGAAGGTAATCTCCTGCCAATGGTTTTCGAACAAATCCCGCAGAAGCTCCTCCAAACTCTCCGGGTCTGTCGGCAGGGAGAACACGTCGAGCGGGGTTCCATCCGGCTCAAAGATTTGCTTTGGCGTTGCATCGGCTACGGCTGTCATCTGAACTCTCCTCGCGTTTTCGGTAAGCAGTTGCGGCGTCACCATGTGAACTTCATGCCGCCGTAATAAGATCGACCGGCCGTGCCGTAATTGTAGACTTCTTCGTAGCGCGCATCGCCGACGTTCTCGATGCGTCCGAAGATCGAAAGCCGGTCGTCGAGCTTGTAATTTGCGAAGAGGTCGATCTTCGCATAGGGCGCGAGCGTCACACGCTTGGCGTTGATGAAGTCGTAATCGGGATTGGGGCCGACGACGGTCACGCGCGCTTCGATCTCGAGACCCGGAATACCGGTATAGATGATCGACGCCGACCCCTTGTCGCGCGGCCGACGGAACAAGGTTCTTTCGGTGACGAGATTTTTCGCGACGAGATAGGTGTAGGTGGCGCGCACGCGCCATTCGTCGGGAACGACAACCGCGTCAGCCGCAAACTCCACCCCCTTTGTTTCGGCGCGGCCGACGTTGAAATAGCACCCAAAGACCTGCGTCACGGAACAGGTCGACGACGAGCCGAAGTCGATGAGGTTGTGAAAGCGGTTGTCGTAGAGACTGACTGAGGCAAACAGTCTACCCCCGAACAATTTCTGATCGACGCCGACGTCGAAACCGATGCTTGTTTCCGGCAGCAGGGCGGGATCGCCGTATTGGCTGAACCTCTGAAAGAGAGATGCGACCCTTGCGCCCGTCCCGGCGGTCGCGCGCAGCTTCGTCCCGGTCTCTTCAATTCGGAAAGCGGCGGTCGTTCGCCATGTCTCGAATGTGTGATTGTCTTCAACGGCGTCGACGCGCCCTCCATACGTGAGGTCGAGACGATCCAGCACGGTGAATTGATGCTGGGCGAATCCGGAATGCGTCGTCTGCGCGGCGTCGACCGGCGTGAAGGTGTCAGGCGTCGACGGGTCCTGCGACGTATGAACGGATTCGGTCTCGTTGCGTGCGCCGAAGGTGACGAGACCGAACGGCCCGAGCTTCAGATCGCCTTGATATTCGAGGCCGCGCCGACCGCCACGATAACCCAGCCGACAATTGAGAGCGTTGAAATTGGCGTCATAACAGGACTCGGTCTGCCAAATGTCGCGATTGGTGACGTTCGCAAACAGCGTGAACCGATTGTGCAGCATATGATCGAACAGATCGGCGTCGGCGCGCGCAAACCCCTGAAGGAACGTCGAGTGCTGGTGATTGAAGGGATCGAAGACGTCCGCGGCGACGAACGCGTAAGGATTGTCGAAGCGGATCGAGCTGTCATAGCCGGTGAATCCGCCCTCGACCGATAGATCCTCTGTCACGCGATAGGCGACGCGAGCCGTTGCGCCTCCTTTGGTGGTCGGATCGCTCCAGGGCAAAGGCGGCAGGGGCGTAACCCCGTCGCCGATGGTGAGCGGCCGCGTGATACGGTAGCCATAGCGAGCGAAGGCGTCGGTATGCAGTCCGTCGACCGCAAAGGCGTAAGACAAGCGGTCTTCGCTTCCCGATATCGAGGCGCGGCCATGCGCGGTTCCATAGCTGCCGCCTTCCATCAGCACCCAGCCGCGCGGTTTTCCCTCCCCTTTGCGCGTGATGATGTTGATGACGCCGCCCATGGCGTCGGACCCATAGAGCGCCGATTGCGGGCCGCGCAGAACCTCGATCCGCTCGATATCCGTGACGACGAGTCCGCCGAGATCCACCGAGCCATCCGTCGACGACGCGTCGCCGATGCGAATGCCGTCAATGAGGACAAGCGTCTGACCGGGCGTCGAACCGCGCAAGAAAACGGATGTTTGCGAGCCCGGCCCGCCTGTTTCGACGATATCCAGTCCGGGGACGCCGCGCAGAACGTCCGTGAAGCCTTTGGAGCCACGCTTCTGGATTTCCGCGGCGGAGATGACAGTCACGGAAGAGGCGGTGCGGCTCACAGGTTCTTCGACGCGATCCGGCGTGACGACAGTTTCGGCGCCGATATCGATTCCGGGCAGAGCCTCCTGGGCGAGAGCGTCGGACGAAAAAATTGCCGAGACGAAGACGCAAGGAAGGACGCAACGGAAAAAGCGGATATGCGAAGACGAGTTGCCATTGGCGACTTTCAACGATTGGGAGGGCATGAGCGTAGACTCGCAGCAACGTGGGCCGTCACTGCGAAGGGTCGCCGCCTGTCACCGCGCGCTCATAGCGCTCGCGACAGATTTCAACCGCCTCGGTGCACCCCGCCCGACGCTTTCGCGCGTGACCACGAATGATGGCAGGTCTCCTGGCTCGCGGGTCACCGCCTCGGACCGCCTTCCCAGGAGCGTTGCGCCCCAGTGGCTTATTGGTCTTCGGCTCGCCGCTTACAGTTGCGGGGGCAGCTGCGGCATTGCGCATTGCGCGCTCACCACATTCCCATTTGATCCCTTATCGGGAACCATCGATGCAAATAAGAATGCCGATCGTGCGACAAGTCAAGCCGCCGTCTTGCCAACCCTGTGCATGTCGCCAGCGCATACAGAACCTTCGGTCGAAAACAACTCACGACAAGTCAAGCCGCCGTCTTCCCTTCCCTGTGCATGTCGCCAGCGCATGTAGAACCTGCGGTCGAAAACAACTCGACATTCCCGATGTTTTGGCGCAGGTCGGAACTCGCACAATGGCGAAGCGTTCGGTGGTGCGGTTAATGCGCCGCTGTAACGCATGGAGGGGATCAAATGAGCACGCGGGAAAAAGATTTGCTTCCAAACGCCGGACGGCGCGCCTTCTTTACCTGCACGGCCGTCGCGGCAGGCGCAGCCGCGACCGGCGCGTTTGCGGCGGCGCCCGTCAAGGCGGCGGCTCCCGAAGGTCAACGCAAATTCATGGAAGAAGCGACGCGACTGGCGACCGAGTCGGTCGAGAAAGGTTGGGGCGGACCGTTCGGCGCCGTGATCGTGAAAGACGGAGAAATTATCGGGCGTGGTCAGAACCGCGTTCTTCTCACGGGATGTCCCGTCTTCCACGCGGAGATCACCGCGATCATGGACGCCTCGCAAAGACTGAACCCCAAGGCGCTGCTCGGAAGCGACTACGGCGCAGGAACAATTCTTGAAATGATTCCGCGCGGGCCAAATTCTCCCGACCTTGTTCCGGAACGCGCGAAAATGTTGAAAGGGTGTGAAATCTATATCAATGGCGCGCCCTGCCCGATGTGCATGAGCGCCATTTATTGGTCGCGCATCGATCATGTCTATTTCGCAGCCAGCCTGAAAGACACGAGCAACATTGGGTTCGACGACGCCTTTCAATATGAAGATTTTACGAAGCCATGGGAGAAGCGGCGCAACATCGCGGTGACGCCGAATTTTGAACGGGACATCGGCCTCAAGGCCTATCAGGCCTGGGAAAACAAGAAGGATCGTCATCCTTACTGACGGTTTGGTTCCGGGAGAAGCTGGCGCAGTTTTTTAGGCGCGATTAGGACGACGCGACGCATGGTCGCATTGCGTACGGCTCGTCGCGCATTGACCGCGTCGGTCGAGCCGCTAACATCGCATGCGGAAAAGATCCAAGCTTGGAGAATGAAATGAGTCACGTCGCGCATGAATTGCACGAAGAGTTTCCTGATCAAGTCGAAATCATCAAAAGTCTCAAAGGCGAGAATTCGCATTTCGCACGCATCGCGGATGAATATCACACGCTGAACCGCTCCATTCATCGCATGGAGACAAACGTCGAGCCGACGGACGACGCAACGCTTGAGAACTTGAAGAAGAAGCGGCTAAGTCTCAAAGACGAGATCGCCAAGTTTCTTGCAACGGTTTGACGGGAAGCGTCTCAGCTCCTCACGGAGGCTGCAAGCTCAGCGAAGCGCGTTCGAAATTCGTCCGCCGTCTTGACCCGAGTTCGAAAAAACGACCCGGGAAGTTCGATCGCCACAGGCGATATCCAATCCTTCGGGGTCGATCCCGATGGCCCGCCAGGCGCCCGCGCGTTCGCGCGCGATTTTCCGCGCGAGCAATTGCAAGGTCTCCGCATCGCTACGATTTAAATTCTCCAGAAGCTCTTCCTCCGACGCGAGAAGCGATTCCGCGCCGATCAACGACGTCATCAGGACCGGTGGACCAAAATCCGCAGCGCGCGCAAAGCCTCCATTGAGATGCACGCCGACGATCTCTAACCGCCAGAACGAGAAATCAGGAAAATCCGCGTAAAGCGCGGACTTCGGATTTCGCCGCAGAAAGCGATTTCGCGCGGCCTTGTCGTCTGTGCGAGCGGCGACTGCCTCAAGAGTCAAACGGGGATGCGCCAGCGGATCGCCCCTCCCGCCCTGAGCGAGCAGCAAAGAACATCGCGGATCGCGCTCGAGATTGCGCGTATGCAGGGCCAGCCGCGAGAGCAGCAAAATCGGGCTGCCGTCATAATGATTCGCCACGGCGGTCAACGTCGCGAAGGGGGCGCCTTGCGTCGTCAATGTTGCGAGCGCCCCGGAGCGAATCACGCGCAACAATTGTTTCGACAACGCCTTCGGATCGAAGTTCGGGTCTTGTCGCGGGTCGCGTGGAAGCTCTGACGCGGCTGCGTCGTCATCATCTAACATGCTGATTATAAACCAATTTAACGCCGCCGAGGGAAATGGGTGCGTTATGTCGCGAGAGAGTATATAAGAACTGTGACGTAGACGCTTTCAAGTCCGCATCGTTAACGCCAAGTGACGGGTCATATTTCAGCCGTCAATTATAAAGATTGTGGCTAAACGAACGGCTGCGCCAGAGATGGGCCGTTCAATCGGCGCCTACGCGCCACAAAGACAAAGTCAGAAGAGCATCAGGCGCCTTTTCTTTGCGTCTGCACTCTTCTCTGCGAGCCTTGGCGCTTCATTGTCCGTTCGACGCGCAACTGGCGTGTCGCGACCCTGGCCGCAAACTGCAAAGGTTAAAGATGCCGACCATCGCTCTCGTCGACGACGATCGCAACATCCTCACCTCTGTCTCCATCGCTTTGGAGGGTGAGGGCTATCGGGTGCAGACCTACACAGACGGGGCTGCGGCATTGGATGGATTACGGGCCAATCCGCCGGACCTCGCGATTTTCGATATAAAGATGCCGCGCATGGATGGCATGGAGCTTTTGCGGCGCCTGCGCCAGAAATCGGATCTTCCCGTTATCTTCCTCACGTCCAAGGATGAAGAAATCGACGAGTTGTTCGGGCTCAAGATGGGGGCCGACGACTTCATCCACAAGCCTTTCTCCCAAAGGCTTCTTGTCGAGCGCGTGAAAGCGATTCTGCGCCGCTCAAATCCCAAGGAAGCGGCGGCGCAAAAGGAATCCGAGGCGAAGGTGCTGGAGCGCGGAGCGCTCGTCATGGACCCCGAACGCCACACATGCACCTGGCGAGGGGATCCGGTCGTGCTGACCGTGACGGAATTTCTGATATTGCAAGCGCTCGCGCTACGTCCAGGAGTCGTCAAGAGCCGCAATGCGCTGATGGACGCAGCCTATGATGACCAGGTCTACGTCGATGACCGCACCATCGACAGCCACATCAAAAGGCTGCGCAAGAAGTTCAAAGTCGTCGACAATGATTTTGAAATGATCGAAACGCTCTATGGCGTCGGTTATCGGTTCAAGGAGGCCTGAGAGCGCTTTGCGGCGGGCGGAAGCGGAGACGCCGTTTTCGCCGTCGCACATTCTCGCCGCTGAACCTCGGTCCGTTCCGGCGTAGAAGGACAGAGCCCTTTCTGCTTAGGAGACTTGCCGCCATATGACCGCAGGCGTCGAAGAACGCAGCAATTCCGCTACACCATTGCGTCCGGGCCGCGCGAGCCGCGCCGCGACCGTAAGGCTGCTGCGTCTCGTGCGCGCGGCGCAGTCGCGCCTTTCGTCGTCGCTTACACGTCGCATCGTCGTTCTTAATCTCGGCGGACTTGTGGCGTTGCTGTGGGGATTTCTCTATCTCAATCAATTTCGTGAGAGCCTGATCGACGCTCGCGTCCAAAGCTTGCAAACACAGGGCGAGATTATCGCCGCCGCCGTCGCAGCGTCTGCGACCGTGGACACCGACGCCATTACAATCGACCCCGAAAAACTCTTGAAGCTGGCTCCCGGCGAGAGCTACAGCGTCGCCGACACCAGCCAGCCTTCGATGGAATTTTCGCTCAATCCAGAGCGCGTCGGCCCCTTGCTGCGTCGACTTGTTTCACCGACGCGCACGCGCGCCCGCATTTACGATCGCGACGGCTATCTCCTGCTCGATTCGCGCTCGCTCACGGGCCGCTCCAATATATTGCGTTTCGATCTGCCGCCGGTCACGGCGCCTCCATCGGCCGATGGAACGCAGGATTCAAATTCCCTTATCGAAAAAATGATCGACGCGGCGCGTCGGTATACGCGCCGGCCCGAGCTGCCGCTCTACGAAGACATTGGCGTCGGCAATGGCAAAGCCTATCCGGAAGTCGCCTCTTCTCTCGTCGGCTCTGCGCAATCCATCGTGCGCGCCAACGCCAAAGGCGAAACCATCATCTCGGTCGCCGTGCCGATTCAACGTTTCCGCTCCGTGCGCGGCGCGCTGCTTCTGTCGACGCTTGGCGGCGACATCGACGCCATTCTTGCGAGCGAGCGTTGGGGCATTATTCGCATCTTCCTCGTGTCCGCCGGCGTGATGCTCTTGCTGTCGCTGCTGTTCGCCGGGACCATCGCCGAGCCGATGCGATGGCTCGCCGAAGCCGCCGAGCGCGTTCGGCGAGGCGCCAAGTCGCGGCCGGAAATCCCGGACTTCACCGACCGTCAGGATGAAATTGGCCATCTTTCCGGCGCGCTGCGCGACATGACGAAAGCGCTGTACGACCGCATCGACGCCATCGAACATTTCGCCGCCGACGTCGCCCATGAGCTCAAGAACCCGCTCACCTCCCTTCGAAGCGCCGTTGAAACATTGCCGATCGCCAAGACGGAGTCGTCACGCGATCGCCTGCTCGCCATTATCAAGCACGACGTCGGGCGGCTTGACCGGCTGATCAGCGACATTTCCGACGCGTCAAGGCTCGATGCCGAACTCGCTCGCACGGATATGACCAGCGTCGATCTTTCTGCGGTTTTGAAAACCGTCATCGGAATCACGCGCGAAATCGACTGCGGGGATGACGTTAAGGTCACGCTCGACATGGCCTGGCCCGAAGGCCAGCGTCCGAACTGGCGCGTCCATGGACATGATTCCCGACTTGGACAAGTGCTCAACAATCTCATCGACAATGCGCGATCCTTCTCTTCGCCGGGCGGTGAAGTTCGTGTGACCTTGCGCCCTTCTCGCGCACATGGTCCGGGCCGGCAGTCCTTCGACGGTTATGACATTATCGTCGACGACGATGGGCCCGGAATTCCGAACTGCGCCTTTGAACGCGTGTTCGAACGCTTCTATACGGATCGTCCAGAGCAACGCTTTGGCCAGAACTCGGGCCTTGGTCTATCCATTTCGCGGCAAATCATCGAAGCCCATGGCGGGCGCATGCGCGCCCTCAATCGCACGCGATCCAAGCCCGAAGGAACTGATCAGCCCGCTCCAGACGACGTGACGCTCGGCGCGCGTTTCGTCATCTGGTTGCCGGCGGCGAAATGAGCGACGCGTCCAGCGGTTCGACAGGTCGCGAAATGATTCACGCAAACGCTCTGCTCGTGGGAGAGTCGGGCGTTCTGGTGCGCGGGGCGTCGGGCTCGGGAAAAAGCGCTCTCACGCTGGATCTTATCGACTACGCTCAGCGGAAGGGCGCGTTTGCGCGTCTGATCGGCGATGATCGACTTGAACTCACCGTTCTTGATGGACGGCTGATCGCGCGGCCTCATCCGGCGATTGCCGGCGCCATCGAAGTTCGCGGTCTGGGTATTCTTCAGTCATCCTATGAGGCCGCTGGCGTCATTCGCCTGGTCGTCGATCTTTTCGACGCTGCATCGCCGCCGCCTCGCTATCCACCAGAAGGATCGTTACGCGCGCAAATTCGCGGCGTGGATTTGCCTCGCCTCTGGGCCGAGGCGCGCAATCCTTCCTCTCCGAGCAAGATATTCTCGTTTTTTCATATGGTTGTGGCAAAATGACGCGAGAAAACGCTTTTTGCTTGCCAATTTCGCCGCGTTGCACAAAATGGCGCCCTCGAAAACGACGCCTATGTAACGGCGAATGTTGTTGTAAAATGATAATCGGGAGTCCTCTACGCCGATCTATTTGGCTCCCTGTATCCTCACGCACTCGTTGCCTCGCGAGACGTCTTCATGAGCGGTAGCGTCGAATGATCGGAATGGTCTTGGTGACGCATGGTCATCTCGCCACGGAGTTTCGCGCAGCGCTCGAACACGTGGTCGGCCCCCAAAAACAAATCGTCTCGATCTCGATTGGCCCCGAAGACGACATGGAACGCCGGCGCAGCGACATCATTGCAGCGATCAAGCAAGCTGACAGCGGCGATGGCGTCGTTGTGCTCACCGACATGTTCGGCGGAACTCCGTCCAATCTGGCGATATCGGTCATGAATGGCGGAAAGGTCGAAGTTCTCGCGGGAATAAATCTGCCCATGCTGATCAAGCTGGCGTCCGTAAGAGACTCCCAGCCGCTGGAACAGGCCGTGCTGCAGGCGCAAGACGCCGGGCGCAAATATGTTTACATCGCGAGCAAAGTTCTCAACCCGAAATGACCCACGATCTCTTTCAAGGCGCAACAACGGGCGAGACGCTTTCGCGTGACCTCGTCATCGTCAATCGTAAAGGCCTTCACGCGCGGGCGACGGCGAAATTCGTCCAATGCTGCGAAAAATTCGACGCCGAAATCACGGTCTCCAGAGATGGAGAGACGGTCGGCGGCAGCTCGATCATGGGGATTCTGACGCTTGGCGCGGGCATGGGAACAACGATCGTGGTGACTGCATCCGGGCCCGATGCAGAGCAAGCGCTAAACGCGCTTGCGGAACTGGTGGCAAATCGTTTTGGCGAGGAAGAGTAAAGTCAATTGCCTTCGCCGGCCGAGCCCGGAATAGGCAGAATTTCTATTCCATCTTCGAGCAGCGCTCTTGCCTCCTCGAGAGTCGCGCGCCCCCGGATAGGGCGTTCTTGCGCAGCTCCCTCCTGAATTCGACGCGCCTCTGCGGGAAACTCCTCGCCGACGTCGACGGTCGCAGCCTCGATCTTTTCGCGCAATTCGCGGATCATCGCTCGCAGATTTGCGTGCTGCTCGTCCAGAAACGCCACGTCGCGCGGCGCGTCCGTCGTTTCGCTGCGGCCGGTCGTGCGCGCGCTAGGGCTGCGCAATATGTTTGGCGCCATGACGGATTTCGACACGCGCGTCGAACCGCAGTGCGGACACGCAACTAATCCCTTCTCGATTTGCGCCTCATAGGCTGCGCTGTCTCGAAACCAGCTTTGGAATTCATGGCCTTCCGCACAGTGCAGTGTGTAAAGGATCAAGTCTGCGCTCCGTTCGCCGACAACATTGCGTCAAGTTCGCCGTCGGCATCCAGTTGATAGAGATCGTCGCAACCGCCAATGCTGCGTCCGTCGATGAAGATTTGCGGAACGGTCCAGCGTCCTCCCGCAAGCTCCGTCATTTTCGCTCGTGCGGCGGCGTCGCCGGCGACGGATATTTCCTCGAAAGCGACTTGCTTCTCATTGAGCAGCCTTTTGGCGGCAATGCAATAGGGACAGCTTGGCGTTGTGTAGATCACGATAAGCGGCATCACGGCGTCCATTCGCGCGTCAGTTTGCGTCAGACATACAGGATTTTAGGATGTTGTCACCGCTCGTGCGAAGACAAGAACGTCAACTCGCGCCGCGCCCGCACGCAAGAGAGCGCGAGTAGCGGCGTTCGCGGTCGCGCCAGTCGTCAGCACGTCATCGATAAGAACGACGTTCTTTCCCGCAATCTTGACGCTCTGGTCGGCCCGCACACGGAAGGCGCCCTGAAGATTGGCGGCGCGCTGCACTCGTGTGAGCCCCACTTGCGGCGCCGTCGCCTTGACGCGCTCCAACGCAAGCATTTCCGCCGGCACTGAACTTTCCCGCGCGACGACCGCCGCGAGCGCGGCCGACTGGTTAAAACGCCGCGCGACGAGACGCAAGCGGTGCAATGGCGTAGGAGCGAGCACATCCGCCTGCGACAAAAGCTCCGCGCCGGCGCGCGCCATCCATCGTCCCAGCGGTTCGGCAAGTTCGAGGCGATCGGAATATTTGAAACGATGCACGAGCGCACGCGCTTTGTCGCTGTCATAGCGCGCGACGGCGCGAGCGCGATTGAAGGCTGGCGGGTTTGCCGCCGCCTCGAGCGAAATCATGCCTGGCGCGCCCATATCCTGGTCGAAGGGCGAACCGAGCCGTTCGCAGTAAGGCCTCTCGATGAAGGCGATGTCTGACCAGCAGGCGGGACATAACGCGCCATGCTCGGCGACAGCCTTGCGGCAGGAGAGGCAGCTCGGCGGAAAGATGAGGTCGAGCGCTTGCGCGCCGATGTGACGCGCGGTCATCGCCACGCCTTTCAGAGTTGCAACGCGCGAGGACAGCGCCGCCTTAATCTCCATCGGCTAACCCAGCAGTCCCGCGCTCTTTGGCGCCAAGGGATTGTCTCTGAGCGCAGCGGCGTCCGGCGCGTCGATTTGAGGGCGCCCTGCGAGAGCGGCGTAAAGACCGGAGACAAAACTCTCGTCCAAATCTTTCACGATGAAAACAATTCGCGTGCGTCGGTCGGCGTCAGGCCACGCCGCGAGCCGATGCGGCGGATGAAAGACGTGCTGCACGCCGTGGATCACCAGGGGCCGCTCGGGATCGTCCGCGAGCGCAACGATTCCTTTGACGCGCAGCAGACGCGGACCATGCGCCTGCCGTAAAATGTCTAAGAACATGTCGAAGCTCGCAGGGGCGAGCGGCGCATCGCTCGTCATGCAGAAAGCGCGGATGTGATCGTCATGACGGTTGCGGTCGGCATGTGCGTGGTCGTGATCGCCATGGCCGTGACTGTGGCGGCCATGATCGTGGCTTTCGTGCGCGGCCTCCACCGCTTCGGCGTTCAGCCACTTTTCGACCTGCGGGATTTTTCCGGAAGCGTCATAAAGGCCGCAATCGAGCAACGCATCCGCGGTCGCCTCGCCCCTCGCGGCGATCAGCCGGCGCCCCGCTGGATTGAGCCGTTGCAAACGCTCCTCCAGCGAGGACAGACGCTGCGCGCCTTGCGGAAGATCCGTCTTGGCGATCACCAGCCGATCCGCCACCGCGGCCTGCTTGATCGCCTCCTCATGCGCATCGAGCGTCGCCTCGCCATTAATGGCGTCGATAAGCGTGACGACGCCATCCAGTCGATACCGCAGCATCAGATAGGGATGATACATGATGGTATGCAGCACCGGCGCGGGGTCCGCGAGGCCCGTGGTCTCCAGAACGACCCGACGAAACGGCGTGATGCGGTCATTGTCGCGACGGCGCAACAAATCCTCAAGCGTTGCGACGAGGTCGCCGCGGATCGTGCAGCATACGCAGCCCGAATTCATGACGATCATGTCGCCGTCGATTTTTTCGACGAACAGATGATCGAGCCCGACGTCGCCAAACTCATTGATCAGCACAAGCGTATCGGACAATTCGGGAGACGCGAGCAGCTTATTCAGAAGAGTTGTTTTGCCCGCGCCGAGAAATCCCGTCAGGATCGTCAATGGAATGGGCGGCGGGGGCCGCCGGTTCGCCAGCGGCTCGGCCGTCACTGTTGCTGGCCTGATTGCTTTGCAGAGGTCTTTTGACCGTGGGCCTTCGCGGCCGCCGGCTTGGCCTGGCCTCTTGCAACGGCCTGATGCGAATGTTTTGCGTCGGCCTTGGCTGTGACCCGCTTATTCGACTTCGCGTGAACGGCACTGGCCTTTGCGCCGTGAGCTTTCGACTTCGCTTTCGAGTGCTCATGCGCGATTTGATGCTTTCCGTGTCTCCCGTGACGACGCAGCGACTTGGCGTCGGGCGCGGCCTGACTGATCGGCGACGCGCCTTCCGCTTCGTCCTTCTGTTCCGAATAGGCGGAGATTTCCGGCCCGGCGCCGACGGGTTCGCCCGGCGCTCGTGGCCGCGCCACAGGACCTTGGTAACCAGGCGCGCGTCCGACGAAAACCTTGACCGGTTCAAATTGCGGGCGCGGCAAATGGGCGATTTGCTTCGCGCTCACATGCGCCTGCGGAGCGCCGCCCATCGCGTCCAATAGGGGTATGCCGGTCGAAGCAGCCGAGCCGACGGGTATGGAAATATCTTCGACCTCGGCCATGAATTTGGCGGTGGCTTTGCCGCGATTGCGACAGACGCCATCATGCATGTCAGGCGCGGCGGCGACGCCGAAACTCGGTAAAGTTTCAACGGACCCCATCGGAGACCCGGATGTGAAGGCGCGGTCGAGAAGCGCCGCGGCCTTCGCCGGTGCGCGCGGCGGTGCTTGGCGCGCCGAGCACGACAGCAATCAGTCTTTGGCCGCGTCGAGTGGCGCTGACGACGAGGTTGAATCCCGCCGAACAAGTGAAGCCCGTCTTCATGCCATCAGCGCCGGGATAGCGCCCCAGCATTCCGTTATGCGTCGGAATAATCGACCTGCCGAGTTGCATCGCGCCGACGTTGAAGAGTCCTGCGTGTTCTGGAAACTGCAAATAAAGCGCACGTCCAAGCATCGCGAGATCGCGAGCCGACGTCACCTGGCGCTCGTCGGGAAGCCCGTTCGGATTAACCCAAAAAGATTCGCGCATGCCCAGCGAGGCCGACGCCTTGTTCATTTCATCCGCGAAGCTTTCCACCGATCCAGAAACGCCTTCGGCGATCGCGACAGCGATGTCGTTCGCCGACTTGACCATCAGCATGACCAGCGCATTCCCCAGCGTCACTTCTGAGCCAGCGCGAAATCCCATCTTCGACGGCGCCATCCGACAGGCGCGCGGAGACATGGCGATAGGCGTGTCCATCGACAGCCGCCCCGCACGCACGGCGTCGAGCGCGACATAGACGGTCATGAGTTTTGTGAGAGACGCTGGATACCATGACGCAGTCGCATGGTCCTGCTCCAGGATTTGGCCGGAGGCCGCATCGATGACGATGGACGGCGTCGCATTCGCGCTTGCGCCGAAAAATACGAACGCCGACAAAACTGCGGCGACGCTGTTGCGGAACGTTCTCCTGGCATAGGAGGCCATGGGTATCCTTTCGAGCAGCGCTTTAAGCTAATTGGGCGTCGACGAAGACGAACATAGACTCGATCTCCAGAGTGTTCAATTCTATGAAGATCGAGGACTGCGCCGTTCTGGGACGAAGCGGGTCTTATATGGCGCGACGCCGTCAATAGGCGCGAGCGATCAGTATCTCCTCCACCGCTTTGCGGCCGGTGAAGGCGCATGCCCCTTCTATGGGCGCCTGGTCAAGCGGGATGTTGCGCAAGGTGAGCTTGAACTCCTTCAAACGAGCTTCGACCGCCTCCAATTCCGCTCCCGTTGGCCGCGCCCAAGGCGCGCGCACCCAGCCTTTGAATGCGCCGCCTTCATCCTCGGCAGCCGCGCCAAAATAAGCGGCGATGGCCTCGAACGTTTTAAGATCGCTGCGAATATTCGCCTGAAGCCTGACCTTGGCCTCTTCGAACAACGACGCTTGAATTTCTGAAAGCAGGGCCGGCGCATGCGCCAGAAAATCAACGCGTGGCGTCGTGACCGAGACAATCTTGTCGCCGTCCCGAAGTCTGTCGCGGCGAATGAGCGTGACCGCGTCTGAGGAGGCGTCGCGAGGACCGACTTCGAGAATGATCGGCGCGCCGCGCCGAACCCAATCCCATCGCTTGTTCGCGGCGCGCGTCGCTTTCTTGTCGAGATGCGCGCGCAGCGGCGCGCCAAGCGCCGTCAGACCGTCGAGTTCGGCCTTGAGCTTTTCGCAAAACGCCAGCACAGCGGCGTCCTCCGGCTTTTCGCGAAGCATGGGAACGATCACCACTTGCTTCGGAGCGATCGCCGGCGGCAACCGCAACCCGTCGTCGTCGCCATGCGTCATGATCACGCCGCCGATGAGACGCGTCGAAACTCCCCAGCTCGTCGTGTGGCAGAATTCGAGTTCGCCCGTCGCCGACTGAAATCGAATGTTCTGCGCCCGGGCGAAATTCGTCCCGAGATAATGGGAGGTTCCGGCTTGCAGGGCCTTGCCGTCCTGCATCATCGCTTCGATGGAGAAGGTGTTGCAGGCGCCTGGAAACCTTTCGTTCTCGGGCTTTTCGCCGACGACGACCGGAAGCGCGAGAATGTTTTCGGCGAGTTCGCGATAGACGTCGAGCATCTTCAAAGTCTCGGCCATCGCCTCTTCCTCATTGGCGTGCGCCGTGTGGCCCTCCTGCCAGAGAAATTCGCTGGTGCGCAAGAACATGCGCGTGCGCATCTCCCAGCGCACGACATTGGCCCATTGGTTCAGCAGGATCGGCAGATCGCGGTAAGAGCTGATCCACCGGCGAAAGGCGTCGCCGATGATGGTCTCCGACGTCGGACGCACCACGAGCGGCTCTTCCAGCGCAGACAGCGGATCGACCGTGAGCTTGCCGTCAACCGCCTTCAGACGATGATGCGTGACGACGGCCATTTCCTTGGCGAAGCCTTCGACGTGGCTCGCTTCCTGCGCGATAAAGCTCAGCGGAATGAAGAGCGGAAAATAAGCGTTCTCGTGGCCTGTCTCCTTGATGCGGCGATCCAGCGCGGCCTGGATGAGCTCCCACACGCCCCAGCCCCATGGCTTGATGATCATGCAGCCGCGCACCGGGCTCGTTTCCGCCAAATCCGCGCCGTCGACGACCGCCTGATACCATTCCGGAAAATTCTGTTCGCGAGTGATCGACAGGGCGCGCGTCATTGCCTCAAGCCAGGTTGGAGGGGAATCAGCGCGGGCGGAGCGCCCGCAAGGCGCGCAGTTTCCTTTATCGACGCGGCTTCGCGCAACCCGCATTTCAGCGCAAGGGTGATTTTTCGCAGGAAATCGGGAGATAAGGCGATTAGGCAAGCCCAAATCGACCCTTTGCCCAGCAAACTCGTGCTATCAAAGGACTGAATAATACATCGGAGCGCCGTGCGGCCGTGATCGACAAGCTCGAGTTTTTCATCGCTCTCGCCAAGGAGCGCAGTTTTTCGCGCGCGGCCGAAATATGCGGCGTCACGCAGCCCACGCTTTCCGCCGGCATCAAGCAATTGGAAGACAGTCTGGGCGTCCTCCTGGTCAATCGCTCGTCGCGTTTCCATGGGTTGACGTCGGAAGGCGAGCGCGTGCTCGAATGGGCCAAGCGCATCGTCGCCGACGCTCGCGCCATGCGCCAGGAGGTCCGCACGCTTAAAGAGGGCCTCTCCGGCCAATTGAAAATCGCCGCCATCCCCACGGCTCTTGGAATTGTCTCGGCGCTGACGACGCCGTTTCTCGAAAAACATCCGGGCGTGCGCTTCACGATCCTGTCGTGTTCATCGGTTGAAATCCTCTCCATGTTGCACAATCTCGACATCGACGCGGGCATCACCTACCTCGACAACGAGCCCCTCGACCGGGTGCGCACCGTGCCGCTTTGCAAGGAGCGTTACCGGCTTCTGACCTTCGCCAATAATCCCTTGGGGGACCGCGAACAGGTCACATGGTCTGAGGTGGGGCACATTCCGCTCTGCCTGCTCACCCCGGACATGCAAAACCGTCGCATCGTCGATCAGTTGATCCGCGACGCGGGATCGGAGCCGGCGCCCGCAATGGAGTCGAATTCGATCATTTCCCTGTTCTCGCATGTGAAGACCGGACGCTTCGCTACGATCCTACCCGAAAAGGTGGTTAAATCCCTACACGTCGCGCCGCCGATCCGATCCATTCCGATTGTTGCGCCTGAGGCGGTTCACGAGATTGGACTCGTCGTCCCGATGCGGGAGCCTTCTCTTCCTCAGGTGGCTGCGCTTGTGCTGGAAGCGAAAAAACTTGCGAAAACGCTGGAGTCCTCCAATCTATAGTTCTTTTCTATGGTTCCACTGTTTGGCCTTATTGATCGCCGCTTCATTTTCCTGCACAGTCTAAAATAATTACAAAGAGCGGATTTTTTAAACCGCTTTTGGGAAGACGACTGAAACGGGGAAGAGATGTCTGGCGCTGCTCATTGGAATGAGGCGCGGGCGCAGGAAATTATCTCAGCCCATCTCGGGCTCGAGGGACCTGCCCTGCCGATCCTTCATGCGTTGCAGGAGGAGTTTGGATGCGTGCCTGAGGCCGCTGTTCCGCAATTGGCTGAAGCGCTCAATATTTCGCGCGCCGAAATGCATGGAGTCGTCACGTTCTATCATGACTTCCGCCGGGAGCCCGGCGGGCGCCATCATTTGAAAATCTGCCGCGCCGAGTTCATGCCAGTCCATGGGCGGCGAGAAAATCGCACGAGAGTTCCTCGATCGTCTGAAATTGGATTGGGGCAAGACGTCCCCGGATGGTTCGCTGACGGTTGAAGCCGTTTACTGCCTTGGGTTGTGCGGACATAGTCCTTCCGCCCTATTTGATGGCGAGCCGGTGGGCCGCGTCGACGTTGCGAAACTCGAGGAGATTGCGCAAGAGGCGAAGAGCTCATGATCAAGGTCTACGTTCCTCTGGATATGGCTGCGGTCGCAATGGGCGCGAACCGCGTCGCCGAGGCCATCCGCAAAGAAGCCGCCGCGCGCGGCTATGCGATCGAAATTATCCGCAACGGTTCACGCGGCATGTTGTGGCTGGAGCCACTCGTCGAAGTCGAGACGTCTGCGGGTCGCGTGGGCTACGGGCCGGTTACGTTGAAGGACGTTTCCTCGCTGTTCGACTTTGGATTTCTCGGCGGCGGCGGCCATGCGCTCTGCATCGGCAAGGTTGAGGAACATCCCTATTGGGCGCGGCAGAACCGCGTCACCTTCGCGCGTTGCGGCGTGATCGACGCCCTGTCGCTTGATGATTACGTCGCTCATGGCGGCGGAGTTGGCCTTGCGCGCGCATTCGAGATCGGCCCGGCTGCGACGATCGAAGAGATCACGAAATCCGGCCTGCGCGGACGCGGCGGCGCGGGCTTCCCGACCGGCATCAAATGGAAGACGGTCGCTGACGCTCCCGCGGATCGGCGCTATGTCGTCACCAACGCCGACGAGGGCGACAGCGGCACGTTTGCGGACCGCATGATCATGGAAGGCGATCCCTTCTCCCTCATCGAGGGCATGACCATTTGCGGGTTCGCCATTAACGGAAGCAAGGGCTACGTCTAT
>CAWESG010000005.1:0-46601 GCA_963811555.1 uncultured Alphaproteobacteria bacterium | reverse complement strand
ACGGCCATTTCACGCTGGGCGGCATGGAGGAGAGGATCGACTCCACATTGCCGCCGGTCTTAAGTCCGAAGATCGTGCCGCGATCGTAAAGCAAATTGAACTCGACATAGCGGCCGCGACGAACAAGCTGCTCCTCCCTGTCGTCGTCGGTCCAGGCGCGCGCGTAGTTGCGGCGGACCAACTCCGGATAGATCGCGAGAAAACTCTCGCCGACATCGCGCGTGAAGGCGAAGTCCGCATCCCAATTGGAATTTTCGGCGTCGCCGGCGCTGTTCAAATAGTCGTAGAAAATGCCTCCGATCCCGCGCGGCTCGTTGCGATGCTTGAGATAAAAATACTCGTCGCACCATGATTTGAAGCGCGCGTAATCGGCGACGCCTCTGTGTCGGTCGCAGGGGCCGCGCATCGCTTCATGAAAGGCGATCGTGTCAGGATCGTCCTGTGTGCGTCGGCGATCGAGCACGGGCGTCAAATCGGCCCCGCCGCCAAACCACGCCTTCGTCGTGACGACGAAGCGCGTGTTCATATGCACGGCGGGGACATTCGGATTCCACGGATGCACGATGAGCGAAATGCCGCTGGCGTAAAAGCGGGGGTCTTTATCCGCGCCTGGAATTTGCGCTGCGAATTCCGGCGCGAAGGTCCCGTATACCGTCGAGACATGCACGCCGGCCTTCTCGAACACGCGGCCTTTGAGGATTCCCATGCGGCCGCCGCCGCCCGGCGCGCCGCTCTGATCCTTGCGCTCCCACGGCTTCAAGAGGAAACGACCGGCCTCTTCGACGCCAGGCGCAAAGGGACCGGACGCGTCGCGCTCGATCTCCTCCAGCGCCGCAATGATGCGCGTTTGCAGCGTCTCGAACCAGGAACGCGCAGCGTCCTTACGGCGTTGAAGCAAAGACGACGCGGCGTCCGTGTCGAATGGGTCGTTCATCAGCGTCTCCGAGGTGCGGACGCTAATTCACGCAGCCCTCATCGACTTGTCAATTCCCGGAGCGTGACAATTAGCGTCGCGCTTCCTGCAGCTTCTTTGGCGCCGTGTCGCCATCGCCTGCGTTTTGCGAGAAACTCGAACCGAAGACGTGAATCATCGCAGTTTTGACATCAATTCCGTGGTCGGTGAGCTTCATATTGTAACAGGCGCGCGGATAACCGACGTCTGATTTCTTGCGTGTGGTCGCCTCTCGTCGGACGATCTCGTCTCTGACTGAATCTCTCAATTCAGCGTCAAAATCCAGCGTCACGAGCTTTTTTTCGCGCAAGAAAACGTCCGCAGCATAGTCTTGAGCCATTTCATGCGTCGGCGTTTCGAAATCGCAGGTCTTGCCAAGGAAGCCGACGCTCAGGAGTCGTACCACCGTGCGCGGCTCGAAAGCGGTAATGTCATTGGCGATGGCGCGTTTCTCTTTGCCGTCGAGGTGCTGAAAAAGAGCCGGTCCGACGCTCTTTTCGATGGCGGTTTCATTGAATTCAAGTTTGACGCCGGCAACCTCGGCTTTGCTTAAGCGCTGGGTGAGATGGTCGGCGGTATCGAGAATATCGTCCGCTTTGACGTAGAGAACGGCGGGGAGGGAAAGGCCGATAACGATCGCCGCCGTCTTCTTCGCGATCGAGAAAATGTCGTTGACGTCGGTAAATTTCATTGTCGCCTCCTATAGGCAAAATTTAATGGAGCCAACGCTAGGAGCCGATCCGCCGGTAGGCTGTGCGCGGGCGCACAGCCTATTTTCGAGGCGAAATTTGCCTTATCGCCTCGCCGAGGACCATCGCCGCCGCCACGGCGACATTGAGCGAGCGGGCGTCCGGCCGCATCGGGATTGTGACGGCGAGGTCCGCCGCGGCGAAGACCTCATCCGGAACGCCTGCGGATTCGCGGCCGACCATCAGGATATCGCCCGCTTGATAGGCGCAGTCGAGGTATGAGGTCGTCGCCCGAGTCGAGAGCAACACGAGCCTTCGCGCGCCAGCGCCGCTTTTGCTTCGCCAGGCTTCAAATGCCTGAAACGAGGCGTGTCGAGCAATCGTCACAAGGTCGAGATAATCCATGCCGGACCGGCGAAAATGACGATCGCTGGTCGGAAACCCCGCTGGCTCGATAATTGCGGCCTCGACCCCAAGGCAGGCGCACATGCGCAGCATGGTGCCTGCGTTTTGGGGGATATCGGGCTGAAACAAGGCGAGAGCGAGCGGTGCTGCGACGTCCGTCATGGTCATTTCCCGTCTCTTTCTCACGGTCGCTTGCGGCGAAGTCATCCATTCGCCCAAAATGGGTTTGATTTCTATCGAATAACAGGCATCCTGAGCTGAACCATGCCTCTTTAGAAAAAGCGCCGTACTTTCAAATTTTCCCAGGCCGGCCTTGTGGACAAGCCGGAACTTTGGCGCCACAAACCGGCTCCGGCGGAGCTTGGGTGCGCGGCGCAACGTCGCGTTGTATTCCATCGGGTATGAGCCCAGATAGTGGGCCGCGGCGACGGGTTAAAAGAGTTTAGGTCTTCGGGAGGAGTTCCAGCGTGAAGGAAGCGATCAAGGCGGAGCCAAACCGTCGGGATATTCTTTTTATTGCTACGGGCGCAGCGACGGCGGCGGCCGTGGGCGCGGCCGCGTGGCCGTTAATTGCGCAGATGAATCCCGACGCCTCGACTCTGGCGCTCGCCTCAACGGAACTCGATCTGTCGGCGATCGCGCCTGGACAGATCGTCACCGTGAAGTGGCGCGGAAAACCCGTGTTCGTTCGCCATCGCACCGCTGAAGAAATCGCGGATGCCGAAAAGACTCCGCTGCAGGAATTGCCGGATCCCGAGCCCGACTCAAAGCGCGTCAAAAAGCCGGAATGGTTGGTTGTGGTCGGCGTCTGCACGCATTTGGGCTGCATCCCCCTTGGTCATGAGGGCGAGTTCAACGGATGGTTCTGTCCTTGTCACGGATCGACGTATGATACGTCGGGGCGCATTCGTAGCGGGCCGGCCCCGAGTAATCTCGAAGTGCCTCACTATGAGTTTGCCGGCGAAAACAAAATCAAGATCGGCTAATTTCCGCCAGTCGCCCCTGTCATGCGAGCACCGAGACGAGTTTCATGAGCGGACCTTCCACCTATACGCCGAAGAGCTCTTTCGCCAAATGGCTTGAGCGTCGTTTGCCCATACTGAGTTTTATGTATGATTCCTTCGTCGCTTATCCCTCGCCGAAGAACCTGAACTATCTTTGGACGTTTGGGGCGATCCTGTCTTTCATGCTGGTCGCGCAGATCGTCACCGGAATCGTGCTGGCGATGCATTATACGCCGGAGACGGGTCTCGCCTTCGCCTCGGTCGAAAACATCATGCGCGACGTGAATTGGGGCTGGGCGTTGCGTTATGCGCACGCCAATGGCGCGTCAATGTTCTTCCTCGCCGCCTATATTCATATCTTCCGCGGCATGTATTACGGCTCTTATAAGGACCCACGGGAAGTCCTCTGGATCCTGGGCGTGATCATCTTCATGATCATGATGGCAACGGGATTCCTCGGCTATGTCCTGCCTTGGGGACAAATGTCGTTTTGGGCGGCGACCGTCATCACCAATCTGTTTTCGGCGATTCCCGTTGTTGGCAATGGAATCACCGCCTGGTTGCTTGGCGGCTATTCGGTCGACAATCCCACATTGAACCGCTTCTACGCGCTGCACTATTTGCTGCCATTCGTCATCGTCGCCTTCGTCGCCCTGCATGTCTGGTCGCTGCACGTCGTTGGACAAAACAATCCGACAGGGGTGGAGGTGAAGGAAGTCGAGAAAGAGACCGTGCGCTTCACGCCCTACGCCGTGATGAAGGACGCCGTCGGCCTCGGCGCTTTTCTGGTCCTTTATGCGTGGCTAACGTTTTTTGTTCCGAACTATCTCGGTCACCCTGATAATTACATCGAGGCGAACCCGCTTGTGACGCCGGCCCATATCGTGCCTGAATGGTATTTCTTGCCTTTCTACGCAATATTGAGAGCCATTCCCAACAAGCTACTCGGCGTCATCGCGCTCTTTTCGTCGATATTGATCGTTGCCGCCTTGCCGTGGCTCGACACGTCCAAGGTGCGTTCCGCGGTCTATCGTCCGACGTTCCGCAAATTCTTCTGGGTGTTTGTGGCGGTCTGCATTGGGCTCGGCTATCTCGGCGCGCAGCCTGCCGAAGGCGTCTACCTATACGCGGCGCGCCTGTTGATGACGTATTATTTCCTCTATTTCCTCGTCTTGCTGCCGATTCTCGGCAAGAGAGAGAAATGCGATCCTGTGCCTGAACTCGATCGAAGCCTCTGTCGTCGCGGCCAAATCGATGAAGGAGACAGCTCATGCTTGATCCGCTGGTCTTCTTGAACGTCAGGCGCAGCGGTTTCGCAAAAAAGACGATAGGTTCAGCGGCGCTGGCGCTCGCGATTGCTTTCGGTCCCATCGCCCCATCGAGCGCAGAGGAGGGCGTTCATCAGGTCGAGAGGCCGCCAGTTCAATCATGGAGCTTCGCCGGCGCCTTCGGCCGCTACGACAAGGCGCAATTGCGCCGCGGTTTGAAAGTCTATCGCGAGGTCTGTTCGAGCTGTCATTCGCTGAAAATGATCGCCTTCCGGAATTTGGGCGAACCAGGGGGACCGGAACTTTCGCCAGCCGAAGTGCTGTCGATAGCCGAAAGCTACAAGATCAAAGACGGGCCGAATGACGCAGGCGATATGTTCGAGCGTCCGGGCCGATTGAGCGATCGCTTTCCGCCGCCTTTTCCCAATGAGCAAGCGGCGCGCGCTGCGCTCGCCGGCGCCTATCCGCCCGACATGTCGGTGCTCGCGAAAGCGCGCGGCTATTCGCGCGGGTTTCCAACGTTTCTGTTCGACGTGATCCCCGGCCTTTCCTATCAGGAGCAAGGCGTCGATTACATCGCGGCGCTGCTGGGCGGTTATCGGGACGCGCCTCATGGCGTGACGCTGGCGCCTGGGCAATATTACAATATTTACATGCCGGGACGGCGCACCGGCATGCCGCCTCCATTGGCCGACGGCGCCGTCACATATGAGGATGGCTCGCCCCAGACCGCGGATCAATACGCCAAAGACGTTTCAGCGTTTCTCATGTGGGCTGCGGAGCCGCATCTCGACGATCGCAAGCGTGTTGGGCTCGGGGTCGTCGCTTTTCTAGCGGTGTTCGGCGTTATGATCTTTTTCACCAAGCGGCGAATCTGGTCGAACGTTCACTGAGACGGACGACGTCGTTCGTCACGCCTTAAGCAACTCGCGCGCGCCATCCACGACATATTGTACGGCGAGCGAGGCGAGCAACACGCCAAGCAGCTTGGCGAGCACCAAATTTCCAGACGTCCCAAAGAACCGCTCGAACTCGGCCTGCGAGCTGATACACCGCAAAGCAAACGATGCAGACCGCTGCGATGACGCCGATCAGCATGACGAGCAACATGATGTCGCCGCGCGCCTTTCCCGCGAGCAGCAGCGTCGCCGTGATCGCGCCCGGTCCCGCCATGAGCGGGATCGCTAGGGGAAATGCCGCGACGTTGTGCACATGCTCCTCGAGAGCTTGCGCGGCAGTTTTCGCTTCGCGTTGAATGCGCACGCCAAACACCATTTCCGACGCGATCGAAAACAGCAACAGCCCGCCCGCAATTCTGAACGCCGGCAGGGAAATCCCTAGCGCGTCGAGCAATTGATCGCCAATGATTGCGGCTCCCGCGAGGATCGTGAAAGCGAAAAAGCACGCGCGCGTCGAGACATGCAGTCTTTCGCGCGGGCTGAGCCCGCCTGTGACCGCGAGAAAGATCGTCGCTAGGCCGAGCGGGTCCACCACGACGAGCAGGGTGACGAAAGCAGAAGCCAGAAAATCGAGCGGTGACAGAAAGCTCTCCCGATATCGTTGACATATGGCGTTCGCCGCGCGAGTCATGGGATGACCTCGCGAGCATAGAAGATCGGTTACTTGGATCGGGCGAGGCGCGATCTCAACCCCAGGCTCGAACGCGCATTGACCGCGCGCGACCGCGAATTTCCACTTCTATTGTCGCATTGGCGGAGGAAACCGGCAGCTCGGCGGCGGCGTAAAGCTCTTCGCTTACGACAATGCTGCATTGTTGTTGCTTTGCGACTTCCAGCAGCCGGCTGGTGACGTTAATCGTATCGCCAATCGCCGTTATGTGTTGGTGATGCTTTGGGCCGAGACGCGAAATCACCGCGGGGCCGAAATGCGCGCCGATGCGAACGCTCAGTCGGCCCTCGGCCCCCGACGAAAGATCGAGCAGCCAGGCCGCGATGGACTGATGAAGACGCATCACCGCCATAAGAGCGCGCGCCGCATCGTCGCTCCTCGGCTTGGGGATTCCGAAGATAACCATGGCGCCATCGCCCATGAACGTCGCGACGATGCCCTCAAACGCCATCACATCGCGCTCGATCAGCGCCTGAAAGTCTCCGAGAAGATCGCGCGCTCGTTCGGGCCCGAGCTCTTCCGCCACGCCTGTGAAGCTGGAAAGATCGATGAAGACGGCGGCGACTTGATGGTGAACTGGTTTTTCCAGGAAGGCGGGGTCGTTCAGGATGTGTTCGACGAGAAGAGGCGATTGGAATTGGGCGAGGCTCGCGCGCTCGGTTGCAAGGCGCGTCGCAAGATACCGTTCCAGCCCAAGCCGCATGGAGCCGTAGCCGACCATGATGGGAAGAGTGGCCACTACCGGAATCGCGACGCTTAGCCAGTAGCCATTGAGGAAAGCGGCGAAAGTCAGCGCCAGCCACGCTCCGAGGAGAAAGCAGACGAGCGCAAGCCCGACAAAGATTCGGCGCATGGCCATGAGCAGCACTGTGCCGATCGGAAGGGCAATCGCCGCCGCCGCATCTATGTCGCGAACTTCGGGCGAACGTATCAATCCGTCGCCGCTCAGGAGATTGGCGATTGCGGTCGCGACAATTTCGACGCCAGGCACGACGCGATCGAAAGGCGTTGCAAACATGTCGCCGAGGCCGACCGCCGTTGCGCCCAATAAAACGACCTGGTCGCGCACGGCGTTTCGATCAAGAGTTCCCTGCAAAATCCGCGCGCCGCTGAATTCTTTGATGGCGCCGCGTGGTCCGTAAAAACGGATGGGCAAATGGTAGCCAAGGTCCAAACTCGTCACGGTTGAGCCAAGCCGCACCGAGTTCTCCCCGAACGCCGCATCTGCGTTGAGCGCGAGAGACGCCGCTACGAGCGTGAAGGATGGAACGATTTTGTCGTTCTCCCGAAAAATCATCGGAACGAAACGCGGCACGCCAGTCTGATCGGTCGCGACATTGACAAGGCCGGCGCGCGTCGCATCCCGGATTTGTGGCGTGGGCCACAAGACTTCAGTGGGAGCCGGAACAAGCGTGAGCGAGCTTGATGGCAATTGAGCGCCATTGGCTCCGTCACGTTCGAACATGGCGATCGAGGCGACGACGGATTTCGTCGAGCGCAATGCGTCGGCGAGATCCGAATCCGCTCTCGGCTTTGCCGGCGTCGAGAAACGCCATGTCCAGCGCAATGGCGCGTGGATTGAACGCCGCCAAACTTCGGATAATTCGCGCCAGGACGTTTCTGGGCAGCGGGTAGGCTCCGGCCTCGCGCACGGTCTCATTGTCGATTGCGCAAATGACAACGCCGTTAGGCGCGGCTCGCGCGCCCGCGAGCGAGAAGCGCCAATCGAGCGTGAGATTCTCGAAGCTATCCAAGCGAGAGCCCGCGCCTTCGATTTGTCTGAGACCGAGATATCCTCCCCAAACCAACGCTATGACAATGAAGGCGCCTGTCGTCGTCGCCGCGAACGACGGCCGTCGAGTTCGCAATCGATAATTTCCGGTCACTCCTATTCGCCAAAGCGCGCGAGCAGCGCCTGGACTCGTTGTTGCGGCCAATGTTTGACTTCGATCTTGCCGACTTTAGACGTCACGTCTGCGCCTTCCCCCGGCTCCAAAATGACGGACTGGCCTCCCTGGAGATGCGAAACGGAGACGCCGCCAGAAAGCACCAGCGTCGATGTCTGCTTCGCGTTGACTTCGACAACCCATTTGGTGCCCCGCACGGCTGCGATGGCGTGTGGCGTCAGGATCTGGAATTCATGTCGCTTCACGCTCGGATTGAATTCGATCATGACCGCGCCGGAATTGACTTGGATCGCCCGGGGCGATTCTCCGCCCTTTTCATTGATCTGGCGATATCGGGTTCCCTTTGCCGTGCGAACGGTCAGATCGTCCCCACATTGCAGCATTTTTTCTGAGGGGTTGCGCGTGTCTGTAACGAGCGTGCATCCGCCGTCTTGCGAATGCGCCGATCCGGCCACGAGGAGCGATATTGAACATGCTGCAATCGACTTGAGGCGTAAAGAAGCCACAGACCTCATTATATTAAATTCACCTTCTTTATTCATTCGATCGGCCCCGATCCTGGCTCAAGTCGAGCCTCGCCCAATATCGACTGTCCGCGGCATCTTATTTCATAGGCGCATTATGCGCGAAGCGACCCTGCAAATACATGTTTTACATCCGTCTTCTCAATTTTCATCGCAATCTCACCGTCGCGGACTTCCTTGATCCAGCCCCTGGAATCGGGCACAAGGCCTGACGCGGGCTGTTGTCCAGCGAATACAGGGCGTTTTTCAGGCGGATCGACATGACGGACATATTGCGCGTCGGCATCGCCGGTCTCGGCACTGTCGGCGCGGCGGTTGCGCGGCTTCTGCATCGACAGGCGGATGCGCTTACGGCGAGAACGCATCGTCGGATCGTTGTCGCGGGGGTTTCCGCGCGCGACGCCGACAAGGAGCGTGACGCCGATCTGTCGCAAGCGGAATTCTTCGCCGACCCGATTGAACTTGCCGCCTCGCCATCGATCGATTTGTTCGTGGAGCTGATCGGCGGAGCGGAGGGTCCAGCGCGCGCGAGCGTGGAGACGGCGCTGGCGCATGGAAAATCGGTCGTTACCGCGAATAAGGCGCTGTTGGCCGCTCACGGGCTGAGGCTCGCTGCGCTCGCGGAGGAAAAACATGTAGCGCTCGCCTTCGAGGCGTCGGTCGCCGGCGGCATACCGATCGTCAAGACGTTGCGGGAAGGGCTTGCCGGCAATTCGATCGAGCGCGTCTATGGAATTCTCAACGGCACCTGCAACTACATTCTTTCGCGCATGGAGCTGGAGCAATTATCTTTTGCGCAGTGTCTCGCCGAGGCGCAAAGGCTTGGATATGCCGAGGCCGACCCGAGTTTCGACATCGGCGGATTCGATACGGCGCATAAGCTGTCGATTCTCACCTCGCTCGCTTTCGGCACGAAGATCGACGCATCGGCCATCGACGTCGAGGGGATAGAAGGCGTCACGCTCGCCGACATTGAGGCTGCAGAAGAACTCGGCTTCCGCATCAAGCTGCTGGGCGTCGCGCAGCGCACGGCGGAGGGAGTGGAGCAGCGTGTTCATCCGACAATGGTTCGCAAGACGACGGCGATCGCGCAGGTGATGGGCGTCGTCAACGCCGTCACCATCGACGCTGACGCCGTGCATGAATTAACTCTTGTCGGACCCGGCGCCGGGGGCGAGGCCACAGCGTCCGCCGTCGTTGCGGATATCGCGGACATCGCCAAAGGCGTGCGATCGGCGCCGTTTGGCGTCGCCACTGGCGCGCTGATCGAACTGCGCCGTACGCCGATGCGCCGGCACGAGGGCGGCTATTATATTCGCCTCTCCGTGCCGGACGTTCCAGGCGCATTCGCGCGTATTGCGACGCGCATGGCCGAGCGCTCCATTTCGCTTGAAAGCATCATGCAGCGGGGCGGACTTCGCGGCGCAGGCCGCGCTGACGCCGATGCGGTGGGTGTTATTCTCATCACTCATGCGACGAGCGAGCATCTGGTGCGCGAGGCGCTCGACGCCATTTATGCAGATGGCGTAATCGCCGAAAAGGCGCAAGTCATTCGCATCGAACGCGAATGAGGCTTCAAACAGGGGCGCCGAGGACATGACTGATTCCTCTTTTCGCGAAAGGACATTGCTCGAGCGCTCCTTGACCCTCGAACTCGTGCGCGTCACCGAACGTTCCGCGGTCGCGGCCGCGCGTTTGCGTGGTCGCGGTGATGAAATGGCGGCTGATCAGGCGGCGGTCGACGCCATGCGCAGCGAACTCAATCTCCTGCCCATTTGTGGGCGCGTCGTCATTGGCGAAGGCGAGCGTGACGCCGCGCCGATGCTCTACATTGGCGAAGAGGTCGGGGCGGGGGGCGCCGGCCCTAAAATCGATCTCGCCGTCGCGGCGCTTGAAGGCTCCACCCTTTGCGCCAAGGATATCGGAGGGGCCATTTCCATCGTAGCCGCGGCCGAGAGAGGCTCGCTGCTTTATGCCCCAGACGTTTATATGGATAAGATCGCCATCGGGCCGGGCTATCCTGCCGGCGTCGTCGATCTCGATCGCGATCCGGTCGAAAATATTCTGGCCCTGGCCAAGGCGAAGGGCGCTCCGCCGAGCGAAATTACGGTGTGCATTCTCGACCGCCCGCGTCATGCTGAGCTGATCGGAAAATGCCGAGCGGCGGGCGCGGGCGTGCGGCTCATCAGCGACGGCGACGTCGCCGGCATTATCTTCACCACCGAGCCGAGCGAGACGGGCGTCGATATGTATCTTGGCCGCGGCGGCGCTCCGGAAGGCGTTTTGGCCGCTGGCGCGCTTCGGTGCGTGGGCGGTCAAATGCAGGGTCGCCTCGTGCTGGACACACACGATAAAATTGCGCGCGCCAGAAATATGGGCGTGCTGGATCCGAAGAAAAAATACGACATGAACGAATTGGCGTCGGGCGACGTGATTGTTTGCGCGACCGGCGTCACCGACGGCGCGCTGCTCGACGGCGTTTTTTTCGACAAGGGCCTGATCGAGACCGAAACTTTGGTTTATCGCTCGGCGACCGGCACGGTGCGCCGCATTCGCGCCGCGCACCGTGCGCCGCCCAAGTTCGACTAGATGGACGAAATCAATAGCTGCGTCCTGTTTCGAGTTGCGTCTTGGCGTCCAGCGGCCTCCTGGGAGGCGGCGTGAGGTCCGGCGGAGGCTGCGAGGCGCAAGCCGCGATGAATAGCGTCAGCAGAAAGGTGAACATTGGAACAAGAAGCCGCATCGAGATTTTCCGTGATGAAGATGGTATGAAGCAGCGCGCCGAACGCGCCAACGATCATCTGGGCGCGGCGTTCGCGTCGAAAATATGTCGGACGCAATCTCGCCAGCGCACTCGAAGTCCGCTTCGCAACACTCGTACAGAGTTTCATTCCAAATGACCCCCGCCGCCCATGTCTCCGCCGCCATCGAAATCCTTGGCGATCTTTCCGCGCGTCGACGTCCCGTCGCCGACGTCCTCAAAGAATGGGGCCTGTCGCACCGCTTCGCGGGCTCGAAAGATCGCTCCTCGATCGCCAATCTTGTTTTCGACGCGCTCAGAAAGCGCGCTTCTGCGATCTACGTGATGGAGGATGAAAATCCGCGTTCGCAGATGCTCGGCGCGTTGCGTGAAGCGCGCGGCCTCGATACGTCTGCGATCAGCGCGCTCTTCTCCGGCGAAGGCCATGGGCCAGCTCCTTTGACGCCGCATGAGCAGGAAAGATTGGAGGCCACGAAGTTGGAGAGCGCGCCGGACCATGTGCGCGGCGACTATCCCGAATGGCTGGCCGAGCGTTTTGCAGCCGCCTTTGGCGATCGCGCGGTGGACGAAGGCCGCGCGCTCGCGGAGCGAGCCCCCGTGGATTTGCGAGTCAACATATTGAAGGCCTCGCGCGAACAGGCGTTGGAGAAACTCGGGCATTTGCAGCCGCAGCCGACTCCGCTCTCGCCAATCGGCCTGCGCATTGGGCTCGACGCGCGTGGGCGCGGCCCGGCGCTGGCGGCGGAGCCGGCGTTTGCGAAGGGTCTCGTCGAGATGCAGGACGAAAGTTCGCAACTCGCGTCCCTGTTATGCGCCGCCGCCGCCGGCGAACAGGTTCTGGATTTTTGCGCGGGCGGCGGCGGCAAGACGCTGGCTCTCGCGGCGCAAATGCACAATCGCGGACAAGTCTACGCTTATGACGACGATGGGCGCCGGCTCATGCCTATTCACGAACGTCTGGAGCGCGCCGGCGCGCGAAACATTCAGGTCCGAGCGCCGCGCGGCAAGGCCGATGTGCTGAGCGATCTTGCGGGGCGCTGCGATCTTGTCGTGATCGATGCGCCATGCACGGGAACGGGCGCCTGGAGACGTCATCCTGACGCCAAATGGCGCTTGGCGCCCGGCGCATTGGAGCAAAGATTGAAAGATCAGCGCGAACTGCTGCCGAAGGCGGCGCGCTTCGTGAAATCAGGCGGCAGACTGGTCTATATAACCTGCTCCATATTGCTCGATGAGAACGAGGAGCAGATCGCGCATTTTCTTGGGGCGCATCCGGATTTTTCGGCCATTCCGGCGGCTGAGATGTCCGCGGGGGCGGGGCTTCCAGAGCTGGCGCGATTCGCTTCGCCGCATGGCCCGGGAATTCGCCTGTCGCCGGCGACAAGCGGCGGCGACGGATTTTATGTCTGTGTAATGCGGCGGGCGTGAGCCTCGCGTCCTCGCATTATGCAACGGCGTCGCTATGCAGGCTGCTTCAACATTGAGCGTTACCGTCCCCTCTCCCGCGAAGCGGGGGAGGACAGGGAGGGGCTCCGTCATGCCCGCGCTTGTCGCGGGTATCACGCGAAACGCGAGACAGAGAGAGAGAAGCCTGCTTTGTGTCTTGCTGACGTCTCGGCGTGGAGGGCCGGAACAAGTCCGGCCGTGACGCGCTGACAAGATGGATTCGTTCTCCCGATGGAGCCACAATGACCAAAGGCCCCGACTTTCATCACGAAATCGCCGACCGACATGACAAGGTGTTGATCGTCGATTTCGGTTCGCAGGTGACGCAATTGATTGCGCGGCGCGTTCGCGAGGCCGGCGTCTATTGCGAAATCGCGCCGTTTCAAAGCGCCGAGAAAGCCTTTGCGGAAATTCGACCGAAGGCGGTCATTCTCTCCGGCGGTCCGTGCTCCGTAACGGAGGAGGGATCGCCGCGCGCTCCCCAGGCGATCTTCGACTCGAAAATCCCTGTTCTTGCGATCTGCTATGGCGAACAGCTTCTCGCGGAACAATTGGGCGGCAAGGTCGAAGGCGGTCATCACCGCGAATTTGGACGCGCTGAAGTCGAGGTCGCGCAAGAGAGCGCGCTCTTTGCGGGCGTGTGGGAGAAGGGCGCCAAATATCCGGTATGGATGAGTCACGGCGATCGCGTGACGCGCTTGCCGGAAGGCTTTCGCGTCATCGCCGCGTCCGAAAATGCGCCACTGGCGGCGATCGCCGACGAAGCGCGCCGCTATTACGGCGTGCAGTTTCATCTCGAAGTCGTGCACACGCCAGACGGCGCGAAGCTCATCTCGAACTTCGTGCATAAGGTCGCGGGACTGAAATCCGATTGGACAATGGCCGCATTCCGCCAGGAAGCGATTGCCGCCATTCGTCATCAGGTCGGCAGTGGGCGTGTCTTGTGCGGATTGTCCGGCGGCGTCGATTCCGCCGTCGCCGCAGTGCTCATTCATGAAGCGATTGGCGACGCGCTGACTTGTGTTTTCGTCGATCACGGCATGTTGCGTCAGGGCGAAGCGGAAGAAGTGGTGCGTCTCTTTCGCGATCACTACAATATTCCGCTGCATCATGTGGAGGCGCAGGATCTGTTTCTCTCCGCGCTTGAGGGCGTCGAAGACCCGAGACCAAGCGCAAGATCATCGGTCGGCTGTTCATCGAAACATTCGAACAGGAGGCGAAGAAGATCGCCGCCGACGGGCGCGGCGCGCCGCAGTTTCTGGCGCAAGGCACGCTCTATCCGGATGTGATCGAGAGCGTCTCATTCACCGGCGGTCCGTCTGTGACCATCAAATCGCATCACAATGTCGGCGGACTGCCCGAGCGCATGAATATGAAGCTCGTCGAGCCGTTGCGCGAATTGTTCAAGGACGAGGTGCGCGCGCTGGGGCGCGAGCTGGGATTGCCCGAAGCCTTCGTCGGGCGCCATCCCTTTCCAGGGCCGGGGCTCGCCATTCGCTGCCCGGGCGGCGTCACGCGCGAAAAGCTGAACATTCTACGCAAGGCGGATGCGGTCTATCTCGATGAAATCCGCAAGGCCGGTCTGTATGACGACATCTGGCAGGCTTTCGCCGTGTTGCTGCCCGTGCGCACGGTCGGCGTCATGGGCGACGGACGCACTTACGATTATGTCTGCGCCTTGCGCGCCGTGACGAGCACCGACGGCATGACGGCGGATTTTTATCCATTCGACATGAGCTTTTTGGGCCGCGCCGCAACGCGCATCATCAACGAGGTGCAGAGGCGTCAATCGCGTGGTCTACGACGTGACCAGCAAGCCGCCGGGAACCATCGAGTGGGAGTGAGGCGCAATATTTGGTGTGCTCCGGCGGTCTCTTATTCCTTGAGCGATCTTGGACCGCTGACGAACGGACTGTCCCGAAGATAAAATCGCAGGAGGCGGTTCGCATCCCGCGAAATGCCGATCCTAATGCTCTGCCCGATTTCGCCGGGTTCGTGGTCACCGCGTCCGAGCCATAGAGGGCCTTCTCGGCAAAGATCGAGCCCATCGAGCGAACGATCAACCCGCAACGCCGCGGTGAGCCTTCCCGGTCCTCGCGCCAAGTCGCGCAAGCGCTCGATGCCGCGATTTAGCCGCATGATCGGGATGCCATCGAGCGGCTCGAGCGCCCTGATCAGAACGCCGGCTCCGACCCCGGGCGTCTCGCTTGAGACATTCAGCATGTATGAGCTGCCGTAGGCGAGATAAACATAGGCATGCCCATGCTCGAGAAACAGCGAACGATTGCGCTCTGTCATCCCCCGATAGGCGTGCCCGGCGGCGTCGCCGACGACATAGGCCTCGGTCTCAACAATACGACCGCTGGCGACGCCTTCAGGCAACTCCCGCACCAATAGCTTGCCAATCAGATAGCGGGCGAGAGAGACCGTATCGATCGGCAGCTCCGAGCGAGCGAGCGGCAGATGGCCATCCTTACGGCGGCCAGGTTTCAGGGCATCCGCTCGACCCATTGCGCGCGCGAAGGCCCCGGCTCGAACGGATCGCCGAAATACTGGGTCTCGCGGGCCACCTTCCCATCGAGGAACTCCATGATGCTCACGGTGTAAGACGGCCGCCCGTCATAGGTCAGGACATATTCAGTGACCCAGAGGTCGCCCGCGCCGATTATCCGCCGCACTGTGAAGCGTTTCCGGTTCGGCTGCGCGGCGCGAGACGACTGAATCTTCTGCCGCCCGCGAATGCGCTCGCCCGATTGAGGATATTCGAGCACCGCGTCCTCTCGGTAAATCTGGTGCTCGCCCTCGAAGTCGTTCGCATCGGAGGCGGCCCAGTGGCGATCCAGAGCCGCTCGAATCTCTCGGTCTTCCATATCAAATCTCCTCGACCATCGCCGTCGATTCGATAAGATCAATCGAGTGGGAGTAGGGGGCATGCAGCGATTGCATGCACTTCCCCTGTCTGACGCGCTGGATTTCCGATCCCCTCCGCTCTATTCAGACGCGCCCTGTCCTCCGTCGATCTGTCGGCCGATAAGAGCGATGGCTCGCTGATAGACCGGAGCGGCGTTCCACGCCTGGATCGCTGCAAAATTGGCTTCGCCGGGTTGGTATCCGGCGCCCGCGCGCCAGCCATGGGCTCTCAGAAAATTCGCCGTCGAGGACAGCGCCGCGGATGCGTTATCAAGATTTCCGCCCGTGCCGTAGTTCAAAATATTCTTGGGCAGAAACTGCGTCTGGCCGATCTCGCCATGCATGGAGCCGCGCGCGCTTGCCGAAATAACGCCGCGATCGACCAGCGTCAGAGCGGCGTAAAGCTGCTCGGTGAAATAGTCCGAACGACGGCAGTCATAAGCGAGAGTGGCGATCGCCGACAGAGCGTGTTGGTTCCCATGCACGGCGCCGAACCCCGTCTCCATTCCCCAAATGGCGATGAGCGGTCCCGGCGGGACGCCGTAATGTTGCTGGATGGACGAAAAGAGCGCCGCTTGGGATTGTTTCAGCGCTCGCCCGCGCGCCGCGATGGCGGAGCCGCCGCGTTTCGCCAGAAACTGGTCGAGCGACAAACGAAAGCTCTTCTGCCCTCGATCGGCGGAGATCGTCGCAGCATTGTATCGCGTTCCCATCAAGGCCGCGACTCCGGACGCGCCAATGCCTCTTCCTCTCGCTTCCTCTGCGAAACTCTGCTTCCAGGTCTCGAAGCCAGCAGCTGAATTCCCGCATTGCGCGGCGTTTGCTTCGCCGGCCATCGACACAAGCGCCACAAAGGCTGCGACAAACATTTTTTTGAACCGCGCATCGTTAGCCATGCAATGCTCCTTCCACGCCCAATTTGTTTTAGCGTCGCATAACGCGTCTTTCGGCGCTTCAGCTATTCACGCATCATCGAACATAGGTTTGCTGTTCGAATAGGAAATTGCCGTAACGGCCAATTCTCTTGCAAGTATGGCCTAAAGTGGACGTTGAAAAAACCTTGATCGTAGCTATTCGATTCCTTGGTTCAAAGCTCCGCGTCAAAAGCGCGCGGACTTTGCGACGCCGTCGAGCTTGAGGCGAAGCGGCTCCGGCCTGCCTCGGCGCCGCAAGCGAACCCAATTTAGATGTATGCGAGGTCGCCGTCATTGGAGCGCTCGCTTTCGGGAAAACTGCCCGGGGTTCATCGGGCAAAGGTCGATTGGCGCGCGCGAACCAAGGCCTAGTTTGCGGATCGGCTTCAAGAGACCGCCGCAATCGGGAAAGAAATCCATGTGCTTTTGCTGTTTTGACGCCGGAGATTTCCGCAAATCGTCTGGGCTCACCCGGCGCGACGCGCTGAACGGGCTCTCCGCGCTCAGCCTTTCCTTGCCGCTGGCGTCTATGCTCGGCGGCGCCGCAAACGCAGAAGAGCAAATCGCGCTACCTCCTTCTGAATTGGTCGGAGGCCTGGAAGCGATCGTCGCCAAGGCCAAATCGCCGGAACTCGTCGCGTATCGCTCCTTTGAAATCACAGCCAGCGATCTGCCTTGGTTGAACCTCGGCCTCAATGTCGCGAAAGGCCAGCAGCTGACATTTTTGCTCGGTGGCCGCATGTGGCTTTCCCGCGAGCACGACTTGTGGTTCGAGCCGGGGGTTGTATTTCACGCCCGCAGCCGCGGCGCGAAGCCGATCTACAATCCAATGACCAACACCGGCACCATGATCGCCGCCCATGACGGCGCCATCGAAATCGCTCGTTCGGCGGGCGAGTGGGCGGACGACGGCGGAACGCTCTGGACTCCAGTAGCGGATTACAAGAAAGCCGATGTCAGGCTCTTCGGAATCGCCCTGCTGTGGCGCGGCGATGCGGCTCAAGGGTTGAAAAGTCTCGCTGCTCATGGCGATGTCGCCGGGCTGCTGCAGACCGAGATCGCCCGTCTCGAGAGCGGCCGGGCGCTCCCCGAAGGCTGGTCCAATTTTTATATGTTCGGCGGAGGGCCCGGTATCTTCGACCGTGGCGGCGATGGCGAAATTATATGCCGATCGCAAAAGACGGTCGGCATTCTGCAGCGTCCGGCGCCGGCGCCGCTCGCTCCGGGCGCGCGCCTGAACTGGCGTTGGATGATCCAGGACCTTCCGTCGACATTGCCGGAAGATCAAGCTGCGACGCATGACTATCTCTCGGTCGGCGTTGAATTCGACGATGGCCAGGATCTCACCTATCTTTGGAGCGAAGGCTTGCCGCAGGGAAAGGTGTTCCGATGCCCGCTGCCGCGCTGGACGCCCATCGAGACGCATATGGTTATCCGAAGCGGCCGCGCCGATTTGGGGAAATGGCTCGCGGAAGAACGCGACCTTCACGCCGATTATGCAGCGCATATCGGCGGGCCGGCGAAAGCGATCGTCCGCGTCTGGCTTCTCGCCGTGACTGTCTTCCAGCGTCATGTGGGAGCCTGCCGTTTCGCAGATATCCAACTTTCCAGCCCGGACGGCGCCGTGCATAAGCTCTGATCGAGCGAGGACGAGACCATCGGCTTGGAAAGATGATAGGATCGATCGCCTTTGAGAGGTGACGCATCGATGGAGCACTATCATATTTTCGACAGTCCCTTGGGCGCTTGCGGCATTGCATGGAGCGAGCATGGCGTGACCCGTTTCCAACTGCCGGAAGGCGACAAGCGCGCTTTGGCGGCGCGAATGCGCGTAAGCGCGCGGGCTGAATGCCGGGGCGAGTTGCCGCGACCTGTCGCCGATGCGGTCGCGAAACTGAAACGATATTTTAGCGGCGAGGAGATCGACTTTTCCGACCTGCCGCTCGATCTCGCGCAGTGCAATTCGTTCTACAAAGCGATCTACGACGCAGCGCGATCAATCGCCTGGGGAGAAACGACGACCTATGGCGGGCTCGCGCGCAAAGCCGGATCGCCGCGCGCCGCTCGCGCCGTTGGAACTGCGCTGTCGAAAAATCCGATCGCCATTATCATTCCTTGTCATCGGATTTTGGCGGCCGGCGCGAAGATCGGGGGATTTTCCGCGCATGGCGGCGTCGCTCTCAAAGAGCGATTGCTTGAACTCGAGGGCGTGCGCGCGGGCGCTGAGTCGATGCGGCGGCTCTCGCTTTTCCCCTTCGATGAGGTGAGTCTCCCGAAGAGCGCACACTGACTCTGCTGGACTATTTTGCAGTCAGTCGCTCGATGAGGGCCATCGCCGCTTCCGGATTGCGAGCCTTGTCGCCGCTGATGACATAGATAAACACGTCGCGAGCCTCCGCCTTTTCGTGTGCGGGAACGATCGTCTCCAAATCTTTGGGCGTCTCGCCGGAAGACCAAAGGCGCGCGCGCTCAGCCCATTGTCCGAGCGCTTTCTCGCTATAACCGTTTGCTTCTTTTTCGCTGCTTCCCATGATGCGCGCATAGACGAATGGCGCCGTGACGTCCGCAATTTGCGTGTAGTGGGAATTGCCCGCGAGAACGATGGCGACGTGATGGCTGCGCGCGAGCGCGATGAACTCCGGCGTGCGGAAGCTGTCATGTCGGACTTCGATCGCATGACGCAACACGCGCCCATCCAATTTCTTGGGCAGCAACGATAGGAAACGCGTCAAAGTCTTCTTGATCGAATTTCTTCGACGGCATGAACTGCCAGTTGATTGGTCCAAGCTTGTCTTTGAGCTCTGCGACGCCGCTTGAAAAAAATCTTTCGATCGACTCGCCGGCTTCGGCGAGAACGCGTCTGTTGGTCGCAAAGCGCGGCGCTTTCAGGGAAAATACGAAATCGTCCGGCGTCTCGTCGCGCCACTTTGCGAAAGTCTGCGGCGTCTGAGAACGGTAATAGGTCCCGTTGATCTCGATTGACGTAAATTTGCGGCTCGCGAACTCAAGTTCGCGCTTATGCGAGAGCCCTTGAGGAAAAAAAGCGCCGCGCCAGGGCTCAAATGTCCATCCCCCGACGCCGACGTAGATATGGCTGCGGTTTGATTTCGTCACTTGCAACGTCCCAATCGATTGTCAGTAAACTTAATTGCGCAATGCGGCGTCGTCACCCTGACCGCTCAATTTGCGTCGCGTCATGGGGTTGCGAAGACGTGGCGCTGCGCCATCTCCTTCCATCGTCATCCGAAATAATGCGCTCTTTGCGCGGCGAAGTCATCGCTTGCGTTGCGCTGAGGTTCAATGGAGTCGACATGGTCGCGCAGAATTCTTTCGTGAGATACGTCGCTGTAGCCGCATTATCGTCCATCGCGCTCACGCTCTCTGCCTGCGATCGCGGGCCGGCGCTTCCTGATAGCGCAGGTTATGGCGCCGATCCGCAGCTGCCCGGAGCCAAAGCCGACGCCAAGATGGTGGCCTTACATGAAAATTGCTCCCGCCATCGGTTGGCGTCAGGGTGAAAAGCCCACGCCGGCGTCCGGATTGCGTGTCGAAGCATTCGCCATGGGCCTTGATCATCCCCGGTGGCTTTACGAACTCCCCAATGGAGACATTCTCGTCGCAGAGACCGACGCCCCGCCGAAACCAAAGAATGAGGGCTTCAACTTCCGCGGTCTTGCGGAAGGCTTTGTGATGAAGCGCGCGGGCTCGCATAAGCCGAGCGCCAATCGCATAACATTGTTGCGAGACGCCGATAACGACGGAGTGGCGGAAAAGCACTCGACATTTTTAGAAAATCTCAATTCGCCATTTGGCATGGCGCTTGTCGGCGACACTTTCTATGTCGCAAATGCGGACGCGCTTATGCGCTTCCCTTATGTCGCCGGGGAGACGAAAGTCGTCGGCGCTGGTGAGAAAGTTGCGGACCTGCCCGCTGGACGCAATCACCATTGGACGAAGAGCCTGGTCGCGAGCAAGGATGGAAAACATCTTTACGTCGGCGTTGGTTCGAATTCCAATGCGGCTGAAAACGGGATGGAGGAGGAAAAAAATCGCGCGGCGATTCTCGCCGTCGATCCCTCGACCGGCGCCACTGACATCTATGCTTCCGGCCTCAGGAATCCCGTCGGAATGGACTGGAATCCGACGACGGGCCAGCTCTGGGCGTCCGTGAATGAGCGCGACGAACTGGGCGACAATCTTGTTCCAGATTACATGACGTCGGTGCGGCCCGGCGGCTTCTACGGTTGGCCCTATAGCTATTATGGCCAGCACGTCGATGAGCGAGTGCAGCCGCAAAATCCCGCATTGGTCACGATCGCCATCAAGCCCGACTACGCGCTTGGATCGCACACGGCGTCACTGGGCTTCACTTTCGTCGATGATGCGCGAATGGGCGAGGAGTATGCCGGCGGAGCCTTTATCGGTCAGCATGGTTCCTGGAACAGAAATCCGTTTGCGGGCTATCGCGTCATTTTTGTGCCCTTCAAGGATGGGAAGCCTGCCGGGCAACCAAAAGAGATATTAACGGGCTTTCTGAACGCGAATGGCGAAGCGCGCGGTCGGCCGGTGGGCGTGCTCGTCGATCATCGGGGCGGGCTGCTCGTCGCGGACGATGTCGGCGGCGTCGTGTGGCGCGTCAGCGCGCGCAACGCCTCTGCAGAAAAGGCGGCCCCATAAGAACGCATATGTTTCATTCGCGCTGACGCATGCTAACATTCCCCCGCGACTCGATGTCGTTGGGGGATGATCGCTTGCCTGAGTTTTTTTCCGGCCTCGTGTCGTTCGCGATCTATTTCGCGGCGGCCCTCGCCTATGGAGCGGCCTTTTGCGCCGTCTATGCGCGGCTGACGCCGCATCGTGAATTCGATCTGATCGTACATCAGCACAATGCGTCAGCGGCGGTCGCTTTTGGCGGAAGTCTTCTCGGCTTTGCAATCGCGCTCGCCGGCGCCATTCACAACACGCAATCCGCGCTCGAATTCATCGTGTGGGGATTTGTCGCTTTCGCGACCCAGGTCATCGCCTATTTGCTGGCGCGGCTCGCGCATCCAGGCCTGTCGCATGCGATCGAGCAAAATGCGCTCGCCGCCGCAGTTTGGGTTGGCGCCGTTTCCATTTCCGTCGGCGTCGTCAGCGCCGCCTGCATGAGCCCGTAAGCGGAATGGCGGAGGAGAAACGAAAAGAATTCGGCCGTCGCGGCGCCGCTCCGGCCGTCGTGACTCACGCTCCACAGGGATTGACCGGCGGCCCTCTCGGCCCTTCGACGCTGCGCAAGCGCTCCTTGACCGTTTCGCTTGTCGCCATGGGCTCGCTCGCTCTGGGCGGATATGCGGTGATTGAGGCGTTGGACCGGCGCGCGAACTGCGACCCTGGCCAAACCAATCCAAACCAGTCTCCATGCACGAGTTCAGGAACCCATACGGGCTCGGGCGGTCATGGCGGCTCCGGCCGCTGGTGGGGGTCTTCCGGGTCAGCTTCCACGGGTTCGTCATCCTGGCATGGGGTGTCCTTCGGCGGGTTTGGAGGATTTGGCGCGGCGCATGGCGGCGGTTCATGAGGCGTGAAGCCTCCACGCCGAGACCCAACCTCAACGAAGAAGCCGCGGAGATCGGCTTTCACTTCGCGAGCATTGACGGCGAGCCTTATTGGGACGAGTCGACGCGCTATGTCTTTACCATGCGCGAGATCGAGGACGATCTCGAGGCGTCGACGGCGGAGCTTCACGCGCTCTGTCTCGACCTTGTCGCGCGCGTCGTCGCGAGCGAAGAGCTCATGCTGCGACTACGCATTCCCAGTCACGCATGGGACGTCATCGCGCAGAGTTGGGCGCGGCGCGATCCGACGCTCTATGGACGTTTCGATTTCGCCTATGGCGGCGGTGGGAAGCCGAGGCTTCTCGAATATAATGCCGACACGCCGACGAGTTTGTTCGAGTCCGCTGTCGTTCAATGGCGGTGGTTGGAGCAGCTCATCGCACAGGGTCGATTGTCGAAAGACGCTGACCAGTTCAATTCTTTGCATGAAAAGCTGATTGCGCGCTGGAGTGACGTGGCGACCAAGCGCTTTTTGCATTTGTCATGCATGACGGCGAGCGCTGAAGATGCCGGGACGATCGCCTATCTTGAAGATTGTGCGCGTCAGGCAGGATTGACGACGAGGTCGATCGACATGGGAGACATCGGACTCGATGGAAGTCTCTTTGTCGATCGCAGCGGGCGAGAGATAGAGCTTTTGTTCAAGCTCTATCCATGGGAGTGGATGTTCGCCGATCCTTTCGGTCATTCGGCGGCCATGCAAGGCGCGCGCTTTATCGAGCCGCCGTGGAAGGCGATCCTCTCCAACAAGGGTATGCTCGCCTTGTTGTGGGAGATGGCGCCGCAGCATCCAAATCTGCTGCCCTGCTTCTTCGAAGACGACCCACGCGCGGCGACGCTTAACGATTGCTACGCGCGTAAACCTTTGTTGTCGCGCGAAGGCGCGAATATCGATCTCGTCGATCGCGGCGCGACCGTCGCGCATACGGCGGGCGACTATGGCGCCGAGGGATATGTGCGCCAGGCCCTTCATCAATTGCCGGATTTCAATGGCCGCTATCCGGTGCTTGGATGTTGGCTCGTCGGCGATGAACCTGCCGGCATGGGGATTTCGTGAGGACGCCTCGCCAGTGACGTCCAATCATTCGCGATTTATTCCTCATGCGATCATCGGCTAGTCGGCGCTCGCCTTCTAGGCAAAAGGTCCCGCAGGATCGGAAGGCGTCTGGCGCCTGGGTTGCGTTCCCCGACTTGGGCCGACGATCCGCCCCAAACAGGAGCGAACGCCATGCCGAACATGACTTCTTCATCGCCCGTCCTGAAAAAGAATCCGACCGTCTATGCGATCGGACCCGTTCGTCTTGCGCCGAAGTTGTCCCCTCTGCGACGTCTTTGTAGGGCGGCGGCGCCCACCGCCCCGCTCTTGCCTCGGCAAGACAAGCTTTTGCCGGCTTTCCTCGAAATCTCGCCTTTCCCGCCCTACTATGGTAACCGCTTCCTGCCGGGCTCGGAGAGGTCCGCAGTGAGTGGCGAGGATCAAGGGCAATGTCCGATATTTTTCACGAGGTCGACGAAGACGTTCGCAGAGACAAGGTCGTAAGTTTCTGGAAACGCTATCAGACGCCGATTTTCGTGATCGCCTTTCTGATTGTCGCCGCCACGGGCGGCTGGAGCTATTACCAGAACGAACATCTGAAAGCCGCCGAGGCGGCCAACGAGCGCTATCGCGCGGCTGAGGCGCTCGCGCATGACGGCAAGCGCGAAGAAGCCGTCGCCGCCTTCCAGGCTCTCGCCAAGGACGGCCCCAAGGGTTACGCGTCGCTGGCGCGGCTTCGGGCCGCGGGAGTGTTGGCGGGGATCGACAAGCCTAAAGCGATTGCGGCCTATGATTCCATCGCGGAAGACGCCAGCGTCGACAAGCTGACGCAGGAGGTGGCGCGGTTGCGCGGCGCCATTCTGTCGATGGAGGACAATGACCGTCAGAAAATGGAGACTCGCCTCGGCCCGCTCGTCACGTCGACGGGTCCGTTTCGTTATTCCGCGCAGGAATGGATCGCGCTCGACGCTTTGGAGAATGGCGATTTCGATGAAGCACAGAGAGTGTTCGATCTTCTGCTGACCGATCGCGAGGCCCCGCAAGCGATGCGTCAGCGCGCGGCGGCTTATCAAGGCTTGTTGAAAGCGGCGCGAGGAGTTGCGAAGCCTGGCGCGCCCGCCGGAGTCAGCATTTCTCCCTCGATTGAAACAGAATCGGGTAAGGAAGCGGGCGCCGCGGTTGAGGTTGCGCCGAAGAAATAAGCGGTTCCCGACCTCATGCTTTTAGAGTTTCGACATGTCGTTCACCCTCGCCATCATCGGCAGGCCTAATGTCGGCAAGTCGACTCTCTTCAATCGTCTCACAGGCAAGAAGCTTGCCCTGGTGGATGACCGCCCCGGCGTGACGCGCGATCGCCGCGAAGGCGCCGCGCATCTTGCCGATCTCGAATTCACCATCATCGACACGGCCGGGCTGGAGGAGGGCGACAGCGCCACTCTCGAAGGACGCATGCGCGCTCAGACCGAAGCCGCGATTATTTCAGCTGACGCCATCCTGTTCATGATCGACGCTCGCGCGGGCGTGATGCCGGATGATAAATATTTCGCCGATCTCGTCCGTCGCGTCGGCAAGCCTGTCGTGCTCGTCGCCAATAAGGCCGAAGGCAAGGCGGGCGAAGCAGGGGTGATCGAAGCCTATCGTCTCGGTCTCGGCGATCCGATCCCGCTGTCCGCCGAGCATGGAGAAGGGCTGATTGACCTGTTCGATGCGCTTCGCGTCGCTTTGCCTGAGGCCACGGCGGCTCCGGTTGACGACGAAGAGCAGGTCGAGGCGACCGGGCTTTCCGACGACGAAGACGGCAGCGACGTCGATGTGTCGAAGCCATTGCGCATCGCCGTCGTCGGCCGGCCCAACGCGGGTAAATCGACGCTGATCAATCGCATTCTGGGCGAGGAGCGTTTGTTGACCGGCCCGGAAGCCGGAATTACGCGAGACTCCATCGGCGTCGATTTTCTGTGGCGCGAACGCAAGATGAAATTGTTCGACACCGCCGGCCTGCGGCGGCGCGCCCGCGTCGTCGATAAGCTTGAAAAGCTCGCGGGAGCCGATGCGTTGCGGGCGGTGCAGTTTTCGGAGGTCGTCGTTCTTCTCGTCGACGCCACGATCCCGTTCGAAAAGCAGGATTTGACCATCGCGGATATTTCCGCGCGCGAGGGCAGGGCTTTTGTCATTGCGCTCGGCAAATGGGATTTGATCGAGAAGCGAAGCGAGGCGCTCAAACGTCTGCGCGAAGAAGCCGAGCGTCTCTTGCCGCAGGTGAAGGGATGTCCTGTGATTCCGGTCTCCGGCGCCACAGGCTTTGGCCTCGACGAACTCATGCGCGCGGTCATCGGCGCGCATGAAGTCTGGAACAAGCGCATTTCGACGGCGCGTCTTAATCGCTGGCTGTTGAGCACGCTTGAACAGACGCCGCCTCCGGCCGTATCCGGTCGGCGCATCAAGATCCGTTACATCACGCAAGCGAAATCGCGTCCCCCCCACTTCATCTTGTTCGGCAATCAGCTCGACGAATTGCCGACGAGCTACGAACGCTTTCTCGTCAATGGCCTGCGCAAGACGTTCGAACTTCCCGGCGTGCCGATCCGCATCTCCAAAAAAGCCGGGGATAATCCTTACGCGAGCAAGCGCAAGTAACAATTGCGTCGCCGATCCCTGTATTGATCGCGCCAGGCATGAGTGAGGACAGCTCAATCTTGGAGACCGATATGAGCGATCAATTGTCGCCTGAAAAAATTCTTCAACTGGGCATGAGTTTCTGGAACGCGAAAGCGCTTCTCTCGGCGGTGGAGCTCGGCGTTTTCGACGCGCTTGCCGAAGGCCCCGCCGATCTCACGACGCTTAAATCCAAGCTCGGGCTGCATGAGCGTTCCGCGCGCGACTTTCTCGACACGCTGGTCGCGCTTGGCATGTTGGAGCGCGACGACGGCGTCTATCGCAATTCTCCCGAAACAGAGCTGTTCCTTGTTCGCGCCAAGCCGAGTTATGTCGGCGCAATTTTGGAAATGGCCAATGCGCGGCTTTATTCGAGTTGGGGCTTTCTGACAGAAGCTTTGAAAACAGGCCAGCGGCAGAGCGAAAATAAGGAAGAGGGCGATCTGTTCGCGGCGCTCTACGCTGACCCTGAGCGTCTGCGCGGATTTTTGAGCGCCATGAGCGGAATCAGCGCGGGGCCGGCCAAGGCGATCTCCGAAAAGTTTCCCTGGAAGGACTATGGGAGTTTCGTCGACGTCGGCGCGGCGCAAGGCATGGTTCCCGTCACCCTCGCGCATGCGCATCCACACTTGAAGGGCGGCGGTTTCGACTTACCCGCCGTCAAGCCGATTTTTGAGGACTTCGTCGCCAAACACGGGCTTTCCGACCGGGTGCAATTTCATTCCGGAGACTTCTTCAACGATCCCATGCCCAAATGCGACGTGATCGTCATGGGGCATATTCTTCACGACTGGGATTTGGCGCAAAAACACATGCTTCTCGCCAAAGCATACGAGGCCCTGCCGAAGGGCGGCGTCGTGATCGTCTATGACGCGATTATCGACGACGAGCGGCGAAAGAACGCTTTTGGCCTGCTCATGAGCCTCAATATGCTCATCGAAACCTCCGGCGGCTTTGATTACACCGGCGCGGATTGCCAAGGCTGGATGCGCGACGCGGGATTTTCAAAAACGCGCGTGGAGCACCTTCTTGGCGCCGACTCCATGGTCATCGGATTGAAATAAAAGGCGCGTCGGTCCAGCCAAACAGCGCACCTGCGGCGAAACGCCGCGTGAATTGTCGGATTTTAGCTTGGCATTCGCCAGTTTTGAATTATTCTAATGCGGCGTTTCGACGCCCACGTTCAAGCTGGGCGATCGGCCGGAAAATTCTCAGGAGGCATAAAATGGCTACGCTGAAAGGCAGCAAGACCGAAGACAATTTGAAGGCGGCTTTCGCCGGAGAGTCCCAGGCGAACCGGCGCTATCTCTATTTCGCTCAAAAGGCGGACGTCGAAGGCTATAATGACGTCGCTGCGGTTTTCCGCTCGACCGCCGAAGGCGAGACCGGCCATGCCCATGGCCATCTGGAATTTCTCGAAAGCGTCGGCGACCCGGCCACGGGCCTGCCGATCGGCAAGACGTCCGAGAATCTCAAGGCTGCGGTGGCCGGAGAAACCCACGAATATACGGACATGTATCCCGGCATGGCGCGCTCCGCCCGCGAAGAGGGCTTTGACGAAATCGCCGACTGGTTCGAGACGCTGGCCAAGGCCGAGCGCTCTCACGCAGGCCGCTTCCAGCGCGCGCTCGACGAGTTGAAGTAAGCGGGAGCAGGCGGGCGACTGTCTCGCCGGCTAATCGGAAATTCTCCTTGCGCCGGGTTTTTGCGAGCTGGGCGCAGGGATTTTGAAAGCGCGACGCGAAAAATTCTCCTTCGCAGAGAATTGCGAAGCTAGAACCTCGCCCTACCTACTCTATCGCCATGTCCTCGAAAACATGCGGCTTTTCAGGATTAATTTCGATAGACGGAGGTTCATATGTACTCATCGCGACGTGAATTTATCGCCCTAGCCGCCGCTCTAGGCATTTCCGAAGTCATCGCGCCGACGCTTTCAGCCGTCGCGCAAACCGGAACGATCCGCGTCAGGGAGAACGTCCGATCTTTCGCCCTGGACCAAAATAAGGTCAACGCGTTGCGGCTGGCCGTGAAGACCATGAAGACGCGCTCCGCAAGCCGGCCAAATGATCCGACGGGATGGACCTATTGGGCGTCGAGCCACGGAACGACCGGATCGGTGCCGCAAAGTCTGAGCGCGATTTACAACCAGTGCATGCACAGCAGCGATGGGTCCACCGCTATTCACTTTCTGTCGTGGCATCGCGCATTTCTGTTTTTCTTCGAAAGCGTGCTCAAACAGGCGGCGCACGACGCCGGCTCGACGACGGAATTCAATCTCCCTTATTGGGATTGGTATACGCAGCCAGTGATGCCGCGCATGTTCACGCGCACGACAGACCCGTTCGGCCAGCCAAATCCGCTCTGGCATCAAAGAGCGCGAACCGACCTCAGCGAGGATGCGCTGGATAGATCTGCGTTCGGATATAATAATATGCTTCCGGCCACCGGGGCGCGTCGCGAGCAAACCTTCTCCTATGTCCTGGAGCAGGACCCTCATGGCTCTATTCATGGTCTTGTGGGCGGGGACATGGGCTTTGTGCCGCGGTCCGCGCGCGATCCGATCTTCTGGCTTCACCACGCCAATATCGATCGGCTGTGGAGCGCGTGGTTGAGAGCGGGATCGCCCGTCATTCCGGCGCCGAATTCGACCTGGTCGCAAAGGACGTTCAAATATGACGCGGCGGGCAATTGGACCAAGCAGGCGGGGCCGATGCTCGATACGCAGGCGTCGATGCAATATCGATACGACGATGAGGCGCTTCCATCCGTCGCGCGCGTCGCGAGCGCCGCTGTAATGGCGGCGGCTGCTCCTCCTGCGAAGGTGATTACGGCTCCGGCGGCGGAGGTCGATTTCAATCGACCGCAAGGCGTCTTACCAAACGCCCCCGCCGCGCCAGTGACATTGAGCGGCACAACGGCGCCTCTAAGGCTCGGCAATTCATCGGTTGCAGTCGACATGGGTCTAACCAAACCGAGCGCCGCGCAACTCCATGGCCTTATCGCGGAGAAACCGTTAGAGCTGAAGTCGGGGACATTGGTGCTTCAAGACGTCGAGCTTGGAGCCGCAGGAAAACAGGGTGGGTTCAGCTTCAAGATCGTCGCGAGCCTGCCGGATGACGTTGCGGGTGCTCATCGCGCCGTGATTGGCGCGCTCAACAGCTTCAGCATGAGCGCCCTCGCGCAATCGCAAGGCGACCCAAACACCTCTGGAAAGCTCACGCTGACGTTCCCGCTTGCGGATATTCTGTCGGGCCTCAACGTGCCAAATGCCGACGCGCTCTCCAAGGGTCTACGTGTGACGTTTCAGCCGGCGCATTCCGATGAGCAGGGCGCAGAGCCTGATTTTGTGAAGATCGGCGCGATCAAAATCGTCGGCTCGACATCGGCGGAGAAGTGAGCGCAGACAAGTAATATGTCGCCTAAATTCGGGCGTCGGAGACGGCGCCCGTTTTATCAGAGAGGTCGTGAAAAATTGGTCGCGCAGTTCTCACAACCATTGCGCGCTGATGCGGCGAAAGAGGGAAAATGAGGGAAGGTAGCCTTGAGGCGCCGATGCGGCGTCCGCTGGATTGGGAAAACCCGGACTTCTATGATGAAGCGAAGCTCGACGCCGAAATACGGCGCGTGTTTGACATCTGTCATACCTGCCGGCGCTGTTTCAATCTGTGCGACAGTTTTCCGCGCTTGTTCGATCTCATCGACGAATCGAAGAACGGCGAACTCGACACTGTCGCGAGTTCGGATTTCAAGAAAGTCGTGGACGCCTGCACGCTCTGCGACATGTGCTTCATGACGAAATGCCCTTATGTGCCGCCGCATGAATTCGATCTCGACTTTCCACATTTGATGTTGCGCTACCGCGCTGTGGAAGCAAAAAAGAACGGCGTGTCGTTCGCCGACCGCTCGCTTGCCGAAACGGATCGTAACGGGCGACTGGGCGTTATGGCCTCCGGTCTCGCCAATTGGGCGACGGACCTTCACAACAAGACGATGCGCGCGCTGGAAAAGCGCGTCTTTGGACTCGATCCCGACGCCGCTTTGCCAAAATTCGCGCCGCAGTCGCTGGTCGCTCTCGCGAAGGAAAATCCGCCTGCGCGTAACGAAGCCGGACCCGCGAAAGCGCGCAAGGCGGTCGTCTATGCGACCTGCTACGGCGATTACAATGATCCCTCGATCGGCGTCGCCGCGCTGAATGTGCTCGCGCGGAATGGCGTCGAAACGAAGGTCGTGCATCCGCATTGCTGCGGCATGCCGAAGCTTGAACAGGGATTGATTGGCGAAGTGGCGGACGCGGCGAAGATCGTCGCTGGCGCGCTCGCGCCATATATCGCCGACGGTTATGACGTTATCGCGCTTGTGCCGTCTTGCGCCTTGATGTTGAAATTCGAGTGGCCTCTCATCTTGCCCAATGATGAGAGCGTGAAGCGCCTCTCCAAGGCGACTTGGGACTTGAGCGAATATATCGTCGATATTTCGCGCAAGGAGGGGCTCGCGGACGGGTTGACGCCGGTCGAAGGCGGCGTCGCGCTGCATATTTCCTGTCATTCGCGTGCGCAGAATATTGGTCAGAAGGGCGCGGATCTTCTGGCTCTGCTGCCGGAGGCGGATGTCGCGGTCGTCGAGCGGTGCTCGGGCCATGGCGGCGCCTGGGGCTGCAAGACCGGAAATTTCGAGACTGCTCTGAAGGTCGGCAAACCGGCCGCCCGACAAATGCAGTCCGCCTGGCAAGCGCTACATCGTTTCGGAATGTCCGCTCGCTGGCATTCATATCGCGCAGGGGATCGAAAAACTTGGGGGCGAAGCGCCGCAGCCCGAGCTTCTCGCGCACCCAATCGAACTGATTGCGCGCTCATATCAGCCGAGCGACGAGAGTGAATCTCGCCGCTTGGCTTCGAAGAAGCAGGAGACTTTATGACAGCCCGCCATGAACTCACTGTCGCCGACATTCTGCCGATGGCGGATTACGCCAAGATCAGGAGCGAGAAGCGTCGTGAAATCGCCGCCAAAAAACGTTCGCGTCGAGTGGAAGTCGGACCTTTCGTCACCTTCTATTTCGAAAATTACGAAACGATGTGGCTGCAGGTCCACGAAATGATCTTCATCGAGAAGGGCGGACCGGAGCAGGCGCCGGATGAAATCGCGGCCTATAATCCGCTTATTCCCAAAGGACGCGAACTCGTTGCGACATTCATGATCGAGATTGACGATCCGTTGCGCCGCAAGAATGCCCTCTCGACCCTTGGAGGGATTGAGGAGACGGCCTTTTTCCAGGTCAATGGAGAGAAAATCCTCGGCAAGCCGGAAGAGGACCAGGACCGAACGACCTCGGAGGGCAAAGCCAGCTCCGTCCAATTCGTCCATTTTCCTTTCACCGAGGCGCAAATCAAGGCGTTCCGGACGCCTGGCGCTCAGGTGATCCTTGGCTTCTCCCTTCCCGCATATAGCCATATGGTTGTGCTGCAAGAGGCGGTGCGGGCCGAACTTTCGGGCGATTTCGTCTAAAGCGCGGCGGAAACGCGCAGGCTCGGCTCTCGCTCTTCCCGTCTCGGTTCGGGCATGATAAGCGGACAGCATTCACCCCGCGCGACGCGCCAAATTCCGCCGCTTTGGCGGCGGCGTTCGCTGCGTCAGAAATAGAGGCGTTTTCGGCAGCTTGGGCGTTTCGCGCCAAATCCGGCCGGGGTCGCGTCGTCCAATCGGCCCGCCGTCCGGGACGGAGGCCGGTTCCCAAACGCGCTTACGCGCCTTTCGGCATAGAGGTCAGTCAATGAGCCAATCCGGTTTCTTTTCCGCCACGCTTGCACAATCCGATCCCGATCTCGCCAAGGCGATCGATCTCGAACTGGGTCGCCAGCGTCATGAGATCGAGCTGATCGCTTCGGAAAACATTGTGTCGCGTGCGGTATTGGAAGCTCAAGGCTCGGTCCTTACGAACAAATACGCCGAAGGCTATCCGGGAAAGCGTTATTACGGCGGCTGCCAATATGTCGACGTCGCCGAAAATCTCGCGATTGACCGCGCCAAGAAGCTTTTCAACTGTGGCTTCGCGAATGTGCAGCCGAACTCCGGCAGTCAGGCGAACCAGTCGGTGTTTCTCGCGCTGCTGCAGCCGGGCGACACGTTTCTGGGCCTCGATCTCGCCGCCGGCGGCCATCTCACCCACGGTTCTCCCGTGAACCTCTCGGGCCGCTGGTTCAAGCCGGTGAGCTATACCGTCCGCAAGGACGACCAGCGCATCGACATGGAGCAGGTCGCGCAGCTCGCGAAAGAGCATAAGCCCAAGTGCATTATCGCGGGCGGCTCCGGCTATTCGCGCGTGTGGGATTTCGCCAAGTTCCGCGAGATCGCCGACAGCGTCGGCGCGTATTTCATGGTCGACATGGCCCATTTCGCAGGCCTCGTCGCCGCCGGCCTGCATCCTTCGCCATTCCCGCATGCGCATGTCGTGACGACGACCACGCATAAGACGCTGCGCGGCCCGCGCGGCGGCATGGTGCTGACGAATGACGAAGATATCGCCAAGAAGATCAACTCCGCCGTGTTCCCTGGCCTTCAAGGCGGCCCGCTGATGCATGTCATCGCCGGCAAGGCCGCGGCCTTCGGCGAGGCTTTGAAACCAGAGTTCAAGGCCTATCAGCAGCGCGTCATCGATAACGCGAAGATGCTGGCCGAAACCCTGGTCGCAGGCGGACTGGCCATTGTTTCAGGCGGCACCGACAACCATCTGATGCTCGTCGATCTGCGTCCCAAAAAGATCACCGGAAAAGCGGCGGAGGCCGCGCTCGGCCGCGCCCACATCACGGTCAATAAGAACGGCATTCCGTTCGATCCCGAGAAGCCGTTCGTGACTTCAGGCATTCGTCTTGGGTCGCCGGCTGCGACCTCGCGCGGCTTTGGAACGGGCGAGTTCAAGCAGGTCGGCGGATTGATTGTCGAAGTGCTGGACGGTTTGGGCGCCAAGGGCGAAGAAGGCAACGCCGCCACGGAAAGCGCGGTCAAGGACAAAGTCCACGCTTTGACCGGCAAGTTCCCCATCTATTGAGATGGGTCGCGCTCGCCCTCCCCTTGCTGGGGAGGGACGAACCGCGTAATCGGTTCGAAGTGGGAGCAGGCCTCGAATTTGCGTAGGCCCGCTCCTGACCGGGCGCTTCCGGCGACCGGCCTCCCTCTGCAAAGGGGGGATATACGCCATGCGCGAAGGCAAAACCAATGCGCTGCCCTTATTGCGGTTCCGCCGACACGCAGGTGAAGGACTCGCGTCCCGCCGATGATTCGTCCTGCATTCGCCGACGCCGGGTGTGTCCCGGTTGCGGCGGGCGGTTTACGACCTTCGAGCGCGTGCAGCTGCGCGAACTTGTGGTGATCAAGAAGTCGGGGCGGCGCATGCCGTTCGATCGCGACAAGCTGATGCGTTCCCTCGAAATCGCTTTGCGCAAGCGGCCAGTCGAACCCGATCGCGTCGAGCGCATGGTCAACGGCATCGTGCGGCAGCTCGAAAGTTCGGGCGAAGCGGAGATCGAAAGCGCGCGCATCGGAGAGTTGGTGATCATGGGGTTGAAGTCGCTCGACGACGTCGCCTATGTGCGCTTCGCATCGGTCTATCGCGATTTTCGTGAAGCGCGGGATTTCAACATGCTCATTGACGAATTGGAGAGCAGCGACGGCGACTCCGATACGCTCGGGTCTGAGGACGCGGATGAAAGGCCTGATCGCGCATGACGGCCCTCGTTCGACCGGCATCGATCACCGATGCGCAAACCGACGAAACGTTCATGGCCGCGGCTCTCGCGCTTGGCCGGCGAAATCTTGGCCGCACGTCGCCCAATCCCGCCGTTGGCGCGCTCGTTGTTCGCGACGGGCTGATTGTCGCGCGGGGTTGGACCAGCCCTGGCGGACGGCCGCATGCGGAGGCCAATGCGCTTGCGGCTGCGGGCGAGACCGCGCGCGGCGCGACGCTTTACGTAACGCTGGAGCCATGCTCGCATCACGGCGAAACGCCGCCGTGTGTGGACGCTATCATTGCGAATGGCGTTGCGCGAGTTGTCTCGGCGCTCGACGATCCCGACCCGCGTGTCGCAGGGCGGGGTCACGCGTTGCTGCGCGAGGCGGGAGTCGATGTGACCGTTGGCGTCTGCGCCGAAGCGGCGCGGCGCGAGCATCGCGGGCACATTCGACGCGTCACAAAGGGCCTACCGACCGTCACGCTGAAACTCGCGCAAACGGCGGATGGCTACGCCGCGGGCGGCGAGCACGATCCGCGTCTTTTTATCACCGGGCCGATTGCGGAATCTTTTACGCACATGCAACGTTCGTTGCATGATGCGATCATGGTTGGGATCGGCACGGCGCGAATCGACGATCCGCTGATGACCGTGCGATTGCCGGGCGTTGCGGACGCAAAGCCATTGCGCATCATTCTGGATCCGGCTCTTTCTTTGTCGCCGCGCTCGCGCATCGTCGCCACCCTGCAAGAGGCGCCGACGCTGGTGATGACGAACGCAGATGATGAAACGTCGCGCGGTTTCTCGCAGGCGACTGGCGTCGAGGTTGCTCGCGCGCCATCCATGGATGCGGGACGCATCGATCTTGCGGCCGCTTTGCGAATCCTGGCGGATCGCGGCGTCACTCGCGTGTTTTCCGAAGGAGGGCCCCGCGTCGCGGAGAGCCTGATTACCGGCGGCCTCGCCGACGAAGTCATTCTTCTCACCGCGGTGAAGCCCCTTGGAAGAGCGGGTACGCCGGCGCTGTCGCGCGCGGCGCGTGCGATCCTCGATGATCCGGCTCACTATCGGATTGCGGAAGACGACATGCTCGGCGCCGACCGTCTGACGCGTTACGAAAGTGTCGAGTGAAGATGTTTACCGGCATCATCACCGACGTCGGCGACCTGCTCTCGGTCGAACCCCGCGGCGATTTGAGACGTCTCTCAATCGCGAGCTCCTTTCCGGCGGAGGACATTGCGCTTGGAGCCTCGATCGCCTGCTCGGGTCCGTGCCTGACCGTCGTTGAGGTCTCTCGCGCCGATCGGGGCGCGATCTTCGAAGTGGACGCTGCGGCGGAAACTCTTGCGCGAACGAGCGTCTCCAAGTGGGGCGTCGGCGAACGCATCAATCTCGAGCGGGCGTTGAAAATCGGCGACGAACTTGGCGGTCACATCGTCACAGGCCACGTCGACGGGATGGCGCGCGTCGTCTCGCGCGACGACTTCGACGGCATGGCGCGGTTCTGGGTCGAGGCGCCCCATGATCTTTCGCGCTTCATTGCGCAAAAGGGATCGGTCACGCTCGACGGCGTCTCGCTGACGGTGAACGACGTCAAAGGCGACAGTTTTTCGGTGCTGATCATCCCGCATACGCTCAGCGTGACGACCTTCGGTGAGCGCAAGGCGGGTGACGCCCTGAATTTGGAAGTCGATCTCATGGCGCGCTATGCGGCGAGATTGAGCGAATACGGACTGGGATAAAAGCGAGCGGCGCTGATCGTCTTCGTCATGCCTGCGCTTGTCGGACAAGCCCGGCCATGACGCGCAGCACGCAGTAAGAAAAATAGGCGCAGGTCGAAAATACGTGTATCGATCGCCGCGCGAGGAGTTTTGTTAAATGGCTGGTTCCTATCGCGCTCAAGATGCGGATCAAACGCCTGTCGAAGGCGCGCGGATTCTCGTCGTATCGGCGCGCTTCAATGACAGTGTCGTCGCTTTGCTACGGAAGGGAGCGCTTGCCGCGCTCGAGCGCGCTGGCGCGCGTGCGACGACTGATTGAGGTTCCTGGAGCGCTGGAGATCGCGCCGGCGGCTGCGATTGCGCTGGACGCCTTTGAAAGGGAAGGCGCTCCTTATGATGGCGTCGTCGCGCTCGGCTGCGTCATTCGCGGCGACACCTACCATTTCGAAATCGTCGCAAACGAAAGCGCGCGAGGCCTCACGGATCTTTCGGTGTCGCGCGCTATGCCGCTTGGCAACGGAATCCTCACGGTCGACAACGAGCAGCAGGCGATCCTTCGCGCCGACCCCGCGCAAGGCGACAAGGGCGGCGAAGCCGCTCATGCGGCGCTTGCGCTTGTGCGTCTCGCGCGCAGCATGCGGAGCTAGCCGCATGAGCGTGGAGCAAAGATCGGCGGCGCGTCTCGCAATTGTGCAGGCGCTTTATCAGATGGAAGTCACCGGCAAGGGCCTCAACGAGATTTTTGCCGAATTCGAGTCGTATTGGATCGGGCGTGAGATCGAAGGCGTGCAATACAAACCCGCCGAACTCGCCTTTTTTCGCGATGTTCTGCAGGGCGTGCTGACCGATCAACACATGATCGATCAGCACATCGATAAAGCGCTCGCCGGGGGCTGGCCCTTGCAGCGCATCGAGTCTGTGATGCGCGCGATCTTGCGGGCGGGCGCATTCGAACTGCACAAGCGCCGCGATGTTCCCGTGCGCGTTGTCATCAAAGAATATGTCGATGTCGCCGGCGCTTTTCTTGAACCGACCGAGTCCGGCATGATCAACGCGGTTCTGGACAGGATTGCGCGTGAAGCGCGCCCCGGAGAATTATCCTGATTTAGTCATTCCATGAGGCGGATATGGAGCGTCGCTACAGCGAGGACGAACTTATCGCCCAAGTCTTTGCGCCGATCGCCGGACAAGGGGCGCTTGGCCTTCAAGACGACGCCGCCTTGCTGCCGCCGTCCCCGGACGAAACTGTGGCGACGACCGACGCCCTTGTCGCTGGCGTGCATTTCTTTTCGGATGACGCGCCGGCGCTCATCGCGAAGAAAGCGCTTCGCGTCAATCTGTCCGATCTCGCCGCGAAGGGAGCCGAACCGCTGGGGTTTCTGCTCGCTCTGGCGCTCCCGCCCGACTGGACGAACGACTGGCTTAAGGCGTTTGCTGCGGGGCTCGCCGAGGATGCTCGCGCATTCAAGGCGCCTTTGCTCGGTGGCGACACGGTCGCGACGCCAGGGCCGCTCACAATTTCAATTACCGCGCTCGGGAAGACGCCGCAGGGACGTTTCGTTGCGCGCTCCGGCGCCCGCGCTGGCGACTTCATTTACGTCTCTGGAACGATTGGAGACTCGACATTAGGCTTGGCGCTCCGCCGCGACGAATCCCTCGCGGCGCGCCTGTCGCCGCAATCGCGCGATTATTTGCTGGATCGGTATCTCTTGCCGCGCCCGCGCGTCGCGCTTGCGGGCGTGTTGCGTGAGTATGCGAGCGCCGCAATGGACATATCCGATGGTTTGGCGGGCGATCTTACGAAACTCACACGAGCCTCCAAAGTAAGCGCCATCGTGGAACTGCCTCGGGTCCCTCTCTCGCCGGCCGCTCGCGAAGCCATTGCGCTCGATGGCGCTTTAAGCGACCGGGCCATGACCGGCGGAGACGATTATGAAATTCTCTGCTGCGTTTCGCCGGACGCCGCCCACGCGCTGGAGGCGGCCGCTCGTCAAGCCGGAACGCCGATGGAAAGAATTGGCGAAATCAAGGCGGGCGAGGAAGCCCCCCAATTCCTGGACGAGGCAAAAAACAAAAAGACTTTCAAGGCATTGGCGTACAGTCATTTTTAACTGAGAGGCGAGTGGGCCGTCGCCTCCGCCATTGCCGCGCGGCCCAGTTTCTGGCAAAGAAACCCGGAATTTCGCTTACCGCGCGCCGATTCGCTTCGGCATGCGTGGGATTGCTGTTTTCAGCGCAAACACGACGGCCGCTCCAAGCGCGGTCATGGAATGAGAGGGCGGTCTCGTCATGGTATTGTTTCTCACCATCGTCTTTGGATTGACGTCCATCGTCTACGGCGTGATCACCTCGCGTGAATTGCTTGCGGCGGATCCGGGCACGGCGCGCATGCAGGAGATTTCCGGCGCGATCGCCGAAGGCGCGCAGGCCTATCTCAAGCGCCAATATACGACGATCGGCTATGTCGGCGGAGCCATCTTCATTCTGCTCGTCATTCTGTTCGGCTGGACGGTCGCCTTCGGCTTTCTCATCGGCGCGCTGCTCTCTGGGGCGGCCGGCTTCATCGGCATGAATGTTTCGGTGCGCGCCAATGTGCGGACTGCGCAGGCGGCGACGAAATCGCTCGCTGGCGGCCTCGACATCGCCTTCAAGGCGGGCGCGGTGACGGGACTGCTCGTGGCGGGCCTCGCGCTCCTTGGCGTCGCCGTCTATTACGCCATTCTCACCTGGTTCGTCGGCTACGCTCCCTCCGATCGCGTCGTCATCGACGCGCTGGTGGCGCTTGGCTTCGGCGGTTCGCTCATCTCCATTTTCGCGCGCTTGGGCGGCGGCATTTTCACCAAGGGCGCTGACGTCGGCGCCGATCTCGTCGGCAAGGTGGAGGCGGGCATTCCCGAGGACGATCCGCGCAATCCGGCGACGATCGCGGACAACGTCGGCGACAATGTCGGCGACTGCGCCGGCATGGCGGCGGACTTGTTCGAGACCTATGCGGTGACAGTCGTCGCCACCATGGTGCTGGCGTCGATCTTCTTCGCGGGTCAGGAGACGCTTTACTCTTCCATGATCTATCCGCTCGCGATCGGCGGCACGAGCATCGTGACTTCGATCATCGGCACCTATTTCGTCAAACTCGGCAATGACGATTCCGAGATCAGCAAGCGTTTCGGTCCCTATTTCGAAAAGATCGGGATCGACGAGTTGATCATGGGCGCGCTCTACAAGGGGCTTATCGCCGCCGGCGTGTTGTCGGTCGGCGGTCTGTTTCTCGCGACGACCTTCACAGTGGGCTGGGGCGAAATCGGCAAGGCGAATGGCGAGGCGATCCATGGCTATGGCCTCTTCATCTGCGGGCTGATCGGCCTGATCGTCACCGGCGCGATCGTCTACATCACGGAATATTACACGGCGACCGGCAAGCGTCCGGTGATCTCCATCGCGCAGGCGTCGGTGTCCGGCCACGGCACCAATGTCATCCAGGGCCTCGCCATTTCGCTTGAATCGACGGCGGCGCCGGCCTTGGTGATCGTTCTCGGCATCATTCTGACCTATCAGTTCGGCGGCCTTTACGGCACGGCCATCGCGGTGACGACGATGCTTGGTCTTGCGGGCATGATCGTGGCGCTCGACGCCTTCGGTCCCGTGACCGACAACGCTGGCGGCATCGCCGAAATGGCCGGCCTGCCGAAGGAAGTGCGTCAGTCGACCGACGCTCTCGACGCCGTCGGCAATACGACCAAGGCCGTGACCAAGGGTTACGCCATCGGTTCGGCCGGTCTCGGCGCGTTGGTTCTGTTCGCCGCCTATGCGAACGATCTGAAGCATTTCTCCGAGTTCGGCGCGCCGTTCTTCCAGGGAATGGGCAAGGTCGATTTCGATCTCTCCAACCCTTACGTCGTCGCGGGCCTCATTCTGGGAGGCATGATCCCCTATCTCTTCGGCGGTATCGCCATGACGGCGGTGGGCCGCGCGGCGGGATCGGTCGTTGAGGAAGTGCGCCGGCAGTTCAAGGAGAAGCCCGGCATCATGGCCGGCACGGACCGTCCCGATTATGGCCGCGCCGTCGACATGCTCACGCAGGCGGCGATCAAGGAAATGATCGTTCCCTCGCTGCTGCCGGTGCTCGCGCCGATCGTCGTCTTCATCCTGGTATGGATTTTGGGCGGCAAGGCCAACGCCTTTGCGGCGCTGGGCGCTTTGCTGCTCGGCGTGATCGTCAATGGCTTGTTCGTCGCCATTTCGATGACCTCGGGCGGCGGCGCTTGGGACAACGCCAAAAAGAGCTTCGAAGACGGCTTTGTCGACAAGGACGGCCACAAGCATCTCAAGGGCTCCGAGGCGCATAAGGCCTCGGTGACCGGCGACACCGTCGGCGACCCCTATAAGGACACCGCGGGTCCCGCTGTGAACCCGGCGATCAAGATCACCAATATCGTCGCGCTGCTGCTGCTCGCGTTCCTGGCGAAGTAAGGCGTCCATCGGACGGTCCGAAGAAAGGCCGGGTATGACCCCGCCCTTCTTTGGTTCGAACCGACATCGTTAACCATGATGGGCGTCGGCGGAATGGCCATTTCCGCATAGTGTGATGGCGGGCGTATAATCGCGCCATGAGCCATCCTTTCTATTCCATTCATACTCATGGATTGCTGCGGGTCGCGGTCGCGGCGCCGAGCGTGCGCGTCGCCGATCCGGCCTTCAATGTCGCTCGCACGATCGAAATGGCGCGCGACGCCGACTCCTGTGGCGCGTCGCTGATCCTGTTTCCCGAACTCGGCGTCAGCTCTTACGCGATCGACGATCTCTTGCATCAAAGCGCGCTATTGCAGGCGAGCGAGAACGCGATCGCGGAGCTGCTGGAGGCGAGCTTGCATCTTTCGCCCATCGTCGTCGTCGGCGCGCCGCTCAATCATCGCGGGCGGCTGTATAATTGCGCGCTCGCCATAAGGCGTGGACAAATTCTGGCCGTTTGGCCGAAGTCCTATCTTCCGAACTATCGGGAATTCTACGAGCGGCGGCATTTCGCCTCTGGCGTTTTTGTGGTTGGCGAACAAATCGCCATTGCGGGTCAAATCGCGCCATTCGGCCATGACGTCCTGCTCGAGGCGAGCGATTTCGACGGCCTCGTGATTCATGCTGAAATCTGCGAGGACGTGTGGGTTCCGATTCCGCCGTCCTCCCGCGCTGCGCTCGCCGGCGCGACCGTGCTGCTCAATCTTTCCGCGAGCAACGCCATCATCGGAAAATCGGACTATCGACATACGCTCTGTGCGGCGCATTCCGGACGTTGTCTTGCCGCTTATCTTTATTCTGCGGCGGGGCAGGGCGAATCGACGACCGATCTCGCATGGGATGGCGAAGCCGCAATCTTCGAAGATGGCGCGCTGTTGGCGAAGGCGCCGCGCTTCGCGGAGGAGCCGCAGCTCGTTCTCGCCGACGTCGATATCGGGCGCCTGATCTCGGAACGAATGCGCCAAGGGACATTCGGCGATTGCGCCGACAATGAAGTTGGCGTCGACGCTTTTCGTCGCGTCGCGTTCGAATTGCATGCGCCGCATGACAAAGACATCGGCCTCTTGCGAGCGGTGCCGCGTTTCCCTTTCGTGCCGGACGACGAAGCGCGTCTCGCGGAACTTTGTTTCGAGGCCTTCAACATACAGTCGCATGGGCTGAGACAGCGTTTGCAGGCGGCGAAGATCGACAAAGTCGTGATCGGCGTTTCTGGAGGCGTGGACTCGACGAACGCGCTGTTGGTCGCCGTTGCGGCGATCGATGCGCTGGGCTTGCCTCGCAAAAACATACTGGCTTACACGCTGCCCGCTTTCGCAACGAGCAAACGAACGAAGGACAACGCCTGGGCCTTGATGCGCGCGCTCGGCGTCAGCGCGCAGGAGATCGACATAGCGCCCGCCTGCAAGCAAATGCTTGAGGATATTTCTCATCCGGCGGCGCGCGGCGAAGCCGTCTATGACGCCACATATGAAAACGTCCAGGCGGGCGCACGGACGTCTCTACTGTTTCGTCTCGCCAATCAGCACAATGCGATCGTGATCGGCACCGGCGATCTGTCTGAGCTTGCGCTCGGTTGGTGCACTTACGGCGTCGGCGATCAGATGTCGCATTACAACGTCAACGCCTCCGTGCCGAAGACGCTCATCCAGCACCTGATCCGTTGGTGCGCGCGCGACGCACGCTTCGGCGAAGAGACAGTTGCGGTGCTCCACGACATTCTGGCGACGGAAATCTCGCCCGAGCTTGTGCCGGTCGAGGACGGCGCCGTCGGTCAACGCTCCGAGGATTTCGTCGGGCCTTATGCGCTGCAAGATTTCAATCTCTTCTATGCGACGCGTTACGGCTTCACGCCGTCGAAGATCGCTTTCCTGAGCTTCCACGCGTGGCGCGACGCCAATTGCGGCGCATGGCCATCTGTCGTTCCACAGGATAAGCGCGTCGCCTATGATCTCGTCGAGATCAAGCGTTGGCTCGGCGTTTTTTTGAATAGGTTCTTTGCGACCAGCCAATTCAAACGCTCGGCCCTGCCGAACGGTCCGAAGGTAAGCTCTGGAGGATCGCTGTCGCCGCGCGGCGACTGGCGCGCCCCGAGCGATTCATCCGCCGACGCGTGGCTCGCGGATCTCGACGAAATTCCCTGACATCAGCTCCAGTGATCTTTTGCGTAATGCAAAAAAAGCCCGCCCAGGAAATCCCAGGCGGGCAAGTCTACGTCAACACGCGGAGAAGAGTGAGGGAACCGCGTGAAGCTATGTCAGATCAGAGCGTTGCTCCGGCCTGGAACTTCGGAATGACGGGTCCGCCAATCTCGACCTTATGGCGCTTGCCGGAGGGGCCGTAGAGGAACAGCAGTCCGCCGAACTGGCTGTCGGTGTCGTAAGCAAGATCCGACAGACGTTCGATGTCGAAGCGCGCGTCCTGCACGGTCACGATCAGATCCTTCGTTTCGCCGGGTGCGATCGGCGAAGGGTCGTTCACCGACAAGCCGCGCTCGGCCATGAGATAGTCAGGATATTCAGGCCGGGTCGTGATGACGTCAGGATTGAGGAAGCGTAGTCCCGCCGTCGTGAATTCGCCGACGCGCAGCGGCTCCGAGCTATGGTTGGTGACCTTCAGCTTGATCGACAATTCGCGACCCGGCACCTTGTAGGTTCCACCGCCGTAGCGCGTGGTGACCAACGGCAGCTCCTCATCGAAAGGCGCGATGCCCTTCAACAGACCCGCCTGCATCGGCAAGGTGCGTGGGAACTGACTGTTCGCGGAAGCATAGAAGAACAGCAGCGCCAGCATGGAGGCGGCCAACCAGATCCCGCCAAAGCGTTTGTCTTTCGGCGTGATGATCTCATTGCCCTTGCCGGCGGCGACCTGCCATCCGCGCGCGATGATGCCCTTTTGCATGAACCAGTAGAGCACCCACACGGCGGCCGCGGCCATCCAAAGGAAGTGGTAGGTGTAAACCCAGCTGATGCCATAGGTCTCCAGGTCGATCGTCGAGCCGTCGAGCAATGTCACCGGATTGGTGAAGTTGCGCATGTCGCCCTTGATGTCGATCCATTGACCGGGACCGACGATCGGACCGCCGCTCTCGACGTTGATCTGCACATGCACGTGATAACGGCCTTGTCGGCGCGCTTTCAGAATGAGCTTGTATTCATAGTCCTTGCCGACCTCCATCGAGAAGGAGCGCGGAGCGGGCACGTCTCCGATGAACGAAGCCTTGCGGATCAGAACCGGTCCCGGCTCGCCGACGTTAAGGAACGCAATCTCCGGCTTGGCGACAGCTTGAGGCCATCCGGAGAAGACGTGCACCTTGCCCGTCAGCTCCATCTCATCATTGACGTTGAGTTCCGTCTTCGACCATTTGACGTCGTACCAATTGAGCGTCCGCATACGCAGGAAGGCTTGCTGTGAGCGCTCGCCATGCGCGGATGCAGGAGTCGCCGCAGGCAGCGTCGTCGCCGCGACGGCGGCGGCCAAACCGAGGGCGATTGCGCGAACCGCGCGCGCCCTCGCGAATTTGGCCAGTATTTCGCCGAATGACAGTTTCATCGATTTACTCCCTTATTTTGTCTCTTCCACGCCGGAGCTCGCAGTGAGCTCCGGCCCTTGGGTTGCTTGATTTTTCGTGTTGCTATGCGTGTCTCAGATTTCGTCGCTGTTAAGATAGGAAGTGGTCGAGAACCACTTGCCGACCTTCCACCACAGGAAATAGACGAGCATCGACACGAAGCCGGAGAAGAAGGCGGCGACCGGGACCACGTCCTTACCGAAGGTGCGCAACGTGCCGCGTTCGATCATGCGGATGTATTCCGGCGTTCCCGTGCGGACGTAGTTGAAGCCGATGAGGTCGGCGAGCGTCAGCAACACGCCGTCGATTTCGGCGGCCTGGTGATACTGCGCCAGCACCGGCCAGTTGCTCGGATAGAACAATAGGCCCCAGCCCATTGCGCCGATCAGAGCGGTCACCAGCCAGCTGCCCGAAAGCAGCAGCACGACGTCAAGCCAGAAGGCCATCGGAAGAAGCGCCGACGGGAACACGAGATTGATGGGGAAGAAGGTCCAACCCCAGAAGTTGTCGTAACGGTTGATCCACTCGCCAACGAGAAGGGCGAGCGTCACGACCGTCGCGCCAAACGGCAGGCGGAATTTCGTCCAGAAGAAGGACTGCGCGGCCGCCGCAAAGCACATGGCGACGATTGGCGCGACCGTCGGCCACATGCGACGATCCTTGAAGTCGATCCAGAAATCCCAGTCGCCGGCCAGCAACATATAATGGATGTGGAAGGAGCCGAGCAGGACCAGGAACAGGATGAACAGAAGAATCCAGTCGGTCAGCAATACGCAGCTGAGGAACTCTTCTTTTGATTTCCAGGCTTTGCCTGCCGGCGCGCCCGCTTCAGACGATATGGACATAAGTAACACTCCTTGATTGTCCCTCCCGGCGCATAGCCGGTCGATTGAGTTTTGAATTTGGGCGGCTCATCACTCTTTGCGCGAGACGCCTTTGGACTTGGCGGGGAAGCGGTCGGTTCTCGAAGGCTTGGCTTGTTTCGATTGACGACCGCTTCCCGGATCGATCCGCACGCTGCGCCCTGGGAGCAAACGCGCGCGCGTATCGACGTTCTTGTGGGAAGCGTCCTTAGATCGCGAGGACGTCCTTCTCGTATTCCTTGCTGAGTTCGATCACGCGGCCGAGAACCTGCAGGACCACTCCGAACACCGCCAGAGCGAACCAGCCGAAGAACACGAAGCCCCAATGCAGCGGCGCCGTGAACAGCTCTTCCATGAACCAGAAGGTGTGGCCCCATTCGTTCAGTCCGACGTTCGGAAAGATCATGAACGGGCCGGCGAAGAACAGCAGGAAGGCCAGCGAGATCTTGTTGGCGAACATCGGAATGCGCGTGCGGGCGTACATGAAGGCGCCCCAGCCAGCGATGATGTAGATCGGATAGCTGAGGTAGAACTCAAGAATGTGGCTCGGCGTGAAGTCCGTGTCGCGAATCACGGTCTGGTGCCACGTGCCGTCCTGTTCGGTGAAGTAGCTCGCGCCCCAATAAACCGTGAAGGCGTAAACCAGCAGCCAACCGATCAAGGTAATGATCCGGCGCATTTCTTCGCGCGGCGCGACGGCGTCGATGTGGCGATCGCGAGTCTTCCACAGATAGCCGCCGATCGCGCAGAAAGAGATGAATTCGAGCGGCAGTTCGGTCCACATTAGATTGAGCCAGTAGGTCTGGAACTCCGGCGCGAAGGAGTCGAGACCCGCCTTCCAACCGAAATACTGCTCGTAGATGCGGATGCCGACGTAGAACACGCCAAGGCAAATCATCGCGAGATACGCGGGCCTAAAGTTGACGATTGAATCTGAAGCGGCGGCGTCCGCAACTCCAGTTGCCTTCCCAGTCGATAAGCTCATTTCTTATTCCTCCTTAAGGTCACTTCTGAGGTGATTGTTTGCTTGCAGATGGCGCGCGCTCCAATCCGTTCGGCGCTTGTGCGCAAAGCCTAATGTCGCGCGTTCCCTCCCCAGACTTTGGACGCGCAAGCCGTCCCTGCCGCCATGCGTTGCGTGACGGAGACGTTGCAGTAAATCGAGAACCTCACCTGCAACAATACATAGGTAGCACGACAAATCTGACCTCTGTCAACTTCGCTATACTGCTTACATATGCGACATTATGTAGCCAGTTTTGTATAAATGCGTCTCATTGCACAAAAATATCAGACTTAGAAAAGTTATATATTGTATTATGCGCAAAGATTCCGGGGTATTTTCTGTATGTCTCAAGTTTATATGCGATACGCGTTTTGCGTATTATTATGAGACTATAGTATTCATCCAATTTATTGCGGCGTTTTGACGCGGCGCGCGTTCATTGCGCGCGTTTGGATTCTGCAAGAAGTTGCGAGGGCAGCCGCCTGGCGCGGCGTCAAGAAACTCACAATAGGGAGGTACCAATGGCCCTTCACTCCGTTCGCGAACTCGGCTGGGTCGCGGGATGGGTCGCTTTCATCATATTCTTGTTCGCGGTCTTCATTCCGACAGTGAACCGCGCACTCAATCTCTGACCCCGCAAATACCTCTCGTTGAAACTCAGGGAATCTCGGAACCGGATCATGGTTCCGAGATTTTTTGTTTTGTTTGAGAATCCGTCGGCGAGCTCGCAACAATGCGAACTCGTGACGAGTAGCGCTCGAAGGATTCGATGCAAGAGCCACGATCGCGGCGCGCGTGATGCGCCAGGGATTAAAGTTCGAAGCGCGACATCAGCAGCGGTTCTGCGCGTGTCTGAGGCCGCAGAGTGATTGACGAACGGACCAATCCGCGAGACCGCGACATTTTGTAGCACGCAATGCAGTTGAAGGTCTCACTGCGCGAAAATGTCGGAGACTTAGAACTGCTCCATTTCTAAACAGGCCACAAAACTCTTGCAGATTTCTGGCATTGAGCGTTCGAGAAGCTTTGTCACGCGTCCTTAACAACGCCGTCGAGTCTCGTTTTAATGCGTAGTTTGTGATCAGTCCGCTCAAAATGCGATGTTGTATTTCGCATTGTATTCATGGAAAAAAGTCATGCGTCTTTGATTTTGCCCGCTTGCGCTTAAGCGAGCGAATGCGAAGTCGCTGAAATTCGCGAGCGATGAGAACTGAAGTTCCAAATGCGCTACGCGTTTCATTGGTTGCAAACATGTCGCTTGGATCGATGAACGAACACAGCAAGAGAATTGACCCTCGACCGGAGAAAGATCGGCGTCGGGAAGAAGTGATCCGTGCGCTATTGGAGCACGAGGGCAATAGACTGTCTCAAAGCATCATCGACGGGCTGAAGCGGGACTTAGGCGTGAGCCGCGCGACAGCCTATCGAATTATCAAGACCTACCGCACCTGTGGGGCGGTGACCGCGCCATCGACCCGGCCCGTCGGTCGTCCGAAGGGCGCTCGTGTTCTCGATGCAAGAC
>CAWESG010000004.1:0-22228 GCA_963811555.1 uncultured Alphaproteobacteria bacterium | reverse complement strand
TTATGGTCCTGCGCCGATGAAAAACCGAGAGCGCGCGTTCCATCGCAAAGGACGAAATAGGAGGCTTCCTCGCCTTCGAGAAACTCCTCGATCACCACCTCGGCGCCGGATTGGCCGAAGAGCCCGGCGAACATGGCTTCGACGGCGCGGGTCGCCTCCTCCAGCGTCGTCGCGACGACGACGCCCTTGCCGGCGGCGAGACCATCCGCCTTGACGACGATGGGCGCGCCCTTCTCGCGGACATAGGCGAGCGCGTGGTCCTTTGTCGAAAACGCGCATAGGCGGCGGTGGGAATCCCGTAGTCGCGGCAGAGGTCCTTGGTGAAGCCCTTGGAGCCTTCGAGCTGCGCCGCCGCCTGCGTCGGCCCGAAGGCGAGAACGCCCGCGCGGGTCAGCGCGTCGACGAGCCCGCCGATCAGCGGCTGCTCCGGCCCCACCACGACAAGCGCGATCCCCATATCCTTGCAAAAGCGCAGCACGGCGCCGTGGTCGCCCGCGTCGAGATCGACATTCTCGGCGACGCGCTCCGTTCCGGGATTGCCGGGAGCGACGTAAAGTCTCGTCAGCAGCGGGCTTTTGGCCAGAGCATTGGCGATGGCGTTCTCGCGCCCGCCCGATCCGATGAGAAGCACGTTCATGTGGTGTAGGCCCGCCCTGATTGGCCCCCGCGCACGGGGGAGATGCGGGAATTAGCGCGCTTTGCCGCAAAAAGGAAACCGCTTCGCCCGCCGAAATGGGCCGCCGTCGCAATTCCGACATTGTTGAGACTAGGGTCGCCCCGGTCCTGCCAGAGAAATCTCCATGTCCCGCCTTTTTCCCCGCCGCGCCTTTCTTCAGTCCGTTCTCGCGAGCGCCGCCAGCGCCGCGACGGCAGGCCCGCGCGCCCGGCCGAAACCGAAGCCGGAGGAGCCGGGCGCGCCCTTCCAAATCGAGTGCGGGCGGATTCTTGTGGAAACCGCTTTCGTCACGCCGGACGGCGGTTCGCGCAGGGCGCTCGCCTTTTTCAACATGGGCATGGGCCGCACGGCGCTGGCGCCGGCGCTTCATGCGGAGCTCGGCCTCGATCGCGGCGCGCCGCTGCGCTATTCCCTCGCCGGCGCCGCTTTCGAGACGCCGGCCGATACGGTCGATGTCGCAAAGGCTGATTTCATCACGGGCCTCAGCCTCAATCAGATGTTCGACCCGATGAAGGTCGAAGCCATGCTGTCGCCGAGCCTGCTGCGCGACCGCGTGCTTGTGCTCGATTACGGCCGCCGCCGCCTCGTCGTGGCGGAGCCGGGCAGGATCGTCCCGGAAGGCGCCGCCGCGCCCATCGAGCTCAATCCGCAAACCGGGCTCGCCACGGTCGAGCGTCGACATCGCCGGCGCGCCGCATGCCTTCGTGATCGACGCCGGAAGCGGCTATTGCTGGATGCGCGGCGAGACATTGGCGGAATGGCTCGCCGACGCGCCCGACTGGCGCCGCGCCGTGGGCGCAGTCGGCGCCGCCAATTACAACATGATCGACTTCGGCTTCGAGAAGCAGGGAACCATCGCGCGTCTGCCGGAAATCACGATCGGCGAGACCACCGTCCCAAATATCGGCATGCTCGGCACCGGCCCGCTGCTCGGCGCCTTCGGCGACGCGCTGATCGGCGACGTCTTCTGGGACAATTGGCAGAAATCGGCGCCGAGGCCGGTCGCCGGCTGGCTCGGCGCCAATGTGCTGAAACATTTCCGACTGACGATCGATTACCCCAATCGTCAGTCCTATTGGCGCCCGCAGTCGGCGCTCGGACCCGCACGACCTCGATCAGCCGGGCGTGACGCTGATGCGCCGCAACGGCCGCTATTTCATCGGCGGGCTCGTCCATCCCACGCGCGGCGAGCCGCTCGAGGGCGTGCAGATCGGCGACGAACTGCATCGCCATCGACGGGCTGAATGCGCGCGTGAGCAGGCAAGGGCGCGGTTCTGGCCGCGCTGCGGGCGCCGGCCGGGCCAAAGCCGGACGCTCACCCTCTCGGGCGCCGGCGGCGAGCGTAAAATGGAGGCGCCCGCGCTCGACCTGAGCTGACGCCCGCGCCATCGAAGGGCTTTCCCCACGCCGCGCGAAATGCTCTAAACACGGGCCAAGATTTCTCGAACTGCGAGACGGCAACTCCATGGCGCGTCAGTTCATCTACCACATGCAGGGTCTCACCAAGACCTATCCGGGCGGCAAGAAGGTTCTCGACAATATCCACCTCTCCTTCTACCCGGACGCCAAGATCGGCGTGCTCGGCGTCAACGGCGCCGGCAAATCGACCCTGCTGCGCATCATGGCGGGCATCGACAAGGAATACACCGGCGAGGGCTTCGTCGCCGAGGGCGCCCGCGTCGGCTATCTGCCGCAGGAGCCGATGCTCGACCCGGGGCTCGACGTGCGCGCCAATGTCATGCTCGGCGTGAAGGAGAAGAAGGACATTCTCGACCGCTACAACGATCTCGCCATGAATTATTCGGACGAGACGGCGGACGAGATGACCAAACTGCAGGACGAGATCGAGGCCAAGGGTCTATGGGACCTCGACAGCCAGGTCGATCAGGCCATGGACGCGCTGGGCTGCCCTCCAGACGACGGCGACGTGACCAAGCTTTCGGGCGGCGAGCGTCGCCGCGTGGCGCTCTGCCGCCTGTTGCTGGAGCAGCCCGAAATGCTCTTGCTCGACGAACCGACGAACCATCTCGACGCTGAGACCGTCAACTGGCTCGAAGGCCATTTGCGCAATTATCCGGCGCCATCCTGATCGTCACCCATGACCGCTACTTCCTCGACAACGTCACCGGCTGGATTCTCGAACTCGATCGCGGTCGCGGCATTCCTTACGAGGGCAATTACACCACCTGGCTGAAGCAGAAGCAAAAGCGCCTTTCGCAAGAGAGCAGTGAGGAAAAAGCGCGCCAGCGCGCAATCGAGGCGGAAAGCGAATGGATCGCCGCGTCGCCCAAGGCGCGTCAAGCAAAGTCCAAGGCCCGCATTCAGCGCTATGAGGAACTCGTCGCGAAGCAGAACGACAAGGCGGCGACGACCGCGCAGATCATCATTCCGGTCGCCGAACGTCTTGGCGACAACGTTATCGACTTCGAGCATCTGTCCAAAGGCTTCGGCGATAAACTGTTGATCGACGATCTTTCGTTCAAGTTGCCGCCGGGCGGCATCGTTGGCGTGATCGGTCCCAACGGCGCCGGCAAGACGACGCTGTTTCGCATGATCACCGGGCAAGAAAAGCCGGATTCAGGCGTCATCACAATTGGCGAGAGCGTGCAGCTCGGTTATGTCGATCAATCACGCGACGCGCTTCACGCCAATAAGACCGTCTGGGAGGAAATCTCCGGCGGCAATGACGTCATCTATCTCGGCAAGCGCGAAATCAACTCGCGCGCCTACTGCGGGGCCTTCAACTTCAAGGGAGGCGATCAGCAGAAAAAGGTTGGAAGTCTTTCGGGCGGCGAACGCAACCGCGTGCATCTCGCGAAAATCCTGAAGCAAGGCGCGAATGTGCTGCTTCTCGACGAACCGACGAACGATCTCGACGTCGATACATTGCGCGCTCTGGAAGAGGCGCTCGTCGATTTTGCCGGCTGCGCCGTCATCATCTCGCATGATCGTTTCTTCCTCGACCGCATCGCCACGCACATGCTGGCGTTCGAAGGGGAGTCGCATGTCGAGTGGTTTGAAGGGAACTTCGCCGATTATGAAGAAGACAAGAAGCGCCGGCTCGGCATCGACAGCATCATCCCGCATCGTCTGAAATATAAGAAGTTCGCAAGGTGAGATTAGGCACGGCGCCTGCCGCTCCTCTCCCCGCTTGCGGGGAGAGGCAGGGTGAGGGGCCGGGGCATTAACCGAATCAACGAGGACGCTGCGTCATGCGCGGCCTACGCATCTTGGAAGCACGACGCGCCCGCTCGCTTCGGCGCGCCGCGACGAATGCAGAGCGTATCCTTTGGCGAAGTTTGCAAAACCGTCGTCTTCAAGGATTCAAGTTCGTCCGCCAGGAACCAATCGGACCTTATTTCGCGGATTTCGTTTGTCGCGAAAGGAAGCTGATTGTCGAAATCGACGGCGAAACTCATTCGAGCGAAGAAGAACTGACGCCTGACGCGCGACGGACTTCGTTCCTCGAGGCCGATGGATACCGGGTGATCCGCTTTACCAGTGAGCAAGCATACGAGAACGTCGAAGCAATAGAGACGACTATTCTGGCGGCTCTCCAGGAAGACGCACGGTGACCGACGCAGCCAATTGCCCAAGCCCCTCACCTCACCTCTCCCCGCCTGGCGGGGAGAGGGGCGGCCGGCGCCGACGCACGGCCCTTCACTGCCCGCAGCATCATACCGCACCGGCTAAAGTATAAGAAGGTCGCGAGGTGAGGTGCACGATCATCTTTTACGACTGGCCGTCCGAACTCCTTCCTTAACTCATCCTTGGCGCGTTGCAGCACCTTCTTGCGTTCCGCCGGAAGGTCTTTTCCCGCCCTGTTGATGTAGAAGGTCAGCATCGACATGGCGGAGCGATAGGGTTCGCTCTTACGTCGCTCGCTTTTCTCGGCGGATCGCTTCAGCGACCGGGCGATCTCGCGCGGATCGTCAAGCTTGAAGACGCCTTCTTCGAGATCGAGCGCGTCGCTATGGCTCGTGACCTCTCCAGACCAATATTTTTCCTTATGTGCTTTCTTCGCCATTTTTTGACGCTCGGCTATAAGCAACGCCGCACAAAATCGCGGTTATGATTTGCATATCTGAGCGCCTAACCCGGCAAGTTCAATTGGCCTCGGCCAACCCTTGCGCCCGCGCTCTCGGGGCGCCATCTCCCTTCCGACTGTTTATCGGAGCCGCCATGCTTGAAGCCGCCATCGCCGCCATACGGCAGATTTTGACGCCGCCATTCCGCAACGTTCTCTACAAGAGCCTCGGGATGACGTTCGTCTTTCTCGCGCTGGCCTGGATCGGCCTCGACAAGCTCGCGCTGTCTTTTGTCGCGGTCAGTCATCCGTGGTTGCAAACCATTCTGACGATCGCGACAGGCGCTGGCCTCATTTTCATTCTGGCCTTTTTGATCGCACCCCTGTCGATTCTCGTCGCAGGTCTCTTCCTGGACGATCTCGCCGAGCATGTGGAGCAGGAGGTCTATCCGGACGGCCGAACCGGACGCCCCTTGCCGGCGGGCCAGGCCTTATTCATGGCCATGCGGTTTGCAGCCGTTTCGGCCAGCGTCAATCTCTTGGCGTTGATGCTGCTATTTGTGCCGGGGGTCAACGCCGTCGCATTCCTGCTCGCCAACGCCTATCTGTTCGGACGCGAATATTTCTTCCTAGCGGCGACCCGATTTCGTTCGATCGAAGAGGCGGAAGACATGCGTCGGCGCTATGGCCCGCAGCTTTTCCTCGCGGGATTGTTCATCGCCGGATTCGTCGCGGTTCCCGGGCTCAATCTTCTGACGCCGCTGTTTGGCGTCGCCTTCATGGTGCGCATTCACAAAATGCTATCGCCGGAATGGCGCCGCTGACCTATCCGATGCGCTGGGCCTGATATTGGCCGGTCTTGCGATAGCGATAGAGATAGGACGGCACAATCGCTTCGATCGCGCGCGGCGTAATGTCGAGCCCCTGAAGCGTGCGCGCTTCGGCCTTTGCGGCTTCCGACACAACATTGTCCCGTCTCAGCAACTCGACTTGATCGCCCGTCATCGTGAGGAGCCTTGGAAACAAGTCCGAATGACAACTTCGAGAAAAGCTGCGTTATGCCGGCGACAAATTTACCCATGCCGAATGAAAGCTTCACGATGCGTCGATCCCGCTCCGTGACCGAGAGCACATATTCAATCAGCTCAACAAAGCTTTTGATTTGCGGACCGCCGAGCTCATATGTCGCGCCTTCCGTCGCCTTCCCTTCAAGCGCCAGCGCAACGGCTTGCGCGACATCTCCGACATAGACAGGTTGAAATTTGGTCTCGGCGCCCACAACCGGAACGACTGGAAAATATCGCGCCATGGCGGCGAAGCGATTGAAGAAATCATCCTCCGGGCCAAAAATAATCGAGGGCCGCAGGATCACCCCCGTCGGAACCGCTTCGCGAACGGCGTCTTCGCCCGCGGCTTTGCTTCGGGCATAGGCTGAGGTCGAATTTGGATCGGCGCCGATCGCCGAAATATGCACGTAACGCGTAATGCCGGCGTTCTTGGCGGCTTCAGCCACGGCGCGCGCGCCCTGCGCCTGCACGGTCGCAAATTTCTGCGATCCGCTCTCGGCCAAAATGCCGACGAGATTTACGACCGCGTCCGCATCGCGAAGCGCCGCGGCGACCGAGTTCAGGATTTCGCAAATTGGCCTGCACGGGCATGACCTGACCGGGTCCGCCGAGCGGCTGGAGGAAAAAGGCGAGGTCCGGCCGGCGGCAGGCGATGCGCACCCGCCAGCCTTCGCGCGCCAGCGCGCGCACCACATGGCGTCCGACAAAGCCGGAGCCGCCAAAAACCGTAACGATCCGTCCTAACTCCAAGCGATCCAAGCTCATCGTCCGCCTCGCGCTGCATGGACTGAGGCGCCAGCCCCCGCCGACGCCGATTTCTCAAGCGCGCAATAGCGCATTTGGCCCAAAGTGGAAACGCTCCAGCCAACATTTTGCGGGGCAGCTCGCATTGACAGGACGCCGGCCGGGCTCGTATGAGACCCGTCGGGCCCAGGTGGCGGAATTGGTAGACGCGCTGGTTTCAGGTACCAGTGGTGAAAGCCGTGGAGGTTCGAGTCTCTCTTGGGCACCAAATAGATTTTCCAGAACGTCTAGAGCGTCGGAAGCAAGCGACTGCTGCTAGGCTGATCGCTTGCGGGGCGGCGGTCATGGAAACGCGCAATCTTGTAGTCGCTGGATCGCAGCCGAATTTATACTGTAAGTCGTAAAATGATTTTTTTAAACAAATAGATACCCCGTGGCCAACCTTGAGAAAATCTGCTGGAATTGCTAACCCTTGGGTCGCGCCATCACGCGCTTCCACCATCTTTTGCTGGGCTGTTGCGCGATAGATCCGCGATGTGGTCCCCGCTAAAACGTTGGACAAGAACTCAAGGCGCTCGGAATGTGGTCATTTGATAAACTCAAGAACGTCAGCCGCAGCATCTTGAAATCTAACGTAGACGAGCAGCTTGCATTCCCCACAGAGGGTCGTAGCGCCAAGTGGTATATCCATCGTCTGGATGCATACACCCCCCCTGATTCTCAATTCGCCTTCAAGGTCGATGACCCAAGTGACGAACTCAATCACACTGTTGAGCGATTAATTGAATACTACCATCGATTGGAAGGTTCAGCCATCTCGCACGGGCTCGCGAGCAACGACGACATGTGGCTATTTATCTCGCAAACTCATGAGCCGTTTAGGACCGCTCTGGCCGCAAAGGACCATGCGCTAGTCTCCAACATGTTGGTGAACGCGGCGACCGGCCCACTCGTTCTGGGCTTCATGAATTATGAACCGTACGACCGCCTGGTTATTAAGCCAGAAGCACGGGTTAGAGAAGCCAAGCACTTTGTTGATAAACTTTTGGCTCTCAGCGAGTCACTCGGCTGCTCCCCTGTCCAGTGCGTCGAACAAGGCGTCTACGGCTACGAGATGATCGACATCCAGACTGTTCTTGCCGGCGTCAAAGCCAAAGTTGGCTTCGACATCTCGCCGCCTCTCGCTGGCGGAGGCTCGTTCGGATTCAATGCCGGCGCGAATGTGATATGCATTAAGGATCTCTACGCAATATACACGGCAAACCAGGCGCGCCGGCTTACCGAAAACCTCGCTGAACGTTCGGTCGCCGAAATCGGCGGCGGCACAGGAACTCTTGCCTACTATCTGATAAAAGCGGGGCTGCCTCGCGTCACTGTCTTCGATTTGCCGATCGTGACCGTTTTGCAGGGCTATTATTTGATGCGAAGTCTCGGCCCCGAAAAGGTTTGGTTGCATGGAGAGGCCCCCACAAACGCCCCAGCGCGCGTACAACCTTTTTGGACGCTTCCGGACGAACCGGACAATTCGGTGGCTTTGTTCATCAATCAGGATTCCCTACCAGAGATCGAAAAGTCCGCCGCACAGAATTATCTGCGTTCAATCCGCACCAAGGGCGTGTCCCTATTCCTCAGTATCAATCAGGAAGGTCAGGCGCCGGATCAGTTCTCAAATCCGCAGTCGGTGGTTTTTCGGCTTGTCGAAGAAAATGGTGGATTCTGAGCGCGAATATCGGTTTCCTCATTGGATGCGTGCGGGCTATGTAGAGGAATTGTATCGCATCAAATCATAAGTCTTATTGCGCAGAACTCTCACACTCAATTTTCAAAAGCCCGTTTATTGCAACGACCGCGGTCAATCTCCCCTAGGCCACAACTTATCACGCTAGAATGATGCGCCGTCCCACGCGTCACCACAGCGAATGCATCGCTCATCTCACATCTTGCGATGAAATTCGCTCGTGAGAAACAAACGCCTCATCCCCGCTGTCCGAAGACAGCGGGGCGCTAACGCGCTATCATTAAGGAATGAAGTTCACGCCGGAATAGGTCTTGCTGTCCAATTCTCGAAAGCCGACGTCGTGGTAGGGTTGAGGGCCATCTGAGACCGAAACCCCGAGACAGGTGCATTTCTCGAATTTCTGTTGAGAAACTTCGGCGACATAGGGACCAGCCCAAACAGCGCCATCCGCGGCTTCCGCGTAATAGTAGAACCACCGGTTATTGGTAGGATTCGCTCGGGATTCCGTTTCCCCCGGATCAAGATTGATCCAGCCAAGAACATCCCATATGTCACCGCACTCAGATTGGCAGGTAAAATCACGGCGCATGTATGCGACGAATAGTTTTTTCCCGTAGGAATTCGTGAAAGTGATATTTGAACGGCCGCTCGACATCACTTCTCTCCCTTCGCGGATTTGGCGATGCGTTCGGCAAGCGAGCCTTGTGGAATTTTCTTCGGTTCGCTTGGCCTAAATCTATGATTGCCGCCAGTTTCGGGCTCTTGCTTTTGATCGGCAGTTTCGAAACCCGGCTTATGGCGCACGAGGTTTTCGGGAAAGCCAAACCCGGTGTTTCTTTCGTCATTTATTTTCGTTTCTTTTGACATCATTACTCCTCCCTAGTCTCACATTGAGAGCGGAATGGGTTCGAAAGGCCCTTGATGGCTGTAAGGTTATTGCTCTGCGCGCCGCTGAAACATCGGTCGCGCGCGAACAACCACACCAGTATCCGTTCGTGTTGAGGGTCGAAGGCATACGCAGCCTTTGCTAAGGCCGGAAAATTATCGAATAATCCATGTTAGAACTCCGAAGCGCACTAAAAAACGACTGAGCAAATGATTATGACGCCCCAAACTGCGCTTTTTTAATCGCCAGATCAAGCGAGCTGTCATTTCAGTTTCGAAAATACAGATGAAATATTTATGCGCTGGTTACCGGTTGCGAGCTAACAGTCCCTGGGGTCTATCGAAATGTCGGCGATCGCTGCGCCTGCGGCGTCTTTCAGAGAGTAGTTTACGATCGTGCCATTCGCCCGATATGCAGGCATGACGGTGCAAACGCGTTCTTGCAGCTGCGCGCGGAGTTTGTTGAGCTCGCTTGCGTTTCCAACGATGTTTTTCGCAGCGTCCGCATCGACAACTGTATAGATATAATTGAACGCATTGCCCGGCCCGGCGGTGACTTTGTCGAGTCTGACGCTGGCGCTGACCATTTCGGGAAGCGTAGCATTCAACTCTGCGGCTTCCCGCTCCATAGTGACGAGGAACGGCTCTTTGTGACGGCCAAAAAAATCCCCGGTCAGATAGTATTTCCCCAAAAGAAAAATCACTGCGAAGGCGATAATCAAAGCGATAGAATTTTGCATTGCGCTTTTCGCCGTCAGCATTTTTTCCCTTTCTTCAACGTTCCAAACAGCCTTGCAGCGCCGATCTTGGCTTCATTCCGTCCCTTGTGCAATGCAGAACCGGTCGCCAGCGCTTCAAGTTTTAATCGGCGGCAAGGGCCCCTGCTTTTGCCGGCGCGCTACGCCAAACCCGATTTTGGCCGCATTCGCCGTAAACAACACTATGCCAAATGCATTGAACGCGCTCACCAAAAAGCCAGCCGAGGTTTCCGCCGATGATCAGCAGACGCATATCGCTTCTCTCTTGCGTGTCATTGGCGATCGCCATCCCGACGCTGGCTTATGCGAGCCCGATCGATCGTGGACCGCTTGCCGATTTTCTCAATATTTTTCGTGAGCAGGCAATCCCGCGCCAGGTCGTCGCCTGGCGTCATCCGCAATATGGCGCGAGCACGGTCGTCATCTCCACGAAACAGCGGCGTCTATATTATGTGCTCGGCGGTGGAAGAGCGATCGAATACGGCGTCGGCGTCGGCCGGCAAGGGTTCACATGGTCCGGATTGAAGACGGTCAGCCGCAAGCGTGAATGGCCCGATTGGACTCCGCCGTCGCAAATGCTGAGACGACGGCCTGATCTTCCACGACATATGGCCGGCGGCATGGACAATCCGCTCGGAGCGCGCGCGCTCTATCTGGGTTCGAGCAACTATCGCATCCACGGTTCCAATGAGGCCGATACAATCGGGGCCGCCGTGTCTTCGGGCTGCATCCGCATGACGAACCGAGATGTGGTCGATCTCTACGATCGGGTCAAGATCGGAACCAAAGTGGTCGTGCTCCCATGATGGGCCGCCCCGCCCTCATCCAACAAAGCCGGCGATGAGCAGATACGCTCCGAACGCAACGGTGACGGCGGTGAAAACCGCATAATTCTTCTCGAAATGCATCCCATTATAGGTCTCGATGAGCTTCTCATGCGGGATGAGCAATAGCGCCAAACCGCTAACCAGCAGCAACCAGCCGAACAAGGTGACAACCACCGGCAATGCGCCACCCGTCCAAATGTCGTGGCCAAGAACAATCGCGAGACCGGCGACGAGTTGTAGCATGGCGGTGAAAAAAATCATCGCCGGATCGTGAATGACGCGGTTTGTGATATCCAAAATCTCGCGCTTGCGCAGGGACATTGACGCGCCGACGAAGAGAAGAAGCGTTCCGAACAATTTAGCCAGAAACAGAGTCAGCGGCGTCATTTGCGCCTCCCATGTGCGCAATGCGCGCAGCTACACCGCAACCGAATGACGCGCGGCGTTGGAGTGCAAATATGCGTCGAAGGCCGCTGCTGCAAGGCGCGCAAAGGGACGCCCCGCGGGCGTCATTTGCACGCGCCGTCCATCGAGCGTTACGAGCCTCTCTTCAACAAGGACCAAGAGATGTGGAACGGCGTCGTCGAACGCGTCGTCAGAAAACGCATGGGCATTCGCAAGGGCGCCAAAGTCGACCGCGAAATCGCACATGAGGCGCTCGATGATTTCGCCGCGCGCAATGTCTTCGCGCGTGAAGGCGCATCCGCGGGTTGTTGAAAATTGATCGGCCTCGATCGCCCGCCGCCATCCTGCAAGATCGACCGCGTTCGCGACATAGCCCTGCGGCAGCCGCCCGATCGACGATACGCCAAAAGGCAGCAAAGCGTCGGCGGCGTCCACCGTATAGCCTTGGAAGTTTCGGCGAAGGACGCCCTTTCGCGCAGTGACGGCCATTGCATCCTCGGGCCTTGCGAAATGGTCGAGGCCGATCGCTTCATATCCTTCCAACTCAAGCGTCTCGCGCACGGCGACGGCCTGCGCCAATCGTTCGCTCGCGCCGGCGAGCGCGGCGACGTCGATCAATTTCTGATGAGACTTGAACCAGGGCACATGCGCATAACCGAACACCGCAAGGCGGGAAGGATCGAGACCAGCGGCGAGACGCGCTGTGCGCACGACGTCTTCGACGGATTGATGCGGCAATCCGTACATCAAATCAAAATTGATCGCGCCGATTCCGGCGGCGCGCAACAACGAAACTGTGCGCTCGACGACTTCATAAGGCTGCTCGCGGCCGGCGGCCTTTTGCACATGCGGATTGAAATCCTGTACGCCAAGCGAAGCGCGCGTGACGCCCGATCTCTCCAGCGCTTCGACAAGGGCTTCGTCCACAATGCGCGGATCGAGCTCAATGGAATGCTCGACATTCGCGTCAAGCTCGAAATGCCTCTTGAGAGCATCGGCGATTTCGTAGAGTCGCGAAGGACCTAGCATGCTCGGCGTCCCGCCGCCCCAATGAATGCTGGTCACCCGGCGTGCGCGCGTCGCGTCCGCGAAAAGCTCGATCTCGCGGAGCAGCGTCTCTTTATACATGGTGAGTGGCGCGTCCTGCCTCAGCGCCTTGGTGTGACACCCGCAATAGGAACAAATCTGCGGGCAGAAGGGCACATGCAGATAAAGCGAAAGATGCGCGTGCGCGGGGAGCTCCGAGAGCCACGCGCGCGTCGCCCGTGCGCCGACGGCCTCGGTAAAGTGCGGCGCGGTCGGATAGCTTGTGTAACGCGGCGCAGCGCGCTCCGCGAGCGCCAGGGACGGTGGTTTCATTGGCTCCATTTCCGAGCGCCGAAATTATCGCCTCAATGGCTGCGAAATAAATGCGGACAAGGGACGACAGAAAGGAAGCCGGCAATTTGCCGCAGTCCAGCACTCATTGCGCAAACAGCGCTTGGCCTCAAGGCGGGAACAGGGCAAAGTGCAGGAGAAACAACTCCCACTGGAATTTGCTCATGTCGAGGTTATTGCAATCAACCCTGAAATCTCTTCGCATTGGAATAAGCGTTTTTGGGATCGGAGCCTTCGCCACTACGGCCATCGCGGCGGGAGACGCTCGCCCCGGCGCCGTCGGAGGCCGTTATATGATTCTGCGCGCCGAGGACAAAGACACCGGATGCATGTTGACGCTGGATGATCGGGCGAGAGGTCGTGGCGGCTTCAGAGCGCAGCTTGCTCCTGCTTGCCGCGACAATGGACTGGTGGTTTTTGACCCCATCGGATGGTCGGTGGAGCATGGTCGGCTCGCCCTGACCGCCCGCAAGGGACATAAGGCGTATTTCGAGCTCGACGCTGGCGGAATTTGGCGCCGCGACCCCAAGGAGGGGAAGTCGCTCAGCTTGAAGCGTCTCTGACCCACGCCACAAAGAAAAGGGCCTCCCGGAGGCACATCCGAGAGGCCCAAGACCCACCGTCGCGCGAGAGGGGGGCGGGGAGCGGCGGCGGGAACTCAATCTCGCCAGAACTCGTTACCTGCGGGCGAGAGACTGCAACTCAGCGACAAACTCTTACGCGTTGATACTCAACAACATTTCCCCACTCATCCATGAGGGGCTGATCCACGAAATAGCAGGGAGAGTACGCCGGATAGGCGTAGCCAGGATAATAGGCGGGATATTGCGCGCTGCTCGCGATGGCCCCGAGCGCCAATCCCCCAACCAGCCCCGCCGCTGCGGCGCCGGCCCAGGCCCCTCCGCCGCCGTAATAGCCGCGGTGGTGGCCCCATCCGCGGCCATAGCCATACCAACCGCCTGCGGAGGCGGGCGCGACGACGGCACGTGGTCACACATCCAACAAGAGCGGCCGTCAAAGCAATCTTTCCAAAGCTGCGATACATGGCCCTCTCCTGTCTTGAACTGCAGCGTGGTCTCAAACCAAAGCCCCACGCCGCCAAGTTGAGTGGACGTTATCGCGGCTAAGCTGAACGGAGCATGGCCGGCCCGTTCATCTGGCGCTCATATTGGCTTTGGCGGGACCATGACTTGAGCGAAGCTATTTTCGCCTCAAGGCAATCGCGAGCGGTCAAGCTTTCCATTGGGATTGCGCGGCAAGCCCTCGAGAAACGAGACGGCGCGGGGACATTTGTAGCCCGCAAGATGCGCGCGGGCATGGGCGAGGATGGCCTCCGCGTCTTCGGGAACGCCATCCTTCATAACGACATAGGCCTTGATGATGGTCGATTCGGCGTCGCGACCTGGACGCTCCGCGACGGCCGCCTCGGAGACGCCCGCAAAGCTCGCAAGGCAGCTCTCCACTTCAGCGGGGGAAACGCGATAGCCCATGGCGTTCATGATCTCGTCGCGGCGGCCGCGATGCCAGACATAGCCCTGCGAATCGATCTCGATGAGATCGCCCGAGACGAACCACTCGCCGCGAAAGGCGTCCTGTTCTTCCTCCGGACGATTCCAGTAGCGCAGCATCAATCCTGGATCGCTGCGATGAACAGCCAGCACGCCGGTTTGACCGCTTGGCAAGGGAATGTCGCCGCCTTCCACCGGCAAAACCGCGATGCGGCGGGAGGGCTGCGGACGCCCGGGCGAACCGGGCCGCACCGGCGTTCCCGGGCCACTGGAAATGAACGTGGAAATCTCGCTCATGCCGAAAGCTTCGAAGATTTCCTTGCCGGTTTTCTCTCGCCATTCCGCGGCAAGACTGGGCGCAAGCGCGGCGCCCGCGCTCAAACAATGACGCAGGCTCGAAAGGTCATGCCGCTCATGGGCGCCGCTTTTCAAAATCTGTCGGTAGACGCCCGGCACGGCGGCGAAAATCGTAGCGCGATGGCGTTCGATCAAAGCGGGCCAAACCGCAGGATCAGGTCGTCCATTGTAAAGAAGCCCGGCTGCGCCCTTCGCCAACGGGTCGACGACGCCAACGCCCAGCGTATAAGTCCAGTTCATCGCGCCGGCGTGCAGAAGCGTGTCCGAAGAGGTCAGTCCGATCCAATAAGGATGCATGGGCCGACGACCCCAGACGGCGCGATGCGCGTGCAGCACGCCTTTCGGACGGCTCGTGGTGCCGGATGTGTAGACGAGATAGGCGGGATCTTCGGCGTCTGTGTCGGCATATTCTGCGAGTCGGCTCGCCGTTCGCAAGTCGATCGAGATCGCCCGTGCGAAGCACGACGAACGTTGCAAGCGGAATAGGTTTCCGATTCAAAATCGGAGCCAAGGATCAGAACCGACGCGCCACAATCTACGAGCAGGAACTCCGCTTCCTCCGCCGTCAATTGAGAGGACGCGAGCAAAGCGACATGGCCGGCGGCAATCGTTGCGAAATAAGCGAGCACGGCGCTCGCCTCATTGCCCATTCGAATCATGACGCGCGAAAACGGCGCGAGATTTAAATTGAGGAGACCTTTGGCCAGCGCGCGAACTTTGTGGTCGAGCGCGCCATACGACCAGCGGTGATCGCCATCGTCGCTGACGACCGTGAAGGCGGTCTCGTTCGGACGACGCCGCGCGTTCTCTTCGAGACAATAGCGCGCGAGATTGAAACGCGTGGGAACGGGATCAGACATGAAAGCTTCGTTTAGGAACTGTGCGCCTCGATGCGTCAATCGAACAGGCTCGAGACGCTTTCTTCCTTGGCGGTGCGCGCGATCGCCTCGCCGATCAGCGAACCTATCGGAATGACGCGGATGTTATGCGCGGCCTCGATCGCGCGCGAGGGCTGGATGGTGTCGGTGACGACAAGCTCCATGAGCTTTGAGGCCGCGATGCGATCCGCAGCGGCGCCCGACAAGACGCCGTGAGTGATGTAGGCCGAAACTGAACTTGCGCCTTGGGCCAAAAGCGCTTCAGCGGCGTTGCAGAGCGTGCCGCCGGAATCGACGATATCGTCGATCAGAATGCAATTGTGGCCGCTCACGTCGCCGATGATGTTCATCACTTCCGAATCACCCGCGCGCTCGCGTCGCTTGTCGACGATGGCGAGCGGCGCATCGATCCGCTTGGCGAGCGCGCGAGCGCGCACGACGCCGCCGACGTCGGGCGACACGACCATGACGTTTTTCAAGTTTTGATGCGCCTTGATGTCGGCGACCATTACGGGCGCGGCGAACAGATTGTCGGTCGGGATATCGAAGAAGCCCTGAACCTGTCCTGCGTGCAGATCGACCGTCAGCACGCGATCGGCTCCGGCGCGGGTAATGAGATTGGCGACGAGCTTCGCGGAAATGGGCGTGCGCGGCCCTTGCTTGCGGTCCTGTCGCGCATAGCCGAAATAAGGGATCACCGCCGTGATGCGGCGCGCCGAGGCGCGACGCAAAGCGTCGATCATGATGAGCAACTCCATCAGATGATCGTTGGCCGGGAAAGAGGTCGACTGCACGACGAAGGCGTCCTGCCCTCGCACGTTCTCCAGCACCTCGACCCAAATCTCCTGATCCGCGAAGCGGCGCACCTGGGCGCGGCAGAGCGAAATGCCGAGATGGGCGGCGACCGCTTCGGCGAGCGGCCGATTAGAGTTGCCCGCGAGAAGTTTCATCGCCGCCATGGAAGTCCCCTACCCCTCACGCCACGCGGCCTCTTAGCAGCGATGCGCTCCCGGAACAATACGACGGAACGATGACGCAGGATTTCATTGAGATGGCGCCCCTCGCCGGCGCGCAATTCGCGCTCTTGTCCTGCCGGCGCGGCCTGTCTAGAAGGGAGCGCCGGCCGCCGAGCCCATCCCGCATGCTCCCGCCCGCTGGATCGCCCAGTTGAAAATCGTCATCGTCGATGAGAGCCCGATCCGCGCCGCCATCCTCGAGGAAGGGCTGCGAGATGCGGGATTCACGGCGGTCGAACGCCTCAGCGAGATGAACAATCTGCTTCAGCGCATTTACGCCCTCGACCCGGACGTGATTTTGATCGATCTCGAAAACCCGAGCCGGGACATTTTGGAGCAGATGTTTCAGGTGAGCCGCGCCGTGCGTCGGCCCGTCGCGATGTTCGTGGATCAAAGCGACGCCGCCTCCATCCGCGCCTCGGTCGACGCCGGAGTTTCCGCCTATATCGTCGACGGCCTGAAAAAAGAGCGGATCAAATCGATTCTCGATTTATGCATTTCGCGCTTCAACGCCTTCTCCAAGCTCCAGGATGAGCTGGAGCGCGCGAAAAGCGATCTCGAAGACCGTAAAGCTCTCGATCGCGCCAAAGGCATATTGATGAAAGCAAAAGGCCTGTCCGAGGACGAAGCCTATCGGCTCATGCGCGGAGTCGCCATGCGCGAGAAAAAGAAGATCGCGGACATCGCCCATTCGATCATCACCGCGTCGGAGCTGCTGAAATGACTGACGCGCGAAAAATCCTGCGGATCGGCTTCATTCCGCTCGCAGACGCGGCGGCGATTATCGTCGCCGCCGACAAAGGCTTCGCCGACGCCGAAGGTCTCGACGTCGAACTGGTGCGCGAAGTCTCATGGTCGAATGTGCGCGACAAGCTCAATATCGGCCTCTTCGACGCGGCGCATTTGCTCGCGCCCCTGGCCATCGCCTCCAGCCTCGGGCTCGGCTGCGTCAAAATGCCGATCGCAGCGCCGATAACTCTCGCGATTAATGGCAACGCCATCACCGTGGCGCCGGGGCTTTATGATGAACTGGCCTCCGCGAGCGACGGCGATCTTGCCGATCCGTTGACGAGCACCCGCGCGCTGGCGCGTGTGGCGGCGCATCGTCGCCGTATTGGACTTGATCCGCTCACCTTCGGCATGACCTTCCCCTTTTCGACGCATAATTACCTGTTGCGCTATTGGATGGCGGAAGGAGGCCTCGTCCCGGATGAAGATATTCGCCTCGTCGTATTGCCTCCGCCCTTCATGGTTGAAAGTCTCGCAAAAGGTCAGGTCGACGGCTTTTGCGTCGGAGCGCCCTGGAATTTGGTCGCAGTCAGCCAAGGCTTGGGGCGTATCCTGCATTTTGGAGTCGATATTTTCGCGCGCGCGGCGGAAAAGGTTTTGGCTGTGCGCGAGAGCTTCGCGGATGATCAGCCATCCGCGGTTGCGTCTCTCACGCGGGCCTGTCAACGCGCGGCGAATTTTATCAACGTTCCAGAAAATCTCGATGAGGTCGCTTCGATTCTCGCACGTCCCGATCGAGTCGGCGTCGATGTGGACTCTATCCGGCGCACATTGCTGGGCCGCATGCGCGTCGCGCAGGATGGCGTTGAGCGTGAGAGTAAAGATTATCTCATCGTAGCACGAGGCGACGCCGGCCGCCCCGACCCGGCGCAAGCGGCATGGCTTTATGCGCAAATGCTGCGCTGGGGACAGACGCGCAATTCATCTGAATCGCTGGCGGCCGCGAAGCGGACCTTTCGCGCCGACCTTTACGAGGCCGCGCTCGGAGCCTCCCGACCCACGATGATTTCGCACGATGCGATTGGCGCCTTCTCGGGAACGCGCTTTGAGGCCGAGAGGATTGGCGACTATCTCGCGGCCTTTTCGATCGGCTCAAAGCAATAGGCCGGCGCCTAGCTGCGCTGCATATATTTTTGGCAAGGCGCCGCCCCAATCATCGAAGCGGCGAATTAATATTCCGACCGCGCTTGCTTTAAGTCATTGATATTCAATAGATACATGCCAAGATAGCCTTGGCACGCCGCTTGCGTATTTACCCCCCGATACGATGCCATCCGGCCCAAAGAAGGGCCAATCAGCAACGCCGCTGACCTGAGGAGACCGCGCAATGCGCGTCCTTGAGGACAGCGGCTTTTTTTATGGCGCGAAACCAACGCTTCGCAGCCCGGTGGACGCACAGAGGACGACGCAGAAACATGGACAAGGCGAATTCGAAGAACGCAGGCTCCGCTTTACTCAACCGCCGCTCGGTGCTGGCGGGCGCGGCGGCGACATTCGCCGCGACCCAGGCGAGCTTTCCAGCCGGCGCTTTTGCGCAGGCGGCTGGCCCTGAAACGACAAAAGCGCTTCTCGGCTATATCGCGCTCGTCGACGCCGCTCCGCTCATTATCGCAAAAGAAAAGGGCCTGTTCGCCAAGCATGGAATGCCGGATGTAGAAGTTTCGAAACAGGCTTCCTGGGGCGCGACGCGCGACAATCTCGTATTGGGCAGCGCGAGCAACGGCATCGACGGCGCGCACATCCTGACCCCCATGCCCTATCTGATTTCGACCGGCAAGGTGACGCAAAACAATATGCCGACGCCGATGTATATCCTCGCGCGTCTGAACCTCGACTCTCAGGCGATCTCGGTTTCAAACGAATATAAAGACCTCAAAGTCACAGCCAAAGCCGATACGCTTAAAGCGGCGTTCGCCAAGAAACGGGCCGACGGCAAGGAAGTCAAAGTTGCAGTGACTTTTCCCGGCGGCACGCATGATCTCTGGATGCGCTACTGGCTCGCCGCCGCCGGCATCGATCCCGACAAGGATGTCTCCACGATCGTCGTTCCGCCGCCGCAGATGGTCGCCAATATGAAGGTCGGCAATATGGACGCATTCTGCGTCGGTGAGCCATGGAACGAGCAACTCGTCAATCAGGGGATCGGATTCACGGCCTGCACGACCGGCGAAATCTGGTCGAAGCACCCTGAAAAGGCTCTGGGGATGCGCGCTGACTGGGTCGACAAGAATCCGAAGGCCGCTGAAGCGCTGATCGCCGCCGTGCTGGAAGCCCAGCAATGGTGCGACAAGATGGAGAACAAGCCGGAGCTCGCGGAGATTGTCGGGCGCCGCCAATGGTTCAACGTGCCTGTCACTGACATCGTCGGGCGCCTCAAGGGGGACGTGAATTACGGAAATGGACGCGTCGAAAAAGGCGGCAAGCAATTCATGAAATTCTGGCGTGATTTTGCGTCCTATCCTTTCAAGAGCCATGACACATGGTTCGTTGCCGAGGACATCCGCTGGGGCAAGTTCGATCCGAAGACCGACATCAAAGCGCTCGTCAATAAGGTCAATCGCGAAGATATATGGCGCGAGGCGGCGAAGTCCATCAACGTTCCCACGAAAGAAATTCCGACCTCGACATCGCGCGGCAAAGAGACCTTTTTCGATGGCAAGGTCTTCGACCCCGATAAGCCGCTCGACTATCTCCGCAGCCTGTCGATCAAGCGTGCGGAAGTCTAAAGTCAGAACGCCAGGAGCGCGCGACGGCGCGTCTTGGATCGCATCACCGAGGCCCAAATGACCATGCAAATTACCAAAGACGAACTTGCGGGCGCCATACCGAGCGACACCGAGATTGACGAAGCATTCAAGCGACGCCGCACTCCGCTGTTGATAAAATATAAATCGAATGTGATGTCCTTCTTTGCGACGGTTCTGCCTCCGCTCATTACCCTCGCCGTCATTCTCGCCATTTGGCAGATCATGTGCGTCAAGCCGACTGCGACGCTGCCCTCGCCATCGCGCATTTGGAGCGAAGCAAACGACCTCATTCTTCACCCATTCTTTGTAAACGGCCCACAAGACATCGGTCTCGGCTGGCGCGTGCTGACGTCTCTGCAACGCGTCGCATTGGGCTTTGGTCTTGCAAGCGTCATGGGTGTTTTGCTCGGCTCGATCGTCGGACAATCGCAATGGGCGATGCGCGGGCTCGATCCGATCTTTCAAGTATTGCGCACGGTGCCGCCGCTTGCCTGGTTGCCGATATCGCTCGCCGCCTTTCGCGATAGCTATCCCTCCGCAATCTTCGTGATCTTCATCACCGCGATCTGGCCAATCATCATCAATACGGCGGTGGGCATCCGCAATATTCCGCAGGACTATCGCAACGTCGCAGCCGTCCTTCGCCTCAATCCTTTGGAATTCTTTTGGAAGATCGTAATTCCTTCCGCCGCGCCTTATATTTTCACGGGACTTCGCATTGGCATCGGGCTCTCGTCGCTTGCGATCGTCGCGGCGGAAATGCTCACGGGCGGCGTCGGAATTGGCTTCTTCATCTGGGACGCGTGGAACTCCTCGCGCCTGCCCGACATCTTCGTGGCGCTCATCTACATCGGCGTCACCGGATTCATCCTCGACCGTCTCGTCGCCTTCGTCGCAGGTTTTGCGACACGCGGCGCGCAGGCGAGCTAAGGAATACGCAAATGAGCTATCTCAAGATCGATCATGTCGACAAAAGCTTTTCACGCGGCGCCAGCATCACCAAAGTGCTGGAGGGGGTCTGCCTCACTGTCGAAAAAGGCCAATATGTCTCGATCATCGGCCACTCGGGCTGCGGGAAATCGACGCTACTCAACATCGTCGCGGGACTTCTGACCGCGACAAGCGGCGGCGTCATCTCGAAGAGCGCGAAGTGAACTCGCCCGGCCCGGATCGCGCGGTCGTGTTCCAAAATCATTCGCTGCTGCCGTGGCTCTCAACCTATGACAATGTGCGCCTTGGCGTCGACAAGGTGTTCAGTACGAGCAAGAGCCGCGCGCAGCGCCATGAATGGACCATGCGCAATCTTGAACTTGTGCAGATGACGCACGCCAAGGATAAGCGGCCCAATGAAATCTCCGGGGGCATGAAACGGCAAGTCGAAATCGCCCGCGCGCTCGCCATGGAGCCTAAAGTGCTTCTCCTCGACGAACCCTTCGGGGCTTTGGATGCGCTGACGCGCGCTCATCTGCAGGATCAAGTGATGGCATTGCATCAGACGCTCGGCAATACGATGATGATGATCACTCATGACGTCGACGAAGCCGTGCTTCTGTCGGATCGCATCGTGATGATGACCAATGGACCGCGCGCGACGATCGGAGAGGTTCTCGACGTGAAACTGGCGCGTCCGCGCGATCGGCTCCAACTCGCAACGGATACGACCTATCTCAATTGTCGGCAACGCGTGCTGCAGTTCCTCTATGAACGCGATCGCTATGTGGAAGCCGCGTAAGGGCGCCCTAAGAAATGAGCGAACCTCTTGTCATCATCGGCAATGGCATGGCGGCGGCGAAACTCGCCGAAGAGCTGTCGCGCGTCGCGCTCGGGCGCTATGCCATCGCCGTGATCGGAGAAGAGCCGCGGCTGGCCTACAATCGTGTGCTGTTATCGTCGGTGCTGGCGGGCGAGGTCGCGTCGAGCGACATTGAACTCAAGCCAGCAAACTGGTGGCGCGATCATGGCGTCACGCTGCGTTACGGCTGCAAGGCCACGGCGGTCGATCTCGCCCGGCGTAGCGTCTTACTGGAAAACGAAGTCGATCTTTCCTTTCCAAGCTCGTATTTGCAACGGGCTCGCTTCCGCTGCGTCTTCCCATACCTGGCGCCGAGCTGGCGGGCGTCCATACGTTTCGCGACAGCGCTGACATCGACACGCTGGACAACTCGGCCTCGGCGACGAACGCAAACGAGTTGTGGTCGTCGGCGGGGGTTTGCTCGGGCTCGAAGCGGCTTACGGTCTCGCAAAAGCGGGCGCTAAAGTTACTCTCGTTCATCTCATGGATCGTCTGATGGAGCGCCAACTCGACGCCGCGGCGGCTTCGCTGTTAAAGCGGCTTGTCGAGCAAATGGGCGTTGGCGTCTTGCTCAACGCGAACACAACACGCATTCATGGAGAAGGCCGCGTACAGAAAGTGGAGCTTGGCGACGGCG
>CAWESG010000003.1:0-75834 GCA_963811555.1 uncultured Alphaproteobacteria bacterium | reverse complement strand
GCTCTCGGGAAGAACCGGGATCGCAGCATCTCGCTACTTGACGAATGTGAGCTTGTCAGCCGATTGATCAAACACGGATACCTCGAGTCGGAAATGCGCCGATGAAACTTTTTCCATACATGGCGATTTTCTTTGTCGCTCTGTTGTTCGAGGTGAGCATCGCAAGCGGCGAGGATAAACCCTCCACAATTCCGATGACCCTGACCCAAAGCGATTACGGCGGAGGCCGTATTTACCTTCCGGTCCGTTTCGGAAATTTCATGGGTTCGATGCGCCTCGATACGGGAGCCTCCACCAGCCGCATCACGCTTGCGCCCTGGAACGCAGATATGCCGTCCTCGGGTCAAAGCTATTCCACTGGGGCGTCGGGGAAGACAACGCGCTGTGACGATGTCGTGGCCAACAACGTTGCGCTTAAAGCGGCCCGAGGGAATGACATCGCGCGGTCCAAATATGAAGTTACGCGCTGCGCCGCCAGCGATGGAGATGACCTCTTAGGACTCGACTTTTTCAAGGGCGCTCGCTTCACCCTGGATTTCGATCATCGTGAGTTGGTGTTCTTTGACGAGACGCCGATGGCTGGCGGCGGCATGCCTTTCCGGTTACTCGGTCCCGACCATCGTCTTGTGGGAATTGACGTGCGGACGGGCAATATGACGGTTGTCGGATTGCTTGATACAGGGGCTGAAATTTCCGCGGTCGATGAGCAGTTCGTGCAAAAGCACAAAAGCCTTTTCACCCTCGTGAAGAAAAAAGCCAAAGCGAGCGAAGTCGGCGGCAAAGGATTTTCGTCCAAAATATATGAGATCAAAGAACTTGATTTGGGAGAAGGACGAGTTCTGCGAGGGGTCTATGCGATTGCGTATAATTTCGGTGTTTTGCAAAGGGCCCTCGGGCGCCAGACGCCGTTTATTCTGGGATATAATCTTGTAAGCAAATTCAACTGGGAGCTGGATTTCCGATCGCCAAATGCTCCAACGTGGAATGCAAGGCCGAAATAGACGAAATCGTAAGCCTCCGGGATTTTAGACCAACCAAGCGCCGAGGCTATCGCCTCAAATGCTGATGCAGTGCGGCGCCCTCCCCCTCTGGGCCGGCTAGTTTGCGCTGCAACTCATCACAACAGGATCGAATTTGTGTCTGGCGCACTTCCGAGATTGCAAACGAGGATAAATCCGGCCAATCTCGGCGGCGAATTTCCGGCTATTCGTGGAATTTCGACTTACCGATAACGGCGTTGCCAACTTGGGAGCTTGCGTCTTGGTCAATCAAGAACCGGAAGTGCACGAACTAAATGCTCCGCGCCTCGATTTTCGCGCCTTCTTCATACGCGATTGGCCCTACATCGCGATGCTGGGCCTTGCCATTTTGGGCGTCGCTTTGGCGAGCGTTGTCCGGGAATCAATGACGACCTATTGGGAAATTCTCGTTCCCTTCTTCGCAGCGGTATGCGTGTTTGCTCGGTGGCGAGATTCTCAGCATCAAAAAATGCTCGGACGGCTCATCTGGATAGAGGTTCTTCACTGGGGCGCCGTGATCATTGCGATGAACCTCGTATTCGTCACAGACGTAAGTCAGATTATGAATGCAAACGCCACTGCCCTGATGGTGATGACATTATTGGCGTTGGGGACATTTACGGCTGGCGCTCAGATCGGCGCGTGGCGCATCTGCGTCGTCGGGGTCGTGTTAGCCCTTGGAGTGCCGCTCGTCGCATGGCTTCAGCGAGCGGCGCTGCTGATCACATTAGTCGGCATTGTTTTGGTCGCGGTGGCCGCGATGTTTTATTTGCATCGTCTGCATGAAGCTCAGAAGGATGCGTAACATCCTCAGGCTAGAAATTTCTGACCGAGCCACCTGATCGGCTCAAGCTCTGCTGAGGAACGCGAGCCAGGCGTCGTTTTGCCGCATTTCTTCGTTCGCCCGAAGCGGATAAGTTTTTAAGGCATTTTCTTCAACTTAAGCCCGCCACTCTTCGGCGGGCTTTTTTCAACCCTGATTCAGATAATCAAGCTTTTGCAAAAAGAGCGCACCTAAGCGGTAGCGTGGCAATATCATGTGTCGATCCCGGCGACGCTATTGTTTTGCCGCCATGCTCATGAAGAGGTCGATCTTCACCGCGATGTTCATGACGCCGAGAACCAAACCAATCCAGATCGCAAGAACGAGCGCCCAAAACCTTGGACCTTCCTGCATTGGCGCGCCTCCGTGGTTGAGCACTTTGAACAAGCTGCTCGTAGACGATATGGGACGTTCGCGTCGAAGCTCTCTCGGTCGCGCAAAACTAAAAGCATCGCGGACGTGATCCATCCTCATTTGTTACAGATCATCGACGCAGACGAAACTCACAAGATCTTCATCACCACTATAATCAGCAATGTATAGAGCATAATTCCCCCCATCAATATTGGCAGCGGCGCCGCATTGCCGCGCAGCGTTTCCGATGTTTTTTCCCTAAAACTCAGCAACAATTCCGGCCATGTGTATGAAACGAAATCGCCTTGCGAAAGGATGCTGAGCAACCGGCCATTGTCATCAAGGACCGGCAGATGGCGGAAACGTTCGTTCGACATCTGTCGCAGCCAGTCGATCACTCGATCATCCGGCCGCGCCGTCTTGACCTCGCTTGTCATGATGCTCGAAAGCGGCGTCGTTTTTGGGTCGAGGCCGGCGCCAAGTGTCCGACGCACAAGATCGCGTTCGGTAACGATGCCGCGAACTTTCATGTCTTCGTCCACAATCACGACCGAGCCGATGTTTCGCTCCGTCATGGTTTTGACGGCTGTGGAGACATATTCGTCCCCACGCAAGGAAAAGACCGGAGGCTTGTACTTAAATTCGGGGCGATCTTTGATCTTCATTTGGCTGCTCCCTCAACGTTGTTGTTTGCTCACGCGACGATTTCGCCAGATCGATTCCTCGTCGAGGACAAATCTTTATTGTAAGGCCTCAGGTCCTGTGATTGTTCGCATCCCTCCCGATGCGATGACGCAACCCCGCAACGCGGCGCCGACGAATGTCCGGCACTCACCGGCCCCCTCTCTCCGCTCGAAACCTCCTATGCAATTGGTCGCATGCAACGGGATGGAATCGTCCGTCTTGGATTAACGATTGGGAGCCTCTTTCCGTTCCGGGGGAGCGTCGAGCAGTCGGATCGCGCTCCCGACAATCGCATCTCCGTAGGCTTCGATTGCCGCCACGGGGTTCTTGACACATCGCTGTTTCAGTCGATCATTAAAGAATATTGGCTTCCCGACTGGGCGCGTTCGCGCAGTCCAGCCAGGAATCCACGATGTTGCCGAAGCCCGTCGTCTTGGCTGAGCGATGGCGCTGTTCCCGTGTGGCGGGAAACGATCTCTGCAAGTCTTTATGTGCTTCCGAAAACCGAACGCCCTCGGCGTGGGTTGGGTCATCCAACCGGATTTTCGATATATCATCCATCCGAGTGGCGGCGCGATCAACCAGGCGACGTCGACCACCGGACCAAACGTTGCGGCGGCCTTCGGGCTGCGATCCACCATCAAGTTCTGGGGCTGGACGCACGCAAGCTGTCGTCCCTGAATGGTCCCGTTGACCAACCTTGCGGCTTATCTCCGCCCATGCCGGAGAGATTCGCGCCTGGTGGGTTGGTCCCTGCCGACGACGGGTTTCGTCTCGCCGGATCTGAAGGCGACAAAGCGACGATCGGCTGTCGACTTGCGGTAGGTGGGTTCAAGTCGGCGGCGTTCATGGACGAGATTTTCGAAATAGCAGACGTAGATGAGGTCGATCATACCTTGCGCCTTTCGAAATATTTGGAGCATCGTTCAAAACGAATTGCGTAATTTGCTGAGACTGAACCGACTAAGTTAAAAAAAGTTCCTCTTACGCGACGGCCGACCAGGGAATGGTTGGTCTGCATCGCGCACGAGCACGAGGCGAACCCGGCGCGACTCTTCTTACGCGCAGTCCTGCTTCCGAAATCCATTTTGGAAAACAATAATTTATTTCGGCGTTTTGTCAGATGGTCTTTCCCTCACGCAAAAAAGCTTGTGAGCGCGGCGTCCGCAAGCATCGGCGAGTTTCGCGGTTTTAACCGCGGGACGAAGAGCCAGCGTCCAAAATACGATTACGTCAGCTTCAGGGCTTCCCGCTTCGCTTCAGCGCCCTAAAGCTAATGTCGTCGCCGGTCCACGCGCGACATCATTGGGACGGACCATTAACCAAGAGGATTATCGCAAATGGGCAAATACCCTCTCAAAGTTATCCTCGCGGCCAGCGTTGCGCTGACCACATTGACGGTGGGGGAAACTGAAGCGTCCGCATTGCCGGTGACGAATAGCGGGGTCGCCATTGCGGCCGACGCGATGACGAATGTCGAACAAGCGCGGTGGGTCTGCGGTCCCTATCGCTGCTGGTGGCGCCCCAATTACTATTATGGCTGGCGTCGCCCTTATTGGCGTCGTCGATATTGGGGCTACCGTCGGTGGCGCCGCTGGTGATCACAAGCTGATCGCAATGCGCGCCCGCCACGGCGTTCCGTGGCGGGCCGAGCTTCTTGCCGACATATGCGCCGATCTACTTACCGTTGTTTTGCATGGCTTTGATCTCTGAGGCCGTTACCGCTTTGCCCCCAATGCCCCATTCCCCACTGGCGACCTCATAGATGCGGACCCAGGTGACGTCACGCATGGCTTCGCCTTCTATCTCCACCATGGCGTCCGTCACCTTGCCGATCATCGCTTGCTTCTGGCTCTTGTCGAAGACGCCCTCGATTAGATGAATGTCGACGAGTGGCATAATCATCCCTTCCAAAGATTTTCCGTTTGCTCCGGGCCGATCCCGCTGCATGGGCGCGATGTGCCATATCCGCCTGCCGCGTCGCCAGTTCAGGAAATGAAGTTAACCGGTATAGATTCTGAACTGGACCGCGACATTCCCGGCGCATACCCTTTTCGCTCGATCGCAGCGCGACGGGGACACGATCAATGACTGAAAGTAGCTACAAACAGTTCTGTCCTGTGGCGATGGCCGCGGAAATTCTCTGCGGCCGGTGGACCCTGGTTCTTCTCCGAGAACTGGTCGTGGGATCGACCCGCTTTAACGAGCTAAGGCGCGGCGTGCCGAGGATGTCGCCCGCTCTTCTGTCGAAGCGGCTGAAAGATTTCGAAACAATGGGAATTGTGACTCGCTCGCGAGTTGCCGGCGAGCCAGAGGCGTTCGAATATCGGCTGACCCAGGCAGGCAAGGACTTGCAACCGGTCATCGAAGCGGTTGGCCTTTGGGGGCAGAGGTGGATAGAGACCGAAGCGTCCTTGGAAAACTTGGACCCCAATCTTCTCATGTGGGATATCCGACGCAATATCGACCCCAATCCCATGCCTCGCCGCCGAAACACTATTCAGTTCATTTTCGGCGATCTTCCAGAGACGCGACGCAATTGGTGGCTAATCGTGCAGCCTGATCAGGAGGTCGATTTATGCTCGGTCGAACCAGGGTTCGACGTGGATCTGTATTTGTCCACCGATCTGCGGACCATGACCGAAATATGGATGGGTTACACAAGCATCGCGCGAGCGAAAGAGGCGCAGAAACTCATCATCACAGGAAACCGCCAACTCGAAACTAATTTGGGGTCCTGGTTGAGCTTAAGTCGGTTTGCGAAAGTCAAGAAGCTCGTCGCGTAGCACTCGTCGCGACAGTTCCCCTTAGCCAAGCCAACCACTAGCCGTCGACAAAAAAGTCAATCTTGCCTTGGACGACGTCTCCATCGGTCGACAAGATTTTATAGTGCACATGATACCGACCAGGCTGCAATGGAGGTGCGGCAACTTCAATTTCGCGCGAGGCCTTGGGCTGAGTTTTCGCGGCGAGAATCGAACCGTCGTCTTTCTTTATGCTGACGGTCGAATAGTTCGCATCAGCTAAGAGTGAAAATTGAAGAGTCACTTTTTTCAAAGGAAAATTTATGTGTTCGTTGCGGGACGGAAACGAATCGACGAGATAGCCATGCGCCTGAGCAGGAATGGCGGTCGTGGCCAGTAGACCGACGACTGCAAGCGATGTGTAAGTGGAAAAAATGCGTCTCATAATCGGTCTCCTTTGATTGCGCTAACGCGCATCTCGAGCGGCCGAGAGACCCTCAGCGAACACGTTAATCGGCCGCACTCTCAGCTGAGAATATAGGATTTATCGCCACGAAATCGAGGATCGTTATCTACTCATTTGCGCCGTCGCCGAAGCCAAAATTGAAAGAGCCAGGACGCGCTCAGCAAGACCGCCAAATAGACAACAGCAGTGCGGATCAAATCGGGAATTTCATCGGCTATCCAAGGCAGAAAAAGAAACGCCGCCAGCGTAACGCTGCCCGCCACGAGTGCGGCCAATAACGCATCATAGTCCAGCATCGCCACCTCAAAATGGGCGTGGAGATTCTCAACGAGCAAATCTCGATCGCGTGGCTCTCTCCATAGCAGGCTTTGTCATGGCGCGCCTGAAGCGAACTTCAAAACTGCAAAGGCCGCCCCATTCTTGCGCTAAAGCACTTGAACGGGGCGGCCTTTAGGCTAGTACGGAATTCTAGCCAAGCTTAGGGATGCTTACCACCACAATGGAGAGGTCGCCAAGCCGGCTAAGCCAAGGGCCGTACCTGCAACGGCTGCGCCGGGGTTATACCAAGATGATCCATAGGCGCCGTAGTAGGACGGGCTATACCCGTAGCCATAACCGTAAGCCGGATAATATGAGTAACGATAACGCCAAGGATAATAGCCCCAGCGGTGGCATCCGCCGTAATAACCCCAATGGCGGTGGCAGCTGGAGTAACGCCAGTGATGACGCCATGGCCTGTGGCAACGATAATAAACCTGATCGACGAGAGAGGACTGGGCCACCGTGGTTTTTCCTGCGACGCTCATAACGCCGGCTGAAGCCGTCGTCGGAGCAAAAATCGCCGCGCCCGCCAATGCCGCCGTCAAGGCGCCAAACTTGATCAAATTACGCATGTTACACCTCCCACATTTGCGAGAGAGCAGAACAGCAATCTGCGCTGAAACTCGTCCCGCGCCTAAAACTAGGGAAAGTAACTGGAGGCCAACGCCAGTTTGTCGAGACTTGCTAGCAAGTTTTTTATTATAGAGGACTTCAGCGCAGCATTAATGCTTGATCGCAGCCTTGATTACTCTGGTCATCAAAGCCGAATTGAAGCACTCTCAAGATTGAGATAGCGCGAGAGAGGATACGGCGATGGATGCAAGCGAATTCTTGAAAAGAAAACGCGCTTTGCGCGGCCGAATAAACGAACTCGCAGAGGCCCAACATTGGGCGCATCATATCGCCGATCTGAACAGTGGAAAATCGTCGACGACTGCTTTGGAGCGTCCAAGCACTACGCTCTCGCGCGCCGAAAGGCTGTCCAAACTGGGGCCACGCATCGACCCCTCGATCTTCGACGGAATTTTTGGACCCTCATACAGACTTACGCCACGGCGTCCTTATCAAGCCTCGCCCGCAGCGTGGTTCAACGCATCGACCGTCGGCGACTATTACGCCGCCTATGATTACATCGTGTGGTCCATGCCTCAACAAGGCGGACCTGACTCGCAAGGCTTTATGACCTTCTCGTTCGAGCACGCGCCCACGATGCGCTCGGTCGTGAGCATCTCATTGGAAGGCAAAGCCTGGTCCGGAAAAACAGGCCATGTCAGGCTCGGATCGGAGGCGCCCTCCGCATCGATCAGCTTTCCGATCTCCGATGCTTATGCGGCCCATACGGTCGATCTTTCATTCGTTCCCGTTAGCGGCCAGCCAACTGTCATTTGGATGGTGCTTGAAACCGGAATCGAGATAATGACCTTCCGGTCCGTTTCTTTGGCGTCTCAGCCGCTCGTACTCGAGTCGACGGCGTTCTGAAGACGTAAGGCTTCAGCGAAACCACACCAAGAGGAACGAAACGGCCAAGGCCATGACAAGACCGATGATGACGCTTCGCAGGAAGCCGCCCTGAAACTCATCCATCTTCCACCTCCTTTGTGATCCCTTCCATCACGCGCTTGTCATAGCTCTCGCCATGGGACGCGCTCGAAACGATAAGTGCCACATGATCCCAGATTATCGAGATCACGCCGCGAATGAGCGAACCTTTCTTGCCTGGGTGCGAACTGGCGTCGCCATTATCGCTCTCGGATTCGTCATCGAGAAGTTCAACCTTTTCGTGCTCACCATCATAGACTCCATTCCAGCAGAAACATTTCGAAGGTCGCAGCTCGAGCGATTTTCCGGGCCTTTGGGGCGATACGGCGGCGCCACGCTTATATTTGGAGGCATTGCGCTCATCGTCATCGCCACGATCCGTTTCATCCGAACGGAAAAAATGCTCGACGACACGGAGCTTCACGGACCCGGGGTGGCGCGCGCGGGACTCGTTTTGTTAGCGGCGCTGGTGCTGCTCGTCGCCGGATTTAGCGCCTATCTCGCGCTCAGTTAATCTTAAGGCGGCTTTGCCTCTTGAAGAAAGCGCGATAGCTCTGTTGATGGAAAAAGCCAGATTTTAGCAGCGCCGTTTTTTGCATTGGAGATGAAAATGGCCGAGGACTCGTTGGTCGCCGCAGCACAGTTGAAACTTGAAGAGGCGCAGCGCCGGCTGCAGCTCGCCGTGCTCAACTACAAAATTTCCGACGAAGCCGTGCTGAAACTGCGTGACGAGGCGCGCCGCGCCGAGGAGGCTTTGAATGAAGCCAGCCGCGCGTCAAAGAAAAGCCTGCTCGGCTTCCTCAAATTCTGGTGAGCGCGAGACCGTTCGAAGCCGTCAAAGCCTGATCGTCTCGTCGAACTCTTCCTGCGGCAGCGGTTGATGAAACTGCGCCGCAAATCCGTCCTGGAAGTGTCTTACGACCACTGCCGGTTTGGAGCCGACGATGATTTCGGCGCCCGGTTGCGGCTTTGCGTTGGTCTGTATGCCGACGCCCGAAAGCGAGATATCGAGAATTTTGACGATATGCTCGGCGCCACCCGATACACGTAACACGGCGCGCGGCATCAAGGGGATAATGCGGTCGTGCCGGCGATCGTCGGCGACGCCTAATTCTTGCCGGTTCGCGAACCATGTCAGCTGATCTGCGAGCTTGTCGCGCTTTCGCGGAGAGACGTCCATGCTCATCGAGAAGCCGCCGTCCTCCTGGCCTGTGGCGACGCCGGCGAAACGTCCGATCTCATCCAGATAGACGACGACATGTTCGCCCACTTGCGCCTTCGTTGGCGCGTAGAGCCGCATGTCGCCCGGCGACATTTCGACCGTTTGGCAGGGATATTCCTCGTGCGATTCGAGCATGTAGCGGCCAAACAGGTGGACGCGAACGCGCTGAAAACGGCGTCGCTCCGCGCGCCGTTGATTACCCATATCGGAGGTTGCTACAGCCATGTCGTGCTCGCCGGGCGTTCTGACGGCGACAACTTAACCTTAGGTCCGCTAAAAATGACTTAACTAACTGACCTTTCGATCACCATCGCGATCTGGACTTGCCGCCCTCGTAAACCACCAGACGCGGCGGCTGCCTTTCGGGCGGCGGCGGAGCGACAAATTTCGAGAATCCCCAAGGCGCGCGATGATCGGTCTCTTCGATGAAGCGCATTGAATTCAATGAAAGCGGTTCAACCGCGGACGAACCCAGCCAGCTTGTCCGGCGCATCGGAGCGAGCGAGCCCATGATGCGCGAATGGGTTTTCCCGAAATAACGCAGCGGCAGCAACAGCAGCTCAAAATCCATGGGCTCCGCGCCTTTTGCGCCGCCTTGGACCGCTGAGACGACGGGAGACACGCCTCTCACGACCATCATGAGCGTGGTGCTGAGGCTCTCTCGATCCTGCTCCCGCCAGAGTTCGAGAAAGGATCGGCCTTTCTGCTCGGTCAGCCAAAGGGCGTTCAATCGCGATCCGGAGAGGCGTATCGGAAACGAGGTCTCCGCTTCGTCGACCTCGATGATGAAACTGTCAGCCAGCACGTGCCGAATTGCCGACGGATCGATCTCTGAGCGATCGGGGGCAGCACGCGCGCCCTTCAGCCTTTTCCAATAATCGTACAGTTCCTTGCTAACCCTGTGTCTCATAATTTCTATTCCCGAGAGCGAAGGTCGCTCGGTTGCTCCGATTTGGAGCGTTTGGCGGCGCGTTGATAGTTAACAGCAGACTGCGTGCCACGCATAAGGCAGTTAACCTTTTCGAAAGCCTGTCGTTGCCCGGGAGCCGGCTCCATGAGACACTGCTCGGGCAGTCGACGATGGCGACGCGAGACGCTCCGCTCGCAGTTCTCGTCCTAGACGGCAAAACTGGCTCGCGACCGACAACTCGAGCCTTAGTCGAGTGGAAAATCCGGCGGGGACCATGAGGGTCCAGCGGCGCAAGGAAGTCTAAAGGAACGGCTGCTCCGACGTTCTGGAAAGCGCTTCCCGCCGCTCCCCCGGACCAAAAAATGACATAAGCGCGAGGTAAATCGCGCCAAAATGAAACGCGGACTACGCGCGAAGAGGCTACGGCGTCTCCGAGCCATTGGGAGAATTGGTGAGCGCTAACCGGGAGCGAATCCTTAATCTTCCCGGCGTCGTTTCGATCGTGATCGTCGCCCTCACGCTCATCCAATTCGCGCTGGAGAAATTGCCCGCTCATATTTCTCAGCTTATTTTTGTGGAACTTGCGTTTATCCCTGCCCGGCTCACCTATTTTTTTGCGCCCGAAGCAGTGATCAGCGCGATTGCCGAAAAGCTCCCTGAAGGGACGGACGCTTCCGAGATCGCGCCGATCTTGAACAGCGCCGGGCGCGCCTGGTGGACGCCCCTCACCTATGCGCTGCTCCATAGCAACTGGACGCATCTGATCGTGAACTGCGTGACGCTTGCCGCGTTCGGAAGTCCGGTCGCGCGGCGATTTGGCCCTGCGCGCTTTCTGGTCTTTTTTGGGCTGAGCGCAGTTGCGGGCGCGCTGACGCATTTTGCGCTGCATCCTATGGAATTAACGCCAGTTATTGGCGCTTCCGCCGCAATTTCTGGAACCATGGCCGCTGTAGCGCGTTTTGCGTTTACGCCGGGATCGTTTTTGGGCGATCGGGAGAGGACGGCGTCGGAAGCCAGTCAAGATACGTCCTTGCGGCACATGGTTTCCAACAGCCGTGCGATGTTTTTTCTCGCAGCCTGGTTCGGCGTGAATTTTTTGTTTGGCTTGTTTCCGCAAGCTGCTGGCGCAGGAGACGTTATAGCCTGGGAAGCACATATCGGCGGATTTTTCGCGGGCCTTTTTCTGTTTGGTCTGTTCGATCCTCGGCCATCGAGCGGACATGTCGTTAGCCGTTAGACCGGGTCGAGACGTGAGGTTCGAGCAATCGTTTAACGAAGAAACGATCATTCCGGAGGATGCAATGACCGTCGCCCGCATACTCGATAGAAAAGGCCGCAGCGTCGTGACGACGATGCCGCATGCTTCCCTGCAAGATATTGCTCAGGAGTTGACGCAGAACGGAATCGGCGCGCTGGTCGTCGTCAATTCAAGCGGCAATATCGAAGGGATCATTTCCGAACGCGACATTGTAACGGCGGTCGCAAATTACGGAGCGCTGGCTTTGTCGGACGCGGCAATGCGCTACATGACGCCGCAGCCGCCGATCATCGAAGAGACAGACTCGGTCGATGTCGTGATGGAGCTCATGACAGTTCAGCGCCGCAGACATTTGCCGGTTGTCAAAGACGGACGCTTGGCGGGGCTCGTCTCGATCGGAGACGTCGTGAAACATCGCATCGAGACGATCGAATACGAGCGCAAAGCGCTGCATGACTACATTGCGTCGGCCTGACGTCTGAGCTTAGCTCACGCCCGCGATTGGGATATGCGAGAAAATATTCGGCAAGGCGCGCTTCGCCGCTGTCCGTCCGATGGCGATGAGTTCGTCCGCCTTATGGAAATCGAACATCCCGACCGTATCGAGGCGCGCATTGATTGAAGCGTCCGGCGGGTCTCCGGCAAGCCTGGAGCGAAGGATACGATCCTGAATGATGTTGAAGGCGTCGATCATCGCCGTGGCGACGTTGGGCGCCGCGCCTGCGCGACGTTCGAAGTAACGCGGCAGAAGATGGTCGTCTATCGAACTGTCCGGTCGTTTGCTGAAGGGCCCTGTGACCGTCGAACTCTCTCCTCTCGAAGGGTCGCGGATCACGGTTGAACGATACATTGTGTCTGCAGTGACATTCACCGCTATGACGAATTCCGCGCCAAGGGCGCGACACACCGTCACCGGCACCGGATTAACGAGCGCGCCGTCGAATAACCAACGGTCGCCAATTCGGACAGGTTCGAAAATCCCCGGCAACGCATAAGAAGCGCGAACCGCCAGCGCCAAATCTCCATGCTGAAGCCAAACCTCATGACCAGATCCGACTTCTGTCGCCACCGCAGCGAAAGCAATCGGCAGATCCTCAATTTTCAAGCCTGACAGTTGCAGCTCAAGCGAAGCCTTCAGGCGCTCGCCCGTAATGAGACTCATTCCGGAGAATGAAAGATCCATCATTGTGAAGACGCGGCGCCGCGTGAGCGAACGCGCAAAGGTTTCGATTTGATCGAGACGGCCCGCGGCGTAACAACTACCGACAACAGCGCCCATGGACGTGCCCGCAATGACATCCGGCTTGATGCCGTTTTCTTCCAACTCGCGCAGCACGCCGATGTGAGACCAGCCGCGGGCGGCGCCGGCGCCCAGCGCCAATCCAATTTTTGGCTGCCCTGACGAGTTCTGGGTAGGTGTGATTTCGTGACTTCCCTGCTGAAAGGACACCATTGAGGAGTCGCCGTCATTCCACTTATCGAACGTTTTGCGTAGAAGCGATATCATCGATCCACTCCACGCGCTCCCCCTTCAGCGCAAAAGTTCTGAGGCTTTCCCTCTAAGACTTATATTGGGAGCGAGCCTGCGCTTCGAAAGTAGCGGATAAGTTAACGCACCATTGCGCGATTTTCTATTGCAATGCGACAAGCTTGCGCCCTCCGCCCTGCTCAAGCTTTCGATAGAAGCAGGACTTGCGACCGGTGTGGCAAGCCTTGCCGTCGCCACCGACCTCAACCTCCAGCAAGAGCGCGTCCTGATCGCAGTCGACGCGAAGCCCCGTCACCTTTTGAACTTGCCCCGACGTATCGCCTTTGCGCCAGAGCGCCTTTCGGGAACGAGACCAATAATGGGCGACGCCGGTTTCAATTGTTTTGTCTAGCGCTTCTTCGTTCATATAAGCGACCATCAAAACATCTCTCGTCGAGGCTTCCACCGTTACGCAAACAATCAGCCCATGCGCATCAAAACGTGGTGAAAACTCGCTCCCCTCTTCCAGACCTCGTTTGTCTAACTGAGAAACGGCGGACATGTTCTCCTCACGATCAAGATGCTGAAATTTGGCGGCGCGCCGCCGTCGTCGATCGCTGCGATTTTTTCACAGCGATTGCGATTGCGGGAAGTTTCGCAACAAAGCGACTAACGCGCGCCTCGGAGCAATGTATAGAAATGCGCTTGCTCTGTAGGATCGTCACGGAACACGCCGGAAAACTGCACGGTGACGGTCGACGAACCTTGCTTGAGCACGCCGCGCATGGACATGCACATATGCTCTGCTTCAACCAGCACGGCCACGCCGCGCGGAGCCAGGAACTGGTCGATGGCCGACGCGATCTGCGCAGTCATGGCTTCCTGGGTCTGCAAGCGGCGAGAAAATACATCGACGAGACGCGCGAGCTTCGACAATCCAACGACGCCGCCGGTTGGATAATAGGCGATATGAGCCTTGCCGACGAAGGGAACGACATGATGTTCGCAATGCGAAACGAAAGGAATGTCTCGCACGAGCACGAGATCGTCATAGTTTTCGACTTCCTCAAAAACTCGCGACAGAACGTCCGCCGCCTCTTCCTTGTAACCTTGGAAAAATTCTTCATAGGCTTTCACGACGCGACGGGGCGTTTCCCGCAGCCCTTCGCGATCGGGATCATCGCCGGCCCAACGCAAGAGGACGCGAACGGCGGCCTCGGCCTCGTCGCGTGTCGGCCGATCCATTAGGGACGGCTTAAGCGCTGTTTCGATACTCGGCTTGCGTGCGATCAAGGTCTTAACCACGTCATCCATGTGGCGCCTCCAACTAACAAGAGATCGCCGCAGCCAACCGCCGCGACGCGCGTCAACGCGATCCGCGCAACGCCGAAAGCCCTTGGTCGCTTTGACGACCTAGGACAAGTTCCTCAAATCATCGCCCTTTCTCGATTTGCGAAAATTCGAGCTTCACGCCGCTCATCTGTTTCACGAGATTGAGGCGGCGCTAGGATCGCCGCTTTGAAGACGATCCGTCACGATCTATATAGTATGTTAGAATTATGAACGTAAGCCCTAAGGCTTAACTGGCGTCAAATGCTCGATAACGTCTACAACCGCCGCATTTTGGAGCTCGCGGGGGACATTCCGCGCCTCGGCCGGCTGCCGCACCCTGACGCCAGCGCCAAGGCCCATTCAAAGCTATGCGGTTCGACAATCCTCGTCGACCTGACGCTCGCCAACGAAAAGGTGACCGATTTCGCCCAGGAGGTGAAGGCCTGCGCGCTGGGTCAGGCGTCCGCTTCCATCATGGCGCGCAATATTATCGGCTCGACGCCCCAGGAGTTGCGCGATTTGCGGGATCGGATGCGCAGGATGCTCAAGGAGGAGGGTCCTCCGCCGGAGGGCAAATGGGCCGACGCAGCCGTCCTGGAGCCGGTGCGAAATTATAAGGCTCGCCACGCGTCGACCTTGCTCGTTTTCGACGCCGTGGTCGACGCCCTGAACCAGATCGAGCACGCCCGAGCGCCCACTCAGGGTTGATTCCCGCTCCTCCGGTCAACCGTCAAAGACGCTCTGGCCCAATCGCCCTTTTTCGGCCAAAGCTGCGGGATGATGGCCCTTCCGATTCGGATTCTCGGCATTGACCCCGGTCTGCGCAACACCGGCTGGGGAATCATCGAGGCGCAGGGATCGCGGCTTTCCTTCATCGCCTGCGGGCGCGTCCACTCAGACGCAAAGGCGAATATGGGCGAGCGATTGCGTCAGCTGCACGAGGGCCTTGCGCGCGTTATCGCCGACCATGCGCCGATTGAAGCCGCCGTCGAAGAAACCTTCGTCAACCGCGACCCGCAGTCCGCCCTTAAACTGGGACAAGCGCGCGGCGTCGCATTGACCGTCCCGGCTCTCGCCGGTCTCGACGTCGAAGAATATGCGGCCAATCTCGTCAAGAAGACAATTGTCGGCAACGGGCATGCGGACAAGCAGCAGATCGCCATGATGGTGCGCGTGCTATTGCCGACAAGTTCAGCCAACAGCGCCGACGCGGCGGACGCCTTGGCGGTTGCCATTTGTCACGCTCAGCATCGCAGCGCAAGAGCGACAATGAAACGGGCCCTGGGAGCTTCCGCATGAAGCCGGTTTCTGAACGTCTCGGCGCGAAATGAGGCCGCTATGATCGGCAAACTCAAGGGTTTGATCGATAGTTACGGAGAGGATTTCATCATCCTCGATGTGAACGGCGTTGGCTATGTCGTGCAGTGCTCGACGCGCACGCTGCAAAAACTGCCTCCCATCGGCGAGGCGGCGGCGCTCTCCATCGAAACCCAGGTTCGCGAGGACGCAATCCGGCTATTCGGATTCACAAGCGACGATCGAACGAGACTGGTTTCGCCTGCTTCAAACCGTGCAAGGCGTCGGAGCTAAGGTCGCTCTCGCCATTCTTTCGATCCTTGCGCCGGGCGAACTTGCCGACGCCATCGCCACGCAAGACAAGGCGACGGTCGCGCGAGCGCAGGGCGTCGGGCCAAAGCTCGCGGCGCGGATTGTCGCAGAATTAAAGGACAAGGCTCCGGCTTTTGGGTCGATCGATCCGAATGTCGTGAAGCTTGCGGGCGTCGACGAGGCGAAAAGCGCTCCACGCCCTGTCCAGGACGCCATCTCTGCGCTGGTCAATCTCGGCTATGGACGCCCGCAGGCGGCGGCGGCTGTCGCCGCGAGCATTCGGGCGTTGGGCGAGACGGCGGAGGCAGGCGCGCTCATTCGGCGCGGACTGAAGGAACTCGCCAATTAGCAAATTAAAATTCAGCCGTAACAATCCATTAAGGAAATCGTTTACCAATTTTCGGCTACATTCGCCTTTCAAGCGCCGAAACTCGCTGAGAGCACCGCAACGGCAAGGTTACGATGGCGCAAACAATCCGAGATACCCTCAAGGAAAGGCTGATGAGCGTTTCTTGCGAGCCTAAGAAATCTCTTCCGGCCATCTCCTCGCTTCGTCAACGGATTCGACGGGACTTGCAGTTTTCGGGTATTTTCACATGCGATTTTCTCGCAAGCCTGGCGCATGTCGCAGCCGCGATCTATCTGCTGGAAGTGAGGAAATTGCCTCACAGCGCGCTCGTCGACATGGGAATCCTCGTCGCGCTGTTCCTTCTCCTTCACGTGGTGAAGATCGCCATGATCTTTTACCTGGAAAAACGAGGCGGCGACGCGCGGGAGTTCATTGGCTCCGATCACCTCGTAACCGAAGGCGTTTACAGATATTCGCGCAATCCGGTCTATCTGATTTCGATCGTGCAGAGCCTGATCTGGTCGCTGCTTTTGCTGCGCGGCGGATTGGCGGCCCGGCCGGAAGAACCTGTATCGATCGTGGTCGCGATCATCGTGCCGATCCTGCATTTTCTGAGCATCGACCGCTGGATTATTCCCAATGAGGAAAAGGCGCTCCAAAAAGCGCATCCGGAAGCATTCGCGCAATATTCGCGCAGGGTGAACCGCTGGTTCGGATGGCGGGTTGCGAGAGGCTGAGCCGGCCTTCCATGGCCCGGAAGGTCGTGGCGTATCAATCTTCTCCTTGAAAGGTTCTGTCGCGGGCGCGGGCGGCATATACTGCGCGGCGGAGACGACTCACCTGATCGGGCTCCGACCGTTCTCCAAGGGCCAAAGCCTTGACCAGCTCTCCCCGCCTTGTGACGCCCGAAAGACGCGACGACGACTCGGACGTTTCGCTGCGTCCGCTGACGCTCGCCGATTTCACCGGGCAGGAGGCGGCGCGCAAGAATCTCAAAGTCTTTATTGAAGCGGCGAAGGCTCGCGGCGATGCGCTCGATCACGTGCTGCTCGTCGGTCCGCCGGGTCTCGGCAAGACGACGCTCGCCCAAATCATCGCGCGCGAACTCGGCGTGAACTTTCGCTCGACGTCTGGACCCGTCATCGCCAAAGCCGGCGACCTTGCGGCCCAACTCACCAATCTCGAGCCGCGCGACGTGCTCTTCATCGACGAAATTCACCGGCTCAATCCTGCGGTGGAAGAAATCCTCTACCCTGCAATGGAGGATTTTCAGCTCGATCTCATCATCGGCGAAGGACCCGCCGCGCGCTCCGTGAAGATCGATCTCGCAAAATTCACGCTTGTCGGCGCGACGACGCGCGCAGGGCTTCTCACGACGCCGCTACGCGATCGGTTCGGCATTCCGATGCGGCTGAATTTCTACACGAGCGAGGAGCTCGAACTGATCGTGCGCCGCGGCGCGCGCGTGCTCGGCGTCGCGATGAGCGACGACGGCGCCCGCGAAATCGCACGCCGTTCTCGCGGCACTCCGCGCATCGCAGGACGGCTGCTGAGGCGCGTTCACGATTTCGCGATTGTCGAAAAAGCGGCGAGCGTCACGCATGAACTCGCCGACCGCGCGCTTGGTTTACTCGAAGTCGACTCCATCGGCCTCGACGTCATGGACCGCCGTTATCTCGATATGGTCGCCGTGAATTTCGGCGGCGGCCCGGTCGGGATCGAGACCATCGCTGCGGCGCTTTCAGAGCCGCGCGACGCAATCGAAGACATCATCGAACCATTCCTGCTGCAGCAAGGCTTCCTGCAGCGCACGCCGCGAGGGCGTCTGCTGACGCCCCACGCCTTCAGGCATTTGGGCCTTGCCGAGCCGACACAGCTTGCGGCGCAGTTCGGGCTGTTCGGGAGCGAAGAGGCGGAATAATGGCTACAGCTAACGGGACGACCGCGAAACGCGAGATCGCCGCGCTAGCGAACGACCGGCCCCTTGGCTTTTTTCCAGGCGTCGATGCCGCCCTGAATATGGCAGGCGGAAGACAGTCCAACTCCTTGGGCAGCCTCGACCGCCATGGCTGAACGCTCGCCGAAAGCGCAATAAAACACGATGCGCTTGTCTGTGGCGATCGCCAACTCGTGAAGCATGCCCCCTTCCCGAATGTTCTCTTCCAGATCGACATAGGGCATATGGATCGAACCGGGAATGATCCCTTCCACATCCCTCTCGTGCTTCTCACGCAAATCGATCAGTGCAATCGACGGCTGGTCGACGAGCTCTATCGCCTCATCGGGCATGAGAGCCCACCCGCGCCGCGCAATCTCCTCCTGATGCAGGCCAATATGCCTGTTGGCCGGAATCGCAACGTCCATCATCTTGGGATTGGGCAAGTGGAGGGAGTTCATCAAATCAATGTATTCGTCGACTGACTTGATTTGCAGACGTGGATTGAACGCCCTCTCTTCGCCGATCGTGCTGACTGTGTCGCCCTTGTAGTCGTGAGCGGGATAGACGGCCGTCGAATCCGGCAACTTGAGCAGCCGTCCGAAAATCGACTCGAATTGCGCGCGCGGATCGCCGTTTTGAAAGTCGGTTCGGCCGGTGCCCCGGATCAACAAGGTGTCGCCCGTGAAGACTCGGTCTTGCATGAGAAAGCTATAGGAATCATCCGTATGCCCGGGCGTGTAAATGACTTCCAAGTCCACGCCGTTGATATCAATGCGATCGCCATCGGCGACGCGCATTGATACGACATCGGCGCCGCTTCGTTCTCCCATTACAGTAACGCAATGCGTTCGGTCGCGTAACGCTCCAAGGCCACTGATATGGTCGGCGTGGGTGTGCGTATCCACCGCCTTGACCAGCTTGACGTCTAACTCGCGCATCAACCGGATGTAGTGATCGACCTTGTCGAACACCGGATCGATGATCAACGCCTCGCCGCTATGACGGCCAGCTAGCAGGTAGCTGTATGTGCACGACACGCTGTCGAACAGCTGTCGAAAGATCATAAGCACCTCCCGACCAATCGACCACCGATCGAATAGGCATTTTCAGTAGAGCGAGCGCCGCCGACCACAAACGAGCGCCGAGGGCTCTTCTCATTTCGGATGCGGCACGATGCGCAGATAGGGTCTCGGCGCCTTCCAGCCGTCCGGATAGATTTTCTTCGCGTCTTCGTCGGAAACCGACCCCGCGATGATCACATCCTCCCCCTGCTTCCAATTCACAGGTGTCGCCACCTTATGTTTCGCGGTGAGTTGCAAAGAGTCGATGACTCGAAGCACCTCATCGAAATTGCGGCCAGTCGTCATCGGATAGACGATGATGAGCTTGATCTTTTTGTCGGGCCCGATGACGAAAATGTTACGCACGGTCTGATTGTCCGCCGGGGTCCGCGTGCTTGAGTCGCCCGATGCGCTTGCCGGCAACATGCCGTAGAGCTTCGAAATGCGCAGATCTGTGTCGCCGATCATCGGGTAATTCGGCGCTGCGCCTTGCGTCTCGGCGATATCGACCGCCCATTTTGCGTGATTTTCAACAGGATCGACGCTGAGACCAATGACCTTGACGCCTCGGCGGTCGAATTCCGGCTTGAGTTTTGCCACGTAACCAAGCTCCGTGGTGCAAACCGGCGTGAAGTCCTTGGGATGGGAGAACAGGACCGCCCAATTGTCGCCGATCCAATCATGAAATTTGATGCGGCCTTGTGTTGTGTCCGCTTCGAAATCCGGCGCGGTGTCGCCAATCTGGAAAGACATGTGAAGTCTCCTTGAGTTTTTCTAAAGCGCCGCCGCGTCGCTGGCCGCCGCCCGTCAGTGGGCTAGCACGCGAGGCCGTGATAATTGTCCCGCCTTGCTTGATGCGTCAAGAATGGCATGGAAGAACGCAAAACCAATGACAAGCGATATCGCCCCTCACCGCTTTCCGGTGCGCGTCTATTACGAGGATACGGATTTCTCGGGGCTCGTGTATCACGCGTCTCATCTTCGCTTCATGGAGCGAGGCCGGACCGAACTGTTGCGCGCCCTCGGAGTGCATCAGCGCGCCTTGCACGAAGGCGAAGCGGGCGCCTCGGTTTTCTTCGTCGTGCGGGCGATGGATATTGATTTCATGAAACCCGCGCTGATGGACGATCTGCTGATCGTGGAAACGCAAGTCGATGAAGTCGGAGGAGCTTCGGTCTCGCTGTCGCAAAAGATCATGCGCAACGGCGAGCTTCTGGTGAAGGCCGCGGTGAAGGTCGCGGCGGTTGAAAACGGCCGGCCGCGCCGCCTTCCCTCGGAGGTCAGAAAAAAGTTCGAACAGGCGATGTGAGAACTCAAGCTAGAGCTGGTAAACTTCGCCTTAACCCTTACTTGTTCTTAACCGGATGACATTATAGTTTCGTTGTGCGGCGCAACGAAGCCCCACATTCGGCTAATTTTGCGAGCATTACAGCCGCGAAGAGCTCACATTTTCGCCCACAGGCAATGGCCAGAGCCCCGAAGGACAATTCATGAATCCTGCCGACATCGCCAGTCCGCTTGCCGCAGCCCCTCCCGACATCACCATCTGGAGCATGTTCTGGGGCGCGCATATCGTCGTCAAACTGGTGATGATTGGACTGCTTGCCGCCTCCGTCTGGTGCTGGGCGATCATCATCAACAAGACGATCCTCTTCATCCGCACGCGCCGGGCGATGGACCGCTTCGAAGAAACTTTTTGGTCCGGCAATTCGCTGGAGGATCTCTACTCGAAGATCGCCGACCGCCCGACGTCGTCGATGGCGACATTGTTTGTCGCGGCCATGCGCGAATGGAAGCGGTCGTTTCAAAACGCCAACGCCTCCTTCATGGGCCTGCAGGCGCGCATTGAAAAGGTTCTCGACGTCTCCATCGCGCGCGAGGTTGAAAAGCTCGAATCCAATTTGCTGGTGCTCGCGACGGTCGCGTCTGCGGGACCGTTTATCGGCCTCTTCGGCACCGTCTGGGGCATTATGACGTCGTTTCGCTCCATCGCAGCCTCGAAGAACACTTCGCTGGCCGTCGTCGCGCCCGGAATCGCGGAAGCGCTGCTGGCGACCGCCATTGGCCTTTTCGCCGCCATTCCTGCGCTCATCGCCTACAACAAGCTGCAGGGCGAAGTCGCGAAATCCCAAGCCAGGATGGAAAGTTTCGCGGATGAATTCTCCGCCATTCTGTCACGCCAGATCGACCAGCACGCGGGGTCCGGCGGGCGCGACCGCGCGGCCTAAAGGATAAAGCCTCATGGGAATGTATCCGGCGGCGAGCGGTCGCAAAAGTGGACGCAGGCGGCGCGGCGTGCCGCGCTACGGCGCCATGGCCGAGATCAATATGACGCCCTTCATCGACGTGATGCTGGTGCTGCTCATCATCTTCATGGTCGCGGCTCCCTTGCTCGCGACGGGCGTCGCAGTCGATCTGCCGCAGACAAAAGCCGGTCCCCTCAACATCGACCAGAAGCCGGTCTCGATCGCCATCGACGACAAGGGCCAGATCTTTCTGATGGATCAGCCCCTCGACGTCGGGCAATTGCTCGATCGCCTGAAAGAAGCGGCGAAGCAGGGCTTCGACGAGCGCATCTATGTGCGCGGGTCAAAAGCCGTGAACTACGGCCGTGTGGCCGAAGTCATGTCGCTTGTCACGAGCGCGGGCTACAAGAAAGTCGCGTTGGTCACCGAACAGGAAAAGAAGTGAGTTCGCGAAAGTGAGATTTTCGCGTTCCGAGCCTGGTTTCGTTGTTTCAGCCGCCGCTCACATCGGGCTTCTGGCGGCGGCGCTGTTCGTGTTCTCTGAAACGAAAAAGTTCGAAGAAGCCCCGGAAACCGTCCCGGTGGACATCGTCACCGACTCGCAGTTCAACCAGATCATGAAGGGCGAAAAGACGGCGCGCGAAGTGAAGCCGACGCCGCGCGTCGACAAGGTCTCGACCCAAACCGAGTTCAAGCCCAAGCCTCCACTCGCGGAAGCGAAACGCGACGTCGACGCCCCGCCCCCGCCGCTCAAACGGCTCGAAGATCCGGAGGACGACGACACCCCGCTTCCGCCAAAAAAGACTGCGGCGCTGCCGCCCCCTGCTCCGCCTCCGCCGCCGGCTCGCCCTAGCCCTGAGCCCACGCCCACGCCGCCAGCAAAGCCGCTGGCCAAGGCGGCGCCCGAGCCTGAGAAAGAAGAGCCCGCCGACGCTGAGGTGGTCAAACCGAAGCCCCCGCCTCGGCCCAAGCTCGATAAGGACGCGAAGGATGCGCCCGAAAAGCCGTCGCCGCCGAAAAAGCAGGAGCCGCGTCTGAAGGTGGATGAAGTGGCGAAGCTCCTCCAGGACAAGAAACTGGAGGAAAAACCCACACGCTCCGAAAAGACTCAGGAGAAAAAAGCGGAGCCAGCCGCGAAGCTTCGCTCAGGTGATGAAAACGCGCCCAAATCGAAATTCAACGCGGCCAGCATCGCGAGCCTCCTGAGCCACGAAGCGCCGCAGCGTCGCGCTTCGACCGGCCGCGAGGTGACGAATACGGCGTCGCTCGGTTCGCCGACCGCCAATGCGCAAAAAATGTCGCCGTCTCTGCAGGCGCAGATCGACGCCTATACGATCGACCACTACTCGAAATGCTGGCGCGAAGGTCTGTCGATGAGCGCGCGAACTTATGTGCCCGAAGTTGAATTTCATTTGACCCGCGACGGCGACCTGGAAGGCGCGCCGCGATTGCTCAACCCTTCATCCAATCCGGTCGATAAGAGCCGCGGCGAGCAGGCGCTTGCGGCCGTGCGCCGATGCAGTCCGATGCCTATTCCCGCCGCCTTCGCGCCTTACTTTGATTATTGGCGCGTCACAGAACTGCATATGAAAGACAACATGTAATGCGGCGCCTCCTTCGTCGCTCGATTGAAACTCCCGCCAAGAGACGAGACGTTCAGGATCCAAAATGACAGTGACCTTTACACGCCGCTCCGCCGCCGGCCTTATCGCCGGCGCTGCGCTCCTTCCTTTCGCGCCGGCGCGCGCCGCACGCGTTCTGGATTTGCGAGCGGGCGGGTTTCAACCGGTCAACATCGCCGTCACGAATTTTGTTGGCGACGAAGCCGCGCGCACGGCGACAAGCGTCATTTCCAACAACTTCAAACGCTCGGTGTTCTTGAAGCCGATCGATCCGGCGAGCTTCCCACAGCAAGGCGTCAATCCCGATCAAGCGCCGGACCTCGACGCCTGGCGGACCGTCAATGCGCAATTCCTTCTCACAGGACGCTCGCAACGCAACTCCGATGGGCGGCTGAAAACTGAATTTCGTCTGTGGGACATCACGACCGGCGAACAGGCCGCCGGCAGCCAATTCGTCACGGACGCCAATAATGCGCGTCGCGTCGCGCATCTCATATCCGACGCCGTGTTTACGCGAATTACAGGAGAGAAAGGTTTTTTTGACACGCGCGTCGTCTTCGTCGACGAAACGGGCCCGAAAGAAAACCGTCGCAAGCGTCTCGCCATCATGGATCAGGACGGCGCCAATGTGCGCTATCTGACGCGCGGAGACGAACTCGTCGTCACGCCGCGCTTTTCGCCGTCTTCGCAGGACGTGACCTATATGTCTTTCGGCTCCGGAGACCCGAAGGTCCTGCTGCTCAATATTGAAAGCGGGCAACGCGAGGTTGTCGGCAATTTTCCGGGAATGACCTTCGCGCCGCGTTTTTCGCCAGACGGACAGAAGATCATCATGAGCCTGACCCAAGGCTCGTCCACCAATCTTTATTCGATGGAGATACGTTCGCGAACGACGACGCGACTGACCGACACCAGCGCGATCGACACCTCTCCTTCCTACGCGCCGGACGGTTCGCGCATCGTGTTCGAATCCGATCGAGGCGGCTCGCAGCAGCTCTATGTGATGTCGGCGGGCGGCGGCGACGCCAAACGCATTTCGTTCGGCTCGGGCCGCTATTCGACGCCCGTTTGGTCGCCGAAGGGCGACTACATCGCCTTCACAAAACAGACGCCCGGCGCCTTCGCGATCGGCGTGATGAAGACGGACGGTTCGGGCGAACGCATATCTGACGGAGGGATTCCACAACGAGGGTCCGACATGGGCGCCGAACGGGCTGTTCCTGATGTTCTTCCGCGACAGCGGCGGCCAGGGCGGCGCCAAGCTCTTCATGATGGACGTGTTCGGCCGCGCCGAATTTCCAGTGCCGACGCCGGGCTATGGGTCAGATCCCGCATGGGGGCCGTTGCAGGATTGACGATGGCGTACCACCGCTTGTCGCCAACGCGACGGATGATAAATCGCCGAAAGACGTGTTTCGCCGGCTCATGTTGAGTGTTCGCGCCGTCTAGCTTGCATGCCTCAAGCAACTTCTCACGTTGACACATTATCTCGTCATCTTGCACGGCGATAAGCGCATTGAGACGCTAATTCATTTGAATTTTGAAGCGAACGCTAAGCACGGCGCGAGAGAGGCGCTTCCAATTTTGGAATGCTAGATTGAATCTCCGCACCATTTCGCCTAGCGTGTGCGCATTATCCTCGGCCATTTGGAGATCAGCAATGATATTACGTGTCGTTGTTGCGTGCTCGATGTTTCTTTTCGGCGCTGACGCATTTGCAGGATCCCTTAATCGGATGGGCGAGGGGAGTTTCGAGTGCAGCGGAATGGTGATCAACTTTGCGTCTTCGGTTCCATCGCCTGTCTGTGTATGAGTTCACATACGAGTGCGGCACGCATCGTACAATGTACAACGCCAACGGCGAATATCAGGAAGCGTTCAACGGCTGGATCAAGGTGCAAGCGTCTTATTCGCCTGGAAGTAAGCGTGCAACGGAGACCGCGAGATGGGTCGTTGGGGGCCAAGTGCGGGCTAAGATAGATTGGGAGGGATCTTGTCCAAATGATCCGTGGCTGGTCGGCAACGTCAACTGCGAAACGTCTTCGCTCAAGGACGACATCTTCGACCCAAACTCGCACAAACAGTATGACCTAGAATCGAGCAATTACTATAGTTCGAGCATGTTCTATAATTGGTGGAATGATACAGGTCATTCTGTGTACCCCGTTACGGCGCAAATGTCGGTGCAGCAAAGAGCAGAGCTTATCAAGATAAACCATGATTCGAGCACGAAACCTCCGTTGGCGCTCGCTCCCCCTTCGCCGGTGATCAGGCCCGGCTGACGGCGCTATCTTCTCCGTTGGCCATCCGGTTGGCATCCTTGTCCATACGGAGCTTGCGTGCCCGGTTGAATTGGAATTCTATTTCAAGGGGATCATCCCCGACTTCATGATCCCAAACGGCACAAAGCAATACCCGAAAAAAACGGGGAAAGACTTTGCCTCGTCGGATTATAAGACTTTTGTTTTCGTTTCGCGTTCGATATGCTTGGAGATTGGGAATATCATGCGCGCGTGATTTGCCAACAGCCCTATAGTACCCCATCTCCATGGGCCGCTCGCACTTTACGCGCATTGTTTTAGTTGCTGAGGACACATTGGAGGGATGAGCCTCCCTTTTTTGTCAACTCGCTTATGCGACACTGATTCGCGGCCTTGTTTTTGGCCCTTCCCAGCCCGCCTAAACGTCAATTGCGAACCGATTATCGGACCGTATTGTACTCGTGCCAACTAACCATTATAAATCAGTGCCTTTTGCAAGAAAACGAAGTTGATAAAACCGCCTCATGAACAAGCCCGTCCGCATTGACGAAAGCTGGAAGCAGCATCTCGCTTCAGAATTCGAGCAACCCTATTTCACGGAGTTGCGTCGCTTCGTGCGCGAGGAATATGCATCGCGCACCGTCTATCCGCCAGCGGCCCATATTTTTCGCGCCTTTGACGAATGCCCCTTCGACAAAGTGAAAGTCGTCATCCTCGGTCAGGACCCTTATCACGGAGCGGGCCAGGCGACGGGCCTTTGCTTTGCGGTCGGCTCGAATGTGGCCGCGCCGCCGTCGCTTCAAAACATCTTCAAAGAGATTGAAAGCGATCTCGGCCACGACGTCTCGCGCGACCCCGATCTCACGCGTTGGGCGCGCCAAGGCGTGCTGCTGCTGAACGCCACGCTCACCGTGCGCGAAAACACCGCCGGATCGCATCAAGGGAAAGGCTGGGAGCGTTTCACCGATGCGGCGGTGCGCGCGCTGAGCCGCGAGCGCGAGGGCCTCGTGTTTCTGCTGTGGGGCAATTACGCGAGGCAAAAAGGCGCATCAATCGACCGTTCGAAACATCTTGTGCTGGAAGCGCCCCACCCTTCTCCGCTTTCGGCGCGCGGCTTTTTCGGCTGCAAACATTTCTCGAAGGCGAACGCTTATCTCGCCGCGCATGGGAAAACGCCCATCGAATGGTAGCGTCGCTGCGGCTAGTCATCCGTCATCGCGAGCGCAGCGAAGCGATCCAGAGCAACTGCGCGCGGCTCCTGGATTGCTTCCTCACGACGCTCCTCGCAATGACAATAACCTACCCTTTCGCCGCGGCGGCGGCCTGGTGTTGCTCCGAGAGCTTTGCATCCATCGCGGCGACTTTCTGCGCCGCCGGACGAGCCTCGCAGCGCTTCACATAGGCGGATATTTCCGGCGACGCAGGAACGAGTCCAAAGCCCGTCGTCCAGCGCAGCGCCCCGCCCCAAAGCACGTCCGCGGCGGTGAAACGCTCTCCAAAAAGATACGGCCCTTTCTTCAATTGCGCTGAGATGATCGCCATCACTTCTTCGAATGTTCCGTAAGGACTCGTGGCGTGAGGCGCCGGCTCCCGCTTCATTGAACGATCGACGAGCGCCGGCTCGAAGGCCGAGCCATAAAACACGAGCCATCGCAGATAGGGGCCACGCAAAGGATCGCCGATCGGCGGCGCGAGCCCTGCGCTCGGAAATGCGTCGGCGAGATAGATGAAAATGGCGCCGAGTTCCGTGACGAGCGCATCGCCATGCTTTGATCGCAGGAACCTTGCCGAGCGGATTGATTGCGAGATAGGCGGGTTGGCGCTGCTCTCCGGCTTTCATGTTCAGGACATGCAGGTCGTAAGGCGCGCCGAGCTCTTCGAGCAAGGTGAGCACAGCCGAGGAACGCGTTTGCGGGGAATGATAAAAGGTCAGTTTTGGGTCCGCCGCCATGCCGTCTCTCCTCAGTTGCAATGCAAATTAGTTAGAACAAAAACAGAACACATGCAAGTTGACCGGCGCCAAAAATAAAGATGCGGTGCTTGCTCCGTAATTTCAGGCGAAGACTCGCGATGTCGCCGGCGTCGCGTAAGCGAGGGCCGCCTTTCGCCTTTCGATGGTGCGTCGCGCGTGATCGATCGCAAGTGACATCACCGGAACCGAATCCGAGCCGAGAGCCCCACTCGCGAGCTTGCTCACGCAAGAGGAAACGAGCGAGCGGAACTCCGCCTCCAATGTTTCAAGCTGCGCCTCATCCGCTTTCAGAGCCTCGTCGGAAATAACGAGCAGCCGGAAGATGCGCTGTTGGTCCTCTTCTAGTCTTCTGTTTTTCCAGAGACCCAAGATGACTGCGAACGTCGAACCAAGGACGCTGAGCGGAACGGCGACAATGTAGAAATATTGTTGCAGCGTATCGTAGAAACTCTGATCGCCTGTCGAAAGATATGCGGCGACGCCCGGATGAACCGGCAGAATGGGGTTCTTGTCTTCCGGGTCCGGCGCCTCGATCTGATTAGCGAGAGGCGTCACCGCCATAAGTTTCCCCTTCGAACGAAAGATCGCCCTGCCGATGGCTTCGGCCTCAATGTTCAGCATCGTCGCAGGCGCGACGATGCGATAGGTGACCGCTATGGATTTCACCGTGTCGCCGGGCGTCAGCGGATGCGCTTTGAACGCTCCTTCCGGAATGTCGATGGATTCGACTCCCGGAAACCGTTTTGCAATCGCGTCGCCCTCGTCGATCGCTAAGATTTCGGGTGTGCCCTCGGTCGCCTTCGCGATCATGGTCACGACGTCGACCGCTTCGCCTGGGCCGATGGGCCCAACTGCGAGCGCAGCTTCGACGCGTTTATGATGGATCGCCGCGCCGATCTCCGCCATTGGAATGAAAAGGCGCTTCACGGACTGCGGAGCGATGTCGAAATAGCTGAGGACCAAATCGAAGGCGCGCGAGTTCTCTTCCTGAACCGGCCCCGTCGGTATCGCGATGGTCTTGCCAATGAGCTGCGAGAATTTTTTGATCGGCGACTTCGGCGGCAGGACCACAACGACGGCGTCGCGGCGCACGATCGCGATCGTCTGCCCATTCGACGGGGGCGCGATGTCGCTGCGCACGAGCGCCAAATCCACTTTTCCTGTTTCCAATGCGTTGGCGGCCCCCTCCAAATTCGGGACAGAGACAAGCTCAAGCCTGATATGGGAATGTTCAGCGGCCGAAACGGTCTTGAAGGCGGAAAACAGACGGTTCGCCGGCCCCCCGAGCGGGCCGGACGTCACCCTGAGCGTGGCGTGGGGCGACCAATAGTAAAAAAGGGCCATGATAAAGCCGCCGATCAGGAGAAGGCCGGCCGCAACATAGCTCGTCAAATGCAACGGACGCCGTCCCGCCATTCCTATCACTCGAAATGCCCTCCATTGCTCCGCTGCCGCAGCGGCGCCGCGCATGTAGACCATAAGGCGCGGAAGGTCTACGAAATACGCCTCTCCACCCGTCCGCCGCGCACTTTATATTCCCTCGCGATACGCCTAAATCTTACTGCATGACTCCCCCGCCAGATCAAAAAGACGTCCCCGTCGAGGACGCGTTCGACGAAACGGAGGATTCCGAACTTCCGGAAGAGTTGGGCGTCGAACTCGCCGAACTCGACAATGCGCCGGAAAGCGTCAAGCGCGGCGTCGCCGTCATTAAAGCGCATTGGAAGAACGCGCCGAACGGCCCCGGCGTTTATCGCATGATCGCGGAAAACGGCGAAGTGCTCTACGTCGGCAAGGCCAAGAACGTCCGCAAGCGCATCGCAAGCTACACGCGTCTCGCGGGACATGTGAATCGCATCGCGAGGATGATTTCGCAGACGGCGACGATGATGTTCATCTCGGTCGCGACCGAGACCGACGCTCTTCTGCTCGAAGTCAATCTCATCAAGCAGATGAAGCCGCGTTTCAACGTCTTGATGCGCGACGACAAAAGCTTTCCCTATATTTTGATCGCGAGCGATCACGAAGCTCCGCAGATCGCGAAGCATCGAGGCGCGCGCGCGCGCAAGGGCGATTATTTCGGTCCTTTCGCCAGCGTCTGGGCCGTCAATCGCGCGCTCAATTCCTTGCAGCGCGCCTTCTTGCTGCGCTCATGCGTCGACTCTTTCTACGAGAACCGCACGCGGCCGTGTCTCCTGTATCAGATCAAGCGATGCTCGGGGCCGTGCACAGGCGAAATTTCGATTGAAGACTATTCGGAGCTTGTGCGCGAGGCGCGTGATTTTCTCACCGGCAAAAGCCGCTCAGTGAGAGAATCTCTTGCGCGCGAAATGACGGAAGCAGCCGACAGGCTCGAATTCGAGCGCGCGGCGCGGCTGCGCGATCGCATCTCCGCGCTTTCCGCGATTCAAGGCGCGCAAGGCGTCAATCCGCGAACGGTGGAGGAAGCCGACGTCTTCGCGATCGTCAAGGAGGGCGGCCGTTTCTGCATAGAGGCCTTTTTTTTCCGGGCTTATCAGAACTGGGGCAATCGCGCCTATTTTCCGCGCGCCGACGCGAGCCTCGAAGAGGCGGAAGTTCTCGATTCCTTTCTCGCGCAATTTTACGGCGAGCATCCCTCGCCGCAGCTCGTGCTCCTGTCAAACGACATCGAAGATCAGGAGGTGCTCGAGGAGGCCTTGAGCGCCAAGTTGCGACGACGCGTCGATGTGCTCACGCCGCGGCGCGGAGAAAAGCGCGAATTGGTCGAGCATGCGCTCTCCAATGCGAAGCAGACCTTGCATCGTAAACTCACCGAAGACGCGAGCCAGGAAAGGCTGCTCAAGGCGCTTGGAACGACATTTGGTTTGAACGCGACGCCGCGCCGGATCGAAGTCTATGACAATTCCCATACGGGCGGCGCGCAAGCCATTGGCGCGATGATTGTCGCAGGCCCGACGGGCTTCCTGAAAACGCATTATCGCACGTTCAACATCAAGAACGCCGAGACGACGCCCGGCGACGACTACGCCATGATGCGCGAGGTCCTGACCCGCCGCTTCTCGCGACTGGGCAAGGATCAGGAAAAGGAGAGCGATCCTGATTCCTTTCCGTTAAAGCCCGATCTCGTGCTGATCGACGGCGGACGCGGCCAGTTCGAGGCGGCCCGCGAGGCTCTGAGGGGGCTGAACGTCGAAGGCGTCGCCATTGTCGCCATTGCGAAGGGCGCCGACCGCAACGCCGGGCGGGAAACATTTTTTGTGGAAGGCCGCGAACCGTTCCGTTTGCCGCCGCATGATCCGGCCCTCTATTTCGTACAGAGGCTTCGCGATGAGGCCCATCGGTTCGCCATTGGAACGCATCGCGCGCGGCGTAAGAAGGAGTTCGGCAAGAACCCCCTCGACGAGATTGCGGGAGTGGGTCCGTCGCGTAAGCGGGCGCTGCTGCTCGCCTTTGGTTCCGCCAAGGCGGTGGCGGGGGCGGCGCTCTCGGACCTCGAAAAGGTTCAGGGCGTCAATAAAGCTACTGCGAGGCTTGTTTTTGAACATTTCCAGCGCGGCGAGTGATCAAAAAGTCTCGGGATGGCGGCGCGAGGAAAAGGTTCTTCTATTGACTAAGGTGCGATTGGCATGTTCCCTCGGCCCATGACCTCGACGGCCAACACGTCCTCGCGACGGCGCCATGCTCTGGCCCTGCCCAATCTCCTAACCTACGGCCGGCTCATCGCCGTGCCGATCGTCGCCGGGCTATTGCAGTGGCCTCAGGTGCACTGGATGCGGTGGACGGCGCTGGGCGTCTTCACCGCGGCCGGAATCACCGACTTTTTCGACGGCTATCTCGCCCGAATCTGGGCTCAGCAATCGTCTCTCGGTCAGATGCTCGATCCGATCGCCGACAAGCTCCTCGTCGCGGCGACTTTGATGGTCTGCGTCGCGGATCAGACCATTTCCGGATGGACCATTTGGGCGGCTCTCATCATTCTGTGCCGTGAAATGCTCGTCTCGGGACTGAGGGAATATCTCGCGGAGCTGAAAGTCGCGGTGCCCGTGAGCGCCATCGCAAAATGGAAGACGACGCTGCAATTATTTGCGCTCGGCTTCTTCATCGCGGGGCCCGCGGGCGAGGTGGTCCTGCCCGGCACTGTGATGATCGGCAGCGTGCTTCTGTGGGTCGCGGCGGTTCTCACTCTTTACACCGGCTTCGATTACATGCGCGCCGGCTGGGCGCATTTCGGGGAAAGCGATTAGATGAAGGCGTTGTATTTCGCCTGGGTGCGGGAACGTATCGGTCTTTCCGAAGAGGAAATCGTCCCGCCGAGCGAAGTCTCCACGGTGAGCGAGCTGATGTCGTGGCTGGCCTCGCGCGGCGAAGGCTACGCAGCGGCCTTCGCCAATGCGCGCACGCATCCGCGCGGCGATCGACAAGGCCCATGCAACCCATGACGCGCCGATCTCGCACGCGCGAGAGATCGCATTTTTCCCGCCGATGACCGGGGGATAGGCCGATGACCGCGCCCACCGTGCGCGTTCAAACCGAGACTTTCGACGCAGGCGCCGAGATCGCGAGGCTCGAAGGCGGTCGCCGCGACATTGGAGCGATCGTCACATTCACGGGGCTGTGCCGGGACGAAAACGGCGCGCTCGCCGCGCTCGAACTCGAGCATTACCCCGGAATGGCGGAAGCGGAGATCACGCGCATCGCGACGCAGGCGCTCGAGCGTTGGCCTCTGCAGGGTTTGACGGTGATCCATCGTTACGGAACCATCAAGCCCGGAGAAAAGATCGTGTTGGTCGTCGCCGCGGCGCGCCATCGCGGAGACGCCTTTGCGGCGGCCGAATTTCTGATGGATTATCTGAAGACCAGCGCGCCCTTCTGGAAGAAGGAGCGCCGCGCCGACGGGACGGATCAGGGCTGGGTCGACGCCAAAGCGGCCGACGATGCAGCCGCGCAGCGCTGGACGAAGAGATAATCTTACGCAAGCGCGGTATGAACTGGCGCGATCAATCTGACGATATAGGCGTGAAGGGCGCCGGCGGCGATGCTCACAATCAACGCTACGAGCGTCAGAACGTCGGCATTGTCCTTGGGACATTTCAGCATGCGCGGCGCTCCGAGATAGAACAGATAGACGCCGTAAAAGCCGAGGATATCGAGCCAGCGAAAACCGGGCGCAAGACCGAAGATCTCCGCAAGCCACGCCGGTGTGTAAGAGTAGGCCGCAAGCGCGAGAGCCCTGGCGTCGTTGGTGCGACCATCGAACGTCGGCGCGGCGCTTGAAAGGACGAAGGCTACGAGGAAGATCATCGGCAGAGTGACGAAATATTGCGTGATCGCCCGAAATATTCCGGCGCCAAACGTCACATGCGCATCGCCCAAGGCGCCGCGCGAATAGCCAAACAACCAGACGCCCAGGAAGCTCGCGAAGGGTGGGATCGCCGCCAGATAAATAATGTAACGCCGATAAAGCTCGCCGACGCTCATCTCCTCTGACTCGATCGCGGTCCACTCGGCGTCCGGCGCTAGGATCAGGCCTTTCACGCGTCGCAGCAAATTCATTTTACGCTCCCTGCGCCCGTCGTTCGCGGGCTTACGTCGTGACAGTAAATCGCGCCAACGACATGACAAGATCAAATCGCACGTGACGCGGCGCCTGCCTTTAACGCGAGGGTTCGGGGACTTGCGGCGGCGTTCCAGTCATGCGAGGGAACGTCGTGCGGCTCGTCCAGCCGCTCGCCAGAGCGACACCAACCTTGCCACCACGGGCCGCATGAAAAAAATAATGGAACGACTGTGGCCGCTCGTGGGCCTGGCAGCCGTCGTCGCGTCTTTTTACCTTTTATATCAGGAATTTAAGGGCGAGTCCGTCGGCGCCGAAGTTTGGGCCGCGTTGAACGCGATTCCGGTTGAAAATTATCTCTACGCCGCCGCATCCACCCTGCTCGCCTATGCCGCTCTCGCCTGGTACGACCGCATCGCTTTGCTGCATCTCGGCGTCAAACACATCTCATGGATTTTCATTTCGATCTGTTCTTTTACGACCTATGCGCTGTCGCATAACATCGGCGCCTCGGTCTTCTCCGGCGCCATGGTGCGCTATCGGGCCTATTCGACGAAGGGCCTGTCGGCGGCGCAGGTCGCCGTGCTCGTCGTCCTGTGCTCCTATACTTTCGCATTCGGCAATATTTTGCTCGGAGGCATTCTGCTGACATGGCAGCCGGGATTGATGCAGCGCCTGTCCGGCATGTTGCCTGACGTATTGACCCAAGCGAGCACCGCGCTGACGATCGGGCTCGTCTGCCTTGGCGGCGTAGCGCTTTACATCATCGGCTCGCTCATGCACTTCCGCCCGCTCATGATCGGAAAGATGCAGATCGTCTATCCGCGCCCGGGCATCATGCTGAGACAGCTTTTCGCGGCGCCCATGGAGCTGATTGGCGCGGCTGGAATCATTTATTTCGCTCTCCCGGACGTGGGCAATCCCGGCTTTATTGTCGTGCTCGGCACATTTTTGCTGTCGTTTTCGGCGGCGCTCGTCTCGAACGCGCCCGGCGGGCTTGGAGTGTTCGAACTCCTGTTCATAAAGGCGATGCCCGACGTGCCGCGCCTCAAAGTGCTTGCCGCCCTGCTCGTGTTTCGACTGTTCTACCTGATCATCCCACTCCTGATCGCGATCTTCGTCGTGATCATTTTCGAGCGCGGGCAACTCGCCAAAGCCTGGCGCGGCGAAATCGGGCCTCAACAGCCAAAATAAAAGCCGGCCTGAATGGCCGGCTCTTTCACAATGAGCATTGCAGATTTTAGATGCGATACTGCTGAAGCCGCGTCGTGCGAAGTCCCGCGAGTCCATGCTGATCAATTGACATTTGCCAGCTGAGGAACTCGTCGACAGTCAGAGTGTATCGATTGCAGGCTTCTTCCAGAGACAATAATCCGCCGCGCACCGCGGCGACGACCTCAGCCTTGCGGCGGATGACCCAGCGCTTCGTTGAGGGAGGAGGAAGATCGGCGATTGTCAGCGGGCTCCCATCAGGGCCAATGACGTATTTAACACGCGAACGATGCGCCTCGGTCATCTCTCTACTCGCATACTCTAACAACGTTACTATGGAGCCTTTTGTAGCGGAACGGATTTAAGATTTACCTAAACGGGCGCGTGAAATACATCGTCAATTATGACTCGAATTTTACTGTTTGCCGCGCAAGCCATTGTAGACTGTGCCATTATAGAAAGACGACCTCGCTTTAAGGCTGCGATCAAAAGAAAGTCTTTACTTCTCCGTCGCAACTCATGATTGCGTCGGCGGTCGCCGCAATCGACCGCCGAAAGTTTAGTCCGATACGGTGTCGACGCGTACGCGCGCTACGCCGGCCGTCCGAAAGCCAAGGCTCTGCGCCGCGTGGGTGGAGACATCGATCACGCGACCACGCACGAATGGGCCCCGGTCATTGACGGTGACGACCACCGACCGCTGATTGGCGAGATTGGTCACCCGTACTCTGGCGCCGAATGGCAGTGTGCGATGCGCACAGGTGTAGGCCCCGACATGGCCGCCGCTCGCAGTGCGTCCGCCCCCATAAAAGGATGCTTTACCGGTCCAGGAACCCGCCTCGGCGCATGCTGTCGTCGCAACCAGGGCGCTCAATCCGATAATCCATTTCTTCAACACACTCTCCTCTGCTACTCGCGTACTCGCGCCCCGAGGGCGCGTTGAGACCACGCGCAGTCATTCGACAGCGGCATGGCGCAGCTTTGGGTAGTTCTGAGATGTGATGAAATAAAGGCAGGCTATCGCTTGATGTTTTAGACGTATTTCAGCGTTTTATTATAGATTTATGATGTAATACTGTTTTCAACTCATCTATATTAACCGGATAATGCATTCAAATTTGACGTTGCAGTATTCAAGCAAGACTATCGCGCTGTTGCAATTGAGCAACAACGCCCTAACAACTTTTGACCTTTATATGGCGAAAGTGCGATATACGGTTAATTCAGTCGCGATCGACCGAAAAACGGCCGGGACCCGCCGCCGCAAGGAACAGAAAAACAAAGCAATACAGCGCCGCCAACTCCCCTTGATTGAGGATCGGCCAGAATGACTTTGTTGCGTGGGCCATGAAATAAGCGACGGCCATTTCGCCCGATAAAATGAAGGCGACCGGGCGAGTCAGAAAGCCGATCAGCAGAAGCGCGCCGCCCACGAGCTCCAACACGCCCGCAAGCCCCATCATGGAGAAAAGCTTCAGATTGTCGAACATGGCGACGTGAGGCGCGTGAAAAAGCTTCGCAAAGCCATGTTGTAAGAACAATAAGGCCGTAGCGATGCGCAGGACTGCAAGCAAATAGGGGGTCCAAGCGCGTGGGATAATGGAAATCATGTTGTGTCTTCCCCGAAAACCTAAACGATGGTGGCGATCTCTTCGAAATCGAAGCGCGGTCCGCGAGGATACAGCTTGGACTCGTCTCCATAGCCTATATTGACCAGGAAATTCGATTTCACGGCGCCATCCGGGAAAAACTCGGCGTCGACCTTCTCGTTGCTGAAGCCGCTCATCGGACCCGTATCGAGGCCAAGCGCACGCAACGCAATGATGAAATAGCCGGCCTGCAACGTGCCATTGCGGAACGCAGTCTGCTGGATCAAGGCGTCATTGCCCGCGAACCAGGATTTAGCGTCGGCGGCGGGGTAAAGTCGGGGAAGATGCTTCGGGAAGTCGAGGTCGTAGGCGAGAATGGCCGTCGCCGGCGCCTCCATGGTCTTTTGGAGATTTCCCGCCGACATGGCCGGAGCCAAACGCGCCTTCGCCTCCGGAGTTTGAACGAAGACGACCCGCAAAGGCGAGCAATTGGCGCTCGTTGGTCCCCACTTTGCGATTTCGACCGCTTCGCGCAGCAGGCTGTCAGGCACGGGCCGGTCGAGCCACCCGTTATGCGTGCGAGCCTGCGTGAAGAGTTGCGCGAAAACGTCGTCGCTCAGCGGCTTTTTCACGATGAGCCGTTCGTCGAACATTTTGGCCTCCTGATGAATGCCCCGAACTTACAGCGCTCCTCGAGCGCACGCGCCGTTTAGATATCGCGGCCCTCGAGTTCGAGGCGCAGTCGCTCTTCCGCCTTGAATACATCGTCCTGCTTGGGATCAATCGCAAGCGAGCGCCTATAGGCCTCAAGCGCGGGCTTTTTTCGGCCATTGGCCTCCTCAAGCGATCCCAGCGCCGCAAAGGCGTCGAATCTCTTCGGATCGAGCCGCACCGCATTTTCGAGATCCGCGAGAGCGTTATCCATGTCGCCGAGCCCGGCCATTACATTCGCGCGACGCACGAAGCCTTCCGCCCAACGTGGCTCAAGCGCCAGAACATAGTCGAGCAAGTCCTTCGCCAAGCCATGCTCGCCGAGATTTTCGGCAAGACCGGCGCGAGTTGTCAGAAGATCCGCCGTGTCTGAACCCGACCGCGCCCAGAAGCGCTGGATCGCTCCGGCAATGGCGCGCGCCTCCTCGGCGTCCTGCGCCGCTGCAAGACGGGCGAAGAGATCGTCAAGGCCGACGACACGCTGGGCGGGCGGGCTTTGTTGAGGTTGGCGGCTTTCCGGGGAAGGCGCCGCCGGCTTCTGCTTTGGCGCGCCGCCGGGACCGAAGACCCGCGATCCTGGCGGCAGAGGAATGGGAATCGGCCCGATGCCGGGAATATCGATGACGTTGTCGCCAGCGGAGTTATCTTCCCCGCCCGACGGGGGAGTAGAGCCATCTCGCGCCGCTGCGAGAGGCGCCGCTCCCAACATGGCGACCGCGGCGCAAAACGCGAAAATGAACGGGGTTCTCAAGCGCATGCGCAATTCTAGTCGCAAGATGGCGGCGGAAACAAGAACGGGCCGCTCCTTAGGGGCGGCCCGGCTTTCTATACGCATTTGCGACGATAATCAGAGAGCCTTGAGCTCATCCGCCGAGGACTTGCCTGTGCGGCGATCCTGCGTGATTTCGTAGCTTACTTTCTGGCCCTCGCGCAGATCGCGCAAGCCAGCGCGTTCGACGGCGCTGATATGGACGAATACGTCCTTATCGCTGTCGTCTGGCTGAATGAATCCATAGCCTTTTTGGGCGTTGAACCACTTTACGGTTCCAGTTGCCATTGTCGTCTCTCCACAGGGTCTTAAGGAGAAGGCCCGCGTGCGCGGGGCCGGGTCGATCGAGTTTGGGAGAGGTCGTCAGCGGCTTCGGTTACGAAGCAAGTCCAAGTCGTCAGGCCGAAATTCGATGCGCAAAAATATAGGGAAGAAAAACGAGAATTGCAATGTTCGATCGCCGCCGTCACGGCGCCGCTTAACGAACTCGCAACCACCTTCGCCGGCTGTCGTGGAAATTCATCCGACGTTCATGGGCGGAAGCAAATATTTGCTCCATATTCATCATTGCTGCGCGATAATTTCAGCAATGAAAAGACCAAACGGCGGGCTCGAAGCCTGACCGTCACGGAGTTGAAAATGTTGGATGAGACTGTCCGCAAATTAATCGACGAACACGGGAAACTGCGGGTCCCGGCGTCTAATCTCGCGATGGACGAAGATCTTTATGAAGCGGGTCTGACTTCTTTTGCCGCCATTCGCATCATGCTTGCGCTTGAGGAAGCTTTTGACGTCGAATTTCCGGAGCGGATGTTGCGCCGGCAGAGCTTCGGCTCCATTCAATCGATCGTCGCCTGCCTCGATGAATTGCGGCCAAGCGCCCGCTATCAGCTGGCGGCTGCGTAAGGATTCGCTTAAGCGACTGGCGACGTCGCCGCACACGTTTGCTTGGGCTTGCAAATGAGCCTGTTGCGGCTCGACGCGCCTTCGGATAGTCCAAACTGACATTATTCCTAGATTTTGGACTGCGAGCTCTTCCGCTCGCGGTTCGAAATCGGTTGTCCGCTTGTAACGAAGGACATCCTATGCCCGCCTATCGCTCTCGCACCACGACCCACGGCCGTAACATGGCGGGCGCGCGCGGCCTGTGGCGCGCCACAGGCATGAAAGACGAGGACTTCGGCAAGCCGATCATCGCCATCGCAAATAGCTTTACGCAATTCGTGCCCGGCCATGTGCATTTGAAAGACCTTGGCCAACTCGTTGCGCGCGAGGTGGAGAAAGCTGGCGGCGTCGCGAAGGAGTTTAATACGATCGCAGTCGACGACGGCATCGCCATGGGCCATGACGGAATGCTCTACTCGCTGCCATCGCGCGAACTCATAGCGGACAGCGTCGAATATATGGTCAATGCGCATTGCGCCGACGCGCTGGTCTGCATTTCGAATTGCGACAAGATCACGCCGGGCATGTTGATGGCCTCGCTGCGGCTCAATGTTCCGACAATTTTCGTCTCAGGCGGACCGATGGAAGCCGGCAAGGCCGTCATCGGCGGCAAGCAACGCTCGCTCGATCTCGTCGACGCGATGGTGGCTGCGGGCGACGACAAAGTATCGGACGCCGACGTCGCCATCCTCGAACGTTCCGCCTGTCCGACTTGCGGTTCGTGCTCCGGAATGTTCACGGCCAATTCGATGAATTGCCTGACAGAAGCGCTCGGTCTGTCGCTGCCCGGCAATGGAACTGTGCTCGCCACCCATGCCGATCGCAGGCGATTGTTCGTTGAAGCGGGCCATCTCATCGTCGATCTGGCTCGCCGCTATTATGAGCAGAATGACGAAAGCGCTCTGCCGCGCTCCATTGCGTCCTTCGAGGCGTTCGAAAACGCAATGACGCTCGACATCGCCATGGGCGGGTCGACCAACACCGTTCTGCATCTTCTTGCGGCGGCCCATGAAGCCGAGGTGGATTTCACCATGGCGGATATCGATCGGCTCTCGCGTCGCGTCCCTGTGCTGTGCAAGGTGGCGCCTTCCTCGCCCGACGTGCATCTCGAAGACGTGCATCGCGCCGGCGGCATCATGGCGATCATGGGCGAACTTGCGCGAGCGGGACTCGTGCATTCCAATCTCCCGACTGTTCACAGTGCGACCTTGAACGACGCGCTGGCGCGTTGGGATGTTGCGCTGACGAACAGCGAAACTGCAAAGACCTTTTACTGCGCTGCGCCTGGCGGCGTGCCGACGCAAGTCGCCTTCAGCCAGGACCGACGCTACGACGAACTCGACGTCGATCGCGCGAAAGGCGCGATCCGCGACGCCGCCCACGCCTTCTCCAAGGATGGCGGCCTGGCCGTCCTCACCGGCAATCTGGCTTTGGACGGCTGCATCGTGAAAACGGCAGGCGTCGACGACAGCATTTTGAAGTTTGCCGGTCCGGCGCGTGTGTTCGAGAGCCAGGACGCCGCAGTCTCGGCGATACTGACCGGCGTGGTCAAAGCTGGCGACGTTGTCGTGATCCGTTACGAAGGTCCGCGCGGCGGACCCGGGATGCAGGAGATGCTCTATCCGACGAGCTATCTGAAATCGAAGGGCCTCGGCAAAGTCTGCGCATTGATCACCGACGGACGCTTCTCCGGCGGCACCTCCGGACTATCGATCGGGCACGTCTCTCCTGAAGCGGCCGAGGGCGGGATGATTGCTCTAGTGCAAGACGGCGACCGTATCGAAATCGACATTCCGGCGCGTCGCATCTCGCTTGCCGTGTCCGACGAGGAACTCGTCAAGCGGCGCGCCGCCCAGATGGAGAAGGGCTTCAAGCCCGCCGCAACCCGGCAACGCAAGGTGTCGAAAGCCTTGCGCGCTTATGCGGCGATGGCCACCAGCGCCGCGAGGGGCGCGGTGCGCGAAACGCCGTAGCGGAACGCACGTCCCTTTATCGGGGTCGTGCGCCGCAACGATGCTTCGCGTCACAACAACAGCGGTGTTGACGCTGCCTTTATTGCTTTGAGCTAGAGATTAAAATCCGGCTCTGATCACGAATTTGGAATTGCCGTCACATTGCGCTTCGCCAATAAGTCCATGGGACTTCTGGTCTTGAGACGCAGGGCTATGACCGGACCAGACACAACCATTCTTTCCGTCAGTGCGCTTGGTCAGATTGATCGTATAGACGGCGTCCTTCGCGGAACCGTCGATCGTATAAGAAAGAGGATTGCCGTTCGTGAGCTGCATGGTTGCAGTGCCCGAGATCTTGCCGTTGGCGTCGGTTGTGACAGCCCAGGTGCCTTGAGCGCTCTTGATACCTGAAACGCCCTCTTCCGTGATGTTCCACACCTGCGTCTCTGCGAACGCAACGGTATTGATAGAAAGGAGAACCGCGAGCGTTCCCATCGTAAGCTTGATCATTTTTCTTGCTCCTTACAGTGCGATGTTAGCATGACGCATAATTTAGAACTGGAGTAAAGTGCCGCTTTGGCAAATAAGCGTCGAATTGTGGCAAGTTCGACGCCAAAGGCGAGCTTGATTCAGCCAGTTTCCTTTCCACACTCCTCTTCCCGCGCGCGCCACAGCATCACAGAGATGACTTGAATTTATTGAATTATTGCGACGCCTATCGCCGATGATCGATGTGCGCAATCCGATTGACCGAACGCCTTCACCACGTGATTGGATTGAAAGAGCTAAATGAACTTGAATGGAACAAGGGGTCCGCCTTTTTTGTATTTCCGAAGACAAAAGTGTGATCGTTTCATCCCAATCACTTACGCGAGCAAGGAGCGCGGAGTGTGATCTCTTCAACAAATAGTCGCCTCTATGTCGCTGCGCTCATCGTCGTCTTGTGTTGCGTCAGCACGCACAGTCAGGCCAAGGAAAAACTCAAAGTTGCGTTTTTTGGCTTCGAACTCATCAATACGTCGCCCGAGCCGACGCGAGACGCTGAAACTCAGCGAATTGCCCGAGTGGGCGAGTTATTGGTCAAGATGCTCGCCGAGTCGGGGCGCTACGAGGTCTTACCGCTTTCCGAGGCTTTGACGAAAAAGATCGCGCAAAGCTCGAAAATTACCGGCTGCAATGGCTGCCAGATCGACTGGGCGCGCGAAGCCGGCGCGGACCTCGCGGTTTGGGGAACGGTGCAAAAGGTCAGCAATCTCATCTTGAATGAAAATGTCTATATCGACGACGCGAAAGACGGGAGCCAATATTTCGGCCGCAGCGTCGACATCAGAGGCAATACGGATGAATCCTGGGAGCGCGGAATTCGATATCTCGTCCGCAATTATCTGTTGGTTGAACGATAGACTCTGAGCCCTACAAGTTGGCTTTCACGGTTTCGATCAATTGCTTCAACGTGAACGGCTTTGGCAGGAAGCCGAAGTCGCCTTCGGGCAGATTCTTCGCGAAAGCCTCCTCGGCATAGCCCGAAACGAAAATCACCTTGGCCTTCACGCCGCGCTTGCGCAGTTCCGCAAACATCGCAGGCCCATCCATCTCAGGCATGACGACATCGGAGACGATCAAGTCTATCTTTCCACTCTCGCGCTCAACGACCTCGAGCGCTTCGAGTCCGGTCGCCGCCTCAAGCACCGTATAACCTCGAGAGGTCAGGGCCCGCGCGCCGAAGGAGCGGACATTGTCTTCGTCTTCGACGAGAAGAATAATCCCCTGCCCCGTATAGTCGGCGGAAGGCTTCGCCTCTTCGACCTTGGGCTCCAGCTCTTTTTCGTCCGGGATGTGACGAGGAAGAAAGATACGGAAGGTCGTTCCCTTTCCAACTTCACTGTCGACGAAGACGAATCCGCCGGATTGTTTCACGATCCCGAATACCGTCGAGAGCCCGAGCCCGGTGCCCTTGCCGACGTCCTTCGTCGTAAAGAAGGGCTCGAAGATTTTCTCTTTCACATCGGGCGGGATGCCGCCGCCATTGTCTTCGACCTCGACGAGCACGTAATCCGCCGGCGTCAGCGACGCTTCCTTAAAGGATGCGCATTCTTCCGCGCTCACGTTTCTCGTGCGCAACTGAACCTTGCCCCCGGACTCCGGCATGGCGTCGCGCGCGTTGACGACGAGATTCATGATGACTTGTTCAAATTGATTGATGTCGACCTTCACGAACCACAGGTCGCGACCATGCTTCAAATCGACTTCGACCTTCTCTCCGACCAGCCGCCGCAACCAGAGTTGCAGTTCGGGCAGCACGTCGTTGATTTGGAGCACCTGCGGACGCAGCGTCTGACGCCGAGAAAAGGCGAGCAATTGACGCGTCAAGCCGGCGGCGCGATTTGCAGTCTGCTTGATCTGCATAATGTCCTGAAAGGACGGATCGGTCGGACGATGATTGGTCAACAGCAAATCGCAATAGCCGATGATCGCCGTCAGCATATTGTTGAAGTCATGCGCAACGCCGCCGGCGAGCTGACCCACCGCCTGCATTTTTTGCGACTGCGCGAACTCCTCCTGCAGCTTGCGCTGCTCGGTCGTGTCGAGCGCGTAGATCATCGCGCCTTTCTTGCCCGCGTCTTCGGAAGGCGATGCGAAGAACCGCGCCGACCGCGGTCCAGACCCCTGGTAATCTTCGAAGGCTGCGTCCACGGGTCTGACGTCGCCCTCATTGTCCAGCGCGGCTTCGATCGCTTCGCGTAAAGCCTGACGGTCGCGTTCGACGACGCCCGACAAAATCGTCCAGTTCTGAGCGCCATTGGATTGCCCGGCCTTCACGACCTGCGGCGCGAGCTTCGCAAAGGCGGCGTTGGAGCGGATCACGCGTCCGTCTGCGTCCACGGTGGCGATCGCCATAGGCGTCGAATTGAAGAAGCGCGCAAAGCGCACTTCGGCGGCGCGCAGATCCTCGCCCGGCTCCTCGCCGGCCGTGCGGTTGAGCACGAGCGTGCGTGAGTCGCCTGGCGCTCCGTCCTGTCCGAAAGCGACGCGGTGAAGCAGACGCACGGGAAGCGAGCGCCCGTCGCGCCGTTTGAAGTCAAGATCGATCTGCTCGGTGCGCACCTCACCGGGATTGCCGGCTACGTTGACAAGAAGCGTCGACCCATTGTTGGCGACGATGTCGGAAAGCGCGACGCCGCCCGTGCCGACCTGCGTAAGGTCGTAGCCCAGCCAACCGGCAAGCGTGCGATTCATGTAAGAGATTGCGCCGCCAGGATCCGCCGAGAAAAAACCTGCCGGCGCATGATCGAGAAAATTGATGGCGTGCTGCAATTCCTGAAAGACGTTTTCTTGCCGCTGTCTGTCCTGCGTGGTGTCGGCGACCGTCCAGAATGCGCCGACGCCGCCGCCTGGCAGCTCCAAGGGACGCACGCGCAAGCGATACCAGCCCACCGCGCCATCGCCGATCAAAGGCGGCGACAGGCGTATGTCTTCGACGTGGCTGGTCTGCGCGCGCGCAGCCTGCGCGATGCGATAGATCGCCTCCGACACGTCGGACGATCCGGAAAACAAACGCTCGACAGTCGCAACGCCGGCGGAATCCTGCGCGCCGCACAACGCCATATACGCCTCATTGGCGTAAATGATGCGCTGGTCGGCGTCGGTAACGAGCAGCCCCTCATTTGAAGAGTCCGCAATGCGCGTCGCAACGCCCTCGCCGCTTGCCCGGCTCCGAAAATGGATGAGCCCGACCGCGTAGGCGAAAAGGAAAAACACGCCCGCCAGCGCGAAGGCCGCGAACATCAACATTCCAACGCGAGGGGTAATGAGGCCGGGGGTGAAGAAATAGGCCGCAACGCCGCCGACAAGCGCAAGCGCCAGGGCCATCACAAGCCCAACATTGCCGGGTCGTTCAGTTCGAGTATAGACGGGCGACGCCGGCCTGCCGTTCATCCTGAGCGCCTCGCGCGGGGGATCGCGGCCCACGACGGCCACAACATAGAATCAAGCGGAACAATGGCCTTCCGGACGATTCGAGGCAATGTCGTTCGCAAATTTCGCGTATTGTGCAGCTGATTTCCTGTTAACCATTGATTAACCTTTTTGACTGTCTTAGCACGGGAATCTGATAGATTGTCAGCTTCGACAAACGCCCGGACGAGAGAAAAATCGGTCTATGCCGCAAAGTATCGCATTAGCACAGGCGCTCCCGCTGCTTGGAGCAATCGTCGCGTTTCTGTTCGCCGCCCTGCTCGTCCTTTATATTTTTCGGCTGTTGTTTGGTCAGAAAATCCGGGCTCCGGGGCAGCGCAAGGGCCCGCGCCGCCTCGATGTCATCGATACGTTTGAACTCGGCAGAGATCGGCAGCTCGTCGTTGTGCGGCGCGACAATGTCGAGCATCTCATCCTGATTGGCGGTCCTAACGACCTTCTTGTCGAAGGCTCTATTCCAAGAATGGAAGGACGCGAGCAGCGCCCCGCTCCTGCGCGCGAAAAAGAAGGGGCGCCGGCGGATTGGCCGGCCCCTCCCGCTTCCGGCCCCACACCGCAGCCGACGCCCGCGCCGCAGGCGCCCGGTCGAACCGCGCCCCCCGCGGAGCCTCCTCGCCGTCGACCGGTAGAGGCTGCGGCGTCCGAGACCGCGCCTAATTTGGGCCAGCAACCGTCGCCAGGAACGAGCCTCCCTCCCGACCTGTTCGCGCCTTCCTCGCCCCAGCGACCGGCCGCGCCCGCCGCAGCCGAAGCGCCGCCTCCGCGGCCTGCGAGTCCCGGCTTGACGCCGCGGCCCGCGGCTCCGCAGCCGCCTCCCCCTCGCGTCTCCGCGCCGCCATTCCTCGCGCGCACCCAGCGCGTCGTCGGACCACCGCCGCCCCGGAAAGACGTTCCGAATTCGTCCGCGCCTCCTACGCAGCCGCCCGCGCCGAAAGAGAACTCGCTGCCGCCGCGCGAAGCGCCGCCGGCTCAGAAGTCCGCTAATGCGCCGACGCCGGATACGTCATCCGACCCGTTGGATACGCTCGAGGCGGAAATGGCGCGGCTGCTGGGCCGCCCCGATCCAGGCCCGTGATTTGACAAGAAGCGCGATCTAAGAGAGCCGGTCAGTCGTCGCGGTAGACTCGCTCACGGCGCTCATGACGCTCCTGCGCCTCGATCGACAGAGTCGCGATGGGCCGCGCGTCGAGACGCTTCAGCGAAATGGGCTCGCCTGTTTCTTCGCAATATCCATAGGAACCATCGTCCAGCCGCGCCAAGGCGGCGTCGATCTTCGCAATCAGCTTGCGCTGACGGTCTCGCGCCCGCAGTTCGATTGCGCGATCCGTTTCCGATGACGCTCTATCCGCCAGATCCGGGTGGTTTTCGTTTTCGCTTTGCAGGGTCGCGAGCGTCTCGCGACTCTCCTGCAGGATTTCCTCTTTCCATGCGTTCAGCTTGCGTCGAAAATATTCGCGCTGCCGATCATTCATAAAAGGCTCTTGTTCGGACGGCTTGTAACTTTCGTCCAGGTCCACCGTCATTGCCGCGAATCCTCTACTGGCTCATAGGCGGGGCCTATATAGACGCGTCGCAGCCGCCGTTCAATCGATTCTCGCGGTCGCGCTGCGCCTGCCTCATTCCATGGCCCTGCGCAAGTTTTCGTCAATTTTGTCCAGGAAGCCTTCCGTCGACAGCCATTTCTGGTCGTGACCGACAAGCAAAGCCAGATCCTTCGTCATGAAACCGCTTTCGACCGTCAACACGCAGACCTCTTCGAGGGTCTTCGAGAAGCCCACAAGCTCGGCGTTGCCGTCGAGCTTGCCGCGATGCGCGAGGGCGCGCGTCCAGGCGAAAATCGACGCGATCGAGTTCGTCGATGTAGCGTGGCCCTTTTGAAATTCGCGGTAGTGGCGGGTGACCGTGCCATGCGCGGCTTCGGCCTCGACCGTCATTCCATCCGGCGTCATCAGAACGCTCGTCATGAGACCGAGCGAGCCAAAGCCCTGCGCCACTGTGTCGGACTGAACGTCGCCATCGTAATTCTTGCAGGCCCAAACATAGCCGCCAGACCATTTGAGCGCCGACGCGACCATGTCGTCGATCAGACGATGCTCATAGGTGAGACCGAGCGCCTGAAATTTTTCCTTGAACTCGGCGTCGTAAATCTCCTGGAACAGGTCCTTGAAGCGGCCGTCATAGGCCTTCAAAATCGTGTTCTTCGTCGAAAGATAGACGGGATATTTGCGGATCAGACCGTAGTTGAGCGAGGCGCGCGCGAATTCGCGGATCGACTCGTCGAGATTATACATGGCCATGGCGACGCCGGCGCCGGGATAGGCGAAGACTTCCTTTTCGATCACTTGCCCGTCGTCGCCCTCAAATTTGATGGTGAGACGGCCCTTGCCCGGAACCTTGAAATCCGTAGCGCGGTACTGATCGCCAAATGCGTGGCGTCCGATGACGATAGGCGCGGTCCAACCCGGCACGAGACGCGGCACATTCTTGCAGATGATCGGCTCGCGGAAGATCACGCCCCCTAAAATGTTGCGGATCGTGCCGTTCGGCGACTTCCACATTTCCTTGAGATTGAACTCCTTCACACGCGCTTCGTCCGGCGTGATTGTCGCGCATTTGACGCCGACGCCATGCGTCTTGATGGCGTTCGCCGCGTCGATCGTCACTTGATCCCGCGTTGCGTCTCGGTTTTCGATGGAAAGATCGAAATAAAGGAGGTCGAGGTCGAGATAAGGATGGATCAGCTTGCTTTTGATCAGCGCCCAGATGATGCGGGTCATTTCATCGCCGTCGAGTTCGACGACCGGATTTTCGACCTTGATTTTGCTCATCCGCCAGACCTCTTGGGTTGCGCGCCCTATAGCATCGGTAGGGCTCAAGGCAAAGCGGGCGCCGTCGCCAGAATCGTGCTAACGAAAGCGCATGACCCCCCAGGAATTCCTTTATAGGCGGAACCCGACAGCGCCGGTCGAAACAGCGGCGCAGCCATGACGGGCGCTGGAACCGACCACACGAAACCCATGCTCGAAGGCGGGCCAGCCGTCGTGCTTGTGCGGCCGCAGCTTGCCGTCAATATCGGCATGTGCGCGCGCGCCATGGCGAACTTCGGGTTGTCCGATTTGCGACTCGTCGCGCCGCGCGAAGGTTGGCCGCGCACCGGCGCCTATCGAAAGGGCGCATATGCCGCGGCCGCCGGCGCCGTGCATCTTTTGGAAAGCGCCAAAGTATACGACAACGTGCGCGCGGCGATCGAGGATCTCTCCTTCGTCTACGCCGCCACGGCGCGCGGGCGCGGCCAGATGAAGCCCGTGCATACGCCACAAAAAGCCATGCAGGCGACGGCGGCTCGCATGGCGGCCGGCGAACGGCACGGCGTTTTGTTTGGGCCGGAACGCACGGGGCTCGATAATGACGATGTCGCGCTTGCCGACGCCGTTCTCACTTTTCCGGTCAATCCCGCTTACGCCTCGCTCAATCTCGCGCAGGCGGTGCTGCTCACCGGCTATGAATGGTTCCAGGCCGCGCATGGCGACGCCATTCCCTTCGACGTGAGCGAACGCTCGCCTCCGGCCACGCGCGAAATGACGCTCGCGTTCTTCGATTTTTTGGAGGACGAACTCGACAAGAGGCAGTTTTTTCGTCCTCTGACGAAGAAGCCGGTCATGTCGCGAAACCTGCGCAATATGTTTCACCGCATGAGCCTCACGCAGCAGGACGTGCGCACATTATGGGGCATGGTGGTGCGGCTCGTGGAAGGCCCGCGCCGAGAGCCGAAGAACCCGAAGCGACGCAAATCGCAGCCGGCGGAAACGAACGCGACGACGAAAGAGCCGGAATAGTCTCGGCCTGCTGCAGCCGAAGGCGCAGCAATCGAGCCCGCCACGCTGAATGCGGCGAACGACGCTCTTGGCTCTCAAAAGCTTGCACTTGCCGGAAAAATGCGGAACAATACATGAACATCAGCGCTCATCGCTGTGGAAAACCCCTTGATCGTCTTCACGCCCCGTTACGCCGAACTCGCGACAACCACCAATTTCTCCTTCCTGCGCGGGGCGTCGCATCCGGAAGAAATGGTCGCCCGCGCCTTCGAGCTTGGCCATTGCGGCATTGGAATAGCCGACCGCAATTCCCTTGCCGGAGTGGTGCGGGCGTTTTCCTTTTTGCGCGCACATCAGGAAGAGCTCGGCGATTTCCAACTCGCTGTCGGCGCGCGTCTCGTCTTTGCTGATGAGACGCCGGACATTCTCTGCTATCCGCGTGACCGCGCCGCTTATGGGCGCCTCTGCCGCCTGCTGACGCAAGGAAACGCTCGCGCGCAAAAGGGCGATTGCACGCTCTATCTCGACGACTTGCTCGAACATGGCGAAGGGCAACAGCTCATCGTCATGGAGAATGGCGCCTTCCCTGCCCCGCTTGCGTCGGCGTTTGAAGGTCGCCTTTGGCTTGCGGCCAGCGTGCTTTATGGCGCCGGCATGCGCGCCGCGTTGCATCGGCGTATTGAGCTTGCGCATGAGCTGCGGCTTCCGCTGATCGCCGTCAACGACGCGCATATGCATGTCTGCGAGCGACGACCGCTCGCCGACGTCGTCGCCTGCATACGCGAAGGAACGACGCTTCAAGGCGCCGGATTTCTGCTCGCGGCAAACGCGGAACGTCATTTGAAAAGCCCGGATGAAATGACGCGGCTGTTCTCCGAGGCGCCCGAGGCTGTCGAGGAGACGACGCGTTTTTTGAAGGGTCTTTCGTTTCGTCTCTCCGATCTCGCCTATAGCTATCCGAGCGAATTGCGCGAAGGATTTGCGAGCGAACAGGAAGCGCTGGAGCATTTCGCGCGTGAAGGCGCGCGCCAGCGCTATCCTGGCGGCGTCGCCTGAACATGTGCGCTCGGCGCTCGACTATGAATTGAATCTCGTCGCGGAGCTGAATTACGCCGCCTATTTTCTGACCGTGCACGACATCGTGCGCTTCGCAAGATCGAAAAAAATTCTCGCGCAGGGACGCGGTTCGGCGGCGAATTCCGTCATCTGCTTTTGTCTCGGCGTCACCGAAGTCGATCCGACGAAGCACGATCTGCTGTTCGAACGATTTCATTTCGCCCGAGCGCAATGAGCCGCCCGACATCGACGTCGATTTCGAGCATGAGCGGCGCGAAGAGGTGATGCAATATATTTACGAACGCTTCGGACGCGACCGCGCCGGACTGACGGCTTCCGTCGTCACCTATCGCTCGAAATCCTCAATCCGCGAGGTCGGCAAGGTTTTCGGCCTGTCAAACGATGCGCTGACGCGACTGTCCAGTCTCCTATGGAGATCGCGGGGCGAAGACGGCCACGAGGACATCGCCCGCATCGGGCTTGACGCAAGCGAGCCTTATTTCGCCAAAGCCCTGGCGCTCGCCGACGAACTCGCAGGGTTTCCGCGTCATCTCTCGCAGCATACGGGCGGTTTCGTCATTACGCGCGACCGGCTCGATGAAGTTGTTCCCGTCGCGCCGGCGGCGATGGAAGGCCGCACCACGATCGAATGGGACAAGGACGATCTCGACGCGCTCGGCATTTTGAAGATCGACGTGCTCGCGCTTGGAATGCTCACCTGTTTGCGCAAGGGACTCGATCTGCTCGCGCGCCATTACGGCGTCGTCTATCGCCTCTCGACGATCCCGTCCGAAGATCCGCGCGTCTATGAAATGATTTCGCGCGCCGACACGATCGGCGTTTTCCAAATCGAAAGCCGCGCGCAAATGTCGATGCTCCCGCGTTTGCAGCCAAAATGTTTTTACGATCTCGTCATCGAAGTGGCGATCGTGCGGCCGGGGCCCATTCAGGGCGACATGGTGCACCCCTATCTGCGTCGCCGCACCCGCAAGGAGACGGTCTCTTACCCTTCCAAGGAACTCGAGCAAGTGTTGTTCAAGACGCTCGGCGTGCCGTTGTTTCAGGAACAGGCGATGAAGATCGCCATCGTCGCCGCCGGCTTCACGCCGTCGGAAGCCGATCAATTGCGCCGCGCCATGGCGACGTTCAAACGCGCGGGAACCATTGGTCTTTTCCGCGACAAGATGATCAACGGGATGAGCGCGAAAGGCTATCCGCGCGATTTCGCCGAACGCTGCTTCAAACAGATCGAGGGTTTTGGAACCTATGGATTTCCGGAAAGCCATGCGGCGTCCTTCGCGCTGCTCGTCTACGCCTCCTCCTGGATGAAATGTCGTTATCCCGATGTCTTCGCCTGCGCTCTGCTGAACTCGCAGCCAATGGGTTTTTACGCGCCCGCGCAAATCATGCGCGATGCGCAAGATCATGGCGTCGAGATTTGCGAAATAGATGTGAACGCGTCTGAATGGAATTGCACATTGGAGGCGACGCAGCGCCATCCTTCTTGCGGCGTGCATTCTCGTCATGCGTCCATGACGCAGGACATATGGACGACGAAAGCGGTGCGGCTCGGTTTTCGTCAGATCAACGGGTTGCGAGAGGAAGACATGAACCTGCTCGTCGAAAGACGCGCGGGCGGATATGACTTTATTCGTGATTTGTGGCTGCGCACAGGATTGTCGCCAAGCATTCTCGAACGCCTTGCGGAGGCTGACGCCTTTGCGTCGCTCGGTCTGACGCGACGCGACGCTCTATGGGCTGTGCAAGGCTTGAATCGCGCAGGCGACAGGGACGATCTTCCGCTTCTGCGCAGCCTCGTCTTCACGCCGCTGGAGCCGGACGCCAATCTGCCGCCCATGCCGCTCGGCGCAGAAGTGGTCGAGGACTATCGCTTTCTGTCGCTCTCTTTGAAAGGGCATCCCGTCTCGTTTCTGCGCGCGCGCCTGGACGCGAGAGGCGTCCTTCCTTGCGCGGAGCTTCTGCGAATGCGCGACGGCGCATCGCCGCGTGTCACGGTCGCCGGACTCGTGCTGCTGCGACAACGGCCAGGCACGGCGAAGGGCGTGGTGTTCATGACGATCGAAGACGAGACCGCCGCCGCCAATATCATTATCTGGCCGAAGCTGTTCGAACGTCAGCGCGCGGAAGCGATCGGAGCGCGATTCGTCGCCATCACCGGGCGCGTGCAAAAGGAGGCTGGCGTCATCCACGTCGTGGCGCAAAGGATCGAAGATCTGAGCGGCGAGTTGCGACGGCTCGACGCAACGCAAAAACCAAGACGCGAATCCATGCCCAAGGCCCGGGATTTTCAGTGAAAATGAATTAACCTTGGGAAAAGAGTTTTTCCACATTGACGCCGCTGCAAGCAGCTTGAACGATACGATGTGCTACACTCTGAGGGGCTGGAGACATGTCCGAGGAGCTTTAGCGCATCGAAACGCAAGCAGAGCCACCGACAAGCATGAGTTGTGATTCTCGGCTTACGAATTAGAGGATGCCGGAACCAACAGCCGCGCTCAGCGTTGCACTTTGTCAGCTTGAACTCCAGAGCAATGCAAAAGTTCAAAATTACTGGGAGGTTTCAATGGTTAGAAAGATCTATTCTGTTGGTTTGGCGGCTGTCGCCGCTTGCCTTATGAGCTTCGCTGCCTCCGCCAATCCGGTGACGAGCCCCGCGAATTTGCGTTCCGGCCCCGGCTTGAAGTGGCCCGTGCTCGCCGCCGTTCCGGCTGGCGCTGACGTTGACGTCATCAATTGTTACGGCGGTTGGAAGCATGACTGGTGCAACGTGCACTATGCCGGCTTTAACGGTTACGTGCTGGCCGACACGCTGGCGCCTTCCGGAAACGACGTGATGGTTGCCCCGATCGTGACAAACGACCTCGCGAATGTCCGCAAGGGACCCGGAACGCATTGGCCGGTGATCGCGGTCCTTCAGCCTGGAACAGCCGTCAACGTCGGCTATTGCTCGAGCGGCTGGCTCTACCGCTGGTGCCGGGTCAACTTGGGCGACCGCACCGGATACGTCAACAGCCTTCTGCTGAAACGGCAAGGCGCGCTCTTCCAGTAAATCCGGCCGCGACGCCACGAATACGGGGGCGCATCATGCGCCCCTTTTTTTGCGCTAGATTCGTTTGTGAGAACAAGGATTGTAGCGCCTCAACCGCGCCTCTATGCTCTTCGCAACCATCGATGGAGCAGATGACTCAGGCGAACCTCAGCGCACAGGCTGTTAGCGAAACCAACATTCGGCCGGGCGCCGTCGAGCGCCTCTCGCCGATGACGCGTCGAGTCGTCGCGCCGAACCCAAGCCCTTATACTTACACGGGAACCTGTAGCTATATCGTCGGCGACGGCGAAGTTGCGATTATCGACCCCGGTCCCGACGACGCGCGCCATGTCGAAAATCTCCTCAAGGAGATTGATGGAGAAACACTGCGTTACATTTTTGTGACGCATACCCATCGCGACCATTCGCCAGCCGCGCGCCTCCTGCGCGAGCGAACCGGCGCGCAAGTCGTCGGCTGCGCGCCCTATGTCCCCTCGTCCAGAACGACGACGGGACTCAATCTCGACGCCGCGCATGACGCGAACTATGCGCCGGACCAAACTTTGCGAGACGGCGAAACGCTTCAGTTCGGAGGTCTCTCCATCGAAGCCATTGCGACCCCCGGCCATTCCGCAAATCATCTTTGTTTCGCGTTGCTTGAAGAGCGCGCATTGTTCACGGGCGATCATGTCATGGCGTGGGCGACGACCGTCGTCGCGCCCCCTGACGGCTCGATGCGCGATTATCTTGCGTCGCTGGAGCGATTGCGCGGGCGCGACGAGAGCGTCTATTGGCCGGCGCATGGAGGGCCTGTGCGGGAGCCTCAGCGCTATTTACGCGCGTTGATTCATCACAGGCGCCAACGCGAAATGTCTATCCTCGAGCGCCTTGAAAAGGGCGACCAAACCATTTCGACCATCGTCGAACAAATTTACGAGGGGATCGACCGCAGCCTCTATGGCGCCGCCGCCATGTCCGTCTTTGCGCATCTCGAAGAATTGGTCGATCGCGGCGAAGCCGGCAGCGAGGGACCGCCGACCCTCGGCGGTCGTTATTTCCGGGCTTAGGCGGAGAACCTAGGCGCGGTCAACGCGCGGCCGGCTCTGCGCGCGGCGTTAGAATGACCACTTCATTCTTGTGGATCTTGCCGAGTTTTGAGCGCACTTCGTCTTCAAGAATATCCGCATCGATCTGATCGCCGCGGATGAGCGTGATCTTACGCTCCCAGGCGGCGCGCTCGGCCTTCAGTCCTTCAAGCTCGTCGCGGAGCTGGGCGATTCTTGCGCCATATTCGGCGTTCGCCTTAAGGCCGCGCTGCCCGTTGACGCCGTGCCATATGAAATAGCCGCCAACGGCCCCGCTCACCGCATAAAGGCACAGCGGCACGACGAGCGAGCGAAGGATGGCGCGCAAACGATGCATTCCGGCACATTGCGCCAAATATCGTGTAAGCGCCGTTAACGCCTGCCCCGCGCCACCCGTTCGATTTCGGCGCGAACGAGGCGCTCCACCAGCACCGGGAGATTGTCGTCAAGCCATTGCTTGAGCATCGGCCGGAGCATCTCCTGCGCATAGCGGTGCAGAAGATCGGAGTCATTGATGATCATGCTCGCGGCGAGCGCCTGAAAATGGGACGAAATAGCGGCCGCTGCGTCGGGGGAGACGAGCGTCTGCGCAGGTTCTGGCGCAGGCGCGGCGAAATTTTGAAATGTCGGCGCGTCCGGTCGGCGGAACTGACTCCGGCGATCTTCGGGCTCGCGGCGATCCGAAACGGATTCGCTTGAATCCCGACGCGCCGTCGCATTTTCGCGGGCCGGCGTCTCGGAGCGAGGCTGCGGCGCCGGAGCGCTCCACCGCGCTTCATCCGCCTCGCCGCGAGGCTCCGGGGGCTCGACAGCCGGCGGGTAGATGGGGCGCGGCCAACGTTCTCCTCGCGCTTCTATGATTCGCGCGTCTTCTTGTTCAGCGGCGCGTTCTTCATGCTCAAGCTCTTCGTCCGCTTCGGCGACAGTCCCCGCGCTCGCTTCTTCCGCCCGCCCGCTATCGGTCCTCATGGCGGGCAGACTGTCGTCGTCCGCAATGATCCGTCGGATGGATGCGAGGATTTCCTCCATCGAGGGTTCGTGCGAGCGACGCTCGGCCTCAAGAGAAGGATTTGGAAGCGGGGCGTTTGCAGCGCTCATTGGGTTCCGCTCTTGTTCAAGAGTCAAACGGCGAAATACCGCCGACGCAATGCATCTGTGTGACCGCTGGGAGTCCGCGAATCAACAGTTAAGAAAGGGATTTCACACTTTTCGAGCCGTGCTGTCACGCAGCGATGTGAAATGGCGAGCCGTGAGACATTATCTTCCGTCCGGCGTTTCGATCCCGATCCATTTGTCTTTGACCTGGTCGAAATGGACGGAAGGATCGTAGACCGCGACGTCGAGCCCGATCTCCTGGGCCGGACAACCGGCCGATCGAGCCTAGCGCGGCGTAAGAGGCCACGACTCGATCGCGTTGCGCAATGACCAGATTGACTCGCGCGTTCAGCAGCGCCTGCTGAGAATTCAGCACATCGAGCGTCGTGCGCTGACCCACCTTGGCTTCTTCACGAACGCCGGCAAGAGCGATTTCGGCGGCCTTCACGGCCGCCTGATTGGAAATGATTTGAGCTTTCGCGGTGTCCAAAAGGCCATAGCTCGACACGACGCTCGCACGAACGCTGTCCCGTTGCACGTCGGCGTTCAAACGGGATTGGCCCAATTGCTCCTTCGCCTGCCGGACCGTCGCGTATTCCGTGCCGCCCTGATAGATTGGAATGTTAAGCTGTCCAGTCGCCGCCGCCGAGAATTGGCGCGTGTATGGCTCGCCAAGAAAGGAGTCATATTGCTGCGAGACTTGCGCCGCGACCGACACGGTCGGCAGCAAGGCGCCTTCCGCGACTTTTACGGCGAGCGCCGCAGAGTCGACCTGATGCAGGGCGGCGACAACGCCCGGATGCTCGACGAGCGCAATCAGGATCGCCTGATCGACGGATGTGGGAATCAATCTTTCGACCGATTGCGCCGCCTGTAGATGACTCGGCTCGACGCCGATTATCTGGCGATAATTCGCGACGCTGTTTTTCAACTGCGCCTGCGCCGCATAATAGTCGGATCGGCCCTGCGCGAGCGAAGCTTCGGCCTGCGACACGTCCGTCCGCGTCACGTCGCCGACGTCAAAACGATCGCGCGTCTGACGCAACTGCTCTTCCAGCACCTTAACGTTGTTCTTGCGCAGAGATAGAATGGCAGTGTCGCGAAGAACGTTCATATAGGCGGTCGCGCCATTTTGAAGGGTCGCCTGCTCCGTCAATCGCATTGTCGCTCGCGCGGCGAAAACGCCCGACTCCGCCTGACGCACCGAGTTTTCCGTTCGTCCTCCGTCGTACAAATTTTGAGAGAGATTCAAGGTCGCGCCGCGCGGATAGCCCGTATATTTGTCGTAAGAAAAGGCGCGGTTATTGGTGTACTGCGCGCGTCCCGCCGGGATTTTGATGACTGAAAATTGCGGTCCGGCGCTTGCGGAAATGCTCGCCTTGGGCCGCATTCCGCTTAAGGCTTTTGGAGAGTCTTCGTCGCGCACGCGAACATAGGCGCGCTGTTGATTGAGATCGGGATTTCCATCATAGGCGCGCGCCAAAGCGCTCATGATGGTCTCGGCGCGAGCTTCGCCAGCCGTCAAAGAAACGCATGCGATCGTCGTCGCGACGAACGCCGCGCTTCCAAGCGTAACGATGTCCGTTTTGCGAAATCGACGCGAAACCCGCCTCGGCATATCCTACCCTCGTTTCACGTTACGTCGTCGACTGCCACAGAATGGAGGCCACACCACCCGAAACGCGATACGGGAAAACTAAGGTTCTAAAATGCGAACGCGGGCGCCCGAGCAAACTCCGGCAAGATCGGCGCGCTGGCGTCGAACAAGGAACGTGCGCCGCCGATATCGCCTTCGCAAACTTCGTAGCGCACGACCTGCTGACTGGAATCATCGTCGGTCTTGGCGATGGCTATCAGCCGCCCGTTAGGTTTCAAAGACGAGAAGAGCTTCTCCAGCCCTTCTTGTACGCCGCCATAAATCAGAATGGCGTCAAAGGGCCCAGCGTCTGGCAGGCCGTCGTTCAACGATCCGCACTCGACGCGGACGTTCTCGATTCCGATCGATCGAAGATTCTCCTTCGCTTTCGCGACGAGCGTCGGATCGTTTTCAAGCGCCACAACCTCGCCTGCAAGACCATGCAACAACGCCGCGCTGTAACCGGCGCCGCCGGCAACATCGAGCACCTTGTCGGCCGGACGAATATCGGCGTCTTGAAGCATACGCGCCAGGATGAGAGGCGGCAGCTGATAACGACCTTTCCGACCCTGCGAGTCCTTCAGAAAGAGCCCTGCATCCGAATAGGCGAGCGGCGCGAGATCCGCAGGCAGAAAAGCCTCGCGCGGCACATTGAGGAATCGCTCCAGCACAGGAATGTCATTGACATTGAAGGTCTGCAACTGGCGCTCGACCATGTTTCTGCGCAAGACGCTGGTCGCGGAGCCGATCTCATTCGAGTTATTGGATTGGGCCAACGCTGTCTCGGCCATTCTATTCCCGGCGTCCGCCGTCCTCTTTAAGAGCGCATTTTCCGCCGAAGCAGATCGATGATTCGGGGAGGAAAATGCGACAAACATGAGACGGAGAGGACCGTCCGTCCATGTTTCCATGAAAGTTCGAACGCTCTGCCGCCGCCACGCACGAAAGGCGCAGCCCTTTGCGCGCTTTATAAGTTCCGTATCGCCTTATGTCCATGGCGTGCGTCGTCGCGGGCGCAGACAGGTCGTAGACTTCGAAACAGCCCGTTAGGCGTGTCAGACCCGCGCCATCTTCTTGAGAATCGGGCTCGGATCGCCATCTTCCGACAGAGCGCGCATCTGCGCCAATGTTTTATTGTCGAGGACGTTGGCGATCGCGTCCCTCGCCTCCGCCATCACGAGGCGGACAGCGCATTTCTGTTCGTCGTCGCAGTCGTCGCATCGTCGATAGACTGTCTTGCTGGCGCATTGAATAGGCGCCAACGGGCCATCGAGGACGCGGATGATATTGCCCACCCCAATTTCCTCAGGGATTCGCGCGAGCGTATAGCCTCCGCCTTTCCCTTTCTTGGAATAGACGAAGCCGGCGTTGCGCAACTCCGCGAGAATGGCGTCGAGAAACTTCTTCGGAATCTGATTCGCAGTCGCAATGTCATTGACGAGCGCGGTGCGCCCAGGCTCGATTCCAGCCAGATACACCATCGCCTTCAGGCCGTATTTCGCTTTCTTCGTCAGCATTTGTCTTTCGCCTTTCGGGCCGACCGACAATCTTTCTATTGCAGCGGCTCGTTTGCCTCGTCGGCGATGTTTCGCCGTCAAAAGGCTCTCTCCCTCACCTTTTTCGACCGTGCAAAGCGACCGATTCGGTAGCGAATGTTTTCTTCAAAATACTAGTTCTCTGTACAAAGTCCGCATAAATCCGTGTACCGCCTTTGGCCGGGCTCTCCGCCGCATTTGTAAAATAAAAACATTATTATAATATCAAATAGTTACGTAGATTTTGATTTCAAAGAGGTTTCTCCTCAGCGCATCCATTGACAAAGACCATTATTTTTATAGACTATAGATAATTCTTCTCCCGGCGTGTGCAATACGCCGTCTCCAAAAAACACGCGAAGGGAAGCGCGTTCGCAGCAGCAGGCGGGCCATGGATTCGATCGACCGTAACATTCTCTCGCTCCTCCAAGACGACGCCACGCTTTCGATCGCGGAACTCGCGGCGCGCGTTGGGCTATCCGCCACGCCGTGCTGGAAGCGGATCAATCGATTGGAGAAAAGCGGCGTGCTGCAGCGCCGGGTCGCGCTGCTTTCAGCCGAAAAGCTCGGCCTCGGCCTTAGCGTCTATGTTTCGATCGTCGCGGGAGAGCATTCGGACGCCTGGCTCGAGCGCTTTACGAAAAGCGTCTCGGAGTTTCCCGAAGTCGTCGAGTTCTACCGCATGGCCGGCGACGTCGACTACATGCTGCGCGTCGTCGTCAGCGACATGGTGGCCTTCGACGAATTCTACAAGCGACTGATCGCAATCGCGCCCCTGCGCAATGTGGTTTCGCGCTTCGCCATGGAGCGAATTAAGGCGACCACCGCTCTTCCCATAGAGACCCCTGCCCGCCTCGCCGCCACACGACGAGAGCAAATCGCTCAAGCCATTGCGAGCTGACACAAAGGTCCGACCGTGCCAATCCAAGCTGTAAACGCGCGCAATCAATTCCGTGGCAAGATTGTCGAAATTATCCTGGGGTCGGTCGTCTCCGAAGTGGACGTGGAGACGCCGAACGGCAAAGTGACTTCGGTCATCACCACACGCTCGGTTCGCGATCTGGGGCTTGAAGTCGGCTCGGAGGTCATAGCTATCGTCAAATCGACAGATGTCGTGCTAGCAAAGCTTTAGTGAGTATTCTCGATGTTTGAGTTCTTACACGGCGTCAATCCTCTCTATTCGATCTCCGGCTTCATCGTCGGAGCGCTCGTTGGCTTTACGGGAGTTGGCGGCGGATCGCTGATGACCCCGCTTCTCGTGCTGGTTTTTGGCGTCGCGCCGACCACTGCTGTGGGAACCGATCTGCTTTACGCCGCGATCACCAAGACCAACGGAACCTTGGTGCATTCGCTCAATCGCTCTGTCGACTGGCGCATCACCGGCCGGCTTGCTGCAGGCAGCGTTCCGGCGACCATTGCGACGCTCTTCATGTTATCCTGGCTTGGCAAATCGGGCGCCCACGCCGCGAACGGACTCATTACCTCCGTGCTTGGATTCGCTCTTTTGCTAACCGCGGCGGTGCTGCTTTTTCGCAAGATCGTTCTGCAATACATCGCGAAATTCACGGACGAGCTTCCCGAACGGCAGACCGCGCTGCTCACCGTTGTTCTTGGCGCGTTTCTTGGCGTCCTGGTTTCGATTTCCTCGGTCGGCGCCGGGGCTATCGGCGTCACCATCCTGCTGGCGCTTTACCCGCGCATGTTGACTGTGCGCCTTGTCGGATCGGACATCGCGCATGCGGTGCCCCTAACCTTCATCGCCGGTATCGGCCATTGGATGCTAGGCTCCGTGGACTGGAATTTGCTAACGTCGCTGCTGATCGGTTCATTGCCGGGCATCGCCCTTGGCAGCTATCTCGCCGCTCGCGTGCCGGATCGTTTCCTGCGCCCGGTGTTGGCGAGCACGCTCGCCGCGGTCGGGGCGAAACTTTCGATGTGAGTTCGATATTCCAACGGCGAGCAAATCGCCGCATCAAAAACAAGCCAGTCGTTCAAGGAGCAGCCCGATGTCGCAATCGAATTCCGTGCAGTTCACGCCGCCCGCAAAGCCCGGGCGCGGGCGCATCTATGAGTCGATCACGCAAACCATCGGGGATACGCCCCTCGTCCGGCTCTCGCGGCTCGCTGCAGAGAAAGGCGTTAAAGCCAATCTTCTGGCGAAGCTTGAATTCTTCAATCCGATTTCAAGCGTGAAGGATCGCATTGGCGTCAGCATGATTGAGTCGCTCGAAAAGAGCGGCAAGATTTCGCCCGGAAAGACCGTTCTGATCGAACCCACGTCCGGCAATACAGGGATCGCGCTTGCGTTCGTTGCCGCCGCGCGCGGCTATCGCCTCATTCTGGTCATGCCGGAATCCATGTCCATCGAGCGGCGCAAAATGCTCGCTTTGCTTGGCGCCGAATTGGTGTTGACCCCGGCCCCCCAGGGCATGAAGGGCGCTGTGGCCAAAGCCAATGAGCTCGCCGCAGAAATCGCGGATTCGATCATTCCGCAGCAGTTCGAAAATCCCGCCAATCCGGAGATCCACCGAACCACAACGGCGGAGGAAATCTGGAACGACACCAATGGCGAAGTGGATTATTTTGTCTCCGGCGTCGGCACGGGGGGAACGATCACGGGCGTCGGCCAGGTGCTGAAATCTCGACGTCCGAGCCTTCGCGTCGTCGCGGTGGAGCCGGAAGACTCCGCAGTTCTTTCCGGCCGGCCTCCGGGACCGCATAAAATCCAGGGGATTGGCGCAGGCTTCGTGCCTCCGATCCTCGATCGCGGCGTGATCGACGAAATCATCACCATTGGGAATCAAACCGCTTTCGATCAGGCGAGACATCTTGCGCGCGTCGAGGGGATTCCTGTCGGCATTTCATCAGGCGCGGCGGTCGCCGCAGCGCTCGAAATCGCCGCGCGTCCTGAAGCCGCCGGCAAGAATATTGTCCTGATTATCCCCTCCTTCGCCGAGCGATATCTGTCGACTGCTCTGTTCGAAGGACTATGAGCGGAGGCTAGGCGACAGTTCGAAGGAAACTTGCGCTCGGCCGTGATTGCGACCGGGCGGCGGCGGCGTTGTCTGGATTGTAACGATCAAGGCGCGCCATCATGTCGCATTCAGGTCCCATTGTTCCACCGCGCCGACTGACCCAGATTGCTAGGGCGGTCTGACCGCACAATGGCAACAGGGGAACGTCAATTTGCGAACACCACAGGAAATGGGTGATCTCGTCAAACTTTTGGGCGTCGCGGGAAGCATCGTGCTCGTGTCCCTCGTTGTGGGGACGGCTCTCCTCTATTCCCAGTAGCGCCGACGAACGATCAGGCCTTATTGGCCGGTTTGGCGGGTTTCACGCGATTGAAATAATAGCGTGCGTAAGCGCCGACGAGATAGCCAGTGGTCGTAATGACGAAATAGACCACGATCATGAAGCCGCCGCGCTCGCTTGCGGCTGACGCCTTGTCGAGAAGCCCCGTCACATCCGAAAGATCGACATATTTGTCCGCGATGACGCCAAAAACCACCGCGAGGATCGGCACGATCCACGACGGCGCGCGGAGATAGCCCATCGCAACGCCGCCGATAAACGCCACCAACCCGAAGACATGCACGAACTGAAGAAATATGGCTTGAGAAACCAGGCCAATGAAGCGGAACAGTTTAACCATCGCAGACCCCGTGACGCGATCTCATTCGAAGTGAGACATATTACACATTTGGAAGATGTTGTGCGAGCGCTTCGAGCACCGCCATGCGCACCGCAACGCCCATCTCGACCTGCTCGCGTATGAGCGAGCGAGGCCCGTCGGCGACGCTTGAATCGATTTCAACGCCGCAATTCATCGGCCCAGGATGCATGACGAGCGCATCGGGCGCGGCATAGCTGAGTTTTTCCTCGTCGAGCCCGAAGAAGTGGAAATATTCGCGCGAACTCGGCGCCTGGGCGCCGTTCATGCGCTCTCGTTGCAAGCGCAACATCATCACGATGTCGGCGCCTTCCAATCCCTTGCGCATGTCGTGAAATACTTCCACGCCAAGCCGCGACAGGCTTGCAGGCGCGAGCGTCGAAGGTCCGATGACGCGAACCCGCGCGCCGAGGGCGCCCAGCAATATGATGTTTGAGCGCGCGACGCGAGAATGAAGAATGTCGCCGCAAATGGCGACGATCAGTCCTTCGATGCGGCCTTTGTTGCGGCGGATCGTCAGCGCGTCGAGCAGCGCCTGCGTGGGATGTTCATGCGCGCCGTCGCCGGCGTTGACGACAGAACAATCCACCTTGCGGGCGAGCAAGTTGACCGCGCCCGCCTGCGAGTGGCGAATGACGATGATATCGGGACGCATGGCGTTCAACGTCATGGCGGTGTCGAGAAGCGTTTCGCCCTTCTTCTCGGATGATTGGGCGACCGACATGTTCATGACGTCGGCCCCGAGCCGCTTGCCAGCGATCTCAAATGACGCCTGTGTGCGGGTCGAGGATTCGTAGAAGAGATTGATTTGCGTGCGCCCGCGTAGCGTCGAAAGCTTCTTTTCGACCTGCCGCGAGATCCCCACCGCCTCTTCGGCCATATCGAGCAGCGTCACGATATCCTGGCGCGTCAGCCCCTCGATCCCGAGGAGATGGCGGTGCGGAAAATGAAAGGTCCTCGCCTGGGGCATAGCCCGTCTATAGCAGGTTCGCGGCCGATCGAAATCCGCAAAATTCGCTTACGATCCCTCGAAGGAGCGCTCACGCACGCGGATGCGGGCGATGATCGGCGTCCGAACTATGGTGACGCCAATCGCGTTCCACATAGTCGTCATCGATATCGTGGTCGTGCCGACCGCGCTTGCGATAGCCGCCCATCATGGCGCGCGCCAGGGTGCGCAAGGGCGACGCCAGACGCGCGAAATCTTCCGCCCGATCGATGAACTTCTCGCCCCGCGAAATCTCTCTGTCGAGAGCGGACAATGTGCGAGAAAGATCGTGTTCGCGATCCTCGAAAAACACATTGAGCACGCGACGCCAAGCAATTGCGAGCCCCTGCAGCTTCAAGGCGCCGACGGCGCCCTCGCTGTCGATGTCGGCGGCCTCCAGCATGAAGCGCATGGAGTTGACGACCTGACGGTTGAGCGCTGCGGCCGCCAATGGATCGCTCGAGGCCCATTGCATGACGCTGGACAGTCCGTCGCGATACGGCGCGAGCGCCTTGAGTCGCCGACGCAGGACATCGTAAAGGCGCTCCCGCGCGGTCTCGGATGCGTAGTCCTCATCCCGTATCGCGTCGAGCACCTGCCGGTCGATCTTGCGGGAAAAGGCGGCGAGGATCGCGCCTTTGGACGGAAACAGATCGCGGAAATCGGCAAGCGACACGCCCGCCTCATGGGCGATGTCGGAGATCGTGACGTCCTGGAAATCGCGCCGCGCCGCGAGGCTCATCAAGGCGTCGACGATGCGGTCGCGCGGCGCCCCAGCCTTTGCGCCAGGTCCCTTATCACTCGCCGAGCCGGATTCGCCCTTTGCGTGCTTCCCTTCGCCGCCGGTGGTCATTTTGCTTCTCCAGGGTGATAGAGCTTGCGCCGACGCCGGAATTCGGGCGTTACGCCGTAATCTTCGTGCAAGCTTATCTAAGGGCCACGCGCCTCTGGGCCAACCCCAATCAGCCCGAAAGTTCCCCGGCTCGGCGCTTCGCCGCGTCGACAGCGCGCTGGATGAGCGGTTCGAGGCCGTCCTTGGCCATCAGCACGTCCAGCGCAGCCGCCGTCGTCCCCCCCGGCGAGGTGACATTGTGGCGCAGCGTTTCAGCCGAAATCTCGGGGCTTCGATAGAGAAGCTCGCCGGCTCCCTCGACCGTGGCGCGCGCCAGTCGAGACGCCAGATCGCTCGGCAGGCCAGCCGCGGCGCCGGCTTTCGCCAAAGCTTCGACGAAATAGAACACATAGGCCGGCCCCGAACCCGAAACCGCCGTAACAGCGTCAATCAGCTCTTCTTTTTCGACCCACTCGACCGATCCGACTGCGGCAAGCAGGGCGTGCGCCGCTTCTCGCTGACGCTTTGAAACCTGCGCATTGGCGAACGCGCCGGAAACCCCGCGCCTCACCGCCGCTGGCGTATTCGGCATGGCGCGCACGATCGCGCGCGCATCTGGCGTTCGCGCGGCGATGTCGTCGACGCGCTTACCCGCGAGTATGGAAAGCACGAGCGAGTCAGGGCCGATGAGACCCTTGAGACTCGGAGCTACGCTTTCGAGCGCTTGCGGCTTTATGGCGAGGACCAAAGCTTCGACGGCGGGAGAACCCGGCGACGACGCGCCCAGACGAAAGCCGTGAGCTTCGCACAATTGAAGGAGTTCGGAACTCGGATTTGGCTCAATGACAGTGACGCCCTGGCCCGAAATCCCATGCGCGGCCCAGCCCTTGAGCAAGGCCAGGCCCATTTTGCCCGCCCCCACCAGCGCAATCGTCGCCGGGGCGCGAGGCTCGTTCACGCCTCGCCCTTGGTCTCGAAGGTTGCCGTCTCAAGCGCTTCTTTCGCGCCCTTGCCCGCCCAGAGCACAAATTGGAACGCCTGATAATAGCGCTCGCAAGTCTTCAAGGCGTTATCGAGCAAAGCGGCGCATTGCTGGCCGGAGGGTTGCTGGCCTCCCGCGAGCAGAAGCCCGTGTCGATGCATCACGACGCCCTTCATTCGGCCATATGTCGAAATGCCCAACCCAGAGCTGCTCATTGATGGCGGTAATCAGCGCGGCGACGTCCGGCCGACGACGCTCGGGGGCCTTCAAGTCGAAAGCGCAACTCACGTGCAATGTTTCAAGGTCTGCAAGCCATGTAAAAGCGACGTGATAATCCGTCCAGCTTCCCGCGACCGAAATCGAAATCTCGTCTTCGTCATCGCGATCGAAAGACCAATCATTGGTGGCGGCCAGTTGCTCCACGACATCCACTGGATGCTCGGCGCGTTCCATTTCTTTTTCAGATGCGATCAGCATTGAGCGAACCTTTAGCGAGTGTCCCCAGAACGTAGCGATAGACAGAGCGGGACGCAGTGACGCAGGTCTCGAGAAGGCGCCTCCTTTTCCTGAACGATTGTGCGGACACGAATCGTGTTCTGTCTCAACTATACTCCATCCTGTTGACCGACAATCGACTTTTGCGGCGCAAACTGTGCAAGCATTCGTCATGACGCGCACACTGGTGGATTCGCGTCATGCGGTCTACCGCCGCGATCCTGCTTTCCACAGCAACACATGCGCACCGCGCAAAAAATCTTTGGAGAAAACGATTCTTTTCCGTTGTCGTGACTCGATCCGTAATTCGAATCGAACGACGCGCATACGAAAAAAGCCCCGCTCTCTAAGAACGGGGCTCTTATCTGTTTACCTTTGAGGCGAAAGGGCCGCGACCGCTTAGGGCATCATGACGACCGGCGAACCAACGCTCACTCGATCGTAAAGATCGCTGACGTCCTCGTTGAGCATTCTGATGCAGCCGTAAGAAGCGGCGGTGCCGATCGAGGCCCGCATCTTGTGAGTCGTTCCATGAATCGCGACCTGATAACGGTCGAGCGTCAGAGCGCGCGCCCCCATCGGATTATGCGGCGATCCGCCTGGGATGAAATTGGGAAGCTCAGGGTGATCGTGCTTCACGATCGGCGGCGGCACCCAATCCGGATTGACGTATTTGGCGTCGATCGTAGCGGCGCCGGACCACTCCTTGCCGCTTTTCGGCACGGCGATGGAGTATCGAATGGCGACGCCAGGGCTGACGACGTAGAAGAGCTTACGCTGGCGCGCGCTGATGATGATCGTGCCCGGCTGAACGGACGGCGAGAAAGTCACCACTTCGCGCGCAGAGCCGATCTGGGGAAGAGCGATGAGCGCGGCGAAAGCCGTCGCGCCCGCCGCCGCCACATTGATTAAACTTCTGCGCGCCATGGCGAACGCGTCAACGCGCAAAGGGGACAAAATGCCGCTCATGGCGATACACCTTCTTCAATTGGCCACAATCAAGCCGGAAATGAGACAAGAATCATTCTACCTTTCGCCGTGTTATTGTCGAAGCGTTCTTGCACTCTCGGTTAGTGCTTAACATTAAGATTTCACTATGTGTTGCGTATCGGACACACCTTCGAGCAGGACGCATCGCTTCAATCACGCCTTTGTTTCGCCATATGTCGCAGGATTTCTGCGCGGCGAGCTTCGCCTTGCGCGATGCTTGAAAATGAGCGCATGACACGCAATGCCTTCTTCCGCTCCGCCCCGCGTGTTCGATCGCGATCTACTCCGCCAGCGCCTCGATCGCGCGCTTGCCGCCGATCCGCCGGATTTCCTGCTGACGCGCGCGGCCGAAGATCTCGCGGATCGACTCGCCGCCATCAAACGCGACTTCCCGCGCGCGCTCGATCTCGGCACGCCGACAGCGCATTTCGCGGAGGCCGTCGCTGCGACAGGCCGCCCGACGCCGCTGCGCGCGGCGCCGTCGCTCGCTTCCTCTGCGGAAAAGCGCTGGCCATCGCGTCGTCGCGGACGAGGAGCTTCTGCCCTTCGCGCCACAAAGCTTCGATCTCATCGTCTCGGGATTTTCGCTCCAATGGGTTAACGATCTCCCCGGAGCCTTCGCCCAGATCAGACGCGCCTTGGCGCCTGACGGCTTGTTTCTCGCCTGCCTGCCCGGGGGCGCCAGTCTTGTGGAATTGCGCGCCGCCTTTGCGCAGGCGGAGGAAGAAATCTGCGGCGGCGCCAGCCCGCGCGTATCGCCTTTCGTCGATATCCGCGATCTCGGCGGACTATTGCAGCGCGCCGGCTTCGCCCTGCCCGTCGCTGACGTCGACAGTTTCACGCTACGCTATGATTCGATGTTCGCGCTTTGCGCCGAGCTGCGCGCGATGGGCGCCGCCAACGCCTTGACGCAACGTTCACGCCGGCCGTTGCGCCGCTCCGTTCTGATGCGCGCGGGGGAAATCTACGCAACGCGGTTTTCCGATGCGGACGGACGCGTGCGCGCGAGCTTCGAACTGCTATGGCTTTCCGGCTGGGCTCCGCATGAAAGTCAGCAGAAGCCATTGAAACCGGGCTCGGCCCAAATGCGGCTGGCGGATGCGCTGAAAGCGACGCGAAAAGACGATGAGTGAAAGCTATCGCGTCTTCACTTGCACGGTCACGCGATGCGTTCGCACCGGCGCATTCTCCCAAGGACGCTGGTAGACGAAGTCGACGATCGCCTGACCGGGGGACAGCGCTTCGACGCTCCATTTATGCGTCCCCGGAGCGCCGATCAGATTCCCGCCGCCGCGCGCGACTCCCCCGTCGTCGATGCGCAATATATCGAGGTTCGAGCTTTGCTGTCGGTCGATCTTCCAGGAATATCCTGTCGATGGATTTTCACTGAGCTTGATCGTGGCGTGGCTCCCCGGCGCCAATTTCAGCACGCTCTGCGACGCGTTGGCGTCCCCTGCTCCGAACATCGATGCAAAGAGAAAAAGGAAAGAGAAAAACAGCTTCATTCGCCTAAGCTCCTGTTGCAAAGTCGTGACGCTCAAGTCGATTGGCTATATGGCGCGCGGCGACACGCGCGCCGTCTTCTCGCTCGACGATGGTCGCAATCTCACGCGCACGACGCGCGCAGCGTTCGTCGGCGAGAAGACTGGCGAGCGCTTCCGTCAAGGAAACCTGCGTCGCCTTTTTCGCTACGAGCGTCCTGGCGACGCCTAATCTTTCAAGTCTTGCGGCGTTGTCGAATTGATCGCCCATGACTGGCGTGACGAGTTGCGGCGCGCCCGAACGCATCGCCTGTCCGGACGTGCCCGCCCCTCCATGGTGAACCACTGCGCAGGCGCGCGGAAAGACCCAGCTGTGCGGAACATAGGACGTCGCCATGACGTCGCGGGCATATTGATCACCAAGCTCCGCAAGATCGTCGGCATGAAGGAGCAAAATCGCGCGACGTCCGAGAGCGCGCGCAGCAGCGACGCAGGCGCGAAAATGATCCACGCGATCGCGCACGAAAAAGCTTCCCAACGTGAAGACGATCGGCGCCGGCCCCTCGTCGAAAAACTCTTCGAGCGCCGGTCGCAGGGCGTCGCCGGAATTCATGAAGCGATCGTGGAAACTCTGTCCGGCGACCACCATGCCCGCAGGGTGATCTGGCTGAAGCGGCGCAAGCAAAGGACTGTAAAGCGCGAATGTCATTTCGGCATGCCGCCCCATGGAGAACAGACCGGCGCCGAGAGGATTGGGCAAGCCAAGCTGCGCGCGAAATCTTCGAAGCGGGACAGCCCAAAGCCACACCGCGCGAATAGAGAGCGCTTTTATCAGGCGATTGTAAGCGCGACTCACTCCATTGCGCGGCGCGAGGATGTAAGGCGCGAGCGCGCCGTCAGGCGGGTCATAAGCGGATGGCAGAAGCAAAGGCGACAACACGATGTTCGCGAGAGGCAAGCCTTGCTTTTCCGCGGCGGCTTGCGCCGAAAATGCAAGCGAATGGGCCACGATGAGCGCCGCGCCTTCAGCGGCGGCGACGATGTCCTCATAGGATTGACGCAGATAAGGAAAAATCAGCTTTCGAAAGAGAAACGCGTTGTCCTTCGCCATTTCTCGCGCGACGCCATGAAGATCGAGCGAAAGGTCGCGCGCCATGTCTTCCAGGTCTGGGCGGATGGGCGCAAAGGCGAGGCCTTCGGAGAGAATATAGTCGCGATAATAGTCGCAAGTGGCGACGACGGGCTCCAGACCTTCGCCTGCAAGCGCATGTGCGAGCGCGACGAAGGGATGGAGATCGCCCAGCGATCCTCCCGTCGCGATCAAGATTTTCCGCCGCGCCATCGGCTACACTTTCCTCTCAGGTCGAACGCAGATCGGCCGAATATTGGACTATTCTGGTTTTATCTTGTGGTCCGAAGCCGCCTCTCAAGCTTTTCGAGCGGCGGGTTACGTGGGCTTGTATTCGTCTTACGCCGCCTAATTTTTTGGTCGAAAGGGAGAAATTGAATGGAAATAAAGCGAAGCGGATCGCAGCCATCCGGCAAAGGTCAGGCAGAGTGGTTTACAGGCGCAGTGCGTGTCGATCCGTTATTCAATCCGCCGGAACCGGCGCGTGTCACAACCGCGCTCGTCACTTTCGAGCCGGGAGCTCGCACAGCATGGCACACCCATCCATTTGGTCAGACTCTCATCATCACGGCTGGCTGCGGCTGGGTTTCGCGTGAAGGCGGCCCAGTCGAGGAAGTTCGGCCGGGCGACGTGGTCTGGTTTTCGCCGGGCGAAAAGCATTGGCACGGGGCCACTCCAACCACGGCCATGAGTCATATCGCCATTCAGGAAAAGCTCAACGGTTCGCCTGTCGATTGGATGGAACAGGTGAGTGAAGAGCAGTATCGAGCCTAAGGGGCCCGGCGGCGCAGCGCCCTTCCCATAGAACAGTGCACGCGGCCTGTGTTATAATGCGTTTTCCTCCGAGAGGCTTCCATGACAAGCGCGGGGCGCACATTTAGCGTCCTTCGCCAAGCGCCGTTAAAAGCCGGAATTTTCCTTACGTTTCTAGGGCTTGCTCCTTTTAATAGCGCCGCTAACACCCCATAATATTCGGTAAGCTGCGGCGGCCAAAACGGGGGCCGCTGTGGGGGCTGAAAAATGGGGGTAACAAATGGCGCTCACGGCAAAAGGCATAGAGAAACTGAAACCTGGCCGCCATCGCGACAGCGAAGTGCGCGGCTTGTATCTGCAAGTGTCCGTCGTCAGGTTTTTTGAGACATCGAGCGGCGTAAATTAAGAGAGGCTCTGGCTCGTTGACGTTCTGATGTTATGCGGCTTGTTGACGATGTTGCAAGCGACGATTGGCGGTGGTCTGCCTTTTGATCCTTTCTCTTTCCATCAGGATGATCTGTCCGCGCCCGAAGTAAACGTCGGCCGGGGTGAGATTGTCGATGCTCTCGTGGTAACGGCGATTGTTATAGTCATCGACGAAAGCCTTGATCTGCGCTTCGAGATCACCTGGCAGATAGTAATTTTCCAACAGGATGCGGTTCTTGAGCGTCGGATGCCAACGCTCGATCTTGCCCTGCGTCATGGGGTGATATGGCGCGCCGCGAACGTGTTCCATGCTCTGGTCTTCCAACCATTTGGCCAGGTCAGCCGAGACGTAGCTGGAACCATTGTCGGACAGCAGCCGAGGCCGATGGACGACATTGGCCTGGTCCAATCCCGACGCTTCGAGGGCCAACCCGAGGGTGTCGGTCACATCCTCGGTCTTCATCGTGACGCAGAGTTTCCAGGCGATGATTTAACGCGAGAAGTCGTCGAGGATCGTCGACAGATAGAACCAGCCCCAGCCGATCACTTTCAGATATGTGAAGTCGGTCTGCCAAAGCTGATTTGGCGCAGTGGTTTTGTCCTTGAACTCGTTCGCCGCCTTCATCACGATGAAGGCCGGGCTGGTGATCAGATCGTGGGCCTTCAGAAGGCGATAGACCGAAGCCTCTGAGACAAAATAGCCTTCGGCGCCGGTGAAGCGTACGGCAAGCTCGCGCGGCGACAACGCCGGCTCATCGAGCGCCTGGCACAAAGAGATTCCTGCGGCCAACAAGATACCGATCAGCGGCCTCCAAGCTCTTCTTACGAGAGTCAACCTTCTGGCCGATCCTAGGAGCCTTGCCAAATGCCAAATCCTTCTTGCGCTGAACGGCAGATAATCACGTTGCCATCACGTGGCCGACCGCCGCATCAGCTTACCTCCGGATCGTTCCTAGAAGCTCGTTATAAATTCGATTGCAAATGGCTTTGCGGCCTTCCCTCTTGATCTCGCCATAGAATGCCATCCCGCCGCTCTTTGTTCCTGGCCAGCTACTTGGTGAACCGCTCCCACAAAAATGCTCGGCGGTATCTAAGAAAGCAGCAAGCGGACGCCTTACTTCTTCCGTATCTGGAAAGTTGCAGTTGAGAGAGGCAACAGCAAGTTTAGAAAAGATGAACGATGTTTGTTTGCAGGCATCGTATCGCCCCGCAAAAGCATGCGCCGGAAAGGTAAGAGCTGCCGCGACAATTACGATCTGCATCTTGTTCCTGTTCGACGAAGCCGGAAACTTCATTCTAACAGTCTTGAATCACGCTTCAGACGAAAACGGAATTGGGTTTGTCCACGCAGCTAGTCACTTCGTGTGGTCGCCAGGTGTGGACTCTTGCCTTGGGACCGCGTCTTCTTTGGGCTTTCCGTCGCCCGGTTCAACCATAAAGTGGATCGGCACGCTACGCAATTTCTCGAAGACGAGCGTGCCATTCACCACCGAGTCCTGGGTCAACGGCTTGGTGATCTTGGTAAATCTAAATTGATATGTGGTTGGGCTAAGCTCAATGCTGCCATGCGGCTTGATAAGCAGACCACGGTGGACGACCTTCGAGCTGAAATGGCCGTCTTTTTCGACGATCTGATACAAAACGCCGGTGCCAGCTCCGTCCACCGTTGCACGGAGCAAGGTTTCGGGCTCGTCTCCCTCGTTTTTGATTTCAAAGATGCCGGCGTAAGTGCTGGGTGCCCGCGCCGCCGCAGCGCGAATCCAAGGATGCTCGATCTTCAAATTGCCGGAGACTTCTTGATGCGCTGAGCCAAGTGACGCAAGGCCGATTGCAAAGACGCCAGTCAAAGCAAGCATGGGAATCGAAATCTTCATCGGCGCATCCCCCCAACATTATTCAGCAACCTCAGCACACTTTTTTGCTGATCGAAGCACGCAAGTCAGGCTAAGGTGCAACATTATGCTTGAGCATTAGTATTATCCTTATATTTAGGTTTAGTCCTCTCCTTCGTATGGATTCTGATTTGGATTCGCAATGAGCCGATCATGTAGACGGTTCGCAATTGTTAATGCGGCATCAGATAAAGGTATATCATGATAAGCTCTGCATTGCTTCCACACAATTGAAAGGAATTTCCTCGAACTCCCGTCGCCTGGAGCAATATCTTTTGTGCCTGAAAGAATCGCATTGGAGGCTGTCAAAAATCCCATCAATCAGTTTACATAATCCTCTCTGTCTCTGCCCATTGCTGTAATAAATACATGACACGGATGCGTCCCAACACCATATATTAGATACTTCCCATTCGAGTCAGTCGCATCTGCAGTTGAAAGTGGGATAGAAATAGCGGCAGCAGTTGCTGTTATTTTGATAAATTTACGCATTTGATTTAGCCCTTCTTTAATTCGTTCGTCGAACCAAAGACGCTGACTGGCGTCGCGCGCGGCGGCAGAATGCATGTGAATTCGCCGGCGCTTGGCCTCACCATTGGCTGAGCATATATCTGGCGCGCCTTTTTTTATCGGCAAGCAAGCCGTTTTTTCTCGAAATCTATGAGGTGCGCCTTTTTTTGCCATCATAATTCAATCGTTAAACCCCCAACTTCGCTGAACCGCCTTCAGGTTTTGCCGCTGCAGGTCTCAAGCGGGATTATGTTGAAGTAGAGATTGCCGCCGCCCGCAGCGCCATCAAGATTCTCGAAGGCAAGTTGGTGCAAGCGCAAGAAGACTTTGCGCAAAAAGACTATGAACGCGAGGCCGCAGCCGAGTGCGTCATCATCGCCGAAGCCGAAACAATGGCTGTTGACTTCCTTGATAAACTCTCCGACCTGCGCCGAACGCATTACATTCTCACCAGCCTTGCCAACAAATACGTCAAGCGTGATCCAAGCGAGCGCGTTGTCGGCTCTGTCGCTGGGCATTTGTATGGAACAGGTGGGCCGCGCAAAGTGCGAATGCCGAGCGTCGTCATGGGCGCATGTATGGAGGACATTCTAGGTTCCTCGGAACAATCTGGCGGCATAAGAGTGCGCGACGCCGTTGCGCAAGCCGTGAATGCATACTGGCAATCGTTGAAAGAAGACGCCTCCGCTGTGCTCAACGATGAGCCTTCGCCGCAAGAACAACAGAGGGCGGCTGAATAATGGGCGACGCGCGCCAATTGCGGAGCAGCAAAGCCAGCGCGTCATCGGACGCACAAAAATTGTTGCTGGCCATCGCACAAGCGAAGAAAGCCGCAGTGACTTTGAAAGAGGATGGCGACGATGATTTGCCGGGGCCGCGCGATGGTTTCGTTCTTCTATTCCCCGATGGAAAAATGGTCGCCGCCACTGACGTTTTCATGTGGCAAGCGGCCTTAATCTTTTGCGTTTCGCAACGTTTCGTCTCTGGATTGCCCACGCCGAAACCATCGCGCCAAGACTTACTCCGCACCGCTAGGCTGCTAACCGAGATGCGCGCACATTTGCGCACGCGTGAGTGTGAAAGCGCCGTTATTCCGCCTCCCAACTGGGCCTCCCTGTTGGAGGATGCATGATGAGTTTCCCACTGTCCAACTCCTTCCGTGGGATGCGCTGCGCGTTCGAGCTGTCCGCGAGGCGCAAGGCGCTACACCAGTTGCCTCGCTGGTGAGAGCGCAAGGAGCCATCGGGAGGTTGTGCATTCCCTTCCCGTGGCTCCACATACTTTGCAGTGAATGCGTAAACGAGTGAATGACCATGTCAACGCTTGCCGAGACAAGTCACGACATTCTTGAAAACTGCAACATGATATCTCAGTTCGCGCCCAGCACTGGAACCGTTGCCGAAATCAATTTGCTGCGCTGCGCATTGCATATGTCTTTCGAAGCGGCTCGTCTCTTGCGAGTAACGAATGGCGACTATCGAACGCCGCTGCGCCCGCTACAGAAATCACTTGCGGCGCTAACTTTGATCCATGCCGACATGAGTAGTGTTGCTAATGCGCACGCCGTTGACGCGCGCGAGCGCCTCCGCCAGCACATCGCCCATTTGCAAGAATACGTGGACAGGCTGGCCGAACTCGGCGATGTGTTGGCCGTGGATTTGCTACTATGAGCGCCGCAAAATGGTGCCGATACGATTTTTAGCGATGTTGGAAATGGGATTGCGCCAACCGCTATGTTGTTTGGCCAATTGTCTCACAACGAACTCGTCGCCGCCAAACTGATGCACAGCGCAGGCGATATTACGTGGCGACGCAGGCCAATGGAAACGTGCGCTGAATTTGAGGAGCGCATCATTGCCGATCTGAAAGAACTATCGGCGCGTGACGATCAACAGTCGCCGCTTGTTGCGGCGGAAGTGAAATAGGGGCCAGCGTGCGCATTAATGAAAACGGCAGGGTCACCCCTGCCGTTAGCAGTTACTTTCTGATTGCGCGAGCGATGAGCACTGCGACCATCAATCCCGAAAGAGAGAAGGTCAAAGTGAAATCGCCCCACGATAGGAATAATTCCATGCTCGTTTCCCTGAACCTCCCGCTAAGGGCGACACAGAAGGCTGGGGTTAACGGGCGCTTGATTTTCGTTTTGGGTGTCTCGTTAGTTTGGCACTGCCCTCGTGGTCAGAGATGGTGGCCAAAAATTCAAACGCAAGCTCCTGTGCCCCTTGCCGATTGCCTCGGCGCAAATCGGCCGCCATGCGCTTTGCGGGCGCGTTGGGCTTGGCTCCCGCCCATCGCCAAGGGTCGCCCCATGGGCCGCTGCAATAGCGGTAACTTGGCCGGAAAAGGTTTCACGCGCAACCTTTTCAATCACATCTGCACTTGCTGTTGCGTTCTGTGCGCCAATACCTTTTGCAATATTTTGGTCACCTGTTTTTGAAGACCCGTGACGTCCCGGGTCTTTGAACAATTGCTTCGTCAGCAAGCGCAAGCAAGCGGCGGAAGTGGTCACGGCCATGTCTGATCACGGCCATGTCACCGTCCGGCTTGGCGCTCAATCAACGCTCCTATTGCGCCCCTTGGCCCGAGCGTCCCGGTATTTATGCGGCCAGCCCAGCCAAAACAGCATCCATCGCGCACTGCTAAATCAGCACTCCGCGCTGTGCCGCTCTTCGTTCGTTGGGGCGGACGCTTCGGAATTATCCGCCGCCCTCATATCCAGATCCAGGGTAGGGGCGATACCGCTGACCATATGTATAGCCCGGCGCATACCAGTAATCGTAGCCTCGCGCATACCCGTAGTTATAACCCGGTGCACCCCCGTAACCGTAGCCAGGCCAATAATCATAGCCCGGTGCCCGGTAGTCATAAGCCGATGCGCCGGTCGTCGCGAGCACGCTGATTGCGAGGGCTAAGCCCAGCAGAAATCCTTTGTTCCGCATCGCGTTTTCCTTCCTTATGCAAGGCGAACGTCAAACGAGTTTGAAGCTTTTTTGTTCCGATGCAGCCGGACACGCATGAAGACTGAGCAGGAAGCTTCGCCCGAACCTGAGCCAAGGCCCACACAGCGCCCTTTGCGGATCGATCGAATTATGCCTTCGCCGACTTATATCCTTGCAAGGCGCTTCACCTTCGAAGCGCAAGCTAGGAACGGTAAAAATGTCGAACATCACCTTGCATTGGACCAAGGACAAGGATGGTCGCCACTGGGATGCGCAAGGCGAGCTCGGCGCATACCAGATTTTCCTCGTGCCCGACGTCTCGATCGACGGCTACTGCGGCTTGTATCACCGCGACCCAAAGCGCGGACGGGGCTCGTCTAAGCCTTTCGAAAGGCTCAGCGACGCCCAGCACTGGGCGGAAGACATCGAGCACGGCAAATTGAAGGGGAAGTGACATCACAGGACGCCGACGACGGCTGATCCTGGATACCAGCACCGTGGAGAACTCTCCATCGCGCATCGCCGCGCAGCCGTCGACCTTTGTCCCGACTGCTATAAGTCTCTGCGTGATGCCTAACGGGGAGTAGCGCGATGATAAGCGAAAAAGTGATCTTCGGCCTCGTAGCGCTGTTGTATTTCGCTGCATTCGTGGAGATTGTTATCTTGAGATGGTGAGGCGCGCCCCGTCACGCGGCGCACGGAAAACTAACAATCGCGCTTTTGTTTATGATCGCTACGCGGCCCGCTTCATCCATTGCGGGCCGTTTTTTGCGCGCCAGCCCATCCCGGCGCGCGGTTCAATGGCCACAACTGGTGAGTTGCCCAAATGCGAGCCCATTTTCAAAACGTTGCGGAAGGGTCTCATATATCTGATGAAGATTTTTGCTATGCTTCGCCAACTGCTCGGTCGTCTCTATCCACAAATTATGATCATTATTATTCATGTTGCGGCGCTTACCAAGTGTTTCCATGAACAATTCGCATTCACGATGGATTTGCGTAAGCAACGATCGAATATCGGCGTCGAAAAAGAAACGCGCCTCATCCAAAGCGACATATCGCTCGCGAACGAATTTTGCGTCAATTGGCGTGTCCTCGCGCAGTTGCACGACATATTCAATCAATTGTTTGGCAGCCGCGTAGATCGAATATCGTTTTGAAAAAAGATCGAATTTAAGCTTATCGTGTGCGATGCCTGTTTGCCTTTCCGCGACGCGCCACTGCGCGCGAGCAAAATAAGCTGCTACTCCGGCAGCAACCACAGTCGCAAACGGCCCAGCGAATACCCTCGCATTTTCCAGCGTGAGCCAATTCCACATTCAGGACGCTTTCTCTTTCAAGAGACCGACGACGCGAGCCTTGTGGATCATGTAGGATACGAAGGCTGCGTACGCTCCGATCATAAATAGCGCGTCCGCTTCGTTCGACCTTATAACCGAACGCGGCCCGCCCTACCCTTGCGCGCCGTTTTCTTTTGCCTAAATCCTTGTTTTAATTTACTTGCATCATGCGTTAAGCGCCGCTTGCCCCAGCCGGGGCCGTGCCGGGGGCTGCATCGCCCAGCTTTAGTTATATATGCAATAAAA
>CAWESG010000002.1:0-16544 GCA_963811555.1 uncultured Alphaproteobacteria bacterium | reverse complement strand
CGCGAGGCGTTCCGCTTGCGCGAGGAAAGGCAGCGCCTCGAGATCGAGCCGCAAGCGTAGTTTTGATCCGCGGGCGATTTCCAGAGCGTGGCCCAGCACCCCAAAGCCCGTAACGTCCGTGATCGCGTGAACCTCGGCGTCGCGGCCGAGCGCCGCGCCGATCTTATTGAGCCGCGTCGTCGTCTCGATCATTTCCGCATATGCGCCATTTGGCAAAGCGCCTTTCTTGAACGCCGCCGAATAGACGCCAACGCCAAGCGGCTTCGTCAAAATCAACATGTCGCCAGCGCGCGCGGTTGAATTCTTGCGCAGATGTTCTCGCCTGCAATGTCCGATGACCGCGAGACCGTAAATGGGCTCCGGACTGTCGATCGAATGGCCGCCCGCGACAGGTATGCCAGCGCCCGCGCAAGCTTCCGAACCGCCGGCAAGTATGTCGCGCACGATCTCGATCGGCATCTTGTCGATCGGCATGCCGAGGATCGCGAGCGCCATCAGCGGCGTTCCGCCCATCGCGTAAACGTCCGATATGGCGTTGGTCGCGGCGATGCGTCCGAAGTCGCGCGGATCGTCGACGATCGGCATGAAGAAGTCGGTCGTGGCGATCACGCAATTGTCGTCGTCGAGCCGCCACACAGCGGCGTCGTCGCCGGTTTCGGTTCCAACGAGCAGGTGTTCGAACGGCGCCGCAAGACCGGTCTTGCCGAGAAGTTCCTGCAACACGGAAGGCGCGAGCTTGCAACCGCAGCCGCCGCCATGCGCGAGCGACGTGAGGCGGAAGGGAGGCGTCGTCGTCTCCCTCGGTTCAAGCGTCTGCGTGGTCAAATCGCCAGTTCCCTCGCCTTGATGAGGTAACGGAAATTATCGGGATCGAGGCAATCGAGCCTCGCATTCGAGAACTCGGCCTGCGGATACATCAGGAAGCCGATTCGCGAGCCCGAGGAACCGGAAAGGGCAAGATCGTGCGCGGAATTATAGGCGAGCCAATTGCCCTCCCAGGCGCCAAACAGCGCTTTGCGCGCGCTCGCAACCTTGGCGTCGTCGATCGGCAGCTTGCCGGGTGGCTCCTCCAACATCACCTTGCGCACGTCGGCGGGATCGACGGGAACCCAACCGAAGCCGGAAAGATAAATCTCGGCGCGGCAATGCTGAGCCTTTGTGACAAGTTCGGTGGTGGGGCCGAGGCTCTTATATCCGAACTTCGACGGCGCCGCGCGCAGGCCATAGATGTCCCGTGCAGGCAGACCGATGGCGCGCGCAAGCCCCACATAGAGAGCGTTAATGTCGGCGCATTTGCCGCCGAGATCGCCGGATTTCAGCATGGCGACGATGTCGCCGGAACCGCAGCCGCGCGTCGTGGGATTACGATAGGTGTTCTCAACGACCCATTCGTATATGGCGCGCGCCTTCCCCTCCTCGCTCTTCGCGGAGCCGACGATCTCATCGGCCTTCGCCTTCACGATCCCGTCGACGGGAACGAGAGCGCTGCCCTGGGTGTAGAACTTGCGCTCAGCGGAAGAAAGCGGCTTTGCGCCATTGGGCTTTGAAAGATCAGCGGCGCGATCGCGAGTAGAATATTGGCTGGTCACTTCGACAACCGGAGCTTCTTCCCGCTCGGCGAAGACGACATGCAACATCTGCGCGCCATATTTAGAATCGCGTTCGATCTTGGCGTGCTTGGCGTTGGTCGTCCAGCGGCTGCCCTTTGGCCTGAACCAATCGTTTTCGGCGAAGGCCGGCAGAGGAACCCACGCCTGAGCGGCGCCAGCGGGTTTGGGAATTTCAAGCCGCGTTACGATTTCGAAATCGCGCCAAGCGCCGGTCGATGGCGCGAAGAGTTCCCCGGCCAACGCTTTGGTGGGGATGGCCGCAAGCGCGGATAGCGCCGCGCCGCGTTGCAGAAATCGCCGACGGTCGATCATCTGTTTCTCCCATGCGTAGCCGCTCCGCCGAGTTCAAGACTGGCCAAGCGAAACGAAATTGGAGCTTTCTTTAAGTGCGCGCAGACGCCAACGCCCACTCGGAATGTAGGCGTTATGAAAAACAAAGTAATAACACCCCGAAACTCGGGAGCCCGGCGAATGAACACTACTCATCATCCAACGGAGTCTTTCGAGCGTCAATCAACTAATTCCTTCTATTTGACAGTGACGAAGCACGCTCCTACCCTAATTTTTAAAGGGATAGCCGCTTAATCGTTACAATGTATATGCGACTGAAAGCTGAGGAGAAACGTCGATGAATCATGAATTCTCGCGGCGCCAATTTCTCGGCGCGGCGGGGGCTGGGATCGCGGGGACTTCGCTTGCGGCGATGGGTTTTGGCGAGATCGAAGAGGCGCATGCCGTTGCGATCCGCGCCTTCAAACTCACCAACACGGTCGAGACCCGCAACACCTGCCCCTATTGCTCCGTCGCTTGCGGCGTCATTCTCTATTCGAAGGGCGATTTGAAGAAAGGCGAGAACGCCGAAATCGTCCATATCGAAGGCGACGCCGATCATCCGACCAATCGCGGCACGCTTTGCCCCAAGGGCGCCGGCCTGCTCGATTTCGTGAAGGCGCCGACGCGGCTCAAATATCCGATGTTGCGCAAGCCCGGCTCCGACAAGTTCGAACGCATCACATGGGATCAGGCGCTTGATCGCATCGCGCAGCTCTTGAAAGAGGACCGCGATAACAACATCGTTTTAAAAAACGGCGCCGGCGTCACCGTCAATCGCTGGACGACGACGGGATTTCTTGCGGCGTCGGCGACGACAAACGAAACAGCGTTCATGACCTATAAGGTCGTGCGCAGCCTTGGAGCGGTGGTTTTCGACAATCAAGCGCGGGTTTGACACGGCCCGACGGTGTCCAGTTTGGGCCCAACTTTTGGCCGTGGCGCAATGACCAATGCGTGGACCGACATTCGGAACACGGACCTTGTTGTCATTATGGGCGGCAACGCCGCCGAAGCGCATCCTTGCGGATTTAAATGGGTCACGGAGGCTAAAGCCTCACGCGGCGCAAAGCTCATCGTCGTCGATCCGCGTTTCACGCGCTCGGCGTCGGTCGCCGATCTCTATGCGCCCATTCGCCAAGGGACGGACATCGCATTCCTGCTCGGCGTCATCAATTATTGCATCGGAAACGACAAGATTCAGTGGGACTATGTGAAGGCCTTCACCAATGCGAGCTACGTGGTGAAGGAAGGCTTTGGCTATTCGGACGGCCTCTTTACGGGCTATGACGAGGCCAAGCGCGACTACGATCGCTCGAGCTGGGACTATGAAATCGGCGCCGACGGATACGCCGTCGTCGATGACACGCTACAGCACCCGCGCTGTGTCTGGAATCTGCTGAAGCAGCATGTTGCAATCTACACGCCGGAACTGGTGTCGCGCATCTGCGGCACGCCGCAAGACAAGTTCCTGAAGGTTGCGGAATGGATGTCAGAGACGTCTTCGCCCACAAAGACGATGACCTCGATGTATGCGCTTGGCTGGACTCAGCACTCCAAGGGCTCGCAAAACATTCGCGGCATGGCGATGCTGCAATTGCTGCTCGGCAATATTGGCGTGCGCGGCGGCGGAATGAATGCTCTGCGCGGTCACTCCAACATTCAAGGCCTGACCGACATCGGGCTCATGTCCAATCTGATCCCGGGCTATTTGAATATACCGCGCGAAAGCGAAGCGACCTTCGACGACTATATGTCAACTCGCGTATTCAAACCGTTGCGGCCGGGCCAGACGAGCTATTGGCAGAACTACAAGAAGTTCTTCGTGAGCTTCCAAAAGGCGATGTGGGGCGACGCCGCGACGAAAGAGAATAATTTCGCGTACGACTTTCTGCCCAAGCTCGATCTGCCGGCCTATGACGTGCTGCGCGGTTTCGATCTCGCCTTCAACGGCAAGATGAATGGCTATGTCATTCAAGGCTTCAACCCGCTCCAGGCCTTTCCGAATAAGAAGAAGCTGACGCAGGCTCTGTCCAATCTGAAGTTCCTCGTCACCATGGACCCATTGGAGACGGAGACTTCGCGCTTTTGGGAAAACCATGGCGAATTTAACGACGTCGATCCGTCGAAGATTCAGACGGAGGTGATTCAGCTTCCGACGACCTGCTTTGCGGAGGACGAAGGCGCGCTCGTCAATTCGGGCCGCTGGCTGCAATGGCACTGGGCCGGCGGGACGCCGCCGGGCGAAGCGAAAAGCGACGCCTGGATCATGGCGCAGATTCATTTGCGTTTGCGCGGCCTCTATCTGGAACAGGGCGGGGCCGTTCCCGAGCCGATCCTCAATCTGCAATGGCCGTATAAGGACAGCGACGATCCGCAACCGGCCGAGCTCGCGCGCGAGATGAACGGCTACGCCATCGAGACGGTCTACGACGCCGCCGACGCAACCAAAGTGCTGGTTGAGAAGGGCAAGCAAGTGCCGGGCTTCGCCGTTTTGCGTGACGACGGCTCTACGGCCTGCGGCTGCTGGATTTTCTCCGGCAGTTTCACCGAGGCCGGCAATATGATGGCGCGCCGCGACACCTTCGATCCAGACGGCGTCGGCCTTTATCCGAAATGGGCCTTCTCATGGCCGGCGAACCGCCGCATCCTTTACAATCGCGCTTCGGCCGATTTGGACGGCAAGGCGTGGGATTCTTCGCGCAAGCTGATCGAATGGGACGGCGCCAAATGGGCCGGATATGACGTGCCCGACATCGCACCGACCGCGAAGCCGCACGAAGTCGGTCCCTTCATCATGAACCCCGAAGGCGTGTCGCGTTTGTTCGTGCGCAATATGATGCGCGACGGGCCATTCCCGGCCCATTACGAGCCTTTCGAGGCGCCGGTCGTCAATGTCGTCGCTCCGAAGATTCGCGGAAATCCGGTCGCGCGCGTGTTCAAGGGCGATCTGGCGCAGTTTGGAACCTCTGAGGAGTTCCCTTATGCGGCGACCTCCTACCGCCTGACAGAACATTTCCATTACTGGACCAAGCACGCCTATCAGAACGCCGTGATTCAGCCCGAGTTTTTCGTCGAGATTTCGGAAGAGCTCGCGAAAGAAAAAGGCATTAAGGGCGGCGGCTGGGTTCGCGTTTGGTCGAAGCGTGGATCGGTGAAGGCGAAGGCTGTGGTCACGAAGCGCATCAAGCCGCTCATGTGCGACGGCAAGATTGTGCATGTTGTCGGCATTCCCTTGCATTGGGGCTTCACGGGCGTCGCCAGAAAAGGCTTTGGCCCGAATGTGCTGACGCCCTATGTCGGCGACGCCAATATAGAGACGCCGGAATATAAGGCGTTCCTCGTCAACATCGAACCGTCGACGCCGCCGGTGGCTTAAGGGAGAAGTGAAGATGTTTCCCCCGCTTCCAAATCCCTCGACGGCGCCCGCCGCCGCAAAATTTGGCGCCGGCGATCTCATGCGCCGTTCGGCGTCGAGCGTGACGCCGCCGGCCGAGCGCCAGACCGAAGTCGCCAAGCTCATCGACGTCTCGAAATGCATTGGCTGCAAAGCCTGTCAGGTCGCCTGCTCTGAATGGAACGATCTTCATGAAGAGATCGGCTTCAACACTGGCACATACGAAAACCCGCATGATCTGTCGCCCAACACCTGGACGCTGATGCATTTCACGGAGTGGGACAATCCAGAGACCGGCGATCTCGAATGGCTCATTCGTAAAGACGGCTGCATGCATTGCGAAGACCCGGGATGCCTCAAGGCCTGTCCCGCGCCCGGCGCGATCGTGCAATATTCGAACGGCATCGTTGATTTCGTCTCGGAGAATTGCATTGGCTGCGGCTATTGCGTGAAGGGCTGCCCCTTCAACATTCCGCGCATTTCCGACGTCACACATAAGGCGTCGAAATGCAGCCTATGTTCCGACCGCGTGGCGGTTGGCCAAGGCCCTGCCTGCGCCAAGGCCTGCCCCACGCAAGCGATCGTCTTCGGCACGAAAGAGCAAATGAAACATCATGCGGAAGGGCGCATCGCCGATTTGAAATCGCGCGGCTTCGCCAACGCAGGTCTTTACGATCCGCAGGGCGTCGGGGGAACGCATGTGATGTATGTGCTGCATCACGCCGACAAGCCGTCGATCTATGCGGGACTGCCCGACAATCCGCGCATCAGCCCATTGGTCGAGGCGTGGAAAGGCGTTTCGAAACTTGCCGGCCTCGCGATAGTTGGCTTCACGGCGGTCTTTGGCGTCTTGCATCATATGATCGCCGGACCCAATGTCGTGACGCAAGAAGAAGAAAAAGCCGCAACCAAGCTGACCGAGGGCGGCGCATGACACTCTCTCCGCAGCTTCATCCTGGCGATCCGGTCGTCGTCGATCGCTACACGCCGGCCGCGCGGGCCAATCACTGGGTGACGGCGATCAGCCTCGTCCTACTCGCAATCTCGGGGCTCGCCTTTTTCCATCCGAGTCTTTTTTTTCTGACTGCGCTCTTTGGGGGCGGTTCGACCGCGCGCATGCTGCATCCATGGATCGGCGTCGTGCTGTTCGTCAGCTTCCTCGGATTGTTCAAAAGATTCTGGAAAGAGAATCTATGGAGGCGCGAGGACGGCACATGGATGGCGCATCTGCGCGACGTTCTCGCCGGACATGAGGAAAGTTTGCCGGAGCTTGGCAAATACAACGCCGGCCAGAAAATGGTGTTCTGGTCCATGTCGGTGCTGATCCTCGTGCTCATCGTGACGGGGCTGATCGTCTGGGATCAATATTTCTACGATTTCACCTCGATCCCGACGAAGCGGGTCGCCATTCTCATCCATTCCGCCGTCGCGATCGTGGCGATCGTCGTTTGGATTGTGCATGTCTACGCCGCGATCTGGGTGCGCGGCACGATCGGCGCCATGACCAAAGGCACGGTCACCGGCGGCTGGGCCTGGCGTCATCACCGCAAATGGCTGAAGGATCTGGCGCGCGGAAAGATCGACGACGACATAAGCCCTGCGGAATGACGCCGCCTTTCTCGAATTATGCTATAGACTGTTCCCACGTGGCCCGTGCGGTTCGTGAGGTTGAAAATGGCCAAGGACGCTACCGAGCGGCCTGATCCCACCCAGATAGGCGACGTTTCCGCTCCGCCTTTCGTCGTTCTGCCCGATCCCGCGACGATCTTTGCGCGCCGCGCAGAGCGGCTGCGATCCCTCGCGCAGGGGCATCGTCTCGCGCTGTATCTCTCCTTCGTCGCCGATCTTTCCGAAGCGCAGCACAAGGCGCTCGCCGGACTCCCGGACATAGCGCCGCTCTCCGCAGACGATCTCGCCCGGGCGCGCGAATTCGCCATGTCGCCGCTCGACCGCAGCCATTTCGAGTCTTGCGTCGCATTTGACGGGACGCTCGGGCGTTTTTTCGAGGCGATGGGATCGATACCGATGCCGTCTTCGGCCTGCGAGGCGTTGCAGCGCGTCGCGACCGCGGATGCGACGCGGCGGTTGCAGTTTGCTCATAATGTGCTGGCCGACGCATTTCCCGTCGATATGCTGGCCGAACATATGTTCGTCGCGGCGGCGCTCCAGATTCACTTTGCGCGTTTGGCGCAGCGTCTCGACGCCGCGATCGCTCGTTCCGGTTGGCGATGGCGTCTGTCCGGTTTGCGGCGGCGCCCCGAGCGCCTCCATGGTGGTGGGTTGGCATGGATCGCATGGCGCGCGTTTTTGCGCCTGCTCTTTATGCCAAACGCTATGGAACTATGTGCGCATACGCTGCGTCGCCTGCGGCTCCACGAAGGGGATTTCCTATCGCGAGATCGAGGGCGGCGGCGGCGCGGTCAAGGCCGAATGCTGTAGCGAATGCAACAGCTATCTGAAGATCCTCTATCAAACAATCGATCCCGCGGTTGAGCCGATCGCCGACGACATAGCGTCGCTCGGTCTCGATCTTCTGGTGCGTGAGGAAGGTTTGCGCCGCGCGGGCGTCGATTATTTTTTGATTGGCTATTGAGAGGCGGCGCATGACGAAGCCGATCGAGTTGTTGCGGCAATTGCCTTCGGTGGACGAAGCCTTGCGCAGCGGGCCGGGCCTTGCGGCGGTCGAGCGCTTTGGCCGAAGCGCAACGCTTGCAAGCCTTCGCCGCACGCTGGAGGATGCGCGTACCGCGATGCGAAACGGAGCCGATGCGCCAACGGACGCCGCCGCCATAGCTGTCGCGCGCCGCGGCGCTTCTCGAACAAGACGCAACCTCAACGGTGCGTCCCGTGTTCAATCTCACCGGCACGGTGATCCACACCAATCTCGGCCGTGCGCTTTTGGCCGAAGCTGCGATCGAAGCGGCCACGCGCGCCATGCGCGAGGCAATTGCGCTCGAATTCGATCTCAAGTCAGGCAAGCGCGGCGAACGCGACGCGCTGGTGCGTGGGCTGTTGTGCGAGCTCACCGGCGCGGAAGACGCGACGCTCGTCAACAACAACGCCGCAGCCGTATTAATAACGCTCAATACGCTCGCAAAAGGACGCGAGGTCATCGTCTCGCGCGGCGAGTTGATCGAGATCGGCGGCGCGTTTCGCATGCCGGACATTATGGCGCGCGCCGGCGCAAAATTGCGCGAGGTCGGAACCACCAATCGCACCCATGAGAAAGATTACGCCGAAGCTTTGTCACCGCGAACCGGCCTCATATTGAAAGTGCACACCTCCAATTACCGCGTGCAGGGCTTCGTCGCCGAGGTGAAAGCGCCGGCGTTGGCGAAGCTCGCCAAGGAGCGCGGCGTCCCACTCGTCAATGATCTCGGCTCAGGCACGTTGATCGATCTGTCGCGCTACGGTCTCGCGCATGAGCCCACGGTCGCGGAAGCAGTGCGCGAAGGCGCCGATCTCGTGACTTTTTCCGGCGACAAATTGCTGGGCGGGGCGCAAGCAGGCTTTATCGTCGGCCGCAAGGATTTGATCGCGCGCATCAACCGCAATCCGTTAAAGCGCGCTTTGCGCGTCGACAAAATCCGGCTTGCGGCGATCGAAGCGACGCTGCAGCTCTATCGCGATCCAGATCGGTTGGCGGAACGCCTGCCGACGCTGCGGCTGCTCGCGCGCAGCCGCGACGACATTGCTGCGACGGCGCGCGCCTTGCAGCCTGAGATCGCCAAAGCGATTGGCGACGCCTTCACGTGGAGATCGCCGAGCTTTCGAGCCAGATCGGCTCAGGCGCCTTGCCGCTCGAGACGCTTGCAAGCGCTGGTTTCGCAATCCGCTCGCGACAAAAAAGCGGCGCAGGTCGCGCGCTCGCAGCGCTCGCTTCGCGCTTGCGCGCTTTGCCGACGCCGGTGATCGGCCGCATCGAGAATGACGCGCTCGTTCTCGATCTGCGTTGCCTCGAAACAACCGAACCCTTTATCGAGAATCTTGCGAAACTCGCGCCATGATCGTCGGCACGGCGGGACATATCGACCATGGCAAGACGGCTCTGGTGCGCTCGCTCACCGGCGTCGACGCCGATCGGCTGAAAGAGGAAAAGGAGCGCGGCGTCACCATTGACCTCGGCTTCGCCTATATGCCGATGCAAGACGGCGGGATTCTCGGCTTTGTCGACGTCCCGGGACATGAGAAATTCGTTCACAACATGCTCGCGGGCGCGACGGGGATCGACTTCGTCCTGCTTGTCGTCGCCGCAGACGATGGCGTCATGCCGCAGACGATTGAACATCTTGCAATCGTCGATCTGCTCGGCGTCGAGAAAGGCGCAGTCGCGCTCACGAAAATCGATCTCGTCTCGCCGGATCGGCTGAGCGAAGCAAAGCGGGAGATTGCGAACGCGCTCGCCGGCGCCCGTTTGGCGAATGCGCCGATTTTTCCAATATCGAACACGACCGGCGAGGGCGTCGCCGCCCTGCGCGACCATCTTGTCGCCGCGGCGGCGCAGCATCGCGCGAAGCGCACAGAAGGGCTGTTTCGCCTCGCCGTCGATCGGTCCTTCACGCTGCGTGGCGCAGGCACGGTAGTGACGGGCGCGGTTCTATCCGGCGTCGTGCGCATCGGCGATAGCGTGATTGTCAGCCCATCGGGGCTTTCGGCCCGCATCCGCTCGATCCATGCGCAAAACCACGAGTCCGCCGAAGGCCGCGCAGGCGAACGTTGCGCGCTCAATCTTTCGGGCGACGGCGTCGCCAAGACAGCGATCCATCGCGGCGACGTTGTTATGGCTCCGGCGCTGCACGCGCCGACAATGCGCTTCGACGCTTCGATTAAATTGCTTTCGTCGGAGACGCGGCCGCTCGCGACATGGACGCCCGCGCGCCTGCACATTGGCGCGGCGGAGGTCGGCGCGCGCGTTGTGCCGCTCGGCGCGGACAAGATCGCGCCTGGCGAGGAAGGCTTCGCGCAAATCGTGATCGAGCGTGAAATCGCCGTTTGCGTTGGCGATCGTTTCATCCTGCGCGATGTTTCGGCGCGGCGCACCATCGGCGGCGGACGCATCGTCGATCTGCGCGCGCCCGCGCGCAAACGGCGCACGCCTGAACGCCTCGCGCAGCTCGAGGCTCTGTCGATCGAAGCGCCCGACGCCGCGCTCGCGGCGTTGCTCGATCGCGCGCCTTATTACATCGACCTTGCCGGTTTCGCGCGTGACCGCGCCATCACCGTCGGATGATGGCGGATAGGCTAGCGCAAAGCCAGAAGCTCGTGCTGCTTCCGGCGGGCGAAACGCTAATCGCCATGACGGCGCTAACCTTCACGCGCCTGCGCGGTGATCTATTGTCGGCGGTAGCCGCCTTCCATGAAGCCAATCCCGACCTCGCCGGAATTGGCGTTGAAAAACTGCGATTGTCGCTGCAGCCGCGTCTTTCGGCGGAAGCGTTCAAAGCGGCGCTGACGCGGCTTGCGCGCGAGGGTGCGCTTATTCTGCAAGGCGCCTGGGCGCGGCTGCCGACCCATGAAGCGCGGCTGACGGAAATTGACGCCGAGCGTTGGCGTGACGTCCATCCGCTGCTCGATGGGACCGAGCGTTTTCGTCCGCCGCGCGTGCGCGATATTGCGAAATTGAAAGATTGGCCAGAAGCCGAGGTTCGACGTCTCTTGAAGACGCAAGGGCGCATGGGCCGTCTCGACGAAATGGCGCATGATCATTTCTTTCTTCGCGAGACGACGTCCGAGATGGTTGAAATTCTGTCCCGCATCGCGGCCCACACGCCGCGCGGCGAGATTACGGCGGCGCAATTTCGTGACGAGGTCCAAAATGGCCGCAAGGTCGCGATCCAGATTCTGGAGTTCTTCGACCGGCATGGGCTAACCTTGCGACGCAACGATCTGCGTCGCCTCAATCCGCGTCGCTTGGATTTGTTTCGTCTCACGAAAGAAGCGGTCGAAGGCTAAGAGGGAGGAGAAACGTCCCCGGTGGGGCGTCCGGACTTCAAATCCGGGAAGGGCCGCGAGCCGGTCTTTGGTGGGTTCGACTCCCACTCTCTTCCGCCAATTATTTCAATAACATACTAAATTCGAAGCGATATTTTTGAGCGCGATTTTCGGCCCCACCTTAGGCTGTCCTTGTCGGAAATTAGTTCCGAAAATATTTATGATGCAGTCCGCCGAGAATTGGCATGGAATGGATGGCTCCAGCCGGCTGTATGGCTCGTGATAGTGGCGCATCCTTCCCCAAGGCGAGATGCGTCCGAGCGCCGTTGTAGTAATCCATGTAAGAAAGCAGAATTTGGCGCAGATGCCGCTCGCCAATGATCACGACGTGATCAAGGCATTCTCGTCGGATTGAGCCGAGCAAACGTTCGCAATATCCATTCTGCCAAGGCGAGGTGGAGTGGTCGGCTTGTCGCGAATTCCCATCGCGCGGAGACGTCGTTTGAAGATGTCGCCATAGGCGCCGTCCAGGTCGCGGATGAGAAATGTCGGCGGCTGCTTCCAACCGCAGGCTTCGTTGAGTTGGCGGGCAATCCATTCCGCAGTTGGATGCGCGGTCACGCCGAGCCACATCATTCTTCGTCGGTCATGCCGCAAAATCAATAAGCCATAGAGCAGACGAAAGGAGAGCGTGGGGGCACTGTCACATTGACGAAGCAGTCAGGAGTTTTCGCTATTCGGGAAGGATGAGCAAGACACAGAATTCCCTATATCGGGCTCATCGTTTCCCTCCCGAGGTCATCGCCCATGCGGTCTGGCTGTATTTCCGCTTCCCTCTGAGCCTAAGAATGGTCGAAGATCTGCTCGCCGCGCGTGGCGTCGTGGTCAGTTACGAGACGGTCCGACGCTGGGCCGAGAAATTCGGTCGAGACTACGCCAAAAACATCCTTCGACGCGCGCCGCAGTTCGGCGACAAATGGCATTTGGACGAAGTCGTCGTTGTGATCAACGGCAAGAAGCATTGGCTCTGGCGCGCCGTCGATCAGGAGGGCTTTGTCCTCGACGCCCTGGTTCAAAGCCGCCGCGATAGACGTGCCGCCGAGCGACTACTGCGTAAGCTCATTCGCAAGCAGGCTCGAACGCCTCGCGTTCTTATCACCGATAAGCTCGGCTCTTATGGCGCAGCGCGAAGAAATATCGGCATGAGCTGCGAACATCGTCGGCACAAGGGATTGAATAACCGGGCGGAAAACTCCCATCAGCCGACGCGGCGACGAGAGCGCATCATGAAAAGGTTCAAGTCGACGCGACATCTTCAGCGTTTCGTCTCCATTCACGATCCGATCGCCAACCTGTTCCATTTTCCTCGCCATGGCCTGACAGCCTCCGATTATCGAGAGCTGCGCTCGGAGGCTACCAAGGTTTGGGAAGAACACGCAGGTTTGGCTCACGCGGCTTGATCCGTAACCAAAATACCAGGATACCGCGCACCAACCCGTCAAGTTGACAGTGCCTCGCCGACGCACTGAACGCGCGCGATGTGCCGTTTGTCTTCACGACCGGCAACAACGTTCGGAGTATAAAAGAGGGACACCGAGACCGAGCGGTGCTTAGCAAGCCCTACAGGCCTCGGCAATTGATCCAGATGCTTCTAGGCTTGATGAAAACAGCAAATTGATTTTGGTGCCGCGTGCGATGACGACGATCCGACTCTCATCGAAGCGCAGGAACAGCATAGATGCGCAGCAGAAGTCGGAAACTCAGAGAATATTCGGCGAACATTACCTGGCCTAATATCGCGATTTGCCTCGACGAATGCGTTGCGAGCACTAGCTATGAGAGGACGCGATCGTAATTTATCGATTGTGCGAACTTAGTGGCGCGATATTCGCGGCGCCGTGAAGCTATGGGGAGGCCGCAGTCGGGTTCCTCGTGAGTGCGCCTCGGGCAAGTAGGTTCGGCCTGTCTCGAAGGCGCGCAAGGAGACAGACATGTGTACCACATCCAAATCGAGAGTGACGGGCGCTCTGTGCATTGTTTTGGCCTCGACGGCTTTCGCAGCCAACGCCTCCGCGGCGCCAATCAATATAGTAAGTTCGCCGATCATCCAGGCGCCCTCGCTCACCGAGCCAGTGTACTATCGGCGCAGTTACCATCGGAACTATGGGCATTATCGCCACTATCGGCATTATGGTTACGGTTACCAGCCCTATTACAATCCTGCTGGACAAGCCGCCGGCGCAGCCGTCGAATTAGGAACGCTCCCTCTTCGGGCCGTATTCGGCAACCCCTATTATTGATAACGTTGTCGGCGCGCCATCACGATAACGATTGACACGCGAAAGCGGCGCTCCGAGGAGCGCCGTTTTTTCAATTGTCTATTGGCTCGGAGTTGCCCTTGGGGCGGCTTGACCCGACAAGATTTGGATTGCTCCTAGGCAGCGCTAAGACATCGGGGCGGCGGCATTGCCGCATATCCTAAGCAAGGATCGACGGACGTCCTATTCCGCAGGCCTTTAAGTTCGTATCATTTAACGAGTCCTAGGCCCAAGATCCCCGAGACGATCAAGAAGATCGCCACGATGTAATTTAGCAGCTGAGGCATAATCAAAATGAGGATGCCGGCGATCAAGGATACGATCGGCTGAAGGTGTGCGAGTCCTATAGTCATTTTCTTATCCCACGTTTATCGGCGGCAGGGTAGGTGACGGCTCGGAGAGCCCTGGATAATCCGAACTTTGTGGCGGCGCTGATCATGACATTACCTCTGAAACCAATCAGCGATCGACCTCGCGAGAGTTCTGGTCGTCGTCAACAGCGTCGCGATGAAAAACCCATTATGACAGTCTCCTATAGAACGAGCATCGCCCGCCTATAGTTTACCCAGAAGAACGAGGATCAAGAGGACTATGAGAATAGTTCCCAACATACCGGAAGGGGCGTAACCCCAACTCGCGCTATGAGACCACGTCGGAAGCGCGCCTACGAGCATCAGGATAAGGATGACGACGACGATAGTACCGAGCATGAGAGTTCCCTTTCTGATTGCAATTGCAGTAAACGCCGCGGTCATATCGCCGACGTCCACAAGTTCAAATGCAGCAAACTCTTTTGATCACCTGCAAGAGATATACATCGTGAGCGCGCTGACGACCTGCGAAAGATCGCCGACGCAACTGGGCCACTTTACGATAGCTCGAACTCCTCGCAACGGCGCAGATTGGGCGACCACAGAGAACGTGATTGGGGTCACTAACGGTTCTTGACGGCTCGCCGTTCAGAAAAAAGCGCCCCAATTGGGGACGCTTTTGACTCTCACGATGAGGGTCAATGTCAGGCCTTGTCGATGATCTTTTTAACGGCGTCCTTAGCCTTGCCGACAGTCTCCTGGGCTTGACCCTTGAGCTTTTGCGCGGCGCCCTCAACCTCAAGGTTCGGGTTGCCCACGGCTTCGCCGACACCCTGCTTAACCGTACCGGAGACCTTATTGATCACGCCCTTGATCTTATCGGTGGTGCTACCCATGACTAGTCTCCAAAAAATTTAAGTTACGAGGGGGGCTGCCCCCTTTGTGCTCGTCTAAAGTTCTTCCGAGAGACTGACCGTAGGTGGCTTAGATGTAGTTGTATAGATTTGGAAACTACGCACTTGAATCCCACATCTCTGACCAGTTTCTTGCCGCGCTCCACAATCTTCAAACAACAGTGCCGAAAACTTTCCCAATGCCGGCGGTTAAAGTCATCGCCAATGCACCCCAGAATGTCACTCTGGCTGTGGCGCGAAGAATTTTGGTGCCGCCAGCTCTTGCGCCGATCGCGCCCAAAAGAGCGAGAAAAGCCAGCGATGCAGCGGACACCATGAAAATGAGTTCGCCAGCAAACGATACGACGGCATTGCGGCGCCTAGGGAAAACGATGCAGCCGATGTTAGCGCGGCTTGCACAGGACGCGCGGTCGTGATTGCCGAAATCTCAAGCTCTATGCGCTGATCTACAATCTGAAATTACGTGGCGAGAGAGGCGCGTCATCGCGCATATTGCGCAAGGGAAATCAGCCGCAGAACGGCGAGAATCCACGCTGCGACGATGATCATGCTCGAGATGCGCCTAGATTCCGCGTGACTTGCTCCATCTCCGGAATTGAGGACGTGAACAAGGCCAACGGCGCCATAGGCCAGAGCAAAAATCACAGCGATGCTGTTCACGACAGTCTCCTCACGGCTGAAGGCGCGCCTGCACTGCCGCCTTAAGGTTCGTTTCAGGCGCTCAAAAGCAAAAACCCCGCCACCGGACGCGCTCCTGGCAAACCAGACCGTAAGACGGGAATTCTGCGATCAATTAGTAACTTGGGGCGAGCCAAGCCAATTCCCTATGGGAGCGTCAGCAGTGAAAGATTCCGGCCCGAAATGTCCATAAATCAACAACCATGCTCAAAAGCCGGCCGAGAACCCTTAGCTGGCCGGAGAGATGTTTCAGCTAGATGCGCTAGCGCACAAACATCTCGTGTTTGCATCATTAAAAGCTCGTCAACCGCACAGTAAGGAAACGGAAGAAGACGCCGATGAACATGTTGAAAAAGTTCTCCGTGCGCGAGGCGAGTTTCGCGGTTCCGACAATGAACGGCTTGCGCGGCGCGAATAGCGGTCGTTCAAGCGGAGCGTGCCACGCCGGCGCCGGTTCGCGAAGATCAATCGAGCCGCGTCTCAGGAAGGACACGGGAAGAGGTTCGCTAGAAGCGGTCTCGGCCTTGTGCGCAATCGCAATCGCGATCTCCATCGCGCTGTGTACGACGGCGCGGGTCAGCGCTCATACGAAGCATGCAAGCGAAGTCACAATCTCGATGAAGAATAGCAAATGACCGTCGCGGCGAGTGTGCCTGTTCTCGAGGCGGACACAGCCGAAAGGTAGCTGTGCTGCGGCTTGTCTGAAACGGCAACGCCCCGCTCAAGGCATCCCCCTCAATGGCAAAGCTTCCACCCCTGCGCTTCTGGTTTCGCAGCCATATTAACTGCTATTCTGTTTTTGACGCTTCTCAAAACCAGTCGGCGTCCGGCCGTCTGTGGAAGCGCGATACTGATGAGCTATTTTTAGCGCAATTGCCGACGGGCGAGTCGCGCCGCACAGAAGGGATGGCGGACCATGCGCATTCTTGTGGTCGAAGATAAATCGATAATTGCGCAGGACATCGCTTGGATCGTCGAGAATGAGGCTGGCTACACCGTGGCCGGCATTGCAAGCACTGTCGACGAGGCTTTGGCGATCATTTCCGGCGGGCAAC
>CAWESG010000001.1:0-82553 GCA_963811555.1 uncultured Alphaproteobacteria bacterium | reverse complement strand
TATTTGCATGGCGAAATCTCTTTTGGAAATCGCGAAGCAGCTCTTCAGGGTCGTCGCCTAACAAGATGGCGCAAACGCCCTTGTCGCTCATCGCAATGAGGACAGCTCCAAGCGAACATTCGGCGATCGCGAAACGAAGCTCCGCGCCGGCCCCTCCGGCCCGGAACTGGCTGGGGGTCATGCCGAAACTTTTCGGCGCCGTCGCGTAAAAGCGAGCGTTCGAATTGAAGCCCGCGTCATGGATCGCCTCCGTCACTGAGAGGCTCCTTTCCAAAAGGTTGTGAGCGCGTTTTTGACGATGCGCAATCTCATAATGTTTCGGCGAAACGCCCACAATGCGTTTGAACAGGCGCTGGAAATGAGATGGACTGAATCCGGCGGATCGTGCAATCTCATCAAGCTTTGGCGCTTCCTCTGCATTTTCGATGAGGCGGCAAGCCTCCACAACTTTAGCGATGAGCTCCGCATCGCTCGAAGTCTTGTCGGGCGCGCACCGCTTGCAAGAACGAAAGCCGGCGGTCTCGGCGTCGCGCGAGGTCAGATGGAAGCGAACATTCTCGCGATTGGCGATCCGAGACGGACATGATGGCCGACAGTAGACTCCGGTCGTCGCGACCGAATAGACGAAACGCCCGTCGAAATTTTTATCGCGCAACTGCACTGCGCGCCAAAGCGTGGCGTCGTCGAGTTTTGACGAGGCGGATTTATCCAAGAGATGGACCATACCAAGCTCCAGAGTTCGCGTATCGTTCGCAAAATAGGTCCCCGCGACGCCTGGCGCACCTCGAAACTTGCTGACGAATTCGAGTTTGTTTAAATTTCCATGCCTTCATCCGGTCAACGGCGGCGCTACAGTTTCCTGTTGAACGAGGGCGCGATTTAAGGCGATCATGTTATTGATCCAAAAGCATCCCGCAAATGAGGCCAGGATTTTGAACCGCATCGCCTATGTCAATGGAGTTTTCACGCCGCTCGAAAATGCACAGATTTCCATCCTGGACCGCGGATTTCTATTTGCCGACGGCGTGTATGAAGTCGCGGCGGTGCTTGACGGCGGCTTGATCGACAATGACGCCCATTTGGCGCGGCTGGAACGCTCTCTCACCGAGATCGGCCTCACCTCTCCAGAGCCCATCGAGCGCATCATCGAAATCCAAAAGGAAGTCGTCGCCAGAAACAATCTCGTTGAAGGGCTGATTTATCTTCAGATCACGCGGGGGTCGGCGGAGCGAGATTTCGCCTTTCCGAAAGTCGCGCATCCCACGCTCGTCATGTTCGCACAAGCCAGGAATATTCTTCATTCGGAAGCGGCGAAACGCGGCGTGAGCGTCAAGACGGTTCCTGATATTCGATGGGCGCGACGCGATATCAAAAGCATCGCGCTTCTCGCGCAAGTCCTCGCCAAACAGGCGGCTGCGATCGAAAACTGTCAGGAAGCCTGGATGATCGATCCGGAAGGGATGATCACCGAAGGGTCCTCATCGACGGCCTTCATCGTAACAAAGGACGGCAGACTTTTGACGCGCCCAAATTCCGAGGCGATTTTGCCGGGCTGCACGCGGCGCGCGATTCTCGCATTGGCGGGGCGCGGCGACATTGCGTTTGAAGAAGCGCCCTTCTCGCTCGACGAAGCGCTTGGCGCCGCGGAAGCGTTTCTGACGAGCGCGACGACACTCGTCACCCCGGTCGTGCGGATCGACGGCTCGCCAATCGGCGACGGGACGCCGGGCGAGATCACGCTCAAACTCCGGAAGCTCTATCTCGAATATCGCGATGGAACAGCTTCGGCGTTCGGACTGATGGCGCCGCCTCAGGCGTCGCAGTGTCTGACCGGAGATGGCGCGCCCGAAAGGATTCGAACCTCTGACCCCCAGATTCGTAGTCTGGTGCTCTATCCAGCTGAGCTACGGGCGCCCGAAGGAAAAGCTTGAAATCGCCCTTGAGGGGAGCAGTTCAAACTCGGTGGGGTCGTTTAGCCTCTGCAAACCGGATTGGCAATAGCTGTATTTGGCAGACGCGGTCCTTGTGCCGAACCCCATTTGACATAAGTAATTTTATCAAACGTAGGAATTGCAATGCAACAGCTTCTCTCGGATGGCGTAACCCTTGCTTACTTGGATTTTGAACCGCTGACTGAAGACCGACACGAGCCTATCGTGCTCTTGCATGGATATGCATCCACCCATGCAGTGAATTGGTTGTTCCCTCAGTGGGTCAAGACTCTGACCGAAGATGGCCGCCGGGTTGTCGCCTTTGACAATCGAGGCCACGGCCAATCCCAAAAACTTTATGATCCGCGCGCCTACGACCTCAACGTCATGGCGGACGACGTTCTGCACGTGATGGACCATCTTGGCCTCAAGCGGCCAGACATTATGGGCTATTCCTTAGGCGCGCGGATCGCCGCGCATTTTGCCCTTCGACACCCCGAAAGAGTGCGATCGCTCATTCTCGGCGGAGTGGGGGTCAACCTCATTGACGAATCCGGCCCGCGGCGCGGCATGGCCGAAGCCATGGAAGCCGAGCGGATCGAAGACATCGGCGACCCGACCCTCAAAATCTTTCGCGGTTTTGCGGAATCGACCCGCAGCGACCTGCCGGCGCTGGCCGCCGTCGCTCGCGGCGCTCAGGCGCCGCTTTCCCCCGCAGATCTCGCTCGGATCAATATGCCGACGCTGATTTGCGTCGGGACACGCGACGAGATCGCCGGCGACCCCCATCCGCTCGCGTCCATGTTTCATAATGCCGAGATCGTTGACATTCCGGGACGCGACCACAATCGCGCCGTCGGGGATCGAGCCTATAAGCAGGCGGTGCTCGATTTTCTCGAGCGTCGACCCTAAGGGGGCGTCTCTTGACGCCCTGTAAAGAAGCCGACCCTATATAATCCTGACGAAATGCGCTAAAGGCACCGCAATGGCGAATGTCTCACATCCAAAGAACGCAGCCGAGATCATCCAGTTTCTCGGGCGCAGACCCTATTTTTGCGCGCATGTTGAACGAGGCGGAGGAGATTTCGCGTCGCGAGCCCTCAATGGGCGGCTTCGTCCACGCCTCGGTGCTGGCGCATGACTCTCTCGAGAGCGTCATCGTCCATCGCATTGCGCAGCGTCTCGATCGTCCCGAGGCGCCCTATGCGCTGATTGCGCAAAGCTACCTCGAGTATCTCTCACGCGACCCCTCGATTGCAGAAGCTTTTCGAGCCGATTTGCTCGCCGTGCTCGATCGCGACCCGGCTTGCACGCGATTGATCGAGCCTGCGCTCTACTTCAAGGGATTTCACGCCCTTCAAACCTATCGCCTGGCGCACGCCGCCTGGAAGAACGGACGCAGCGATTTTGCGCTCTGCTTGCAGAGCCTGTCGTCGCAGACCTTTCAAACGGACATTCATCCCGCCGCCGAAATCGGCAAGGGCGTTTTCATCGATCACGCCACGGGCGTTGTGATCGGGTCCACCGCCGTCATTGAGGATGACGTCTCCATGCTCCACGGGGTGACGCTCGGCGGCACCGGCAAGATGCGCGGCGATCGCCATCCTAAGGTGCGGCATGGGGTTCTGATTGGCGCCGGCGCGAAGATTCTCGGCAATATCGAAATCGGGCACTGCGCCTTGATAGCCGCCGGCTCAGTGGTGTTGGACCCCGTCCCGCCATGCAAAACGGTCGCAGGCGTTCCGGCTCGTATCGTCGGCGACGCAGGCTGCGCCGAGCCTTCGCGTTCGATGGACCATGTGCATGCGGTCATCGACGCGGGGCTTTGAGCCGAGCTGCTCGCTTTAACCGAACCGATTGCTCTTTGGAAAACCGCGGGGCGGCAAGCGCCCCGCCTCGGCGCGATGGCCAATCCAGTCCTTGAGCTCCACAGCCGATACAGTGAACACGCGACCTGAGGAATCCGTCCACGAGAGCCCATTGGCAAGCGCAAAGACTTTTGCATCGGAGACGCCGCCATCCTTATAGCGCTGCATACGCACGCCTTTGCCCCGCGCCATGCGCGGCGCTTCGGAGAGCGGGAACACCAGGAGCTTTCTGTTCTCTCCAATGATCGCGATGTGGTCGCCCTGCGCCGCCGTCACGACCTTCAATTGGCCCTGCCCTTCGGTCGTCAGCGCCGCCTTGCCTTTGCGTGTCGTGCCGATCAGATCATCCTGATCCACAACGAAACCGCGCCCGTCTTCGGATACAAGAAGCAGGCTCTCGCCCGATTGATGCGGGAGGACGGCGACGATGCTCGCATCTTCGTCAATGTCCGCCATGAGTCGAATCGGCTCGCCATAGCCGCGTCCGCCGGGCAGCTTGGCCGCATCGAGCGTATAGGCTTTGCCATTGGACGCCAGCACGAGAACCTTTGATGTCGTATGCGCAAAGAAAGCCGCGTCCAGCGCGTCGTCTCCCTTGAATTGCAGGCCCGACAAATCGGCGACGTGACCTTTGAGGACGCGAATCCATCCCTTCTGCGTTACGACGACGGTAATGGGCTCGCGCTCGATCATCGCTTCGATGAGATCGAGATCGGTCGTCTGCGGCGCATCCTCGAATGTCGTGCGCCGTTGTCCAAGCGGGCTTTGAGGCGAATAAGTTTTCTTCAGATCTCGGATTTGCGCCGTAATGACTTTCCATTGCTTTCGCTCATCGGCGAGCAACTCTTCAAGTTCGGTCTTTTCCTGGCTGAGTTCGGTGTGCTCCTTGCGCAGCGCCATCTCTTCCAGCTTGCGCAAAGAGCGCAAGCGCGTGTCGAGAATATAATCGACCTGCAACTCGGACAGTTTCAATTTCGCTTTCAGGACGGCCTTGGGGTCGTCTTCTTCGCGAATAATGCGAATGACCTTGTCGAGATTGAGATAGACGATCACCATGCCCGCCAGCACTTCGAGCCGGCGCACAATTGCCGCTAGACGATGCTGGGAGCGGCGCTCCAATACGACGCGACGATGATCGAGCCATTGCCGCAACGCCTCATCGAGCGACACGACGCGCGGCGCCACACCGTCGACAAGCACATTCATGTTCATCGGAAAACGCGCCTCCAGCTCCGAGAGCTTGAAGAGCGTCTCCATCATGAGCGCCGGTTCGACATTGCGCGCGCGCGGTTCGATGACGATCCGCACGTCCTCCGCCGATTCGTCGCGCACGTCTGCGACGAGAGGCAGCTTTCGCTCGCTGATGAGCTCAGCGAGCTTTTCGATCAGTCGGGACTTTGGCACGCCATAAGGGATTTCCGTGACGACCACGACCCACATTCCGCGCGCGCCTTCCTCCCTGCTCCAGCGCGCCCGCACACGGAAAGAGCCTCGCCCGCTGCGATAGGTCTCGGCAATCTGCTCACGCGAATCGATGATAATGCCGCCTGTCGGAAAATCCGGCCCCTGCACGAATGTCATGAGCTGCTGGCTCGTCGCGCTGCGATGGGCAATCAGATAGAGCGCAGCGTCGCAGAGTTCGGCAATGTTATGCGGCGGAATCGACGTCGCCATGCCGACGGCGATTCCCTGTGCGCCATTCGCCAGAAGATGAGGCAATGCGGCCGGCAAAACGATCGGTTCTTTTTCGTCGCCGGAATAGTTCGGACGAAAGTCGATCGCGTCCTCGTCGATGCCTTCAAGCAGTAGACGCGCGACGGCCGTCATACGCGCCTCAGTGTAGCGGTAGGCGGCCGCCGAGTCGCCATCGACATTGCCGAAATTGCCCTGCCCGTCCACGAGCGGATAACGCGAAGAAAAATCCTGCGCGAGCCGCACCAGCGCATCGTAAATCGCTTGATCCCCATGCGGATGAAATGAACCCATTACATCGCCGACGATTTTCGCGCATTTCTTGAAGGGGCTTGAGGGATCGAGTCGCAGGACCTGCATTCCATATAGAATGCGCCGATGAACGGGTTTCAGACCGTCGCGCGCATCGGGCAATGCGCGCTCGGTGATCGTCGAAAGCGCATATCGGAGATACCGCTCCTCCAGCGCTTCGCGAAGAGCGACATCCGACGCGCCGCCCTTTTCGTCGCCGCCATTGCCCGCCATGTTCGGAGTGCTCTTTCGCGCCATCGACAAAATCCAATTCTACCAGATTGGCCTCGCCGGCCCGCCGACAGCGTCCATTGGCGAAAGCCATTTCATCTGGCGCTCGGTAGACCACGAAGCTTCGATGCAATCCAGAAATTTTGGGGCCGACAATTCATGCCCTATTTTCAGCCAGTTATACTGGCGCCTAAGGGAACGGCAGTTTAGGCCTAAACAAAATGCAAGCAGGCGATTCTATCCACAGCGAGGCGCCGAGCACAAAATTGTATTTTCGTCACTACAGAAATTTTTTGCGTTTTTGCGCTTGAGAACGGAACCATGGGTCCACTAAAAGCATTGGCGCCATAGACGAGAGTTCGCGTCAGCGTTGTCATGGCTCCGATGCAGACGTCCTTCCATAATGAGCGTGCGCCATCTATGAAAAAACTAGCCTTCATTGTCATTGCAGCCTCAGGCCTATTCGTCGCTAATGCGGAAACAATCGAAGCCTTTGGAGCCCCAGACCTGGATGCGGGCGGTTTGGCGCTGCGTGAAAGCCATCCGGACGTGAATTCGGCGCAAGAGGCCCTTTGCAAAGAAGTCGACGTCCCCCTCGACGAAGGCTATGGGGTCAGCCGGGTCGAGAAGCGTTCGGTCTGTCAGGACGCCCGGTAGCGCCCGTCACTGCGCCAATATACAGCGCCCGAGCCTCGGGGAGCTCCAGTCCTCGTGGGGCAAATACGTCCCTCGCGAGAAAATGCCCCGTCAGCCGAAATGCGTCCCCGAGATCGCCTGCTCCTGGCGCGGCGTAATCCTGGGCCCGCAAAAATTCTGGATACGGCAAAAGCCTGTCTTTCCAGGGCTCCCCTCCCGAGCGTGAAACCGCGCGACCGCTTTTTGGCGAGACGTAGCAGAGATCCTCTCGCGACCCGGTGACGGCGCAGGCCTCGAGATCCAGTCCAAAACCCAGCGCGGCAAGCAGCGCAAGTTCGAAACGGGCCATCAAGGCCGGCGCGAAATCCAGCGATTCAAGCTGGTCGGCGATCACCTGAGCCATATCGAAGAGATCGGCGTGCGGATCGCGCTCGGGCAGCAACCGCAATAATGCGCAGAGATGCGCAAGGCCATGCAATGAAAAGCTGCGATCGATCAGCTTTGCCGCGCGAGCTCGCAAAGGCTCGACCGTATAGGCGCCAAGATGGCTCTCCAGCCGCGCCCGCCAAACGGCCTCGACCTGGTTTCCGGGCTGGAGCACCGCGACCATGGTGCGACCGACTCCGCCCCGCACAAGGCCGAGATGACGTCCGTGCGTCTTGGTCATCAGCTCCAATATGACGCTTGTCTCGCCGTGCCGGCGCGCGCCAATGACGAGTCCTTCGTCTTGCCAGTGCATGGGATCGTCACAGTTCCGAAAGCTTCAGATCCGCGTGATATTCAAGCTTGTCGATATCCTTCGTGATCGCCTGCCCGCAAATAACGCGCCCCTTGACGCTGTCGAATGTGAGCGTTGGAGAGCCGTATAGCGACCAGCCCAGGCTGAGCGCTTCAGTGACTCGATGGCAAAAGGCCGCGTCGTCCGGACCGGTGAGATAGCGATAGACGGTCGTCGTCTTGCGGTATTCAGTCATAGACGTTCCCTGATCAGCGTCGATTTTCGCGCATCCGCGCCAGCGAATTGCTCAAGACATCCGATATTATTCGTCCTTGGGAAATTCCAGCCGCATTTCGCGATACCGCTCAGGGTCGTCGGCCCAATTTTCGCGGACCTTCACGAAAAGGAAAAGATGCGCCTTCTGTTCGGCCGCCTGCTCGATCTCCAGGCGGGCCGCCTGCCCGATCGCCTTGATCGTTCGTCCGCCTTCGCCAATGACAATCTTTTTTTGGCCCTCGCGCGCAACATAGATGGTTTGCTCGATGCGGGCCGATCCGTCCTTTTGATTCTTCCACGAATCGGTTTCAACTGTCGATTGATAAGGAAGCTCGTCATGCAGGCGTTCGAAGATTTTTTCGCGCGTGATTTCGGCGGCAAGCAGGCGCAATGGCGCATCCGAAAGTTGATCCTCCGGATAGAGCCATGGGGATGGCTTCATCATGCTTCCAAGTTTTTCGAGCAACTTCGGAACGCCGTCGCCGGTGAGGGCCGAAATCATGAAGGTCTCGCAGAATTGCGCGCGCTCGTTCAGATCGGCGGACAGCGCCAGCAATTTCTCGCGCGGAATGAGATCGATCTTGTTCAAGACCAGAATTTTCGGCGCCGAGGCTTTGGAGAGCCTCTCCAATATCGAATCGACCTCGGCGTCGCGCCCCTTTCGCGCATCGACGATCAGCGCAATCGCGTCGGCGTCGCCGGCGCCGGCCAGGGCGCTGGCCACCATGGCGCGCTCCAGCCTGCGCTTGGGTTCGAAAATGCCGGGCGTATCGACCAGCACGATTTGCGCAGGGCCGGCGAGCGCTATTCCGCGCACAAGCGAGCGGGTCGTTTGAGCCTTTCGCGAAACGATGGACACTTTTGCGCCGACAAGCTGGTTCAGCAGCGTCGACTTTCCCGCATTCGGCGCGCCAACCAGCGCCGCGAATCCGCAGCGCGTCTCCTCATGGCCCAAAGATTTCTCGTCGCTCACGCTCTACGCCTCTACGCCTTTCGGGTCGCCGTCAATGCCTTCGCGGTCGAGGAACGCCTGCGCCGCTGATTGTTCTGCCGCTCGCTTCGATGCGCCCGAGCCCTTTGGCGACTCGCAAATCCATCCACCTCGACCGCAACTTCGAAGAAGGGCGCGTGATCGGGACCGCTACGTGAAGCGAGCCGATAGCGCGGCGTCGCCAGATGGCGACCTTGCGCCCATTCCTGCAACGAGGTCTTCGCATCGCGTAGCTTTCGACCGGGCTCCTGCATCCGCGGTTGAAAGGCGACCCGAACGACGGCGTCCGCCGCCGCCATACCGCCATCCAGAAACACAGCGCCGATGATCGCCTCGCAAACGTCGCCAAGGATCGCGCGCTTCTTTCGACCCCCCGTCTGCGCTTCGCCTTCTCCCAGGCGAATGAAAGGGCCGACGCCCCAGCTTTCGGCGACTTCCGCGCAAGTCTCCTTTCGGACAAGGTTGGCGAGGCGGCGAGACAGAACGCCCTCGCTTTCGCCGCTGAAGGAGCCGTAGAGCATATGGGCGACGACGAGACCCAGAACGCGATCGCCAAGGAATTCGAGACGCTCGTAGGAGTCGGCGCGCGCGGGAGAACCGCTGACATGCGTCAGCGCATGGATCAGCAGCCGCTTATTGACGAAGCTGTGGCCAAGCCTCGCCTCCAATGCGGCGAGGTCGTCAACCTCGGCCACGCCGTCAATGCGCCGGCTTGAACAGCCGATCCCAGCGAACGGTCCAGGGCCAGCGCCAGAAGGCGAGCGCCGGCGCGTCCTTTTGAACCGAGAAGAAGATGATTTCCGAGCGGCCGACCAGATTTTCGAACGGCACATAGCCGACGCCGCCGAGTTCCGGCGCAATGCGCGAGTCGGTCGAGTTGTCGCGATTGTCGCCCATCATGAAGAAATGTCCGGGCGGCACGACGAACACCTCGGTATTGTCATTGACGCCGTGGTCGCCCTCGATCTCGATGATCGTATGCGACACGCCTCCGGGCAGAGTCTCGATATAGGTGGGAACTTCCGTCTCGCGGCCATCGCGATTTTCAGTGCGGGCCTTGGCGACAGGTTCGCGCGGCACGATGGCGCCATTGATGTAAAGCCGACCATCGATCATCTGGATACGATCGCCGGGAAGGCCGATCACGCGCTTGATGTAATCGGTTTCATTGTCGCGCGGCAGCTTGAAGACCACGACGTCGCCCCGTTTGGGCTCCGAGGCGAGAATACGGCCAGAGAAGAGATTTGGACTGAACGGGATCGAGTGATTCGAATATCCGTAAGAATATTTCGAAACGAAAACATAATCGCCGATCAGCAGCGTGGGAATCATCGACCCTGACGGAATATTGAAGGGCTGAAACAGAAGGGTGCGGATGACCAAGGCGATGGCGAGGGCCTGGACGATCACCTTGATCGTTTCCAACAACCCGCCTTCGTCGCGCCGGTCGGCGATCGGGACGTTTCTACTGCTCAAAATCCGCTCCTATTTGGGCGCCGGCCCGTCAGCCTAGGGCGCTTCGCTCTAACACGGCAGCGCCTCGATGAGAACCTGCGCCTGAGCAAATGGATATTCGTCGGTCAGCGTCAAATGGACCACGGCGCGCATGCCAAGGGGGGTAAGTTTGTCGAGGCGAGCCGCGGCTCCGCCGCTCAATTCCATGGTCGGACGGCCTGATGGCAAATTGACGACGCCCATCTCTTTCCAGAACACGCCCCGAATTCCGGTTCCCAACGCTTTAGCGCACGCCTCCTTCGCAGCAAAACGCTTGGCGTAGGAAGCCGCGCGCGCGACGCGGCCGTCGGACTTTTTCCGTTCGGTTTCGGTGAAGCAGCGCTGCGTGAAGCGCTCGCCATGCCGCGCCAGCGCATCCTCGATGCGGCGGATGTCGCACAGATCATTGCCAAAGCCGATGATCATCGGATCGCCGCCCGCCCCTCGTTCATGGCCCTTCGCATCTGCCGGATGGATTCGGCGAGGCCGACGAATATCGCTTCGCCGATCAAAAAATGCCCAATATTCAATTCGACGATTTGCGGTAAGCCGGAAATCCGACGCGCCGTATCGTAATCGAGCCCGTGACCCGCATGCACCTCCAAGCCGCGCTCGGCGGCGAATAGGGCGGCGCGTTCGATGCGCGCAAACTCGCGTTCGGCAAGCGCAGCGTCTCCCACTTCGATCGCGTGACACCAGGCGCCGGTATGCAGTTCCACGACCGGCGCTTTGATTGAGGCGCTTGCGTCGATCGCGTCGTCGCTTGGCTCGATGAACAGCGACACGCGAATGCCGGCGCGATTCAATTGATCGACAAAGGGCGCGAGATGATCATGCGCGCCCACAACGTCGAGCCCGCCCTCCGTGGTTCGCTCCGTGCGTTTTTCGGGCACGAGGCAAACCGCATGAGGTTTGATAATCGAGGCGATGTCGAGCATTTGCTCCGTGGCGGCCATCTCGAAATTCAGGGGTTTCGAAATAGCCTCTTTCAGCTTCGCCATGTCGTCGTCATGGATGTGGCGCCGGTCTTCCCGCAAATGCGCGGTTATGCCGTCGGCGCCGGCCTCTATCGCGACGAGCGCCGCGCGCAACGGATCCGGCCTCGGGCCGCCGCGCGCATTTCTTACGGTCGCGACGTGATCGATGTTGACGCCCAGACGAAGTGGAGCGGAAGCCGTTTTCTCCATCACGCGACGACTCGCTCGACTTTGCTGACGAGCGGACTCGTCCGCAGACGCGCGAGGATGTCGTTCAAATGCTTCAAATCGGCCACTTCGAGATCGAAGGTCATTTCACGAAAATCCGGAGATTGGGCGTTGAAGGCGATATTGTCGATGTTAGCGCCGGTCTCGCCGATGAGCGTCGCCAGAGCGCCCAAAGTTCCGGGCTCGTTGATCGCCGTTGCAACAAGACGCGCCGGAAACAGCTCTCGACTATCCCCATCGAGATCCCAGCGAACGTCGAGCCAACGATCTGGCTGGTCATCGAATGCGGTGAGCGCCGGTGACTGAATCGGGTAAATGGTGATGCCCTCGCCCGGCGTCAGGATTCCAACGATTCGGTCGCCGGGAACAGCCCCGCCCTCGGGCGCGAAGCGAACAGGCACATCGCCGCGCAGGCCGCGAATAGGAATGGCGTGCGCCGCGTCCTTGACGCCCGGGACCTTGAACATGAGATTGGTGTTTTCCTTCACGCCGAACCATCCCGGTTCGCCCGGCTCGACGCCTTTTTGCGGCGCTTTGCGCTCCTCGTTGAAATCTGGATAGACGGCCCTCACGACATCCCCGGAAAAAATTTCCCCGCGGCCAACAGCTGCGAGCATGTCCTCGACCGAGGTCCGCGCGAGACGCGGCAGCGCGCCTTTCAATTTCTCGTCCGTGACGGGTCGCCCGGCCCGTTCAAAGGCGCGCATCACAATCTGTCGCCCGAGCCCGGCGTATTGTTGACGGACAGCCTCGCGGCTCGCGCGCCGAATCGCCGCGCGCGCCTTGCCCGTGACGACGAGAGACTCCCACGCCGCCGGAGGCGTATGCCCTTCGGCCCGGATCACCTCGACCTCATCGCCGTTCTGTAGCTGCGACAGGATCGGCGCAATGCGTCCGTTGATCTTGGCGCCGACCGCCGAATTGCCGACCTTGGTGTGGACGGCGTAAGCAAAGTCGATCGGCGTCGCGCCGCGCGGAAGCGCAATGAGTCCGCCCTTCGGCGTGAAGCAAAAGACCTGATCCTGAAACAGCTCCAGGCGCGTGTGCTCCAGAAACTCCTCCGGACTGTCGCCGTGCGAGAGCAATTCGAGCGTTTCCTGCAGCCATCGAAAGGCGCGGCTTTCCTTGGCGAGCTCTTCTCTTCCCGCGACGCCGATCGCATCCTTGTAGAGCGCATGCGCGGCGATGCCGAAGCGAGCGATTTCATGCATCTCGGCTGTTCGAATCTGCAATTCGACCCGCTGATGACCGGGTCCGATCACCGTCGTGTGAATGGAGTGATAGTCGTTTTGCTTTGGCGTCGAGATATAGTCCTTGAAACGGCCCGGCACATTCGGCCATTTGGTGTGAACGACGCCAAGCGCCCGGTAACAATCCTCAACTTCGCCGACAATAATGCGAAAGCCGAAGATATCCGAAAGCTGCTCAAAGGCGATGGATTTGCGCTCCATCTTGCGCCACACCGAATAGGGAGTTTTTTGGCGGCCTGCGACGGCCGCCTCAATGCCTCGCGCGGAGAACTCCTCCATCAATTCCTTTTCAATGCGCTTGATGATGCGGCCATTCTTTGCGCGTAGATCATGCAAACGCGACTCGATGGTTTGATAGGCTTCAGGCATGAGATGGCGGAACGCCAGCTCCTCAAGCTCTTCGCGTAGGCGCTGCATGCCCATGCGCCCAGCGAGCGGAGCGTAGATGTCCAGCGTTTCCTGAGCGATGCGGGCGCGCTTTTCAACCGGCACGAAATGCAGGGTGCGCATATTGTGGAGTCGATCGGCGAGCTTCACGAGCAGCACGCGCACATCTTCCGCGACGGCGAGCAGGAGCTTGCGGAAATTCTCTCCCTGGGCGGCCTTCTTGGAGACGAGATCGAGTTTTTCGATCTTGGTCAGCCCCTCGACCAATTTGCCGATCTGATGTCCGAACAGACGGTCGATCTCTTCTCGCGTGGTGCTCGTATCCTCGATCGTGTCGTGGAGCACCGCCGCGACAATGGTCGCATCGTCAAGCTTAAGGTCTGTCAGGATGGCGGCGACTTCGAGGGGATGGGAAAAATACGGGTCGCCGGAAGCGCGTTTTTGGGCGCCATGCGCCTTCATAGCGTAGACATAAGCGCGATTGAGCAAATCCTCGTCGACGTGCGGATTGTACTTCCGCACTCGCTCGACGAGTTCATATTGGCGCATCATCCTCGAACACCGGCATCAGAGTCAGAGAGCCCTTCGAGCCCTCCGTGGCCCAGCGCCGCTGCTGCGTGGACAAAAGACGAAGAAGACCCGAAAGGCCTCGCGCCTATTGTAGACTGTCTGAAAGGTTTAGGAAAAGTCCGATCTGAGGCTTATTCGCCTTCGTCGTCGACCTCTGCGGGCGGCACGAGTCCTTCGAGGCCGCGCAACAGGTCTTCTTCCGTCATCCGGTCGAAAACGGCTTCGCCGCCAGCGTCTGGCCCCTCATTCACCGCCAATGCGGGCACAGCTTCGCTTTCGGGCTCGTCGACCTCGACATGCCGCTGAAGAGAATGAATGAAATCTTCTTTCAAGTCGTCAGGCGACAAAGCCACATCTGCTATCTCACGCAGAGCGACGACGGGATTTTTGTCATTGTCCCGCTCGACGAGGATGGGCTGTCCCGAGGAGATCAACCGAGCGCGATGTGCGGCCAGCAGAACCAGATCGAAACGGTTTTCGATCTTGTCGATGCAGTCTTCTACCGTGACGCGCGCCATGGCCAACAGGCTCCTATTGATGGATTTGGAGTAGCGCCAATATACGATTTATGTGCGACAGGCAAGATTTCGCCAACTTCTGAGGCGAAGCTTCGACTGGGAATGCGTGGATTACATTGGAAGCTCTCCAAACTAACAAATCTTTAATGTTTCAGGGGCTGGTAATTAAGGTCGTTTTGAAGTTCGCCTCTTGACCTAAGCCCGCAGCCGCGCGATTTAACTGTTATGTAAAAATCCTTTAGCCAAATTGCCAAGGGATTGTTCGACCACTTCAGGCCATGATTGGCGACAGCCGGAATGAGCATCGGCGAGTGGAAGTGTTCCAAGCACGAACTTAAAAGATTGGGCGAAAGTCGTCTATCGGGTTAACGACGCGGCAAGCCAATCCTTATACGTTCGATCATAGGCGAAGAAGACCCGATAGCGAGAAAGAAATGGCAGACGTAGAACGCATTGCTTTATTCATTGATGGCGCGAACCTCTACGCGACCGCGAAATCCCTGGGATTCGACATCGATTATAAGCGACTCCTCAAGGAATTTCAGGGCAGAGGACGGCTTATTCGCGCCTTCTATTATACGGCGCTGATCGAAGATCAGGAGTATTCTTCGATCCGTCCCCTGATCGACTGGCTCGATTACAATGGCTATGCCGTCGTGACGAAGCCCACCAAGGAATTCGTCGACTCCCTCGGTCGCCGAAAAGTCAAAGGAAACATGGATATCGAGCTCGCCGTCGACGCGATGGAAATGGCTGAGCATATCGATCACATCGTTCTGTTCTCCGGCGATGGCGATTTCCGCTCTCTGGTCGAGGCGGTTCAGCGCAAGGGCGTGAAGGTGTCGGTGATCTCCACCATCACGACGCAGCCGCCAATGATCGCCGATGAGCTGCGTCGTCAGGCTGACGAATTCATCGATCTGATCCACCTTGTGGGCAGGATCGGTCGCGATCCGGGCGAACGCGCAGAGCGCATGCAGCGTTATCAGGAGCGTCGCACTCTCGCCCCGACGGGCGCCGTTGGTCACGAGGAAGACGAGCACGAAGAGGAGTAATCCTCTCTCCTAGTTCGCGTTCCCAGGACGCATTCATCGCAAAGCCGCAGTCCAAAGACTGCGGCTTTTTCGTCGCGTGATCGAAACGTCGGACGCGATTAGCCCTTTTCGCGCAGAAGGCGACCCTTTTCTCGACTCCAGTCGCGCTTCTTCTCAACTTCACGCTTGTCGTGAATTTTTTTCCCTCGCGCTAAAGCGATCTGCAGTTTCGCCATGCCTCGCGCATTGAAGTAAATGCGCAGGGGCACGATCGTCATGCCCTCCCGCTCGACGCCCTGCGCGAGCTTGGCGAGTTCGCGCTGTTTCAGAAGGAGTTTGCGCGGCCGTTTCGGTTCGTGATTGAAGCGATTTCCAGACGAATATTCGGGAATGTTGGCGTTGACGAGCCAGGCTTCGCCCCGGCGGTCCACTTGCGCGTAGCTCTCGGCGATCGTCGCCTTTCCGGTTCGCAAGGACTTCACCTCGGTGCCGGTCAGAGCAATGCCCGCATCGAAGCTTTCGCCGATCTCATAATTAAATCGTGCGCGTCGATTATCGGCGACGACCTTGTAGTTCGGCTGCTGTTTTTCCGCCACGACGACCCCGCTCGCGAAATTCGCGGCATAGTTTGTGAAGCTGCGCCTTGCTGGGATTTCTTTGCCGCGACCCGCGCCGCTATCCGTTCAAAACGCCGGCGTGAACCATGGCCGCGCGAATAGCCGATTTGGTCTTATCGGTCGAAGGCACCAGCGGGAGGCGAACCTCTTCGCTCGTGAAGCCGAGCAGCGAAAGCGCATATTTGGCGCCGGTGACGCCGGCTTCCAGAAAGACCGCCGATTGCAGCGGCACGAGCTTATCCTGGATCGCCAGCGCTCTCGCAAAATCGCCGTCAAGACTGGCGTTCTGCAACTCGGAGCAGAGCGAGGGCGCGATGTTGGATACGACGGAAATGCAGCCGTGCGCGCCCGCCGCATTGCAGCTCAACGCGGTCATGTCGTCGCCGGAAAGCTGGATGAAATCAGGTCCCATCGCGGCGCGCTGCAATGAGATTCGCGCAATGTTGCCGGTCGCGTCCTTCACGCCGACGATGTTTTTCAGTTGCGCAAGACGCGTCATCGTCTCGACGGTCATGTCAACGACCGAACGCGGCGGAATATTGTAAATGATGATTGGAATCGAAATCGAATCGTTGATCGCCTTGAAGTGCTGATACAGCCCCTCCTGGTTGGGCTTGTTGTAATAAGGCGTAACGACGAGTACGGCGTCCGCGCCAGCGCGTTCGGCGTGACCGGCGAGCGCAATGGATTCCAGCGTGTTGTTTGAGCCGGCCCCCGCGATCACTGGCACGCGCCCGCGCGCCGCCTTGATCGTCGCGGTGACCACGGCGCCATGCTCTTCATGGCTGAGAGTCGGACTTTCACCCGTGGTCCCGACCGGCACCAAACCATGAGCGCCGTTCTCGATTTGCCAGTCAATCAAGGCGCGCAGACGATCGAAATCGACGGCTCCATTCGTAAATGGCGTGACCAGAGCCGTTATGGAACCGTGAAAAATCGCCCGTTTCCTCATTATTTCAATACTTTCTGTGCGCCTCACGACCGCCGCAATCGCAACGGTATGATTCCGAGGCCTTTTCATAGCCCTTGGTCGTGTATCAGGAAAGAGCTGTGAAGCCACAGCACCGCAACTCATACAATCGCGTCAGCCGCTGGTAACCAGTTTGGACAACGCTTCGTAAATGATATGGAGACAGGCTCGTTGCCTAACGATGGGAGCGTCTAGCCGATGATTTCCAAGAACCGTGGCGTCGCGCGTCTAGCTCTTTTTATCGTCGCCGCAGCGTCTCTGACGCTGCTGCTGCCATCGTCGTATCAACGACCGGCCGCCGGATCGCGTCCAGGCGCCATTGGAACAGGCTGAGCCCCCTCCTCCCCCGACTTTCGCAAAGCCAATGGGGGCGTGGCGCGCAAAGCTCGGGTCGTTGCAGGACGCCCTGCGAAATTTCATCGCTCGCAAGACCGAACCCGCCCGAGCGCCAAAGCGCAGCGAACCGTCGCTTTTCGGGGAGGTTGACGAAAACGGCTTGTCGCCTTTGCTGACTTACGCGCCGCCTGCCGACACTTCGCTCGCGGAAGCCTACACGCCTGATCCTTCTCCTCTTGAAGCGGCTTTCTTGCTCGGCGACGACCGCGACAGTTTTTTGCGCGCTCTCGCCTCCTATAAGGCCGGCTCCTTCGCCGCCGGAGACTTTGCGGCCGCTTCGATCAAATCCAATGTGGCGGTCACGGCGGCCCAATGGGTTGGCTTGCGTCTTCGACCTCGCGAAGCAGGATTGCCGCGTCTGGCGCGCTTTTTGGACAATCACCCCAATTGGCCGGCGGCGGACTGGATGAAAAAACGCGTCGAAGAGGCGCTCTTCGGCGACAAGCATCCCGACAAGATTGTCAAAGCGTATTTCGCGCAATCGAAACCCCTTACGCCTGCCGGCAAGCTCGCCTTGGCGCGTGTATATCTGCATGAAAGCGACATTGCGGCGGCGGGAGAACTTGTCATCGACACATGGCGCAATGACGACCTGAATGACTCTCTCGAAAGTTTCATAAAGAAAGAATACGGCGCCTTTCTGACGGCGCCAGATCACAAATATCGCGCTGACCGCTTGCTCTACCAGGAAAAGAACGGGGCCGCGCTGCGGGCCGCGGAGCTCGCAGGCAAGGATGTTGCGCTGCTCGCGCGCGCCCGCGTCGCGGCAAATGCCGAGACGGCCAATGAAAAGATTTTTTCCGCTGTCCCTGCTCATCTGCAAAGCGATCCCGGCCTTCTTTTCGCGCGCGTCCACATGCTGCGCTTATCGAACAAGATCGCCGAAGCCGGCGCGTTGATGCGCAAGGCGCCGCGCGAGCCGGATCGTGTCATCGACGGTGACGCCTGGTGGACGGAACGCCGATTGCTGGCGCGCAAAGTCCTCGACAAAGGCGACGCCGAAACGGCCTACGTCATCTGCGCGCAACACGCCGCGCGCTCGACCTCGTCAAAAGTCGAGGCTGAATTCCACGCGGGGTGGATTGCGCTGCGTTTCCTGAACGACGCCGCTCGAGCGGAGCGCCATTTCGAACTGCTCGATCAGGTCGCAGAAACGCCGATTCAAAAATCCCGCGCTGGCTATTGGCTTGGTCGAACGGCGGAGTTTTACGGCGCGGAAGGACAGGAGAAAGCGCGGGGCTTCTATGCGCGCGCAGCGCAATACTCCACTACTTTCTACGGGCAGTTGGCGCGCGCGAAGCTCGGCGTCACCGAATCGCCGCTGCGTCCGTTCCCCACGCCTGCCGAAGCAGACGATCGGGACGAAGCGGTGCGCGCAGTGGAGTTGCTGTTTGCAATCGGCGAAAAAGAAACCGCCACGTCTCTCGCCTTCGAGGCCGCGCGCAAGCTCGAGGGCGAGGCGCAATTGGCCGCGCTTGCAAATCTCGCCGCCCGCCAGCGCGACGCCAAAGTATCTCTGATCGTCGGCAAGCTAACGTCCAATCGCGGCGTTCCGGTCGACGACGCGGCTTTCCCCGGCTATGGGATTCCACAGTTTTCAGCTTTGCCGGGTTCTGCGCCGCGCTCGATTGTTTACGCCATTGCGCGACAGGAAAGCGCTTTCGATCCCAAGGCCGTTTCGAGCGCCGGCGCCATGGGGCTGATGCAGATGATCGCTTCGACCGCCCGCCACGCCGCTTATTTGGCGGGCGTGGGCTTCGACCTACGACGATTGATATCAGAGCCCGCCTTCAACGCGCAGCTGGGCGCCGCGCATCTCGGCGTGCTGCTCGGCGAACACAAGGGTTCCTATATTCTCACCTTCGCGGCCTATAACGCGGGCGGCGGTCGGGTGAAGGAATGGATCGACGCCTATGGCGATCCACGCAAGCCCAATGTCGATCCGATCGATTGGGTGGAGCGCATCCCCTTTAGCGAAACTCGTAATTACGTGCAGCGCGTAATGGAGAATTTCGTCGTCTATCGCGCCAAATTTGGCGAGCACGACGGCAAGCCGCCGCATATGGAGCTTGCCCACGCTGGCGCACAGCTCTAGCGACGCCGTCAGAAGATTGGGCTCAGCTTGCGGCCAGACGTCCGGCAGCGATCGCGCATAGCCCGCTCAGCCACCCATCCCAGCATTGAGCTGACATTTTCAAGCCCTTCGCTCGACGCATGCGCCAACGCACGTCGCGACGAAATAAAGTGGTTTAATCGTCTCGACGTTCCAGCCCAATAGGGCCTAAGTTCCGGCAGCCGAGGCGATGGGCGAAACGAACTCGCAGACGGCGCGTGATGCGGAGAATGCCACAGTGATGACGCCGGTCGGTGTTGGTCGCGGCGCAGCGAAGATCGCCGCCTTTTTCTTTCTCGCCTGCTTCGCTCATAGCGCCGCCGCCGCGCCCCCGCAGGAAGAGCCGCAAAAAACGCGCGGCGCCGTTGGACAGTTTTCCGTCAACGATTTGCCCGCCGACCGAGACGGCTCGACGCTTGTGACCTTGCCGGCGGTGGGCCGCTACGCCATTCGCGCGAAAAGCTCGTCAGGCGCGCGCATCCAGCTCGTCGACATGATTTCCGGTCCTGGCGACGCATCCGGCGCCGCGGGACTTCGCGATGGCCGCATCGACGCATTGCTGGACAAGGGCGTCTATAAAATTCGTCTCTTCGGCGCGACAGGAGCAAACGGCAAAGTCAAACTCACAGCCGAGCCTTTCGTCGAAGTTGAAACCCGCCGTCCAACATTGACCGCCGCGCAAATACAGAGCGGCGAACTCGGCGATCTTTCGCAGCGGTCCTATTGGGTTGAGGTTGGTCCTTCGGGCCGCGTCTCTATCGAGGCCGTCGGGCGTTCGCTGCAGGATCTACGACTGTGGCGCAGCAACGGCGAACTCGTCGACGTTGCTTTCGAGAAAGCGAACGTCGAGCCCAAACCCGGCCACTTCATGACGCGCCTTCGCCTGGAGGGCGCCGTCCCGTCAGGCCGTTACATCGTCACCGCTTATGGCGGCGAAAAACTCGTATGGTCGGACGGCGCAAACGAGCAGCCATTTTTCCTGCGTCAGGATTCTCCCCCGCTTCTCGCGGCGGGAATCGCCGAGGGCGTCATCGGTCCTTTCGGTTCAACGCGCTTCGAAGCGCCCGCCGAATATGACTCCTTCCGGCTTGAGCTTCCGCAACAGGCGTCCGCGCAACTCGAAGCGCGGCGCGGATCGTCTTCGACGCGGTCGAGCATTACAAAGTCGAACCGCGAGCCGGTCGCAACGGCGCGACTCGCGACCTCAGGCGAGCAGAACGCGCGCATTGAGGTCGCGGGTTTCGAAGGGCAAAAATTCCAACTGCGCGCCTTGCATCAGGAAAGCCGCCACACGTTCGAAGCCTCGGGCGCGCACCTCGTCAGCATCGACATTGCGGGCGAAGGCGGCGATGAAATTCCGGCGACTGCGCTTTTTGCGCGCATTGAAAACGATAAGACGCGCGTCCTCGCCTCCGATATGCCCCGCATCGGGCCAGGCCATGCGTGGCGCGGAAAATTCAATCTGCGAGGGACGACGTCGTTGTTGTTTGAAGCGACGGCAAACGGACTTGTCGCGATCCGCACGCAAGGTCCGAAGGTTCGCGCGACGATCGAACCCGCGCTGGGCGCGCTGGCGCCGCGCGCCGATGGCCATGCGCCCGGCCAATACGACCTGCAAGCGGGCTTCTACCTGCTCCTGCTTGAGCCATTGGACAACGCAGCCGGCGTGATCGACGTGACTCTCGGACAGCCGGGCCTCGCGCCGCAGGCGACGACGCCGGCGCCGCCGCGAACGGTTATTTCATTTGGCGAGCAAAAACTTGAAAAGGACGGCTCCTATCTGATCCTCACGAATGTGGCGCCGTCGCTTCTCACCGGTCCGCGCAGTCGTTGCGCTGCCGGCAGACATTGAAAAAGCGCCGCTGCCCCTGTGGCAGAGTGCAGGCGCTGAGATCGTCATCCCCATTCGCGCGCCGAAAGACGGAAAGATCGTCGCGCGCGACGCAAAGGGCGCAGATGTCGCTTTCACGCTCTCCGATGAGAAAACTGAAAACGACGTGCGTTTCATGACGCTGCGCATCGGCGCGAGCGACAAGCCGCGCGCCATTGGCCTCGTTTTTCTTCCCCCGCCTCCAAAGAGCGACGACGATAAGTCCGCAACTGAATCGAATCGCGAGCATTCCGTCGCGGCCGTCGTCCCTGGCCGCCCCCTCTATTTCGATCTCGCTCGCGACGAAAAACGAGAGTTCCGCTTTGATCTGCCGCAAGGCGGGCTCTACCGCGTCGAAACGCTTGGTCGATTGCAGACCAAACTGGCGCTTGCCGCCAATCTCACTCCGAACATCGGCGAGGGTGAGGACAATGGTCCTGGGCGCAATGCGCTCGTGACGACCTATCTGCGCGGCGGCGCCTACCGCGCCTTTGTTACGGCGCAAGAATCGGCCGGTCATCTCGGACTTTCCGTTTCGCCGGCGAGCTTGACGACGACCACAAAGCTCACGAGCGACGCCAGCGTTAGAGCGACGCTTGCAGGCGGCAGAGGCGCAGTGATCCCGATCGAGATCGCGCAGGACGGACTCTATCGGCTCGATCTGCACGGGTTGCAGTTCGATTGGCGCGCCCGCCTCGAAGACGCGGAAGGCTGGCCGCTTACGAAGCCCGGTAAGCTTACGCGATTGACGCAAAAGCTCGAAAAGGGAAGCTATCGTCTCGTCGTTTTGCCGGAAGACGTCGAAGCGCGCATGTATGCGCGACTGCGGCCTGTCGTTACGCCTCCCGAGTTGCAAGGCCATGGCCCGCATCCCCTGCCTTTCGAAAAGCCGCAGAAGCTGCAATGGCGCGAGCCGCAGGCGAAGGATGCGCCGCGCGCGCCAGACATTTGGCGTTTCTCTCTGCATGGCGACGCGGACGTCGAATTGTCGATCGGCGAAGGAATGGTTGGCGAAATTTTCAAGGGCGAGCACGAAGCCGTTGGAAAAGCGGCCGGCGCACGTAAATTCACCGGGCGGCTTGGCGCCGGCGACTATCGTGTCGAAGCGCGCAGCCTCGCGCATGACGACCGCCTCGATTACGAAATTTCGCTGACCTCTAAAGAGCTGCAGCCGAATGCGCCGCGCGCTGTCGATCTCCCAGTGACTGTGCCTTTCGCAATCGCCGCGGATTCAATCGTGGACCTTACAAGCTTCGGCGATCATGAAATCACGGGGTCGCTCAAGGACGCAAGCGGCGCCGTCGTCGAAAGATTGCAAGGACGAACAGACGATTGGAACATCGCGCTGTCGCGCCGCCTCGCCGCTGGCTCCTATACGCTTGAACTCGAGGAACTACGGGTCAAGAAAGCCGGCGAACAGGCGCAATCCGATGAATCCAGCGACAGCGGCGCCGACGCCAACGCGCAGGATCAGACAACGGATAGCGCCGAGGGCGCGGACGAATCCGGCGTCGAACTCCATTTTGCTCTCCTGAATGAGACGAACGACGCCGTTCTGGCGCTTTCCGACTCCAGGACGATCACTGGCGCCAGTGCGCATGTGTTCGCTCTGCCGCCGGCGCCGCAAGGAAGCCTGATGCTGGTCGCGGCGCAATCGACAAGCGAGGTCGCATTGTCGATCGAGAAGCGAGACGCGAAAGGCGTGTGGCGCTCGATTGGAACGGAACGCGGACTGACGCCTGTCGCCGCGTGGCCCGCGATAGCAAACGACAACGGCGGAGAAGCAAGCGCGTGGCGCGCCGTCGTTTGGTCCGTCGGCGGCGGAGAAGCGCCAATCATGGTTGCGGCGCGCGCCATCGAAAAACGCGCGCGCGGCGAGGGCGAAATCGCAATGGAGCCGACCGCGATCGACGGCCTTGCGGCGAAGATTTGCGTCGGCCTCGCCGCCATACCGTCCGCCTCGCTCGTCAATGTCGCAACGACTTCGGACGCTGTTCTTGCGGGATCGTCTCCGGGGCGCCTTTTACAACGCGCACGATCCGGACCGTTGGCGCCGCAATCGGAACGTCTATGGCTCGTCGCGCGCGACGACTGCAAACAGGGCCTGCGCGTGGATAGCTTTGCATGGACAGGCGGCGAAATCGCTCTGGACCTTGCGACAGGGGATCGCGCGGAGCTCCCTCTTCTGCAAGCTCCCGCAAAACAGGCGCGGCTCTGGCTTGCGCGCTCCGCCTTCGCGCAGCCCGGTCTCGACGCCGGCCGGGGCATGGACGCAACGAACGGCGCCGCGCTGGCGCTCGCTGGCGACAAACCTTTACGTATTTGGAACGCGTCCGGCTCGGGCAGTCTGCGAGTGGCGCTGCAAGCGATCGATGTCGCCATCGCAGCGCCTGCGCAAGGCGGCGCCGCCTATGCGAGCCTGATTGCGCCCAAGACCGCACAGCCCGTGACGATGAGCGCAAGCGACGCGCCGCTGACCTTCGATCTCGCAAGCGGTCTTGCCGCATTTTCCTCGCCGGACGAGGCGCAAAAGCTGGCGATCTTTGGCGATGATGCGCCGATTTCGCGCACGCAGCTCAATGCGCCTTCAAAAATCTGGCTCGTGAATATGACGGACAAGCCGTTGCCGGCGCGCGTCAGCGCTGCACCAGGGCCGCGCGAGACGCTGTCGTTTGGACGCATCGCGAAACGCTTCTACGGCGCAGCGGGCCAAATCGCCTATCCGATCGAAGGAGAGAAAGGCGACCGGCTTGTCGTTGTCGGTGGACAGGCGACATTCGTCGGCGATAGCGGCTCGGTGACGCAAGGCGCATCCGCGCCGATCGATGGGCGCGGCGTCGCGACGATCGATTTCAAGCCGGGTCTCGTCGCCTTCTGGATCGAACGGAACGGCAAGTCGCCCTGGCCGAGCGCGGCGGCGCGTTCGATCAATATTCCGCAACGCGTGACGCTTGAGGGCGCGGCGATGAGTTTCGCCTTGCGTCCTTCGTCGCCCATGATGCTTGACGTCAAAAGCAGCGCGCCGGCGATCGTTGCGTTCACGCAGAACGGACGGCGCGAGTTGCAGGCGTTTCCCTCCGGAATTGAATTCCATCACTATGTGAGCGAAGGCGCCGCGACGCTCGAAGTCTTCTCGCCGCATGATGGTCCGCTCGCAGGAACGCTCGACTTCGGCGGCGCGCCGATCATCGAGGCCAAGGAAGGGCTGAACGATTCCGTTACGCTTGCAGCCGGGAGCGAGCGCGCTCTTCAGTTTCGAAACGAAACGCGACGGCGAGATCGGGATTGGCTTGCGGTCCGACCCCGATCGCACGCAGCTTCGTTTGCTCGACGCGAGCGGCAAGCTGCTTGGGGAAGGTCTCGCGCAATCGATGAAGCTCGCGCCCGGGCGTTATGTCGTCGAGGCGAAAGCGCCGTTTGACGCGCCGCTCAGCGTCGTGCGGCTCGCGGTTGTCGGCCTGTCGCCGCCGCCCGCGACTCCGCCGGCGGAAGTCGTCGCGGAACTGCTCGAAAAGGCCGGTTTGAAAAAGAACAAGAACTCGCTGAGACAAGGCTTCGGGGCTCAACAATGAAACGCTTTCTCTTCGCCACACTTTCTGTTCTCTCGATCTTTGCGTGTTCTCCGGCGCTTCGCGCCGAGCCCGCCGCGAGCGCGGCTTTCGACCGCCTGCAACGCGCGGACGGCGCGCGAGTCGTGCCGGAAAGATTCCTGCGCAGTTGGGACCCGATCACGATCTTTTTCGATTCCGATATGGGCCCTAAAACAGGCGGAGCCGAAGACGCGCATGCGAAATTCGTGACGATCGCGCCGGAGCCAGCTGGCGAATGGCGCTGGCTCGGACCGCGCGCATTACAGTTTCGTCCCGCCGAACCTTGGAAGCCTTTGCAGCGCGTGACGATCAAGACGGGCGGCTCGGAAAAGCGTCTCGTCGCATTATTGCCGACGCCAAAATCCAGCGAGCCCGCAGACGGCGCAGACCCGGTCGCGGAGCTGTCGCAAATCTCGCTGACATTTCCCGAGCCGGTGGATGTTGCGGCGCTCACCCGCCTCCTTTCCATCGAGCTTCGCCCGGCGCCAGGAATTTCGCCGCGCGGCGGACAAATGCTGACGGCGGCCGATTACGACATTCGACCGCTTGAGCGCGCCGAACGCAGCGCCGACCAGACCTATGTCGTCAAGTTCCGCGACAGTCTTTCCGACGGCCGCGTCGCCATATTGCGCTTGCGCCTCGCGGACGAGGCTGGGCTCGACGACGAAACCTATGAATTGCGCGCACGCACCGCGACGCCCTTCGCCGTGACGGAAGCAAGTTGCGGACGCGGCTGGAACGGCGACAAACTGGACGACGTTCTGCGTTGCGCATCGAGCGGATCGGTCGCGTCTTCGTCGGAGAACGGCGAAGACGGCGAAGCCGCCTCGACCTATGCGCCCGCCAATAAGCGCCGGCTGACGCTGGCTTTCTCGGCGACGCCCGACGAGCTCGATATTCTGAAAGCGCGCGAAGCTTTGCGCATTTCGCCTCCGGTCGACGACCTCTCGGTGGAGATCGATCGCCAGCATTTGAAAATCTCCGCGAAGTTCCTCTCCGACCGCGTCTATGAATTGTCGATCGCGCCGGGCGCGCTGCGCGATACGCGCAAACGCCCGCTCGCTGCAGCCTTTGCGCAGCGCTTCGCCTTCACGCGCGACGCGCCGGCTCTGCAATGGGACGCGGGCTATGGGATCGTGGAGCGACTGGGGCCGCAGCTGCTGCCGTTGCGCGGGCGCGGCTACGACCGCGCCGATATTCGCATTCATGCGATCGACCCGCTTTCGCGCGATTTCTGGCCATTTCCGGATAATGGCGTTGAGACGGAAGATGCCGCGGCGCCGCCATTGCCCGGCAATGAACCTAAACATTGGAGCGACGCCGCGAATGTCGAAGCCGATGCGATCAAAGAGCGCATCAAGGCCCTTGGCTCGCCCGCGGTATCGCGGCTTGTCGAACTGCCGATCCGGCGCAATGGCGTCGACGCGAAATTCGGCATCGATCTGGCCGAGGATTTTGCGCGCATCTCGGGGCGAGAGCAGCCGGGCGCTTACCTCGTCGGCCTGCGCGCTGTGGACGACGGCAAACGCCACTGGCTGCGCGTCCAGGCGACGGACTTGTCTCTGTCCGCGATCGAAGAGCCAACCCGCGTGCGCTTTGCGGTGACGTCGCTCGCCAGCGCGCAGCCTGTAAGCGGCGCGGAAGTGCGCGTGGAGGGCGTGAAGGACGACAAATTCGTCACGCTCGCGCGCGGGATGACGGATTCCTCCGGCTTCTTCTCCTGGAGCCCGGGCAAGAGAGCGGCGGCCGATTTGCGCCGCATCGTCGTCGTCAAAGGCCTCGACACGCTTGTTGTCGATCCCGACCATGCGCCATCTGAATATTCCAAAGAGAACTGGAGCAAGCCTGAGTCGTCATGGCTCGCCTGGACGGCCGATCCGGAGCAGCCCCGCGAAGAGAAAGCGCGCACGCTGTGCCACGTCTTCTCGGAGCGCCCCATCTATCGGCCCGAGGAGCCGGTGCATCTGAAGGGTTTCGTGCGTAGCTATCGTGGCGGCGCATTGAGCCTTGCAAAGTCGGGCGGCGTGTTGGTCGTCACTGCTCCCGGCAATCAGGAATGGCGCATTCCTGTCAAGCTCGACGCAGCGGGAAGTTTTTATCACAAGTTCGACGCGCAAACGCCGGCGACCGGCGATTACTGCCGTGAAGTTCGAACCGGCCACGCAAAAGCCGAAGCCCAAACCGCAGAAGAAAGACGCGGAGCCTGCGCAGGACCAGGGACAGAGCGAAGCGCCGCCGGCGCAAGAGCAAAATGAGAACGCAGAGGCGCAGGAAGAAACCGCTCAGACTGCTGCGGATGAAGATATTTCCTGCGGAAAATTTTCGTTCAAGAAAGAAGCTTATCGGCTGCCGACGTTCGAAGTCGTTTTGAATGCGCCGCAGATGGTTCCGCTCGACGGCGAATTCAACGTCGATCTCATCGCGCGTTATTTCGCTGGCGGCCTCGCTGCGGATCGGCCCGTGAAATGGCGCGCCGTGCAATTCCCGCATGTCTTCACGCCCCCGGGACGCGAAGGATTTCTGTTTTCAACCGACGCGCGCTTTTCTGGCGAGGGCAAGTTCAAATCTTCGGCCGTGTTGGAGCGCGACTCGCGCACGGACGCCGGCGGCGCCTCGCGCATGACCTTCGACACGACGATAGAACCAACCGCGCAGCCGCGCCGCTATTCGATTGAAGCCACCGTGACGGGCGACGACGGAATCGAAGTGCGCAATGTGCAGAACGTGATTGCCGTTCCGCCCTTCGTGCTCGGCGTGAAAACGCCGCGCTATGTCGAAAAGCCTGGCTCGATCGCGCCGGAAGTCATCGCGATCGACGGAAAGGGCGAACCGGTCGTCGGGCTCGAGATGACCTTGCGATTCATCAAGCGCAACTGGATTTCCACTCTGCAGGCGTCCGACTTCGCGCAAGGCGCAGCGAAATATGTGACGCAGGTGCAAGACGAAACGCTCCTTGAACGCAAAGTCGCGAGCGCGAAAGAAGCCCAGCAGATTGCGCTCGACGCGCGAGAGGCCGGCGTCTATGTCGTTCAGCTGGAGGCCTATGACCGCCTCAAACGGCGCCAGCAAGTGAGCGTCGATTTCTTCGTCGGCGGCGACACGCCCGGTCACTTTCCAGCGGCCGCCGGCTTCTTCCGCGACCGTTACGGCGGATAAGGAAAAATACGCGCCCGGCGAGGCTGCGACGCTCGTCATTCAATCGCCGTTTCAAAATGCGCGCGCTCTGGCGATCGTCGAACAACCCGGCGGCGTCTATGATTATCAGTTCGTGGACATCGCCAATGGATTCGGCCGATACACTCTGACGCTTCGCAAGGAGCAGACGCCGAAGCTCGCCGTGCACTTTCTCATCATGCGCGGAAGGCTGAAAGACAGCGCGCCGCAGCCGTCGGCAACCTTCGATCAAGGCAAGCCGGTCACGATCGCCGCGACCAAATGGATTGAGGTGACGCCGGTCAAGAACATCGTGACCGCGAAACTCGAATATCCGCAAAAAGCGCGCCCCGGCCAGGAAATCGAGGTGACGCTTCGCCTTTCCGACGACGCCGGCAAGCCGCTCGCGGGCGAGGCGACGTTCTGGATGGTCGATCAGGCGGTTCTTTCGCTCGCCAAGGAGCGTCCGCTCGATCCGCTTCCGGATTTCATCGTCGAGCGCGAAACGAAAATGGCTGCGCGCGACACGCGCAACATGGCTTTCGGAATCATTCCGCTCGAAGAGGTTCCGGGCGGCGACGCGGCTTTGGAAGAATGGGGCGCCGAGAACAATATTTCCGTGCGCAAGAATTTCACGCCCGTTCCGATCTATCTGCCGAGCGTGAAGGTCGGCGCCGACGGCGTTGCGAAAATCAAGGTGAAGCTGCCGGATACGCTCACCGTCTTCAAGCTGCGCGCAAAGGCCGTGAGCGGCGCAGACCGCTTCGGCTGGGCAGGCGGCGAAATGCTCATCCGGCAGGAACTTGTCGCGCAACCGGCCTTGCCGCGCTTCGTGCGGCCCGGCAACTCATTCGACGTGGGTCTCGTGGCGCGAGTCGTCGAAGGGCCGGGCGGCGCCGGAAAGGTGACTGTCGTCGCAGACGGCCTGACGATGCAGGGAGCGACGAGTCAGACGATCGAATGGACGCAGAACAAGCCCGTGCGCATCGATGCGCGCGCCAGCGTTCCGGAACAAAGAGCCGGCGCTGAAAATGTGAAGCTGCGTTTCAAAGTCGAGCGCGAGGCCGATCACGCCCGCGACGCCGTCGAGATCGATTTGCCGGTCAGGCCGGATCGCTTGCCGACGCGACATTACGAGATTGTCGAGATCGGGCCCGGTGAAACGAAAACGCTGCCCGCGGCGACAGGCGATGCGCGCGCAGGCACATTTTCGCGCGAAGTGACCGTCGCGGCCGATCCATCGCTCGTAAAGCTCGTCGCGGGTCTTAACGCGCTGGTGGAATATCCGTATGGATGCACCGAGCAAAGACTGTCGCTCGCCCGCGCAGGACTGGCGATGAAGGGCTTTGCGCCAATTCTCGCATCGGCGGGTTTGGAGAGCCGCATCTCGTCCAATGTGCGCGCCACCTTGCAAGCCATCGAACAATCGATCGACCCGGACGGACTCGTCGCCTTCTGGCCTCGTGCGCGCGGCAATGTCTCGCTGACAGCATGGTCCTATTCCTTCATGGCGCAAGCCGAGCGCGCAGGCGAACCAGTCGACAAGACGTTGACGGAAAGGCTGGCCAATGTTTTGAAGCTGTCGCTGCGCTCCGATTACCCTCGTCTGCTCGCGGGCGAGGAGTTGCGCGAACGCGTCGAAGCTCTGACTGCGCTCGCGGAAGGCGGCAAGCTCGACGAAAATTACGTGGCGGAATTCGCGCGTCGCGCCGATTTCCTGCCCAACGCCAGCGTCGCGCAAATGACGAGCGCGGCGGCGAAAGCCGATAAGGTCGATCCGCGCATGATCGCCTCATTGGTCGACACCTTGTGGACCAGAGTCAAAATCTTGAACCGCAACGGCGCGCAAGTCTATGCAGGGCTCGCGGGCGACGGCGGCAACGAGATCATTCTGCCTTCCGAAACGCGCAGCCTCGCCGAGATGGTTCGCGCAACGGCGATCGCCGCGCCGACCGATCCGCGGACCTCTGTGCTCCGAGATGGCCTGATGCGGCTGGGCGACGGCGACGGTTGGGGCGCGACAAACGCTGACGCCGCCGCTATCAACGCGCTTGCGGAATCGTGGCGTCGACCCACTGCGGCGATCAATGTGACCATGACGCAACAGGGGAGCGCGCCGCAATCGCTCACGATCGACGCCAATAATCCGGTTGCGCGAAATAAGAGCAATGAGCCGTCCGCCCTCGCCATCGCCAACGGATCAAATGCGCCGCTGATTGCGCTCGTCGAGACACGTTACGAGCCCGCGGAGCCTGGCGCCAAAGCGCAAGCGAAGAGCGAAGGATTTGCGCTTACCCGTCAAAGCTGGCGCATCAAAGGAACGAAGGCCACGCCGGAACTGCTCGCCCCCGGCGAGGATGGCGCCATAAAGCTGTCTGTCGGCGACGTCATTGAAGAAACCGCCGAACTCGTTAATCCACAGGATCGAACCCATGTCGCGATCTCTCTGCCGCTCGCGGCGGGTTTCGAGCCTCTGAATCCCAATATCGCCACCGCGCCTGCCGAAGCGCAGCCCTCCACCGCGCCGTCGCTTGCGCCCACCAGCGTTTCCTTCGGCGACGACCGTGTGTTTTATGCCTATGACTCTCTGCCAAAGGGAAATTATCGTTTCGCATGGCGCGTCCGCGCGCAAACGGCGGGCGCCTTTACCGAACCGCCCGGTCTCGTGGAGGCGATGTATAAGAAGGGCGTACAGGGTCTGAGCGCGGGGAGCCGCGTGGAGATCGCGAAATGAGAAGCACGAGGCCCTTAGACGCCTGCTACGCTTTGCGGCGCTTCGCATGCGCGTCATTGCGAGGAGGCGAAGCTGACGAAGCAATCCAGAAAATATCATTAGGTCTGGATTGCTTCGCCTTCGGCTCGCAATGACGACGACACTGCGTCTCCATGCGCTCCTTGCCTCGGCGGCCATCTCGACGCTCACGCTGCTCGCCTCCGGCGCATGGCTCGCGCACACGGCTCTTGCGCGCGACGAACTCATCGCGCCGCGCGCAACCGAAATCGTTTACGACCGCAACGGCGTGTTCGTCACGCAGATTGGCCATGTCGATGCGAAAGACCCTTCGCGCGTGGACTATGGTTATTGGCCGCTCGCGACCATTCCCGGAACGCGTCGCGCGCGCGACGCTCGCGCTCGAAGACAGGCGCTTCTACGATCATCCGGGCGTCGACGCCTATGCGATTCTGCGCGCCGCATGGAACAACTTATTAGGGCGCGGCAAGCGTTCGGGCGCATCGACCATCGCCATGCAGATCGCGCGAATGCAAAATCCGGCGCCGCGCAGTTTCGTAAATAAAATCGTCGAAGCGGCGACGGGCGTGGCGATCACCTATCGAAACGGACACGAAGCCGCGCTCGCGCATTACTTGCGGCTCGCGCCCTATGGCAATGGCAGCCACGGGATAGCGCACGCCGCGCGCTTTTATTTCGACAAGCCTGTTGCGGATCTTTCCTGGGCGGAAATCGCCCTTCTCTCGGCCATTCCGCAATCGCCCGGAAGGATGAACATTTTGCGTGAGAGCGGGCTGAAGCTCGCGGTTCATCGCGCGCAGCGCGCGCTTGAAGAACTTGCGCGACAAAATGTCATCGACGACGCGCAAGCAGCGCAAGCAAAACGCCAATTGACGGCGCTCACTCCGAAAAGCGCCCCGCGGCGACCCGAGTCCCTTCACATTGCGCTGCGCTATGAGCGGCTCGCGCGTGAAGGTAAAATCACGATCGCTTCAAAAAGCGATCCCCGCATTCACGCCACGATCGATCTGTCGCTGCAAGATAAGGTCGCGCGTCTTGCCCGGAGATATCTGAACGGCTTTCGCTCCGCCGGCGCCCGGCAGGTCGCGGTCATGGTCGTCGAACGCGGCTCCAACGCCGTGCTTGCCGACGTCGGCTCCGCTGATTATCGGGACGAACGTGGCGGCGCTTTCGACTATACGCGCGTCATCCGTTCTCCCGGCTCAACTCTCAAACCATTCGTCTATGCGCTGGCGTTTGAGCGCGGCGTCTTGAAGCCGACGGACATATTGGCGGATCTCCCGGAAGGCGCGTCCGGCGTCAACAATGCCGATGGCACGTTTCTGGGACCGCTTCTGCCGCGGCAGGCGCTTGCGAATTCGCGCAACGTGCCGGCGACCAATCTTCTGCGCCGTGTCGGAGTGGAGACGAGCTTTCAGTTTTTGCACGAACTCGGCTTGCATGATCTCGAAGCGCCGGCCGAGTCCTTCGGCATTTCCATGGCGATTGGATCGCTGCCGACGCGTCTGGAAAATCTCGTTCGCGCCTATGGCGCTCTCGCGGACGATGGCCGTCTCTCCGATCTCGTTTACGCCCGGGAGCAAAGCCGGCGGGCGCCGCTGCGCGTCATTTCGACCGACACGGCGCGGCTCATCACTTCCATGCTCGCCGATCCGCAAGCGCGCTTGCCGAGCTTTCCGCGTTACGGCCCGCTCGAATATCCTTTCGCCGTCGCGGTGAAGACCGGCACCAGTCAAGGCTATCGCGACGCCTGGACGCTCGCCTATTCGAACAAAGTGATTGTCGGAGTCTGGATGGGACGCGCCGACGCCGGCACGATGAATCAACTTGGCGGCGCCGCGTCCAGCGCGCGGCTCGCGCATGCGGTGCTTGCGCATATCCATGGCGCAAAGGTCGGCGAGATCACGCCGGACGTCTTTCCCCCGCCACCGGGACGAACGCCTATCGAACTTTGCGCCGCCGGCGGCGGCCGCAACGATGGCGGTTGCGGCGAAACGCTCACGGAATGGGTCAGGCCCGACGAAGCGGAAGCGCTTTCATCCGCCGCTCCTCGCGGGCAATTTGTTTCGCAGCCGCTGGAAGCGCCTGCGCCTGAGCAAATCGCGCTCGCCATCACGACGCCCGAACATAATAGCCGCATCTGGCGCAATCTTGAGCAGCCGATGGCGTTCAACAAGATTGCGCTGAAGGTCAAAACAGCGCCGCATGTGGAGCAAGTCGTGTGGTACGTCGATGGCGAGCCGTTCGCCGTCGCTGATCCCGACCAACCGACATTTTGGCCGTTGCAGCCAGGCGTGCATCGTTTTCAGGCCCGCCTGCCCCTGCGCCCCGGCGCATCGCGAACGGTGAAAGTGACCATCGAATAGAATTTACGAGCGGGCTCCCGGCTCACGCATGCCCGCTGATGCGCTGGACCTGCGCGCCACAACCCCGTAGCTTGTCCTCGAGCCGCTCAAACCCGCGATCGAGATGATAGACGCGATTGATCGTCGTTTCCCCGCGCGCTGCGAGCGCCGCAATCACCAAAGAAACGGAAGCGCGCAAATCCGTCGCCATCACAGGCGCGCCGTCGAGATGCTCGACGCCCTCGATGATCGCCGTATCGCCGGAAAGCTTGATATGGGCGCCCAGTCGCGCAAGTTCCTGAACATGCATGAACCGGTTTTCGAAAATCGTTTCCGTAATGCGCGACACGCCCTTGGCGCGAGTCATCAGCGCCATGAATTGCGCCTGCAAGTCGGTCGGAAAGGCGGGGAATGGAGCGGTCGTCACGTCGACGGCCGAGATGCCCGAACCGTTGCGCATAATGCGCAGCCCTTCATTGCTTTCGCTCACCTCGACGCCCGCTTGCTCCAAAACGTCGAGCGCGGCCTGCAACAGTCCCGCACGCGCGCCGGCGAGGAGAACGTCTCCGCCCGTCATGGCCACCGCCATCGCATATGTGCCGGCCTCGATGCGATCAGGAAGCACCGAATGGCGCGCGCCGCCGAGCGAACCGACGCCTTCGATCTCGACAGTCGGATGGCCGGCGCCTTTGATGCGCGCGCCCATCTTGATGAGGCAATCGGCAAGATCCACGATCTCGGGTTCGCACGCGGCGTTGCGCAGCACGGTGTGTCCGCGCGCCAGCGACGCCGCCATGATTGCGGTATGCGTGCCGCCGACCGTGACTTTGGGAAATTCGATTTCAGCCCCGCGCAATCCGCCGTTAGCGCTCGCGACGACATAGCCGTTCTCGATGTCGATCTTCGCTCCGAGCTTTTCCAGCGCCATCAGCAACAGATCGACCGGCCGCGTGCCGATCGCGCAACCGCCCGGCAGCGACACGCGCGCTTCGCCCGCGCGCGCCAGCAGCGGCGCGAGCACCCAGAAACTGGCGCGCATGCGCGAGACGAGATCGTAGGGCGCAGTGGTGTCGACGATTTCACGAGCCGTGAGATGCACGGTGCGTCCCGAGTCGGGCGTCTCGCCGGGACGTTTGCCGGAGACTGCATAATCGACGCCGTGATTGCCAAGAATGCGCTCGAGGAGCGTCACGTCGGCAAGCAAAGGCATGTTCTCGAGGGTCACCGTCTCCTTGGTGAGCAGCGAGGCGATCATCAGCGGCAGCGCCGCATTCTTCGCGCCGGAAATGGGGATCGTTCCGTTGAGCCGATTGCCGCCGGTAATGGTTATTCTGTCCATGTCGCCTCGCCCGTTTGATCGGCGTCGCCATTCGAATCCGGTTGCGTAGCCAGATCGTTTGGCGCGTCGTGCGCCGTGGTCCGCAACGCGCGTTCCCGCGCCTTTCGACGCTGCAAATTGGCGCGCAACGCGGCGGAAAGCGCCGCCGCATTCTTCTTCCGGGAACCCGCCCTTTTCGAGGCCGATGGGCCCTTCTCGGGCCTATCCTTGGTCATCTCGGCACCTCAAGGTGAAGCCATTCCTAAGGCTTTGCGGCAGCCGAGGCAAGGCGCAGGCTTATCGCCTGCTCAGCCTCCGCCGACGCAAAAAGGAAGATTTCCCATCTCATCAGGGGCAAAATGCGCTTCTTCCGCCAAAGGCCAGCGACGCCTAATAGGTAGCGTCTGAAATAATCGGAGAAGGGCGATGTCAATCTCGGTAATTCGGCACACTGCGCGCTCGGCGACGATTTGGAGCGCGTTGGCGACATCCCTGGCGACAGGACTTTTCGTCCTATCCGCTGCGCGAGGAGAGCCGACGGTGAAACAGACGACCTCGATCGCCGTCGTCGATTTCGACTATCACGACACGTCGGGCGAACCGCGCAATCAGAAAGAGGAACATGAGACGCGGCTGCGAAACTTCATGCAGTCTTTGCGGCGAGATCTTCAAAACGGCGGGCCTACATAGGGTCATATCGCTTAGATTGTGGAACCGAGCCTTGCTCCGTGATGCGGCTCACGCCCGAGGACTTGTTCGAAGCGACGCGCAAAGCAGGCGCGCGATTTCTTCTTTTTGGCGGCGTGCATAAGATGAGCACGCTCATTCAATTGGCGCAGGTGCAAATTATCGATGTCGAGAAGAAATTGTGGTGGACGATCGTCATCTCTCCTTTCGCGGCGACAGCGACGAAGCATGGCGGCGCGCCGAAGCGTTCCTCGCGAAAAAGCTGAACGACGAACCCCTTCTGAAATAACGCGGATTCGCCGCCTCGAACGCGATTTGCGCCAATAGCGAAGGGCGAGGGCCAATCTTGCCACCCCCGGCGCTCTCCCTTATAAGCGCCCCTGCGCCAGCGTTTCCGACACCCCTGGAGGCAAGCGGCGCTTTTCTTTACAAAAGGACACCGACATGGCCGAGGTAAAAAAACTCGCGGCCACGGTGCGCAGCGGGACAGGCAAGGGGGCCGCCCGCAGCGTTCGCCGTGAGGGTCGCATTCCAGGCGTCATCTATGGCGGAGGCGAGGCGGCGCAGCCGCTCACGCTCGACGCCAAAACAGTCACGCAGCTCATCTTCGCCGGGCACTTCCTCACGACGATTTTCGAAATCGACATTGAGGGCAAGAAGGAGCGCGCCATCCCGCGCGACTACCAGCTCGACGTCATCAAGGACCTCCCGCTGCACGTCGATTTCCTGCGCCTGAAGGCAGGTTCTCGCGTGCGCGTCGAAGTGCCGGTCCATTTCATCAATCACGAAGCGGCGCCGGGCATCAAACGCGGCGGCGCGCTCAATATCGTCTATCACTCGGTGGAGATGTGGGTCCCGGCCGACAATATCCCCGAGGCGATTACCGGCGATCTGACGGGCCTCGACTTCAACGACTCGCTGCATATTTCGGCGTTCACCCTGCCCGAGGGCTGCAAACCGACCAATCCGGACAAGAACTTTACAGTGGTGACCGTGACGCCGCCGTTGGTCTCCGCTGAGGAGCCAGCTCCGGCTGCTGCGGCGGCGGCTCCTGCGGCGGCGGCGCCGGCCGCCAAAGCTCCTGCCAAGGAAGAGAAAAAGAAGTAAAAGCGCGGTCGCTTCGCGTGCTAATGGCCGGGCTCGTCCCGGCCATTTTCTTGCGCTCTATGGATGCGAGGAACGCCTTCCATGTTGCTCTTCGTCGGTCTTGGCAATCCGGGTCGGGCGCACGCCCGCAACCGCCACAACATCGGATTTATGGCGGCCGAGGCCATCGCCCGGCGACATGGCTTTTCGCCTCCGCGGGCGCGTTTCAATGGGCTGCTGAGAGAAGGAACGATCGGCGGCGAGCGCGTCCTTCTGCTGGAGCCGCAAACCTATATGAACGAGTTCGGCCGCTCGGTTGGAGAAGCGGCGCGCTTTCCATAAAATACTCCCCTCCGAGACGGTCGTCATTCACGATGAACTCGATCTTGCCCCGGCCAAATGCAGGGTGAAAGTGGGCGGCGGCGTCGCGGGCCATAATGGCCTTCGCTCAATCACCGCCCATATCGGCAATGATTACAAACGCATCAGGCTCGGGATCGGACATCCGGGCGATAAATCGCTCGTCCATTCCTATGTGCTGAACGATTTCGCCAAGAGCGAGGAGCCTTGGGTCGAGGCTCTGTGCGACATCATCGCCGATAATGCGGCGTTGATCGTCAAGGGCGACGATCCGACGCTGCAAAACAAGATTCATCTCGCGATGGAAGCCAAGGGTTTCGGACAGGTCAAAAAGATTGGCGACATGTGATGCGCCGAAAGCTTTTTCGGGCCGGCATCGTCCTCGCATTTGTCGGCGCGGCGACGACGTCATATGCGCAAGCGCCGAATGACGCTCCCGCTCCTCCGAGGCTGCGCTCCCTCTCCTGCTCCCACCGCTGAACAGCGCTCCGTCGCCGTCTTTGGCGACGAAAACCCATCCTGTCTGCAATGGAATGACGGCTGCTTCACATGCGCTAAACAGCCGGACGGCGCCACGGCTTGCTCGACCGCCGGCGCCGCATGTCTGCCTGTCGCCATTCAATGCACGAAAAAAGCCTCCGACGAGGAGCGTTTACATAAGTGAATTGCTCGTGAACGCCCTATTCAAAGGCGATTCAGCTTGATCGATGCATTCTTCAGCGTGTGTCGGGACAAAGGTCTCGGTCACTTTGGAGTATTTCTCATGCTACGCAAATCAATCCTGATCGCAGCTCTCCTCGCCGCCGCTCCAGCTTTTGCGCAATCCGCGGCGACAGCCCCCGCCGTCAAGACGATGCCTTCTCCGACAGCGCACGTCACGTCCGTGACCGCAACGACCGCGGCGCCGCTCGACGTCAACACCGCGACGATGGAGCAACTCTCCTCCATGAAGGGCCTCAACAAGACCTTCGCCGAAGCGATCGTGAAGGGTCGCCCTTATAAGAGCCTCGACGAGCTGACGAAAAACAAGGTTCTGCCCGCGGACGTGTTCGCGCGTGTCAAGGACGAATTGACGGTCCGCCACCAGTAATCGCTTCAACATTCGTTCCGGAAAACGCTCGCCGACCCCTCCTTCGGCGAGCGTTTTTCTGGGTGAAGGGTCGGGAGCGCCCTTTCCGATAAGGATATGAACGCGTATATTAGCTTTGCCGGCGTTCGCGTCGGCTATGGCGATAAATGGACATCGTAATAAACCCATCGGACCCGGGGGCGGTACCCGGCGCCTCCACCCGAGGCCGTGACGTGATTGAGCTGCGCGGCCTGGGGCGGGGGCGAAATAGGATTGACGAGGGCGTAAAGGGTGATTTTTCGCTCGGCATGATACCACCGTTATCGGGTCAAACTTATAGTTGCCAACGACAACTATGCTCCGGTGGCCGTCGCCGCGTAATGCGGTGAAGGTACTGGGATTAAAGCCCTAAGGGTTTGCACCTTTAGGCGGGGCTCGGAGGCGCCTGGCAACAGAAGCCTCCACTTCCATCTTTCGAGGACGTCAGCCCGATGGTAGCGTGGCCTCGAAGTTTCGGCGGACGCTATGTCGACAGACCTCATTCGTTACGACCTACTGGTTCAGGATGCTATGCGCGACGTTCTGCGCAAGGTCATGGCAGACGTTGCCGAGACCGGATATCTGCCGGGCGACCACCACTTCACGATCAGCTTCAACACCCATGCGCCTGGCGTCCGAATTTCGAAGCGCCTTGCCGAGCAATGGCCGCAGGAGATGACCATCATCCTGCAACATCAGTTCTCCAATCTTATGGTCGACGAGCGCGGTTTTGGCGTAGGGCTTTCCTTTCGCTCAATTCCCGAGCAGTTGTACATTCCTTTTGACGCCGTCACCGGTTTCTTCGATCCGTCCGTCGACTTCGGCTTGAAATTCGAGACGCTTGACGAAAAGGCCGGCGAGGAGACGTCCCGCCCCTCGGGTCCAAGTCTCGTCCAGGACGACCCCGAACCGAAGGCGCAGCCGGAAAAGCCGACGCCCTCGCCCCTCAAGTCCGCGCCATCTCCGGTCAAAGCGGTAAAAACGGAAAAGCCGGAGACCGAGGGGACTGACCAAAGTGACGATGCGGCGAAGGTCGTGTCGATTGACGCCTTTCGCAAGAAACCTTGATCGCGGAGCGACGCGCATGGGCGAGATCATCAATCTGCGCCAGGCGCGCAAGGAAATGAACAAGCGAAAGCGCGAACGCGAGGCGAAAGAAAATCGCGCGACGCATGGACGCGCAAAGAGCGAACGCGAATTGTCCGAGGCGAAATCCAGGCTCGAGCGCGAACGCCTGGACGCTCATCGAATATTGGGTGAGGCGCCGGACGGCGACGACGTCGCGTGAACGAGGACTTGGCGTCTCAATCCGTCGGCGTAAAAAAACATTCCCTTGTCATTGCGGGCCATCGGACCAGCATTTCGCTTGAGGCGGCGTTTTGGGATGCGCTCAAAGAGATCGCAAGGGGCGAAGGATTGTCGCTCGCAGCCCTTGTCGCCCGGGTCGACGCGACGCGCGGCGCAGCGAATTTGTCTTCCGCGCTGAGGGTGTTTGCGTTGGAAAAGGCTCAGAAGCGCAATCTCTCCAGCTGAGTCTTAGCTGCTGCGCCTTGCGAAAGTGATTCTCCTTCCGTTCTCCTATATGCTTAACGGAATCATAAGGAGCCCGCCTGTTGTCACGCCCCCTGCCGACTGACGATTTCGCGCCCATGGAAGGCGGCATCGCCGCCCGCGCGGCCGCGCTCGCCAATCGCGCGCCCTATCTCGATGCGCTTAATCCCGAACAGCGCGCGGCGGTGGAAACGCTCGACGGCCCACTGCTGGTGCTTGCTGGAGCCGGCACCGGCAAGACGCGGGTCCTCACCACGCGCATCGCGCATATTCTGGCGACCGGCAAAGCTCGCGCATGGGAAATCCTCGCGGTCACCTTCACGAACAAAGCGTCGCGTGAAATGCGCGAGCGCGTCGAACTGCTGGTCGGCAAAGGCGCCGAAGCCATGCAGTGGCTCGGCACGTTTCACGCCATTTCCGCAAAAATCCTGCGCCGTCACGCAGAACTCGTCGGACTGAAATCCAATTTCACCATTCTCGACACGGACGACCAGATCCGACTGCTGAAGCAGGTGCTGCAGGCGGAAAATATCGACGACAAGCGCTGGCCCGCCCGCGCGCTTGCGATCCGCCTGGACGGCTGGAAGAACAGGGGCCTGACGCCCGCGCAAATTCCGGCCGGCGAGGCGCATGGCTTCGCCGACGGCAAAGGCGCGAAGCTTTATGCGCTTTATCAGGAGCGATTGAAGATCCTCAACGCTGTCGACTTCGGCGATCTGCTGCTTGAGGCGCTGCGTCTCTTTCGCGAAAACCCGGACGTGCTCGCGGAGTATCAAAAGCGCTTCAAATATATTCTCGTCGACGAATATCAGGACACGAACACTGCGCAATATTTGTGGCTGCGCCTTATTGCGCAGGGACGCAGCAATGTCTGCTGCGTTGGCGACGACGATCAGAGCGTCTACGGATGGCGCGGCGCCGAAGTTGAAAACATTCTGCGTTTCGAAAAGGATTTTCCCGGCGCAAAGATCATTCGCCTGGAGCGCAATTATCGCTCGACGGGGCATATTCTCGCCGCCGCCTCGCATCTTATTTCATTCAATGAAGGCCGTCTCGGCAAGACGCTTTTCACGGATGGAAAGCCCGGCGAAAAACCGACCGTCACCGGCGTCTGGGACAGCGAGGAAGAAGCGCGCGTCATTGGCGAGGACATCGAACAATTGCAGCGCAAGAGCCATGATCTCGATGAGATCGCCATTCTTGTGCGCGCCTCCTTTCAGATGCGCGAGTTCGAAGAACGTTTCATTACGCTTGGCCTCCCCTATCGGGTGATTGGCGGCCCGCGCTTTTATGAGCGGATGGAGATTCGCGACGCGCTCGCCTATCTGCGTTGCGTCGCGCAGCCTGCGGACGATCTCGCTTTCGAGCGCATCGTCAATACGCCGAAGCGCGGATTGGGAGACGCCACTCTGCAGGTGCTGCACGAACATGCGCGGCGCGAGGATGCGCCCTTGATGCATTCGGCGCGGGTGCTTGTCGAGACCGAGGAGCTCAAGACAAAGCCTCGCGCGACCTTGCGCGCGCTGCTGGACGATTTCGAACGTTGGCGAAGCCAGCTCGACTCCAAGCCGCATCATGAGCTCGCCGAGATGGTCCTGGATGAATCCGGCTATACGGAATTGTGGCGCCTGGACAAGACGCCGGAAGCGGCGGGCCGTTTGGAAAATCTGAAGGAGCTTGTGCGCGCCATGGAGGAATTCCCCGACATGGCGTCGTTCCTTGAGCATGTGTCGCTTGTGATGGAGGCGGACGAGGCGCCGGGCCAGCAACGCGTTTCCATCATGACGCTGCATGCGGCCAAGGGCCTCGAATTTGAAACCGTCTATCTGCCGGGTTGGGAGGAAGGCCTTTTTCCGCATCAACGCTCGCTCGATGAAAATGGCCGGGCGGGATTGGAGGAGGAGCGGCGGCTGGCTTATGTCGGCATGACGCGCGCGAAACGCCGCGCAAAAATCTTCTTCGCCACCAATCGTCGCATTCACGGGCTGTGGCAAACGACCATGCCCTCGCGTTTTCTCGACAATCTACCGGCGTCGGACGTTGAAGTTGTCGAGTCTGCGGGCGCCTCGCAATATGGCGCTTACGGCGTGTCGCGCTTCGCGAATATGGACAGCTATGGCTCGAGCTATTCGACTCCCGGATGGAAGCGCGCGCAAACCTCGCGCGACACAGGAGCAACGCAAACCCGCGCGGGCGCAGCGACGAAACAGGTCGCCTCGCGGAAAGGCGCCGCTGATCATCGAGGGTGAAATCGTGGCGAAGTCGTCATCGACGTCGCGCTTTGCGACAGGCGCGCGCGTATTCCATTTGAAATTCGGCCCGGGCACTGTCGCCAATGTCGACGGCAACAAGCTGACTGTCGATTTCGACAAGGCGGGCCGCAAGATGGTGTTGGAGAGTTTCGTGCAGGCGGGGTGACGAACAACTCGTCAGTCCGCAAGTTCAACGAGCCAAATTTCCCAAGGTCCGCGTCCCATCAACTCCTCGTCGTCATGAGAGAGCGTCGGCTTCTCGAATGAGCGCTCAATGTTATAGACGCCGCCTTGATAACGGCAGCTCGCAAGTTTCGCCATTTCGATTTGCGGGACCGCCTTTTCGTTGACCGCCAATATGTATTTCTTGCAAGCGTCGGTTTCCGCAGCGAACGCCACCGCGCTCCAACTCGACCAGCAGTGCAGCGCGAACTGATTGAACTGCCCGATGCCCGCCAAAATGATCGCGGCCAAAAGCGCGACATTCGCCCAGCGCGACCACGGCGCGACGCCGCTGTCGGACGACGCTCGGAGAAATTCGCCCCGTAACGAATTGCGCGAAATAGCAGCACAAGATGCTGACAGGCGCGATGGACCCGCGCATGGCGTAATTATTCGCTGCCTTTGAATGAGATAACCGCCGTCGAGAGAAGAAAAAGGAACGACGTTATGGCGAGAGGGCCGAGCGGCGACCGCGTCAACGACGTTCGATCAAGCCGGAACGGAACATAAAACAGCCATCCCACTTCCATGAGCATGAGAAGCAGCGCGACTGCGACTCCCACGAATCCCGCGACAAAAATGCCGGAATGTTCCGTCCAATTGTCGAACGCCTGAAACAGGACGAACCCGTTCGCTGAATTCGAGTGCAGGTAAATATATAGAAGCGGACATCGATGGCAGGCCCAACGCCAGCGCCAACACAAGAACGCTCCTGGGATATCGTTTGAAACGCAGAAGGAGCGGCGCCAACGCCAACATCCCGCCAATGAACGCAAAAATGGAGGAAAAAAGCGCGAACCCCAGAAGCAATCCAGCCGCCGCCTGAGCAGCGAACGACGTTCGAGGATTGAGCGTCAAAGGCTCGGTGGCGACAACGACGGCCAATAAGAGCGCCATCGCCGAAATCAAATGATGGGGAACCCAAACGACCAAAGTCGTCCACATCGAGAACTGATTGGTCATGTGCAAACCAGTCTGCCACCACTCGTCGTGCTCCAATTTGCCTTGGACCAGATCGGTAATTTCGAACATGCCCTCCACAACCGCTCCTGCAAGGAGCGCCGCCAAGATCGCGAGATTGCGCGCACGCTCATCGAGAACGTGTCTTGCGAAAGCGATAAAAATGAATGTCGCGGAGAGGTCGAGAAACAGCGCGTCGAGACCATAGGTCAATTTGAGGAAGGACTGACCCGTGACGAGCTTGAGGATGTCCGACAAAGCGGCCGCCGGTATCCATGGCAAATAGTAAAAATGCAGGTAGGATTCCGGATTGAAATTCAAGCGAGGAGGAAATCGCTCGGTGTTCACCAAGCTCGCCAGTTCCTGAAAATGAAAGTGGTCATCATAATTGACGGCGCCCACAAGGCTGTGATCGACATATTGAAGCGTATAGGGAATGAGCCGCACGACGCCGATGATTGCCGCATAAGCCAGCAACGCATATTCAACCGGCGTGAGCGCGGCTCCCTTTGACGAAGTCAAGTTTTCGGAAGACGACTGCGCAAAACCGACTGTTGCGGCGAAAACAAACGGCAAAAGGAACCCGGAAGGCACAGCGCATTCATGGCGGAGGTTGAGCAGAAGATCGACGCCAAAGACGGTGATCGACAATCCGACAAAACTTGAAGCAAGCCGATCCTCCCAAAAGCCCCGGCGACGAAGATTTTTCGCGCGCTTTCGGAGATTGTGGCCGAATTACTTTGATAAATGGATAATTTGCAGGCATCGAGGCGCATGATGGCTCGCCATAATTGAAAAACCCATAAATGACGCGTTGATGTTGCGCTTACGTCACTGTAAAGTTTTTTCATGGCGAAGCCTCGACGAGCGCGCGCATTTGATTCCAAAATCTGGATCACACTATATAAGTTTTCTGTTGCGTGATTTGGCGTGTCGGCGCTTGAAACATCGCAACGATTGTTGCGGCGGACGGTGAGATGAGTTTTTCTTCCAAGACCCGGTTTTCTGGACAGAGCGCAGCTGGCGTGCCGGGCGGCGTCTTTTGCTCTGATGCTTGTCGCATACTCCTCGCCCGCGGGGACTGGAGCCGCCGTTTCGGATCTCGCTCGTCGAACATTTTTCTGCGCTCGTTGAACAGTATGAACGACCATTTCGGCGTCCGGAAAAGCGATCTCTTCCCTCTGGATGATGCGACGGCTTCCGTTGTCTTGATCGGTCCTCGCGAACTGCGCGACGGCGTCGAAACACTAAATATCGCGGAGGCGCTGCTGACCGATGAGCAGCGCCAGTCGCGTCGGCGCTTGACGGTTGGATCAAAGCGCCCCTGGCGGGGGTCGATGCCTTGGACCGTCGGCTTCAGCGTTTGGCGATCGCCACCTTCTACGCCGCCCGGGCCTATGACGCCGTTATGGCGTGACAGTCTCGTCGGAAACGACGGCGATCCTGGCGTCCAGCAGCCTTGCCGTCTCGCAACGGCTACGTAGCGCCGGCGACGACGGGCTCGACCTGCGCGAATACTTCTTGCCTGCTCGGCGATCGGGGCGTCCCCAACGTTGAAGAGGAACTCGCGCTTTCGGAGGCCGTTGTCGCCTATGCGGCGCAAGCCGCCGGCGCCCGCGTCGATCCGACCCGCATATCCCATCTCATTGGCGCACGCCCCTCGCTTCCTGATTCGGAAACGTATTCTGACGCGCGTCAGTTCCGCCGGAGACCGGGCTGGAGATATTCTGCTGGCTTCAATCCGCCGCATTACGGCTATCAGCTTCTTGAGGCCAAGCTCGCGGAGCTTCGGGGCGAAAGGGCCGCGCATGAGCCGTCCGGAGTTCAGCTCGCCTCTGGCCGATTCCGCCCACGACGACGGACCCTCGGCGGCAAGCAGGAGCTCGACGCAGGTCCGGCGCGCGGGCGCGAGCGTCAAACTCGCATCTCGAAGCCGAAGTCATCGCCAATATGGAGCGCTGGCGCTGGCTGCCGCGCGATCTCGGCGACAATCGGGTGGAAGTGAACATCCCGGATTTCGAATTGGCGGTCATTCGCGACGGCGCTGTGACGCACCGCGCGCGCATTATCGTCGGCAAGGAACAGACGCCGACGCCCATCTTCTCCAATGCGATGCAGTTCATCATCGTCAATCCATATTGGAATGTCCCGCCGTCGATCCTGAACAAGGAAATGCTTCCTCAGAACGGGGGCGACGTCGCGGCGCTGCAGCAGCGCGGATTTCAGGTGTCTTTTCGCCATGGAAAGCTGAGCGTGCGTCAGCCGCCGGGAGAGAGAAACGCGCTTGGCCGCATCAAATTCATGTTTCCAAACGACTTCTCTGTCTATCTCCACGATACGCCGTCTCGAAACCTGTTTAGCGCCTCGCATCGCGCGTTCAGCCATGGCTGCATGCGCGTCGATCAGCCTTTTGCGCTTGCGGAAGCCGTGCTTGGACCCGGCAGCGGTTGGTCGGAACAGCGCGTGCGCCGTCTGATCGGCGGCTCGGAGCGCTACATCAATCTCAGCAAGCCCTTGCCGATCCATATCGAGTATTTCACGGCCTATGTCGACGAGGACGGGCGCCTGCAATTGCGGGGCGATCTCTACGGCTATTCGGCGCGCGTTCGCAACGCGCTTGGGCTGGGCGGTTAGACCATCGACAGGATGACAAGAGGCCCACAAACGGCGATAGGTTTCGCGACATCGTTTTAACCGGTCTGCGATCCTTATGGCTCCTCCTCCGCTTCTCACGCTGCAAGGCGTCACCCTGACTTTGGGCGGGAAGCCGCTGCTTGATTGCGCCGATCTATCGGTGCAGCCCGGCGCGCGGCTTTGCCTTGTGGGGCGCAACGGGTCTGGCAAGTCGACGCTTCTGAAGATCGCTGCGGGCGACATTGAATTCGACGGCGGAGCCCGTTTTCTGCAACCGGGCGCGAGCCTGCGTTATCTGCCGCAAGAGCCGGATCTCTCCGGCTATCCGACCACCCTCGCCTATGTCGAAGCGGGGCTTGGTCCTTTGGACGATGCGCATGCGGCCAAATCGCTGCTGATTGATCTCGGCCTGACCGGAGAGGAAGACACGACGCGTCTCTCCGGCGGCGAGGCGCGCCGCGCCGCGCTTGCGCGCGTCCTTGCGCCTGAACCCGACATTCTGCTGCTTGACGAGCCGACCAACCATCTCGATCTGCCGGCGATCCTCTGGCTCGAAGAAAAGCTCGCAGGTTTAAGATCGGCGCTGGTGCTCATCAGCCATGATCGCCGCTTCCTTCAGGATTTGACGCGCGAGACCGTCTGGCTTGATCGCGGACGCACGCGGACCTTATCTCGCGGCTTCGCCGAATTCGAAGCCTGGCGCGATCGCGAGCTGGATGAGGAAGAACGTCAACAGCATAAGATCGATCGCAAAATCGTCGCTGAAGAACATTGGTTGCGACACGGCGTCTCTGGACGACGCAAGCGTAACGTCAAGCGTCTCTCCGGCTTGCATGAATTGCGCGCCGAGCGGCGCCAACGCGTCATGCCCACCGGCGATATAAAGCTTGAGGCGAGCGAAGCCCAAATCTCTGGAAAGCTCGTCATCGAAGCGATCAAAATCGGCAAATCATATGGCGAGCGCGTCATCGTCGAGAATTTTTCAACGCGCATCCTGCGCGGCGACCGGCTCGGAATCGTCGGCGCCAATGGCGCCGGCAAGACGACGCTCATACGTTTGTTGACCGGCGTTCTTGCGCCCGATCTTGGCAAAGTGAGATTGGGCGCCGGCCTCGCCATGGCGACGCTGGACCAAAGTCGCGCGAGCCTCGATCCACAAACGACCTTGCAGGAAGCGCTGACCGGCGGAGGATCAGATTTCGTTGAAGTGAACGGCGAGCGACGCCATGTCGTCGGCTACATGAAAGACTTTCTGTTCAAGCCCGAACAGGCGCGCACCCCTATCGGCAAACTTTCCGGCGGCGAACGCGGGCGGCTCATGCTGGCGCGCGCTTTGGCGCAACCGTCCAATCTGCTCGTGCTGGACGAGCCGACGAACGATCTCGATCTGGAAACGCTCGATCTTCTCGAAGAAATGCTCGCGGATTATCCCGGCACGCTGATTGTCGTCAGTCATGATCGCGATTTTCTCGATCGTGTCGCGACCTCGGTGCTGATGAGCGAGGGCGACGGCCGCTGGATCGAATATGCGGGCGGCTATAGCGACATGGTCGCGCAGCGCGGCGTGGGCGTCCAGGCGCGTGAGAGCGCTGCGCCGACCCGCACGGAACCAAAAGAAAAAGCTGCGCCGCGCGTCAAGACAGCTTCAAAGGCGCGGCTTTCGTTCAAGGAACAGCATCAACTTTCGACGTTGCCCGCGCGAATGGACGAGCTGCGCACAGAAGATCAGCAAGCTTCATGAAGCTGCTCGACGACCCCGAGCTTTATGCCCGCGACCCTGCGAAATTCGCCAAAGCCAGCGAGCTGCTGGCCGAGACGGAAGCCGAATTAATGCAAGCCGAGGAAGACTGGCTTGAATTGGAGATCAAGCGCGAGGCGGTCGAGGGGTAAGAACAAGCCTCTCTCTGGCCGAATGAGTCGGCGGCTCTTCTTCGTTTGAATCACGTCAAATCGAATCCAAGCGCCTTCAACGCTTGTCTTAGGACATGTCTTCCGCTCATGGCGTCCGGACCGCGCACGCGGGAAAGAACCTGGCGTATCCAGCCCTGATCAGGCAGGCCTTGCTCTTTCTGGAAGTCACGGAATTTTTCATCGAGCGTGTTGATCGCCTCGCGATGCGCGTCGTTCCAAGCATATTGCTCTCGATGCAGCACAGCCGCCTGTCCTAGCCGCGGCTTGACCGCGGCGTTCTCGGCCGGATCGGGCCGCCCGACCGCCATGCCAAAAACCGCGAAGACCTTGGGCGGAAGATTCAATTCCTTTGCGACTTCTTCCGGCTTGTTGCGCATCGCGCCGATATAGCAGCAACCGAGCCCGAGCGACTCCAATGCAGTCACCGCATTTTGCGCAGCGAGAGCTGCGTCGACCGCGCCGGTGAGGAACAGTTCGAGATAAGGGAGAGCCGCGCAGTCCCTGCCCTTCTCTTGCCCCAGTTTCTCAAGCCGCGCGAGATCAGCGAGCCAAACGAGAAAGACCGCGCAATCACGGATATGCTTTTGTCCGCCGGCAAGATCCGCGAGGCAATTCTTGCGGTCCTGGTCTTCCACCGCGACGACGCTCCAAACCTGAAGGTTCGACGACGTCGAAGCCGATTGCGCGGCCGCAATGATGGTCTCCAGCGCACCCTCGGGGAGCTTCTCGGGTAAGAAATTGCGATGTGAACGATGCGCCAGGATAAGATCGAGCGTCTCGTTCCATTGCGCAGGTTTTGGCGCGTCGTCGCGACGATAACGCTCGAAGATCGCAGCGGCGCCGCGAGCGTCGATTTCAGTGACGGTTTTGTTCATGACGCTACTCTATAGCGGCGCCGGGCCCGCTACTCAAGAATCGCGCCCTGCGACGCCGTTCTTGCCGTTTCGGTCACACACGCTTCGGCACGAGGATCACGCGGAAATCATTGACGTTGGTGCGGGTCGGCGTCGTGACGACGAGGTCGCCGAGCTTCTCGAAAGCCGTATAGGCGTCATTGTTGGCGAACAGGCCCTTAAGATCGACGCCTGCTTTCATTGCGCGCTCGAAACTGTCGGCGGTCATAATGGCGCCGGCGTTGTCCTCGCTGCCGTCAATGCCATCCGTGTCGAATGCGGCGGCGGAAATGCCGCCGAACCCTTCCAACGCCAGCAGCAGGCCAAGCAGGAACTCGGCGTTGCGTCCGCCGCGACCTTTGCCGCGCACGGTCACGGTCGTCTCTCCGCCAGAGATGATCGCGACGGGCGGCTCGAACGGCTGGCCGTGGATTGCGATCTGCTTTGCGATGCCGGCGTGAACCAGCGCAACCTCGCGCGACTCTCCTTCGAGATCTCCAAGGATACAGGGCGTGAAGCCCGCCTTTTTAGCGACGACTGCGGCGGCGTCGAGCGAGCCCTGCGGCGTTGCGATCAAAATGTTTTGCACATTATCGAACAGCGCGTCGCCGGGCTTCGGCGTTTCGCACTTGGGATCACCAAGATGCGCAAGCACCGCGGGCGACGCGTCGATTTTATATTTTGCGATAACGGCAAGCGCGTCTTCGCGCGTGGTCGGATCGGGAACGGTCGGCCCCGAGGCGATGACGGAAAGATCATCGCCCGGAACGTCGGAGATCATGAGCGCAACGACGCGCGCCGGCTGAGCAGCGCGAGCAAGCCGGCCGCCTTTGACGGCCGAGAGATGTTTGCGGACGCAATTCATCTCGGAAATATTCGCGCCGCTTTTCAACAGAGCCTTGTTGACGGCCTGTTTCTCTTCCAGGCTCACGCCTTCGGCCGGCAGCGCCATCAGTGCGGAGCCGCCACCCGAAATCAAAGCGAGCACGAGATCGTCCTTGGTGAGCCCCTGCACTTTTTCCAAAATGCGTGCAGCCGCCTCTCGACCAGCGGCGTCGGGAACGGGATGCGAGGCTTCGATGACCTCGATGCGCGATGTCGGCGCGCCGTGGTCGTAGCGCGTGACGACCAAGCCCTTCGAGTGGACCCTTCCAATTCGCTTCGACGGCCGCGGCCATCGACGCGGCGGCCTTGCCGGCGCCCACCACAATCGTTCGGCCCTTCGGCGGCGACGGGCAAATGCGGCGGCACGCAGACGGCGGGCAAGGCCGCGGCGACGGCCGCGTCAAACATGTCGCGAAGGATTTTGCGATGGTCTTGAGACATGGCGGGTTCCGGTGCGTGCAATTTAAGCGGCCTCCTCCCTGGAGTGCAGGGAGAGGCCGAAGGTGCGACTTACGCCGCAGCCATCGCGTCAGCCTTTTCGATCAGCGCTTCGGCCATGCGGATCGAAGCGATGTCGATCAAGCGTCCATCGAGAGAGACGGCGCCTTTGCCTTCCTTGGCGGCCTGCGCCATCGCCTCAAGAATGCGGCGGGCTTTGTTCACTTCGGCTTCCGACGGCGTGAAGACCTGATTGGCGAGTTCGATCTGCGAAGGATGGATCGCCCACTTGCCTTCATAGCCGAGAACGGCGGCGCGCTTCGCCGCAGCAATATAGCCATCCGGATCGCCGAAATCGCCGAATGGGCCGTCGATCGGACGCAGGCCGTAAGCGCGGCACGCGACCATCATGCGCGTCTGCGCCGCATGCCACTGATCGGCCCAGTAATATTCACGATTGCCGCTCGCGTCCTTATCGGTGAGCACGCCGTAATCCGGATTCACGCCGCCGATGACGGTCGTGCGCGCGCGCGTCGAAGCCGCGTAGTCGGCGACGCCGAAGGACATCGCTTCCAGTCGCTTCGAGGACTGCGCGATCGCCTCGACGTTAGCCATGCCGAGCGCGGTTTCGATCAACAGCTCGAAGCCGAGGCGCTTCTGGCGCTTCTTATATTGCTCGATCTGCGTGACGAGCATGTCGATGGCGTAAACGTCCTGCGGCACGCCGACTTTGGGAATCAGGATCGTGTCGAGACGCGGGCAGTTCTCGACGACGTCGACGACGTCGCGATAGCAATAATGCGTGTCGAGACCATTGATGCGCAGCGTCATGGTCTTCTTGCCCCAATTGATGTCATTGAGGCCTTGGATGATGTTCTTGCGAGCCTGCTCCTTGTCGTCCGGCGCAACAGCGTCCTCAAGATCGAGGAACACCACATCCGCCTTGGATTGCGCGGCCTTCTCGAACATTGCAGGCGCGGAACCCGGCACCGCCAGCTCCGAGCGATGGAGACGCGGCGTCGCCTGCTCGATCAATGTGAAACTCATATCAATTCCCCTTCCTCTAGTGTTAGCCGGTGGCCCCGAGGCCTGCGGCGATGCAACTGATCGAGAGCAGCAATGGAACCTTGACGATCTCCTTGGCTGCTTCGTCTTCCGTGGCGCGGAAACGGCGCAACAGCTCGACCTGCTCTCGGTTGACTTCGTTGATGGTCGGCAGGCGGTCAGCCAAGCGCTCGCGATAGGTCGTGAACCGCTCCCCGATCTCCTTGCCTCCCGTAACGCGCAAGACGGTTTCGCGCGTCAGCTCATATTCAGCCTCGATCGCATCGAACACCCTGCTCCGCACGCCTTCGTCGGCGACGAGCCCGGCGTATTGACGCGCGATCGACAGATCGACGAGCGCCAGCGTCTTTTCGACTTCATCGAGAATGAGACGGAACATGCGCGAGTCGTGGAACATGCGCGTCAGAAACTGCAGACCGCGCTCGCCCCGAACCTCGATGAAACTTGAAAGCCCGCTGCCGACGCCATACCAGCCGGTAATCGCATGGCGGTTCTGCGCCCAGGCGAACACCCATGGAATTGCGCGCAGATCGGCAAGGCTGCGCGCGCCGAACCGACGCGCCGGGCGCGAACCGATATTCAGCAGGGAGATTTCCTCAAGCGGGCTTGCAGCTTGGAAATAAGCCACGAGATCCGGGCTGCTGATAAATTTTGTGTAAGCCGCAAGCGATGCGCCGGAAATTGCTTCGAGCGCATCGTCGAATTCGGCGCGCGGAACCAACGCGTCCTCGCGCTCCGATTTAAGCGCGTGCGTGAAGACGCTGGAGGCGAGCAGCTCCATTTGATAGGCGGCCGTGCCGCGATTGGCGTATTTGAAGGATACGACCTCGCCTTGCTCCGTAACGCGAAAGCGTCCGCGGATAGAGCCAGCCGGCTGAGCGGCGATTGCATGACCGGTCGGCGCGCCGCCGCGGCTGACCGAACCGCCGCGGCCGTGGAAGAAAGCGATGGCGACGCCCTGCTCCGCGCCGACGCTCGTCAATTTCGATTGCGCTTTATACAGCTCCCAGTTGGACGACAGGAAACCGCCGTCCTTATTGGAGTCCGAATAGCCGATCATCACTTCCTGGACATTGCCCTGCCAGCGCGTGCTGCGGCGAACGACGGGAATGCGCAGAAGTTCGCGCATGATGGCCGGCGCCGCCCGAAGATCAGTGATGGTTTCGAAAAGTGGGACAATTGGCAGGGTGCAGATTTCCACGCCTGCGGAGTCGAGGAACAATCCCGCTTCCTTGGCCAGGACATAGGCGCCGAGCACATCGGCGACGGAGTGAGTCATCGACAGGATGAAGCTGCCGAAGGCTTCGCGATCCAATTGCGACCGCATGTCGGCGACGACCTCGAACATCTCGATCGTGTCGCGCGTCTCCGGCGGCAGACGATCGCGCGCAATCGCGCCCGAACGAGGCTGCGCCAGATCCTGGATCAGCCATTCTTGCCACTCCGGCGATTCTGGAGCCGGCGGAGCGTCCTTGCCGGTCTTGGCGCGCCACAAATCCTGCAACGCATTGGTCGTGCGAGTTGTGTTCTCACGCAGATCAAGGCGGACGGTGCTGAAGCGGAATATCTCCACGGCGCGCCGCACAGGCCGCACGAGATCGGCGGCAAGCGATGCGCTGCGTCCGTCGATCAGCGCTTTCTCCAGGATGCGGAGATCGGCGATCAGCTCATCAGCGTTCGCATAGCGCTCGCTGACTTGCGCCGCGCCCTGCGTCGCGCGAATGGTCCCATCGATCTTGCGCAGGAGCACGCTCGCATATTGTCGATAGGGCTCGCCATGATTGCGCGCTCGAATGGCGTCGGCGCCGTCGATATGGCTGAGCGCGCTTTCCAATTCGTCGCGGAAATTTTCCGGAATGAGCGCCGCGCGCTGGCTGATCGATAAGGTTCGCGCGAGATCGAAGATGCGGCTACGATAATATTCAAGGCTCGCGAGCGCATTGTCGCGCATGGTCGCGCGCGTCACAGCATTCGTGACGAAGGGATTGCCGTCTCGATCGCCCCCGATCCAGGAGCCAAATTGAAAAAAGGGCGTTACCTCGAACTTCTCTTGCGGAAAATGTTTTGCGAGCGCCCTCTCAAACGACGACAGCAGATCAGGCGCGAGATCGAATATCGTCTCCGAAAAGAAATGCTGCCCCCAGGCGACTTCATGCTCGACAGTCGGCTTTTCGAGATGCAACTCGCCCGTAAGCCATAAGAGTTCGATCTGATCCCGCACCGCCTGCACAAGCGCTTCGCGCTCGCGATCGGTCCAGCGCGTCGATTCGAGATCGCGCAGGAGAAGATAAATGCGCCGGTTTTTCTCCAGAATTGAAACGCGTTTGGCTTCGGTCGGATGCGCCGTAATGACGGGACGGATTCGCAGCGTCTTCAACTGCGCATGAATTTCATCGGGCTTGACGCCAGCGCTCGCGGCGCTGGCCAGCACCTGATCGAAAGTGCCGAGCAGCTCTTCATGACCACGCTCGCGCTCGATACGCCGGCGGCGGCGCATCGCATAGGCTTGCTCCGCGATGGAAAGCAGTTGAAACCAAATTCCCTGCGCCTGAAGGGCTCGCGCCATGAGCGCCGGCGAGAGGCTCGATGACGGCTCCTCGCCGCGCAACACAGGCGCGATCTCCGGTTGATGGCGCTTCACGACAGCGAGAAGCTGATCAAAGAGAAACGCCGACGCCTCCTTCACCGAACGCGTCGCAAAAGCCGACGGAGCGACGGGAACCGTATCGGATGTGTCTTTTGTATCGACGGTCATGCGATGTCCTCGTCGCTGCGCCCGAACGCTCGCCCTCCGCGATCGGCGGCCAACGGATCGGAAACGCCTCGCGTCCTCAAGGGACGACGCGAGGGAGCGTCTTTGAAAGGCCTCAGGCTCGCTTGAGAACCTGGGCGACGGTCGATCCGAACTCGGCGGGATTTGGCGCCACGGTCAAGCCGAACGACTTCATGATCTCGGTCTTCTCCGCAGCGCTATCGCCGGTCGATGAAATGATGGCTCCAGCATGACCCATACGACGGCCCTTCGGCGCCGTGAGGCCCGCGACGAAACCGATTACCGGCTTGGAGAAGTTCTCTTTGATCCAGGCGGAGGCCTCGGCCTCCTGCGGACCGCCAATTTCGCCGATGATCAGGACAGCCGCCGTCTCCGGATCCTTGTCGAACAAGACGAGATGATCGAGGAAGGATGAGCCGTTGATCGGATCGCCGCCAATGCCGACCGAGGTCGAAATGCCGAGACCTCTTTCCTTCAGCTGCGACGCCGCTTCATAGCCAAGCGTGCCGGAACGCGAGATCAGGCCCACAACGCCCTGCTTGTAGATATTCCCCGGCATGATGCCGAGCATCGCCTTGCCCGGGCTGATAATGCCTGCGCAGTTTGGACCGACCATGACGGGGCGGCGATCCTTCGGATAACGCATGAAGTAGCGTTTCACGCGCATCATGTCCTGCGCCGGGAATGCCGTCGGTGATCGAGCAGATCAGGCGAATGCCGCCATCGGCGGCTTCCATGATCGCATCGGCGGCGAAAGGCGGAGCGACGAAAGTGATGCTGGTCGTCGCGCCGGTCGCCTTGACGGCGTCCTTCACTGTATTGAAGATCGGCACGCCGTGGACTTTCTGGCCGCCCTTGCCAGGCGTGACGCCGGCGACGACATTGGTGCCGTAGTCGATCATTTCCTTGGTGTGGAAACTGCCTTTGTCGCCCGTAATGCCCTGGACGAGAATTGGGGTTTTTTCATCGATAAGAATGCTCATGATGTCCTCCCGGCCTTAGCGGCTTGTCGCCAGTGGCCGTCAAAAATTCCCGATTGCGCGCTCATTTCACGCTTTTGTAGGCGGCGACCGCTTTCTCGGCCGCGTCGGCGAGCGTATCGGCGGTGATGATCGGAATGCCGCTCTCCTGGATGATCTTGCGGCCCGCCTCGACATTGGTGCCCGCGAGACGCACGACCAATGGCGCGGTGATCTTCGTCGCGTGAACCGCGTCGACGACGCCCTGCGCAACCCAGTCGCAACGGTTGATGCCGGCAAATATGTTCACGAGCACGACTTTGACGTTCGCGTCCGAGAGAACCAGACGGAAAGCGGTCGCGACGCGTTCGGCCGACGCGCCGCCGCCGACGTCGAGGAAGTTCGCCGGATTGCCGCCCGCGTGCTTGATCATGTCCATCGTCGCCATCGCGAGACCGGCGCCATTGACGATGCAGCCGATCTCGCCGTCGAGGCCGATATAGTTCAAAGCGTGCTCGGCGGCCTGCGCCTCGCGCGGGTCCGATTGCGACGGATCGTTCAATTCGACAATGTTGCGCCGACGAAACAGCGCATTGTCGTCGAACGACATTTTCGCGTCGAGCGCGAGCACCTTGTCGTCTTTCGTGACGACAAGCGGATTGATCTCGAGCATGGTGGCGTCATAGTCGCGGAACGCGCGATAAGCGCCCATGATCGATTGCACCGCGCGCGACACCTGCTTGATATTCAAGCCGAGCTGAAATGCGATTTCGCGCGCCTGGAAGGGCTGCAGACCGACCGCCGGCTCGACGATGATCTGAATGATCTCGTCCGGCGTATTCTTGGCGATCTCCTCGATCTCCATGCCGCCATGTTTGGAGGCGATCACGCGAACGCGCTCGAGTTTGCGATCCAGCACGAATCCCAGATACAGCTCGCGCTCATAAGGGTCGGCGAGTTCGATATAGACGCGCTGCACGGGCTTGCCCTCAGGACCCGTCTGGCTGGTGACGAGACGCTTGCCGAGAAGGTCGCGCGCCGCTTGCTGCACCTCATGATAGGTGCGGCACAATTTAATTCCGCCGGCCTTGCCGCGCGCGCCTGCGTGAATTTGCGCCTTCACGACCCAATGCGAGCCGCCAAGTTCGGTCGCCGCATACACGGCCTGATCCGGGCTGAAGGCGACGGTGCCGGGCGGAACCGCGACTCCGTGGCTCGCGAGCAGCTCCTTGGCTTGATACTCGTGGACGTCCATATTGTCCTCCCACTTATTTTGAACGGGCGCCGGAGCGCGGAAAATCAGGAACCAATTTTACCCTTGACGGTCGCATAGACCGCTTCGGTCATCGCGGCGGCCTTGGCCAGCAAAGCGTCGACGTCGGCGACATGTTTGTCGGCGAAAGCGCGATCCTTGATGCCCTTGGCGTTGATGTAGACGTTGAGCGCCGAACTGCGCAGGCCGGCGTTGGCTGCGAGAACGGCGACGCCGGCGTCGCTGATGACGTTGAGATTTCCTTTGTCCGCCGCGATCCGCGACAGATCCATCACTTCGAAACAGGCTTCGCAAACTCGCAGGGGAGCGAGAGTCGCCGCGCGCAACGCATGTTGAATCGCCTCGGTGCGCTTGGCTTTTTCTTCATCGGTACTGCGCGGCAATCCATAGGCCCCCATGACGCTGTTGAAGGCGATCACGTCTTCCTCGATCGCGCCCGTCAGTTCGGCGCGTAGCGCCTCCGCCTTTTCGCGAACGGTTTTCAGCTCTCCCTCAACGGCCTCGTAATTCTTTTTGCCGATGGTGAGATTGCACACCATGGAGACAAGCGCAGCGCCGATCGCGCCCGTCACGGCCGCAGCGCCGCCGCCGCCAGGCGTCGGTCGTTCGCTCGCGAGGTCGTCGAGAAATGTGGCGATCGTGCTGTTTTGCGTCATGACGATTTAATCCGTAATCTCAGGCCAGAATTTTGGCTTGCGCGTAGATGTTTTCGCAGTCGAACACCTGATCGGCGCTCGAGAACAACTGACCGATGCACTCGCGATGCAATTTCAGCTTGAGGCCACCAAGCCCCAGCGCGCCGATCACGATCTTGCCATGGCGCTCTTTCGCCTTGTCCGTTGCTTCGACGCCGCCGACGCCGAGCGGCGGCTGCGCGTTGCAGTCTGCGATCAGTTCGATGGTCGAATTATCTTGCCAGTCTTTCTCATCGAGCAGCGGCACGCCGATCGCGCCTGCTGCGAAGACAATTTGAGCGCCTTTGACGGCGGCCGCGCGCGCGGCGTTATCGGCCGCCTCGATTGGAGTCGGCGCAAAGCCGAAACGATCATTGATGGCTTTGCTCGCTTCCTCGGCGCGCTGCTTCGAGCGCGAGGTGATGGCGACCTCGGCGCCTTCAATGTGAAGCATCGCGGCGGCGCGCATGCCGACCGGGCCCGTGCCGGCGAGCACGACCGCCTTTTTGCCGGCAAGGGGCTTGGCTTTGGCGAGCAAGGCGACGCCCGCAGCGGCCGTCGTATTCGAGCCGTTGCTGTCGAGCATCACGGAGACGCGGAAATTGGAGAAGAAGCGCTTCTTGACGGCTTTGAACAAAGCTTCGCCCGCGATCATGCTGCCGCCGCCGACGAAGATCGCGGTAAATTGTTTTTCCTTGGGTCCGCGCGTGTAAATTGTTCCATCGACCAGCGCGCCGACGTTTTCTGGCGTCACGGCGCCATAGCCAATGACATGATCGGCGCCGCCGTCATAGCCGACGACCGTGTCGAAAACGCTCGGAACAGGATCCGTATCGAGCAAGAAAAGAAGCTTCTTCGTCATCGCAATCTCGCTTGAGTTGAAACGTTGCAAACGGCCATGTCAGGCCGTCACGACATTGCGCGGACTGCCCGCGACGAAGGCGTCGATATTGTCGACGAGTTGATCGGCCAGAACCTGCATCGCTTCCTTGCTGGCCCAGGCGACATGCGGCGTGACGATCAGATTGGGAATTGTGGGATCGAGCAGCACATTGCCGTTCTTTGGCGGCTCGACGGTCAGCACGTCGAATCCGGCGCCGGCAATGACTCCCTTGCGCAACGCATCGGCGAGCGCCTGTTCGTCCACTATGCCGCCACGCGCCGTATTGATGATGACGGCGGTCTTCTTCATCGAAGCGAGTTCTTTTGCGCCGATCATATTCTTGGTTTCCGGCGTCAACGGCAGATTGAGCGTTACAATGTCGCTCTCGCGCAGGATCGTCGGGACATCGACCACTTTCGGTCCGGGAATGACGTCGTTGATGAGCACTTTCATGCCGAGCGCTTCAGCGCGCGTCTCGATCGACTTGCCCAGCGCGCCATAACCAATGATGCCGAGCGTCGAGCCGGCGATGTCGTAGATCGGGTAATCGAAATAACAGAACTGGCGCGCCTTGTTCCATTTTCCCTCGCGAACCGATGTGTAGTAGTTCATCAGGTTGCGGCGCAGCGCAAAAATCAGCGCGAACACATGCTCAGGAAGCGTGTTGTACGCATAGTTGCGGATATTGGAGACGGTGATCCCATGCGCGCTCGTATAGGCCTTGTCGATCACGTCCGTGCCCGTGGCGGCGACCGCGATGAGCTTGAGATCCGGCAATTGTTTCAGCGTGTCTTCACGCAACGGGACTTTGTTGGTGATGGCGATCGTCGCGCCTTTGAGCTTCTGGACGACCTCGTCGACGGAACTCACGTCATATTCAACATATTCGTGCGGGAAATTCGGCTTGCGCAAATTGGCGTCGAGCGTTTCGCGATCGAGGAAAACGATTTTATGCGACATTCCATCCCCCACAATTCCTGAAATGAGCGAGTGGCGAGTAGCGAGACGGCGAATAGTTCTATGACCGCCAAATCCCTACTCGCCATTCGCTACTCCCTATTCGCCTTTACGCCTTGAGGAGCGGATCCGCGCGATAGACCGCCTGCGCAGCCGCAACGCCCGAACCCGGATTGATCTTGATGCCATTATCCAGCATCGCCATTTCGGCGCCGGCGATGGCGCCGAGCAGCATCAGCTCGTTCAGATCGCCGAGATGTCCGATGCGGAACACCTTGCCGGCGACCTTGGACAGGCCAGCGCCGAGCGCGAGGTTGTAGCGCTTGTAGGCCGTCTCGATCACCTTGGCGGCGTCATAGCCTTCCGGCACGACGATCGCGGTCACCGTGTCCGAGTTCCACTTCTCTTCCTTGGCGCAGGGCTTGAGGCCCCAGGCGCCGACGGCCGCGCGCACGCCCTTGGCGAGATGCGTGTGGCGCTTGAAGACCTGATCGAGACCTTCTTCGAACAGAATGTTCAACGCCTCGCGGAGACCGTAGAGCAACGGCAAAGCGGGCGTGTAGGGGAAGTAGCCCGTCTTATTGGCGTTGATCATGTCCTTGAATTCGAAATAGGCGCGTTTCATCTTCGCGGTTTCGCCAGCCTTCAGCGCTTTCGGGCTCGCGGCCATCAGCGCAAGACCCGCCGGCAGCATGAAGCCCTTCTGCGAGCCGGAGACGATGACGTCGACGCCCCATTCGTCCATCTTGAAGTCGATCGAGCCGACCGACGACACGCCGTCGACGAACAGCATCGCCGGATGCTTGGCGTTGTCCATCGCCTTGCGAACGGCGGCGATGTTGCTGGTCACGCCCGTGGCGGTTTCGTTATGCGTCGCCAGAACCGCCTTGATCTCGTGTTTCTTGTCGGCCTTCAACGTCTCTTCGATGCGGTCGGGATTGTTGCCCGTTCCCCACTCTTCATCCTGCTCGATGACATTGAGACCCTGGCGTTTGCAGAGGTCGATCCAGAGATGCGAAAACTGGCCGAAGCGCTGGGCGAGCACCGTGTCGCCGGGCGACAGCGTGTTGGTGATCGCCGCTTCCCATCCGCCCGTGCCGGACGCCGGGAAAATGAAGGCCTGGCCGGTCTCGGTCTTGAACACCTTCTTGAGCTGCGGAAACAGCGGCATCACCAGTTCCGGGAATTTCGGGGAGCGGTGATCCTCGGAAACCACATTCATGGCGCGCAGAACGCGATCGGGCAGATTGGTCGGCCCTGGAACGAACAGAAAATTGCGGCCGGGAATTCTGGAATTCGACATCTACTTGCTCCCTTCGAGCTTATTGGTTTCCCAGAGGTTGATGCTTGAGGCGGATGGATCGTCTCCAAACGTCTCAAGCTGTTAGCGACGTAACGATGAGCCTTTGAACCAGATCGCTCAGAACAATCCGGCGATGCGGCCGTCGGGCGCGACTTCAATGTTATTGGCGGCAGGGACCTTCGGCAGGCCCGGCATGGTCATGATGTCGCCGCAGATCGCGACGACGAATTCCGCGCCCGCCGACAGTCGCAATTCGCGAACCGGAATGACGTGACCCGAAGGGGCCCCCTTGGCGTTGGGGTCCGTCGAGAAACTATATTGCGTCTTGGCGATGCAGACCGGCAGATGGCCGAAGCCTTCCTTCTCCAACTCCGCGAAACGCGCCTTGACGCTCGACTCGAATGAAATGTCCGCGGCCCCGTAAAGCTCGCGAGCGATGGTTCGCACCTTTTCGACGAGCGGCATGTCGTCGGGGTAAAGCGGCTTGAAGTTCGAGGGCTGCGTCTCGATCGTCTTGACGACCGCGCGCGCGAGATCCGCCGCGCCGGCGCCGCCGGAGCCCCAATTGTCGGCGACGACGCAATCGACGCCTTCCGCCTTGCAGAGCTTTTCGAGCGCTTGCATTTCGGCCGCGGTGTCGGACGAGAACTTGTTCACCGTCACGAGCACCGGCACTCCGAATTTCCGCACATTGCCGATATGGCGCTTGAGATTGGCGAAGCCCTTCTCAACCGCGCCGACATTCTCGGCCTTCAAATCTTCCTTGGCGACCCCGCCATGCATCTTCAGCGCGCGAATGGTCGCGACGATGACCGTGACGTCGGGCTTGAGACCCGCCTTACGACATTTGATGTCGAAGAATTTCTCGGCCCCGAGATCCGCGCCGAATCCAGCTTCCGTCACGACATAGTCGGCGAGCTTGAGGCCCGACTTCGTCGCAATCACCGAATTGCAGCCATGCGCGATATTGGCGAAGGGGCCGCCGTGGATGATCGCCGGATTGTTCTCGAGCGTCTGAACGAGATTGGGCGCAATGGCGTCCTTCAGAAGAGCCGCCATCGAGCCCGCCGCCTTGAGTTCGGAGGCGCGAATATTCTTCTTCTCGCGCGTCTGGCCGACGACGATATTGCCGAGACGATTCTGCAGATCGGCGAAATTCGAAGCGAGGCAGAAGATCGCCATGACTTCCGACGCGACCGTAATGTCGAATCCATCCTCGCGGGAAAAGCCGTTGGAGACTCCGCCGAGCGACGACACGATCGAGCGCAGCGCCCTGTCGTTCATATCGACAACTCGCCGCCAGCTGATGCGACGCGTGTCGAGGCCGAGCGAATTGCCCCAATAGACGTGATTGTCGATCAGAGCGGCGAGCAGATTGTTCGCGGCGCCGATCGCGTGAAAATCGCCGGTGAAATGGAGGTTGATGTCCTCCATCGGCACGACCTGGGCATAGCCGCCGCCCGCCGCCCCGCCCTTCACGCCGAAGCACGGGCCGAGGCTTGGCTCGCGAAGGCAGCACAGCGCCTTCTTGCCGATATGATTGAGTCCGTCGGAAAGGCCGACAGTCGTCGTCGTCTTGCCTTCGCCAGCGGGAGTCGGGCTGATGGCGGTGACGAGAATAAGCTTGCCGTTGGGCTTGCTGTCGAGCGACGACAGATAGTCTAAAGAGATCTTCGCCTTGTAATGACCGTAAGGCAGCACATACTCGGCTGGAATGTCGAGTTTTTCGCGCGCGATATCGATAATCGGCCGCATTTTGGCGGCTTGCGAAATTTCAATGTCGGACTTCGGCGCAAGATGCTGATTGTCTTTGCCGCTCGCGGATGTCGCGGCGGAGGACGTTTTTCCGGACATTATAATTCCACTCCCTTAAGGGACTGCGTTCCGCAAACCCTCTGTTTTATCGGCGCTTATCACTCGAATTTGGCGCAATGCGCGGTCGAATGACCAAATCCCCCGGAAACCCCGGTAATGCCAGGTTTTCGCTATTTTTTGACGAAACTAGAATTGAATTCATGTTTCATCAAGTGACCGAAGCTGCGGCGTTTCACCGTCGATTTGACGGCAATCAGCGCCTGAAGACGGCGCCGCCCCAGATAATCGGCTAAGTTCGTATGACGGGAATTGAATTTCCCAGTCAAGAGCCATTTTGCTAAGTTTGTCTCATCGCGAGCGAGCGCCGCGCAGCGCGCGCAATCCCTTGTCCCGCCTTCTACGGCGGAAATTTTCGCGTCTGGCCCATACCCTAGCGGATAGTCATCAGACCTATCCTTATCCTATTCGAAGAGGATTGTTTTATGAACCATCCGCTTGAATGGCCAGGATAGGCCAAAACCTGAAGGTTTTCGCGGAAACATGAATTGCGCTCTTGCTGAATTGATGGGCGCTTACATCTTGGGCGCCACGCAGGACGTGTGGGACGTTAACGCGGCTTTCTTTTCCCTGAAGACAGGTCAAAAGAGGTCGCGGCGTCCGTCAAATGTCGTTCGTGAAAAAAATTGTCGCAGGGGCGGGCAAAGTTGGGCGAGACGCCCCAGCGGCCGAGCGCCGCTCACTCCGGAGTGAAATTGAGAGCCACGCCATTGATGCAATAGCGTAAGCCCGTGGGCGGCGGACCATCGTTGAAAACGTGACCGAGATGCGAGCCGCAGCGGCTGCAATGCACTTCCGTTCGAACCATCCCCCAACTGCGATCCGAGGTCGTTCCGAGCGCGCCCTTGAGCGGATCGAAAAAGCTTGGCCAACCCGTTCCGCTCTCGAATTTCTGACCCGAGCGGAACAAAGGCTGATCGCATCCAGCGCAAGTGAAGACCCCTGCGCGCTTCTCATCATTGAGCGCGCAACTCCCGGGGCGCTCGGTGCCATGACCGCGCATCACATCATATTGCTCGGGCGTCAGGCGCGCGCGCCACTCTTTGTCCGTATGCGTCACGGGAAAGGCCTCGTCGCTCATCTAACGCTCCATTCAAGAGCGCGGCCGCCTGAGGAGCCGCCGCCGGCTTTGCATATTGTCGCCCGTCTGGACTTTCGCCAGGGGTCGCCAACCGCTAAACATTGCACGCACGATCGACGCGAACAGGACAAAAATGACCGAACTCAAGAATTATGACGCTGTCGTGATCGGATCGGGATTAGGCGGCCTTACGGCGGGCGCGCTGCTAGCCAAGGCCGGCTGGAGCGTATGCCTGCTCGAACGCAATTTCAGCCTCGGAGGCGCGGCGTCGGTCTATCGCGTCGGCGGGCTCACTGTCGAATCGTCGCTTCATCAGACATCCGACGCGCGCAATCCGCGCGACGTCAAACATCACATATTGAGCGAACTCGGCATATTGGACGAGATCGAATGGCTGCCGACCGGGCCGCTTTACAAAGTAGAGGGAGGGCCAGTCGGAGAGGCATTCGCCCTGCCTTGTGGCTTTGACGCCGCGCATGACGCGCTTGCCAGCCGCTTTCCGGACAAGAGCCATGCGATCCGACGCTTTCTCAATGACGTCGAGCGTATTCACGATTCGCTATGGACGTTGAAGCAAGCGCGCGAAGAACACTCGCTCGCAAAGCTCACTCGCGCGCTTTGGGAAATCGCGCCGGCGGCCGCGAATTGGCAATCTTCGCTCGCGGAGGTCTTCGATGATGAATTCGGCGATTGCGAAGCGCTAAAATGCGCGCTTGGCGCCAATCTCGCCTATTACGGCGACGACCCCCGGAAAATGTGGTTCATTTTCTACGCGCTCGCGCAAGGCGGATACATCGCCTCGGGGGGAGCATACATCAAAGGCGGATCGCGGCAGCTGAGCCTCAAGCTCGCGAAGGCGATCACGAAGGCCGGCGGCGTCGTGCGTTTGGGGCGCGCCGTCACCGCGATCGAAACGGACGCACATGGACATGTGTCCTTCGTGCGTCATGTCGCGCGCAAGGCCGGCGACAATGAGGAGCGCATCGGCGCCCGCTTCGTCATGGCGAATTGCGCGCCATCGGTCGCAAGCGCGCTTCTGCCTGAGCCCGCTCGCAACCGCATGGACGAGGCTTTCGGCTCGCGCGAACTTTCGACGTCGCTCTTCACGGCGCATTTCGGACTGCGCGCGAATGCCGTCAACGATCGGTCTGACGGATTATTCCACAATCATCCTGCCCAAGGACATGACGCGCTTCGATCAATATGGCGATGGCGCAACAGCCATGAGCGACGATCCGAAAGGACAATTGCCGGCGCATTTGATCGCCAATTTCACTGCGGTCGACGCCGGGCTTTGGGATGAACCGCCAATTCTGCTCAGCGTGCTCGGACTCGATCGGCTCGACAATTGGGCTAACCTCACTCGAGAGCAATCGCAGGATCGCCGCGAACGATGGCTCGACGCTCTGCAAGAATTGCTTGAGCGGCGTTATCCCGGATTTGCTGGTCTCGTTTCGGAACGCACGCTTCTCAATGCGCATTCCATGGCAAGCTACCTCAATACGCCGGAAGGCGCGGTTTACGGCTTCGCGCCCTTGCCGCCGGAGACTCCCATCCTTGCGGGATTTCCCCGCACGCCGCATACGCCGATCGGCGGGCTTTATCTCGCGTCAGCCTTTGGCGGCGAGCACGGTTTCAATGGAGCGATATTGTCCGGCGCCGAAGCGGCGCGACTCGCGCAAAGCGAGCAAAAAGAATAAGCAACGTCGCTTAATCCAATCATTTTTTCGCAAATGGTCGGAACCTTGAGGTCCGCCGTGCATTTATATTGCAGGGCGACGATATTGCGCTCTGCTTGAACTTTCGATCGCAAATTTGGAGAATGGATTAAATGATCCCGACGAATTTTCCGACACGCAAATCGTTCGCCATTTTTCTTCGAGCGAACGCTCTGCTCATCAATCGAGATCAATAAAGACGCAATTCACGAACCTCCGTCAGGGAACGGTTTTCAGTCGCGACCCGAGCACTCTCTCGGTCGCGTGATCCATGACGCATGACAAGAAAGGACACACCATGGGTTGGGCTCCCAATTGGGTCGGAGTGAGCGGCGGCGTCGCCGCGCCGTCGACTTCCATCACCTCGGTCGCGAGGTATCCGCAACATCTCGATATTTTCTGCGTGGGAACGGATCACGGGATCTACAGCGCTTGGTGGGACATTTCGACGGGATGGGCCAATTGGTTCAGCGTGCGCGGCGGCATCGCAGCGCCGGGAACAACGATTACGGTCATCGCCCGCAATCCGAACCATCTCGACCTCTTCGTGATTGGGACGGACCATGGAATTTACAGCATTTGGTGGGACGCCAACGGGGGCTGGGCCAACAACTGGTTCCGCGTCTCGAACCTCACGGCGGCTCCCGGAACCTCGGTCGCGGCGATTGCGCGCAACCCCAATCATCTTGATCTTTTCGTCGTCGGCGCCGACATGAAGATCTACAGCATCTGGTGGGACGCCAACGGAGGCTGGGCGAAAAACTGGTTCAATGTAAGCGGCGGCGCCGCCGCTCCTGGAACGTCGATCACGGCGTTGACGCGCAATCCGAACCACATCGATGTTTTCGCCATAGGGACGAATCATGGCGTTTACAGCACTTGGTGGGACGCCAATGGCGGATGGGGGAACTGGTTTCAAGTCGCGGGCGGCGTCGCCGCTCCCAACAGCTCTGTTGCGGCTGTCGCACGCTATCCCACACACATGGACCTTTTCGTCGTCGGCACAGACCACAAGATTTACAGCATCTGGTGGGACGCTAATGGCGGATGGGCCGGCAGTTGGTTCGTCGTGAGCGGAGGAATTGCGGCTCCCAACACGTCGATCAGCGTCGTGTCGCGCTATCCCAACCATCTCGACGTGTTCGCCGTGGGCACGAACCACGGCGTCTTCAGCACCTGGTGGGACTCTAGCAGCGGATGGGGAAATTGGTTCCAGATTGCTGGAGGAGTCGTCGCCCCAAACACCTCCATCAACGCATTGAGCCGCTATCCGGATATCCTCGACGTCTTCGTGGTGGGGACCGATCATCACGTCGATACGATCTGGTGGCTCGACGAGATGTATTTTTCGATGCAGCCTCAACAGCAGTCGAACTGGTGTTGGGCGGCGACGTCGACCAGCGTTGCGCTATTTTACAAACCGGCGAGCGGATGGACGCAGTGCAAGGTCGCCAATTCCGAACTCGCCCGCACGGACTGCTGCGGCGCGGGAGCCTCGGGACCCTGCAATGTCTATGGCTTCCTGGATCAGGCGTTGACCGTCGTCGGCCATCTCGATCATTGGGTGGGCAGCGTAGCGACCATTGCTGAAATCGAGACGGAAGTGACCTTCGCTCGCCCGCTCGGGATTCGCGTCGCCTGGTCGGGCGGCGGCGCTCACTTTCTGTGCATCATGGGGCAATACAACGTGGGAGGCGTCGATTACGTGACTGTCGACGATCCGATCTACGGGCGCTCGGATGTGAACTACGCGACGTTGAAGACCGCCTACAAGGGCACGGGCACGTGGACCCACACCTATTACACCAAATATTGAGGAGTATCCGATGGCCCTTCTCGCTCCCACTCCCCCTTCTCAAGCAGTGGACGCCGTACATTCGACGTTCCTCGCTTTAGCCAAGAATCGCACCTTTCGAACTCCTGCCCTGCGCAGCGCGAAAGGTGAATTGCAACTCTCCGAGCCCCATCAGGTGTTCACGTTGGACCTTACGGACCTGGCGGCCGGAAAAGGCCTCGCGGCGGCCAAGCCAACGAGCTGGCGCTATCTCGTGCGGGAGGGCGATAATGTTCTCGCCTCCGCCGAGGCGGTCCAAACCGGAAAAGGCCAGGAACATGTCTTCTCCGCATTCAACGAGGGCCGCTTCGTGGCGTCGACCGCGGAGGCGATCCGGGCGGCTCACGAGATTCCCGCAGTAAAGCAGGCGGGCTTCGAGCTACGACTGCTCAACGTGCCCGGTCTCTATGTCATGGCTCTCTGGCTGCATGAGCCGCAAGGAAAAGGCGATCTTCTGGTGCCGCTCGCGCCCTCGCCGGTGGAAGCGCCCACAGGCAAGCCGGTTCCGGCCGAGCAATTGATCCGGGAGCTTGCGACAAAGGCTCAGGCTCCCTCCAAGGTCGGGCCGGCCGACCGAAGCGGCGGATGAAGCGAACCAAGGCGACAGCGCTTCGTGATCGAAGCGCTGCGCTTGTTCGAAGGCGTGCGGCGCGCTACGAGTTGGCCTTGGCCGAACTCGTTAGAACCCGTCATGCGCAATGCCCTCGCTCTTCTTTTTGTAATCCTCGCCGCGCCCGCCTACGCTGCGGACATCAACGACTATCCGACCTCCACGCGCGCCGATTATGTTTTCGGCTGCATGAAGGCGAATGGCGACACGCGTCAGTCGCTCGAGCAATGTTCCTGCTCGATCGACGTCGTCGCGACCATCCTGCCCTATGACCGCTACGTCGCGGCGGAGACAGTGGCGAGCATCGATCAGCAGGCCGGCCAGGTCGGCATGATGTTTCGCAATACTGCCGTCGCGCAGGAGGCGCTGAAGGACCTTCGCCGCGCGCAGGCGGAAGCGCAGGTTCGCTGCTTTTAAAGTCTCGCCGCGACGCCCCCGCCGGTGAGCCTCCCCAAGATTCCTGGCATTTTGTACGCGTCCGGGAATAAGTGGACGTTTCTTCGAGTCTCCTCCATGTCCGGCGCCCCGCCGACGACAGGAGACGAAGATGATCGACACGAAAAATGGCGTCGACCGCCGGCAAGCGCTCGAATGCATGACATGGGCCGGATCAGGCCTTTTGTGGACGCTGTCGGGCGGCGTTCCGACATCGAAGATGATTGGCGAGGCGCAAGCGGCGCCTTCGGCTTTTTCGTTCGTTCAGATTTCAGATAGCCACATCGGGTTCAACAAGCCCGCCAATCCGGACCCGAACGCAACGCTGAGCGAGGCTGTCGCCAAAATCGTCGCCATCCCCGAAAAGCCCGCCTTCATGATTCACACGGGCGACATCACCCATCTCTCGAAACCCAAAGAATTCGACGATTTCGATCATCTGATCGGCGACGCGAAAATGGACGTCCATTACGTGCCGGGCGAGCACGACGTCATCGATGAGAGAAATGGTCAGGCCTATCTCGATCGCTACGGAAAACTCTCGAAAGGCAAAGGCTGGTATTCATTCGATCACGGCGGCGCGCATTTCGTCGGGCTCGTCAATGTCTACGATCTAAAAGCCGGCGGCATGGGCAATCTCGGCGCCGAGCAGCTCGCGTGGCTCGCGGCCGACCTCAAGGGAAAATCCTCTTCGACGCCGATCGTCGTCTTTGCGCATATTCCTCTCTGGACCGTCGCTTCGGAATGGGGCTGGGGCACGCAGGACGGCGCCGAGGTCTTGAAGATGCTTTCGCGTTTTGGCTCGGCGACGGTGCTCAACGGGCACATTCATCAGATCATGCAGAAGGTTGAAGGGAACATGACCTTCCATACTGCAAGGTCCACAGCCTTTCCGCAGCCGGCTCCCGGAACCGCGCCGTCCCCCGGGCCGAAACTGGTTCCCGCCGATCAATTGCGCTCAATGCTGGGCGTTTCCAGCGTGAAGATTTCACGCGGCAAGCAGCCGCTCGCTATCGTCGATCAGACTCTCGCCAGCTGAGACAGGAGCCTCACGCATGAATCTCAAGATAACAATCGCCAGCGTAATTTTTGCGGCGCTTCTCCCGTTCAGCGCATCTGCGGCGGAGGACACAAAAATCGTCATCGACAATTTCGTCTTCTCCCCCGCGAATGTGACTGTGAAAGCGGGGACGAAGATCAGCTTCGTCAATCACGACGATCTGCCGCATAATGTCATCGATGAGAAAGGGGCGTTCAGATCGAAAGCCCTCGACACCGACGAGACCTTCGTCTTCACTTTCGACAAGCCGGGCGAATTTGTCTATTTTTGCGGTCTGCATCCGCAGATGAAGGGCAAGATCGTCGTGACGCCCTGATGAGCCGACGGTGAAACGTGACAAGCGAAACTGCGCGGCGACGATTCACGGAGCAGGTGCTCCCGCATCTGGACGACGCGTACTCGCTTGCGCGCTGGCTCGCGGGCGGCGCAACGGACGCCGAAGACATTGTGCAAGAGGCCTGCCTGCGCGCCTTCAAGGCGCTGGAGAGCGCCTCGATCGAGCAGCCGCGCGCGTGGCTGCTCGCAATCGTCCGCAATGCGGCTTTCACATGGCTCGCCAAGAACCGCCCCAGCGCGCTCGTTTTGTCCGGCGGCGCGGAGGAAGCCGCGACCCATCCAAAAGCCTTGGAAACGCCGGCGGCGCCTTCGCCGGAAGCCGCGATGATCGAGGCCGCCGATCAAGCGAGCGTCGTCGCGGCGATCGAAGATCTGCCAATGGCGTTCAGGGAAACATTCGTCATGCGTGAGATCAACGGTCTATCCTATCGGGAAATCTCGGAAACGACAGGCGCGCCGATTGGCACGGTCATGTCGCGATTGGCGAGAGCGCGCGCCCTGCTCATTGTAAAATTGGGGACGACGCCATGACGGAGCTGGATCGCGAAGGCCGCCTTCTGCTCCTTCACGCAGCGCTCGACGGCGAACTCGACGCGGCCGGCTCGCTCGAAATGGAGCGCATGATCGCGGCCGATAAGGAATTGGCGGACGAATATGCGCGCCTCATCGCCCTGCGCAAAGCGGTTCGCGAGCAGACGCCGCGCGCGACGGCGCCGCAATCCTTGCGGGCGCGGGTGCTCGCTTCGATCGAGGATAAAGCTTCACCTGCGGCAGAGCGCGCGCCGGCAAGGTCGAGCGTTTTGTCCAACTGGCGCCAGTTGGCTGCAGCCGTCGCCGCAACGGCGGTCGTGACGCTTGGGCTGCAGCATGTCGTTGCGACGATGAATGCGCCCAACCCAATGATGCAGTCGATTGTCTCTGCGCATATGCGCAGCCAGATTTCCGGCCAGCCGGTCGATGTCGTTTCAAGCGATCGCCACACGGTCAAACCCTGGCTCGCGAGCAAGCTTCCTATTTCTACGGCCGTCGTCGATCTTGCGAGCGAGGGTTTCCCTATGCTCGGCGGTCGCATCGATATTGCCGCCGGCGGCGGCGCGCCAACGCTCGTATATAAGCGCCGGGAGCATCTCATTTCCGTGACGGAGCTTCCGGCCGACAAGGGCCGCTTTCCGGAAACGCCCAAGCTTCGATCGCTGCAAGGATATCCTGTCGTCACATGGTCGGACGGGCAACGCGCCTACGTCGCCATATCCGATCTGGCGTCCCTCCGAACTCGACGCATTTGTCGCCGCGTTCCGCGAGGCGGCGAGGAAGGAGGCGAGCGAACCGCCATCTTCAACCAAATAGGCGCGCCGCCGCCTTGGCGTGTCCGATGAGCGGAAGCAGCGCCGCAAGCTCCGGACCGGTTTCCAAACCCGTCAGCGCCAATCGCAGCGGATGGAAGAGCGCTTTGCCCTTGCGGCCGGTTGCGGCCTTCACCGCGCCGGTCCATTGGCTCCAAGTGGTCTCATCCCATGGCTCGGGCGGCAAAAGCTGCAAAGCTGTCTCAAGGAATTGCGGATCTTCGCGCACGGGCTCGATTTCGCCCTCCACCACGCGATGCCAATCGAGCACATCGTCGAACTTGTCGAGATTGCCGCGCACTGCGAGCCAGAGAGGTTCGGCCTTAAAGCCGACGATGTCGTGCGCCTCGAGACGCTCCCGCACATCCTCATATTCCAGCATCGCGAGCGTTTTATGCGTCAATGTTGCGAGGTCCGCCGGATCGAATCTCGCCGGATTACGAGAGACGTGGCTGAGATCGAATTTCTTCGCGAGTTCCTCCAGCGAACGCACCGCATGGACGCTGTCCGACGAACCGGTCAGCGTCGCAAGCGCGGCGACAGCCAAAGCCTCGTAGCCTTCTTCTCTTAGCGAGGCGATCGACAAGGAGCCTGTGCGCTTGGAAAGCCCCTCGCCGGCGCCGCCGATCAGCAAATTGTGATGGGCGAAGATCGGCGCATGCCCGGCGCCCGTCAAAGCTTCGAGAATTTGCAGTTGAACCGCAGTGTTGGTGACATGATCCTCGCCGCGAACGATGTGGGTGATCGAAAGATCGATGTCGTCGACGACAGATGGGAGAGTGTAGAGAAAGCTTCCGTCCTCCCGCACCAACACGGGGTCGGATAAAGACGCGCAATCGATGTGCGCCTCCCCGCGGATGAGATCGGTCCATGAAACCGTCGTGGGCTCGAGCCGAAACCGCCAATGCGGCCTCCGGCCCTCACCCTCTAGCCGAGCGCGATCCGCCTCGCTCAATTTCAGCGCGGCGCGGTCATAAATTGGCGGCAATCCGCGGGCCTGCTGCAACTTTCGACGTTTCTCGAGCTCTTCGGCGGTTTCGTAGCATGGATAAAGACGGCCTATTTCCCGAAGCTTTGCGGCGGCGGCCTCGTAAAGATCGGTCCGCTGCGACTGACGCACAGTCAGATCCGGAACGACGCCGAGCCAGGCGAGATCGACCTCGATCGCCTGCACGAATTCCTCGCTGGACCGGGCAAAATCAGTGTCATCGAAACGCAGCACGAATTGTCCATTGTGCGCCGCGGCGAACAGGAAATTGAACAAAGCTACACGTGCATTGCCGATGTGAATCCGGCCGGTCGGCGAAGGCGCAAAACGTACGATTGGAGCGGTCATGACCAAACTTCAGCAAGAGCGGTCGCGAGAGACGCGGCGGGACAAAGTTCTCGCGCTCCCTCCCTTTTGCCAAGCCCAAGACGATTTGTCAGTCGGAATGTTGAGCTGGCCACGCCCGGGTTTGCGCAAACGCCGGCGCGACGCTGCGGCTGAATTCGAATTGAACAAGGCGTTTGCTCCCACCAACAAAGGCTTTCCCTGGGCGCCGAGGCCCGTGGACGCAGTGCGCAGAGGCGCTTGAGGACGACCGCACCAACATGATCATCGCCGCTTATTTTAGCGCAGCGCTCTGCGCTTTCATCCTTTCGCTGAATTTCGCCGCTATTTTCGTCACCGCTCGCAAGTGTCGCGCAAGGCCGCGGACGATGCCGCCGGGAAGCGATACGCCGCCGGTGAGCATTGTGCGGCCCCTGAGAGGACTGGAGGCGTTCAGCGAGGAAACGCTCGCGGCGACATTCCAGCTCGATTACCCTGATTATGAAATATTGTTTTGCGTACAATGCGCGAATGATCCGATCATTCCGCTTGTCGAGCGATTGATCGCCGCTCATCCCCAATCGAAGTCGCGACTGCTGGTCGGCGACGATTACGTCAGCGTCAATCCCAAGCTCAACAATTGCGTCAAGGGCTGGGACGCCGCGCAATATTCTTTCGTCGTTCTCGCGGATTCGAACGCTCTGCCGCCAAAGGACTACATTCAGACCATGTTGGCGGGCTTTCGCGCCGACACCGGCTTGGTCATCTCCATGCCTGTCGGCTCCAGGCCTCAGGGCTTCTGGGCCGGCGTGGAATGCGCCTTTCTGAATACTTTCCAGGCGCGCTGGCAATATGGCGCCGAGTCCATCGGCCTTGGCTTCGCGCAGGGCAAGAATATGATGTGGCGCCGCGAGGTGCTGGAGCGCGCCGGCGGAATTCGTGCGCTCGCTGCGGAGATCGCCGAGGACGCCGCCTCGACCAAAATCGTTCGCGCGCAAGGTTTGAAAGTGCGCCTCGTCGACATGCCCTTCGAGCAGCCGCTGGGTGAACGAAGCGCGCGCGAGGTCTATTCGCGTCATGTGCGCTGGGCGCGGCTGCGGCGAGCGACATTCCCGGCGTTTTTCCTTCCCGAATTCATGAACGGAAGCTTCGTCGCGATTGTGTGCGGCGCTTACGCCGCCTTGCAATTCGAAGGAAACCCCGCGCTGACCGCCTGCGCGATCCTCATCGCCCTGCACGGCGCGGAGATCGCTCTCGCGCGCGTCTGCAAATGGAAGCTGGATTGGCGCACTCCCTTTGCGCTTCTCACGCGCGACGTCATGCTGCCGGTAATGTTCGTCGACGCGCTATTGTTCGACGATTTCGTCTGGCACGGCAACGCCATGACGGTGCGCGAAGAGGAAGAGCCGACCACGACCTCATAAAGCGGGCGCGCGAGCGGGCGCCTGCGTCGTTACAATTTCCGCAACGCGACTTCCTCGATGCGATGGTCTGCGCCCTTCGTTAAGATAAGACTGGCGCGGGGGCGCGACGGGCCGATATTTTGACGCAGATTTTCAAGATTGATGCGCCGCCAGATGTCCCTCGCGACGCAGTCCGTCTCCACCTCGTCGAGATCGGCGTATTTGCGGAAATAGGAGCGCGGATCGGGAAAGGCCGTCTTGCGCAGACGCTGAAACCGCTCGACATACCAGGCTTCAAGACTTTCTTCGCTCGCCTGAAGATAGACAGAGAAATCGAAAAAATCCGAGACGAAGGGAATCTCGCGGCCGTCACGCGGCGGACGGCTTGCGAGCAACACATTGACGCCCTCGACGATAAGAATGTCCGGACGATCGACATAGGAAAATTCGTCCTCGACGACGTCATAAGCGAGATGCGAGTAGACGGGCGCGGCGACCCGACGCTGGCCTGCTTTTACATCCGACAGAAATCGCAATAATTTGCGGTTGTCATAGCTTTCGGGAAAGCCCTTCTTGTCCATCAGGCCTTCGCGTTCGAGCGCCTTATTTGGCAGCAGGAATCCGTCGGTCGTCACAAGATCGACCTGCGGCGTGTTCGGCCAGCGCGACAAAAGCGCTTTCAGAATGCGCGCCGTCGTCGATTTTCCAACCGCGACCGAACCCGCGACGCCGATGATGTAAGGCACCTTGCCGTCTTCGGCGCCAAGAAATCGCTGCGTTGCTTTGAACAGCCCCTGCGTCGCGGCGACATAAAGAGCGAGAAGACGCGACAGCGGCAGATAGATTTCGATGACTTCCTCAAGCGAGATCGGGTCATCGAGAGATTTGAGGCGCGTTAGATCGTCGAGCGTCAAGGTCAAGGGGGTGTCGGCGCGCAGCGCGGCCCATTCCGAACGTGTGAAATGGCGATAGGGCGAAAGTACGCTGGCGCTGGCCACGCCGTTGGGCGCGTTCATCCCTTTTCTCCACGTGACGCTTTCTCGACGAGCCCGGATTGTCTCGTACGTCGTCCAAGTTCGCTCAACACGTCCGAAAGCTCGATCTCTCGCGCTTCAAGCAGCACGAGAAGATGATAAATGACGTCCGCTGCTTCGCCGACAAGCGCTTGTTTATCGCTCTCGACTCCGGCGATCACAGCCTCAATGGCCTCCTCGCCGAATTTCCTGGCGATATGCGCCGGTCCCGCCGCAAGGAGGCTTTTCGTGTAAGACTGTTCCGCCCCGGCGCCGCGCCGCGACTTTATGAGCGCCGCGAGATCGGTGAGAGAAAAATCCGTCATGCGGCCTCCAAACCATCGAGACGCATCGCGAGGCCCGCGCGCGCCATATGCAGCTTCGCCTGCTAAATCGAATACTCGCCGAAGTGAAAAATCGATGCGGCGAGCACCGCGGTTGCGTGGCCTTCCCTGATTCCCGCGACAAGATGATCGAGGCAGCCGACGCCGCCGGAGGCGATCACCGGCACATTGACGCTATCGGCGATCGTTCGCGTCAGCTCAATGTCAAAGCCGCTTCTGGTGCCGTCGCGATCCATCGAGGTGAGGAGAATTTCGCCAGCGCCCAGACTTGTGACGTCTCTAGCGTATTCCACAGCGTCGATTCCGGTCGCGCGGCGCCCGCCATGCGTGAAGATTTCCCAGCGGCCTTCGCCTGTCCGCTTTGCGTCAATCGCGACAACGATGCATTGGGAGCCGAATTTTTCCGCCGCATCCCGGACGAATTGGCGATTGGCGACGGCGGCCGAATTGATCGAGGCTTTGTCCGCGCCGGCGAGCAGAAGATTGCGGATGTCGTCCAATGTGCGCACGCCGCCGCCAACCGTGAGGGGCATGAAACAGGCCTCGGCGGTGCGCTGCACGACGTCGAGCAGAATGCCGCGGTTTTCGTGGCTCGCGGTGATGTCGAGGAAGCAAAGTTCGTCCGCGCCCGCGGCGTCATAAGCGATTGCGCATTCGACGGGATCTCCGGCGTCGCGCAAGTCAACGAAATTGACGCCCTTGACAACTCGACCTTCCTTCACGTCGAGGCAGGGGATGACGCGGGCCTTAAGCATGTTGAGCGTCCCGTGGGAGCGCCTGACGCGACCTTTGTATCAGCGCCAAAGCTTGCGCCGGATCGAGTCGGCCATCATAGAGCGCGCGGCCCGTGATTGCGCCGGCGAGCTTCGCGCAATCCGGTTGAAGCACGCGCTCGACATCTGCAAGCGATGCGAGTCCTCCGGATGCGACGACAGGTATCGTCAGCGCGTCAGCAAGCGCCAGCGTCGCCTCAATATTCAGGCCCCTCAATACGCCGTCACGGCAAATATCCGTGTAGACGATGGCGGCCACGCCGGCGTCTTCAAAACTTCGTCCAAGGTCCAGCGCGCTGACGCGCGTTGTGCGCGACCAGCCCTCCACTGCGACAAGGCCGTTCTTAGCGTCAACGCCAACCGCGATGCGGCCCGGATAAAGCCGCGACGCCTCGCGCACCAGCGCGGGATCCTTCACGGCGGCCGTTCCAATGATCACGCGACTCACGCCTTTTTCGAGCCAGCGCGCGATTGTGCGCATCTCGCGAATGCCGCCGCCGAGCTGCACCGGAATAGTCAGCGCGGCAAGAATCCCTTCAACGGCATGCGCATTCATGGGCGCGCCGGCAAAGGCTCCGTCGAGATCGACAACGTGCAGATATTCGAACCCCTGACGCTCAAAGGCTTGCGCTTGCGCTACGGGATCGTCATTGAAAACCTTCGCCGACGCCATCTCGCCCAGCGCCAGGCGCACGCATTGGCCATCCTTAAGGTCAATCGCTGGAAACAGGATCACGGGGCCCACCTCAGGAAATTGCCAATGAGCGATAGCCCAAGTCTCTGGCTTTTCTCGGGATGAAACTGCGTTCCGACGAGATTGTCCCGCGCGACCGCCGCTGTGAGCGGCGCGCCGTAATCCGTTTTGGCGAGCACATGCTCCGGCGAGGAGGCGACGAACTGGTAGGAATGCACGAAGTAGGCGTGCAAACCATCGTCGCCTGTCCGAATTTCTTCGAAGAGAGGGTGAGGCCGCATCAGAGTGAGCGTATTCCAACCCATGTGCGGAATTTTAAGCGAAGGATCGCTCGGGACGATCTCTGCGACATCGCCGCCAATCCAATCGAGGCCCGGCGTCTCGCCATGTTCGAGACCGCGCGTCGCCAACAACTGCATGCCGACGCAAATTCCGAAAAACGGCCGCCCGCGATCGAGAACGGCCTCGTACAGCCCTTCGATAAGGCCCGGAAAGGCCATCAATCCTCGTCTGCAATCCGCAAAGGCGCCAACTCCCGGCAGCACGATGCGATCCGCGCGACGCACAAAGTCCGGGTCATTGGTCACGCGAATGTCGTTTGGCGCCGGCGAATTTCGCGACGCGCGCTCGAACGCCTTCAACGCGGAGTGGAGGTTGCCTGAACCATAGTCAATTATCGCCGTGATCATGCGCCCGGCGCCTCTCCTCGTCGATCGTCTGGAACGAAAGAATTGGAGGGAGAAACAGCCTCGACGCTTTCTGGCCGCCACCGACGAAAAAACACCTCTTCGGCCTCATCGATATCCTCGCCGATGACAACGGCGTTCTCGGAATAGCCCTTGCGGCCAAGCGTCCAAGCGACGAGCCGCGAGCCCTCGAAGCCGAGCATGAGCGCCAATGCGAATCCGATTGTTGAAGCGATTCTCGACGGCACGCCAAGTTTCGCGACAGCCAATGCAATGAGCACAAGCAGGAGAGTCCAGAGAAGCGCGGCGAGCCAGGCGCGCCGCCAGGCGAGCCACAACGGGCCGAAAAAGAAGGCCGCCCACGAGAAGCCGTCACGTAGAAAGACGATCTTGTCTCCCGGGACTGTTTCGCCGGCGCGGACGTTTGGAATGTGCACTGTAAAAGCGGCCATCGGCGCGCTCCTTTATTTCGTCAGGGTGCCCTTGGTGGAAGGCACGGAGCCGATGCGGCGCGGATCAAGCGTCAGCGCTTTTCCGAGCGCGCGCGCGAATCCCTTAAAGCAGCTTTCGGCGATGTGATGGCTGTTGGCGCCGCGAAGCGTCTCGATATGGAGGCCGATACGCGCGTGCGTCGAAAAGGCTTGGAAAAACTCGCGAACCAATTCGGTGTCGAACTCGCCGATCTTTTGCGCTGGAAAAACGACGTCGAATACGAGAAAAGGCCGGCCCGAGACATCGACGACGACGCGCGTCAACGCTTCGTCGAGCGGAACGTGAGCGTCGCCATAGCGAGCGATGCCCGCACGGTCCTCCAAAGCCTTGTTCACCGCCTGCCCGAGCGCGATCCCAACGTCTTCCACGGTATGATGCGGATCGATGTGAAGATCGCCTTTGGCCTCGAGTTCGAGGTCCAGAGGCGCGTGGCGGGCGATTTGATCGAGCATATGATCGAAGAAGCCGACGCCGGTCGAAATGACCGATTTTCCCGCACCATCGAGATCGACGGTGACGGAAATCTTGGTTTCATTGGTGTTGCGCTCGATTTTCGCGCTGCGCATGGCTAATGTTTCTTCCAAATCTGAGGGATACGCCTGCGAAAGGCGCCTGTTTCCTGGGCTTGTAGCAATTTCGCTGCGGCTTCGCCACCCGCGGTGAGCGCGCGATCGTCGCACTTAACGCAAGCGAGAAGCGCGCCAAGCGGGACCCGGCGAAAGCTCTTGCCGATCCGAGCGCCTGTCCTTACATCCGCTGAACGATTTTGCGCCGAGAGGGGTGGATGGAACGCGAACAGAACACGAAAACCCCCGGCATGCATGCAACAACCATCGTGCTGGTTAAAAAAGGCGGCAAAACGGTCATTGCCGGCGACGGACAGGTCAGCCTCGGCCAAACCATCATGAAGGGCAACGCCAAAAAGGTGCGCCGACTCGGCAAAGGCGACGTGATCGCTGGCTTCGCCGGCGCGACCGCCGATGCTTTCACCTTGTTCGAACGTCTCGAAAGCAAGCTTGAGCAGTATCCCGGCCAATTGACCCGCGCCTGCGTGGAGCTCGCCAAGGACTGGCGAATGGACCGCTATCTGCGACGGCTCGAGGCCATGATGCTGGTCGCCGACAAGGAGGTTGGGCTGGTTTTGACCGGTTCGGGCGACGTGCTGGAGCCGGAATCGGATGGAATTGGCGCCGTGGCGGCGATCGGCTCCGGCGGCAATTACGCGCTGGCGGCGGCGCGAGCCCTGCTCGACACGCCCCACGACGCCGAGACGATCGCCAAGCGCGCCATGTCGATTGCCGCCGACATTTGCGTTTATACGAACCACAACGTCGTGATCGAGACGATCTGAGCCAACCTTCGACTTCACGCCCCAAGGACCCAAACTCATGTCCGACTTCTCGCCTCGCGAGATCGTTTCCGAACTCGATCGCTATATTGTCGGCCAATCGGACGCCAAGCGCGCCGTCGCCATCGCCCTGCGCAATCGCTGGCGCCGCCTGCGACTCGAAGGACCGATGCGCGAAGAGGTGCTGCCCAAAAATATCCTCATGATTGGCCCGACGGGGTGCGGAAAGACCGAGATCGCGCGTCGCCTCGCCAAGCTCGCAAATGCGCCGTTCCTCAAGGTTGAGGCCACCAAATTCACCGAAGTCGGCTATGTCGGGCGCGACGTCGAGCAGATCGTGCGCGATCTTGTCGAAGTTGCGATCATTTTGGTGAAAGAGCGTCGCCGCAAGGATGTCGAGGCGCGCGCTCAGCTCGCCGCCGAAGAACGCGTGCTGGATGCGCTTGTCGGTCCGGCGGCGTCTCCGGGAACGCGCAATTCGTTTCGCAAAAAGCTGCGCGCCGGCGAATTGGATGACAAAGAGATCGAAATCGAGATTGCCCAGTCGGGAGGCTCTATCCCGATGTTCGAGCTGCCCAATATGCCCGGAACGAGCGTCTCGGCCTTCTCGATCGGCGATATTTTCGGAAAAGCCATGCAGGGCCGCGCCAAGCGCCGCAAGCTGATGGTCAAGGACGCGCATGGTCCGCTTGTGGTCGAGGAAAGCGAAAAGCTCATCGATCAGGAAGAAAGCGTGCGCGAGGCGATCAACGAAGTCGAAAACAACGGCATCGTCTTCATCGACGAGATGGACAAGATTTGCGCGCGTGAGGGGCGCAGCGGCGGCGACGTCTCGCGTGAAGGCGTGCAACGCGATCTGCTTCCGCTGATCGAAGGAACGACCGTCGCAACCAAACATGGCCTCGTAAAAACGGACCATGTGCTGTTCATCACGTCGGGCGCCTTCCACGTCGCAAAACCCTCCGACCTGTTGCCGGAATTGCAGGGCCGCCTCCCGATCAGGGTTGAACTCGCTTCGCTGAATGAAGAAGACTTCCGCCGAATTTTGACCGAAACCGAGGCCTGCCTCACGAAGCAATATGTGGCGCTGATGGCGACGGAGGGTTTGGAGCTCGAATTCGAGCCATCGGCCGTCGACGCCATCGCGCGAGTGGCGGTGCAGGTCAATTCATCGGTGGAGAACATTGGCGCGCGGCGTCTGCAAACGGTGATGGAGCGCGTTTTGGACGAGGTGAGCTTCTCGGCCTCCGACCGCGCCCATGAGAAGATCGTGATCAACGGCGACTACGTGGAGAAGCATATTGGCGATCTCGCCAAAAACCGCGATTTGAGCCGGTTTATTCTTTGACTAACCGAGAGAACAGGCGAAGGATTTCCTCATCCTGAGGAGCGAGCGAAGCTCGCATCTCGAAGGACGAGGAAATCTTTCTTCGCAAACCTCCTCCTCGCCCTGCTGCTTCGAGACGGCCTCTTCGAGGCCTCCTCAGCATGAGGCCGAGGCGCTGCTCGGCTCCTCTTTCAATTCCCTGTGCAGCGGACTTGCGCGAGCGGGCGAGCATTGCGATAAGTGCCGCCGGTTCACCCTCGTCCTTTCGGCCATCCCATGACCAGCGTCAAAGAGCGCGTCTTCTCCGGCGTGCAATCCACCGGCAATCTGCATCTCGGCAACTATCTCGGCGCCATCGTCAAATTCGTCGAGCTGCAGAAGAGCTATGAATGTATTTACTGCGTCGTCGATCTGCACGCGATCACGGTCCCGCAGGACCCGCTCGCCTTGCGCGCCAATACGCGCGAGATCGCCGCGGCCTTCATCGCCTGCGGGATCGATCCGAAAAAGAACATTATCTTCAATCAAAGTCAGGTCGCCGAGCACGCCGAACTCGCTTGGGTGTTGAACTGCGTCGCCCGCATCGGCTGGCTGAACCGCATGACGCAATTCAAGGACAAGGCGGGCAAGGATCGCGAAAACGCGTCGATGGGCCTCTTGGACTATCCCGTGCTGATGGCCGCCGATATTCTCATCTATCGCGCGACGCATGTTCCGGTTGGCGACGACCAGAAGCAGCATCTGGAGCTTGCCCGCGACATTGCGCAAAAATTCAACAATGACTTCTCCGAGTCGATCGTCCGCAACGGCTTTGGCGAGACCTTCTTTCCGCTGCCGGAGCCGCTGATCTCAGGCCCGGCCACCCGCGTGATGAGCCTGCGCGACGGCACGAAGAAAATGTCAAAGTCGGACGCCTCGGATTATTCGCGCATCAATCTCTCGGACGACGCCGACCAGATTGCGCAGAAAGTCAGAAAGGCGAAGACCGATCCCGATGCGCTGCCGTCCGAGGAAAAAGGGCTCGAGGGTCGTCCCGAGGCCGACAATCTCGTCGGCATTTTCGCGGCGCTGTCCGGGCGCGCAAAAGCGGACGTGTTGAAGGAATTTGGCGGCGCCAATTTCTCCACCTTCAAAAACGCTCTCGTCGACTTGTCCGTCGCGAAGCTTTCTCCGATCACCGCCGAAATGCGCCGCATCAAGGAGGATGAAAGCTATATCGACGGCGTGCTGCGCGAAGGCTCCGAGCGCGCGCGTGTGCTCGCCCGCGCCAATATGGACGCCGTGAAGGATATTGTCGGGTTTTTGCGGTGACGTCGAAGCGCTCTTTGGCCGTCATGGCCGTGCTTGTCGCCATGACGCGTATTCGTCATCCGACCAATCCCCGCAGCGCCTCTGGCTCCGGTCCGCCGCTCGCCCAGTCGAGAAGCTCCACAGTGTGAACGACTGGAATATCCGTTCCGGCGCCGATTTGAATCATGCAGCCAAGATTGCCCGCAGCGACAATGTGCGGCGCGACGGAATGGATCGCGGCGACTTTCCGCTCCCGCAGGCCGTTCGCCATTTCCGGCTGCAGCAGATTGTAAGTTCCGGCCGAGCCGCAACAAATATGGCCTTCCGGAATCTCCGTAACGTCGAAGCCTGCGTGTAATAGGAGATCGATCGGCTCGCGAGTGACTTTCTGCCCATGCTGCAGGGAGCAGGCGGAATGATAGGCGACTCGCAGCTTCGACGCCTCGCCTGTCGGCGCATAATCGACCACGCTCATCAATTCGCAGATGTCACGCGTGATGGACGAAATATGCGCGGCCTTTGAAGCGAGCGCGGCATCTTGTCGGAACATGAAACCGTAATCTTTGACGCTTACGCCGCAGCCCGATGTGTTGATCACGATATGATCGAGCCCATCCCGCTCGATCTCTCGCGTCCACGCCTCGATGTTGCGGCGCGCGAAGTCATGCGACTGATCGATCTTGCCGAGATGATGCGGGAGAGCGCCGCAGCATCCCGCGCCTTGCGCGACAACGACCTCCACGCCATGGCGCGTCAAAAGACGCACGGTCGCCTCGTTGATTTTCGTATCGAGAACAGTCTGCGCGCAGCCATTGAGCAAGGCGACGCGCATTTTTCGTTCGCCTACCGTGCGGAAGACTTGCGGCGTGTCGACCGGAGACGGAGAAGGCGGCGTCTTTGGCGCCATTGCGAGAACTCCGCGAAGACGTTCCGGTAATAGACGCGCGAAAGGCTTGGCCAGGGGCGCCGCCCGCAACGCAGCGCGAAACAGTTGAGGCCGCGGCAACACGAAGGCAAGAAGCGCGCGCAACAGGCGATCGCCCATGGGTCGCGCGAATGTTTCTTCAATGCGAACGCGCGCGTGATCGACGAGATGCATGTAATGCACGCTCGACGGACATGTCGTCATGCAGGAAAGGCAGGAAAGGCAGCGGTCGATGTGAAACGCGGTGCGCGCGTCGGCCGACCGGTCGTTCTCCAGCATTTCCTTGATGAGATAAATGCGTCCGCGCGGACTGTCGAGTTCGTCGCCGGTCAGTAGATAAGTCGGACACGTCGCGGTGCAGAAACCGCAATGGACGCAGGCGCGCAAAATCTTTTCCGACTCCGCCGTATCCGGATCTGCGAGCTGCGCGAGCGAGAAATGCGTCTGCATGAGGCTCTAAAACTCCGCACGCATTCTGCCGCGCTCCAAAATATGCGCCGGGTCGAAGCTTTCTTTCACGCGTCGCGTCAACGCCGCCAGCGCAGGAGGCTGGGGATGAAACACATCGACGCGCGCTCTTACATCGTCGGCCGCGCGTATGAGCGTCGCATGGCCTCCGACAGAGTTGACGATCGTCCGGATCGCGGCGGCATAGGCGTCTGCCGCCGGCTCAAGGCAAAGCCAGATCAAGCCCCCTGCCCAGTCGTAGAAATGCGCGAGGATCGGCGCCTGTGCGCGCCGAAGCGCCTCCACGACCGAGAAGCCATCGGTTGGCGCGACCGAGATGCGCCAGACTTGGCCATCATGCGCGGCGACGGGCGCCGCGTCGCGCAAGCTCGTCCAATAGGCGCGCGAATCGCGTTCGTGAAGGATCTCAAAACGCGCACCGCTGTTTTTTAGATGCGACATGAGATCGTCGCGACGTTTGACGACGGAGATTTCGGGTCCTTCCAACCGAAGCGCCGCGCTGAATTGCGCGTCAAACGGCGCAGCGGCGAAACTCGAAACCTCATAAGGCGTCGCGGAGGCGCGACGCAGGAGCGCAAGACTCTCGGCCTCTCCTAGGCCCAACGCCAGAAGCGTTTGCTCTGTCTCTGGCCTTGGAAGAACCTTCAGCGTGATTTCCGTCAGCACGGCCAATGTCCCGAAAGACCCGGTCACGAGTTTCGACAAATCGTACCCGGTGACATTCTTCATCACGCGCCCGCCCGACTTGACGATGTCGCCGCGCCCCGTCACGCAGCGAAAGCCGAGCACATGATCGCGTGCGGCGCCAGCCTTGATGCGTCGCGGGCCTGAAGCATTTACGGCGATGACGCCGCCGATCGTCGCGTCTTGCGGAGCGCCGCAGAAAAGCGCTGCATAGTCGATGGGTTCAAACGCGAGTTGCTGGCTTTGCGCATCGAGCAGGTCGACGATCTCGCGCATCGGCGTGCCCGCTCGGGCGGACAGAACCAGTTCCTGAGGTTCATAAAGCGTGACGCCGCTGAGCGCGCGCGTGGAGAGCACTCTCTCCTGCGGCGCAAAACGCCCCAGCGCCGACTTTGAGCCACGCCCGACAATCTGC